>NZ_WOFU01000001.1 GCF_016879755.1 Bacillus sp. B15-48
AGGTTGCCCACGTGTTACTCACCCGTCCGCCGCTAATCTTTAAAAGCAAGCTTTTAAAGATTCGCTCGACTTGCATGTATTAGGCACGCCGCCAGCGTTCGTCCTGAGCCAGGATCAAACTCTCCAAATAAGAGTAAGCTTTAGCTCATAAAATAAAACGTTGGCTCATGTTCTCTATGTTATATAGAAGAAACATGATAAATATTGTTTGTTGACGCTTGTTTGTTTAGTTTTCAAAGAGCAATAAATTAACTTGCCGCTCTGAAGCGACTTTATTAATATATCACACCGTTACGCACCCGTCAATACCTTTTTTGTTTTTCTATTTTGTAACAAAAGGAATATTAGGTTCGTTCATCGGCGACAGGTATTAATATATCATACCATATTAGTCATTGCAATATATTTTTTAAAAAAACCTTTCCAAAATACATAAAGCATCTAGAACTTTTCTTTCCCGTTTTCCCCCTTATATTCTCCCCTTGAATTTTACGTATTTTAAAGGCGATTTCTGTCCGTCATATAGATACAAACCAATTCCAAAGATAACAATCAATCCCCCGATAATTTGCGACCAAATAACTTTTTCACTAAGAATAAAATAAGCTAACACAGTAGCACCAACAGGTTCAAATAAAATAGCGATTGAAATAGTTGAGGTACTCAGCCATTTCACCACCCAATTAAGGATTGAATGACCTAGCAGCGTTGGAAAAATAGCTAAGAGAATAAAATAAACCCAATCGATTGATGGATAACCTAAAAAACCCTCTCCTGTAAATAGCACATAGAAAAACAGCGTAATCGAGCTAATGATATAAACTACGAATGTATAAGTAATCATCGATACTCTTTTCCTTACAGATTGACCAAACATAAGGTAAAATGTAATTAGAGCACAGGCTGCTAGCGCAAGCATATCACCAAAAAAAGCTGACCCACTAACCTTTAAATCACCCCAACTAATAATAACGCTACCTATTATTGCAATCACACCTGCGGATATCGCTTTAACTGAAAACTTTTCATTAAAAAAGAGATAAGTTCCTACAAACGCAAAAATCGGTTGCAATGTAACAAGGACTGTTGAACTAGCAACGGTTGTGTAGTTTAACGATTCAAACCAAAGAATAAAATGAAAAGCTAAAAAAATTCCAGCTACTGAGGATAGACCCCAATCTACCAGTGTAATCCGTTTTAATTCAGAAACATATTTCAATATAAAAATTGGTAACATGAGCAGAACAGTAAAAAAGAGGCGATAAAACGCAATCACCCCAGATGGTGCCGTTGATAATTTAACTAGAATAGCCGATGTAGAAATAGACGTTACTGCAATTGCCAATACTACATAAGGATTCAATTTTATTTTTCCCACACTTTTTCCGCCTCTCCACGAATAAACATCTAAGTATATAAGGAAGTTTAACCGATTTTAATAAGGAATCAATAATAATATTATTCACTACGTCACCAATCACCCGGGGCGTTATGAATACGATATAGTAATAGTAGTAAAATTATCTCTTGGACAAGTCTTTATCTTTTTTTATGATAATTTCTAATGATAATGAATACTTATTTATTAATAGAGGAGGGAAGAAAAAAATGATGACAACTTTTCTCGAAACGGAAACCTTGATTCGGCTAGGTATTTCAGCGTTTTTAGGTCTAATTATCGGTCTCGAACGAGAAATAAAGCGTAAACCTGTAGGATTAAAAACAAGCTTGGTCATTAGTATCGTTAGTTGCCTCCTCACCATTGTTTCCATAGAGTCAGCCTATAAATTCCCTGGTGTTGATGATGTCAACATTACGATGGATCCTCTCCGTCTTGCCGCTCAAATCGTCTCTGGTATCGGTTTTCTAGGTGCAGGAGTCATATTAAGGAGAGGAAATGACACCATTTCCGGTTTAACAACCGCCGCGATGATTTGGGGTGCCGCTGGTATCGGCATAGCTGTAGGGGCTGGATTTTATTTCGAAGCAATGGCCGGTGTTGCACTGTTAATTTTAAGCGTAGAGTTTATGCCCTTTCTCATGTCACTGATAGGCCCGAGGCAGTTAAGAGAAAAAGAATTAACACTTGAATTTCAAGTGAAAAACAAAAAAAGAATTGCAGATGTACTTATTGAAATAAAAAGGGAGAAGATGTCTATTAAAAAGCTTCGCATAAAGGATAATGAAGAAGGACATCAACTCGTTCAGCTAATCATAACTGTCAATCATCGTAAGCAAACAACAGATATTTATGAAACCGTTTCTTCAATGACGGAAATCGAGCGTGTAAAGATTGAAGAGTTATAATTATTCATATCAAATTTAAAAATCACTTGCAAGCCAAATCAGATGTGTGTATAATCTTCTTGTAGCACTTATTAATATGGGGGATTAGCTCAGCTGGGAGAGCGCTTGCATGGCATGCAAGAGGTCACCGGTTCGAACCCGGTATTCTCCATTCAATAAAAAAACGTGATTCCTCTTAGGATCACGTTTTTTTATTGAAACTATTGTTTTATTACAAATGTTTTTTAATTTGTGTTAGTACTTCTGTGGCTAGTTCGTTCGTATCTTTAAAGTTTTTTGAATCGATAGCTTCAGAATAATGTACAAAAACTTTAGCAGGTGTATTTTTCCCTTTTTTCTCGATCAATTTGTAAGAATCCTTGATGGAAACAGGAATGACCTTAACTCCCGATTTAATAGCAATTCTTAAACTACCTGCTTTAAAATCTCCAACTTGAGAACTTTTACTTCTAGTTCCTTCTGGGAAAACAGCCATAGAATAACCTAACTTTAAATTTTGGATGGCCTCATTTATAGCTTTTAAGGAACTACGAGCATTATCCCTGTCGATAAACACGCAGCCCCGCTCTTTCATCCAATAACCCAATAAAGGAATCTTCTCCATTTCCTTCTTAGCGACAAACGCCATCGTTTGAGGAGCTGTTGAATATAATAGTGGAATATCCATATTCCCTTGATGGTTGCTAACATATAATACAGGTTCATCTGAAGGAACATTCTCTGTTCCTGTTACGGTTACATCGGCACCTGAAATTTTCACTAACTTTTTTGTGCATTTTAAAATAAAACGATCAATTAGTTCCACCTTCTCTTTGTTCTTACCTGCTTTATTTAATCTATTTATGGTAAAGGTTTTATTTGCTTTACTTAAAATATATCCCCACATATATCCTTGAAATACTAGAGTGCGCATATTTACCTCTTTTCTATTAATATTACATTTTTATTTAAAAAACCTTTCAGTCGTATTATACGGTAATGATTTTCATTATTAATTGATGGAGATCAAGTTATTTTATTTTCTTCTTTAAACATCCTTTTTTTATAGGAGTCACCGCTTCTTAAAGTAGGGTTTTACAAAAAACAAAAAACCTTGTTTTTCAGCAAGGTTTTGTAAGTCTTACTTATTTAATTTCTCTAACCCATCTTTAATTTCCGCGATTGACTTGTCCGCTTGCTCTCCCCAGAAATCAGTAATTGTATTTAATACTAACGTTCCTTCTCCATCAATAATTGCATACCCTCTATAAGCGGTATCACCATTTTTCATTTTCATATGACTGACTAATTCGAGATTCTCATCCGAAATAAACGGTAAACTTTTGCCATAATAGCTTTCAAGCTGAGTATAGAGTTCAAGCTGGTTTTCCGGTTGATCATTGCTAATAATATAAATGTCTGCATTCACTCCATTTAATTTATCAAGATTTTCATGCAACCCAACGAGTTGCTGCTGACAAATACCTCAGGTGTATGAAGTGATAAAAAAGAATACTGCAGGTTCACCAGTCGGGAAAACCACCTCTTCATTGTGCTGATTCACTAATGCTATAGGTTCATCCAACTTCCCTTGTCCACATGCAGCTAGCAATAAAACGAATAATAAAATTGGAATAATCACTTTTCCCTTCATATGTACTCCTTTTTCATATTTTTACTTTTGTCTGTTCTTTAGTTTATTACTCCTATATATTCGCGTCAAGTTTCACATTGTAGCTATTCAAAATTATATACCTTCTTTATGTGATAAAGCGAAACTTCCAGCAGTGGGGTTTTACTGCCAGTTAATCTGCGATAAAATAAAAACAGACCCTTTTAGGGTCTGTTTGAAATTGTAATTTAGTTTTTACGAACGTTAGCTGCTTGTGGTCCACGAGCACCTTGCTCAACGTCAAAAGTTACATCTTGACCTTCTTCAAGTGATTTGAAGCCGTCGCCTTGGATAGCTGAGAAATGTACGAATACATCATCTCCACCTTCGCGCTCGATGAATCCGAAACCTTTTTCTGCATTAAACCATTTTACTTTACCGTTTTCCATTTTTGTTGCCTCCTAGTGTGCAATCCACACAATATTAGTACTATTCTTGCTCATTGTGTATCCAGGCGAAAAGTATAACTTGTTCTTCCTAATATACCGAACAAAAATAATTCTTTTATATAGTAACAGATATTGAAAGAATTAGCAAGCGATTACCAACGAACATAATTTAAAACAATTTTAAATCATTAATTGAATCGTTTTATAACGTGAATCTTTTTAAAAAGAAGCTGTTGTGTCGATAGTGAGAAAGAACACTATTTTCCGTTAAGAAAGTGAGGTGCCTACATGAGATTAATCCTTTTAATTATTTTAGGGCTATTTGTGTATCTTTATTGGCCACTTATTGATGAGAATATAAGGATAGGAAAAGAGATAATTAAATCAATTCCGGTTGAGATAAATAGAGAGACGGAGAAGGACCACCTTTCTACACTTAGAGAAGAATGGAATCAAATCAAAACACGTATAAACGACATCTCCGATAAAAATACAGAAAAAGCGAAAGAACCTGAACGAAAAAAGGGCCCGAATAATCAATACTTTTCTGTTTCAAACATTGAGCTTGGAGACGATAGAAATAAACTTGAGCAATGGATTGGACCTCCCGAACGTTCATCCATTAATGAATATGGTGTTTTTTGGCATACTTATCACGATCACTTCCAAAACTTTTTGATGCTGGCATATGACGACGAAGATAAAGTTGCTGCCATTTACACAAATCATGATTTAATTAGCTCAACAGGCGGAATCGAACTTGGATCCCCCCGCGGATTCGTCCTTGAACAACTCGGTTCACCTATTGAGAGGATTCAAAAAGGTTTGACCTTTTATCAACTTCCACATGATCGTGGTTACGATTTATTTCACATTGACGGGGCTCACGTTTGGATTTTTTATGATTTTCATCAAAACGATACTGTTACTGCAATCCAAATTATCAGTAATAAACTTGAACAGCAACGGAGCAACTTCTACACAAGAGAGAGTGATGAATTAAGAGAAGGGTTTGAACATCAACTATTCGACCTGACCAATGCAACAAGAATGAAACATAACGTTCCTATCTTACAATGGGATAATCATGCAAAAAATGCAGCACGCCGTCATAGCAAAGATATGGCGGATAACGGTTTCTTTAGTCATACAAATTTAAATGGGAAGTCTCCTTTTGATCGTATGGAGGCAGAGAATATTCCTTTTTCTGTTGCAGGAGAAAACCTAGCTTACGGACAAACAAGCAGCATATTTGCTCACGAAGGTTTAATGAATTCAATCGGCCACCGCGAAAACATTTTAAGAGCAGATTTTCGTCTCGTAGGTATTGGTGTCGCCTTTAATTTAGACTCCCATCCTTATTATACGCAAAATTTTTACAGCAAAAGACCCTAATTCGGGAAAGGGTAGTCTAGTTCCTTTCCTGAATAGGATCTTATGAAACCTATGAGGTTTTTAGCTGCCAAATAAGAAAAAGTGACCACGTGAGTTTCACACCTAACCAACCTGTCCTCACAAGAGAGGATAAAATGAGTTAATAGACTTGTCAATTTTTAGGATGATTTCTATTTCGTATCATTTTAACAAAGATAAAGATCCCAAGAAATAAAAATAGGAAATAAAAAAATGTTTTATAAAGCTCAGCATACGTCATGATTTCTTTCCACGACTCCCCTAAATATGCCCCTAAGCTAACTAAAATCGTATTCCAAATTAACGTACCGAAAGTTGAAAAAAGGATAAACGTAACGATATTCATTTTTGCCATCCCTGCTGGAATCGAAATTAGACTGCGGACAACTGGAATTAAACGGCAAAAAAACACTGTCCATGGACCAAAGCGAATAAACCACCCTTCAGCTGTACGAATATCTCGTTTCGAAACTTTTAACAATCGGCCGCGGCGCTCTACAAACCTTTCTAATTGTTGAACATTTATCATCCTACCAATCCAATATAAAATAATCGCTCCAAGTACTGATCCTAAAGTCGAAGCGACGATAACGCCCGGGACTGTTAAGCCCGTTCTTGTCGTCATAAAGCCGCTAAAAGGAAGGACTAGTTCTGATGGTATTGGGGGAAATAGATTTTCCAATGCAATAACAACCAGTATCCCGATATAGCCAAACTCCTCCATAATTGAAAAAATCCATTCTTCCATTCTTCTCCTCCATGAATTTCCTTTTGACCTGCTACATTTAGTATTAAGTAGACGTCTTACTACCAGTTATTGCGGATCGTAAAACTTGTCCACAAAACATCATATGCTCAAAGATGATTTTGATAGACCTTTTTAAAAGGAAAAGAACGAAAAAGATCTACAAGTGATTCAATAATGAACCCTTGTAGATCAATGGTTATATTTCATTCGTTATTAGGCAAATTTAGCTTTTGCTTCCTGACGACGGCGATGAAGGATCGGCTCAGTATAACCATTTGGTTGTTCAAGCCCTTCAAAAACTAGCTCACAAGCCGCTTGGAAAGCAACAGAATCATCATAATTCGGCGCCATTGGCCGGTAATTTACATCGCCAGCATTTTGTTCATCGACCACTTTGGCCATTCGCTTCAATGTTTCCATCACTTGGTCCTTTGTACATATGCCATGACGCAACCAGTTTGTCATATGTTGACTGGATATTCTTAAGGTGGCGCGGTCTTCCATTAAACCAATATTATTAATATCAGGAACTTTCGAGCATCCTATTCCCTGCTCAACCCAACGAACAACATAACCTAGAATTCCTTGGGCATTATTATCGAGTTCCTCCTGAATTTCTTCTGGGCTCCAATTCACATTCGCCGCAAATGGTATCTCAAGAATAGCATCACGTAAATCCTTCATCTCTGTTATTAGCTCTTCCTGAACTCGCCTAACCTCAACTTGGTGATAATGTAACGCATGAAGAGTTGCTGCAGTTGGTGAAGGGACCCAAGCTGTATTTGCACCTGCTTTTGGATGGGCAACTTTTTGTTGTATCATATCTGCCATCAAATCTGGCATTGCCCACATCCCCTTCCCAATTTGCGCCCGTCCCCGAAGACCGACAGCTAAACCAGTATAAACATTCGATTTTTCATAGCCTTGCAGCCATGTGGATGACTTCATCTCATTTTTCCGAATCATCGGGCCAACTTCCATCGATGTATGCATCTCATCGCCAGTACGATCGAGAAATCCCGTGTTAATAAAGACGATTCGTTCTTTAACCTCATAGATACAATTTTTTAAGTTAAGTGAGGTACGACGCTCTTCATCCATTACACCAATTTTTAGCGTATTTCGTTCAACCCCAATTAAATCCTCAATTCGATCAAAAAGCTCATTGGCAAACGCAACTTCAGCCGAACCATGCATTTTCGGTTTTACGATATAAATCGATTCTTTTTGCGAATTTTTGAAGTTCCCACTCCCCAATATTGTGTGCTTCCCTATTAAACTCGTTACAACACCATCAATAATTCCTTCAGGAACTTCTTGTCCATCTTCATCTAAAATAACATTACTTGTCATTAAATGACCTACATTACGAATGAACAGCATCGAACGACCACGGAGTTTAAGCTCTTCGCCAGTAATAGATGTATATGTCCGATCGGAATTTAATGAACGAGTCATCACTCTTCCGTCTTTTTGAAAAGACGTTGTAAGGTCACCTTTCATCAAACCAAGCCAATTACGATAAATCAAAGTCTTATCTTGCGCATCAACTGCTGCAACTGAGTCCTCACAGTCAATGATCGTCGTTAAAGCCGCTTCAAGAAGAAGATCCTTTACTCCCGCTTTATCTGTTGCCCCAATGGAGTGAGTGCGGTCAATTTGAATTTCAAAGTGGAGATCATTATTCTTCATTAGAATCGATTTAGGTTCCTCAGCCTCCCCTTGGTAACCGACCAGCTTACTATTGTCAGCCAGACCTGTCTTTGTTCCATTATTTAAAGAAACCAGCAACTCACCATTAACGATTGAGTAGTGAACGGCATTTTTATGAGAAGCCCCTTTTAATGGTACAGTTTCATCCAAAAATTCACGGGCGAATTGAATGACTTTTTCACCACGAACAGGATTATAATTTCGTCCGCGTTCAGCGCCATTTTCTTCACTAATAGCATCTGTTCCGTACAATGCATCGTAAAGACTCCCCCACCGTGCATTCGCTGCATTGAGCGCATAGCGGGCATTGTCACCAGGTACAACAAGTTGTGGTCCAGCTTGAAGAGAAATTTCATCATCGACATTCTCTGTTTCCACTTCATAATCTTCCACGTCAGGTTCAAGATAACCGATTTCAGATAAAAAAGTTTTATAGGTTTCGAAGTTGAAATTATCATAATTTTGTTGATGCCATGTATCGATTTTTTTCTGAATCTCATCACGAATAGCAAGCAATTGTTTATTCCTTGGAGCTAAATCTTTTACAATCTGACCAAAGCCAAGCCAAAAAGCTTCCGTATCGACTTGACTGCCTGGGATAACCTCTAGATTAATAAAATCATAAAGCTCCTTTGCTACTTGAAGATTCCCCGATTTCACATACTCTGTCATTTCTAATTCCTCCAATTCCATTTTGTATTTAGTTAATATATTAAATTAAATATATTCACATTCATCTATAAACTAGGTGACTGTTTTGCAATGCCTGATTCAAATTAGGCGTTTTCTAATACGATCTTTTGCAATAGGCTTTCCACATAAATTAAATGGTTCATCATTGCGTCACGAGCTAGCTTCGGGTTTTGTGATTGAATCGCTTGAAAGATACGATCATGCTGCGCCTCAATATTTATGATGATTTCCTTATCTTTTTCAATTTCATTATAAAATTCAAGCATCACTTTTTTCATAGCAGAAGAGATAAACTCGACTAAGCGAATTAAAATCTCATTCCCTGAAGCTTTAGCAATCGTCATATGAAAGCTATAATCTGAACCCCAGCCGGTTTCTTTCTCTAATGAAAGAATTTTTCCTAATTCGACAACCATCGCTTCCGAGCGGTTAAGAGCAGCCATTTCGGCCATTCCAGTTTCGAGCATTTTCCTTACTTGGAAAAGCTCATGAATATCTTTTAAACTAGGGAGCAGTACTTGATCTTTAAATAAGCTTGACGAGTCGAATCCACGTATAAATGTACCTTCGCCATGCTTCACCTCGACTGTACCCTTCCCTTTTAATATCGTTATCGCATCTCGAACCGCCGATCGTCCCACACCAAATAACTCACAAAGTTCTCTTACGGAGGGAAGCTTTTCTCCAATGCTAAACCGTCCTGATTCAATCATTTTTTCGATTTCTTCTACGACGCGATCAGAAACTTTTTGATTGTGAATCTTTTCTACATCCATAAACCATTCACCACCTTTCAGATGTCACATATCTGATAAGTAATACATTAATTATATTAAACCACTTACAATTTCCAATTTCAACTTTTTTTCATAATAAACAAATTAATCTGTATTTTCAGATATATATACGCCTTCACTTTATAAAAGCATAAAACTAGGATTTAAATTTTCAATTTGCTAAGATAAGAGTGTTGAAGTATTTTTTCAGGAGGGGTTTCTTATGTTTGATATTGCAATTATTGGCGCTGGTCCAGCTGGTGCAAGTGCGGCATTGTTCACTGCTAAAGCTGGAAAGAAAACATTATTAATTGATAATGATAAAAGCATGACAAAAAGAGCATGGATGGAAAATCACTATGGTGTTTCAGAGATATCTGGACCAGACCTAGTCGAACTTGGCCAAAAACAAGCAGTTAAGTTTGGGGCTGAACTTGTTCAAAATGATGTGACGAATCTAACTAAAAAAGATGATGGTTTTCTTCTTGAAGCAAATGGTCAAGAATTTGAAGCGAAATATGTAATTATTGCGACTGGGGTTTCTGTTGCACTTGCTGAAACAATCGGGGTGGCTACAAAAGAAGGGACAGAACCACGCATTAAGACCGTACTTGATGTCGATGCGAGCGGAAAAACCAATGTCGATGGAGTATGGGCAGCCGGAACTTGCGCAGGTGTAAGTGTACATACGATCATTACTGCTGGTGATGGTGCAAAAGTAGCGATTAACTTAATTAGCGAAATAAATGGTGAGCGTTACGTTGATCATGACATTCTAAAATAAAAACAAAAGCGAGCGCAAGGTTTGTCTTGCGCTCGCTTTTGTTATTTTGCAAACCGGTGGTTTCCAATCGTAATCGTTGTTTGTCTTGTAAAGACCCAATCACTCGTTGCCGTTTTCGGATTATAAAAGTACAAAGATCCATTCCCTTGTCCACGAAAAGCAAGCGCCTCATTAACTGCTCTTTTCGCCTCTGCATCTGCAGGCTTATTAATTTCCCCGTTTTGAACTGGGGTAAACGCATAATGCCCCTGAACATTTTCATAGATTACACCTTTTACAGTGTTAGGAAACTTAGAACTATCCACTCGATTTAAGATTACAGTCGCAACTGCAACTTTTCCAGCATATGATTCTCCCTTCGCTTCTGCATGTACAAGTCTAGCCATTAGGTCTTTATCTGTTTCCGAAAGACCAGAACTTGGAATAACTAGTTTTTGTCCTGGATAGATTAATGTTGAACGTTGATTATTTACAGCGCTCAAATCGTTGACGCTTACTCCATATTTGTTGGCAATTTTCCATAATGATTCACCTGAAGCAACAGTATGCTGGCCTGCTGCCTCTCCTTTAGGAACGAACGCGGTTAGTGTGAGTGAAGCAACTAATGCCATTGCTACTCCAAATTTTTTTACATGAGTCATTTTTATACCTCCTAGTATTCTCTCTTTCTCTACTAGTAGGCTAACAGTTGTTACATAGTGATTCATTGACCAATAAATGGTATTTTGAAATAGAATGCTAGATTGCCTGTCTAGCTTATAGTTGTATCATTCAAGGAAAATTTACCCAGACCCTCTTATTTGAAAGATATTTCCATAAAAACAGAAATCTGGGGGCATTATTACAATCTGAAACATTTCTGTAAAAATCTCAGACTCCCTAAAAAAACTCGCCAATTGGCGAGTTTTTCATTGTTTTATAATCATGTATGTTAGCGACCTAAGAAAGAATTCAACATCCAAACATGTTTTTCGAGACTAGAGTGAATCGATAAAAGCAGATCTCCTGTCGTTTCATCATTCACTGTATCAGCAAGGTCCATCCCTTTTTTCAATTCTTTAATAAGAATAGTAAAATCAGTTACAACTGAAGCAACCATGTCTGTTGCTGATTCGCCTCCAATAGCTTCATCTACAGACGAAATCTCGAGACAATCTTTCATTGTAGCAACTGGCTTATCTCCTAGAGCAAGTAAGCGTTCAGCCAACTCATCAATATGAACGGCTGCTTCATTATATAACTCTTCAAATTTTGTATGTAATGTAAAGAATTCTGGGCCTGTCACATACCAATGATAATTATGTAATTTAATATAAAGGACAGTCCAGTTTGCAATTTGCTTATTTACGGATAAAGTAAGTTCGTTCTTCAAGTTCATTCCTCCAATACCTATATTTATATTAATATTATAGTCTATTCCTGTGAAGATTGAGCAAAAATGGTCAAAAGTTCATAATACTGTCATTTTCATTTAGATAATAATTTAATTTATCCTCCTCTCAACTAATATTTAATATTTCTCAATTATTTTTTTATATAAACTGAGAAATCAATAGTTTTTTTGTATTGACCAGTAATAAATATTATATTATAATGATTATAAATTAATATCTAAATTAAATTAACTTTCACTTTTAACTCTCTCACTGTATTGAATATGTGTTCCCACTTAACAGTTGTTACAAAAAACGTTGCTATTATCAGAAAAACTTGATTTTTATACTTGTTGATGAGAAGAAGGAAATGATCACCCCTCTGCAATACTAAAATAAGCCGCCCATATTAAGACGGCTTTAATGATTAAGAATAAAAAACGCAGATTTTTTCTCGATCAATCTCTTCAATTTTAAAGTTCATATCATACACCTCATTTAATACTTCTGGTGTAATGATTACATCTGTTGGTCCTTCTTTTATCACACGGCCATTTTTCATTGCCACGATATAATCAGAATAACAAGAAGCAAAGTTAATATCGTGAATAACAATCATAACCGTCTTGCCAAGTTCATCCGTCAATTTTCTTAACGTTTTCATGATTTGCACGGAATGCTTCATGTCAAGATTATTCAATGGTTCATCTAACAATACATATTCTGTATCTTGGGCAATAACCATCGCAATATACGCTCTTTGTCTTTGCCCGCCACTTAATTGGTCTAAATACTTATCCTGAATTTCCTCTAATTCCATATAGCGAATCGCTTCATTTATAAACTTGCGGTCCTCTTTCGTAAGTCTTCCTTGTGAGTATGGGAATCTTCCAAACGAAACAAGTTCTTTTACAGTTAGGCGAACATTAATATGATTTGATTGCTTTAAAATGGAAATTTTCTTAGCTAACTCATTGTTCTTACAGCGCGTAAGGTCCATTCCATCAATATAAATTTCCCCTTCATCTTTAGCGATCAATCGACTTATCATTGAAAGCAGTGTACTTTTACCTGCCCCGTTCGGTCCGATAAAAGAGGTAATTTTCCCTTTGGCTATTTTAACGGAAACATCTGTAATGACATTCTTATTGTTATACCCTTTAGAAACATTTTTAACGTCTACCATGATTTACTCTCCTTTAACAGCAGATATATGAAGTACACTCCACCAACAAAATTGACGATGACACTTAATGTTGTATCAAATGTAAACACACGTTCGACAATCAGCTGACCGCCTACTAGAGCAATAATTGATATAAAAATCGAACCTATGATTAGCAAACTGTGTTTATACGTGTTTAGAAATTGATAAGCAACGTTTGCAACTAATAAACCTAGAAACGTAATCGGACCGACAAGTGCCGTTGAAATCGAAACAAGAATCGCAATGATGACCAATAATCTTTTTACAACATGATTATAATCAATACCAAGGTTAACCGCTTGGTCCTTACCGAGTGACAAAACATCTAAATATTTAATAAAACGAATTGAGTACAAAGCTACAAGAATAACAGCAATTGTTGCTATTAATAAAAGCTCTGTTTTCACATTATTAAAACTTGCAAACATTCGATCTTGAACAAGCATAAACTCATTTGGATCAATTAGCACTTGCATAAATTCACTAATGCTTCTAAAGAACGTTCCAAAGATAATCCCGACTAGTAAGAGAAAATATATATTATTCTCACCATTTCCTCGGAAAAGTAATTTATATAATAGACTTGCAAAGAGAACCATAAGTGCGACAGAAATCAGAAAATTTACATTCGGATTCGTCATCGTGAAACTCATTGATCCAAATACAAAAATGAGAAATGTCTGAATCAGTAAATATAGTGAATCTAATCCGATAATACTTGGAGTTAAGATTCTATTATTTGTGATTGTCTGAAACACTACTGTCGAAAACGCAATCGTCGCTCCCGTTAAAATAATCGCATATACTTTTTTCAGTCTTCTTGGGAGAGTGTAGTCCCAGTTGTTTCCTAAATCGATAAATATGAAAGCTGCAGCAAGCACAACCGTTATGATCACTAGTATTATCAGTTTACTTTTATTACTCATATGCCTTTCTCCTCAAAATCATGTAAAGAAAAATTCCACTTCCGATGACCCCAACCATTAGACCAATAGGGATTTCATAAGGATAAATAACTACCCGGCCTAAAATATCACAGGCTAGTACGAAGATTGCTCCAAGCAATGCTGTATGAGAAAGGCTTTTTTGCAGATGGTCTCCCCTGTACATCGTAACGATATTGGGGATAATCAAGCCTAAAAATGGAATCATCCCAACGGTAAGAACGACAATAGTTGTAACTAAAGCAACAATGGTCAAACCGATATTCATGATTTGTTTATGATTTAAACCTAGATTGACAGAGAACTCTTCCCCCATTCCCGCAATGGTAAATTTATTAGCATATAAATAGGCGATAAATATAAGAGGGATACTAATATATAACAATTCGTATCTCCCTTGTATCATCATTGAAAAATTTCCTTGCAGCCATGATGACATATTTTGAATTAAATTTTCTTTATAGGCAAAAAAGGTGGTAATCGATCCAACAATGCTCCCAAACATCATCCCGACAAGTGGAATAAAGATGGCATCCTTAAATTTCACTTTTTCAAGCAATTTCATAAAAATAAAAGTTCCTAAAAGCGCAAAGAAGAAAGCAACAAGCACTCGAACAAACTGGCCTGCTCCTGAAAACAGCATCATTGAAATAAGAATCCCAAATCTTGCTGAATCCTCTGTCCCAGCAGTAGTTGGTGAGACAAATTTATTTCTCGTCAATTGCTGCATAATTAAGCCGCAAATACTCATTCCAACTCCAGCTAGGATAATTGATATAAGACGAGGAAATCTGCTCACAAACAAAACTTCCATTTGTTCTTCCGTTAAGCTAAAAAGATCCAAAGGTGAAATATTCTGCACTCCGATAAACAATGAAGTGATTGATAATACAATGAAGCCAATAATTAAGTAGATGAGTTTCATATTCGCAACCTTACTCTTTCTTTGTAGTGCAATAAATAAAGATAATCATTCTCATTAATACCATCTAGGGAAGAGGCAAGAATGATAATTGCTTATAATTAAATGATAATGATTTTCATTGTCTAATGCAATGACTATTTTGTGACAGTGTTAAACTTTTTTTATATTTCTATAAAATGAAAAAAGAAAACTCGCCGAATTGCAAGTTCCTAAGGGGAAAGACAGTGGCGTAGTTGCCCTTTTCTATTAGATTAAAAAGAGCTACTCGATTTCGAGTAGCTCTCTTTCATTATTCTTCATTCACTGAAGGGACTTCATCATCCGTTATAGGCTCAGTATTATCCGCATTCGTTCCATCTTCTTCTATCGTTTCTTCTTTTTCTAATGAAATCCCTGCGTTTATAAGATAGCTTTCATCAAAATTATAATTGTATATCGAACGTTGCACTGGTGTAAAGTTATCAGGGGTGTAGAAACGCAATAAATCACCATTAACAACTTTATCTGAAAGCTCTAATTGTTGTCTTGCAATTTGCTTCAGTTGGATAAATTCTTCCGTTTCTTCTAGTAACTCACCTGTATTCGGATCATAGAACTTACTCTCTATAAAAGTTACATTTGGACTGACAAAATCACCATTCCTAAATGCAACAAGTTCACGGTGATCTTTCGAAAGCAAATCAGTTCCTAGGTGTACAAAATTTTCAGCATTAATTCCTAACAAATGTAACAATGTCGGCAACAAGTCAACTTGACCACCGTACGTATGATTCACTCCACCTTTTAAGCCAGGGGTGTGAATAATTAGTGGTACTTCTTGCAATTCTGCCGTAACAGAAGGAGTAACTTCTCTTCCTAACACAGTTTCCATCGCTCTGTTATGGTTTTGTGAGATTCCATAATGGTCGCCATACATGATGATAATTGAATTATCATATAAGCCGGATTCTTTAAGATCATTGAAAAACTGTTCTAGTGCTTCATCAGAATATCGGGCCGTTTGGAAGAAATTATCCACCGTTTTGCTGCCAGTATAATGAGGTTCAATTGTTGCTTCTTCTTGATTCATCGTAAACGGATAATGATGAGTTAACATAATAAACTTAGAATAAAACGGCTGTGGCAATGCCTGTAACAAAGGAATTGACTCTTTAAAGAACGGTTTATCCATTAACCCGTAATTCGTTACATTTTCAGGACTCATATCATAATAGCTCGAGTCAAAAAACTTATCAAATCCAAAAGATTTATAAATTTCGTCACGGTTCCAGAATGACCTTGTATTGCCATGAAACACAGCTGAAGTATATCCTTGCTCTTGAGCAAGAATAGCTGGTGCTGAATGGTACGTGTTTAACCCTTTCATTGAAAACGCAGACCCTTGTGGCAAACCAAACAAAGAGTTTTCTAACATAAATTCAGCATCAGCTGTTTTTCCTTGTGCTGTTTGATGATAAAAATTATCGAAGTACAGCGAATTGGGATCGCGAACGAGTGAATTTAAGAATGGCATCACTTCTTCCCCATGCAATTCATAATCAATCAAGAAATTTTGAATGGATTCAAGATGAATATAAATAACATTACGCCCTTCAGCTACGCCGAAGTATTCTGGATTAGGCTCAGCAAATTGAGATTGTGTATAGTTAATCACCTCGACAACATCACTGCTATCCGCCATAACACGCTGGGCTGAGGCTTTCGTGCTTTGTACAGCATCATAAATGGTGTAATTATACATGCCTAAATATTTAACGATATAGTTTCGGTCAAAGGTCCTAGTTAGTAGTTGCGGACGATCTGCCTCTGCCATTCCAAGGTTGGCACTAAAAATACCTAAACCTAAAAGCATCACTGCAGCTATCTTTCTCCGACTAATGTTACTGTAATCCTTCTGAACGAATTTCGTTCGTTTTGAGGCTAAAACAGCCAAAATAAGAAAATCGACAAAGAATAGAATGTCATATGAATGCATTAGAGTATACACACTAGAGCTTACATCACCAAAGTTTTGCGTTTGAAAAAATGTCGGCAATGTAATGAAGTCATTAAAAAATCGATAGTATAATACATTCGCATACAATAAGAAACTAAGGACAAAATATAAACCTATAAGCCATGAATACTTTTTCTTCCCCTTTTTGAACATAGCTAGTCCTAAGAAAATAATCCCGGAAGCTAAAGGGCTTAAAAATAGTAAAAACGATTGAATTGAATTCTCTACCCCGAGATTAAATTGGGTTATTTGGACAGCATATGTTTTCAACCATAGAAGTAAAACGGCTAAAAAGAAGAAGCCCATGAAATGATTTAAATTTATTTTCTCTCTAATGAAGCTTTTCATCTTTTCACCTACTTTTCATTTTTTAATTCACTAAGTTATTATCTGTGAGTGTTGGTTATTTACGAACGAGAATGCTTGCTACAAAGTAACAATATACTCCTCTTTCAAAAAAATGTAAAGCATAACCCTTCATGCTCTTTTTAAAATCCTACCATTCACCTATATTATTATACCGCGTAACCGCAATGTTTTAAATGAGGAAAATTTGAGGCTTACAAACTAGAACACCGTATAAATTTGGAACATATTGTAAATATTATAAAGAGAAAATGAGGTGATAAAATGGGGCTATTAAACACATATAATGAATGGAAAAACTCCAGATATCAACGTCACATTTCTCTTATGAAGGATCAAAATAAATGCCCAGAATGTTTTGGCAGAGGATACCATGTTTTTTCCGCTAATGAATTTTTATACACAATCCCACCTTATGATTGTTATGAATGCAATGGTACCGGTACTTTTACAGAGTGGACAAACTCAAATGACCCAACATGATTTTATGCTACTTTCTCCAAAAATATGACTAAATGAAAGACCTGTACTGCTGTACCGGTCTTTCATTTAGTGTAAGATAAGGATGAATCATGATACAAGGAGGAACATAACATGAACTACGAAAATCAAATCCTTGGATTTGTTGGTACCTATACAAAAAGTACCAGTAAAGGAATTTACTCTTTCCATCTTGACAAGGATGCTGGTGTCATTAAAGACATTAACTGTGTAGTTGAGTTAAGCAATCCAACCTATTTAACGATTAGTGAAAATAAGCAATACTTATATTCTGTTATTAAAGACGGGGATTTAGGTGGAATTGCCACATTTTCCATTTCCGAAACTGGCCAATTGAACCCTCTTAATTCAACATTAGTAGAAGGGGCTCCGCCTTGTCACGTCAGTATCGAGAGTGAAAATAAGTTATTATCAGCTAATTACCATAAAGGGACTGTTGAATATTATCCTATCATGGATGATGGCAAAGTACAGCCAGCAACATCGATTGTTTATCATGAAGGTTCAGGACCAGATCCTAGACAAGAAAAAGCACATGCTCATTTTGCCAGCTTTTCCCCGGATCGAAAATTCATCATTGCTATCGACCTCGGTACAGACGAAATTTATACATATAAACAAATAAATGATAACCTCATTGAACATCAACGTTTTACTTGTACACCTGGCAGTGGGCCTAGACATCTCGTTTTTCATCCTAATCAACCTTATGTCTATGTCATGACTGAGTTTAGCTCGGAAGTCATTGTTCTCAATTATAATGCGGAGGAAGGTAGTTTTGAACATATTCAAACCATATCCACTCTTCCTGACCACTTTTCAGAAAACAATCAAGGAAGTGCTATTCATATTTCCCGGGATGGAAAGTTTGTATATGCAGCTAACCGTGGGCATGACAGTATTGCTGTTTTCAAAGTGAACGATAAAAACTTTGAACTGACCTTTGTCGAACATACCTCTACGGAAGGAAATTGGCCGCGAGACTTTTCCTTAGACCCAACAGAGATGTATTTGGTTGCTTCAAATCAGAATTCAAATAACCTTACTTTATATTCAAGAGATAGTGATACTGGCAAGCTTACGCTTCTGCAAAAGGATATTGAGGTGCCAGAACCTGTTTGCATAAAATTTTTGTAATAAGAAACAAAAGCGCAAGCGCCTTGGTCAGCCCCGACAAGCGCTGGAGGGCCGGCTATTGAAGTCGTTCTTTGACTTCATTAGACGGACCGAAGCGACTCGAGGGGCTAGGCGCTGGAGCTGGATGCAAATTACGAGTCCAATTATCCACACCTTGAACATTTTATAATTTCCTAAATATGAACAAAAGAGGCATGCACTCGCATGCCTCTTTTTAATTGCATTTTTTCACTAAAAATAAAACCACATCATAGTTGACGTGGATTTTTGAGGTTCTTCTGTTGCTCCTTCCATAGAAAAAACAGATAGAACATAATCGCAATCAGTACAGAAAAAGCGGAAGTCACATAAATACTTACATATCCCCAAGCATAGCCGATTTGACCAAAGGTAATCGCACCTATTCCGATTCCAAGATCAAAGAATGAAAAAAATGTAGCATTTGCCATTCCTTTTCTATTCGGTGCTGCCTTTGCTACGGACCATGCTTGTAATGCTGGCTGCACCAAACCAAAACCTAGTCCATAAAAAATAGCTGCCAAAAAGAGAATCATGCTATTCGCCATCCATGCCAAGAGCAGCATTGCAAGCAATATTAAGACGGCACCTGGAATAAAAACGACTTTATGGCCTTTTTTATCATACAGTTTTCCTGCAAACGTTCGCGAAACCATGAGAAAAACGGCATAAATTAAAAAATACAATTCAATTCCTGCAACGCCTTCTTGAGCTGAATACAAAGGGAGGAATGTAGAGATTCCTCCAAATGTCACGGTAATAAACAATAATAAAATCGATGGTGGTAGTGCACTCTTTTCGTAAACATCCCATTTATATTTTTGTTTTGGGACATTACGGTTCTCCACAGCTTTATAGTTTATTTTCCCAGCAAGTAAAAACGCAAGAAGTCCTAATAACGCACAAAGAAGAAATAATACTTCATATGATACGAATCCCGTTAACACAAGACCGAGCGCAGGACCGAGCGCAAGTGCGAGGCTGCCAGAAAGACCATAATAACCAAGCCCCTCTCCCCTTCTGCTAGCTGGAATAACGTCCGTCGCGACGGTCCCTGATGCTGTCGTTGAAAAACCCCAGCCAACTCCTTGAATCACTCGAAGGAAGAACAAAAAAATGATGCTGGTAGCAAATCCGAAGGTACCGACAGAAACGACGAAAATGGCAAGCCCGCTCATATAAACAATTCTTCTCCCCTTTGACTCCAAAGCATGTCCTGCTAATGGACGCAGCAAAAGTGCAGAAAACGTAAAAATACCGACTACTAAACCAATAAGCTGATCATTTCCTCCTAGATGTTCGACAAATAATGGAATGGTAGGCAGTGTCATTTGAAATCCAAGGAAAATAAAGAAGTTAGCAACACAGATTAAAATAAAATCCCTCGTCCAAATTTTTTCTTTTACGACTTGTTCTTCCGTAAAAAGTTGTTTCCCCATCATCTTCCTACTCTCTTGGCCCACTATCTTTTCTTTCTAATAGACGAGCATTTTGAATATCGTTAAAGCCACACCAATAATAAATCCGCACAACGCTCCGTTTACACGAATCCATTGAATATCCTTTCCGATATGAACTTCCATCATCTCAATTAAAGTTTCCGTATCAAGCTTGTCAAGATTTTCTTTGACTAACACGCCTATCTTAGCATGATGCTTTTCAACTAGTATTGCAATTTGATTATGTATCCATTTCTCAGTCGCTTCTATTTTTTCTTCATCTTTTCCCAACTTATTAATGAAGTTTAGAAGGACCGGATTTATATATTGATCAACAAAATGATCTTGTTCAATAAATATGACGGCACGTGTTTTTATCTCGTCTAAAACTTGGTTCACTTGCGTCTCGATTTCAAGCTCTTCAACGAAGTGGTTTTTCCATTCGTTGATCTCGGTCATCAATTGTTCACGACGGTTAATCTCCACTAATTCTTGTCTGATCCATTCCAAAATTAACTTTCGGTAACGATTATCTTTCCTGCTCAAATTTCTAACTCTATTCATCAGAAAGGTTTGCATCATTTGACCAATTTTTTCCTCATTCACAAGTTGGTTGAAAGAATGGATGGCAAATTTCAACAATCCGTCAGCTTCAGTCGTTTCAATTAATTGTTTTCCTAGTTTCCCCATTGTTTGTTTTGCTTCTGTAGTAGCTGCCCATTTCCCTGTCTCTTTTAAAATGAAATCTAGCGCTTTTTCATCATACTGTCTGGTTAGGATTTCTTTAGATATCGAATCCAACAACTTCGATGCATCGACGGATAACAAATACTTTTTAAATTCCTTCTCGAGCATCGGAGTCAACTTTTCTAACTCGAGCTTTTTTGTTGCTTCGAGAATGATTGCTTGGATTATTTTTTTTGTTCGCTCTAATTTGAGTTCTGTTTGAACAAGCTGAATGATACGCTTACTAAGTTCAATTTGCTTAATCTTTTCTTTAATACTTTCAGCCGATAGCCATTCCGTTTCGATGATCCGTACGACTGATTGCGTAATTTTTTTTCGATTTTTAGGTAGTAGACCGGTATGAGGAATGGGAATTCCAAGCGGATGGCGAAACAAGGCTGTTACCGCAAACCAGTCGGCAAGGCCACCAACAAGTCCTGCCTCGAATCCTCCTTGAAGCAGTCTTCCCCAAAGGGAATCTTGAAATGGAATCGTCAGCAAAAAGCCTGCTGCCATAATAGCCAAGGAGATGCCGGCTAAATGCCTTGATTTTTTTTCTGTTTTCAACGTCATTCTCCTCTAAATAAAGTTATCTTCCGATTACTGGTAACTATATTATTGTATAGTTCCACTATAATTTCAAACACATGTATAGGTTTCTTCATAAAATAAAGAAACGCCTGGAAATGGTTTTCTTTCCAAGCGTCCATTAATTAAATAAATAGTAGTAAACTCAAGGCCATTACAGCCATCCCACCTATGACACCGTAAATGGAAATATGTGCTTCATCATACTTTTTAGCTGCAGGCAATAATTCATCAAGGGAAATAAAGATCATAATTCCTGCAACCGCCGCAAAAACAATACCGAACATGACATCATTTAAGAACGGCATTAAAAACAGAAAAGCGACGATTGCTCCAAGTGGTTCTGCAAGCCCCGATAAGAAAGACAATTTGAATGCCTTCTTTTTATCCCCAGTTGCATAATAAATCGGGACTGCAACGGCTATTCCCTCGGGAATATTGTGAATGGCAACAGCAACAGCAATCGCTACCCCAAGAGCTGGATCATGTAGTGCTGCCATGAAGGTTGCAATTCCTTCCGGAAAATTATGAATTGCGATTGCGAGTGCTGTAAACATCCCCATTTTAAGCAAAGCGGGATCTTGATCAGGTGAGACAGTTTTGTTCATATCTTCTACCTTTTTCAATTCATGGGGATTACCGTGTTTAGGAATAAATTTATCAATTAAGGCAATTAAAAGCATTCCGCCAAAAAATCCGACAACTGTCATCCAATTTCCCATTGACTCACCTAACGATTCGGTAAGAGCTTCTTGGGCTTTGAAAAAAATTTCAACCATTGAAACATAAATCATAACTCCTGCTAAAAAACCGAGAGCTAATGATAAAAATTTTGTATTCGTTCGAGATGTAAAAAAGGCCAATAGACTCCCTATCCCCGTAGCAAGTCCTGCCATTAAGGTCAAACCAAAAGCAATCAATAAATTCTCCGGCATACCGTTTCCTCCAATCTAACGCCTAACTTTTACTCTGAGTCATTATATGCTCAAACAAGAAAAAGTTTACTATAGGAAACATTTTAACCACTGGCAAACTTGTACGTCAAGATAATAGAGGAAAAGTTATTCACAAATTCCAAAACGTTTAACATTTCTTGAACGTTAAAAACATCTCTCTTTTTATGAACTCAAAAAAACAGCACCATAAACTAAAGCACCAGCAATGACATATGCTGGATGAATGTTGAGCCTTTCCATTAACAGATAACTTCCTCCACCAATCACCACTGTCTGCAAGCCTCCGACGGCTTCATATGAAGAAAAGAAGAAATCGTATACCATTCCCCCTAACAAGACAGCAATAACTGGCCTAATAACAATTGTTAGTCTTTTTACTTTTGGCGAGTCTTTGTACCTCATCAACAACCGAAGCAAGCCAATCATCAATAGCAACGATGGTGCGACCGTTGCAAAAATACCAACAATAGCTCCAAATATACCTCCTTGCATATAGCCAATATAGCCTGCTATTTTTGTTGCAATCGGACCTGGCAATGCATTTCCTAGAGCAAGAATTTCACTAAATTCACTAACCGTAAACCAACCATAACGACGAACAACTTCATTTTCTATTAAGGGAATCGATGCTGGTCCCCCACCATAACCAAGGATTCCAGGAATGAAAAAGGCCCAGAAAATTTTAAGATAAATCACCGATTCCATCTCTCCTTTTTCATATGTTTCACTTTTCCATCCCCTTTTAAGAGTGCTCCCACCAATAGAAACAAGATTAATATTGCAGGGTGAAGCTGAAAACTTTCAAGAAGAAAAAAACTAACAATGATAAAAGTAAAAGTCCAGTACCACCCAAGCTTTGATTGCCCAGCCCGTTTAATAAATCCCCATGTTAAAACGGTAAGCATAACGGCAACGACCGGGATAACAGCCTCTGTCATTCCTCTGACCCAGGGCTCGTCCTTATAAGCATTTAAACTTGTTAAAAGTATAATCATCAGAAAGATTGTTGGGGCAACTGTTGCTACCAACGCGTTCACCATTCCCGTATATCCACCGACACGCAAGCCAATATACCCTGCCATTTTCGTTGCCACTGGACCAGGAAGGGCATTCCCAAGAGCTAGAATGTCACTAAATTCCTCTGCATCTATCCATTTATATTTCTCAACTACTTCTTTATAAACTAATGGAATGGACGAAGGGCCTCCTCCATAACCGAGTAAACCGACTCGAAAAAATGCTATAAAAATCTCCCTTTGTCTCATCGTGTTCACCTTTTAAGATTCCCTTTCCAAATTATAGAATCAACAATTTTTCTTTCAATAGAAATCTCTTGCAAAACAGACAATCTACTTTAACTCGAAAGTCTTACATTTAAATGATATGTGAAAATTTCTCGAGATCTTTGTTCTCTCCAATCACTAAGAGAATATCGTCCATTTCGAGCGCTTCTTCTGGGTCAGGGGCAATATTAATTCGATTTTTTTCTTTAATAGCGACAACTGTTACATTAAATTTGGCTCTTAAATCAAGTTCACGGAGGTTCTTTCCTTCCATACTTTTTGGTACCTGCATCTCTTCGATGCTATAATCGTCAGCTAGTTCAATAAAGTTCAAGACATTGGGTGCCGCCATCAATTGATGTGCCACTCTTTCTCCCATATCCCTTTCTGGGAAAACAACTTTATCTGCTCCAACTTTATGAAGAACCTGTCCGTGGCTCTTATTAATCGCTTTGGCGACGACTTTTTTGACGCCCATTTCTTTTAGTAATAAAACCGTTAAGATACTCGCTTGAATATCATCGCCAATCGCTACAATGACCGTATCAAAATTCCTTATCCCCACTTCTTTCATCGTCTCTTCATCTGTAGAATCCCCGATTACCGCGTAAGAAACCGCATTCTTATAATGATCGATTTTCTCTGTACTTTTATCGATGACACAAACTTCATTTCCTTCTTTAAACAAAGTAACTGCCACACTCGAGCCGAACCTTCCCATACCAACTACAGCATATTGCTTTTTCATAATGGATCTTCCCTCCTACACACGTATATAGGAAAAATAAGGTAATATCAAGGCGACCAAGGCTAGTGTAAAGACAGTAACCACAGCAAGCTTATTTTTTGCTTCCATTTAAAAAATGGTACTGTATTTAAATATTTACCAATTCTCCCTGTTTTATGAATGTTTTCCACTGTTTAAATCTCGTAAAAAAGAGAGCGGAGGCAAATGCCTCCGCAAAAAAATCACCGCCAAGTTTTGCTAAATAATTTTTTAAAGCCGAGATACAAAAGCGAAGTGGTGAAAATAAGAATTACTAGAGCAGCAGCAATCTCGAGGAATGGCGCTAACCCAGAAAGTACAGGAATTGCCGAAATATTCAATAAAGAAAATCCTGCAAGAATACAAAGTAAAAAAAGTAAGGCTGTATAAAGCATGATATCCCTCCTTACTGTTACCTTATGTTGAATAAGCTGGGCTGGATTGGACAAAAGCATATATTTTCAGTTGTTTACTCAGGAAAAGAATCTCTCCCTTCTGTTTCCGAAACACCTGAGCTGGGAATAATGTTGCTAAAAACCTAAAGTATTCAGGGAGTGGTATCGATTGCCTCATCATCTTTATGTTCGTTTTGTCAGACTTCCACTGCTTTTAAGAATTCTTTTAATGACAGCTCTATTAATTTGTTTGTTCGGCCTTTTCATTCATTTGCTCGAACCGGATAATTTCCCTACAATAATGGATGGTATTTGGTGGGCGGTTATTACGGCATCAACTGTCGGATATGGTGATTATGTTCCACTAACGATTGAAGGGAGAATTACCGGTATTCTTTTATTGTTAGTTGGCGCCGGTTTCCTGTCTGCTTACTTCGCAACACTGTCAACCATTGCTGTCACAAGACAAGATGAATATCAAAAGGGGGGATTGCAATATAAAGGGAAAGATCATTTAATCATTATTGGTTGGAATGAACGTTCCAAAAGGATATTAGCAACACTCGTAGAGACAAAGCAGCCAATTATATTGATTGACGATTCTTTAAGGAGCAACCCTCTACCTTATCAACATCTACATTTTATTAAGGGAAAATCGATGCAAGATGAAATTTTAATGAGGGCAAATATAAAAGAGGCAAAAAAGATGATTATTACTGCTGACCAAAATCTCGATGAACTACAAGCGGATATGAATACGGTTCTCACCTTATTAGCTGTAAAAGGGCTCAACCCTGATATTATCTGTATTGCTGAAATTCTAACAAGCGAACAAGTGAACAATGCAAAACGAGCTGGGGCGGATGAACTCATTAAATCGAACAAGCTGACTAGTGCCATTATGCTAGACAGCCTTCATTCAATTGGAATGGTAAAGCCATTGAGTGACCTTTTATCGCAATTAAATGGGAAAAAATTAGAGTATCAAACAGCTTCGGAGGACACGATTGGAAAAAGCTTTAAACAAGCCCATTTACATTTCCTTTCTAAAAAAATTATTTTGCTAGGAATTAAAAAAGGAGAAGACATAATTGTCAATCCCCAAAAAGAAATAATGATCGATAAAGACGATCACCTGTTGCTCATTATCCATTAAAGTTGATATATTATTCAAATAGTGCTTCCACTTCTTTAAGCAATGACTTCCCAATCTCGACGTAACTCGGTGGAATACGCCCATCTTTATCAACTGGTTCGGAAAACTGGTTAAATGTGCTGTTCGTATGAGCATGATCGTCCAAGCCTTTTTGATAAACATGTGAAAGCAAAAACGGCCTTTTGATTTCTACGGAGCAGACATCTGCATCTAGCTGCCCATCAATCGCAATAAACGGAAGCCTTAAAAATAAGTATCCATCATGGTCAGCAATCTTATAATCAAAAAAACCATGGTCATAATCCCAGTTCCCACCGATTGAATATCCTAGTGGTTTTAAGTGCTCTTCAAGGTCGGATAATCGAATTTGTAATCCTTCAATTGTAGATGGAATTTCAATCATCTTATACTTCCTTTCTTTTTCTCTTATTGTTTGTCAATCGTTTCAATTTCATCAGTAAAAAAGAGTGCCATATTTTCTCTGGCACTCTTTTTGTCGTTCATATTATTTTAAGCGTTTTTCGAGTTCCGCTTTCTTTTCTTCGAAACCTGGTTTTCCTAATAGAGCAAACATATTGACTTTATATGCTTCCACGCCTGGCTGGTCAAATGGATTTACTCCAAGCAAGTAACCGCTCATGGCACATGCCTTTTCAAAGAAATAAACAAGATAACCAAATGTATATTCATCTTGCTCAGGAATTGACACAATTAAGTTCGGAACACCACCGTCTGTGTGAGCAAGCAATGTTCCCTCAAATGCCTTATTATTAACAAAGTCTACCGTCTGACCGGCAAGATAGTTCAAGCCGTCAAGGTCATTTGCCTCTTCTTCAATCGTTAGCTCATGACCTGATTTTTCCACTTTAATAATTGTTTCAAAAAGGTCTCTTCGTCCTTCTTGTACGTATTGTCCAAGGGAATGCAAATCCGTTGAGAAATTAGCCGAAGCAGGGAAAATGCCTTTCTGATCCTTCCCTTCACTTTCTCCAAATAATTGCTTCCACCATTCTGAAAAATACATAAGGGACGGCTCGTAGTTAATTAGCATCTCAATCGTCTTCCCTTTATTGTAAAGGACATTACGAACCGCCGCATATTGATACGCTAAGTTTTCTTCTAATTCAGACTTGCTAAAATCCTCTCTTGCTTGAGCCGCTCCGTCCATCATCTTTTCAATATCCGCACCACTAACAGCGATCGGCAATAACCCAACTGCTGTTAATACCGAATAGCGACCGCCAACATCATCAGGAATCACGAAGCTTTCATAACCTTCTTCATTTGCTAGCGTTTTAAGGGCACCACGCGCCTTATCAGTCGTTGCGTAAATTCGTTTTTTTGCTTCCTCAGAACCGTACTTTTCTTCTAATAGCTTGCGGAAGATTCTAAAAGCTAAGGCAGGTTCCGTTGTTGTACCGGATTTCGAGATGACATTAACCGAGAAATCCTTTCCTTCTAATAAATCCATAATATCTTTCAAGTAAGAAGAACTAATGTTATTGCCGGCAAAAATAATTTGTGGCGTATTTCGCTTTTCTTTAGGTAGGGTATTGTAAAAACTATGCTGTAAAAATTCTAAGGCAGCGCGTGCTCCTAAATAAGAACCACCAATGCCAATGACAATCAGAATGTCTGAATCATTTTTAATCTTTTCAGCTGCTTTTTGAATGCGGGAGAATTCTTCTTTATCGTATTCAACAGGTAAGTCAATCCAACCGAGATAATCACTGCCGGCCCCTGTTTGTTCATGTAAGGAATGATGTGCTACTTTTACAAAATCTCTTAAATATGTAACTTCATGTTCGCCAAAAAAGCTTAACGCTTTTGAGTAATCAAATGTAATATGTGTCATTTACGATCCTCCAATATATTTGTTCTTTATCACTTTAACGAATGGGCCGTTAAGAATCAAGGTTTTCAACTTTGTTATTTAGAAAGTCTACTAAACCTTTCCTCCCACATAATTTATGGAAATTTCAAATCACGAATAATTTTTGCGTTATTGGACCATTCTACAATTAGTCTTTAACAAAGGAGGTTAGAGTATGAGCACAATTCAAAGAATTGCTTTAATTTTAACAATCATTGGTGCAATTAATTGGGGATTAATAGGTTTCTTTCAATTTGATCTAGTTGCTACTATTTTTGGTGGACAAAACGCAGCACTTTCAAGAATTATTTATGGCTTAGTGGGAATTGCTGGTTTAATTAACCTCGGTCTCTTATTTGCTCCTAGTGAAGCAGCAGAAAGAAGAACCGGTACAGAGCCAGCTAAATAAGAAAAGCGCAAGCGCCTTGGTCAGGGGCGACAAGCATAAGACGCGCCAGATTAGAAGACGCTCTTTGTCTTCAAATTTGGAGTGGCTTATGACCTCGAGCCCCTAGGCGCTGGAGCCAGACAAATAAAAAAAGATCCGCTTAATTACTAACGGGTTCCGTTTCCAAACGCAAAGCGTTAATTTGCCACAGGAAAATATAATCCTTTTTGCACGAAGAGCAATCTGTAAGCTAGAGAGATTAATTAGTAGCAAAGGTTTATACCTTGCTATTTTGCTTTGATTTTAATTGCTAATTATTCGGATTGCATGTATACAAAACAATTTCGCCTCCTCCGTATCGATTTTTATGTAAGTCTGAGAATGAATAAGCGGAGAATTTCCTGCTAATGTATATAGGTGAAGCTTAAGAAGCGGATATAAGCGGAGATATTCCCGTTAACTGCTCTAAATAAGACAAAATCCAAAGATTTTGATCATATAAACGGAAAAACTCCCCTTATTTTTAAGGAAATATCGGCATTTCCCAGTTTAGCGGGAATTTTTCCGTTTATTTTTCATACGCAGTGAAATCAACATTCAGTTATAACAGTAGAGCTAAAAATAGACCTCCAAATTACCATATAATTTGAAGGTCATTTTGAATTACATTTTTAATATTTGCGATAGTTAACTTTTTTATGGTTCATAACGATATGAGCAAGAAGAGAGTACTGGAACAATACATCCTTCAGTCGCTTTCTCCACTTTATTACATTTTCGATTGGGTAATCCATTCTTGAAGCTTGTCTTTTAAAGTATTAAATCCTTGTGAATCTTCGTCCTGGGTAATAATAGCCGCTGCACGCTTTCGCGGTTTCTTCACTCTTGTTGGCTGTTCAGGTTCTTCCATTGTTGCCCGAATCGAGAGGCCAATCTTGCCCGCCTCTTCATCAATGGACAAGACCTTTACTTTAATTTCATCCCCAACCTTTAAATGTTCGTTAATATCCTTTACGTAACCATGTGTTATTTCAGATATATGAACAAGACCTTGTGTCTCTTCATCTAGAGCAACAAATGCACCATATGGTTGAACTCCCGTTACTTTTCCTGTTACAATGCTGCCTACTTCAATTTTTCCCGACATGAAAACACTCCTAATTTATGATTTATTTATCTCATTTATACGCAATTAAATATTATACTATATTTATTAAAAAATAACAAAAACTAAATTCATTTTGCTAGTAAATACTTGCTAAAGGATTGGAATTTCAAGCCATTATAAGTGAATATTCATGAATTTATTCAAACTTTATGACCATTTCATGGTAAAATTAAATATATATTTTAAAGGGGTGACGGAACAATGACTTCAATTGGTAAAAACCTTCGGACACTTAGGGAGGAGCGAAACATGTCTTTAGAAGAGCTTGCAATAAAAGCAAGGGTTGGGAAAGACACGATCGAGAAGTATGAAACTGGAGAAAAAATTCCGAATAACCAAACAATTTTACGCTTATCAACAATATTAGATGTTCCAGCATCTGAACTATTAAATGAAAACGGTAAAAAGTAAATATAGGGTGCTCGTTCTCCACGGAGCGATTTCATAAATTTAGCATCCTTTTGTATAAAAATTATTAATTGGGGAATAATTTAAATATAAGGCTTTCTAGTATTCCCCCTTTTTTTAGAAGGCAGCTCAAGCTTGAGTTGCCTTCTTTTTTTCTGCTTATGAATTCTTCTCGATGAAACGTCGTATTCGTTTAATTGCTTCTTGGAGTTGTTCAATTGATGTGGCGTAGGAGCAGCGAATATAACCTTCTCCACTCTCACCAAAAACATTTCCAGGTACCACTGCCACCTTTTCTTCAATAAGGAGCTTTTCTGCAAATTCCTCAGAAGATAAACCTGTCGACTCAATCGAAGGAAAAACGTAGAAAGCACCACCAGGAGAGTGACAGCTTAAACCCATTTCATTAAAGGCACTGACCATATAATTTCGACGACGTCGATAGCTTTTTCTCATTTCTTCGACATCATCATCTCCATTTCTAAGTGCCTCTAGCCCAGCATATTGCGCCATTGTCGGCGCGCACATCATCGCATATTGATGGACTTTGAGCATAGCAGCAGTGATTTCTTCCGGTGCACAAACAAAACCAAGGCGCCAGCCCGTCATTGCAAACCCTTTTGAAAACCCTGACACCAAAATTGTGCGATCCTGCATTCCTTCAATTGCTGCCATACTCGTATAAGTTTCGTCATATACAAGTTCAGCGTAAATTTCATCAGATAAAATAAGCAAATCATGTTTTTCAACTAATTCAGCAATTTCTTTTAATTCTTTCTTGTTGAGCATCGTCCCCGTCGGATTATTCGGTGAGCATATCATAACCGCTTTTGTTTTAGGAGTAATCACCGATTCAAGTACTTTCGCCGAAATTTTAAAGTCTTGGTCTTTTGAAGCTTGGACCGGAACTGGGATTCCTCCAGCCAAACTAACTAACGGACTATATGAAACGAAGCATGGCTCGACAACCACTACTTCATCACCCGGATCAATAATTGATCTAAGAGCAATATCAATTGCTTGACTTGCCCCTACAGTAACTAAAACTTCAGATTCTGCTTTGTACTTAACCCCAAAGGAACGAAACATGTATTTTGAAATTTCTTGCCTAAGCTCAAAGAGACCCGCATTTGCCGTGTAAGAGGTATAGCCATCTTCAAGAGAAAGGATGGCTGCCTCCCTTACTGCCCAAGGTGTAACAAAATCTGGTTCACCAACACCAAGTGAAATAACTCCTTCCATCCCTGAAGCAAGGTCAAAAAAACGCCGAATCCCTGAAGGTTTTAAATCACGCACCATCCGTGACAAATAAGTTTTTTTCGTTTTCATTATGGAGACACCACGATCCGTTTATCTTCATCATCTGGCTCAAAAATTGTGCCATCATGTTTATATTTCTTTAAAAGAAAATGAGTCGTCGTTGAAATGACGGAATCAAGTGTTGAGAGCTTGTCGGAAACAAATCTTGCTACTTCATTCATCGATTTCCCTTCAATCATCACAGACAAATCGTATGCTCCCGACATTAAATAAACCGATTTAACCTCTTTAAATCGATAAATTCTTTTGGCAATATCATCAAACCCCACTCCACGTTTCGGAGTGACTTTTACATCAATCATAGCGGTAACACCTTCATGGCCATCAATCTTTGACCAATCAACGATTGAAGTATACCTTACAATGATTTTCTGCTCTTCTAACTTATGAAGGTATTTTTCTGTGTCTTTAACGGTAAGGCCAGTCATAGCAGCAAGGTCTTCCGTTGATATACGTGAATTTTTTTCTAAAATCTCAACCAGTTCTAATTCCTTCTCAGAAAGCTGCATTATATCCACCTCAATTCTCAAATAAGCCCATTATATCAAAATAATCAGAAACATCCTATCCAGTTTCACTGAAATTCAAAAAATTGACGAACGGACCGTCTTGTATTTAACTTATTAAAGGATAAAAAAACAAAGGCATTCACAATCTATGATAAAGAAAGAGTTCAAGGAGTGATGCATCAGGATGGAACAAAGTCATTTTTCCGAAAGCAAACAAATCAACGGAATCGATGTTTACTATGAATATTTTAAACATCCATCCTCCGAGAAAACAGTTGTTTTATTACACGGTTTTCTATCGTCCCTGTTTAGTTTTCGTCATCTTGTCCCGTTACTAAAGCAAAACTACTCGGTCTTTTCTGTAGATCTTCCTCCCTTCGGAAAGAGCGGTCATTCTCGCAATTATCATTATTCATACAAAAATATTGCGTTAACCGTTGTTTCCTTATTAGATGTCCTAGGTATAAAAAATTATAGCATTATTGGTCATTCGATGGGGGGACAAATTGCCTTAAATGTTCTTTATCATCATCCTCACCGAGCAAAAAAAACGGTTCTACTTAGTAGTTCTGGATATTTAAGTCGTGCAAAGCAACTACATATTTTCGCTAGTTACCTCCCATTTTTCCACCTGTTAGTAAAAAATTATTTAGCTCGGTCAGGAATCGAAAAAAACTTAAGAAATGTGGTTTATAACCATTCACTTATTGATAATGAAATGCGAGAGGGTTATTTAAGTCCCTTTTTAGACAATTCTATTTTTAAAGGATTAACCGGAATGCTACGTCACCGGGAAGGAGATTTAACATCTGTACAGCTTCAGAAAGTTCAAACTCCATGTTTATTACTTTGGGGGAGACATGACCGTGTTGTCCCGCTAAATACTGGGAGGAAACTTGTTGAAGACTTACCTAATTCGCAGTTAATCGTCCTTGAGGATACAGGACATCTATTACCAGAAGAAAGACCTGAGGACGTTTGCCAACACATCAATCATTTTCTTATGGACGGAGAACGTTTTTAAGCATATAAACTGGCTGCTCACCTATATACTTTCACATTTTATGTGAATTATTTTATCATGAAATTAGCAAAGTTAAAAATCAAGAAGAGAAAGGTTGAGACGATGGATACATTTAATTTTGATCAACTAATTAATCGTAAAGATACTGCGTCAGTGAAATGGGAGATGACGAAAGACATTTTTGGTACAGAAGATGTATTACCGATGTGGGTAGCTGATATGGATTTTCCTCCCCCACCAAAAGTGATTGAGGCCATGACCAATCGTGTAAGTCATGGAATATTCGGCTATACCTTTGCCAACCAAACTGTAACAGAGGCTATACAGCACTGGCTGTCCACTCGCCATCAATGGGACATTGACAAGCCTTCGATTTTATTTAGCCCTGGTGTTGTCCCATCTATTAGTTTAGCGATTCAATCATTAACGAATGAAGGGGATAAGATTTTGCTTCAATCACCAGTATATTCCCCTTTTTTCAGCATGATCGAACTAAACAAACGTGTTGTCGTAAACTCTCAACTTGTCCTCAAGGATAATCATTATGAAATTGACTTTGAAGATTTTGAATCAAAGTTAAAAGATGGAGTGAAACTCTTTCTCCTTTGCAACCCACATAATCCAGGGGGAAGAGTATGGACGAAAGAAGAATTAACAAAAATTGGGGAACTATGTTTAAAATATAATTGTTACATTCTAGCAGATGAAATTCATTCTGACCTAGTTTTTACCCCACACCGCCATATTCCTATTGCGTCAATAAAGGATGAGTTTGCAGAAATAACGTTAACTTGCATCGCTCCAACAAAAACATTTAACCTAGCAGGTATACAAGCTTCCGCTGTCATCATTTCGAATTCATCACTCCGTAAAAAGTTTCGTGCTGAGCAACAAAAACAAGCGATGACCAGTTTAAATCTTTTTGGGATTTACGGGATGGAAGCGGCCTACCGTTTTGGTGAGGACTGGCTAAACCAATTATTACATTATTTAAAAGGAAATATTGATGAAGCAATTGCTTTTATTCAAACACATATACCAAAAATGCGCGTAATTGTTCCAGATGGGACGTATTTACTTTGGATCGATTGTCGCGAATTTAAATTGTCTGATAAAGAAATTCGGGAACGGCTTCTACAAAAAGGCAAACTTGGATTAGAACCAGGCCCAAAATACGGTCCTGGTGGAGAAGGCTTTGTGAGAATGAATCTTGCTTGTCCGCGAGAAACTTTAGCTGATGGCTTAAATCGCCTTAAAAAGGCATTTACTTAATGAATAAAGAAAACTCGCCGATTGGCGAGCCCCTAAGGGCGAAGACAGAGGCGTAGTTGCCCTTATGCGTTAGGAAAGTATAAATTGAAAAATTTATACTTTCCTATTAGCCAACGAAAGGCTCCCAAACAGTGTTTGGAAGCCTTTTATTGTTTTTATTTATTTTCTTGATTCGCTTCTTTTGATTGATGAATTTGTTCATACTTTTTTGCTTCTTGAGCTTCTTTTTTCGATATTTTTATAAATAGCCTCATAACGATGATGGCTGCGATAAAAGTGACAATCATCCAAATAACAGCTGGGATATACTCCGTCTTATCTTTGGGAAAATAAAGGAACAGAGACAAAACAAACCAATTCATCTTTTTTGACTTCCTTTCTACTGTAGACAATCATTTAACCTTATTATAGCATGGTGATTTATGATGTCACATCAATACACTTTCCATCATCTATAGAATCATTCTTTAATTACTTCAATTTTTTCTATGATTACTTCTTCTAACGGTTTATTATTCTGATCTGTTTCTACCGCTGCAATTTTATCGACGACATCCATTCCTTCTATTACTTGGCCGAAAACGGTATGTTTAAAGTCTAACCATGGTGTTCCACCCACTTGTTCATAAACTTTAACGATGGAATCTGGATACTCTTTTTCAAATCCTCCTTGAAAAATAGAGTTTTGAACGATGAAAAATTGACTTCCATTTGTGTTTGGACCTGAATTAGCCATCGACAAAGCCCCGCGGAAATGAAATAAATTATTAGCAAATTCATCTTCAAAAGCTTCTCCATAAACACTTTCACCGCCCCGACCAGTTCCTTCAGGGTCCCCTCCTTGAATCATAAATTGATTCATAACTCGATGAAAATTCAATTCATCATAATACCCTCGCTCACTATGCGTAATAAAATTTTCTACAGCTTTTGGAGCCTGTTCAGGGAATAACTTTATTTTAATGGCCCCCAATGAAGTGGTCATTTCAACTAAACTTTCGTTTTCGGCGACCTCAGATGATAATTGAGGGTAATCCTCACTTTCAGGAATAACCTCCAATTCTACAGTAGGTTCCTGCCTTTGTTCAGACTCTGCGTTCTCTTCTGTTTGGTCAGTATTTCCCCCGCATGCACTTAGAAAAAACAGACCCAAAAACATGATAAAAATTAGCTTTTTCATCTTTACCCTCCACTTTCTTTTGTCTCAAATTCTTACTCTTTGTTATTTTCCTTTTCATGTTCCATAATATAAACGAAGAGAAGCAATAAATCTAGTGATGGAGGTTTACTAAATGAATAACTTTAAAATAGGAGACAAAGTAACAGCTATTTATAAAACTGGGAAATATGCCGGTGAAATTACAGAGTTTCGGCCAGAACATTATCTTGTCCGCGTTTTAGCTGTTTTAAAACACCCGATGCAAGGAGATCTTCATAACCCAAAGGATGCAGACGTTGGTATTTTTCATGAACGACGTGCTTTAGCCTACCGGGAGCAAGCAAATATCCCCCAAAAAATGGTGAAACCTTTTGCGGAGGATATTCCTGACTACTTTGAATCCTTACGAATAGCAGTTGATCGCTTTAAGGAAGAGTTAAAAGAGGATTCTACTGCTTGGGCAAAGCACAGCTTACAAAATATTGAAACGCTTGAAAACGATTATTTTAAGTAAATATCGAATGAATAAAAACAAAAAGCCAGATTTCCTCATGATATCTGGCTTTTAAGCAAATTTATTATACAGTTTTGAAAGATCAATTCGATCGCCAATGGTTGGCGGCTTTGGCTTTTTTAAGTATTGTTTGTCTTGTTCAACCAGTTTATAAATATGATAAGTAGTTAGTGCATCATCTAAAGCACGATGATGCTTCCCTGTTCCTTCTCTTCCATATTCCTGAACCGCTCTCCATAGGCCGGTTTGATTTTTATTGCCAAAAAAACGCTTGTATTCCAACGAAAAATCAATTTCATCTCCAATAAATGGGAAAGAAAACCCAACTTTACGGCAATTATCGCGCAATACCTTCATATCCATATTTCCCCAGGTTATAATCCGTCCCGGGACATTATCTTCGAGCATTCTTAATTTGTTTACAAGCTCATGAAAGGAGATTCCATCATCTACTTGTTTCTGTGAAATATTTAAAAAAGACTTACAACGGTTCGAAAGAAGCGGAAACCGGTTTGGGACGACAAAAGAAGAAAACCTTTCCATAACCTCTCCATTTTCAACAACGACCAACCCAGCCTCAATGATTTCCTGAAAAAACCCTCGCTTTTTACCATTTTTATCGGGCATCGTAAATTCAAAATCAATAAATATTTCCCTTTCCTTTTTTTTCATTCTCCTCCCAACTTTCCAAAAACTTTTTAAAATATATATGCGTCATATTTTTACTATTATAGCATGTTTTTAAGTGAATTTTCCTATTTTTCTGTGTTTTCCCTTCAGTAAAAAAAAGTTTTCACTTTTTATAAAAAAAATGAAAACTTTTTTGGGTTTCTTTCGTATTACAAAAAGGATGAACAAGTTTGGTTCATCCTTTTTGTTATCTCTTATCCGTTGAGATAATTCTAACGTACTCTCTTGGGGCAAAAATTTCATTCTTTAAAAACTCCAAGGGAGTCCCATCGTCCAGTTGCTGCACTTGAACCATACCGTCATTTTCTCCACCGGTAGGATCATAAAATTCACGGCTAAGCTGTCGGTCCAGAGAGAATGCACCAATAAACAAAATAAGGAATAAAAACAAGCACACAACCACTTTCTTCGCCATAGACATCCCTCCATCATTATTTATGATGGCTATTCCGAATGAAATTTATACTTCATTCGACAATTTTGGTCATAAGATGCATGCCGTATTTATTTACGATATAATATTTCACATGGCAATTAAGGGTTTTGTTCCTATATTTTGGTTTGCATAAGGGGGTTTGGTTAACAATAAGCATAGACTCGTGATGATGGGAAAAAAATACGTAAACAAAGAAGTTATTTAAAGGGAGGTTATACATTTGTCTTTGCTTCACTTGGCCATTATTTCACCATTGATATTGGCAATCTTTATTCCTTCTCTACATAAGAGGGCCCCTAAGATTCATACTGGCTGGTTTCTCCTTCCACTTCCGGTATTATTATTTGGCTATTTTCTGTCATTTCTACCAGGAGTCATAAATGGTGAAGCAGCTATGGAAACACTTAGTTGGATCCCATCTTTAGGAATTGATTTTAGTGCGCGAGTAGATGGGCTTGGTCTATTATTTGCACTATTAATCACAGGAATTGGCGCACTCGTCGTTTTATATTCCATTTATTATCTGTCAAAAGAAAAAGAAAAGTTAAACCAATTTTATGTTTATCTTCTATTATTTATCGGTGCAATGCTTGGGGTTGTCCTTTCAGATAACTTGATCGTCCTCTACGCCTTTTGGGAGCTAACAAGTTTCTCATCCTTTCTACTGATTGGGTACTGGAACTATCGAGAGCGTTCTCGCTATGGTGCGCAAAAATCGATGTTGATTACGGTTTTTGGCGGATTTTCAATGCTTGGAGGGATTGTCCTCCTTTACTTAATGACAGGAACATTCAGCGTTTCTGAAACAATCGCCATGGCGGGGGAAATTGTCGGACATGACCTGTTCATAGCTGTTTTACTTTGTATTTTGCTTGGAGCATTTACAAAGTCTGCACAATTTCCATTCCACATTTGGCTCCCAGATGCAATGGAAGCTCCAACACCTGTTAGTGCTTATTTGCATTCTGCCACAATGGTAAAGGCAGGGATTTACTTAGTTGCTAGGTTGACACCTGTATTTGCTTATGAAGGGTTATGGATATGGCTTGTCGCTGGATTTGGGATTATAACCTTATTCTGGGGATCATTCTCTGCCGTAAAACATACCGACTTAAAGGGAATTCTCGCTTATTCAACAGTCAGTCAGTTGGGGTTGATAATGTCCCTTTTAGGACTCGGAGCAGCTGCGCTTCACTATCCTGAATTTGAAAATGGTTTTTATACGGTTGCTATCACAGCTGCAGTCTTTCATTTATTAAATCATGCTACCTTTAAAGGAAGTCTATTCATGATGGTCGGGATTGTTGATCATGAAACAGGTACGCGCGATATCCGCAATCTTGGCGGCTTGATGACCATCATGCCTATCACATTTACGATTGCAGTAATTGGTTCCTTTTCAATGGCTGGACTGCCGCCATTCAATGGGTTCCTTAGTAAAGAAATGTTCTTTACAGGAATGCTAAGGGCGCAGGAAATTGGGTTTTTCAACATGGATACTTTAGGAATTCTATTCCCAATCATCGCTTGGGTGGCCAGCGTATTCACATTTTTATACAGCATGATTATTGTCTTTAAAACATTCACTGGAAAATTCCAGCCAGAAAAATTAAAAGTACAAAAGCCGCATGAGGCACCAATTGGGATGCTTATTTCCCCAATTATTCTCGTTTCATTAGTTGTGATCATTGGGTTCTTCCCTAATATTGTTTCACCGTTAATCGAAGCCGTTATGGCCTCTATTCTCCCAACTTTGTTGGCGGCTGGAATGGAATTTGATGTTCATATTTATCATTGGCATGGTTTTGAATCACCTGAACTTTGGATGACGATTGGTGTCGTTATCGCCGGGATCCTCTTGTATAAGTTCATGCCAAGATGGACAGGAATTTACACTCGAATGCCTGAAAGATTCTCGTTAAACTCTGCTTATGATCATGGTTTAGCGGGTATTCAAACAGGAGCTAATCGTTTTACAAATGCGTACATGACAGATTCGATTCGAACCTATCTAATCTATATCTTTGCGTTCTTTGTCTTAATACTCGGGGCGACATTGATTACTAAAAATGCATTTGCACTAGACTTAGCAAACGTAGCAGAAATTCATGCCTTTGAGGTAGTTCTAGTCGTAATTATTGCTGTCGGTTCCGTTTCAATTTTATTTGCAAAGTCACGGATGACAACGATTATCCTGCTCGGTGCTGTAGGATATGCCATCTCGTTATTCTATGCGATTTTTAGGGCTCCAGATCTTGCATTAACACAGCTTGTGATTGAAACGATTTCTGTTGCGTTATTTTTACTTGCCTTTTATCGATTACCGAAGAAATGGCACCATGAGCGAATGAAATTCAAAGTAAGCAATGCGATCATTTCTGTTGGTGTTGGGCTGATCGTAACTTTAATTGCGTTATCCGCTCATAGCAGCAAAGCGTTTGAATCAATTTCTCAATATTATGTGGAAAATACGTATACAAAAGCAGCCGGCGAAAATATGGTTAACGTTATACTTGTTGACTTCCGGAGTTTTGATACATTGTTTGAAATTGCTGTTCTTGGAATTGCAGCCCTTGGGGTCTTTACATTTATCAAATTACGGATGTCGAGGGGGAAAGAACAAGGATGAAGACAAATAACGTGATTTTAGAAACCGCTACTAGGATTCTGTTATTCATCATCCTAGTGTTTGCAATCGATATCTTTTTTGCTGGTCACTACTACCCTGGCGGAGGGTTTATCGGAGGATTAATCTTCGCTGGAGCATTAGTTTTACTCCTAATTACTTATGACATTAAAACGGTTGCGAAATTCCTGCCGTTTAATTATCTAGTGGTTATCGCAGTTGGACTACTATTTGCTGTAGGAACGGGAATCGGCGGGCTCTTATTCGGTAAAGCATTTCTAACCCATTGGTTTACCTATGTCGATTTTCCAATTCTGGGGAAATTATCACTCCATACCGCTGTTTTGTTTGATATAGGTGTTGTACTAGTCGTCATAGGCACCGCAATGGCCATTATTCAAACGATTGGGGAGAGTGACTAATGGAAATTTTAATGGCAATTCTGGTAGGAATCATTTTTATGTCAGCGACGTATCTTATGCTTTCCAAAAGCTTACTTAGAATTATTGTTGGAACAGGTCTCCTGAGTCACGGAGTACATTTACTCTTACTAACAATGGGGGGGTTAAAAACTGGCGCGGCACCGCTTTTAGGCCAACAGGCCGAGGCATATTCAGACCCGCTTCCGCAAGCTTTAATATTGACCGCAATTGTTATTTCATTTGGAGTAACAGCTCTATTTCTAGTACTTGCATACCGTACTTACCAGGAGCTAGGTACCGATAATATGGAACTCATGAGAGGAAAGGAAGGAAATGAATAATAGTCTAATCGTTTTACCGTTACTAATACCGTTTATTACTGCGATCATCCTGATTTTCTTCAGGAAAAACATTCCTGTTCAACGCTTGCTGTCAGTAATTGGTTCAGTGTTGACGATTGTTGCTGCAAGTTTCCTTGTCGCAACGGTTTATACTAAGGGCATTCAAACGACGAACTTAGGTAATTGGGAAGCACCTTTTGGAATCACTCTTGTTTCCGATATGTTTTCCGCCCTCTTAGTATTAACAACAAGCATCATTGCTTTAGTCTGTTTGCTCTATTCTTTTCATTCAATTGAAAAGAGCCGGGAAGAACACTACTATTATCCAGTTCTGTTCTTCCTCATTCTCGGTGTGAATGGTGCTTTTACGACCGGAGATATCTTTAACTTATTTGTCTTCTTTGAAGTCATGCTAATGGCTTCCTATGTACTGCTTGCTATTGGTGGAACAAAGCCACAATTGAGAGAAACGATTAAATACTTACTTGTTAACATCATCTCATCTGGCTTGTTTGTCATCGCCATTGCCTATCTGTACTCGATTGTTGGAACGCTAAATATGGCCCATATTGGAATGCGACTTAATGAAATGGGACAATCAGGAATCGTTACGGTAATCGCGGTTTTATTCTTAATCGTATTCGGAATTAAAGGGGCAATCTTTCCGCTTTATTTCTGGCTTCCTGGTGCTTATTACGTTCCGCCAGCACCGGTCATGGCATTATTTGGCGCCTTATTAACAAAAGTAGGTGTCTATGCGATTACAAGAACGTACACATTGTTTTTCACTCAGGATGTCGCCTACACTCACGGACTGCTTGAAGTTCTAGCGATCCTTACGATTATTATCGGGGCGATCGGGGCAATTGCCTACTCCGATGTAAAGAAAATTATCATTTACAATATTATTATCGCTATCGGTGTGATTCTCTTCGGGATTTCAAGTTTCACAGCAGAAGCATTAACTGGGTCGGTATTTTACCTCATCCACGATATGATTATTAAAGCTGCGTTATTCTTACTAATTGGGATCATCATTAAAATAGCCGGTTCAAGCAACTTAAAAGAGATGGGCGGACTCATTAATCGCTATCCTGGACTTGCATGGACTTATTTTCTTGCCGCTTTAGCTCTTGCAGGAGTTCCACCATTAAGTGGATTTATCGGAAAAGTATTGATTATCCGTTCCGGAATTGAAGCAGGAAATTACTGGGGGTCTGGTGTTGTCCTTATGTCAAGCCTTTTTGTTCTCTTCTCCGTGATGAGAATTTTTATCAACGGCTTCTGGGGCGAAGCACGGGAATATAAAAACGAGGAAACAGTACCTGTTAAAAGGTTACTTGTTGCGCCTGTCATATTAACGATCTGTGCTGTTCTTTATGGTGTAGGAACAGAGGCTATCTACCCAATTATCTCTCTTGCTGCCGAGACACTAAGCGATCCGGAAATATATATTAACGCCGTTTTAAAGGAGTAGTGTGCTATGGCATTTCAGATGTTACTTAATATTTTTCTTGCATTTACGTATATGTTTATGAAAACAAACTTTACCCTAGGATCATTTGTTGTCGGTTATTTTTGGGGATTTGTCTTTCTGTTTATTTTCAGGAAGCTTTTCAATACTCGGTTTTACTTTCACCCGGTATATGCCACCTTCAAATTGATGTTACTGTTCTTGAAAGCACTTGTTCAATCAACTTTTGGGGTCGTTATGCTCATTGTTAAACCGAAGTTAGATATTAAACCAGGGATCTTTGCCCTCCCGATTGAACTGAGGAAAGACTGGGAAATCTTATTGCTTTCCAGCCTCATTTCATTAACACCAGGTACACTAACCGTTCAAGTGTCTGAAGATAACAGTGTTCTTTACATCCATGCAATCAATATTGATGATGTGAAAGAGGAAATCGATGGAATTAAAAATTCATTCGAAAAAGCAATCTTGGAGGTGAGCCGTTAATGGTCGATACATTTTTATACATCGCGTTATTCGCGATTTCCATCGCCATGAGCGGTCTCATCTATCGTGTGGTCAAGGGGCCTTCCGTACCAGACCGAGTCATTGCCCTTGATGGTTTAGGAATTAATCTCGTCGCGGTTGTTGCGCTCTTGTCCATTTTACTGAGAACAAGTGTCTTTCTAGACATTATTCTTCTGATCGGAATTTTAGCCTTTATCGGGACAGTTGCCTTTGCGAAATACCTCGAGAAAGGAGAGATTATCAAACGTGACAGGAATTTATGAGTTTATCATCGGTTTATTTATCATTATTGGATCTTTATTAAGTCTTATCGCCACCATCGGTGCGATTCGACTTCCAGATGTTTACACGCGAAACCACGCCATTGCCAAAGCAACGACCCTAGGCGTTATGATGATCCTCCTTGGTGCCCTAATCTATTTTATGGTGTTTGAAAGTCATTTTAATTCACGCCTGTTGCTCGCGATCCTGTTCATATTTATGACGGCTCCAATAAGCGGTCATTTGATAGGCCGTGCTGCTTACCATTCTGGTGTGAAAATGGCCGAAAGCAGTGTAACAGATGATTTAGGTCGAGATTTGCAAAAGAAAGAAAAGAGCAAAAGTAGAAATCTTTAATGTTTTTAAGCTTTAAGCCATTAATCGCTGATTAATGGCTTTTTTATCATTTTATGACATTTGTTCATATTTACAGAAAATGAGCGATTGTTCGAAAATTATCCATGTACTCAAAATAAGCCCTATCATATAGTTTAATTAAGAGGAACTTGGAGGTGGACATGTTGAGAAACGAAAAAATCGCCATCATTGGGGGGGGAATTCCCGGGTTATGCACGGCGTTAGCTCTACAACAAAAAGGGGTTCACGCTGAAGTTTATGATCGAAATGATCAAAATAACAAGTATGGAACGGGAATCGTTCTCGGCGAAAATGCCTTACAATGCCTCGAATATTTTGGACTAAAAAAAAGAATACAAGAAATTGGCTTATCCGCCGAAAAATGTACCATTTATTCTGAAATAGGCAAATCGCTTGCGAATCTAACCTACCAATCATCTACATCAAAGTTCCTTTCCGTACCAGTAGACGAATTTAAGACCATATTAATGGCTGCCTTGATTCCGGGAACTGTCCACTTTCAGAAAAATGTCAATTTTTTCATTGAAACGGATGATGGGATTCAAATAAGCTTTGGCGATCATACAAGAAAGACTATGGATTATTTAATTGCTTGTGATGGCGCTAATTCTTTTATTCGAACTAAACTATTCCCAGATCTTGAACCACAATACACAGGTCTATCTAGTTGGAATGGCATCATTGACTGGGATGAAGAAATAGGAAAAGTTGGATATAGCGAGACATGGGGACCGCATGGAATTTTTGGTATTGTTCCTCTGCAAAATAATAAGATTTATTGGTATGCAATAAAAAAATGTAACCAACACGAAAACTACAAGAATTGGAATTCACTAGATCTTCTTTTTAATTTTTTTTCATATCATGAACCGATTCAAACAATTCTTGAAAAGCAAGAGGATCAACCACTATATAAGAAAGACTTGTTTAAGCTTGACCTTTTACAGCAATATCTTTACGGAAGAATCTTATTATTGGGAGAGGCAGGCAATGTGTGTCCTTCGAATCTTGATCAGTTTTCCTCACAAGCCATTGAAGATGCATATGCCCTATCCAACACTCTTAGCTCAGAAGTTTCATTAGGAGAAGCATTTAAAGAGTATGAAAAGCAAAGTCTCGGCCGAAATATGCGAATCTCTGCGGATATGGATCGTCTGTATAAAATGGCGCAACTCGATAAACCTGCTCTTTGCTCAATTAGAAATAAACTTTTCAAGCTAGTTCCTGACCGATTCCATGAGAAAAAGCTGAAATCCATTTTCGGGATGGAAACATGTCAATAAATGTTCCATATAAATTAACTTTTTGACCCTTTTATTTTTATAACAGCAATCGTCCATCTTGATATCATTTATCTCCTTATTTATTCTCCGTAAAGTTTATTTGCGTCCATTCTTTGTTTTTAAAAAATAAAAACAGCTCTTAAAGAGCTGCTTTTATTTTACCAATACGGATACGGTGCTGCACCATATCCATATCCATGTCCATATCCAAACCCATATGGGTGCATCGGTCTTGGAATTGGCGCTCCCATCATCGGACCATAAAATGGACGAGGCCTTGCAAATGCACCTACTAAACCTCCACCTAATACTCCGCCTAATACTCCGCCAAGAAAAGGACCAAAAAATAAAGGTCCGCGACTATCATATCCATGGTAATAGGGTGATCTCATATGTCTCATATGACTACCTCCTTTTATTTGTCTAATCCCTTCCCTATTTCATATGCAAGTACCTAATGGAATGAGTGGGCAATCGACTAAATAAAGGAGAAAACCATTCTCTAGTTAAAAGATCATCGCTGCAATCCAACCAAATAGAATGAGCGAAAGATTATAATGAGTGAAAGTAGGAACACAAGTATCCCAAATATGATTATGTTGGCCATCTACATTTAGTCCTGCTGTTGGTCCTAGCGTACTGTCAGAAGCAGGAGAACCTGCATCCCCTAGCGCAGCAGCTGTACCAACAATCGCAATTGTCGCCATCGGACTAAATCCTAGTTCGATACATAATGGAACAAATATAGTGGCTATAACAGGAATCGTTGAAAAGGAAGAACCAATCCCCATCGTTACAAGCAATCCGACAATTAACATTAAAATGGCACCTAAAGGTTTGTTATTGCCAATCGCTGAAGCTGCTGCTTCGACAAGACCAGCAACATCTCCCGTCGCTTTTAACACATCAGCAAAACCAAAGGCTGAAAGCATTACAAAACCGATGAATGCCATCATTCGCATCCCTTCCGTCAAAAGCTGATCCGCTTCATTCCACTTTATTGAACCACTGACATAAATAACAACAATTCCGGTTAACGCACCCATGATCATTGATTCTGTCATTAATTGGGTAGCAAGAGCTGCAACAATCGCGATACACGAGAAGATGATTCCCTTCTTGGAATACTCGACTTTTTCTGCTTTCACTTTTTGGCTCTCGACATAGGATCTCGGCTTACGGTAAGTAATAAAAATTGCGAATAGTAATCCGACTAGCATACCAAATGCTGGAAGTAGCATAGCAATTGGGATATCACTCGCACTTATCGCTAAGCCACTATCAGTAATATTTGTTTGTAATATATCATGAAAAATCTTCCCAAAACCAGCTGGAAGGAGCATATAAGGAGTGACAAGGCCAAAAGTTAATACAGAAGCAATTAACCTTCGATCAACATTCAATTCATTAAAAATATACAATAATGGTGGAATCATTATCGGAATAAAAGCGATGTGGATCGGAATTAAGTTCTGTGAAAAGATAGCCATTAAAAGAATAATCGAGATGAGAAGAACTTTCGAATACATCCTCGCTTTTTTTTCGCCACTTTTCCCAACTAAATTAAGTAGCCAGTCCACTAATGCATTGGGTAGTCCTGTTGCTGAGATAGCAACCGCAAAACCTCCCAATAACGCATAGCTTAATGCTACTTCAGCACTTCCACCTAATCCATTTGCAAATACTTCAACTGTCTCTTCTAACCCTAAGCCTCCTACTAATCCCCCGACAAGGGAGGCGAAAATTAAGGATAGAACAACATTGACACGAAATAAGCTCAATATAAGCATTACAAGGACAGCAATTACAACAGCGTTCATAATGTCTCCTCTTTTTTGATGTTTTTTATCGATGTTCAATCGACACACTTTAGTATATTAAATTGGTAGAGAATTAAAATACAAGTATAAAATAGCATAGGATCAATTTTAGTGTCAATGAATATTTTTTTACAATAGTAAAAGCCCTTCACATAATGAAGGGCTTTTACTACAATGATATACGGTTAAGAAATAGGTTCGAATCTTTCTACAAGCAATGCTAATGTTCGAACCATGACACCTGTCGCACCAGCAGGGCCTAGGTCATGATCTTTTCGGGTGACAGACGTACCAGCTATATCTAAATGTACCCACGGAGTATCTTCGGCAAATTCTCCGACAAAGGCAGCACCCATAATTGCATGGCCTTCACTGCCTGGTGAATTATTTAAATCAGCTATTTTACTGCTTCGAACTCTCTCTCTATCTTTTTCAAATATCGGTAAGCGCCACATTTGTTCGCCTGCTTCAAATGAAGCTTCTACTATTTGCTCAAACCATCCCTCATTATTTGTGAACGCACCGGTTGTTTCCAACCCAAGGGCTGTAATAACTCCACCTGTTAAAGTCGCAACATCAACTAAATAATTCGCCCCATTGTGTTTTGCGTATGTGACAGCATCTGCGAGGACGAGGCGGCCTTCCGCATCTGTATTTAACACTTCGATTGTTTTTCCACTCATAGAGGTAATCACATCATCCGGTTTAAAAGCTTTTCCACTGACCATATTATCTGTGGAAGCAATAACCGCAACAACATTTTGTTCAGGCTTCAGCTCACCTATAATTTCCATTGCCCCGAGAACCGTTGCTGCACCTCCCATATCCGTTTTCATTCCGACAATTCCAGTTTTCGTCTTCAAAGAGTATCCGCCCGTATCAAAGGTTATCCCCTTTCCAACTAAGCCAATAACATCCTTCCATTCATCTTTACCTTGATATTTGAGCACAATCATTTTCGGTGGCTCTTCAGAACCTTGATTAACCGCTAATAACGCACCCATGCCTAATTTCTCAATCTCATCCTTATCAAGTATTTCCACTTCAAGTTGATATTTTTCACCTAGGCTACGCGCATATTCAGCCAAATCTGTAGCTGTTAACATATTTCCTGGCAAATTTACGAGCGTTCGTGCTGAATTGACTCCCTTTCCGAATACATAGCCAACAGAGAGTGCAGCTTCTAACTCCTTTTCATCAGCGGTTGTCGAATAGATTGTTAACTTCTCCAGTTCTTTTTTCGGTTCATTCCGTTTTTGTTTATACCCCTCAAACTCGTATGGGGCGACTGAAAAAGCTTCACCTAACGCATGAGCTACATCGGATGCATCGACATTATCCCCAATGAATGTATCGATTGCAACTGCCGCTTCTGTCCATTTCTCAGATTTAAGCGATTTAAACAAGCGACCAAATGATTCACGTAACAACTCAAATGAAAAATCTTTCTCTTTCCCTAACCCGACGAAATAAATTCTTTTTGCGCCAATTTTATTAAATGTATGTATTTTTGAGAATGTTTTTTTCTTCGTAGATATATCTCCGTTTTTAATCAACTCTGTTAGCATCCCGTCGAATCGTTGATTGACCTCATCTACTAAGCCGGAAAGTGCTGTCGTTTTATTAAAGATTCCTACTACTAAACACTCATCTGTTGTGTTTAGATTGATTTCTTTTTTTACGGTAAACAAATGCTCCACCTCCAACATACTTTTCTCTCCCATTATAGCGAATCATCTTAATTATTTCGAGTTCCTAATCATCTTCGATATTCAAGATCAAAACCGGAAGTTTTGGCAAAGTGTTAATTTCAGAAAACGGAACATGGTCGATATCTTCTGGTATAATAGAGAGGCAGTCTTCGATAAACTCAAGGACAGGGACTAAGTCTAATCCCCAATGTTTTGGCAAATAACGACCTAAATATTTATGTGCAACTTCTAACATTGAACGTGTTCCTTTTACATTGCCATAACTATAGTGATAAAGGGCGACGCTCATCTGCAAAAGCCCCTTTAAAAATAAATTACGCTTGTCTTCCATCCACATTTCTTCTAGGAGATCGTGACAAGTATAATAATCATCTTCGTTAAATTTGATGAAAAATTGATAATATTCCATTGGGTAATCTTGCTCCATTTCTTCACCTCCAGAGCATTATTACCCTTATCATATCAAAATTCATCTTAACACCTTAACATTTTAACAAATATGCTATCAATTTTTAATCTTGAAAGGGGGCTCATCTATGGAAATACTACTTAACTTCCCTTTGTGGGCGTCAATAACAGCCATCTTTTTCGCTCAATTTGTAAAGGTACCGATTAATTATATCGCGACTAAGCGAGTTGACTGGGCATTGCTAACGAGTACAGGCGGGATGCCTAGCTCCCATTCAGCAGCAGTTACCGCTCTATCAACTGCTGTAGGGATTGAATCTGGACTTGATTCACCCGTTTTCGCTGTATCAGCAATATTTGCCATTATTACTATGTTTGATGCTACTGGAGTTCGCAGACAAGCAGGAGAACAGGCAATTGTTTTAAATCAGCTAGTGGCGGATTTCCATAAAATATTGGATGATGCAAAAGATTGGCAAAATAAACCTAAATGGGAGAAAAGGAAAGAATTAAAGGAACTTCTGGGACATAAACCAATTGAAGTGTTTTTTGGTGGACTTACTGGCATACTCCTCACGCTGTTGCTAAATCATTTGTTGTTATAGAAATAAGGAGAGAGGCGATTATAAATGAGAGTGATATCGTTATGTCCAAGCAATACGGAGATTATCGGATTCTTAGAACTAGAACATTTATTAGTAGGGGTGGATGATTATTCTGATTGGCCAAAGTCAATCGAAAATCTCCCGCGACTTGGTCCGGATTTAAACATCAATATAGACTTAGTCGAAAAATTGCAGCCAGATTTAGTTTTAGCTTCATTAAGTGTTCCGGGAATGGAAAGAAATATTGAAGGACTAAAAGCAAGGGGGATTCCCCATATTGTATTGAATCCTCAATCTTTTAAAGACATTGAAAATGATTTACTGGTGACTGCAAATGCTTTAGGTTTCTCTCAAAAAGGGGAGGAAGCCGCAGGGCAATTTCGAAGTCGTTTCGAAAATATTCGTAAGAAATACTCAACTGCATCCAAACCGCCGACCCTTTATTGGGAATGGTGGCCAAAACCTATTTTCACACCCGGGAAAATCAATTGGCTGTCCGAATTATCAAGGGCTGCTGGAGCCCGGAATCTTTATGAAGACGTAGAACTAGCAAGCGTTCAAACAGATTGGGACGATGTCCTTAAACGAAATCCGGATTTTATCTGCCTTGCCTGGGTTGGTGTCCAACAACAAAAAGTAAATAAATCCGTTTTGAAGAAGCGACCTGGATGGAGTGAATTAGACGCGATTAAACACGATCATATCTTCATTTTAGAGGAAGAACTTTATTGCCGACCTTCGCCAAGATTACTCATTGGACTTGAAAAACTTTGTAAGCTGTTACATACAAAAACAAGCATTATTTGAAGTGCTTTATATTGCTCAAATCGGCCAATTGTTCATATATGATTTTTCTTTTAAAAAACATACATGAACAATTGGTGCTTTACCTAGTACTTGGATTAAAAACCTGGATTGGTCATAAACTGGTGGGTTTTTATCACTAGTACTTGGGTTAACCGTGATTATAAGGCCGCTTTATTGCTAGTACTTGGATTAACGCGATTTTGAGCCTCTTTTTATTGCTAGTACAGGGATTATATTGGCCTTCTGACCGCATTTTATTACTAGTACTCGGATTAACCCCTCATTTTCGGCCTTTTTATTACGAGTACTAGCAATATATCAATGAAATTTGTTGTTTTTAATGCTAGTACTTGGATTAAAAAACGCGTTACCAGCATTATCGCTCAAAAAACGTATGGACCTTTTCTGCCAATTGTTCATCAATGACCTTTTTTGGGAAAAAATACAAAAAATTAACTGTGCTTATACTCAGTACTTGGGTTAAAACGTTGTTTTAACTAAAGCAGACCAACTCGTAAAGATTTGGTCTGCTAGAACTTAGGATTTCTTATCTCCAACGATTTGCTGGCGGAAGACTTGCAACGATTCATCCTCATTCATAGCACTTAATTCCTCCTCACTCAAACTGCCATTCCCCATTTTAACAATCGATACTTCAACTGTCTTTTTTCCCCATTCATCGTACACATCGTCAACCGTATCATAATAAAGATCAATCTTATTTCCTCTTATTGCACCGCCTTTGTCCGCAACAACTCCATATCCGTAACCTGGTATATATAGTATTGTCCCAATCGGAAATACATCTAAATCCGCAGCGATGGTTGAAAACAAATCTCGTTTCACTTTAACTCCAGAATAAGTAATCCCGTATTCAGGATGTCCAGGGCTTTTCCCGGTAGATTCAATGCCAGCTGTATAACCTGTTGCTTCAATTAATTTCTTCGGATATTCAGACCAATCAAGTTCTTCAAGTGTCACCGGTTCACTCGGTGATACGGTCACAGTGGTAATTTGTACATTCTCCTCTGCAAATGGCTTGAGAATTTTTGCTACCACTCCAACAGCAATATTCCCATCATCGCTATTTTTTTCAAGATATGTTGATAATGTTGTTGCTCCCACTCCTGTAATTGAATGGAATGTAGTAACTAGTGCTATTAAGAATAGACAGATCATTAGGGACCGTCTTGCCCATTTTATTAACTTATACATTGTTAAAATTTCACTCCTCCCAAAACTATTGATTTCCTAACACACCAGGAAATATTCATTTTCCGCAAATTTAGGGAGGAATGTCCTTACTATAAAGAAAACTCGCCGATGAGCGAAGACAGAGGCGTAGTCACGCTGAACCTGATTGATGTTCCTAAGGGCCAAAAGAAAAACCTTATTGTCCTTATACGCTATTAGCCAAATAAAAAAACCTTCATAAACATGAAGGTTTCTTCTAAAACATTTGATATCCATTTTTCCTTAAAAGTTTAATCACAATGCCGGCTACGATTGCACCAGCCAAACCACTGCTTAATATGAGTAAATCAGCAGGAGCAAGATTGGCAAAATTTGTTCCCAATTGTTTGAAAGCGTAACCGGTATTCGTAAAATATTCAATAAACCTGACCTTATCCACAATAAAGATCACTACAATTGGATAAATAACTGCCATAACCCAAGACATTCGAAGCAGCATATTCAATATAAAACCTATACCGAAAAATAACACAAAAAATAGCAACATCGATATGATTAACATTACAATCGTCACAAACTATTCCCCCTATTTTCCATCATTATCAGTTTACTGAATAGTGTTAGAGGGCGTCAATTATGTAATCTGTTTTCCGAAGAATTATTTAAAAAAAGAAAAGCAGGAACTAGAAAACCTGCTTTTCATCCTTTATATTTAAACATACTCATTAAAATATATTAAATTTCCCTTTCTTCATCACAAGTGACGGACCGCCAATCATATAAAGGGAGCGATTATCGATTACTTTCTTTAACAAGGAAGCTTTTGCGCCAACAACTTTCTTTCCAAAAGCTGTACCAATTGCTTCGTCCTCACCAAGCGAACATACCGTTCCTTTATTATCAAAGCTAAAAGTCTCAAGTTCATTTTTCCCACGTACTAATGCAGCAAGATTACGGGCACATACTTCACCTTGTTGCATAGCAATTTGAGCTGTTGGAGGGTACGGGCGATTGATCTCTTCATTTATAATTAATGCGCAGTCCCCAACGATAAATACATTATCGATACTTGGTACTCTAAGGTCTAACTCTACTTTAACCCGTCCACGCATAGCGTCAAAGCCAGATTTCTCGATAATGGAACTTCCGCGTACACCAGCAGCCCATACGATTGTCTCAGCCTTAATTTCTTCGACTTCATCTTCTCCTTTGCCAACAATAATTCCACCTGGAACAGCTTCTTTAATGGCTGTACCAATACGGAACTCCACGCCCTTCTTTTCAAGATAAGAGACAGCATAGTTAACAAGTTCTGGATCGAAACCAGGGAGTACAGTTGGAGCCGCCTCGACACAAATCAGTTTTACTTTATGAAAATCAACATCATATTCACGACATAGTTCTGGGATACGATTTGCTAATTCACCTAAAAACTCAATCCCTGTAAAACCTGCACCACCAACTACAATTGATAAACGTTCATCCTTCTTTTCGGCTTCTACATTATAAGTCGCAAATTGATATTCGATATGTTCACGGATTTGACGAGCAGCATTTACGTTGGAAATTGAAAAGGCATGCTCCTTCAATCCTTTAATGCCAAATGTTTCAGATTCCGCTCCTAATGCAATTACGAGATAGTCATATACAACTTCCTCATTGCCTTCAAGAATGACTCGATTCTCTTCCACTTTTATTTCCTCAACAGTAGCTTGGACAAAATGGACTTTCTGGCTATCAATAACATCGCGAATGTCATAACGTACGCGATCATGATGCAATGTCCCCGCCGAAGCCTCATGCAACCATGTAGTTTCGTAATGGTAATCATTTTTATTAATAAGGATAATATCTGCTTCGTTTACCCCAAGTTGTTTTTGCAATCTAGTTGCTGTCATTAATCCGCCGTATCCAGCACCTAGGATAACAATTTTCGGCTTTCTCACGATAATCACTTCCATCTTTTATTAATATTTTGGCTTTTACATACAACTTTTATGATATAAATAAGTTCAAATTTTGAAGAAATAAGTTTGTGATTTTCTTCACTAAAATAGACATGAATAATACAATTGTCACAAAAAGTTAACATTTGCTTTACACATACTACATATTATTCTTTTTTACGTCACTTTTCAAGTAATTTACTCAAATAAAATATTTTTTTCTTTCCGTCCTTTATCGTGACATATGCATCTCGAAGTTCAAGCCATGAAAAAAGCAAGGTGGTGGCCACCTTGCTTTTTTTTTTAACAATCCTCCGGCGTACCCGTATTTGTTGCCGTTTTAAAAGAAGAGCCACAACCACATGATGCAATTGCATTCGGGTTGTCGATCGTAAATCCTCCACCCATCATTGATTGCTTATAATTAATTACTGTCCCTTTTAAAACCGGCGCACTTTCTTTATCAATCAACACTTTAATCCCATGTTGTTCATATTCACTGTCGCCTTCATCAGCTTCATTTGCAAAGCCCATTCCATAGGAAAGGCCACTGCAACCTCCACCTTTTACCCCTACACGAAGAAATGCACCTTCCTCTTCGTTCTGCTTCATCATATCCTTAATCTGCAACGCAGCCTCTTCTGTGATCTTAATGATTTGTTCCATTTTCCGACCTCCAGTCTGTAGATATTCTTACTTACTATTTATTATATACACTGTTAATCAGTCCCTCAACCAATCGGTTTAAAAAAGGCTAACAGATTAAACTTCATTAAAACATTGGGTTTTCTTCTAAATGTCGGTAAATTCTTTCCACTAACATTTCCGGTGTATCCGCACTAACAGGCTCACCGTTGACAAGCGCATATAACGATTTAGCGCATTTTCCACAGTTACTTAGACAGCCGTATTCGATTATATCAAGATTAGGATCTCGTTCAAGTACTTCTAATGCCTTTTGAGCCCCATTTGCTAAGTTACTGATACAAAATTCAATAATCGGCCTCATTTAACCACCCTCTTTGCTAATTTTTATCCTACCTTTTTTTATTAATAACGTCAATTTTGGCGCTAAACATAAGCTAATAATTGTTGTTATTTTGTCACAATTTCGTTATAATTCATATGGAGATTACAGATGTCGTTATATCGGAATATTATTTTTGATTTGTGAATAACTTCACAATTCGAACTAGAAATAAAACAAGAACTAAAAGGGAGTAAAGGGGATAAGAAAATGAAAAATCTCGTTATTCTTGGTGGTGGGTATGGTGGGATGAGGATTCTGCAACGATTACTGCCTGACCAATTACCAAATGATGTTACCATTACTTTAATTGACCGTGTTCCATACCATTGCTTAAAAACTGAATACTATGCACTTGCTGCTGGGACAATCTCTGATCAACATATCCGTGTTAGTTTTCCAAATCATCCACAATTAAACCTTACATACGCTGAAGTTGAAGGAATTGATTTAGAAAACCGCCAAGTTTCATTAGCGAATGGAGATGCAGTGTCTTACGATGAATTAATCGTTGGTCTCGGCTGTGAAGATAAGTATCACCAGATTCCAGGTGCGAAAGAATTTACGTACAGTATTCAAACGATTGAAAAAGCACGGAATACTTATCAAACGTTAAATAATCTTCCTGCAGGTTCAACTGTAGCGATAGTTGGTGCGGGACTAAGTGGTGTGGAACTTGCCAGTGAACTATGTGAAAGCAGGTCTGACTTAAATATTAAACTTTTTGATCGTGGTGACTATATTCTATCGTCTTTCCCCGAACGTTTAAGCATTTATGTCCAAAACTGGTTTGACACAAATTCTGTTGAAATCATTAACAATGCAAATATTACCCGAATCGAAGCGGGTGAGTTATATAATCATGATGAACCGCTTTCAGTAGATGCGATTGTTTGGACTGCAGGAATTCAGGCAAATCAGGTTGTTCGAAATCTCCCTGTTGAAAAAGATAGTATGGGGAGGGCATTCATTACTCCAAGACATCATCTTCATGATCATGAGAATGTATTCATCCTTGGTGATTGTGCAAGCATGCCACATGCACCAAGCGCTCAATTAGCAGAAGGGCAAGCAGAACAAATTGTTGAAGTACTAACAAATCGCTGGAATGGTACAGAACCGCCCACGTCTTTTCCAACTATTAAATTAAAAGGAATCCTTGGTTCACTCGGGAAAAAGCATGGATTCGGCTTACTTGGTGAACATCCAATTACTGGACGGGTTGCACGGCTTATAAAATCAGGTGTTTTATGGATGTATAAACACCATAACGGTTAAGTTAACAAGAGGAGGGAGAAAATCCCTTCCTTATTTTTCGAAAAAGGCATGTTTTTATTCATAAAAAAAAGCTAGTTTTGTCAAAAAGACAAAACCAGCTTTCCACTCATTTTTAAAATACTTGTTCTACTTCAACTATGCCAGGAACTTCTTCTACTAATGCTCGTTCAATGCCAGCCTTTAAAGTAATAGTCGAGCTTGGGCAGCTTCCGCATGCACCAAGAAGACGCAACTTTACTATACCTTCGTCAACGTCGACAAGTTCACAGTCACCGCCGTCACGAAGAAGGAATGGACGTAATTTATCTAGTACTTCCTGGACTTGTTCTACCACTTGCTGTTCAGCCATATACATTCGACTCCTTTCATACTCCTATTATAATCACAACCCTAAAAAAAATCTATCGATAAACCCAAAATCCAATATTCAACAGTTATTTTTTTAAAGGCTCGCCCCCAAGATATACATTAACCGGAAATTCTCCGCCTATGAATTCTTATACCTACACGAAAATCAACAATGAACAATAACAAAGCCTTTCAAAAAAACATTAGCAAAGTAGCAAACACTTCCTTAGCCTGGGTGTGTACGGTAAAATAAGTGGTATAGTAAGCATGTATATCGTACTATTGTATGAGAATTTCATCTGGGAGGTGTATATAATTGGACCTAAAGAAAATAGAAATTATCGTGTATGGAGCAGACCAACTTTGCCCAAGTTGCGTTTCGCTTCCTTCCTCAAAAGAAACATACGAATGGCTTGAGGCCGCGATTAGCAGAAAATACAAAAATCAGCCTTTTTCAATCTCTTATGTTGACATTTTTAATCCTCCTAATGACGAAGCAAAAAAAGCATTTGCTAAACGTGTAATTGAAGAAGAGATGTTCTACCCAGTTGTACTCTTAGAAGACATACTTGTAGGTGAAGGGAATCCTCGGCTTAAAACGATTTTTGCCGAAATGGAGAACTTCGGATATAAAGCGAAAGAGAGCCTTTAAATTGGGCTCTCTTTCACTGCGGAATATACTTGACTTCCGTAATTATCGATTTGCAATTGAACAACCTTCATATTCGACAAAGACCGTTGTAAAGAAGCAACGACTCCTTCTCCCTTCCCAAGTTCAACGAGACATAGAATTGACGGTCCAGCTCCACTTAACGCTGTACCGAAGGCTCCTGCCTCCAATGCTAAAGTCTCAACCTGTCCCCACCAGGGAATTAATTTACGACGGTAAGGCTGATGGAAGCGGTCATAGCTCATCATTTTTCCTGCTAACTTCCAATTTCCTGTTAATAACGCGGCTAACAGCTGATTTGAAACCGCACTTGCCTCCACTGCCGTAGAAAATTCCAGTCTTTCAGGCAAAACTCCTCTGGCAGATTCAGTTAATAGTTCTTCTTCAGGGATCACTGCGATGACATCCATTTCAATTGAATCGATTGCAGTTAAATCAATATCCTCACCTAACTGACTTCCAACAACTAACCCACCATAGATGGAGGCTCCGACATTATCAGGATGCCCCTCAATTTTTGCCGAAATCTCTAACTTGTCCAGTTTCGAGAGATTAAGATGGCAAAAATGATTAGCAAGCTCAATGCCAGCGATAATGGCAGCAGCACTTGAACCAAGACCACGTGCAAGCGGAATCTCACTGCTAACAGTCATTTTGCATGGAGGCATTGATTTCCCATACTGAGCAGCTGTTTTCATCGCCATTTGGACAATAAAATGGTTCTCGTTACGAGGAAATTGTTCCATTTCTACAGATAACGGAATGACTTCCCATTTCGAATGCAATTCAGCTTCAACAGTTAAATACAAATTCACTGCTAATCCGATTGAATCAAAGCCTGGACCAAGATTGGCTGAGCTTGCTGGTACCTTTATTGCAAACATATCACCATTGGTCATCTGTGAACAACTCCACGAATATGTTCACTGACCTTTTCTTCATCATTTGGAAGTAGTACGGGCTTAATTTCATTGCAATCAATGGCTGTTGATGGGTCTTTTAAGCCATTTCCTGTTAAAATAGCAACCACTTTAGAACCTTGTGGGATTTTTCCGTTTTTAATTGACTTGAAAATACCTGCTAATGAAGCACAAGAACCTGGTTCTGCGAAAACACCTTCAGTAACTGCTATTTTCTTATAAGCTGTCAAAATTTCTTCATCAGTTACTTCATCGATAATTCCTGCTGATTCATCCCTAGCATTCACTGCAAGATGCCAACTAGCTGGGTTACCAATTCTGATGGCTGTTGCGATCGTTTCAGGGTTTTCAAATATACGATCATGGACGATTGCAGCGGCACCAGCAGCCTCAAATCCAAACATTTTTGGAAGACCCGTTCCTTTTGCTTCATTATATTCTTTAAAACCTTTCCAGTATGCACTAATGTTCCCAGCATTTCCAACTGGAATGGCCAAAATATCTGGTGCTCCGCCAAGCTGGTCGCAAATTTCAAAGGCTGCCGTTTTTTGGCCTTCTAAACGATATGGATTCACAGAATTTACTAGCGCTACAGGCTCTGTTTCACTAATATTCCGCACCATTTTTAGCGCATCATCAAAGTTTCCTTCAATCGAAATAATCTCAGCTCCGTACATAACAGCTTGTGCCAGCTTGCCCATCGCAATCTTTCCTTCTGGGATCACTACGATACAGCGCATTCCTGCTCTCGCTGCATAAGCAGCTGCTGCAGCCGATGTATTTCCAGTTGAAGCGCAAATAACCGTTTCTGCCCCTTCCTCCTTCGCCTTTGCAACAGCCATGACCATTCCTCTGTCTTTAAAGGACCCAGTGGGGTTTGTACCTTCTGTTTTAACATATAAATCAATGCCTAATTCAGTAGACAACTGGTCTAAACGGATCAAAGGAGTATTTCCTTCGTTTAATGTAACCATCGGAGTTTTCTCAGTTATCGGTAAATATTCTTTATATTCTTCAATTAATCCACGCCATCTCATGCGTCCGCACTTCCTTCCACTCTATAGGAACTCTTAATCACTTTGATTGCATTAAGATCCCTAAGCTGCATTAATATTTCCTCATAGTTTTTAAGTGATGCTCTATGAGTTACAACGACAATTTCTGCTAATCCTTCTTCTTTCACTGGTAGTTGAAGAATTTTCTCAAAACTAACACCGAATTTAGCAAAGACAGCAGTAATTTCTGAGAATACACCAACCTCATCTTTTGCATGAATCCGAAGAAAATATTTCGAGAAAATTTCTTCAGGGGCCTTTATATTTTTCTCAAATTGTGGGGCAACGGCATGACTTCCATTGATTCCAAGACGCATGTTTTTCACAACAGCAACGAGGTCTGCAACAATCGAAGTGGCTGTTGGCAGGCTGCCTGCTCCCGGCCCATAAAACATCGTCTCTCCGACCGCTTCACCATAGACATACACAGCATTATATTCATTGTTCACCGAAGCGAGCGGGTGTGATTGTGGCAGCAAAGTTGGTTGTACACTCACTTCCACCTTTTCACCATCGCGGTGAGCAATTCCTAGCAATTTCATTGTATATCCTAATTGCTTCGCATAATGGAGATCTTCCTCATTAACCGTTGTAATTCCTGTTGTTTTTACGTCATCAAGACTGACTCTCATTGAAAAACCGAGCGTTGACAGAATGACCATTTTACGGGCAGCATCTAATCCTTCTACATCTGATGCCGGATTTGCCTCAGCAAACCCAAGTGCTTGAGCCTCTTTTAACACATCATCGTAAGCTAGACCTTCTTGCGTCATTTTCGTTAAAATATAATTTGTCGTTCCATTAACGATTCCCATCAGCTTTGTAATTCGATCAGAAGACAAGCCATCCACTAGACTGCGGATAATTGGAATCCCACCGGCTACACTCGCTTCATAATACAAATCACAGCCATTGTTCGTCGCTTTTGATAAAAGTTCTGAACCGTGTAGTGCCATTAAATCTTTGTTAGCTGTTACAATATGCTTTTTATTTTGAATGGCTTTTAACAAATATTCTTTTGTTTGTTCAACTCCGCCCATCACTTCAATAACAACATCTATTTCAGGATTGTCAATAATATCCTCCACATTTGTCGTTAAGATAGCTGGATCAATATCTACGCCCCTATCCTTGTCAAGTGTTTGCACAAGGACCTTTTTTACTTTAATCGGGCAGCCAACCTGATGCATCAGTTTGCCCTGATGATTTTCAATGATTTTGATAACGCCGCTTCCTACTGTTCCCAGTCCAAGAAGTCCAATTGATATGGCATTCATATGATGCTCCCTCGCTTCCCTGTTCTCCTAAGATACACATTTGTATTTATATAGTAGACATTATAATTTTTATAGTCGCTATTTACAAGATTTATTTACTGTAAAAGAAAATGTAAGCGTTTAACCTTTTTTTATTTTAGAAAAATAGGAAAGCGGTCTATACATTATAGAATTCATGTACTCCTTCTTATCTATTAATTATGTTCCCCCTTTGGTGAGAGTTTTTATAATTATTTTAACATACAGATGATTGAATGGTGATATTATTTTATTAACCATTGGATGATTGGCAATTTATACGCACGAATAGGTGCTTCTACTAGTTGATAAAAGGTACCTAAGAAGCGTTCATGATCACCGGTTCTCTTTAAATACTTTTCTAACTGCTCCTCTAGCGTACGCTTTTGTTGTTCTGTATTTGTTAAATAATAATTTTCAATACACTCAAAGTAGTGGAGCGGAAACAGTAATCTTGCATATAATAGCCGCCATGAAAACGGGGACAATCTGGTCACTTGCTGATAAGTTGATAGGAAGCTTTTAACGATTGGCTGATAAGTTTGTGAATTATAAAGATATCTCGCTCGCACCCATTCAGCTAAATCTCTTGATCCATGATCAAACACCCAATCATACGGGTTTTTTATCAATTGATTTTTCCCCCATGTAAATTCTGTAAAACGCTCATGACAAACCGTCCCATGATCGACTTCAATTGGGCGATTATCAAGTTCAGTATCTGTAAGATATTGAATCGCATTTTCAGCAAGCCCCATATAATAAGGGAAAGAATCATAAAACATTTTTTCAAATTCATTTTCTGGGGTCCGAAATAATTTACCGTTCCAAAAATGCTCCATTTGATCTAATCGTTTTTCCCATAACTGCTTCCATTGGCCAATTCTGTTTATATTCGTTACTCTGAAGGGCAACGAGCGACCACGTAAATGAAAGCGTGCCAGTTTCTTTCCGATTTTATTATTATCCTTTCGTTTTAACTGAGGATATTTTAACACACTATATTTAGCTCCTTCCCACTCACAAATTTTTTCCGTCTCAGTTGTTGCCTGGAAAAACGGAATTTCTTTATCTCCAAAGAAGCGGAGCTGGGTAGCAATGGTTTCAAGTTCACTTATTTCTTGCTCTTTTATAGTATTTACGTTCATAATCAAATAAAGTGCATTTTCTTGTTGAAACGCTCGATACTTTTCAACTTCAATTTCTTGACCATTTTTTATCCCGTACTTTTCCTTTAACATTTTTTCAAACATATAGGCAACCCCTCTTTAAGTAGACTTTTTAGTACTATATGAGCGACAAAATGAAAACTTGTTAATATTGCAGGAATGTACCGAACACCTTTAAGGTTATGCTGTAATTAAGCATATAAATAAGTGAATCAGAATCATTCGATTCTTATGAATAGACTATTATGAAATAGAGAAAAGAAAGGTGAGATTTTTATGTTAGAAAAAAAGAAAGCCATTACACTTACAGAAGAAACCGCTCGAGACTGGCTTAAAAAGCGCGGCGTTGAGGTAGAAGATATCGCCCAGCTTGTTTATTATCTTCAAGAACAGTACCACCCTGCATTAAGTATGGAGGACTGCCTAGTGAATGTTGAACGTGTTCTTTCAAAGCGGGAAGTACAAAATGCGATTCTTACTGGCATTCAACTTGATATTCTTGGCGAACAAGGAAAACTCGAAGAACCATTACAATCGATTATTTCAACTGATGAAGGTTTATACGGCGTAGATGAAATTCTTGCCTTTTCAATCGTCAATATTTACGGTTCCATCGGGTTTACAAACTATGGATATATTGATAAACAAAAACCAGGTATTCTTAAGAAACTTAATGATAAAACAAATGGCCAATGCCATACCTTCCTCGATGATATCGTTGGGGCAATCGCAGCCGCTGCTTCTAGCCGTCTCGCACATCGTGCTGCAGACACGGAGTAGAACAATCATAGTTAAAGGAGTAGACATAAGGTCCACTCCTTTTTCGTTTTAATCGATTTGCCACTGGTCAAGTGTATCGATCGTATATGTAGGTTTAACTTCATATCCTTCTAAAAGTTCCTTCGTAGTAACACCCGTATGTACAAGCAATGTATCTAAGCCAGCGTTCATTCCCGCAAGAATATCTGTATCGTAATAATCACCAATCATGATTGTCTCTTCTTTGTTTGTACCGAGAACCTTTAAAGCTTGTTCCATGATAATTGATTCTGGTTTTCCAATAAAGATTGGTTGTGTTTGTGTTGAAACAGCTACTACTGACGTCAATGAACCATTTCCTGGTAGTAGGCCCCGTTCTGTTGGAATCGCAATATCTCTATTCGTTGAAAGGAAAGTAGCGCCATTTCGGACGGCAAGACAAGCCACCGCTAATTTTTCATAGCTTATTTCATGGTCAATCCCCATAACAACATAGTCTGCATCTTCACCTGCTTGTGCAAATCCTTTCGCAGCAAGGGCAGTACGTAATCCTTCCTCCCCAATCATATAAATGGTCGCATCTTGCTTTCGGTCGTATATATAATTTGCTGTCGCTTGACTTGTAGTAAAAACTTGTTTTTCTGTAGCTGCAATCCCGAACTCTCTTAGCTTTGCAGCAACTTGTTCTGGTGTACGTGAAGAATTATTGGTAACAAACAGATAAGAAATGTCCTTTTTTATTAACCTATCAATAAAATCGGATGCCGCTTCAATTCGTTCAGTCCCTCGATACATCGTTCCGTCGAGATCAATCAAATAGCCTTTATACCTTTTCTTCTTATTCACTTCAGTCCCACACTTTCTTAGCAATTACGCACTTCTATATTATTTTCTAAAAGCCGAAACTGGCCCTAGCTCATTTGTCAAATATTGACGAACCTTTAGCGAGAATTGTTTTAATGCCGCTAATTCTTGGTCGAAACCTTTATGTAAACTTTGATGGTCTACTTTTGTGTAGCTTTGAACAGTCATCTTTCTGTATGGAATCAGTTTTAATAAGCCTTCGTGCATTTCATTTGTAATGACCTTTTCATCTTTTAAAATGTCCATGATATCCTCATAACTTCCTGGATCCCGCATAATAAAGCCGTCAATCATCATGTTGCCAACATCAAGAATCGCTTCAATCATCGTGTGAGTTAGACGTTCCAATCCCGCCTTCTCCATTTCTGTTTCCCACTGAACATGCCCTTCAAACAGGCCTATTTGCTTTTCTAAAAAAACTAAAATTTCTTCGATTGCCTCTCGATCGACAAAGTACATTGCTACCCCTCCATCATGCCTATATACTATATCAACTTTTACTTTTTATACCTCCATATTGTATCACAAAAAAAATAGCCACGCTTTCAAACATTTGGCTCCGTTAATGCAGATATGAATGCTTTTTGTTAAGATGATAGAGAGACAGAAGAATGCTTGAACAATTAGGGAGGAATTTTTGATGACAGACCGTTTTTTCTTATATGATGATTTGATTAATACCAAAACCCGTTTTATAAGTTTTATGGGGGAAAACAAACGATTTGATTTGGCCATCATTCAATCTGATCGATACTATGGCAAACAAATTGTCCTTGATATCCAAGGAAATCGGTTTGCCATTATTGGCCATGATGATTTAAATGAAGAAGGTTATCTTGAGCATGCCTTTAATTTATCTGAAGAAGACGCCGAGGAATTAAGATCTTTTTTGCGTGAAGCGGTTTAAAAAAGCACTCTATATCGCTTTGTTTGTTATTTTCTCGTTAAATTGGAATACTAATGAACAATGGCGATAAGAAAGGGTGACACCATGGGAAATAAAGACGCTGAAATTTATTCTGATTTTTCCAATGTAGAGAAGAGCCGTAACTTCTTAACAGCCGAAGAATTTCCAGAAGGTCCGTATGGTTCCTCAATCCGAAAGGACGAACCTGTAGAAAATAAGAGTTCAGAGTGGCAAGAAGGACAACGCTCCTATAGTGCGTTTAATTATGAATATAAAACGCTTCACCAAGAGATGCCGCGACAAATGGCGGGTGCGCATCCTACCCATGATGACCCCGCAGAAGATACACAAGATCCATATACACCTTAAGGCCGGGTTATTCCCGGCCTTTTCTTATTTTTTTACCTTTTTTGCGACAAAATAGGCACAGCCGAAATTACAAAATTCATACAAATATTCACTTACCGTGCTTATTTTTGTATCAAAAGTTGCCTTCTGACTTTGGTCATCAAAAAAACCCTTTAGTCTTAGCTGACCATATCCCCAATCTCCAACAATATAATCGTATTTCGTTAATATTTCACTATATCGTGACCGAAATGCTTCTTCATTGAAACCATCTCTATAATCATCAACCACTTCATAACAAACATTATTAATGCAAATCATTTTATCACCTCTACTTGTACTAGCAATCCGTAATTTTAGTGGATCTAACTAAACTTCATTTTCCTCTTTTTAAATTATAACTGATTCTCCAGCAATTACTAAGAAAAAAAGAAAAACTGTTGGTCATTCTAATGAGTAGGAGGTGTAAGAGTGAAAATAAAAACAGGATTCGCAATCATCGGGATATGTAGTTTAATGGCTACCACCGGTTGTGCTGCTGGCAACATGGCTGAGGGAAATCGCCATAGGGACGACCTAGGCACATTTAACGAACCAAATCGCCAACTTCATATTAACAATCATGAACCACAATTTTACAATCGTGATTTAGATACGGGAGATTCTGGGTTTGGTTATGTTCGCCATAAACGAACAGGTGTAATGGGAGCAGACAATCAACCAGAATACTCTATTAACCGAGAACAGGTTGCTGATATGATTTCTAAGCTTAGTATCCAAGTTCCAAACGTCGATGATGTTTCAACTTTAGTAACCGATGAGGAAGTATTGATTGTTTATGAAACAGATTCTAATAACCGTAATGAGACCGCAGACCAAGTAAAGAAAATGGCCATGTCTGTCGTTCCAAGCTGGTTTGAAATCTACGTTTCAGATAATCCTGCTTTAAGAAAGAACATCGAGAATTTTGCGACGCTTACTACGAACAGTCGTGACATCGATACAATCATTGATGGTGTTATCAAACAAATGCGAACATCTCCTCAAGGGGACTATAAAGACGGACGTCTTGACGGTGAAAAATCGAATGACGAGACAATGAGATCTAACAACCGACAAAAATAGAGTTCAGCTAAGCTGAACTCTATTTTTGTCCTTTTAAGCTTGTTTCACTTGACTCGATTCTCCTAGTGCCTGCTTATGCTTAGCTGCTTCATTCACTTGTTCGTCAGCGTGATAAGACGAACGAACGAGCGGACCTGCTTCACAGTGACTAAAGCCCTTTTCCATCGCAATTTCCTTCAAATCACTAAACTCATCTGGGTGATAATATTTCACAACCTTTAAATGCCCTTTTGTCGGCTGTAAGTATTGGCCAATTGTCAAAATTTCGACGTTGTTTGTACGTAAATCATCCATTGCTTCAATGATTTCTTCTTTCGTTTCTCCCAGTCCAATCATGATGCTCGATTTAGTTGGGATATTCGGTTGTAACTCTTTCGCTCGACGGAGGAATTCCAATGAGCGCTCATACGTAGCCCTTGCGCGAATCCGAGGTGTTAATCGTTTAACTGTTTCAATATTATGGTTCAAGATGTCAGGCTTTGCATCCATTAATGTTTTCAGGTTTTCAATCACTCCCCCCATATCTGAAGGAAGTACCTCAATCGATGTAAACGGACTTTTTCTCCGTATCGCTCTTATAGTTTCAGCAAAAATAGCTGCTCCGCCATCTTTAAGGTCATCCCTGGCAACGGCTGTAACTACAACATGCTTTAAGTTCATCGTTTCCACGGATTCGGCTACTCTTTCCGGTTCCTTTAAATCAAGCTCGGTCGGCAGCCCTGTTTTGACTGCACAAAAGCGGCAGGCGCGTGTACAAACAGCTCCAAGAATCATAAATGTAGCTGTTCGTCTTTCAGCCCAACATTCATGAATATTCGGACAGCGAGCCTCCTCACATACAGTATGTAAACTTTGGCTCCTCATCATTTGCTTTAAGCCAGTATAATTTTCGTTTGTATTTAACTTTATTTTAAGCCATTCCGGCTTTCTTAAAACATCTTCTTTTTTGCTCATCAGGTCTCACTCCTTTGCTAAGAAAAGGCCTCAAATAAAATCCTTCTCTAGTCCCACTTTACCATAGTTGAAAATGGAACGACAAGTGAGACATTCTATAGTTACCAGATTTTGCTCCTTATGATATTGAGCGTTTCTCATAAACTAAAGGAAACAAAAAGCCGAAGGGAGGATTCCAGTGAGGTATCTTCTTGCAATTGCCATCATCTTTTCTCTCTTTTCCTCCCCGTATCATCTAGCGGCAGCTGAGGAACAAGAGGATATTTACGCAAAGAGAATGGAGTTATATAAAAAGACTGAAGCAGTAACAAACTTGCCATGGTACTACGTAGCAGCGATTGATCAATATGAACGTAGTGTCCGTCAGGCAAGAAAAGACATTCCTAAAGCAGAAGGACTTACAGGTATTTATTTCAAACCAGAACAATGGGTTGGTTTTCTCAACCCAAATACAGAAGATGCAAATCCTCAATCGATTCAATTCTTTAATGGGCTCGGTTTTGACGGAAATGGCGATGGCAAAGCCGAACGAACCAATGACGAGGATGTTCTCCATGCATTTGCCCAGTACTTATTATCTTATGGTACAGATCATGATAACATTAAAATTGGTCTTTGGGATTATTATAAGCGTGACAAATCGGTTGGAATGATCATTGGCAAAGCGAAAATATATAAGCATTTTGGCCGTTTAAATCTTGACGAACATGCCTTTCCAGTACCATTAAGAAGCAATCACAGCTATAAAAATACTTGGGGAGATGCGCGCGGTTGGGGTGGACGACGAATCCACGAAGGGACAGATATCTTTGCTGATTACGGCGTTCCAGTCAGAGCGACAGGCTATGGAATTATCGAAATGAAAGGCTGGAATCGCTATGGCGGCTGGAGAGTCGGGATTCGTGATATTAATAATACGTATCATTATTTCGCTCATCTAAGCGGTTTTGCAAAAGATTTACATGTCGGACAAATTGTTGAACCAGGTCAAGTCATTGGGGGAGTGGGAAGTTCTGGCTATGGTCCTCCAGGAACATCCGGAAAATTCCCCCCTCATCTACACTACGGCATGTATAAAGATAATGGCTATACTGAATGGTCATTCGACCCTTACCCACATTTAAGGCTTTGGGCGAAACAAGAACGAGCAAGGTTGCAAAACAAATAATGGGGCTGACCTCGAATGAGGCGCCCCATTCTTCATTATGACTTTGATTTCGACTTTTTCACCGCATGGATAATACTTGCAGTAAGACCTCCCCAAATGACAACCATTCCGACAACCATCATCACAACTGCACTCGTATCCATTATTTTGAATCCCCCTTATCCTTTGGTACGTTTAGGGCGTTTGAATCCCATTTTTTCACATAGCTAAAGACGATTCCAAAAATAATCGCGGCTATCGCTACTAGCCAACCAAAATAAAAATTAAAACTTTCTGGGTAACCTCCATAGCTCGTTTCTAAATCTGTTTTAATATTCATAATCATCATAACTCCAAGAACAGCAGGCGTAATATACTTCAAACAAATCGTCCACCAGCTACCAAGCTGAATATCTGAAATGGCATTGGCATGGTCACGAAGCTGATTCAATTGTTTTGCAATCCAAACAACAATGATGATTTCAACAAGACCTGCAACTGCAACACCATAGTTATTAATAAAAGCATCAACCGTGTCAAGGAAGTTCAAACCGCCTTGCGTTGCATAAAGAATTGATATTAATGCAGATAAGCCGCCGCCAATCGCTACCGCTTTCGTACGAGAAACTTTAAATTTATCTTGAACTCCAGCAATATATGTTTCGACAATTGAAATGAGTGATGATAAACCAGCTAATGTTAAACAAAGGAAGAATAATAATCCAAAGGTACTACTAAAAGCTGGTAATTCGTTAATAATTTGTGGAAAGACGGCAAAAGCAAGGATGACCCCTTTACTCACAACCTCATCTATACCGACCCCCTGTTGCATCGCCATAAAGCCAAGCGCTGCAAACACACCAATTCCAGCCAGTAATTCAAATGAAGAGTTCGCAAAACCTGTAATGAAAGCATTGTTTGTAATGTCAGATTTTTTCGGTAAATAACTCGAATATGTGACCATAATCGCAAAGGCAATGGATAAACTGAAAAAGATTTGGCCGTAAGCAGCAACCCAAACTTTCCCATTGGTAATTTGACTCCAATCAGGTTTGAAAAATGCGTTGACCCCATCGATTGCACCATCAAGGGTTAAAGCGCGGACAACAATAATTAAAAATAAAAAAACAAGTGCTGGAATAAAGATTTTATTCGCAACTTCAATCCCTTTTTTAACTCCCTTGAATAAAATTCCTAATGAAATGACCCAAACGATGACTAATGGAATAAATACTCCCGGTACAAGACTACCTACTTCCCCTGCATCAACGACTTGCAAATAATCACCGATTAAGAATCCGAGTGGATCTGCACCCCATTGCTGCCCGACTGAGAAATAAGCATATGACATTGCCCAACCAACGATGACAGCATAATAAGTAGAAATGATAAATGAGATCGCTAACTGCCACCAGCCAAGCCATTCAGCGCCTTTTCCTATGCGGGCAAAGCTTAAAGGTGCCGAACCACGATATTTATGCCCAATCGTGAATTCCATAATGAGCAATGGAATCCCTGCCGTTAATAAAGCAAATAAATATGGCAGGAAAAACGCGCCGCCGCCACTTTCGTAAGCAACACCCGGAAAACGCCAAATATTTCCTAAACCAATTGCTGAACCTACTGCGGCAAGGATAAAACCTGCTCTAGTTCCCCATTGAGGACGTTGGTTCATATCATCATACCCCCTAAGTGTGTCTCTGAAATATACGAAGAATTTAAAACTTCAATATTTTCAGATTTTTTATTTTGTGACAAGTATATCCATCTTTTTTTCTTTTGTCAAAATAATATTCTGTGAATTTTTTGCAACATTTGAAAAGGCTTACAAATAAGAGGAAAGAGAAAATATTTAGTCTAATGTTGCTGCCCTTTTTAGATAATAGGCGAGAACCCTCGTGACTTCAGTCATGAGTTGTTGACATGGACAGCTTTTAAATTATTATGTTAAAATCAATCTTTTGAATCGTCTATCTTTCCGTCGGTAATGGAATGGCTGGAGCCCCACCTCCTCCATTGTTAAAAAATTGTGGAACCTCTCCTTCATGAAGAAATCCGCCGATTGGAATATTTTCTTTAACAGTGGCCACAGTTGTTGCAAATGGGATGATAACTTGAACATTTACTACGACTTGAATGGATACATCAATCCATGTGTTATTAATGCCTAACGGTTTTTGTTCCCATACAACATCGGTAACAATATCTCCAATGGCCGTGAAACGAACAGGGATACTCGGTCCTTGATTTGCAAGCAACAGATTATTTGTTGCCCGGCCCAACGGTATATAGTAGACAAGTCCTTCCTCTCGTTTTACTGCATCTGGTTCAATATCTACATCCGAAAAGGATTGTAATGAAGCAAAATTTCCTTTCTCTGCTTCATTAATATTTGCTTGAATTAGGCTAACGGTCTCGGCCTTTATTTTATTTAAGACCTCTGCATTATATTGGATGACCGTCTTTGATCCATCGTTTATTGGGACATATTCAATTAGGTCTGTTGTATTCATTCCACGGACAACTTGTTCATTTATTGCTTTGTTGATGATAAGAGTAGCCATTTTCGTTGATTGGGCTTCTGCATATCTCATTAATATCGGTTCGATTTTTCGATCAATGATCCAAAGACCGCCTAATGTTGCAAGCATAAAGAAGAGCACTGTTAGCAATATTACATGTTTGAACGGTAAGGGTCCTTTTTTTCGCCGTAGCCGGAGGCCCGATTTCCCCAAAATAAATCCCCCCTTTACATGCAATGTATGCAGTAAAGGGGGGACCTAGCCTAAAAATATTCCAAAAATGTTTAAAATAACGATACTTACGCTCTGTCCATTCATGCGAACGAAAAAATAACATCTAAATCATTTTTTGCAATGCTTCTTTTCCAGACATCCCTGCCGTAATTCCTAGACTTTCTGCCTCGATCGTGACCGACTCAAGCGGTGCTTCTAGCAATTGATCGATTGTTTTGACGCCAACGGCTCTTCCAGCGATGACCTTTCTATCTTTTAACTTTTCATTTAATAGAGCCACATCTAAAGCGCCGCACATAATATATCCTTTATCATTTGTTACAACAAGTAAATTTGTTTTAGGCAGTCTGACAGAAACGCTTAAAAAGGTATGGCCGTTAAGTTCAATTGGTGCCATTTCAATCATAATCAGCTCCCCTTTCTTACAATACAAGTTATGCATTTGCAAGAAAAAGGTGAAGCTTGTTATTGACCATATACTTCCAAAAGTTTATCTTTTAGAAGGTCACGTAATAATTCTGGAAGAAAATACACTTTCTTCTCCGCTCGATTAATCGCCGGAAAGAAGCGCCCGAAGGTGAACATATCTGGAAGAGCTACTCTATATGTTTTTTTCGGTTCCAACGGTTCATTTTTTATTTTAATCATTACCGAATTTGGTTTGTCACTGTTGATTTCAATTTCGTCATAAATAAAATTACCTAAAACCGTTCCTCTAAATCCCAATCCTTTAACTTGTAGATGTGGCCATTTCTCGTCTCTTGTTTGTAAGAGCACTTCCTTTAATTCCGAGCCTGTTAATTCGACTGTACACGGATTAATTGGATGGGGACAGATCGATAAAAGGTCAAATTCTGTGACCTTTCCTTTCTTTAAACTATCTAATAATAACCCGGCATTGATGAATGCACAATCTGCATCACACCATTCTTTTAATGTCTTACATAGAAGGTTTGCCAAAGGTGAATCTGCGAAATGTTCTGCGGGTAGCGGTTGGGGCAAGTAGGCAACTTTTTTTTCAAGTATTTTTTTTCCTTTAGTATAAAGGGATTTAATTTGTTCCTCTTCGTTTGTGGCCGGCTCCGATTTAAGCATATTATAAAGTTGGGCTTTCTTCGAAATAACCTTTCGTGAAGTTGGGTCAATTTCCAGAACGGCATGACCCGTATATCCCCCGAACTTTCCGGCTGCGCCAAGCAATGTATTCCTGACCAATTTCCCTTCATGTAAAATATGATGAGTATGCGCGCCAAGGATCAAATCAATTTGCGGATACATTTCCGCCATTCTCTCATCCTCGTGAATTCCTAAGTGAGAAAGCAGAATAATGACATCTGCGTTTCCTTTTAATTCGTCCAGGCATAACTGTAATTCTTCTAGCGGGTCGTTTACCTTCCAACCGAGTAAACGATAAAAATGAGAAAAGTTCACTGTTAAACCAATCACCCCGACCCTTGTCCCTTTCTTCGTTGTATACAGTTTAAATGGCTTAACCCATTCAGGCCTCGTTCCATCTTTTTTATAAAAATTCGCTGCTAGGACTTCGAATTTTCTTTGGTTGTACATCGAATCCAAATCTTCATAAGCTAACGTTATGCCCTCGTTGTTACCAAAGGTTACCGCATCATAACCGGCATCATTTAAGAGCTGACAATTTCCTTTTCCTCTTGTTCCATCAGAAAAAGGGTGCCAGCGATCCATATGATCACCGATATCAAACAGCAAATACTCATCGCCTTCCTGTTCATGCCAGTTTCGACGTTCGGTTACTAGTTGATGTATTCTTGGCCAATGCTCAAAATGGCTGTGCAAATCATTTGTATGATAAATATGTAAAACTTCCAAACAACTCATTCCTTTTAAAAATGCTCTATTTAAGAGCATATTTTTAGATTAGAAAAAAATCGCAGTAACTAAGTAAGGTATAGGTATATAATAGCATATCGTTTTCAAAAAGTTATGAAGTGGAACCGTTAGAAAAAGCCGCTTACCGATTCAGTAAGCGACTTTTCAACCAATCCTATAATTTATCCGATTGAACCTTCCATCTCGAACTTGATTAGACGGTTCATTTCTACTGCATATTCCATTGGTAACTCTTTTGTGAACGGCTCAATAAAGCCCATTACAATCATTTCGGTTGCTTCTTCTTCAGAAACACCGCGACTCATCAAATAGAACAATTGCTCTTCAGAAACTTTAGAAACTTTCGCTTCATGTTCAAGCGAGATGTTGTCATTCAGAATTTCATTATAAGGAATCGTATCTGAAGTTGATTTATTATCCATAATTAATGTATCACACTCAATGTTCGAACGAGCACCATCGGCTTTACGTCCAAAGTGAACGATTCCACGATAAGTCACTTTTCCGCCCTGTTTTGAGATCGATTTGGAAACGATTGTGGAAGAAGTATTAGGAGCTAAATGAATCATTTTCGCACCTGCATCCTGATGCTGTCCTTTCCCAGCAATCGCGATCGAAAGCGTTAGTCCTCTTGCTCCAGCACCTTTTAAAATAACGGCTGGGTATTTCATTGTTAGTTTCGATCCGATGTTTCCATCAATCCATTCCATTGTCGCATTTTCTTCACAGACCGCACGCTTTGTAACTAAGTTGAATACATTGTTTGCCCAGTTTTGAATTGTTGTATAACGGCAATATGCATCTTTTTTAATGATGATTTCAACGACAGCACTATGAAGTGAATTTGTCGTGTAAACAGGCGCTGTACAGCCTTCTACATAATGGACATGTGCCCCTTCATCAACAATGATTAACGTACGTTCAAATTGTCCCATGTTCTCTGAGTTAATACGGAAATAAGCTTGCAATGGGGTATCTACTTTCACACCTTTTGGAACATAAATAAAGGAACCGCCAGACCAAACAGCTGAGTTTAACGCGGAAAACTTATTATCCGTTGGCGGAATAACTTTAGCCCAATGCTCACGGAAAATATCTTCATTTTCCTTTAACGCTGAATCGGTATCCTTAAAGACAATACCTATATCTTCAAGCTCTTCTTTCATATTGTGATAAACAACTTCCGACTCGTACTGTGCCGAAACACCAGCAAGGTATTTCTGCTCAGCTTCTGGAATCCCAAGTTTATCGAAAGTACGCTTAATTTCTTCCGGCACTTCGTCCCAAGATTTTTCCGATTTCTCTGAAGGCTTAACATAATACGTAATTTCATCAAAGTTTAATGATTTTAAGTCTCCGCCCCATTGTGGCATCGGCATATTATAGAAGTGCTCAAGTGATTTTAGACGGAAATCTAACATCCACTGAGGTTCTTCCTTCATTTTGGAAATCTCTTCAACGATTTCACGAGTTAAACCACGTTTTGACCGGAAGATGGACACGTCTTTATCAGCAAAGCCATATTTATAATCACCGATCTCTGGCATTTTTTTAGCCATCGTCGAATTCCTCCATTTCAGAGGAGTAGAAAGCGAACATTCTACCCCTAGTATTTAATCATATTTAACGTTACGAGCATCAATCTTCCTTATTTTCTTCATTCAAACCCTTTTCCATTGCCTTCCAAGCTAATGTTGCACATTTAATTCGTGCGGGAAATTTTGCAACACCTTGAAGTGCCTCAATATCACCTAGGTCGATACTATCATCGTATTCTTTCCCGAGCATCATATCAGAAAAGATTTTCGACATCTTGATTGCGTCTTCAATCTTTTTCCCTTTAATGGCCTGCGTCATCATCGAAGCAGATGACATCGATATTGAACAGCCTTCTCCATCAAATCTTGAATCCGTTACAATCCCATTCTCCACTTTCATCGTTAATTGAATGCGATCGCCACATGTTGGATTATTCATATTAATGGTTAGACTGCCATCTTCTTCAAGCACACCTTTATTCCGAGGGCTTTTATAATGATCCATAATCACTTGACGGTACAGCGTATCTAAATTATTAAAAGACATCGCTAAAATACTCCTTTGTTTTGACCAGTCCCGCTACTAGTTTATCTATATCCTCTTCCGAATTATACAAATAAAAGCTCGCTCTAGCAGTAGCGGAGACATTCAACCATTTCATCAGTGGTTGTGCACAATGATGTCCGGCCCTAACAGCAATTCCTTCTGCATCAAGAACGGTAGCAACATCATGCGGATGAACATCACTTATATTAAAAGTTACAACTCCTGCCCGTTTGGATGAATCTTTAGGTCCATAAATTGTCATACCTTCAACCGTTGACATTTTCTCAATCGCATAAGCTGCAAGTTTATGTTCGTGAGCTTCGATATGATCAAGTCCAATTTCCTCTAAAAAGTCAATCGCTGCTCCAAGACCAATTGCCCCAGCAATAATTGGTGTACCTCCTTCAAATTTCCAAGGAAGTTCTTTCCAAGTGGATTCTTGAAGGCCTACAAAATCAATCATTTCTCCGCCAAATTCAATAGGCTCCATTTTTTCAAGCAAATGCTTTTTCCCGTAGAGCGCACCAATTCCTGTTGGGCCACACATTTTATGGCCGGATAGAGCGAAGAAATCACAGTCAAGATCTTGAACATCCACTTTAAGATGCGGCGTACTTTGAGCACCATCAACGACCATCACCGCTCCGTTTTCATGGGCAATTTTTGCAATTTCTTTAATAGGGTTAATGACGCCAAGCACATTCGAAACATGCATAACAGCGACGATTTTCGTGTTCGGTGTAATTGTCTTTTTGACGTCATCTAGTGATAGCGTCGCATCCTCTTGAAGAGGGAAATATTTCAAAACAGCTCCTGTTTCTTTCGCAACTTGTTGCCAAGGGATGATATTACTATGATGCTCCATATAAGTAATAACAATTTCGTCGCCTTCACTTAAATTTGCACTTCCATAACTGGCAGCAACTAAGTTTAGGGATGTCGTCGTCCCTCTCGTAAAAATTACTTCTTCAATTGACTTCGCATTAATGAATTTACGTACCTTTTCACGAGCCCCTTCGTAGCCGTCTGTAGCTTTTGTACCAAGGGTATGAACACCACGGTGAACATTTGAGTTGTACTCGCGGTAATATCGATCTAATGCTTCGATAACTTGAACAGGTTTTTGCGAAGTTGCCGCACTGTCAAGATAAACGAGCGGATTTCCATTGACTTCCTGATGTAAAATGGGAAACAATTCGCGAATTTCTGGAATGTGCATTACTTTACTTTCCTTTCAATTACTTCAACTAATTGTTTTTTAACCCCTTCAATTGGAAGTTGATTTACAACTGGCGCAAGGAATCCGTGGATAACCAGTCTTTCTGCCTCAACTTTAGGAATGCCTCGGCTCATTAAATAATATAATTGTAAAGGATCTACTCGACCAACAGAAGCTGCGTGCCCAGCTGTAACATCATCTTCATCAATAAGTAAGATTGGGTTCGCGTCACCACGAGCTTTTTCGCTTAACATCAGGACACGAGACTCTTGAACAGCATTTGATTTAGATGCACCATGTTCAATTTTACCAATCCCATTAAAAATCGAACTCGCACTGTCTTTCATTACACCATGTTTTAAGATGTAGCCTTCAGAATTTTTCCCGAAGTGGACAACACTCGTTGTGAAGTTTTGGATTTGTTCACCACGACCTACAACCACTGTTTTCGTATTTCCAAACGAACCGTCACCAATTAAGTTCGTTGTATTTTCTGAAATAGTATTTCCATCATTCATTAGACCAAGTGACCATTCAATTTTCGCATCTCTTCCAGCAATTCCACGACGATTCACATATGTGGTCGTATCTTTGGCTAATGTATCAACCGCTCCATATTGGATTCGAGCATTTGCATTCGCGATTACTTCAGAGACAATATTAAATTTACTATCAGATGAATCAACAGTAGAAATATAGTTTTCAACATATACTACGTTGCTGTTATCTTCGGCAACAACTAGTACATGATTCATGATATTTGCTTCTTGATCATCATGAATAAAGATTGCCTGAACTGGTTCAGAGATTTGTACATTTTTAGGAACATATAGGAATGCTCCTCCGTTCATATAGGCTGTATGAAAAGCAGTTAAGCGATGTTCATCTGTTTTTACAGCGGTCATTAAATATTTTTGTAATAAATCTGCATGTTCACGTGCTGCAGTAAAAATATCAGTGAAAATAACGCCTTTTTCCTGAAGTTCCTTTGAAACAGATAAATAAGCCGGCTTATTATTTCGCTGAACGTAAAGACTATTTTCCGTTGCTTCTTCGCCAACAAGAAGTTTCACCTCGCTAGGTAGCTCTTCGAGTGATGAATACACATCGCTTTTTACAAGTAACTTCTCAAATTGCGTGAAATTCCATTTATTAATTTTGGTTTTATCTGGCCTTGGCAATGGAAGCGACTCAACTTGCTTTAGTGCTTGCATGCGAAGCTCAGTTAACCAGTTCGGTTCGTTCATTTCCTTTGAAAAGGAACTAATATATTCCTGATCAAATGGCAGCTTTGTTTCAGTAGTCATATTGATCCTCCCCTAATGCTTACGCTTCTTGCCCAACAGTTTCGTCTTCAATCCCAAGTTCTTGTTTAATCCAGTCATAACCTTCCGCTTCTAACCGTTGTGCAAGCTCTGGTCCACCAGATTTTACAATGCGTCCTTGCATCATCACATGAACATGATCAGGTGTGATGTAGTTTAACAAACGCTGGTAATGTGTAATGATGAGGCAGCCGAAATCGTTGCCACGCATTTCGTTAATTCCATTTGAAACCACTTTTAATGCATCAATATCAAGACCAGAATCAATTTCATCGAGAATGGCAATTTTCGGTTCAATCATCATCATTTGTAAAATTTCATTGCGTTTCTTTTCCCCACCGGAAAAGCCTTCATTCAAGTAGCGTTGTGCCATATTAGGATCCATTTCAAGGTATTCCATTTTTTGGTCCATTGAACGGATGAATTTCATTAGTGAAATTTCTTGCCCCTCTTCACGGCGGCTGTTAATCGCTGAACGCAAGAAATCAGCATTCGTCACACCACTGATTTCACTCGGATATTGCATCGCTAGGAATAGACCTGCACGTGCTCTTTCATCCACTTCCATTTCTAAAACGTTCTCACCATCTAATGAAACACTTCCACTAGTGACTTCGTATTTCGGATGTCCCATGATTGCAGAAGATAAAGTTGATTTACCTGTCCCGTTCGGACCCATGATGGCATGAATTTCGCCACCTTTTATTTCAAGGTTTACCCCTTTTAATATTTCTTTGCCTTCAATCTCAACATGAAGATCCTTAATTGATAATACAGACCCACTCATAATCGTTACCTCCATTAGTAAAAAAAGATATTATCTTGTTTTAATTGAATATTTTTTTATTCTCATTCTATTCTCATTACAATCTTATAACAAATTAAAACTGTACGCAACTGTTTAACAACGGATCTTATTTTAGTAATTGTAATTCTCATAACATATTTTTAACCAATGATTGGTATTTCATGTATGTTTTTACAATAAAAATTCGCTAATTGCCAAGCTCTCAAGCGCAAAACCAGGTGTATAGTTGCACTGTTGCGGCAAAAACTTTGAGAATCTATATGCCCAATAGAGAAAACCAGTGCTCAAATAAACACTGGTCTTCACTCATACATTCTATCGAAAACTCAGGTATAAATTCTTCTGTCTAAGTCAGCGACGATCCTTTGACTTTGCAAATAGTCCAACTCACGCTTTTTTTCTACTTTCATCCTAAGAAGATGCTTTCTGCAATATACCTCATAACCAATTCCATGAGCACTGTGCATTGCTTTCTCCATTCCAGACGTGTAATTCATTTGAAGCGTACTAATAATAAACCATCCCTTTTGTTTTTCGCATAGAATGCGATTGATTTAAGAATTTAATCATACCATTCCTTCACGCTGTTTTTCAAAGTCAATAATCACGGCCATTTTTGATTGTCATGCGCTATAAAGCGTTCTCCAATCCACTAGCACGATGATGCTTACAATTCCCGCATTTTATTAACGAATCGAACCGGAAGCACCTAATCAAGAGATGACAGAATAAGGCGAATGACAAAAAATTGAATGTTGATAAATAGGATGAGTTTAATTATTACTAGTACCGTGATTATAAGGCTGATTTTTTGCTAGTACTTGGATTAAACCGATTTTAGACCGTCTTTTATTGCTAGTACTGGGATTATATCAGCCTTCTGACCTCATTTTATTGCTAGTACTCGGATTAACCCCTCATTTTACAACGTTTTATTACGAGTACTTGCAATATATCTACAAAATTTAGTGGTTTTAATACGAGTACTTGGATTAAAAACCGCGTTACCAGCATTATCGCTCAAAAAACCTAAAAATCTCTTCGTCCAATTAATGCTTTATTTCGAGTAGTGGGCATATATTAATCATTCCTCAAGTCCGAAGCCAAAGCCTTCTGATTTCTTTTAGCCAAAAGAAAACAGGCAGCAAAAAGCTGCCTGTCCTATTTCGATGAACTGTTAGTCTACAAACAGCACTGCACCTTGATATTTCTCTTCAATGAATTTTTTAATTTCATCTGATTTTAATACTTCGATTAGCGTCTGAATCTCTTCTCTTTCCTGGTCTTCAGAGCGGACAACAACTAAGTTAGCTGGAACAACATCGCTGCCTTCAAAAGCAATGCCATCCTCTTCAATGTTTAATCCACCTTCAAGTGCATAGTTTGTATTGATTGCCACAGCATCGCCTTCCCCACTTTCAAAAGCAGATGCCAATAATTTCGCCTCAATTAAAGTTGAGAAATCTAAGTTTTTCGGATTATCAACAATATCTTCCACACGAGCATTTGGTCCAACATCTTCTTTTAACGTGATCAAACCTTCACGTTCAAAAATCGGTAAAATCCGGCCATGGTCACTTAATGAATCACTCATAATGATCTTCGCGCCATCAGGAAGATCTTGTAAGCTATCATATTCTTTTGAGTAAATCCCAATCGGTTCTTGGTGAATTTCGGCTACACTTACAAAGTTAAAGCTGTCATTTTCTTCCATTTGCAATGCGAGATAACCTGGTGTTTGGAAGTAGTTCGCATCAATATCGCCATCCCTTAAAGCAATATTTGGCAATACATAATCTTGAAATGTTTCGACTTTCAAATCAATTCCTTTTTCAGCCATTAACGGAATCGCTTCTTCAAGAACTTCTGCGTGTGGTACTGCTGAAGCACCAACAACTAAAGTTATGTTTCCTTCTTCTTCTCCACCTGTTGCAGCACCTTCATTTCCATCATTTGTTCCATTGCCACCACAAGCAGCAAGCACCAAAACAAGTGCGATAATCATAAAACTAAATAATTTCTTCATCCTTCTTCCTCCTACCTTTTGTCAGTCTTTTTAGTAAAGTAATCTCCAATTAATTGGATGATAAACACAAGAATTAAAATCGCAATTGTTGCGACTAAAGTGATCAGTGAGTTAGAGCGCTGGAAACCTTCTAGATACGCAAAATGCCCCAACCCTCCGGCCCCAATAACACCGGCCATCGCTGTAAAGCTGACGAGCGATATAGCCGTAACAGTCAAACCTGAAATAATCGCTGGTAAAGACTCAGGTATCAATACTTTAAAGATAATCTGAAAATGATTGGCCCCCATCGATTGCGCAGCCTCAATGACCCCTTTATCTATTTCCCTTAAGGCGATCTCAACCATCCTCGCGTAAAAAGGAGCTGCTCCAATGATTAACGCCGGTAGTGCCGCATTCGGACCTAACATCGTATTCATGATTGCCCTCGTAAATGGAATAAGTAAAACAATCAAAATAATAAAAGGAATCGACCGGAACACATTCACGACTGTTGCGATGACAAAGTTAATCGCTTTATTTTCCCATAAATTCCCTTTATTCGTCAGGAATAATAGTAAACCTAGAATGATGCCTAAAATAAAAGTGGCAATGACCGAAATGGAGGTCATATAAATCGTTTCTTCGGTAGCCTGCAACAATCTTTCCCATTTAATCTTTTCGAGAAATTCAGCCATTGTCAATCACCTCCACGCCAACATCCTGTGAAGAGATATAGGCAATCGCCTCTTCAATAACTTTCTCATCTCCGTCTAGGTGTATAAATAGCGTCCCATAAGAGCCATTTTGAGTTTGAGATATTTTCCCTTGCAAAATATTGACTGTTAGTGGGTACTGACGAATTAAATTCGTGATGAGCGGCTGTTCCGCTCCATCTCCGACAAATGTTAATTGAATGACCTTTCCAGACGGAAATTGATTGAGCAAATGTTCAATCGTTTCTCTCGTCTCTTCTGGTTCTGTTACTTGCTGAACAAACCGCTTCGTAATTGGTTGTTGTGGTTTTTTGAATACTTGTAAAACAGGCCCGGTTTCAACAACTCGCCCCTCCTCCATGACAGCGACCTGATGACAAATTTTTCTGATCACATGCATCTCATGGGTAATTAACACAATTGTCAGTCCAAGACGTTTGTTAATATCTACCAACAACTCTAAAATCGAATCGGTTGTTTGCGGATCAAGAGCAGAAGTTGCTTCATCGCAAAGAAGAACTTTTGGATTATTCGCAAGTGCTCTAGCAATCCCAACCCGTTGCTTTTGACCACCACTTAATTCAGAAGGATAGGCGTTTTCCCGCCCTTCGAGACCGACTAATTGGATTAGTTCTTTCACACGTTTTTCACGTTCTTGCTTTGGAATTTTCGCAATTTCAAGTGGGAATGCAATATTATCAACCACTGTTCTCGACCAAAGCAGATTAAAATGTTGAAAGATCATCGAAATTTCTTGACGTGCTTTCCGGAGCTCTGCTCCTTTTACTTTTGAAATCTCTCGCCCTGCAACAGTAATCGAACCGTCTGTAGGTATTTCCAGTCCATTTAACATCCGAATTAAGGTACTTTTCCCGGCACCACTATAGCCAATGACACCGAATATTTCCCCTTCTTGTATCTCTAGGTTCACATTGTCGACTGCCTTAACAGCTCCACGCTTAGAGGTATACGTTTTAACTATGTTTTTTATCGAGATCAACTAGTTGTCACCCTCTCCATTCAAAAATCAACGTCTCGCTATTGTAAAATAATACCTTTAACATCTCTTATCGCTAATAAAACGATGCAAATTGCTCTATTAGAAAAATAAAAGCCCTCCTGTAGATGAACAGAAAGGCAAAATTTCAGGAAAACCTTTCTCTCATCTTCCAAAACATCTGCTTTGGGTGAATTAGCACCATTTCAATATTCAATTTCTTATTGACGGTTGCCGGGCTTCATAGGGCACTTCCCTCCACCTCTCTGGATAAGAGTTATCCAATTATTTAATTTGTTTTATTAACTAAGTAAATATGATTGTGATTTTATCATGGAATAAACTATCGTGCAACAATAATCTAGTTGGTCTTTCTTTCCAAATTGCCTATTATGCTTTCGCAGGAGCTGGTATGCCTGTTGCCGCAAAAATCGCCTGTTCAAGCTCAACAATTAAGTCTTCTACATTTTCAATCCCAATTGATAGGCGAATTAAGTCTTCTGAAACACCTGATGCTTTTAATCCCTCAGCATCTAATTGCTGATGAGTTGTACTCGCTGGATGTATGATTAAACTTTTAGCATCCCCAACATTAGCAAGATGTGACCATAATTTTATCGAATTGATTAATTTTGCTCCTACTTCACGTCCACCTTCAATTCCAAACACAACAACAGCACCCGCACCTTTAGGCAAATATTTGTCAGCAAGTTCTTTATCTGGATGCGCTTCATGACCAGGATAAGATACCCAAGAAACTGCTGGATGTGCTTCAAGATAATCAACAATTTCTTTCGTATTCGCGACATGTTCTTTCATTCGGACATGAAGAGTTTCTAAACCTAACGCAAATTGGAAAGCATTTTGCGGACTAATTGCCGGTCCCATATCTCGTAAAAGTTGAACACGTACTTTCGTAATATAAGCTGCTGCACCTAATGCCTCACTATATACTAGATTATTGTAACTTGGATCAGGGGTTGTAAATCCAGGGAACTTCCGTGAATTCCAATCAAATTTCCCGCCATCGACAATCACTCCGCCAAGGGCTGTCCCATTTCCAATCAGCCATTTTGTTGCTGAATGAACAACGATATCAGCTCCATGTTCAATTGGCCGGCATAAATAAGGAGTAGCGAACGTATTATCAATAATTAATGGTAGCCCCGCTTCATGAGCAATTTCAGCTGTTTTTTCAATATCAAGTACACGCAAACTTGGATTTCCAATCGTTTCCGCAAATATAGCCTTCGTTTTATCGGTAATCGCTGCTCGGAAATTCTCAGGATCTGTAGGATCAACAAATTTTACGTTTATCCCATATTTCGGAAGGGTCACAGCAAATAAATTGTAAGTCCCACCATATAATTGCGAGGAAGAAACGATTTCATCACCAGCATGGGCAACATTTAGGATTGCCATCGTAATTGCGGCCATTCCACTTGAAACAGCAAGCGCACCAATCCCGCCTTCAAGCAAATTCACACGTTCTTCAAATACTGTAACAGTTGGATTGTGAATCCGAGTATATATGTATCCAGGTTCTTTTAAGCCGAATAAATTGGCTGCATGTTCTGTGTCCTTAAATTGATAAGCATTGTTCATGTAAATTGGCAAAGCCCTCGCTCCTGTTACCGGGTCAGCTTTTAGTCCTCCATGAACTCCTAGTGTCTCTAAACGATAGTTTTGTTTTTCTGTCATCTTTATCTCTCCTTCTTATTCTCTACCACTATTCCTTCGTTAAACTTTGTCGAAAAAAATCTTTTACCAATACTCTATCATCGTTTTCATCGAAATGCTATTAGAATATTCAAAACCTATGATGTTCTTTTCCATATAGACCCGAGATAAAACAAAGAAAATCGCCGATTGGTGTGCCCCTTAGGGCCAAGACAGAGGCGTTGTTGCACATGCGCTATTAGCAAAAAAAAAGACAATTACTGAGCATAAAGGCAGCATTGTCTTTTTCATTTCCTAGGAAATATGTCGTTTTTCCCCGAAAAATTATAACAGGATTTGCTTTATTTTTTCAGATAAATAAGGAACAGAATGAAATGCGAAAATTTTTTCTTCTACTATTCCATTATGAAAAAGGAATAACCCTGGGACACTTTTAACCGCAAAATGTTTTGCTATTTCTGGCATGTAGTTAAGGTCTGCTTTCCCAAACTCGAGTTCAGGATAGAGCTGAGTAACGATTTCAACCATCTTTGCAGCCATTTGGCATGTCCCGCAAAGAGGGGTAAAAAAATACAAAACCCCTGTTTTGCCCTCATTCATAAACTGTTCAATTTGATCCGCTGACCAATTCTCCATTGTTCTTTCATCCTTTTTCTAAATACTCGGTATGGACGTCAATATTTGCACCTAATAAAACGGTCGCTAAATGCTTTTCTGGCGCTGTTGCTACCTCACGATACATCTTATCAATATATAAATGACTTGCTTCAGGAAACTCTCGCTTAAATTGTTTTCTCAACTTTTCACCTGAATCATCCGCATCAACAAGAATATATACATCTTTGTAAAATAAATCTTCCACTAATTCGTCTAACTTAGAGACGCCAATCGTCCCATTCGTGCAAATGATTTCGACAGGTTCATTGAGGATGCTTTGAATTTTCCTCTTATCTGATCTCCCTTCCACAATAATCACTTTATCCCATTCTTCCATCATCATATCAACCACCGCCAAACCGATCTTTACACTATTATAATCATTGTCAAAAAGATTGTGCAGTTAATTTATCCATATACTTATTCTCACTTTTTCAGAACTTTAATGCAAAAATAATGCTTAAAAAGAAAACTCGCCGATTGGCGAGCGTTTAAGTAAAAGAGGAGAGGAGAACAGCACAAACTTTCTGCTGTTTGCTGTTAACACCAGCCTCCCTCATCACAATCTGTGTATCTTGGTTCATCTTTCCCTGGCGTAGAAACATGCTGAAAAATCCTTTGCTGTTCATCTGTCTCAAAATGATGTTCTAATTGAATTTGGCTTCCTTCTGCAAGAGAAATGGAACCAACTTTCTCTTGGTCCAAAAATAAGTGAATCTCTCCATTTGCCATTTTCCCTACAATGCGATCAGTAACCTCTAATCGTTTTCGTTCTAAGCTCATCATGCTCACCTCACGTTTATTTTTCCCGGGCGATGGCAGTTGATGATTGGTAATTAACGGAGAAAAGAAAGCATCATTCTAGTTTGGATGAACAGAAGGCTCGTCCTTAATTGAGTAACTAACGGAAGGAAAATAAGCGGAGTTTTTCCGGTTAAATGCAGAATGGAGCTCGTTTCAGGGGATATAAGGGGAGTTTTTCCGGTTATGCAAATAAAAATCGCCCATTTTCACGTTTATCGAGTTAATAGACGGAATTCCTCCGTTTATTTAAGCGATTTTTAATGATATTTACTAATTAAGCGGAAATTATCCGTCTATTATTGTTAAATGTCAAAGAAGAACATAAGAATAACGGTAAAAGCAGGGCAAATTCCAACATGGTGCCCTGCTTACCTAAAAAGAGAATCCGTTAAGTTTGGATGCTGCTTTCTTTTTATTCTTTTACCATTTCTTCGTACTCTTCAGCTGTCATTAACTTTTCAACTTCGCTTAAATCACGAGGTTCTACAACAATCATCCATGCTTTCTCATATGGAGATTCGTTTACATATTCAGGATTATCATTTAAGTCCTCATTGACTTCAACAACTTTCCCACTTAATGGTGCATAAAGCTCTGACACAGTCTTAACTGATTCAACACTTCCAAATGGCTCATCCACATTCACTTCATCTCCTACTTCAGGAAGCTCGACGAACACGATATCGCCAAGTTCTGATTGGGCAAAATGACTAATGCCAATTCGGACTTTATCTCCTTCTGTTTTAACCCACTCATGTTCTTTAGAATAATGTAACTCTTTTGGTATCGTCATTACAATCCCTCCAATTATGTACTCAATTAAAGCCAATTTTTTTCAAAGTCTTCTTCTTTAAAGCCGACCGTCACCTTATCTCCATCCGTTAGCAATGGCCGCTTTATTAACATTCCATCTGAAGCCAATAGCTCAAGTAACTCCGCTTCACTCGCAGTTTTGACCTTATCTTTTAAACCAAGCTCACGGTATTTTTGACCACTCGTATTAAAAAACTTTTTAAGTTCAAGACCGCTATTCTTATATAGTTGCTCAAGCTCGGATTTAGATGGAGGGTTATCTACAATATGTATTTCGTTATATTGAATTCCTTTATCATCAAGCCATTTTTTCGCTTTCCGACATGTACCGCATTTCGGATACCAATAAAAAGTGAACGCCATTTTTTCACCACCCTATTTTAACATACCCATTCTTTCACCCTCTACTCGGATATTACCATATATTAGATTAAAAATCACAATCATCCGTAAATTTTAGTACTATTTTTTATATAAAAATAGCCCCCATACCAACAAGGGGGGCTCTCCCATTCTTTTTAGACAATATAACGTTCTGCATCAATGATTTTTTCAGCTGCTAAGCGTTTTTTTGCGATGACATTAGTTGGGGTGTGACGTGTGATTTTACGGAAAGCTGACATCAACATCCTCAATGTGTCACCCTCCTCTGCAGCAACAAGGGTTTCTTTTGCATCAAGTTCCATTTTATTAAATGCTTCCTGACAGAAGATTTGTGTATAAAGCAGCTTTTGCTTATTCTTTTCAAGCCCTGCTTTTTCAAGCGCTTTTTCCGTACGAAGAACGACAGACTCCATTGCATAAGCATTCGAGACGATATCAGCGATATTGACCAAGATCTCTTGCTCGGCCTCTAATGCTTTGCCATATTTTTGAGCAGCCAAGCCAATCGCTAGCAAGGCAATCTTTTTCGCATTATTGACAAGATATTTTTCTTGCCCAAGTGGCTCATCCCTTGGTTCTTCGGGCATCATTATCATTAACTCTTCTTGAAGCTGTTGGGCTTTTTGAAATAGTGGCAACTCCCCTTTTAATGCCTTGCGCATATATGTGCCAGGAACTAAAAGTCGGTTGATTTCATTTGTTCCTTCAAAAATACGATTGATGCGCGAATCACGATAGGCGCGCTCAATCTCATAGTCCTCCATAAACCCGTATCCACCGTGAATCTGAACCCCTTCATCAACTACATGATCAAGTGTCTCGGAAGCAAATACTTTATTTAATGAACACTCAATCGCATATTCGGCTACAGCAGCTGCTACTTTAAATCCATCATTATAATCTTCTTCTGTGAGTAGATTCATCCGCTGTTCATATAACCCGACGGTACGATAGACTGAACTTTCTGCGGCATATATTTCCGCTGCAAGGGTAGCTAACTTTTCTTTTGTTAGATTAAATTGAGAAATCGGCGTTTTAAATTGTTGACGCTGATTAGCATATTTTACCGTTAACTCAAATGCACGCTTAGAACCACCGATGCCTCCAACTCCCAGTTTGTAGCGCCCAATGTTTAAAATATTAAAGGCAATCATATGTCCCTTACCTGGGAGAAACAGGAGATTTTCTACTGGGACAGCAACGTCCTCTAAAATAAGTGTTCGAGTCGATGAACTTTTTATTCCCATCTTCTTTTCTTCAACACCTGTTGAAACACCCGAAAACTCCCTTTCAACAATAAATGCTGAAAATTGTTCGCCATTAATCTTTGCGTAAACGATAAATAGGTCAGCAAAGCCAGCATTTGTGATCCATTGTTTTTCACCATTTAAAATATAATGTGACCCCGCGTCATTTAGCTTCGCTGTCGTCTTCGCCGCTAGTGCATCCGAACCGGACCCAGGCTCTGTCAATGCATAGGCAGCAATCTTCTCCCCTGTTGCTAAAAATGGTAAATACTTTTCTTTTTGTTGTTTGTTTCCGAAAAGCACTATCGGTAGAGAGCCAATGCCCACATGTGCTCCATGAGAAAGTGAAAACCCACCTGCACTGGATATTTTTTCAGTTATAAGAGCTGAACTTATTTTATCAAGGTTTAAACCTCCATATTCCTCAGGAACGTCGGCAGCTAATAATCCTAGCTCACCGGCTTTTTTAAAAAGTTTGACGGTGCGATTAAATTCATGGTTTTCGAGATGATTAATTTCCGGTCTTACTTCATTTTCGACAAATTCTTCCGTTGTTTTCGCAATCATGATTTGTTCGTCTGTAAAATCTTCAGGTGTAACTATTTGATTAGGTTTTATTTCTTCCAGTAAGAAGCTCCCGCCTTTAAGTGGCCTCTCCGTTTGATTTGCCATTATTGAATCCCCCGTTTCAATTATAATAATTCAAACACTCCGGCAGCGCCCATTCCGCCGCCAATACACATCGTTACGACACCAAACTGAACGTTCCGCCGGGCCATTTCATGGATGAGGGATAAAGTTAGCTTGGCACCTGTACACCCTAACGGATGGCCTAAAGCGATCGCACCGCCATTCACATTGACAAGCTTTTCATTTAATCCTAGTTCACGGATTACTTGAATCGATTGCGAAGCAAAAGCTTCATTTAACTCAAACAATCCTACATCACCAAGTTCAATACCAGCTAATTTTAATGCCTTAGGTATCGCAACAATTGGACCGATGCCCATGACCTCTGGAGGCACGCCACCAAGAGCAAACGACCGAAATTTTGCCATTGGAGTCAATCCGAGCGACTCTGCTTTTTCACGATTCATAACCATCACCGCTGCTGCTCCATCACTTGTTTGCGAGGAGTTGCCTGCTGTTACCGTACCTTTATTCGCAAAAGCTGGGCGTAATTTCGAAAGGACTTCAAGGGATGTATTCGGGCGGACACCTTCGTCCTCAGTAAAACGAATTTTCTTTTCCACCTGCTTGAAGCTTTCGCTCACTGAACGGACAGAAACATCAACAGGAACGATTTCATCTTTAAATTTCCCTTCCTCAATGGCCTTGGCTGCGCGCTGATGACTCCTCACCGCAAACGCATCTTGTTCTTCGCGAGTAATGCCATATTTTCTTGCTACCTCTTCCGCCGTATGGCCCATTCCCATATAATATTGAGGTGCTGATTCAGCTAATTTCACATTAGGGCGAATTGCGTGCCCCATCATTGGAACCAGACTCATTGATTCAACTCCACCTGCTATAATTGTATCGGCATGCCCGAGCATGATTTTTTCGGCAGCCATTGCAATCGTCTGTAAACCGGATGAACAATAGCGATTTACCGTCATTGCTGGGACTTCATAAGATAAACCGGCAAGAGCACCGATATTTCTGGCAACATTCAACCCTTGTTCCGCTTCAGGTGTAGCACAGCCAATAATTAAGTCATCGATGTTTCCACCATAATGATTCGCTCGTTTTAATGTCTCTGATACAACGAGGGCACCTAAATCATCTGGTCGAACCGTTGCAAGCGACCCTTTTTTCGCTCTTCCAACGGGCGTCCGAGCTCCTGCGACAATCACCGCTTCTCTCAATGCTTTCCCTCCTATACACTGCACGAATAGTAATCAATTAAATGATCATCTAGTAAGCTATCTTTTTAATTACGCAGAGGTTTGCCTTTCATAAGCATATGTTGCATCCGCTGCTGTGTTTTCGGGTGTGCAATTAATTTCAGAAAAGCCTCCTTTTCGAGCTGTAGCATATATTCCTCTTCAACTTCTGTCCCATACGGTACCTTGCCACCTGAAAGGACGTAAGCAATTTGTTTCGCGATTTCCAGATCATAATCACTAATATATCCTGATAAATACATTGATTGCGCACCAAGTAAAAGAGTTGCATATCCTGTTTCCCCTACAACTGGAATCTTCTTTCTTTTAGGAGCGGTGTAGCCATTATTCGATAAATATAGGGCCGCTTGTTTCGCATCATAAAGAAGATGATCAGCATTCATACTAATGCCATCTGATTGACATAAAAAATTAAGTTCTCTTGCTTCTTCTGCAGATGTTGACGTTTTCGCCATTGCAATCGTCTCAAATACTTTATTTACGACTTTTTGCAGGTCATATTCCACACCATTTGCCATTGCCTCAAGATGCCTGATATACAGTTCTTTATTCCCGCCACCACCTGGCAAGAGACCAACACCGACTTCAACGAGTCCCATATATGTTTCTGTCGCAGCTTGAATATGTGCAGCTGGAAGACAGATTTCTGCACCTCCACCAAGAGTCATTCCAAAGGGAGCGGCAATGACGGGTTTCGAACAATATTTAATTCTCATCATTGCATCCTGAAACTTTTGAATGATGTATTCCAATTCAAAATAATTATCATCTTGCGCTTCCATAAGCATCATCGCTAGATTAGCGCCCACACAAAAGTTTTTCCCTTGATTTCCGATAACAAGACCTTTAAAATTCTTTTCTACTTCATCGATAGCAGAGTTAATCATTTGAATAATATCAATGCCGATTGCGTTATTGGCGGAGTGAAACTCCAACAATGCGACCCCATCACCGAGATCAAGGAAGCTAGCACCAGAATTCTTCTTAATGACCCCACTTTGCTCCTTCAGTTGTTTGAGGTCGATTGCCTTTGGATTTTCGTGAATTGGCTTATATTCTCCTTTGTCATAGTAAAATTTTATGCCTGAATCTTCTCGATAGAAGGACGTACAGCCATTCTTCATCATTTTCTCAATCCATTCCGGTACTTCCATTTTATCTGAATGCATTTTCTGAACAGATTCTGCTAAACCAATTGCATCCCAAAGTTCGAAGGGTCCTAGTTCCCAACCAAATCCCCATTTCATCGCGTCATCAATCGCAACGATATCGTCAGCAATCTGTCCTAGCAATTCTGCCGAATAAATAAGTAATGGAGTAATAATCTTCCATAAAAATTGACCCGCACGATCATTTTCGTATATAAGCGCTTTCATTTTATTCGCTGTACCCTTTTGTTGTTTGCTCAAATCGATCGCTTCTGTTTTTAGTTTTTTCCGCGGTCCATATGCCAGTGTGTCTGGATCAAGTTCCAGTATTTCTTTCCCTTGTTTTTGATAAAAACCTTGGCCAGATTTACTGCCAAGCCAGCCGCGTTCCAACATTTCTTTCATGAATATCGGTATTTGAAATACTTCTTGTTCTTTCCCTTCCACTTGTGCATAAACATTATTGGCGACATGAACGAATGTATCCAATCCTACAACATCAAGTGTCCGGAATGTTGCACTTTTCGGACGGCCAATTAACGGTCCAGTGATTGAATCAACTTCCCCGACACTAAATCCCCCATAGATCATTTCTCTTACAGTAACAAGCAACCCGTATGTTCCAATTCTATTGGCAATAAAGTTTGGCGTATCTTTTGCTTCAACAATTCCCTTTCCAAGTCGATCCTCACCGAATTTTTTCATAAACGCTAACACTTCAGGATCTGTATCTTTCGTAGGAATGACTTCAAGAAGTTTTAAATACCGTGGCGGATTGAAAAAATGAGTACCAAGAAAATGCTTTCGAAAGTCTTCGGACCTTCCCTCTGCCATTGCTTCAATGGAAATTCCAGAAGTATTCGAGCTAATGATGCTTCTGGCATTTCGGTATTGATCGACCTTCGCAAAAACTTGTTTTTTTATTTCAAGATTTTCGACTACGACTTCAATAACCCAATCCACTTCCTTTAGCCGTGGCAAATCGTCCTCTATGTTTCCAGCTTCAATTAAAGCTAAATTTCCCTTTGCTGTTAGTGGTGCCGGTTTTTGTTTTAACAATTGATCTAGAACACGCATACTGAAGCGATTTCGAACCTTTCGATCCTCAAGCGTCAACCCTTGGGCTATCTCTGATTCAGCCAGTTCATTGGGAACGATATCGAGCAACAATGATGGAATGCCAATATTCGCTAAGTGTGCGGCAATTCCAGCTCCCATAACACCAGAGCCCAAGATTGCTGCTTTTTGAATTTGTCGCATTCTTTTAATCCCCCTTCATCCGCCAATCTTGAATGAACACTCATTCATTTTTAATGCAAAAAAAAGATTTGGAACTATCCTGTCATTTCTAATGATAAAATATTCTAAAAATTAAATCAATAAAGACAAGTTAAGAAATTTATATTTTTTTTGAACCGTTTTTTCCTTGACATATTTGCTTGAAATCATCGTTGCCGGACATGCTAATGAAAGGGGGTGAAGCAAGATGGCAAGATTAAAAAAGAATCCTTCAAAACGTGGCGTTAGTGCTGCAAGCGTAAAGGGTAATGCCGGCCCGACTGTAGAAAACGATGGCGGGGGCAAAGTAAACAGCCAGAATAATCAATATAAAAAGTGAAGCACCATTTAATAGAAACAACAAACAGACAGGCTCTATTTATTTTTAGCCTGTCTGTTTGTTGTTCCACTATTTCATTGCCAAATGATTCATCGTTAAGACGATGATTGCTCCTTCTATTCATTTCCACTATTTAAATTTTCTTGCCATGATTTTTAATCTCGCAACATCCTTTGATCTTAATCCTTAAATTCGGGATAAACTTCCCATTTTCGGTAAAAATAAGCGGAAACAATTAAGATGGTGAGGAAAATGGTTACTTTTTTCAAGAAAAAACGCAGACTTCCAAAACAACAACAACAAACTGAACAGCCTAATGTACAACAAAGCAAAAACAAGAAAAATGATGAAGAAAAAAACAAACATGTGGAAGACTGGGAAAAAGAACTCGCCAAATCACAAGACTATAAGAAAACATTTTATTTTAATCAGAAAACGGGCAAAAAGTTCAACTTTACCTTTATGCCGACACTTGTTGATGAAAAAGTAGTTGACAATCATGCCCTGCCTTCATTGCTTGAAGGAGAATTTGCTCACATTGACGATGTCAAAAAACTGTTGCCAATCGTTGATGTAGAATTGTCGACAGAAAAGCACGAAATCGCTAAGAAACTGCTTGAAGGGTATGTGTTGTTGACGCTAGAAGATGATATGCGTAAATTTGCGTTTTTTTCCGCGCAAAAAGAAGTTGTCCGCTCCGTCAGTCCACCGGAAATTGAATTTAGCGTCATTGGACCAAAAGAGGCCTTTGTTGAATCAATTAACCAAAACATCAATATGATTCGCAAACGCTTGCCAATTAAAGAACTGATTACCGAAGAATTCACGATTGGGAAATTATCGAAAACAAAAGTGGCATTGCTTTATATTGACGGCATTACGAACGGTGACATTGTTAATACCGTTCGTCAACGGATTAATGACATCGAATTCGATGATCTTGTCGACAGCTCGTATTTAGTTCAGCTCATCTCTGATAACGAACGCTCCCCCTTTCCACAGCTACTTGATACGGAAAGGCCAGATCGGGTCGTTTCCGTTTTGGGAGAAGGGAAGATCGCAATTATTGCTGATGGTTCCCCACATGTGTTAATTGGTCCGACAACATTGATGGAATTTTTCAGTTCATTTGAGGATTATTACTTGAATTGGTTTTTGGCTTCCTTCTTACGTTTAATTCGCGTTTTTGGTGTTACCTTTTCGGTCCTGATAACACCGATTTATGTGGCAACCCTCTCGTATCACTATGAATTGATTCCTAAAGATCTATTAAGTACGCTTATCGTTTCACGAAGGGTCGTACCGTTTCCGCCAATTTTAGAAGCATTATTTCTTGAAATTACGATTGAGCTGTTGCGTGAGGCTGGTGCAAGGTTGCCGACAAAGGTCGGGCAAACAATCGGCATCGTGGGCGGGATCGTCCTCGGAACGGCGTCAGTGGAAGCTGGATTGACAAGTAATGTCCTCTTGATTTTTATCGCGTTATCAGCGTTAGCATCGTTTACGACACCTGTTTATAAAATGAGCAATACGATTCGGCTATTGCGGTTTCCATTTCTATTTATGGCCGAATTATGGGGAATGCTTGGAATCACCGTCGCTTTTTGCTTTATGCTCACCCATTTAATTCGGCTTGAATCGCTCGGCTTTCCATTTATGCAACCGTTGTATCCACCAAGGAGAGAAGACTTGAAAGATGCTTTTATTCGGCTCTCCTTTAAAAAGCAAGCCAACCGTCCACAATTTTTGCGGACCGAAAAACCACAACGATTTAGCACAGAGAAAGCAAATCAAATTAATGATATTGATGAATGATTGGCTTTTTGAAGGGAGGTAGCAACAGCATGCAAGGGCAAGGGCAAGTCCCAGAAAGAGTACAAATATCGCCATTTATTGCAGCTTATGTGATTGTCGCAATGCAGATCGGCATCGGCGTGCTTGGCTTTCAGCGACTTGTTGCCAAGGATGCTGAATATGACGCTTGGATTTCGGTTTTAGCAGCTGGCTTAAGCATTCATCTCCTCGTTTGGATGATGTATAAAATCTGTGAAATGGTCGAAGGAGATGCTGTCTATGCCAATGTTTTTGCCTTTGGCAAGATTATCGGCAATATCATCAATCTCTTCTTTATCTTTTTTTATTTATTGTCGTGTGTCACCGTTCTCGGCGGCTTAATTGAAGTAATCGAAGTGTGGATGTTTGAGGATTTGAACAGGCTTTTATTCGGAGCTGTCTTTTTAATTCTCGGTGTGTATATTGTAAATGGTGGCTTCAGAAGCGTTGCTGGGATTGCGTTTTTTAGTGTCGTACTGCCCTCCTATTTAATGCTGACGTTCGGATATACATTTAAACATGCAGATTTTAGCAATCTGTTTCCCATTTTAGACCATACACCTGGACAATTATTAAAAAGCGGTTACAATATGTCGCTCACTTATCTCGGCTATGGCGTACTATTATTTTTTTATCCTTTTATTAAAAAACCGCAAAAATCAAAAAAATGGGTGCATCTAGGTATTTTGATTACAACCCTGCTTTATACTAGTTTAACACTCGTTACCTTTATGTATTTTTCGTTAGAACTACTGGATAAATCAATCTGGGCAACGTTAGAAATGTGGAAAATTGTCCAAATGCCTTTTATTGAACGCTTTGAATATATCGGAATTGCCAACTGGGCAATCATTATTATTCCTAACGTTGCCATTTCATTATGGGCTTCGAGCCGAATCGCAAAACGTGTGTTTAACGTCAAACAAAAAAAAGCCGTACTATTAATTAGTATTGCCTGCCTTATCATTGTTCTGTTTTTAAATACACGGGAGCGGATGACCTTATTTTTGGATTTCCAAGCGAAGCTAGGCTTCATTCTCGCCTACGGTTATACACCGTTTCTTTATTTTTCCGTTATGATTGCAAAGAAGGTGAAGAAAAAGTGAACCATCTTTTGCGGATTGTTTTAACCTTATGTGCGCTTTTGCTTTCTGCTTGTGTGAATAAGGAAATTATCGACGATATCAATATCGCGACAGGTATGGGGCTTGACAAAAGTGAGGACGAAATTCGCGGGACAATTATGATTCCTGTCTTTCAACCTGATAAATCGATTGATAACTTCACCTTTTCTGCCACGGGAACGATTCCGAGAGAAACAATTGCTAAAATGCGGAACAAATCGTCACAACCGATTGTTGGCGGAAGCATTGAGGTTATTTTTTTTAATGAAGAACTCGCTCGTGATGGCATTGTCAACCTCCTTGATCTTTTTCTCCGCGATCCGAGCATTGGTGCGCGCGTGTATTTAGGGGTCGTTGATGGCGATGTTAAGGAGATTTTTGATGGAGATTACGGCGACAGAGGAAATGCGGTTTATTTAGCAGGAGTAATCGAGGACGGGATTCGAGGAGGGAGTTTGCCTCTGACAAATCTTCGCCAGTTTTTATTCGATTATTTTCAAAAAGGAAAAGATCCGTATTTGCCTTACTTAGAAAAAACGGAACCAGATCTCGTTGAATTAAAAGGGCTTGCTCTCTTTAAAGAGGATAAAGTCGTTGATATTCTTTCTGTTGAGCAAATGTTTTATTTAAAACTGCTTGTTGACAGGCACCATCGCGGGGGAACAATCGCGAAAATAGGGGAAGAAGCCGCCGTTTTTAAACTCTTGAAAACAAAGAAAAATTTCCAATTAACGAATCGCAATCCCTATCAGTTTACGATTGATTTAAAGCTAAGAGGGATTGTAAGCGAGTATACCGGTCGATCTCTCTCGAGAAAAGAAGTGAACGAAATTGAGAAGCAGTTAGAAAAGCAAGTTGTCACGGAAAGCATGAAAATTATCCACTATAATCAAAATCTCGGAATCGACCCGATTGGCTTCGGCCATTTTGCAAATACGAAAACAAGAGGATTTGATTTTGATAAGTGGGAACAACAATATTATCCAAATGCTGAATTTATCATCAATGCCGATGTAACCATTACGGAAGTTGGGATGCAAGAATAAATGAGGAAAGGCAAAAGCCTCTCCTCATTTTTTTGGTTAATCCGACGAAGAAAACATATATTTTTTATGATGATAGCGGATTGAGAAGATTAAACTGAGTGCGAGCATGTTCCCCATTAACGAACTTCCCCCATAGCTAATAAACGGAAGCGGAATCCCTGTAATCGGCAAAAGTCCAATCGTCATTCCAATATTTTGAAAGACATGAAACGTAATCATACTAATCACACCAACACATAAATACGTGTAAAAATGATTTTTAGCTTCCATGCCGATTTTCGTAATCTGGTAAATCAGTAAAAAGAATAAACTAATTAAAATACTGGCACCAACAAAGCCAAATTCTTCGCCAATCACACTAAAAATGAAATCAGTGTGACTTTCTGGAAGATACACTTCACGTGTCCCATATCCCTTCCCTGTCGTTTCCCCAGAACCAATCGCAAGTAATGATCTTGTCAGTTGGAAGCCGGTTGTACTTTGATAATTATACGGGTCAAGCCATGAGTAAATCCGTCCAAACTGGTATTGTTTGACTCCAAGGTATTTTTCAAGTACCTCTGGATGCCATAGCACGAAATAAAAAATCACACCGATAAGCGAGAGGAGTGTTCCGAAAATCGGGACGAGAATCTTCCAAGAAACCCCTGAAATAAACACCATCCCAAGCATAATTGCAATAAATACGAGAGAAGTTCCGAGGTCAGGCTGCTGCATAACGAGCAGTGATGGAAACATTGTGATAGCCCCGATTTTAATGAGCAGCCAAAAATCAGTCCCCAAAGTTTTTACCACATTCTTTCGATGATGATCGGCGATTAATCGAGCTAACGCAAGGATGAGAAGTACTTTTACAATTTCTGATGGCTGGATTGAGCCTACACCAGGAAAGACGAACCAGCTTTTTGCTCCATTACGAACCGGTGCAATACTGGACGGGGCAATAATTAAGAACGCAAGCACAGCGAGGCCCAGACCATAAACATACCAAGTTAATTTTTTCAATTGATCGGAGTCGAGTCGAATCACAACGGCAATAATACATACCCCTACTCCATACCAGACGATTTGTTTTAGTAAGAAATTTTCATTATACTGCCCTGTCGTTTGGGCACTGTAAATGGCGATGCAGCTTGCTAAAAATAGGAAAAATAAGATCAATACGAGACCATAGTCAAGCCTAGAGTTATTTTTTTGATTGGATGCCATTGTTCTTCTCCTTTTGTTGACGAACTGTACGCTCAATATTTCATTATATTTTTTTCACTAATAAATAACAACTATGTGTGATAAAAATAACGATTTTTTCTAAGCGAAAGTATAATATAAAATGTGACAATTATGTGAATGAAACCAAATGAAACTAAACAAAACCAAACAGAATTGACATTTGTCACACTTTTTTCACTCGTTTTCATGTATTTTATTATTATATCTTAACGAAAGGTGGTGAATGCCAAAGATGACCTACACGCCCGACGATATCGCTAAAATGTTTAAGATTTCAAAATATACCGTCTATGAGTTAATTAAACGCGGCGAATTAAATGCTTTTAAAATCGGAAATAAAATGCGAATTGATCAAGCGGAAGTTGAGCGCTATAAACAAACAAAAGCCTCTCATCCGAAGGAAAGAGCAGCATCAGTTACAACTTCACACCCGAATACATATACGCTTCAACTAGCGGGAAGCCATGATTTTCTTGTCGAGCATTTAGTCAAGTATGCAGCAACTGAATCAGCCGGATTGGCGATCCAACCAAGCTATATCGGCAGCCTTGAAGGATTGATGATGCTTTACCGTGGCAGTGCTGACATTGCCGCGATTCATTTGCTTGATCCTGCTTCCCGAAAATACAATCTCCCATTTATTCGCCAACTCTTTGTCCATGAACCAATTACGGTCATTCGGCTGGCCTCTCGGGAACAGGGATTGATTGTCGCGAGTGGAAATCCAAAAGGAATTCACGGTGTAGCTGATTTTAGGCGCAATGATCTAACGATGGTTAATCGGCAAAAAGGTGCAGGTACTCGATTCCTGCTCGATTCATTCATTGCTCAAGAAAAGATTGATCCGTTAACAATTTCTGGGTATGAGAATGAAGAATGGAATCATTTAAGTGCTGCAGCTCACATTAGCCGTGGATCAGCCGATGTAGCTTTCGGCATTAAATATGCAGCGAACCAGCTTGGACTTGAGTTTATTCCTCTTACTGAAGAAAAATTTGACCTTGTCTTCCGCTGGAAAAAGGAAAACAAAGAAGCATTAGAACATTTACTAGATCTTATTCATTTCACTACATTTAAAGAGAGCGTCCTTGAACTCGAAGGCTATAATGCGAGTGAGCTAGGAGAAATTATTTTTGATCATCGTTAATTGGAGGAAACGAAAATGAAAAAATTATTCTCATTATTATTCGTCATTCTTTTCGCATTTATGTCCGCCTGTTCCAGTTCTGAAGACAACAATACAAATGCATCACAAACGGATGAAGTCGCAACAACGGATGTCATTCTTGCCACGACGACGAGCACACAAGATAGTGGCTTACTCGACGATTTGATTCCAATATTTGAAGAAGACAATCCTTACAACGTTAAAACGATTGCTGTTGGTACTGGCCAAGCATTGGAAATGGGCGTAAAGGGAGAAGTGGATGTCCTTCTCACCCATGCTCCTGCCTCAGAAAAAGTTCTTGTTGATAATGGAGATGTCCTAAATTATCAACAAGTGATGTACAATGATTTTGTTATTACTGGACCGTCTGCTGACCCTGCAGGAATTAGAGGGCTAACGGTAAATGAAGCATTTGAGAAAATCTTTGAATCCGAATCTGTCTTTGTTTCAAGAGGCGATGACTCAGGTACTCATAAAAAGGAATTGCAATTATGGGAAACCACAAACCTTACTCCTTCTGAAAATGAAGCCTATGTCGAGACTGGACAAGGAATGGGCAGCAGCCTGCAGATTGCTGCTGAAAGACAAGGGTATATTTTAACAGACCGTGCGACCTATCTCGCGCAAAAAGACTCACTAGGTGAATTTGAAATCTTAGTTGAAGGCGATGACAGCCTCCTCAATATTTATCATGTGATGGAAGTTAATCCTGAGAAAAATGACATGATTAATAATGCAGGGGCAAAAGCCTTTGTAGAGTATATGATCGCTGAAGAAACGAAAAAAATAATCGCTGAATTTGGCATCGATGAATACGGTGAACCACTGTTTTTCCTTTTTGACTAAAAGCAAATTACTACAAAGAAAGTCTGATTGCTAATGGAATTATTAATCGAAGGTTTAAACAAAGCACTAGAATTAATTCTCGCTGGCGACCCACTAATCGCCGAAATTACACTTAGAACGTTAAAAGTTTCAATGACTGCAATTTTAATTAGCACGATTGTTGGAATTCCGGCTGGTATTTTGCTCGGGCTCGTCAAGTTTCGGGGACGGAGAGTCGTTCTTGCCTTCGTCAATATTGGCATGGGCTTGCCGCCCGTCGTTGCTGGTCTTTGGATTACGATGCTCTTATGGCGGTCAGGTCCACTCGGTGCTTATTCTTTACTGTATACGGAGACAGCCATTGTCCTTGCGCAAATTCTTGTCTCTTTACCGATTGTCACCGCTTTGACTTCGACCGCCTTCCAGCAAATTAGTGAAAAGATGATTCTCCAAGTAAAAGCTTTAGGCGCCACTCGCCTTCAGCTCGTTTGGATTTTATTGAAGGAAACCCGACTCGCCATTTTGGCGGCAATTATCGCTGGATTTGGACGAGTAATCGCCGAAGTAGGCGCGGCGATGATGGTCGGTGGAAACATTAGTGGAGAAACGAGAATCTTAACGACCTCGATTGTGATGGAAGTTTCCAAAGGAAATTTTGACGTTGCTCTAGCTTTATCGTTTATATTAATGGCACTTGCCTTCTTCATCACATTTATGCTTACTTTTTTACAACAAAGGAGGCATTCGCAATGAGCAACCCGCTTATTAAGTTAACGGGGATTGAAAAGAAAGCGCATAATCGCACGATCCTTTCGATTCCCTCCTTTGAACTTCAGAAAGGAGAAATTCTCGGGGTCATGGGACCGAATGGAGCCGGGAAAAGCACCCTCCTAAAAACACTGGCCTTACTTGAACTGCCAACGAATGGCTCGATTCAGTTTCATGGTCAAGAAGTGAATGAAACGATTGCACTAGATGTACGAAGAAAGTGTGCGGTTGCTTTGCAGCAATCTCTATTGCTTGATACAAGTGTACAAAACAATGTAGCAATTGGTTTAAAACTTCGCAATGTGCCACGGAAAGAAATCAACGAAAAGGTTTTATACTGGCTTGAAGTCTTTAAAATTAGTCACCTTGCGAAAAAGCATGCTTTTCATTTATCCGGAGGAGAGGCTCAACGTGTTAACCTTGCGCGAGCAATGGTTTTACAACCGGAAGTTCTCTTTCTCGATGAACCATTTTCTGCCCTCGATTTTCCTACAAAAGTACAACTTTTAAAGGACATAAAACAGGTTGTCGAGGAGACAAATACGACGACGGTTTTCATCAGTCATGATCTAATGGAAATCAAATATTTTACGAACCGACTCGCGATTTTAATTGGCGGTGAAATAAAGCAACATGGTTCAACCGAAGAAGTACTTTCTTCCCCAAACAGCGCTTCCGCCACCTTCATTGGTGAATGGAACGAACTCTTAACTTAATATACTTTCAGCCTTCTTTTGAGAAGGCCTCTTTTTTGACTTCCTATTCATTTTTTTATACTGTCAGTTACATAAGTATTTTTATTGGAGGGACGAAAAAAATGAAATATGCAATTGTAACTGGAGCATCGAAGGGACTTGGTGAAGGAATAGCGAAGCAGCTGCTTGCAGAGAAAATAAATATTGTTGGAATCTCACGGAATGATAACCGTGAGTTAAAAAAACTGACTGAGAAGGTTGGGACTGAATATCATTTTTTTCCTTGTAACTTAAACTCAACTTCAGAGATCCTTGAAGTTTTGCCAAGAGTGGCTGAGGTCGTTTTTGCTCAACAGCCAGAAATCGTCTATTTGATCAATAATACTGGGGTGATCGAGCCAATCGCCATTGTTAGTGAACTAAATGTGGCAGAAGTTGAGCAAAGTATTCAAGTGAATTTGACTGCACCGATTTTAATAACAAATTACTTTTTAAATGAAGTAAAAAACAGCGTGACTCCACTTATCATTGCCAATATAACTTCAGGTGCAGCTGAAAGACCAGTTCATGGTTGGAGCATGTACTGCAGCACGAAAGCAGCGATTAACAGCTTTACGATGACAACCGCATTAGAAATGAACAATCGCCAAAGTGAGCAGAAAATCATCGCCTTTAGCCCTGGAATTATGGATACAGAAATGCAAGAGACGATTCGTTCTGCAACAGAAGCATCTTTCGCGGACTTAGATACATTCCGCTCCTACAAAGAAACAGGCCTTCTTCGATCCCCAGAACAAGTAGCTGCAGCGTTCATGAACTTACTTTTACATAAGGAAATCGAAAGCGGTAAAATTTATTATCTTAAAGATTTACTATAGGTCCTTTACGGATATTTTCCTCTCCAATCAGAAAAAATAAGGGAGAAAATTCACTAAAGGAGTTGCGGAAATGACGAAAAAATATAACAAAGGGAGCAAAAATCAAAACTCCCCTAAACTTCAACAGCAAATGGCGGAATTCTCAGACGAAATAACAAGCGGGGACAATAGCAAAGGCAATAAACGCAATAAAGATCAAAAAGATAAAACGGATTAAATGTGCAGAAAGAAAACCGGGCAAAACCGCCCGGTCCTTTTGTCCGTTCGATACCATGTATTCTAGAAGTACTCAGACTAAAAATGTGGATTGTTCATAAATAGGCTAAATTTTATTGGTAATACTGGGATTAACCGTGGTTATAAGGCTGGTTTATTGCTAGTACTTGGATTAAACCGATTTTTGGCCGTTTTTTATTGCTAGTACAGGGATTATACTCGCCTTCTGACTTCCCTTTATTGCTAGTACTCGGATTATCCCCTCATTTTACAGCGTTTTATTACGAGTACTAGCAATATATCAACGAAATTTGCTGTTTTTAATCCGAGTACTTGGATTAAAAATCGTGTTACCAGCATTATCACTCAAAAAACTCATTATTTTTCTAGCGCTAGTAATCATGCAAACACATATTCAATCTTTTTCCACAAGCCCAAGTAAACCTTCCTTATTTTTAAAAGAAAAGCTTTGCATTTAATTCTAGCCTCACAGTTTGTCGCCCATTTTATAGCTTATACACAACTAATTGTGAATTGTGTGAATAATTCGTTAATAACACCCTTAAACTGTGGATAACTTCTTACTAGCTACCAATATAGCGAGAATAAAATTGTTTTGCTTGAACAATTTGATCGACTCCATGTACAAGGACACGACCATCTTTAAAAACGACGAATGAGACTTCTTCTTCATTTGGTGAAAAGCGTAGCAAAAACGGATTAACCGCTACTTTCCCGCTCTTCTTAAGCTTTGTTGCTAGGTTCTCCAAATCGAATTTCGTTACATTTCTTGCTTTAATCTGAACCGTATCACGGCCACAAAGGACTGCATACGTAAGTTGTTGCTCTGAGGAGCGATCTAAAAACTCATATTTATGCTCGACACAGGCTGGACAATTAGAATTACGTCCATCGCTAATATCCATTTGTAATGAAGCTGAATACCATATATCAATCTGTTCAAGATTAGGGTTATGTTCTGCCCCGACAAGTAATTTTAACGTTTCTACCGCCTCAAACGAGCCAATAATATCAGTCAATGGCGATAATACCCCCACTGTGTCGCAAGTCTCACCAAGGCCAGCCGGGACTTGTGGAAAAAGACAACGGTAACAAGGGGTCTTGCCGGGAATAAATACAGCATACATTCCTCGTGAAGAAACCGCTCCCCCAAATACCCAAGGGATCTTATGTTTAAGCGAAACATCATTAATTAAGTATCGCGTTGCAAAATTATCCGTTCCGTCAACAATGACATCCACATTCCCTAACAGTTCTTCGGCATTATCAAGATTTACATCTGCAATCACCGCATCAATTTGAATAGTCGAATTGATTTTCTTTAATTTCTTTTCCGCTGCAACAACCTTCGGTAAATGATTGGCAGCATCGTCTTCATCATAAAGCGATTGCCGCTGCAAGTTGGATAATTCAACTAAATCACGATCAATGATTCGTACATAACCAACACCTGCTCGTACGAGATGGTTTGCGATTACAGTACCTAAAGCACCTGCCCCGACAATGACCACGCGGCTATCGATTAGTTTTCTTTGTCCCTCTTCGCCAATTGGCTTAAAAAGGACTTGTCGCGAATAACGTTCCATCTTTCCCATCTTATCCCTCATTTCTAACATTAAAACAAAAAAATTCCAAACAATTGAAAATTAGGAAGCAATTCTCTTATACTAATTATATAATTAAATAGGGTAGTAGTTTTTAAAAATATAGAAAGAGGTGGCAAAATCGATGAATCTTGGCGGTTTTATGAACAAAGAAGTTGTTGTCGATTTAACAAGCGGTTCTGTTGATTACAGAGAACTTAATGAGGTCCTTGCAAGAAAATACATTGGTGCCCGCGGACTGGGCGTTAAGTATCTTCTAGATAATGGTCCAGAGGTTGAACCTTTTTCTGAAGAAAACATTTTATGTTTTATGACAGGACCTGTGACAGGCTCACGCTCTTCGATGAGTGGCCGAATGGCGGTTGTCACGAAGTCCCCGTTAACGGAAACAGCTACAGACTCTCATATTGGCGGCTGGACAGCAGCACGATTAAAATGGGCAGGTGTAGACAACATTATTGTCAAAGGCAAAAGCGATAAGCCTGTCTATTTGTACATAGAAAATGGCCAGGCAGAGCTTCGAGATGCCGCCCAACTTTGGGGACAAAGCACGAGAGAAACAGTAAAACGAATGCAGGAAGAACATGGGGAAGAAAACTTAAGCGTTTTGACAATCGGTCAGGCTGGGGAAAATAAAGTTCGATACGCTTCCTTTATCAATGAACATGATCGCTCTGCAGGCCGCGGTGGTACTGCTGCTGTTGCCGGCTATAAAATGTTAAAAGCAATTGTCATTAAGGCTGCCCAAAAAGGGAATATGCCTGAGCCAAAACAAAAAGATGAATACAATCAAGCTAACCGCAAAGCCGTTAAAGCCATCATGGAAGGCGGTTTAACAGCTCCGAAAAAGGGCGGACTATCTGTTTATGGAACGAATGTCCTTACGAACTTAATTAATGAAGTGGGAGCGCTACCAACGAAAAACTCTCAAATGACGAACTGGGACGAAGCAGAAAAGCATAGTGGCGAGTATATTAATGAACACTTGCTCGTTTCTAATAATGCCTGTCATGCCTGTCCTGTTGCCTGTAAAATTGAAGTAGAAGTAAAGGATGGTAAATACAAAACAAGAACAGAGAGCTTTGAATTTGAATCTTCTTGGGCGCTCGGTACAAACTGTCTATTAAGTGATTCTGAAGCCATCGCTTACTTAATCGATCTTTGTAATGAATATGGGATTGATACGATTGAACTTGGTCATGCCTTCTCCGTTACAATGGAGGCAAGCGAAAAAGGCATCATTGACGAAGCACTGAATTGGGGCGATGCCGATTCAATGATTGAATTGACAAAGAAAATCGCCATGCGTGAAGGCATTGGGGGAATTCTCGCAGAAGGACCTGCCCGGGCAACTGCCGAATGGGGTGCTCCTGAAATTTCAATGTCAGTCAAAGGACAATCAATCCCAGCATATGATCCACGCGGAATTCAAGGAATAGGATTAGGCTATGCAACAAGTAACCGTGGAGCATGTCACTTACGAGGCTATACGGTTGCGAGTGAAATTGCTGGAATTCCTGAGCCAACAGATCGTTTGAAACCAGAAGGAAAAGGGGAATTACTAAAAATATTCCAAGATTTACTGGCATTTGGAGACTCAATGGATATTTGTAAATTCTCGTCGTTCTCAGAAAACGCGGAGAATTATGCGGAGCAATATGGGACAATGACCGGTATTCCAATGACTGCCGAAGATGTCATGCTAGCTGGAGAACGGATTTATAATCTTGAGCGCTATTATAATAACCTTGCTGGCTTTAATAAACGTGAAGATGATTTTCTGCCGAAACGCTTTACAGAAGAACCAGCAACTGGAAATAGTGCTGGCCATGTCAGCCGCATGGATATTATGCTTGATGAATACTATCAAGTTCGCGGCTGGAAAGACGGGGTTGTTCCTGCAGAAAAACTTCGTGAACTTGGAATTCTTTCCGAGGACAGTTCAACAACTGTTTAATACAGTGAAACTTCATCAGAAGAGGTTTTATTGCTCGTTAAAATGATTGAACGGTCGGCACCGGTTCTCGAATACAAAACTAAATTAGCAGTCTTATTCGCAACTGAATTAGACTGCTTCTTTTTTGTTGATATATATGGGATTGAATAAAATGAACGGTATATCCGCTCTGAATTCCGAAACCCTTTTTATCATGGTGACATAAGTTTTTGTCACCGTAATAATTCGCATGCTAATTGGGGTGCTAAAAATGCTAGTTAACTACCAGGGAGTGAGGGTTGATGTCTGAGAGGCGGATAAATGAAGAGGGATTCTCTTTTATCCTTAATTGAGTAACAAGTGATCGTTTAAATAAGCGGAGGTTTTCCCGTTAAACTGCAGAATAGAGCTCGGTTCGGGGAAAATAAGGGGAGATTTTCCGGTTAAGCAAAGCGAAATGGTCATTTTTCATGTTTTTTGATTAAATAGGCGGAATCTCTCCGTCTATTTCAGCTATTTTTCTTGCTATTTCCGCGATAAGAGGAATTTCTCCGTTTATTTTTCAAACCATGCTGTATCTCTTTGCTAAGTTCGTGGGGATCCGCTCTTTAATGGTTGGGGTGGAGCAGAGGAAGAGGATCCATCGCTAGCAAAATCTTCGTTTGTCTTGTAGATGGATAAATTAGTAGCTTATTTCCTGGCGATTCTTGGAGATTTGGAAATCGCGTAACCGGGGTGCTTATCTTAGTATAAAAAATGCTTGGAGCATATATGTCTCCAAGCATTTTTCTTTACTGATTTACTTGCCAAATTACTTTTAAATTCTAGTGCGAATTACTATACAAAAGCAATGTTCATTCACACATCTTGTACTTCAAAACCGAACCCGTTGCACTAATGCCGACCGTTTTTGAACGCTTCTTACCCACCAATTCTTGTTGTTTTATACCGGTAATTTTTTATCAGTTCTTCTAGTGTCGCTTCGTCCTTGGCACTAAACCGAACCATCACTGTATTCACTTTAAACACAGGGGTGAAGGAAATTTCCTCCTCCTTTAAAATCTCTCCACACCACTTGTTTTCACCGTCATGCATATATAAAAGTTTGTCCCCTACTCGGCTGGCACCGAGCTCTATAAAATACATCACTAAATGTTCCTTATGAATGCCCCGAAACTCTAATTCCTGATTGACCACCTTAACCACCTGCTACTGGTGGAAATAGCGCAAATTGATCGTCCTTCTCCACCACTGTCTCAAGATCATTTAAATGAATGATGTTTTTCCCATTTATATACACATGAACAAAGGGCTTTAACTTTTTCTCAGGTGTAAAAATTTCTTCTTCAATCGCTGGATACAATTCCACCAATTTATTAAGAATATCAATAACCCTATTGCCCTCAGGAATGACTTCCACTTGAACTCCGCCGCATATTTCTCGGAGATTGGCAAACACTTTTACGTTCATACAATAGCCCCCTTTACTCTTACTTCAATCTTAAAATGAATTGCCTACTTTGTCACCATTGAAGAATGAAAAAGCCGACAAATCCACATTCTAATCAATATAGGATGTTTATAGGAGGGACGAAATGAAAGCCGTAACATTTCAAGGCGTTAAAGATATTAAAGTAAAAAAGGTGCCCGATCCCAAAATCGAAAATCCAGATGATCTTATTGTCCGCATTACCTCAACTGCGATTTGCGGTTCCGATCTTCATATTTATCTAGGAGGGATTCCGACACGTCCAGACTTTATCATTGGCCATGAACCAATGGGGATCGTTGAAGAGGTCGGACCTGACGTAACGAAAGTAAAAAAAGGAGATCGAGTCATTCTTCCTTTTACGGTTTCATGCGGCCATTGTTTTTATTGTGAGCATGATATGGAAAGTCAATGTGACAATTCTAATCCAAATCCAGATATCGATTCGGGTGCTTTTTTTGGGTATACGGAGCGGTATGGGAATTACCCTGGTGCCCAAGCCGAACTGCTTCGAGTTCCTTACGGCAATTTCATGCCATTTAAAGTTCCAGAATCATGCGAATTAGAAGACGAAGCATTGCTATTCATTTCAGACGTGCTGCCTACTGCCTATTGGAGTGTCGAGCACGCAGGTGTCAAACCTAATGATACTGTTGTCGTCCTTGGTTGTGGACCTGTTGGATTAATGACCCAAAAATTTGCATGGATGAAAGGAGCAAAACGTGTCATTGCCATCGATCATATCCCTTACCGGCTCAACCAGGCGAAGGTAAAAAACAATGTCGAAGTCTTTAACTTTGAGGATTTCGATGACACAGGTGCCCATATAAGAGAACTAACCCAAGGTGGAGCAGATGTCGTTATTGATTGTGTTGGGATGGATGGAAAAAAATCGGTCGTTGAAAAAGTCGAACAAAAGCTTAAACTACAAGGTGGAACATTAAGCGCCATTCAAATTGCGAAAAACGCTGTACGCAAATTTGGAACAATACAATTAACAGGTGTGTACGGATCAGTGTATAATATGTTCCCGTTAGGTAATCTATTTGAACGGAATGTTACCCTTAAATCCGGACAAGCCCCTGTCATTCATTATATGCCGAAACTATACGAAATGATTGTTCAAGGGGAAATTGATCCAACGGAAATCATTACTCATACGCTTCCGCTCGAGAAGGCAAGCGATGCTTATCGAATCTTTAGTGAACACGAAGATAATTGTGTAAAGGTTGTTCTAAAACCATGAAGACCACTCCCCTCGTTCATTCGAGGGGAGGAGTTGTTTACCTACTGCTTTTCATAGTGAGGTCCAATTTTTATCGATCATATCCATCTGAAAGTTTTCAAAGAAAAAAGCCTGCCTCAGCAAGCTATTATTAATCATCTTTATGATCGTCCGCTTCTAACTTTTCGATTTCTTTTTCTAAAATTCCCCCTGTTCCTGCATCGATTTCATACTCTACTTCATGTGTGGCCGTACGAATTTCAATTTCATATTCCCCATCGTCATACTCCACTTCAACGACTGTTCCCGGTGTTTCTTTCGTAGCGATTGCAATCGCCTCGGCTTTTGTTATTCTCTGGGCCTTTTTATCGTCTTCATTTTTCGTCTTAGTTGCATTCGAGTTAATCAGTTTTGCAGAAACCGTTTCGAATTTCACTTCATCATCATCGTCATCTATCTTTTTACCCTCTTGTTCAAACACCACATCTTTATTCGCTTCAAGTTCTCTAACATCCATATTTAATCCTTGGACGATTTGTGCGGTACCATTGTCCGTAAGTTGACTATTTAAATCTTTATTTGAATCTGCAAATGCACCTACACCTAGTGCTCCGCCTAGCAATACGACTCCAGCTACAATCATGATTCCGATATTTCTTTTCATTTTCTCTTCCTCCTTTTTCGTATACCTTTACTATAGGCAACGTAAATGAGGATTTCTGAAGAAGAAAATGAGAAATCAATGAGAAATTTTTAATCATCCCACATAATTGACATCACTTCGCCAGAGATTGCATTTACTTGAACGGTCGCCTCTTCATCGTCTTCGTCTCGTTCAATCTCAATTAAGTAATAAATGATGCCTCCGGAACTCTCAAGGTCAATATCGTCTACTTCTCCGTTTATCTCTTTCAGGGCAATTGCGACCGCCTCTTTTTCTGAAATCGTTCTTACTTGTTCAGCTGTTGGTTCTTCCGCCTTGTTTCCACTATCCATTGCTTTTTCTCCCTCTTTTGCAATGGAGTCATCGGACTGAAGCTCTTCCTTTGCAGCCGTTTTTTCTGTCCTTGTGACGCGACCAATTTCTCCGGAATCACGATAAATCTCAATCTCATACGTACCTGTATCAAGTTCAATCGCAATTAAGTAAATCCCATTCACTTCTTTAATATTGACAATGTCCCCATGATATAATTCTTGGACTTTATTCGTCGCTTCTTCTACTGTGAGCGGTTGGGCAGATGTCATAATGTTAGACAGCTGCAAAACAACCACCAGCACTAACGCAAATAAAACTGCGCCAATAATGATTTTCTTCTTCGATAATGCCCCCATTTACTTCACTCCATTTTTACATCCTTTGCATCCATTTTACGGGAAGAAAATGAGAAATTAATGAGAAGATACGAGCGGAAAGCAAATCGTAACCGTCGTCCCTAGTCCTTCCACACTTTCTAATGTAATCTCCGCCCCCATGACATCTACAAGTTCCTTTGCAAGGGAAAGTCCAAGACCAAACCCACCAGTCTTTCTAGAACGCGCTTGATCAACACGATAAAAACGGTCAAAAACCTTTTCTAACTCCGCTTTCGGAATCCCAATCCCACGGTCAATCACTTTAACAATGGCTTGGTCCTGTGATTTCGTTACACTGACGGAGATCACTTCTTCACTATATTTACGCGCATTGTCGATAATAATATAGAACAACTGCTTAAGTTTTTGTAAATCAGCTTTAATGATAACCTCTGTAGATTGGTGCCATTCGATGTCACGATTATACGCTTTTTGAAAAGAGCGAACCACTTCTTCAACCACTTCATTTAAGTTTATTTCTTCAACCTCAAGCAGCCATTGTTCCTCATGTCTGGCGAGCATAAGCAATTGCTGCGTTAAGTCCTTCATTCGGATCGCTTCAGAGTGAATCGCTTGCACAGATTCAGCTAATAACTCAGGTTGTTCTTTGCCTCTTCTTTTCAACAACGAGGCGTACGATTCAATCACAGTTAACGGGGTTTTCAACTCATGGGAAGCATTTGAGATGAATTGACCTTGCTTCTCATAATTCACCTCTAACAACTCAATCATATTGTTAAAAGTGTCCCCCATCAGATAAAGTTCATCATTTGACTTTCTTTCGAGCGGAATTCGCTTAAATTGACCACTTTCTTTAATGTCTCTCATTGTCTCAATCATCGAAGTTATTGGACGAGTAATAAAATTACTAAGAAATCGGGATGAAATGACTACTGGAATGGTCGCGATAATTGAAACGACAATCAGGACAAGCTTTAATGTATTTAACATTTCAGCTGTAGCGACTAAACTTTCTGTCACTTGTAACTCAACTACTTCACCTTCACGAGAAATCATCGGTATAGAAACGAAAGCATGTGGAATTTTGTCATATTCAACGATTTTTTTTATTTCCTTTTGCTGAAAAATAGCCGGCCATTCTTCGCGAAGATTTTGTTGTCCTGGTGCTGCCACCGCTCCCCCTCGATTTCCATTTGAATCAATGATTTGCAACATGCCATTAACAGGCACGTAAGCTAGTAAAATTGCCTCTATCTCCACGCCTGCCCCTACTTGATTGATTCCATTAATCGCCTGTTTGGCTTCCGCTTCGGTTCGTTCCAATTCCCTATTCAACATCATCTTGCTAAATGAAAGGTAAATTGAAATGTTAATAAAAAGCAAAAGACAGATGAACAAAACAGATGTTGATAAATGAATTTTATTCCGTAGCTTCATTTGATCTCCTTCAACACATAACCGACTCCACGAACAGTGTGAATATACGGTGTTTCAAAAGGCTTATCCATTTTATTTCGTAAATAGCGAATATACACATCAACAACATTTGTATCGCCATAATAATCGTATCCCCAAACAGCATTTAGTAATTGTTCGCGATTTAAGACTTGGCGTGGATGCTTCATTAAATAAGCCAATAAATCAAATTCACGGGGCGTTAATTCGATATTCATCCCTTCACGCATCACTTCCCTTGTTAATTCACTTAATTTTAAATCACCAACAACTAACCAGTCTTGAGTTTTGTCTACTGTTTGCTGCGGTGGACGCTGCATTCTTAAACTTGCGCGAATTCGTGCGAGCAATTCTTCAATTTGAAATGGCTTCGTAACATAATCATTTGCCCCAAGATCGAGTCCTGATACTTTATCTTCAACGGAATCTTTTGCTGTTAGCAAAATGACAGCTGTTTCTGAATCATTGGTACGAATTCTCCGTAACAGTTCAATTCCGCTAATTCCTGGAAGCATCACATCTAATAAAATTAAATCCCATTTCTGTTCCCGGAAAAGGCGAAAGCCTTCTAACCCATCCAATGCCTTTTCAACTTCATAGCCTTCATATGTGAGCTCTAACTCAAGAACGCGGGCAATTTTTTCTTCATCTTCGACAATCAATATTTTCGACTTTTCCATCGTTTCTCCTTCGTTTCTGCCATTTTAACGTCATTTTATCACATTCCACTTTCTTATCATTAACATGACTCTGCAACAAACAGGAATTTAGTACGACATACACAAAAATAAGCGAGTCTCTCAGTGAAGAGATACTCGCTGTACTAAATAACCGAGAGATTCATATTTCTATTAATGATTCCTCAGGTCGTAAGTTAGAAACATTGCAGTGTAAATTGAACCTTATCGAATTGCTTTTTAACTAATGAGGTCTTATCTATACAGAAATAGATCATTCCTGAATCTCCCCAAAGCAATTTCAAATCTTCTTCATCTGAATCGATCTGTAGAAGAAGTACAGCTTCTTCCGGTTTAAGGTCAAATTCATCAAATACATCATTTTGGATGCTGAATGGATACCCTAACATATAGTGAGCCGGTTGGTAATTTCCTTCCTCATCACTTGGCTGAATAAGTTCATGCCTCATTTCAGAGTAATTTTCTTCATCCTCATCGCTAAACTCCATATCCTCTGGATACTCTGGAAGTGTCAGCTTATTTACGAATGTGACTTTAAAAACAGGTAAAGGGAAGTAGTCTTCGGTCTCCTCCGGGTACTCTTTCCTTCTTAACTCTTTTTCGTCCCCATCAAAGTATAAAACCTTAAAACAACCCTCGTCCTCTTTAAACCCCCATGGCTGTTCTATTACATCATAAAATATATAAAGGATTCCACTACTCGGAAGGATATTATCCTTGTCATACAGCATTACTTCCTTTAAGTTAAGTTGCCCTAAAAAAGAGTGATAGCCATTCTTGTATTTAGGAAACTCCCAATCTTGCGGCAGATCCGGTAAACCACCAAGTTTAGAGGATCCTAACGGAATTTGCTCCTCCTTCACTTTATTTTTAATGACTTTAATTGATTGTTTTGCAGCATTTAAAATATCTGATTTTTTGTGAAGTAATTCGTATTCTTGCAACAGTGTATGTAAATCTTGCAATATCCTTCCCCCCCTAAATGTTTGTTTTGATTATACCAATTTCAAGTTTGTTAAAGTGAATCTTTTGTATTTGTTTATCAAGATTATTAAATCAAATTAATTAAACATTATTTCAAAGCAGCATTAGAAGCCTTAACTTAAAATACTGAATATGAGGGATAAAAAAGGCTTGCAGGTTACGTAACGTCATCTTTTACGCTCTAAATAAAGGGGGAAAATACAATGAATAATCACGATTGTTTCTTTGGAAAATCACCGTGGACATGGAAAGTCGTAATCAAATTACTGATATTGGTGCTAGTGTTCGTTCCTATTTTTATAGAGTTTTTATTAATGGGGTATTTAACAGAAGGATTACAAAATGATTTATATTCAGGTATATTGACAGGTTTTATCATGTCCATCATCTTCATGCTTGGACTGTATTTCTTGGCTATCAAGCCAGAAAAACTTAGCTGGAAGGAAGTCGGTCTGAGAAGGTTTTCTCCAAATTATTGGAAATCCATTTGTGCATGGACATTTGCAATCATCGCAATAGCCTTTGTAATGGCTGTCGTTATGGAGCTATTTTTAGGAATTGAATCGGAAAATAGTAAGACGGAAAGCCTACAGTCTAGAATGACAGCTCTCAACTTCTTGATTGGGTTTGTATCAGCAGCCATTATTTCCCCAATATATGAGGAAATATTTTACCGAGGATTTCTTTATCGGTTCTTACGCAGCAAATACGGAATAGCCATTAGCATGTTTGCTAGTTCATTTATCTTTATGATTGTACACATTCCAACGTACAATACCCTCCTACTAAATTTTGTTTCCGGACTTATATTTGCTTGGACGTATGAAAAAACAGGTTCCATTGTTCCAGCAATGATTATACATGGGATAACGAATGGAATTGCCATCATCCTTGTTGCCCTTGGATGATGGCATAAGCCTCTTCGATAAAATCGATGATTTCCTGCTTGATCGGATATAGATTTAGTTCATTTGATGATTCTTGAGAGCGACGGACCTTCCAAAACTTTTCCATCAGGTTTTGGTCTCCCTGAAAAATTTCCTCAGAGAGAATCTCCATATCTTCTATTATAAGCTTTGCATGCTCCGAGCCTGGAGAGATCTTGTCTTGTATGCATAACTCAATTCGTCTCACAAGATTAATCCACCTTTTAATAGACGGGTTATCCATTTCTAATTTGGGCAAGCTTTCACGTAATTTTTCTTCCTCGTCCGCAGAAAAAAGCAAGCTCCAAGTTTTATTCTGTTTTGGAGGGACTACTAGGGAGACCGTACCCTCTAATGTAAGAATGTTCAGCAACGAATTTGTATGTGCAATTGATTTTTGTATGTTAGATACTTGTTCTTCCAAATAGGTTTTATGGATCATTAGAATACTCTCTGTGGATTGATTTTTGATTATCCTACCTATTTCTTCGAGTGGAAGTGCAAGAGATTTAAGCAAAATAACCTTTTGTAGAATTAAGCAGTCTTCCTCTGAATAGAACCGTTTGCCTCCCTCACCTAATTTAGATGGACAGACAAGGCCAATTTGATCGTAATATCGAATTGTTCTAATGGATACCTTGAACCGCTTTGCCAATTCCCCACTTGTTATGTACATCGTTCCTCCCTATATTAATATAATGTGTATTTTGTTGTTAAACTTAATGAAGTATAAATACTCATTATATTTATTTTAAAAAACATGTTCTTTTTAAAAGATACTACTCCAACGACTTTTATTCATTTTTGTAGTAATTTTCCTCAGTCATTTTTTCTAAACTTCTGTTTTCTCGCTTTACGATAATAACCTTACTATCTTCGTTAGAAGAGTATATCTCTTCACCTACTTCTAAAAAGTTTGATGAAAAATTATCTTTAGGCTTAACTTCTTTTTCTACCTTTTTTTGTACTTCACCAATTTTTTCGCCAAGGGTAAATTCATTATCTTTAATATCTCCTTGCCAGTAATATTCCTTTTCATTAACCATTAAAATACCTGCATATGACCCGTTGGATGAAGAAGAACTACTACAACCACCGAGTGCAATTAAAACTAAAAGCAGTGTAATACCAAAAAATAGACTTTTCTTAAACATAAAAATCCCCCTTTTGTTTTTAGACGATAAGTTAATCAAATCGTTTCATTTCTTGTGCCTTCACACCCACTACCTATTTTTCACGAGAATAATTAAACAAAAATCCCCTCCTAATAAAAGCTCTTCTTCCACAAAATGCTTCTTTTCGTTAACAAGTTTTAGCTTTTATTATTTTTCAGGTCGTTTAATTCCTTCTCCAATTTTACAATTCTTTTGTAATTTGATTGAGTAGCCCCAAACACAAAACCTATTGCCACACCAAATACCGCACCTTCTAACCCGAAAATTCTGAATCCCAAAATACCTGCTACCACTATATAAAAAATATATATAAAAGTCATTTTTACCTCTCCAATCATTATGATGGTACTCTAATCGCCCACCCTAAACTAAAATAAGCGTATCCTTGTTGAGGGATACGCAATATTGCTAAATTAATAGGGATTGCATCAGTCGATTAATAATTTTGAACTAATTCTAATTTCTCTAAGTCAATTATAAATTTTCCATTCATTAAGATATCAAGTCCTATGAGACCATTGATACCCCTTTATACGAAATCGCCATTTTTACTTCCTAACATTACCATAACTTATTCCTATGACAACTAAAATAAATGCCTCAAGTTGATAACGGGACCAGGTTACTGTAATCGCTCTAGCTTGTGGCTCCTAGCCAGAACGATAACTTCCTGGTTTGTATTAGAGATCATTCCTAAACGTTCGTACAATCAAGGAGTTGGTGCAACCATTTTATGTATCTATCAATAAATTGAAAAAAGAGTACTCTAGGTAAGAGTGAATTAATTTAACAAGAAACCTTTTACTGCAACGTAGAAGACAAATAAAGAAGCACTCATACAAAATATACCTAATCGCTTTCGTTCACTTTTGATTTCTGATATCCCCATAACCAGAAGCATTGCTCCCATGAAGAACATCATATAAGGCGATGCCTCGTGATTGCCAGTTATCAACCCATAACCTGCAAGTATAAGAACAATGATTCCTAAGATGATTCTAGCTGCTATTAACAAGATATCCCCCCCTAATCTGCTATAAGTTTTAATAGATGATTATATTCCCTTTTTAGAGAATAGCGCCGCTAAATGTGTAAAAAAAGCAACTACTACAATAAAACCAATTGAAAAAATAAAACGGCACGACCTAAAATCATTCATAGCTGTTTTTTATCGTCCGTATCTAAACTTCAATCAGTGGGGGTTTTCTTCATCCCCGCTGATTGTTAGTTGAACCGATCGGGCGTTTACTGGCTGTTAATCCCTACTTACAACTCTTATTACTTTCGAATTATTGAAATGGGGGTCTTACAGCCAGTTAACCTGCGATAAAATTAAAATCTATCTTTGAACATAAAAACTACTATCTTATTAACCAGCCCAATAGTTGAATAATCCTTATTATTTCATTTTAATCTTAACATTGATTTCCTTTTACTGGGAGATGAAAAGAAAAAACGTATCTGCTTATTGCAGATATGATCTTTTAAGCAAAGCAAGCCCCCTTCGCTTTACGTTGGGAAATTGACTTTTTATGTAATCTTATTCAATTAAATGGCTCTATTCATGAAAATGATGTTCAGAAAGCGGCCGATTGTTGAAGATCAACTATTATTCATTGTTGTAAATAACCCGTTTAGTCCCCAAATTCATACTAAAAAAGATGCCAAACCCTTTAAAGGGTTTGGCATCTTTTTAAATTAACACATTGAATCTTTTGGTTTTGGATTTTTCAAACCGAATAACGGGCGAATAAATAAAGCTAGGTAAGTACCTAACATCGCCATAATAGCCCATACCCATCCGTGAATGCTAAAAGACGCAATTCCACTGAAATAAGCTCCGATATTACATCCAAACGCTAAACGAGCACCATAGCCCATCATTAAGCCGCCTAAAATCGCAGCACCGGCTACTCCTGGTTTTATTTTTCCTGGCTTAAATGTTCCCTGGGCAGATGCGGAGAGGAAGGCTCCTAACATAATTCCGAAGTTCATCACACTCGTCGCATCCATTAATACGGAATTTGTCAAACTGCTTGAACCTGCAAAATAATCCCATGATGAAACATCGACGCCCATTGCCATTAACGCTTTTCCACCCCAGAGAGTAAATCCGGATGTGACTCCCCATGGGCTTCCTTTAACCATCAATGTTAGTGCATTCAGTAAGGCTAACACAATTGCTGCTCCAAATAATGGCCAGGAGCCTCGAACAATTTTCTTCCACCCAGTTGTTGTTGCTAATGGTTTCATCATTGGTGGATTTTTTTTCTTCGCGAATTGAACACATAGCCAATAAATAAGCGCAAAAGCACAGAGTTGAATAGCCCATGCACCGAAATAGCCGAGCCCAGTAGATTCTGCTAACGAAATCGGCGGTAGTGCCGGCATATCTTCCAACCAAAAGGTAATATGCTTTGCTCCTAAAACAGACCCCGCTATGAAAGCAATCAGCGTTAAAATCATTGAAGACGATCCGCCGCCAACATTATATAATGTCCCCGAAGCGCACCCGTTTCCTAGCTGCATTCCAATTCCAAATATAAATGCTCCAACAATCACACTTACACCGACAGGATTCACGTTTCCTGATGGTGCTGCCCCGGTAAAACTGAATCCAGTAGCTAAAATGATTGCGAATAACGTCGAAGCAACAGCAAGCATCAACATATGAGCCTGTAAACCTTGGACATTTCCTACAGAAACAAGTCGTCTAAAGGCAGATGTAAACCCAAAGCGGGCATACAATAAAGCTGCTCCAAGCGCAAGTCCAATTAGAAATAACGTCCCCTGAGTCCAATCGGCAACAGTAACAATCAGGATATATAAAATAATTGCTGCTAATGCTCCGATAATGACAAACGGTTTTTGCATCGGGTTTAAATTTTTTGTTACAACCGTCGTTGATTTCCCATCCCAGTTCGCATTTGTTGGATTAGCCAATGTAGTTTGTGCCAAATGAAATTCACCTCTTATCCTATAAAAAATAATCCTTTTCATATTATAATAACCTTTATACTTTGTAAACCTACTAAACTAATTATTGTAGATGGATATAATTGGTCTTGCAAAGTAGATAGAAATCATGGTATTGTTATAGAGCGATGAGCTGAATTGGATAAGTCGATGGACACTCCGTTTGGAAATGTACGATGTGGCGTACAGTCTATCGCCCCAATACGCAAAAGGTGCCTGCATGCAGGCACCTTTTTTGATTTGTGTAAGAATAAAACCTTTTAAGTCGTCAGCTATTGAGGTTAAATTTTATTGCTAGTACTTGGATTAACCGTGATTATTAGGCTGGTTTATTGCTAGTACTTGGATTAAACCGATTTTTGGCCGTTTTTTATTACTAGTACTTGGATTATATCCGCCTTTTTACCACATTTTATTGCTAGTACTCGGATTAAACCCTCATTTTACAGCATTTTATTACGAGTACTAGCAATATATCAACGAAATATCGTGTTTTTAATACGAGTACTTGGATAAAAAAACGCGTTACCAGCATTATCGCTTAAAAAGCCTACGGATTTCTTCGATCAAATGTACATAAATGGACTTTTTATACAAAACTAGTAGTTAATTCAGATTAAAAGGCTCCATTTGAATGAAACCTTTCCTTTCCCTCTATCATTCTCTAAAAGCATTTCAAGTTCGCTTTAAAAATGGGGAGACTTTTAAATAGGTGAAGCATCTCCACAACCATTCAAATGGGCCAAAATGAAAGAAGTGGAGCCAGATCCTGCTAAAAACGATTTGGATAAAACAAATGTTTAAGCATACATACAATGTTTGTAAATAAGCTAGCTCGAACTCCCTTCCTAGCAAAAAGATAAAAGCTGTTTGCGAGAGGTAATTGGTCAATGCCATCCTCCCGTAATATTTTAAAGGAGAAAGAATTTTCTGCATAACTGGATTTTGCAGCAAAAGAATCATGCCCCCAACATAAAAAGCAGAAACAATGGGCCCAATCATGATAACTGTATGGTAAAACTCGAACATTTCTAAATTCCATATATTGTCTTCAGGTAGTACCGGTATTTTTTTTAGTTGATACAGTAGTGTTAGAAACGATAATCCAAACATTCCAATTGTAAATAAACGAATTGATTTCCTCTTCGCTGCAAGATTTTCAAACAGTTGATACTGACCGATTGTAAATCCAAGCAAAATTAAAGGAAGCGGCAAAAACATCTTGATTCCGAGCAAACTAAATCCGATTATGAATACGATACTAATAATTAGATTCACTTCTTTCCTTAACTTATAACAGGGAAAGATGAGAAGTCCGCAAACCGCATAAATGGTTAATGCTTCCCCAGGATGGTACATCGAATGAACTAAGCCGAACAGGAACATAGCAGCAATTCTCCGTAAAAATAATAGCGTGCCATTTTCTCCTCTCGCATTTGCTCGCGAAATAAATAGATAAAATCCAATTCCAAACAAAAACGAGAAGATTGTAAAAAATCGTCCTTCTACAAATAAATATAAAAAGTTCCAGTATACAGCGTCTGCACTTTCAGCAGCAGGGAGTGGAACAGCGAGTAGCAGTGGAAGGTTGACGAGGAGAATACCGAGAAGAGCGAATCCTCGTAAATAATCAAGTTCATCAATCCGGGCATTTGAATTCATCCGCTCCTTCTCCTTTCCTCAAAAAGAAACACCCCTTATTAGGAGTGTTTGCTTGTTTCTTTCATTGAAGCATACGTTTTATCATTTGGCAAAGTTACGATTGTAACTGTTTGAGCTTTCTCAATAATGCAGTTGAATCATCTGCTTGAATAAACTCACCGTTGACGATCGCATAAGGAGATTGTTCGCACTGTTCACACTTACTTTGGCACTTATACTCCTTATAAACGATATTTTTCTGTTTAAAGAAAGCCTCATACATCGGATATTGTTCAGCCGTTAAAAAGCGGTCCAAATTCCTTTCACAAAAATCCACTTGTAGTTTTTTATTTTTTGAAAAGATTTTTGCTAGCAAGCTCATGAATCAAGTCCTACTTTCTGAAGATTACCTTTATTTATATCATATATCTTCAAAAAGATAATGCCAAGTAAAGAGATTAATCGATTCCATGCTCAAAGCAGTATTCTTCAACCATATTTTCAATTTTATCGAAATCTGGATTTTCTCCCGAAAAGCTGAATTTCAACTCTTCGACAAATGCACCTTTGAAATATACATGAATGGCCCCATTTTGTTCAATCAAACTATACTCAGGTTCAAACCGATACCCACTTCGCTCAATCGCACCCAACTTTCATCAACTCCAGACTTTTTGATTTACTTTTATTATTTGAAGAAATGGAAAGTCCTATGCTTTTGTTCATGAAGGAAGTTTGTTTATTGAAGCGCTTGGAACATTAGCGGGAAATTCTCCGCTTATTTTATTCTCCGACCTACATAAAAATCAAAACTTGACGTTTTGCGTTAGAAACGGAACCCGTTACGATAATCGCTGATCTTTTATCCGCCTTATGTATGGTGATTTCAATCCAAATAAAAAACCACCAAATATGTATTTGGTGGAGACGGTGGGAGTCGAACCCACGTCCAGAAGCATCGCCACTTAAGCTTCTACGAGTGTAGTCGACATATTTGCGATTCGCTGAGTCTTATGCCTGCCGACAGGCGTCAGGTCAGCTAGTCTGATTGTTCTCTTCCTTCATCCTCAGACGGTGGAATCTGGCGTAGCCCACTAAGAGTGAGTCCGCTACCCTACCACATGGGCGATGGAGGGGCGAACCGCTAAAGTGCTATTAAGCAGCTAAAGCGAAGTTGTTTTGTTGTTTGCCAGTTATAGGCTTTGACGTTTTAACGAGGCCGATCCCCTCGACTCGCAACCTAAGCTCGAACTACCCCTGTCGAATCCGTAGCGTCCCCATATAGTATAAAAAGACGTTAGGAAACTCGGCTATGCGAGCAAAAGCTGTTTGTCACTCGCGGTGACAAGACTTATTATAACATATTGGCCAGTTGTTTCAACTGGAAATTATTATACATTTTAAACAACCTTTGCTGCTTCACACAAACTCCAATCAACCTACATTTTTTGTCTCTCGCGAAATGCACGTTCAATTTCACGGCTTGCTTCTTTCTTCTTCAAATCTTCGCGTTTGTCATATTTCTTCTTCCCTTTTCCAAGACCTAATAAAACTTTGGCATACCCATTTTTTAAATAAACTTTCAGTGGAACTAAAGCAGAACCGGTCTCCTTCGTTTCGCCAATCAACTTATTAATCTCACGGCGGTGCAGTAAAAGTTTTCGTTCACGAAGCGGGTCATGATTGTATCGGTTTCCTTGCTCATATGGGCTAATGTGCATGCCATAAAGAAAGATCTCTCCATTTTGGACACGAGCATAGGAATCTTTTAAATTTAATTTCCCAGCCCTAATCGACTTAATTTCTGTCCCTTGCAGGACAATTCCCGTTTCAAACGTTTCTTCGATAAAATAATCATGGTAGGCTTTTTTGTTTTGTGCTACCGTTTTGCCAGCACCTTTTGGCATGACGTCTCCCCCTTTAACTCCCTTTATTTTAACATAAACGCGAATAGGGGGAGCAGCCCCCCACTAGCGTTTTTTCGGCTTGCGTTTAGCTTTTGGAGCATTTTCGTAAAACTTCTTTTTCTTCCGCTTCTTTTTCTTTTCTCCATCTCCCCGACCTATTCCTTTTTCGTCGGATTTCCCTTTTCGTGCTTTTTTCTCGCTGCTCCCAGTTTTGAATACTTTCGGAGCTTCAGAACGTTCACGCCGGGTTCCTTTCATCCCAACAATTTCAAAATCAATCGAGCGTTCATCTTTATTGACCTTCACAACTCGAACGGTAATTTCATCCCCGATTCGAAACACATTGCCAGTGCGTTCACCAATCATTGCATATTGACGTTCATCAAAACGGTAGTAATCATCTGTCATATAACTGACATGGACAAGACCTTCAATCGTGTTTGGAAGTTCAACAAACATCCCAAAATTCGTAACAGAAGAGATGATTCCATCAAATTCTTCACCAATTTTATCTTCCATATATTCCGCTTTTTTAAGTTCATCTGTTTCGCGCTCAGCCTCAACGGCACGACGCTCCATATCAGAAGTATGCTTTGCAATCTCAGGAAGATAAGCTGCCCATTTTGCCCGAGTCTCTTCATCCAACTTTCCTTCAATTATATAGGTTCTAATTAAGCGGTGAACAATCGTGTCGGGATAGCGCCGAATTGGTGAAGTGAAATGTGTATAATACTCTGTCGATAATCCGTAATGTCCTAAGCTTTCTTCAAAATACTTCGCCTTTTGCATCGAACGGAGCATAACGGTTGAAATGACCATTTCTTCAGGCTTTCCTTGGACCTCTTCAATGATTTCCTGTAGGGCACGCGGATGAACTGCGTTTGCTGTCCCTTTGACAATATAGCCAAAGTTTGTAATAAACTCAAAAAATCTACGCAGCTTGTCTTCCTTTGGATCTTCGTGGATACGATATATAAATGGAACTTCAAGCCAGTGAAAATGTTCAGCTACGGTTTCGTTTGCGACAAGCATAAAATCCTCAATTAATCGCTCAGCTACCGAACGCTCCCGGAGAACAACTTCTGACGGGTGCCCATCTTCATCTACAAGAACTTTTGATTCTTTAAAATCAAAATCAATTGCCCCTCGGCTCATTCGCTTATTGCGTAAAATTGCAGCAAGCTCTTCCATCATCTCAAACATTGGCACGAGAGGTTCATAGCGTTTACGTACTTCTTCATCTTTATCAACAAGAATTAAATTCACATCATGATAGGTCATCCGTTCGGTCGTTTTAATGACACTCTGAAAAATTTCGTGATCAACCACTTCACCGTCTGAAGAAATTTCCATTGTGCAGCTCAATGTCAACCGATCTACCTTTGGATTCAATGAGCAAATTCCATTTGATAGACGATGGGGAATCATTGGAATGACACGGTCGACTAAATACACACTTGTCCCCCGGTCGGCCGCTTCACGGTCAATTGGTGATTCTTCTTTCACATAATAACTCACATCAGCGATATGAACACCAAGCTTATAGTTACCGTTTTCAAGCTTTGTCACAGTAACTGCATCATCCAAGTCCTTCGCATCAGCACCGTCAATCGTAACGATGACTTCATCACGAAGATCACGGCGGTTCGCTAGTTCACTTTCTTGAATTTCATCTGGTGTTTCATTTGCCTGTTCGAGAACGTCCGCAGGAAACTCCATCGGCAAACCATGTTTATGAATGACAGATAAAATATCGACACCAGGGTCATTTTTATGACCAAGGATTGAAATAATCTCCCCTTCTGCTGATTTCCGACCATCTGGATAACTGATCAGCTTAACGACGACTTTATGTCCTTCTACTGCTCCCATATTTCCTTCTTTTGGAATAAAAATATCACTAGCGAATTTTTTATCATCTGGTATGACAAACCCAAAATGCTTGCTTTCTGTATATGTACCAACAACTTGTTGAACGCCTCGTTCAATAATTCGTACGATTGTTCCTTCACGCCGTTGACCGGAGCTCTCTGTTGATACTCGAGCAAGAACTGTATCCCCATGCATCGCATTATTCGTTTCATTCGGTGGGATAAAAATATCATCCATCCCTGGTTCTTCTGGAATAACAAAAGCAAACCCTTTCGCATGACCAGTCAGTTTGCCACGAACAAGATTCATTTTCTCCGGCAACCCATAACGATTGCTCCTTGTTCGGACAACGAGACCCCTTTCTTCCATCACAACGAGAGCTTTAACAAACTCTTTAAAAGTTGCTGAATCTTCAATCCCAAAAGCTTGTTCTAGTTCTTGAACAGTTAATGGTTTGTAGGCCTCATCCTTCATATATTGCAATAAACGTTCAAGATGATCTTTAATGTTTTCATCCATGTGTAAACTCCCTCCTTTTCTCAATGTTTCGCATTTAAATATTAGTTGTCTCAATCATCCTATTCATTATTCTTCCCAATTTAAGCTTTCTAGAAACGCATAAACGTCCTCGTGTAACTGTTCCTTTTCTTTATCAAATGTCAGGATATGTCCTGATTCTTCATACCATTTTAATTGTTTTTGAGCGGACTCGACATCATTATAAATAATATTTGCACTATCCGGGTTAATCATATCATCGTGACGTCCTTGGGCAACAAAGACAGGTGCATAAACCATATCAATATGATTCCGAACATCAGCAATTAACTCCTGAGTAGATTTCAAGGTTTTCATTGGCGTTTTTTCAAACTTACTCATTTCAGCCTCGATTTGATCATTCGGTTTGCCTTCAAACTTTTTGTATTCGCGTGCAAATTCAAGAACTCCGTTAAACATCACTTCTTCGCTTTTTATATACATAGGCGCGCACATTGGCACAATACCCTTTACAGGAACTGTATATCCTAATTTTAAAGCAAATACACCACCTAGTGATAAACCTACAACGGCAATTTCTTCATGACCTTCATTTTTAAGAAACTGGTAGGCGTTTGTCACATCCTCCCACCAGTCATCTGGACCAGTGTGGACTAATTCTTCTGGTGGTACACCATGACCTTTATAAATGGGCGCATGACAGGTATAGCCTTTAACCTGTAAAAAGCGACCCATCATCCGTACATCAGCTGAATTGCCGGTAAATCCATGCAACATTAACACTGCTCGTTTCCCCGCTTTGAAAGTAAATGGCTTTGGTACTAGTTTTTTCATTTTAGGACTCCTTGCTTATGATTAAACACGATTATTTTGTAGTCTTCTTTAGTTTTAACAAACCTGTGAGCAACATTCCAGAAATAAGCACGGCAGTTGCCATTAAAAAACCCAGCCTCATATGGAGACTGGGTTTTCGGATGTATTTTTAAGCAAAATAAGCAACTGCGATTGTAAGTACAAAAAATAAAATGGCTAAAACAATCGTTAGTCGGTGAAGCACTAGGTCAATTCCCCTCGCCTTTTGCTTTCCGAATAATGTTTCAGCACCACCTGAAATGGCACCTGATAAACCTGCACTTTTACTAGATTGTAGAAGAACAACAGCAATTAAACTGATGCAATCAATCACCAGTAGTACAATTAAAAAAGTGTGCATGAAGCTAACCTCCTGAAAAACCTGCATATAACAATACTTTAAATTTACCACATTTTTTTATACGAAACAATAGTTCATTTGTAAAACAATCAAGCGGGACCACTTTTTCAGTTAAAAAGTTCGCTTCCGTCTAGTCTTTCTTCAGCAAATAATTCCCCAAATACGATTAATCGCTGCTTATCTGAAAGAGGTGGGTGACATGTGATCAAGGTTGTTAGCGTTTTTCCTTTTACTGGATAGATGACATCAACATCGGTTGGCTCGACAATCTTCTTTTCAATCACTTTATAGGTTAGAACCTTGTTTTGAACATAAATCTTGAATTCACTCTCTAGCTCTAACTCATCTAGCCGATTGAAAAACTTCCCATATGCGCTAGAACGGTGCCCAGCAATTGCAAAATTTTGGTTGTTTTTTTCTAACTCATAAATTGAACTGCTCGAAGGTAAATGTCCGACCGCATAACGAATTTGCGCTTCACTTGCTCCTTCAACGATCGGTGTTTTTAAGTCAATTTCGGGGATTTCTAAAATTCCGAGTGTATCACCAATTTCGATTTCTTGCGGTTGCAACGTTTCCGATTCAATGTTTGTTTCCTCTGTAAAGGTGAGTGAGGTAAACTCATTTATTAGCCTTTGTTTCGAATTAAAGAGGTGGATAGTTCATAGAATAGGTTATGTTTTTTTGCTAGTACTTGGATTAACCGTGATCTAAAGGCTGTTTTTTTGCTAGTACTTGGATTATACCGGTTTTTGACCGTTTTTTATTGCTAGTACAGGGATTATATCGACCTTCTGACCTCGTTTTATTGCTAGTACTTGGATTAAACCCTCATTTTACAGCGTTTTATTACGAGTACTAGCAATATATCAAGGGAATTTGGTGTTTTTAATACGAGTACTTGGATTAAAAAACCCGTTACTAGCATTATCGTTCAAAAAGCCTACGAATCTCTTCGGTCAAATCTTCATAAATGACCTATTCCGAAAAAATCAAAAAAATTATCCGTGCTTTTACCCAGTACTGGGATTAAAATTTCCAATGCCAAAGCTTACAAACGGTTAAGCACCTTGACATTGAGGGGCTGAACATCGTGAAGAATCGTAAAGATTACAGAACATCCTCAGTTAGTCTTCGCTTTCACCAAAAGAACAAGTTGTGCAGAAACGACCTTTACATCGATATGGAACTTTTCGAACATCATGACAGCCTGCACATATAAAAAGCTTACACCCTTTTTTAATGTCCCCACAATCACCCTTGATCACAATGGAACGGATTTTGGCACCGTGTTTTCTTTTAAAAGCTTCCCAATGTTTGTCGTAAAATGTTAGTCTCCATAAAACGAAAATACCACAGCACGAATGACTGTGGTAGACCCAAAATTTTTCACAAATAAAACACCGGTATTTCTACCGGTGTTCTAAATACATATCGATTATTTGTTAAGGTTATAGAAAGACTTAATTCCATTGTATTGAGCCGTTTCAGCAAGTTGATCTTCGATGCGAAGAAGTTGGTTGTACTTTGCAACACGATCCGTACGTGATGGTGCACCTGTCTTGATTTGACCAGCATTTGTAGCAACCGCGATGTCAGCGATTGTTGAATCTTCTGTTTCACCTGAGCGGTGAGAGATGACTGCTGTGTAACCCGCACGTTTTGCCATTTCAATCGCATCAAATGTTTCTGTAAGTGTCCCGATTTGGTTCACTTTGATTAGGATTGAGTTCCCGACACCTTGTTCGATACCTTGAGCTAATTTTTTCGTGTTTGTAACGAATAAGTCGTCACCTACAAGTTGTACTTTGCTGCCAATGCGCTCAGTTAATAGCTTGTGACCTTCCCAGTCATTTTCATCTAGACCATCTTCAATCGAGATGATTGGGTACTTAGAGCACATTTCTTCATACCAATCAACCATTTCTGCAGAAGTTTTTACAACCCCTTCGCCAGAAAGATGGTATTTCCCGTCTTCCCTGTTATAGAACTCAGAAGATGCAGCGTCCATTGCAAGCATTACTTGCTCACCTGGTTTGAAACCTGCTTTTTCGATTGCTGATACGATTGTTTGTAGCGCTTCCTCGTTAGAACCTAGGTTTGGCGCAAACCCACCTTCATCACCAACAGCAGTGTTTAATCCTTTTTCTTTTAAAACAGACTTTAAGCTATGGAAAATTTCCGCACCGATACGAAGTGCTTCGCGGAAGTTTTCTGCACCAACAGGCATGATCATGAATTCTTGGATATCAACATTGTTATCCGCATGTTCTCCACCATTTACGATGTTCATCATTGGTACTGGAAGCTGCTTCGAATTGAATCCACCAAGATATTGGTATAAAGGCATGTCAAGGTAATCCGCAGCCGCACGAGCAACCGCCATCGAAACCCCTAGGATTGCGTTAGCGCCTAGTTTCCCTTTATTTTCAGTTCCATCAAGTTCGATTAACGCTTGGTCAACAGCCACTTGATCAAGTACATTAAACTCTTCTCCAACTAATGCAGGAGCAATGATTTCATTCACATTTTCAACCGCTTTTAATACACCTTTGCCTAGGTAACGGCTCTTATCCCCATCGCGAAGTTCGACAGCTTCGTGTTCACCAGTAGAAGCACCGCTTGGTACTAAAGCGCGACCGAACGCACCAGATTCAGTGTAAACTTCAACTTCAACAGTAGGGTTCCCTCGGGAGTCAAGAACTTCACGTGCATATACATCAGTAATAAATGGCATTTAAATCTCTCCTTATTTGTTTAATTCAACTAATTTAGTATTTTTATTATCGTTCATTTTTATTAAACCAAAAAATTACTTTTTAATTAATGATTTTCCAGTCATTTCAGTTGGCTGTTCGACATTTAATAAAGCAAGCATCGTTGGTGCAAGATCACCAAGTTTTCCATCTTCACGAAGTTCGACATCCGGTTTCGTAACAATCACTGGGACCGGATTGGTCGTATGTGCAGTCATTGGGTTTCCATCCACTGTTACCACTTCATCAGCATTTCCATGGTCAGCGGTAATAATGGCTGTACCACCTTTGGAAATGATTAAATCAACAATTTTGCCGAGACATTCATCTACCGTTTCGATCGCTTTAACGGTTGGCTCAAGCATTCCTGAATGACCAACCATATCTGGATTAGCAAAGTTCAAGATGATGGCATCATGTTTGTCCGCTTCGATTTCATTTAACAGGGCTTCTGTCACTTCGTAAGCGCTCATCTCAGGCTTTAAATCATACGTCGCCACTTTTGGAGAATCAATTAACACTCTTGTTTCTCCCGGGAACTCATTTTCACGACCACCGCTCATAAAGAACGTTACATGAGGGTATTTTTCCGTTTCGGCAATCCGTAATTGTGTCAAGCCGTTTTGAGAAATCACTTCCCCTAGCGTATTGTCCAAGTTCGTTGGCTTAAAAGCAACATACCCATCAACGGTCTCGCTAAAATGAGTTAAGCAGACGAAATGCAAGTTGTCCGGATGCTTCTCACCACGATCAAATGAACGAAAATCTTTGTTCGTAAACGTATTAGAGATTTGAATGGCCCGGTCAGGACGGAAGTTATAAAAGATGACTGCATCATCATTTTTAACAGTCGCAACCGGTGAACCGTCTTCTTCTGTCAGCACAGAAGGAATGACGAATTCATCATAAATTCCATTCTTATAATTGTCTTCAATGACCTCTAAAGGATTTCTATAAGTTGGACCTTCCCCATATACCATTGACCGATACGATTTTTCTACCCGTTCCCAGCGCTTATCACGGTCCATTGAATAATATCGTCCCGAGATTGTTGCAAACTTACCGACACCAATTTCTTTCATGACATCAAGTGTTTGCTTAACATATTGAGTGGCGGTTTGTGGACCGACATCACGTCCATCTAAAAAGCCATGAACATATACTTTCTCAAGCCCCTCACTTGCCGCCATTTTTAACAGTGCAAACATGTGCTCAACATGACTATGTACTCCACCGTCAGATAAAAGACCGAAAAGATGAAGACTTGTTCCTTTTTCTTTCACATGCTTAATCGCATTTAAAAACGTCTCATTTTTCTCAAATTCACCTTCACGAATCGAGATATTCACTTTTGTTAAACTTTGGTAAACAATTCGACCAGCACCAATGTTTAAATGGCCAACCTCGGAATTCCCCATTTGCCCTGCTGGAAGACCCACCGCTTCACCACTAGCGATTAATTGCGCATTGGGGTAAGAATTCCAATAGCGATCAAAATTCGGTTTTTTTGCATGCGCAACAGCATTCCCTTTTTTTTCATCCCGGCATGCAAAACCATCTAGAATAATTAAAGCAGTTGGTGACTGTTTACTCATTTTTTCCTGCCTCCAATAGTTGCAAGAAAGAATCCGTTTCTAAACTTGCTCCACCAACTAAAGCTCCATCAATATCTGGTTGAGCCATATATTCTTTAATATTGCCTGGTTTTACACTTCCGCCATATTGAATGCGAATCGCGTCAGCAACTTCAGGTGAAAATTGTTCAGCAATAACTTTACGGATGTGCGCACAAACTTCATTGGCATCATCTGCTGTTGAAGATTTGCCCGTTCCGATCGCCCAGATTGGTTCATAAGCAATCACTGTGCTTTTCAATTGTTCTGCAGATAAGCCTTCTAACGCTCGCTTTACTTGTGAACCTACAAGCTCATTTGTTTCACCGTTTTCGCGTTGTTCAAGTGTTTCTCCACAACAAACAATTGGCGTCAAATTGTATTTAAATGCGGCGATCGTCTTGTTATTAACAGACTCATCTGTTTCATTAAACATCTCACGGCGTTCAGAATGTCCGATAATCACATATTTTACACCAATATCTTCTAATGCTTTCGGGCTAATTTCCCCTGTGAACGCACCACTTTCTTCAAAATGCATATTCTGGGCACCAATTTCGATATCATACCCTTTTGCTGCTTCTACAAGCTGACCTAAAAACAATGCCGGTGCACATACAACAGACTCCACCTCTTTTTCAGATGGAACAAGTCCGTTTACATCTTCAATAAATTTCTTCGCTTCTGGCAGTGTTTTATGCATTTTCCAGTTTCCTGCAATAATTGGTTTACGCAAGGCCGGCACTTCCTTTCACATCATTTTTATCATGGATTTCATAAGTTGCTTTCGAGTATTTCGAAGCGCTCCGAATGGATCGAAGCCTCGTTCCGAAATAGGCGAGTTTCGAACAGTTCGGAATGATGTTATGAATGTACAGAATGATTCGGAACGTCATTCTGAACTTGCTTAATTAACTTATTTATCGTTTAAAGCGACCACTCCAGGAAGGACCTTTCCTTCCATAAACTCTAGTGATGCTCCTCCGCCTGTTGATATATGGCTCATTTTATCAGCAAGATTGAACTTTTCAACGGCTGCGGCGGAATCACCCCCACCAATTACGGAGTATGTATCAGTGGAATCAGCCAATGCTTCGGCAACTGCTTTTGTTCCCTGCGCAAATGCTTCCATTTCAAATACACCCATTGGACCATTCCAAATGACGAGCTTAGACTTTTGAATCACATCGCGATACAGTTCCGCTGTTTTCGGACCAATATCAAGTGCTTCCCAATCAGCTGGAATCGCCTCAATCGCGACTTCTTTTGTATTCGCCTGTTCAGAAAAATCATCGGCAACAATCGCATCCACTGGAATATAAAAATTAACGCCTTTTTCCTTCGCTTTTTCTATAAAGGAATTGGCTAAATCAACCTTATCTTCTTCTAATAATGAATTTCCAACTTCATGTCCTTGAGCTTTAACAAACGTATAGGCTAGACCGCCGCCGATAATTAGGTTATCTACTTTTTCTAGTAGATTTTCAATAACACCAATCTTATCTTTTACTTTCGCTCCACCAATGATGGCAGTGAATGGACGCTCAGGGTTTGAAAGAGCCTTTCCAAGTACGTCAAGTTCCTTCTCCATCAAAAATCCTGAGACAGCTGGAAGATGGTGAGCAATCCCTTCTGTCGATGCATGCGCGCGGTGTGCCGCACCAAAGGCATCGTTCACATAAACATCAGCTAATTCAGCGAAAGCTTTCGCCAGTTCTGCATCGTTCTTTTCTTCACCAGGATAGAAGCGAACATTTTCAAGCAATAAAATATCGCCTTCGTTCATCGAGCTAATTTCAGCTTGAACAGCTTCACCATATGCTTCGTCGGTTTTTTTAACCTCTTTCCCGAGTAGTTCAGACAAACGTTTTGCTACCGGTGTAAGGCGCATTTCCTCGACGACTTGCCCTTTTGGTCGACCGAGATGGCTTGCAAGAATAACCTTTGCCCCTTGTTCACTTAAATATTGGATGGTTGGTAAGGCCGCACGAATTCTCGTTTCATCCGTTACTTGACCATCTTTCATAGGAACATTGAAATCAACACGGCAAAAAACTCGCTTCCCTCTTACATCAATATCCTTAATAGATTTTTTGTTCAAGGCAGAAACCTCCTAAAAGTTTTAAAAGCTGGACATAAACAAAGGGAGAGGGGACTGGTCCCCACTCCCCTTTTCATCCCACTAAATTATAGTAGTTTATGGAACACTTATCCAGACACGTAACTAAAATTTACTAGAAATTTTTAAATTTTCAACGATTATAGTCCTTTTTGAGCGATATATTCAACTAGGTCAACAACACGGTGAGAATAACCTGTTTCGTTGTCATACCAAGAAATTACTTTAACCATATTTCCTTCCATAACCATTGTAGAAAGGGCATCGATTGTTGAAGAGTTAGGGCTGCCGTTGTAATCACCAGAAACTAGTGGCAATTCACTGTACCCTAAAATTCCATTTAAATCACCTTCAGCAGCTTCTTTAAAGGCTGAGTTGATTTCTTCAACTGTTACTTCTTTATCTAATTCAGCAACAAGGTCAACTAAAGAAACGTTTGGAGTTGGAACACGAACTGCTCCACCGTTTAGTTTCCCTTTAAGTTCAGGAAGAACAAGCGCAACAGCTTTCGCTGCACCAGTAGTTGTTGGAATCATATTTTCTGCTGCTGCACGCGCACGACGATAGTCTTTATGCGGTAAGTCTAGGATTTGTTGGTCATTTGTATAAGAGTGGATTGTTGTCATCATTCCACGCTTAATTCCAAACTTGTCGTTAAGAACTTTCGCAAAAGGTGCTAAGCAGTTTGTTGTACAAGATGCATTTGAAATCACATCATGATTTCCTGCATCGTATTGGTCATGGTTTACACCCATAACAATTGTAATATCTTCATCTGATGCTGGCGCAGAGATGATTACTTTCTTTGCACCTGCTTCAATGTGTTTTGCAGCGTCTGAACGCTTCGTAAAACGCCCTGTTGATTCAACTACAACATCTACACCTAAGTCGCCCCAACCAAGCTGTGCTGGATCTCTTTCAGCGATAACTTTTACACGTTGATTAGCAACAACAAGATATTCACCATCTACAGTTACATCGTGATTTAGTGTACCATGTACAGAATCATATTTTAAAAGATGTGCTAACATATTCGCATCTGTTAAGTCATTTACTGCTACTACTTCAACATTTGGGTTATTTAGAGCTGCACGAAATACGTTACGTCCAATACGTCCAAATCCATTAATACCAACTTTTACTGCCATGATTTTTCCTCCTTTAATTCATAAAGCATGTGGTTTTTATATATAAAGGGCAGTTCTTAACGGATGCTTATTTTCACCCGAAAATGACTATTTACCCTTTCACCAAATTCCTTGCAGCACCCTCATCCGTAATTAATATCGTGGATGCTGGAGCCTGTTTCATATATGCTCTAATTGCCTTCGCTTTCGACGCTCCACCAGCTACCGCAATGACATCATCGACATTTTGCAAATCAGCAAGTTGTAAGCCAATCGTTTGTACTTTATGAACGATTTCGCCATCTTCATTAAAATAATAGCCAAAGGCTTCTCCTACAGCATTTCCTCGCATAATTCGTTCTATGTCCTCTTTCGACGTGTTTCGCCGTTTCGCCATCTTAAGCGCGTCCCCAATTCCATGCAAGACGATATTCGCTGATTTAATCAAACATAACATTTCATGAATCAAGGGTTCTTTTATAAACGAATCGTAAATTCCGATACTCACTTGATCTGGGACGTAGAATACTTTATGTTGTGAGTTCGTTTTCCTGGCCATAATCGCACTAATCGTATTTGCCTGATTATTTACGTCTTGACCAATTCCTCCTCTTGCAGGAACAAACAATGGCCTTTTTACACCAAGTTCTGGTGAGAGCAATTCAGCAACCGCTGCGATTGTCGAACCTCCGGTTACAGCGATTATATTGTCTTCCTTTAAGCGCTTTTTCATACAGGTTGCGCATGCTTTTCCCAGCTCATGTTTCACTAAAGGGGATTGATCGCTGTCTCCATGGACAATAATTACTTTGGAAATGCCCATTTGCTTTTTCAACTGTTCCTCTAAAGTATTAATCCCTGTAACTTCGCTCATGACATTTTCAAGGCTTTCCAGAATATCATTTCCTTCTTTTGTCAGACTCATTCCTATTGAAGCCATCTGTATTAAATTCTGGTCTTTCAAAAATTCAACCTCACTGCGCAAAACCCGTTCCGTTAAGCCAAGACTGATGGAAAGATTTCTGCGTCCTACCGGCTGCATTGATTTTATGTATTTTAAAATAAGATAACGTTTTTGCATAATTTCAATGAGGTCTGGTAATAATTTCTTTTGAATTTCAATTAAAGTGGCCATGATGAAATTCTCCTTTAAACGTTGTGGTCATATTATGTCCCGGAGTGGCATATTATGTCCCACTTGCCGCAAAAAAAATCACCCCTGATTTCACTTTCATTCTATCAGGAGTGATTCATTAGTTCAACTACTAAACGGTATCTTTTTTTCTGAAAACGCTTTACATACAAAGTTTTTATTAATAATTCCCGATTGTATTTCTTCCCCTTCCAATTCAATGACAGGAATGGAAATTCCGTACAATTCAATCAAACGTTCATCTTTATCTATATCTACTTCAACAATTGAAAAATCAAATGTTTGTTGGATTTCTTTAAGGATTCTTTTCGCATCTTCGCATAAATGACATCGTTGTCTCATGTATAATTTCGCGATATGGTTCATTTTTCAGCTCATCCTATTCTCTTTTATTCAAATCGTTTACGTTTAGACGAAGGCGGGATTTTAAGCTGATCACGGTATTTTGCCACTGTCCGTCTAGAAATCACAATCCCAGATCTCTCTGTTAGTAACCGGACAATTTCTTGATCTGATAAAGGTTTTTGTTTATTTTCATTTTTTACAAGCAACTCAATAGCCGCCTTTGCATGGTTAGAGGATGTTTGATCATGTTCCGTTGTTTGAATCGAACTTGAAAATAATGATTTCATCTCAAACGTACCACTTGGTGTTTGAATATATTTTTCTCGAACCGCTCGGCTTACAGTTGACTCATGGATATCTAATTCCTCAGAGATTTCTCTCATTGTCATTGGTTTTAAAAAGGATGGTCCCTGCTTAAAAAACTCCTCCTGTTTTTCGACCATCTTAAGAGCTACTCTCATCAACGTTTCCCGGCGCTGTTCCAAGCTTTTCGTAATCCAGTTGAAATCGTTCTGCTTTTCTTGAAGAAAGCGACTAACTTCAGAATCTTTATATTTCGCTAACTGTTGGTAATAACGTTCATTGAAGGTTACTTTTGGTACCGTGTCATCGAATAACCCGACTGTTAACGACTCTCCCTCTAGTTTTACAACGACATCTGGAGTGACATATGCTGTTTTGTCATTTTGAAATGAAGCACCAGGCCTAGGGTTAAGTGTCTGAACATAATCAAAGGCTTTCTGAATCTCCTTTAAGTCCATTTTTATCAACTTGGCTAGTTCCTTCCATTTCCGTTCTGCAAAGAAAAGAAAATGATCTTCTAAAATGGTTGTTAGCAATTGTACACTTTCATGGTCGTATCGCTCCCGTTCTAATTGAAGCAATAAACATTCATTAAGAGATCGCGCTCCTACCCCAGCAGGGTCTAGTTCTTGGATGATTTTCAAGCAATCTTCAGCTTTATCTGCTGTGATTTCAAGCTTAGTACACGCCTCATCTATAGTTGTACCTAGGTAACCGTTTTCATCAATGTTTTGTATATAGAATTGAATGATCTTCCGCTCTTGTGCAGTTAACGGATAGACATTTAATTGAAATTGCAAATGATCTTGAAGTGTTGTTGAGATTTCGCCTATCTGTTCAATCCAATTTTTGGGGTCTCTTTCCCCTGATTTCGTTGTACTTGAATTTTTCTTCCTGCGCTTGGAACTATCAATTGAATCAACATTTTTATGTTCCACCTGTAAAAGGGGATTTTCAATCGCCTTTTCTTCTAAAAATGAAGTAAGCTCCTGGGCGGAATACTGTAATAAAGCGATGGCCTGGGTTAATTCTTGGGTCATTGCCAGCTTCATTGTTTGCTTTTGAAATAATCCAGCTTTTAAATCCATCCCCATCTCCTCCCTGATAATCATTTTACACGAAATTCCCATAAATCGAAACGAGGATTTGTGGAGAAAAAAAGAAAACTCCCCTTTTAACAATTAAAAAGGGAGTTTGGATAAACCTATTTTTTCATTTAGTTCATACCACCGCCAACCATATCTTCACAGTCACCAATAAATGTTGCTGGAGAAACATCGGCGATAAAGGTTGTTGTAATAATCGTACCATCTTCACCAGTCGCTGTAATCGTTACACTTGCTGTATCATTTAAAATCGTATACGAAAAGTCGACCGTATATTGCTGCATTGGAATGGCATTACCAGTTCCTAACGCTGTACCGTCAAACATAAATGCTTGCGTGTCTTCAACACAAGCAATTGTGCCACGTCTGCCCTGAACTAGGTTGATTGTATTCCCATTGCTTACAAAATTCATTTCAAAGTTATCAACTGCTGGGTTACACATCGCTGCACCAGTAAAACACTGAATTGCCGTAAAGTTGATGTTCCCGACAAAACCATTCGGTGGTTCTTCCTGAGCTGGGGTAACACCTGGAGTTACCGTAACAGTAACACCTGTTTCATTTGTTACAACTAAACGATATTTACAAGGACATTCTTGCACTCCCATTCGTTTCACCTCTCTTTCTTTCAAGCTAGGATATACTATGTGAGGTCCTGTAAAGTCGCATGGACAAATTGTCTAGGGAAAAGGAACATTTTCAATATAAAAAATGCCTCTTTAGCAATTAATTGCTAAACAGGCATTTTGGTAGATGACGCCCTCGGAGGGAATCGAACCCCCATTTTAAGAACCGGAATCTTACGTGCTATCCGTTGCACCACGAGGGCAATTATTAATTAGTGGTACGGGTATTTATTATAGAGCAAAAATCGAAGCAATGCAAGACTTTTTGTTTTAAAAACAGATTCAGCGGGCATGATGGATGTAGGCAGGAATTATTTGCAAACATGTCGAATATTTACCTTATGAATATGAGTGAATTGTTTGACCTTTATTGACCATGAGTGTATCATGAAATTACATAATTATGTTCAAGTGTTTACTTGGTCATAAGTAAAACCTTTTGTTAAAGGAGGAAAAAGAATGAACTTAATTCCTACAGTAATCGAACAAACAAACCGCGGGGAACGTGCTTACGATATTTACTCCCGCCTTTTAAAAGACCGCATCATCATGTTAGGAAGCGGTATTGATGATAATGTTGCAAACTCAATCGTTGCACAGCTATTATTTTTGGAAGCGGAAAACCCAGAAAAGGATATATCCATCTATATCAACAGCCCTGGCGGAAGCATTACCGCTGGAATGGCGATTTATGACACGATGCAATTTATTAAACCTCAAGTCCAAACGATTTGTATTGGGATGGCTGCATCGATGGGAGCATTCTTGCTCGCAGCAGGTACGAAAGGGAAGCGTTATGCCCTCCCAAATGCAGAAGTAATGATTCACCAACCACTTGGTGGAGCACAAGGTCAAGCGACTGAAATCGAAATTGCTGCGAAACGGATTTTATTCTTACGCGATAAATTAAACGGAATTCTAGCGGAACGAACTGGTCAACCACTTGAAACCATTGCGCGTGATACAGAGCGTGATAACTTCATGACAGCTGAACGTGCGAAAGAGTACGGACTTGTTGATCACATCGTAAATCGGAATCCAAACGAAGGCAAAAAATAATAGTAAAATGAAAACTCGCCTCATTCTCGGGGCGAGTTTTTGTTTGCTTATATTCCTATCCTTCTTGCTCAATATATTCGCTTAACACATTTAAAGCCTCATCTTCATCTTTTCCATCTACAATTAACTTAATTGTTGCACCTACACCAACAGCTAAACTCATTAAGCCCATAATACTTTTCGCATTTACCTTTCTACCGTCCTTTTCAAGAAATACATCAGCAGAAAATCGATTCGCTTCCTGCACAAACATTGCTGCTGGACGTGCCTGCAAACCAGTTTTTAATTTTACTACTACTTGTTTTTCAACCATTAAAATCCCTCTCCTCATTCACATTTATTTTTTCATCGTTAAATCGCCGGCACGTAGTTTGTCTGCGATTTCGTTAATTTTTCTAAGCCGGTGGTTAATTCCTGATTTACTTATTGTCCCGCCTGAGACCATCTCACCTAATTCTTTCAATGTAACGTCTTGATAAGCGACCCTTAATTCAGCAATTTCCCGGAGCTTAGTAGGAAGTACATGAAGACCAACCGTATTTTCGATAAAGCGGATATTTTCTACCTGCCTTAACGCAGCGCCAATGGTTTTATTAAGATTTGCTGTTTCACAATTAACTAAGCGATTGACTGAATTTCGCATGTCACGAACAATACGAATATCTTCGAATCTCAGCAAAGCGTTGTGAGCACCAATCACATTTAAAAACTCGGTGATTTTCTCTGCTTCCTTTAAGTAAGTAATATACCCTTTTTTCCGCTCAAGCGTCTTGCTGTTTAAGCCAAACAAATTCATTAATTCACAAAGTGAATTGTTGTGCTCCTGATATAAAGAGGCAATTTCAAGATGATATGCAGATGTCTCCGGATTATTTACTGAGCCACCCGCAAGAAAAGCACCTCTTAAATAGGAACGCTTACAACATTTCTTTTTAATTAAGTCGGCAGAAATTGTATGAATAATGCTAAAATCCTCTTGGATGATTTTTAAATCTTCAAGGATTTTTCGCGCTGATTCTTTTAAGCGTACAATATATACATTATTTTTCTTAAGTCTCATTTTTTTGCGGACGAGAAGCTCAACTTGAGTTTGAAAATTCATCTTAATTAATGTATAAATCCGACGTGCAATCGCTGCATTTTCTGTTTGAATATCGACAACAAGCTCGCGGTTTGAAAAAGAAAGGGAGCCATTCATCCGGATAAGAGCGGATAGCTCAGATTTGCTGCAGCATTCTTTTACTTCTAAATTTGTCAATTCCTTCTTAGTTACCGAAGCAAAAGACATCCCCCTCACCTCCTACATATAAGCGGCCAGACTTCACGAGCACTCGTTCATATATTACGAATGATCCTTCATTTTGGTTTCAGTCATGATCATTGAATATAAAATTTCAGCAACTTTCCGTGTATCATGGCGAATAACATTGTCTTCAAGATTCGCAATCTTCGCTTGCACAATCTCTAGACCAAGCTCCTTCAACCTCTCTACATCAAATTGGACGGGCTTGGCGAACTCTTCCTTATACCGTAGCTTAATTTCCGGTGGAATAAGTTCATTATTAACTAAAATTGTATTTATAAATGGAGAACCTAGATGGTCATAAAGTGCATTTACGTGATCACTTGCTGCAAAATCATGGGTTTCTCCTGCCTGCGTCATTAAATTGCAAATATAAACTTTTTTAGCCTTTGCGTTGCATAATTCTTCGCCAAGTTTCTTTACGAGCAAGTTTGGCAAAATACTAGTATAAAGACTTCCAGGTCCAATGACAATTAAATCGGCTTGATTAATTTCATAAATGGTCTCCGGAAGAGGCTCCACATCGCTTGGTGAAAGGAACACTTTTTTAATCCGCTTGCCTGAATAAGGTATTTTGGACTCACCACTAATAATTGTCCCATCCTCTAGTTGCGCGTTTAGGATGACACTGCGATTCGCAGCTGGTAACACCTTGCCACGCACATTTAATACCCTGCTCATTTCTTGGATTGCCCTTGAAAAATTCCCTGTAATCGAAGTCATAGCTGCTAAAATTAGATTGCCAAGGGAATGTCCAGAAAGCTCATTCGTTGTCCGGAACCGGTGCTGGAACATTTCTTCGACAAGCGGCTCCACATCAGATAATGCTGCCAAAACATTTCGTATATCCCCTGGTGGCGGAATATGCATATCATTGCGCAACCGTCCTGAACTCCCACCGTCATCGGCCACAGTCACAATCGCCGTAATATCCACATTATAATGTTTCAATCCCCTTAATAAAACAGGGAGTCCCGTTCCGCCTCCGATAATCACAATTCGCGGCTGAGTATTTTGGTTCATGAAGATTGTCCCTTTCTTTTATCAATGTCACGATGTGTAACCCTTGTATGATAATCTCCACTAAAATGTTTAGCAATCTGCTCAGCGAGAGCCACTGAACGGTGTTGTCCACCTGTACAACCAATTGCGATAATCAGTTGCGCCTTTCCTTCACGTTTATAGTGAGGCAACATAAAGCTTAATAAATCCAAAACTTTCTCAAGGAATTTATGCGTTTCGTTCCACTTTAAGACGTAGGTTGATACACCTTCATCAAGCCCTGTTTTAGGTCGCATATGATCAATATAGTGAGGGTTAGGCAAAAAACGCACATCGAATACTAAGTCGGCATCAATCGGAATTCCATGTTTAAATCCAAAGGACATCACATTTACAGTAAAAGTCGTTTTTTTATTTGTTGAAAACTCTTCAAGAATTTTTTCGCGTAATTCTTTCGGTTTAAGATTAGACGTGTTGTAAATTAGTTGCGCTCGTCCTTTTAATTCTTCAAGCAATTCTCGTTCAAGTTTAATTCCTTCCAGCGGGAGACCTTTTTTAGCAAGGGGATGAAACCTCCTTGTCTCCTTGTATCGCCTAACAAGCGTTGCATCATCTGCATCAAGAAATAGAACCTGCGGGGCTACCCATGATGTTTCTGCTAAATCATCTAAAGCTTTAAAGAGAGAATCAAAAAATTCCCGGCCACGCAAATCCATAACTAAAGCCACTCGATTCATTTTACTTTCCGATTCTCTCATCAACTCCAAAAATTTCGGCAGGAGTGTCGGTGGCAGGTTATCGACACAAAAGAAGCCCAAATCTTCAAAGCTTTGGATGGCAACTGTTTTCCCTGCGCCTGACATGCCTGTAATAATGATCATTTGAGTTTCATTTGTCGAACCGGTACTCATTACAATTCCCCCTGAAAAAATCTTTTAATTTGGATCAAGTCGATAGCGGATGAGCTTCATATCTGGGGTGTATGTAAACGTTCCATAAATTATACCCTTTCCATGGACCATATAATCGAGAATATGATAATCTCCTGCTGCCATCGGTAAGTTTTTTATCTCTTCTTCTTCATGCCATTCGAGATCCCCTTCTTCTGAACGCTCTAAATGTATACCTGTGGATTCAGTTGCATGGAAGGTAAACATCATCCACTCATCAACGACTTGCTCTTCCTTTTCAATAATAAAGGTAAAAATCCCTTTTATTTTTGGATTTAACAAGTATATGCCTGTTTCTTCACGAAATTCACGAATACAAGCTTCTTTTGCGGTTTCACCTGCCTCCATTTTCCCACCAGGCGCCACCCACCAGCCACGACGAGGTTTTTTCAATAACAACACTTTATTATCTTTAACTAAAAGGCAATTTGTCACCCGTTGCATGATTTTTACACCTTCTCACTTATTCAATTTTTAAAACGCCCGGATATTTAAATGGTGAAGCCGAATTTTTTATTATTTTCATTATACTATTTTTAGAAACCTGCCACAATATGACGTCATTTAAGGTGTTATCCTGAAAGTGAACAAGCTGTATTATATTTATAAATAAAAAAAGAGCACAGGGGAAACCTGTGCCAAAAGGATTATATTTTAAAAAAGGGGGTCAATTTAAATCTATTATAGCCTATGTTTATTTCACTACTGTTACAGCACAATTAATTAATAATTACGTTCTGTAAAGTTTTTGTCGAACTGTAAATTTAAGCTTTTGCTTTCATTTCTTCTTTAACCTCTTCTACATAATGCTGTGCCTGTTGCGCCGCAATACTTCCATCTCCGGTTGCTGTCACAATTTGTCGCAATGTTTTTTCACGAATATCTCCGGCTGCAAAAATTCCTGGAACTTTCGTTTCCATCAGTTCATTTGTTTCAATATAGCCATTGCTATTTGTAATTCCTAAGTTTTCAAATGGTTTTGTCAATGGTACCATTCCAATGTAAACGAAGACACCGTCTGCCTTAAATTCCATTTCTTCGCCTGTTTTCGTTGAGACTAATGTCAAGCTTCCTACTTTTCCATCTTTTTCATTCACTTCTTTTACTGTATGATTCCAGACAAAATCGATTTTATCATTTGCGAACGCGCGATCTTGAAGAATTTTCTGGGCACGCAGTTCATCGCGACGGTGAACGATTGTTACTTTAGAAGCAAAGCGGGTTAAATAAACACCTTCTTCAACTGCTGAGTCTCCGCCACCAATGACTGCAAGCTCTTTTCCTTTAAAGAATGCTCCGTCACAAACCGCACAATAAGAAACACCACGGCCACCTAACTCACTCTCGCCTGGAATACCGAGCTTTTTATATTCTGCTCCAGCAGAAAGAATCACTGCATGTGCTTTGAATTGCTTTGATCCAGTTATCACTGTTTTGTATTCTTTTCCATCAATAATTTCTTTTACATCCCCATATGCATACTCAGCACCAAACTTTTTCGCATGATCAAACATTTTTGTTGATAGGTCGGGTCCTAAAATGTGTTCAAATCCAGGGTAGTTTTCTACTTCTTCTGTATTCGCCATTTGACCTCCAGGTACGCCACGTTCTAACATCAGCGTGGAAAGGTTCGCACGTGATGTATAAACGGCTGCCGTTAAACCGGCTGGACCAGCTCCAATAATAATCACATCATATACTTTTTCTTCAGACATTTATTTCACTCCTTTATTCACTACGATAAATATTTATTATAATTCATAGTATTTACTACCTACTCATATCCTATAAAACAACGGGAAAACAGTCCAAACATCTGCTTACAAATGTTATTTAAAAAAATAAAAGCCAGCTTAGCTGACTCTAATCTAAACAGTTATTCACCATTTTTACATACTTGCTTAAAGTTGAAACCGATAACCCATACTTTTCCGCCACTGAAGTTTTCGTGTTTTTCCCTTCACGTAGCTGCTCCCAAACAAATTCAACGGCTGCTGCCCAAGCTTTTTTATTTTTAAAATTAAGCCCTTCTTTAAGCGCGCTTTCAAAAACAGCAAACCAAATTAAATATACTCCTGCTTCGTCCTGGTTAATTGGTTGATGTTTATCGTAGAGAACAAGTGCCGTCTCATGGGCTCCAAGCACGGCCTCCATTTCCTGCGGACATTTGCCAGATTTCACATAAGTTAAATATTTTTTTTCAATTGCTGTCATCTTATTCGTGATTTCATTCGTTGCAAGGATTTCTTCCTTCTTGTCGGAGATAGAAGTTAAGAACAAGGCAAATAATCGTTCTTCCGCATATTCACTTTGGAACTTCTGAACAATGGAAGATATTTGCGTTTCCAATGGAACATTCTTTTCTCCCCAAGGCTCGAGTCCATCTTTCTCAGGATTAAATTCAAGCACCTTTTTCCAGTAGCTCTTCGCCGCTTGTTCACGACCGGTATAATAAGACGAATAGGCAAGCCAATAATAAAATCCACCGTCTCCATCATGACCAGATTTATACAATCGCTTAAGCCATTTATAGCCGAGCTCATATTCGCCGACTAAAGAAAAAGTCGCTCCAAGCTTAAATTGCTGTTCCATTAACATTGGTTGAATTTTTGCTAACACAGTTGTTAAATGTTCCACTTCTTCCTGCTTATTTTGATAAAAAGCAAACACAAGTTGATTGCAAAGCGCATGAAGGTTTCCAGGGTTTTGCTCAAGAACTTGATCTAGAGTTTTATTTGCTTTGACAGGCTGACCAAGATAAAAATAAGCTAATGCGAGATTATTGTACGCCGACCAATACTCAGGGTATTCTTCAACAATCTCTTCAAAAATGGCAATTGCCTCTGGGAAATTCCCAGATTCTAGTTGATTCCGCGCCTCTTCTTGTTTTAAAATTAACTCGTCCTCTTCATACAATTCGCCTTCGTCTAATTCATCGGCTTCAAGCATAATGATATCAAGTAATTCTTCGGCATCATCAGCAAATTCCCCGTCACGATTTAATTCTAAATACAAGTTGATATGGTGGTACGCATCTTTAAAGAAACCCAAATGGGCGTAATTATTCGCTAAAAAATAATGGCATTCTACCATTTGGTCATCCATTTCTTCGAGGATCATTTGTAAAAGACGAACTGCCTGCTGGTATTCCCCTAGCTCCGTAGCAACAATCGCTAATTGGCAGACGATCATCGGTTCTCCAGGTTCTAGCTGCATTGCCCGGCTAAAATACTTATACGCACGGTGCAAATCCCGACGATGATACGCTTTAATCCCCTTGGTGAAATAATATTCACCCGTTGGGACAAATGACAGTAGTTGCCCTGTTTCTTTTCTTATTTTAGAGTCTTCTCCCATTTTGTCCTCCCAAAAGGTTTTTAACCTATAAAGTATAACATAAGTTGAAAGGCAAGGAGAAGAGGAGAATACAGTTTGTTTGTTTCAGTTTGGGTGTTTTTTTACAATTAAAGGGTTTTGTAGAGTAAACCGCGGTTTTCGTAGAGTAAGCGGGGCATTCCGTAGAGTAAACCGTGGTTTTCGTAGAGTAAACCGGACATTCCGTGGATAAAACTTCAGCGAATCTTAATATGTGGCAAATTTTCAAACTATCTGTTCTTTTGAAGGGTTTTTTGCTGTTAAAACAGAATATCCATTTAAGTCAACAACTCATGACTGAAGTCACGAGCTTGTGAAGGCAAAAATCGCCTTCTGGTATTAACAGTCCAATATACGCCCGTTGGCATACCGATTCAATCACCTCATTTAAGAGGTGAACTGTTTGACGAGGAACCAAGCGAACCCCGTATTGATAATCACATGCGCTTGGCTATCGCAACATGTAACGTTTTTTTGTTCGTGTTGCTTGAACATTTTACGATGCAGAGCTTTTCCTGCATCAACCCTATATGTTCAGTTTTCAAAGAACAATTTCTAGTTATATTATAGCATGTATAATGTGGGATACAAAAAGTTTAGCTGACATGTCGGATACTTAATCTAGTACAAAATCTCGCGATTTTCGAGTACTAGACCGTATCCGAAGGCGATTCATCTCATGACTGAAGTCACGAGGGTTCTCGCCTATGAACTAAAAATAAAGGAGTGACAGATATGTTCATTGAAATGATTGAATTCAGCCTAAAAATCCTCATTTTATAAAAACAAAAAACCAGCCTAAACAAGAAGGTTTAGACTGGTTCACTTTTTATTTTTTCTCTTCGTGCCGCTGCTTTAAAACACCCAATACATCCTTTAATGGGAGATTTTGCTCTCTTAAGAGGACGAGCAAATGATAAAGCAGGTCAGCCGCTTCCCATTTTAACTCTTCTTGGTCGCGGTTTTTGGCTGCAATGATGACTTCGGACGCTTCTTCCCCGACCTTTTTCAAAATTTTATCGACGCCTTTTTCAAATAAATACGTCGTATACGCCCCTTCAGGACGCTCTACTTCACGGTCAGCAATGATTTTTTCTAACTCTAGTAAAATTTTAACATCTCCGTATGAAGCTTTTTCACCTGTGTCTTCACCCAACAAACTTTCTGTAAAACAACTGACTGTACCAGTATGACAGGCCGGACCAGCTGGTTCAACAAGCACAACGAGTGCATCGGCATCACAGTCGTATTTTATATTGACGATTTTTTGCGTATTTCCACTTGTTTCGCCTTTATGCCAAAGCTCTTGACGAGAACGACTGTAAAACCACGTTTCCTTCGTCTCCAAAGATTTCTCAAGCGATTCTCGGTTCATATAGGCAACCGTCAATACTTCAAGCGTTTGCGCATCTTGGACGACCGTGGTGATTAATCCCTTGTCATCAAATTTTAATTCATCGATATTCATCGGACTTCCACTCCCTTTTCACGGAGGTAAGCTTTCACTTCGGCAACAGATGTTTCTTTATAATGGAAAATCGAGGCAGCAAGGGCCGCGTCTGCTTTCCCCTCGATAAAGGCTTCAACAAAATGTTCAGCGTTTCCGGCACCACCTGAAGCGATAACAGGAACAGAAACCGCCTCGCTGACCGCTTTCGTCAACTTCAAGTCAAAGCCTTTCTTTTCACCATCACTATCCATACTTGTAAGCAAAATTTCACCTGCCCCAAGCTCAACTCCTTTTTTCGCCCATTCGATTACTTCTAAGTCCGTGGCTTGACGACCTCCATGGGTATACACCCGCCATGAGCCAAGCTCAGGATCATATTTCGCATCAATCGCTAAAACAATGCACTGAGTTCCAAAAAAGTCGGCCCCTTCGGTAATTAATGCCGGATTTACAACGGCTGCTGTATTCAAACTTACTTTATCAGCACCGGATCGCAAAATTCGCTTCATATCTTCAAGGGAATTAATACCACCACCAACGGTAAAAGGAATGGCCAACTCTGACGCAACCGCCTTTACCACTTCGACCATCGTCTTCCTTCCCTCATTCGAGGCTGAAATATCAAGGAAAACTAATTCATCGGCCCCTTGCTCATCATAAAACCGCGCCAATTCAACCGGATCTCCAGCATCGCGCAACTGAACAAACTGGACGCCTTTCACAACACGGCCATCTTTTACATCAAGACATGGAATAATTCTTTTCGTCAACATTACTCAGCCACCGCCTTAAGTGCTTCTTTTACCGTAAAGCGTCCTTCGTAAATGGCTTTTCCAACAATCGAGCCACTTACTCCGACCGTTTCCAGTTCTTTCAATGCAAGTAAATCATCAAGCTTACTGACACCGCCAGAGGCGATGACACTTTTCCCTGTCTCTTCCGCTAATTGTTTAATTGCTCCGACATTCGGGCCAGACAGCATCCCATCGGTCGCAATATCGGTAAAAATAAATGTTTCAGCGCCAGCGGCTGCAAAGCGTTTGCCAAGGTCAATCGCCTTCACTTCCGATGTAGAAATCCAGCCATGTGTTGCGACATAGCCGTCCTTCGCATCAAGTCCAATCGCAATTTTTTCACCGTATTTGCGAACCATCTCTTCTGCAAACTCTGGGTTTGAAACAGCAACACTGCCGATGATTACCCTTGAAACACCATTTTCGAGGTAATGAGCAATATCCGCTTCCGTCCTGATGCCGCCACCAATTTGTACACGCGCGTTTAATTTTTGGGCCGCTTGGATGACATATGTATCATTTACTCGCTTGCCATCACGAGCGCCGTCAAGGTCAACCATATGAATCCAGTCGGCTCCTGATTGTGCAAATGATTCCGCCATATCAAATGGAGAATCTCCGTAAACAGTCTCTTTTCCATAATCCCCTTGAATAAGGCGAACGCATTTGCCGCCTCTCATATCAATTGCTGGGTAAATGATGAAACTCATTGTAACCCCCCCTTTTTTTAAAAAGAATCCTTTATTTCTGCTCGTTAATCAGTTGCGTGAAATTACGCAAAAGCTGCATGCCTTGCCGACTGCTTTTCTCTGGATGAAATTGCATTCCGAATACATTATTTTTGCCGACAACGGCTGGGACTTCAACACCATAATCACTTACTGCAATTCGAACATTAGGGTCATCTGTTTTGACATAATAAGAATGAACGAAATACACATGACCTGGCTCGATATTTGCAGTTAATGGTGAGTCATTTTCAAATCTTAATTGATTCCAACCCATATGCGGAACTTTATACGACTCTCCAGCTTGATTTTTACCTACGAATCATTCAACCTTGCCAGGAAGAAGTGCTAACCCAGTTGTGACACCATTCTCAAAACTTTCCTCAAATAAAAGCTGCATCCCGAGGCAAATTCCGAGTACGGGTTTTCCTGTATCCGCAAATTGGCGAATCATCTCGGTTAACCCTAATTCATTTAATCGATTCATCGCATCTGGAAATGCCCCAACCCCTGGCACTAGCAACGCATCTGCATTTGCCAATTCTTGCTTATTTTCCGAGACGATGTACGGGACATCTAATCGTTCAAGCGCTTTACTGACACTGAATAAATTTCCCATCCCATAATCGACAATTCCAATCATTTACAGCATCCCTTTCGATGAAGGAATTCCTTTTACTCGTGGGTCAATGGTCGTTGCCTCATCAAGCGCACGTGCCAGTGCCTTGAAGACGGCCTCGATGATGTGGTGAGTATTATGACCATAATGAACGATGACGTGTAAATTCATGCGCGCCTCAATCGCAAGCTTCCAGAGGAATTCATGAACAAGCTCTGTATCGAATGTTCCGACTCTTTGTGCCGGAAATTCACCACGAAACTCAAGATGTGGGCGATTGCTAAGGTCGACAACAACTTGCGCCAACGCTTCATCCATTGGAACAAACGCATTCCCGTACCTTTTAATCCCACGCTTATCACCGAGTGCTTCCTTTAACGCTTGACCAAGACAAATTCCAATATCTTCTGTCGTATGATGGGCATCAATCTCAATATCACCGACTGCGTTCACGGTCAAATTAAATTGGCCATGTTTTGCAAACGCATCAAGCATATGAGTTAAAAACGGGACACCTGTGTTGAGCTCTGATGCCCCTTCACCATCGATAGCAAAACTTAATTGTATATCTGTTTCATTCGTTTTTCGATTGATTGTCGCAATTCTCTCCATCCTTCATTCTCCTTCACATGTTCTCATAATGTCATAATGCTACTTTAGGTCAGTTTTTTTAACCTTGCCTCTACTGCTCGCGCATGGCCTTCCAATCCTTCCAAACGTGCAAATTGGGCAATTTTTGCACCATTTTCGCGAATAGCCGCTTCACTATAAGCAATGATGCTTGATTTTTTCTGAAAATCCTCGACACTTAATGGACTTGAGAACCTCGCTGTCCCATTTGTCGGCAACACATGGTTTGGTCCTGCAAAATAATCACCAATTGGTTCTGAGCTGTAGCGACCGATAAAAATCGCCCCTGCATGGCGAATCTTCCCAATCAGTTCCATTGCATTCTCAGTCATAATCTCTAGATGCTCGGGTGCCAATTGATTAATCGTCTCAATCGCTTCGGCCATGTTCTCCGCCAAATAAATCGCGCCATAATCTTCAACCGATCGTTCGGCAATCTTTTGACGAGGCAAAACAGCTAATTGCAAGGTCACTTCTTTCTGAACGGCTTCTGCTAATGCCGCTGAAGGGGTAACTAGTACACTGCTCGCCCGCATATCATGCTCCGCTTGTGATAAAAGATCAGCGGCAATTTCGTCCGCCATCGCCGTGTCATCAGCTAGTACAGCGATTTCACTCGGCCCCGCAATCATATCGATATCGACATCACCGAAAACTTCACGTTTTGCCAACGCAACAAATATATTTCCCGGTCCAGTGATTTTATCAACTGATTGAATCGTTTCTGTCCCATAAGCTAGAGCAGCGATGGCTTGGGCACCACCAATTTTATAAATCTCTTCCACTCCAGAAAGGTCTGCAGCAACAAGGACCCCAGCCGGCAGCTTTCCGTCCTCTCCCGGTGGTGACACCATGACAATCCGTTTGACACCCGCTACTTTCGCCGGGATTACGTTCATTAATACCGAGGATGGATAGGCAGCTGTACCTCCTGGGACATATACTCCAGCAGAGTCTAGCGCAGTCACTTTCTGACCAAGGATTGTCCCATTTTCTTCTGTCGTAATCCATGATGAACGCAACTGCTTTTCGTGATAGTTGCGGATATTTTCGGCTGCCTCACGGATAATTTCAACCATTTCCGCGGATACCGAATTGTACGCCTCTTCAAGTTCTGAACGATCCACGCGTAAAGAATCAAGAGTGACTCGATCAAACTTTTCTGTATAAGCTTTAACTGCCTTGTCCCCAAAACGGCGAACTTCAGCAATGATTTCTTTCACTGCTTCTCGTTGTGCCTCCGTACCATTATCAACCGATCTTTTTATCGAGATGTCTCCGCTAACCTTTACAATTTTCAACTCAATCACCCTTTCAAGCTTAACAGGTTCCTTCTTCTAAATTTTAAATGACTTCACTTAAAGAAGCGACAATTTCTGAAATGCGTTCGTCTTTGATCCGGTAACTAACTGGGTTAACGATAAGCCTAGAGGTGATTGACGTAACCGTTTCATATTCTACTAAGCCATTTTCCTTCAATGTTTGTCCAGTTGAGACGATATCGACAATCCGATCAGACAGGCCAATTAATGGCGCAAGTTCAATCGAACCATTTAGTTTAATAATTTCTACCTGTTGACCTTGCTCACGGAAAAAGGCAGCAGCAATATTTGGATATTTGGTCGCGATTTTTGGAGCGACATCATTCATTTTTGTGTTTGGTAAACCAGCAACTGCCAAATAACAACTGCTAATTTTCAAATCGAGAACCTCATATACATCACGCTCTTCTTCAAGCAAGACATCCTTGCCGGCGATTCCAAGATCAGCGACCCCATGTTCGACATATGTAGCCACGTCCATTGGTTTTGCTAAAATAAAGCGGAAATTTTCTTCCTCGACATCGATAATTAATTTTCGCGAGTCATCAAATTCAGGCGGCAACCGATACCCTGCCTTCCGTAGCAGTTCAGCCGCTTCTTCAAAAATCCGCCCCTTAGGCATGGCAATCGTTAACGGTTCTTTCATTTTACTGGCTCCTTCCGACTAAATAGGTAACGTCCGAAAATTTACTTGTGTAGGCATCTAAGTTTTTTACACCGCTGATGTCTTGAAGCACGACCCGCATCCCCGATTGTCTTCGTTCTTTCGCAAGGCTACATGCCTCAATTCGTCGTTCTGGGCTGAATAAAATGCACTCAGCCGGGACTTTTTCTTCCAACTCTCCTAATGCTTCAAGCAAACGATCAAGACGAATCGCAAAACCTGTTGCCCCCATCGATTTCCCGAATTTCTGTAAAAGTCCGTCATAACGGCCGCCATTTCCGAGTGGAAATCCTACCTTGCTAGCGTACATCTCAAATAAAATCCCCGTATAATAACTCATATGGCTGACAAGCGTCAGATCAAACTTAATATGGCCGGCAACATCGTAATCCTTCACAATTTCACACAGTTCTTGAAGTTGAAGAATCGCCTTTTTTCCTTTTTCATTTTCAATCAAATCGAGCGCCTTGCCAATCACTTCGACACCGCCACGGAGATCTAGAAATGATAAGAGTCTCTGTGTATCAATCGATGAAAGCGGCAAAGATTTGACGTGCTCACGGTAGCCAACATAATTTTTTTCATATAAAAATTGGGTAAGCTCTCTTGCTCGCTCAACTGTTCCAAGAATTTGGATAAATAATTCTTTTACGAAGTCAATATGACCAACTGATAGCTGAAAATCAGTTAAACCCGCTTTTTTTAGCGCTGAAATCGCTAGCGCAATCATCTCTCCATCTGCACTGACTGTTTCATCGCCAATACACTCTACCCCAACTTGTTCAAATTCGGCTGGGCGTCCCCCTTCATGCTGTTGGGCACGGTAAAGATTTTCTGCATAAGCAAGTCTGATCGGAAAATCCTCATTCAATAGTTTGGACGCGGCAACCCTGGCAATCGGTGCGGTCATATCTGGTCGGAGCACAAGTGTGTGTCCTTGCTGATCAAGAAGCTTAAACAATTGTTGATCAAGAATCGCTGAAGCCGTACCTACGGTTTCGTAATACTCAAGCGTCGGAGTAGCGATAAATTGGTACCCCCACGCCTTCATTTCGGATTCAAGCATCGAACGAACATGCTGTTTTGTTTCATATAAATTTGGAAGCGTATCGCGCATCCCTAAAGGTTTTTCAAACATAAATAATTGACTCATCACTTTTTCACCCTTTTATGGCTAGTTTATCATACACCGTACTGTTAAATACTTTAGTTCGCTAATATGCTAATGAGATAAAGTTATTTGTAGTTTACCGTGTTAAAAAAAAATCGTCAAGCTAAAATAACCGATAAAAACGTGCTCTTTTTTAAGATTAGCTTATTTCAGTAAAATTCCTTTTAATTTATTGTTTTTCTAAAAAAAGGTTTCATCTCAGAGAATTCCTTTTATATTTGTTTGTGAAGGCGCTTTACAATTTGTTACAATAATAAATAAGCAAGGAGGTGCGTGTTTCTCTAAAGTAAGAATTCAGGTTTTTAGGCAAATGAACGAATTAATTTTCCTAGTTTCATAATGTGTCTTCTTTGCTAAAAAGAAGGGGATTTCTTCTTGAAGCAACTGGAATACTGGGTCCTGATCAGCTATTCGCTCCTGCTCATGGCTCCATGTAAAGAAGACTGTTAAATTGTGAAGATAGGAAAGCTAATTTCCTGCCATCTAATCCCACAAACCATTTATACATACCTCTACATTTTGTGGTACATCCCCCTTCGTTCTTACTTATTTCATGTTCGTGCGAAAAAAATAATAAAGAAAACTCGCTGATTGGCGAGCCTAAAGGCGAAGACAGAAGCGTAGTTGCACTTATGCGTTAGGAAAGTTTTAATTTGGAAAATTTATACTTTCCTATTAGCCTAGAAAGGGAGAGTCGATGTTTAAGAATGAAAAATTTAATAGTGTATTTTGGATATCCGCCATCACATTAGGGGGTTTTGTCCTTGCCGGAGTGATTTTTCCTACTGCCTTTGCGAAAGGGGCAGACAGGGCATTAACCTTTACCACTTCTTCATTTGGGTGGCTGTATTTAATTTCGATTTTTATCTTTACCGTCTTTTTAATTTACCTTGCTATTGGAAAATATGGAAAAGTCCGCCTTGGTGGGCAGGACGAAAAACCTGCTTATTCATTGTTTACTTGGATTGGAATGCTTTTTTCGGCGGGGTTTGGGATTTCGCTCGTGTTTTACGGAGTCGGTGAACCGATGTCACATTTTAATCACCCGCCATTACCAGGGATTGAGCCGTTATCAGAACAAGCGGCCCGTGTCGCAATGGGGTATTCATTCTTCCACTATGGGGTAAGTCAATGGACCGTTTTTGCCCTTGTTGGTCTCATTATCGCTTATTTTCAATTTCGCAGACAACAAAACGGGTTAATTTCAACCTCACTTACTCCTTTAATTGGAAATCGGCAAAAATTAAAAAATGGGATTGATATCCTTGCTGTCGTTGCAACAGTGATGGGGGTTGCCACTTCAATAGGATTAGGAATCATGCAAATTAATGGTGGTTTATCAACCGTAGTCGGAATTTCGACGGGAACATGGCCCCAGCTTGGGATCATTGCAATCATGACCGTATTGTTTTTATTTTCCTCTACAACTGGTTTAGATAAAGGAATCAAATGGTTGAGCAATCTTAATCTCGGGACAGCATTACTGCTCATGCTTTTCGTGTTTATTACTGGACCAACCGTGTTTATCCTTGATACGTTAGTCGTTGGGATTGGCGATTACATTTCAAACTTCATCAATTATAGTTTCCGGTTAAATCCTTATACAGGGAATACTTGGTCACGCGAATGGACAGTGTTTTACTGGGCATGGGCAATTGCTTGGTCGCCATTTGTAGGAGCCTTTGTCGCGCGTGTCTCAAGAGGACGAACCATTCGCGAATTTATCCTAGGTGTAATGGTCGCTCCACCAGCAGTTGCCTTATTATGGATTTCCGTTTTTGGTGGAACTGCCCTTCATCTTGATTTATTTCAAGGAGCAAATATTGCCGCTGCAGTCAATACGGATATAACAAGTGCGATTTTCACCTTATATGAACAACTCCCGATTTCGTTTTTAATTTCCATTATTACGATGCTGTTAATCCTGACGTTTCTAGTAACCTCGGCGGACTCGGCTGTGTTTATTTTAAGCAGTATGACGACTGGCGGTAGCTTAAACCCTCCGGTTAAAGTACGAATCATATGGGGAATTTTAATAAGCTCAATTGCTACTGTTCTCCTCCTTTCAAGCGGATTAACGGGGCTGCAAACGGCCTCAATTGTCGCAGCCTTGCCGTTCACGTTGATCCTTTTAGCGATGACATTCACACTTTTCACCGTCTTGAAAAAAGATGCCGCGGATCAACCAGTCGTGATTGAACAAAAGAAAAAGAAACAGAAACTTGCGTAGGTTAGAGTGAGAGTTATTTCCACATTTTGTCTATTGTGGAGTAAATCGGGGTTTTTGTAGAGTATATGCGACTTTTTGTAGAGTAAATCGATGATTTCGGAGAGTATTCAAGCCAAAGTGTAGAATAAAACACCATTTTCGTAGAATACCAAAATTTCAAAAGCAATTCATACTAAAAATAACCTTGCAGTCTGCAGCTGCAAGGTTATTTTTGACCGTAAATGGGGTCATCTGCCCATCGTTTCGCTAATTCTTCTTTCGTATAAATGACACGCATTGGGTTTCCACCAACGAACGCGCCTGCCGGTACATTTTTATGGACAATTGTTCCCGCAGAGACAAATGCACCGTCGCCAATCGTTATTCCTGGGAGAATCGTCGTATTCGCACCAATCATCACTTCATCCCCAATGACAACATCGCCTAAACGGTATTCTTTAATCAAATACTCGTGGGCAAGGATCGTCGTATTGTACCCGATAACTGAATTGCGGCCAACAGAAATCTTTTCTGGAAACATAATATCCAACATGACCATGAGACCAAACGACGTCTGATCACCGACTTTCATTTTTAAAAAGGTACGATAAAGCCAGTTTTTCATTCCAATATACGGCGTATACCTAGCCAGTTGAATAACGATGAAATTTTTAACTACCTTCCAAAAGGGGACTGTTTTATATACATGCCATAACGAATTTGCCCCTTCGACTCGATATCTGACAGTGTCCCGCATTACTTCACCTCAAGAATTGACAATAAGTCAGGCATCTTCTCAAGCATATAATCCGGCTCAAATTGTGCGAGATGCTCTCTTCCCTTCATTGTCCAGGCAACACCGGCCGTTTTCGTCCCAGCATTTTTCCCACCAAGGACATCGTGGTGATTGTCACCAACCATCATCGCTGTCTCTGGTTTAGAGTTTAAGCGGTCAAGCGCTTTAAAAATCGGTTCTGGATCAGGTTTTGCGTTTTCGACATCATCAAGAGCAATTACAGTCTTGAAAAACGCGTCAAGCCCTGTCAACTTAAGTCCCATATGAGCAACATCCGAAAGCTTCGTTGTTACAACTGCGAGTTTAAAACCATGTTTATCTAATGTTTCAACCGTATCATATACACCTTCAAATTCTTTCACGAGCAAGTCGTGGTTGGAAAGATTGAATGTCCGATACATTTTAATCATTTCATCGACCTTCTCAGGATTAAGTTCGGCAAACACATCTTTTAAAGCTGGTCCCATAAAAGGTAAGACATCTTCCCGTTTGTACTGGCCAGGAAAATATTGCTCTAATGTATGGAGATAAGATGAGATGATCAATTCATTTGTATCAATTAATGTTCCATCAAGGTCAAATAAAACTGTATCAATATTATTGTTCATAAACGGTTTCCTTTCTTTTTATAAGCTCAGTACGATTCCAAATAAACGCAACCGTAATGGTTAAGACAATTGCTACACCTAAGCGAATCAACAGCAGCGGGAGAACTGGAATCCCTAACGGAATAAATATTAACGTGTCTTCAATAATGGCATGACAGGCAACCAGAAAAATAAACGCAATGGTCGCATCCTTCTTACTCACTCCATCTTCCTTAACTGCCTGAATCATGACACCAGCCCCCATCGCTAGACCAATCAAAAGTCCGGATGCTAATGTCATCGATGTATTTTCTTTCATTCCGAGTGCTCTCGTAACTGGTGCAAGCCATCGTGAAAATACATCCAACCATTTTAAATCCTTTAAAATTTGAATAGCAATCATAAGTGGAATAACAATGACTGCTATTTGGAAAATTCCCATTCCTGCTTTTTCGATTCCTTCAAACGTGATCGCCAGCCATCCTATTGGAGCCTCTTCCTGAGCGGGCACCATCCCATATTTAGCGATTTCGGAACCGCCTTTCCATACAAGGTTTATGATTACTCCGGATAAAAATGCTAATCCAAGGCGGACGACAAGGACGACCCATAGCTTGACGCCGACTTTGAGCGCCACGCCAGTTTCAATGAACAGATTATGAGAAAAAGACAACATGACGGCGATAATAAATACTTCCTTCACCGTCAATTCTAATGATAATATGGCGCCGATTCCTGCATATAGATTGAGGAAATTCCCAAGCACTAGCGGGATTGCCGCGTCTCCAGACAGACCAAACAATGCCATTAATGGACTAACTAAATCAATCACCCACGGCAAGACCGGTGTATATTGAAGAATAGAGATGATTAAAGTTACAGGAAAAATAATTTTCCCTAAGGTCCACACTGTCTGTAACCCTACAATACTCCCCTTTTTCAATGTAGTAACCATAATCCGCTCCTATTTTTTTACTTTTTTCTTTTTATTTTTATTTGCTGACTTTTTAGGCTTCGGTTCTTCGTCCAAGTAGCGAATCTCGGAATATCCTTTTCTTTTCCGATAGACCCACAATGTAATGGCAAGCAAGATTAAACCAATTGAAATCACTTGCGCTATTCTTAACGTATCAGTCAACATCAAACTATCTGTGCGTAACCCTTCAACAAAGAAACGACCGATCGAATACCAAATCATGTAACTTAGGAAAATCTCCCCACGACCAAGGTTCACTTTGCGCAACGACAACAACACAAACACACCAATAATGTTCCAAAGCGACTCATATAGGAAGGTTGGATGATAATACGTACCATTTATGTACATTTGGTTAATGATAAACTCAGGTAACATTAAGCCTTCAAGAAACTGGCGGCTAACTTCGCCCCCATGTGCCTCTTGATTGATAAAATTCCCCCATCGGCCAATTGCCTGTCCCAACAAAATGCTTGGAGCCGCGATATCTGCTAGCTTCCAAAAGGAAATTCCTCTTTTTCTCGCAAACACATAACCCGTGATTACTGCACCAATGAGCGCGCCATGAATGGCAAGGCCACCTTTCCAGATTGCAAAGATATCACCTGGGTATTGAGAATAATACTCCCATTGGAAAAGAACATAATATAATCGCGCTGATACAATCGCGATTGGAATCGCCCAAAGCATAAGGTCGGCGAATAAATCTTTTTCTAAGCCTCGTCTATCCCCTTCACGCATCGCCAGCCACAAGGCAAGAGCAATGCCGACACCAATAATGACACCATACCAATGCACAGCAAGCGGACCTAATGAGAAAGCTACCGGGTCAATCGGCTGAATATTTTCTTGCATTTTATTTCTCCTTTACCTTCTGTCTATTTTCTTACCATAATATTTAGCCGTTTTTGTCTAAAGATCTTCATGTTCACCATCTTCGATGACATCAGCAAGCCGATTTGAAAATTGTTCTGCTGCATTCATTCCCATTCTCTTTAAACGAAGGTTCATTGCAGCCACTTCAATAATAACAGCAAGATTTCGTCCAGGACGAACTGGGATGGTCATTTTCGTAATATCAGTGTCGATGATTTTCATTTTTTCCTCTTCTAATCCAAGTCGGTCATACGTTTTATTTTGATCCCAAAGCTCTAAATCAATATTTAATGAAATTCTCTTTTTCGTTCGAATCGCTCCTGCTCCGAACAAAGTCATCACATTGATAATGCCAATCCCTCTAATTTCGAGCAAATGCTCAATCAATTCTGGTGATTCTCCTACAAGAGTATCCTGATCTTCTTGGCGAATTTCAACGCAATCGTCAGCAACCAGTCGATGACCACGTTTCACTAATTCGAGTGCTGTTTCACTTTTCCCAACGCCGCTTTTTCCAGTAATTAATACACCGATGCCATAAATGTCAACGAGAACTCCGTGAACCGCCGTTGTCGGGGCTAGTTTCCCTTCTAAATAATTCGTTAAATGGCTCGAAAGCCTTGTTGTTTTATGTTTCGCACGCATTAACGGCACGGATTCACGTTCGGCAGCTTCAATCAACTCGGCAGGGACATCCAAACTTCTCGAAACGATGATACCAGGTGTGAGGTCTGTACAAAGTTGTTCCAACCGTTCCGCTCGCTCTCTTGGACTTAGTTTTTCAATAAATGTTAATTCTGTTTTTCCTAAAATCTGAATACGTTCAGCTGGGTAATATTCGAAATATCCAGCCATCTCAAGTGCTGGACGGGAAAGATCACTCGTTGTAATCGGGCGGTTAATCCCCTCTTCACCACTAATTAATTCTAAATTAAATTTTTCAATTATATCTACTGTACGAACTTTAGGCAAAGGGAATCCTCCTTCGTTATATTTTCTGCTTAAATCAATACTTATTATTTTAGCATTATTTCCGAAAGAACAAAATGAGAGAACCTTAAAGAGCGATTTTTGCACCTTAAAAAATCGCACTGTCCTTTTCGGTTTGACCTTCATATTATAAAGGTGAAAACCATTTAAAGAAAGGAGGGATTGTTTGGATGAGAATTATGCTTGATGCTGGTCACGGTTACAATACCCCTGGAAAACGCAGCCCAGATGGCATGAGGGAATATGAGTTTAACCGAGCTATTGCCAATTTCGCCCGCGATCTCTTACAAAATTATCAAAATGTAACTGTCTACTTTGCCCATTCTGACCAAACGGATGTCCCTTTAAGAGCCAGAACGGATAAAGCGAATCAATTAAATGTGAATGTTTATGTATCTATCCACGCAAATGCCCATGGAAATGGTGGATGGACGAGCGCAGGCGGAATTGAAACTTATGTGTTTCTGACAAGGCCACCGGTTGCTTATCAGCTTGCCCAGAAAATCCAGCAAAACCTCGTCAGAGCTTCCAACCTTCGAGACCGAGGGGTGAAAACGGGAGATTTGCATGTATTAAGAGAAACAAAAATGGATGCTGTTTTGGTCGAATGTGGATTCATGACAAACCGAGATGAAATCAAACTTCTCCGTTCTGAAGCTTACCGAAGAACTTGTGCTGAGGCAATTGTTAATGCCTTAGCAGAACAATTTAAGCTTGTAAGTAAAACTACACCTACATCTGAACCCGCACCTGCACCTGTACCTGTATCTGAACCTGAACCCGCCCCACCAGACGGTTTATATAAAGTCCAAGTCGGAGCATTTAGAAATAAACAAAGCGCCGATCAACTTACTGCCACACTCAAAAGCGAAGGATATGAAACATTTGTCTATAGCGATCAAAATCTATTTAAAATTCAAGTCGGAGCTTTTTCAGAAAAGAGCAATGCGGATGCACTTGCCGCAAGACTTCAAAATGATGGATATGAAACATATGTTTATCGTGACTAATCCGCTGTCAATTTATAGAAGGAAAGGCCCTGTTCCTAAACGGAATAAGGCCTTTTTCACTTTAATTCTTTTTTAAAAGTGTATTTTGCAAAATTAAATTTGCGAGTGACATAATCAACACAGTTAAAAGGGCCATGCCGAAGCCACTAATTTCAAAAGAACTCCCCATTAATGCTTCTGTTAACATCAGCGTAATCGCATTAATGACGATGAGAAATAAACCTAATGTTAAAATGGTCACGGGCAAAGTAAAAATAATTAAAATTGGCCGGACAAGAATATTCAAAATCGAAAGCATAAAACTTGCTCCCAGTGCCGCTCCAAAACTTGATACATAAAAAGATTCAAAATAACCCGCGATGGCGATGAACAACACCGCGTTGATGAAAATCCCTAATACCCATTTCATTGGATTTTTTTAAGCGAAATGGCTCCCGTTTTAGAATCGGCATATATTCTTAACGGAGATCTGCTTTCATCCTTCGCGGCAAAGCGAAGGAACTTTTGTACCATTTCACTTTTTTCTTCAACCACTTCAAGCCCATCAATCTCAAGTTTAAATTGACCTAGATTGGACCTGAGTTCCCCCTGTGGCGAAGCATCTTGAGGAATCACTAAATGGATTCCGCCAGTTGCTGTTTTCGCCTCAATATTCTCACAAGCTTGATCACTCACTGTACAATGAATACTGCCACTAAAAGATTGGAGGTCAACACGGCGGAATGTCCCCTCTGCATTAATCGCCCCATTTAGCGTTTCCGCTTCAAGATCATCGACACGACTATTCATTAGTTCAATATGTCCATTCGCCGTTTCAGTTTCGAGCTTGTTACAATCTAGGTTTTCAAACGACACTTTGCCATTCGCTGTTTTCACTTTAAAATTATCAACCACTAAATTTCTCGCTGTAATGGAGCCATTGAAAAGTCTGATTCTCGCCTTCTCATAATCCGTACGTGGAAGATAAACAATTACATCCATTTTCATCCACTTTTGTTGTGAGGAGAATCTGAGTTTTTGGGCTTCAATCGCGAAAATCGCTTCCTCCAGCAACTTTCGACGCGCTTCCTCTTGGGATTCCACTCGGTATACCTTCGTCGCACATTCGATTCGGACATCATCTTGATCCCACGGAATGACATCAATGGAGCCATTCGCAATATCGATATCAATATCTTTTAAATACGCGCCACCTTGCTGGAAAATATGGGTAATATCAATCGATTGCCCAAAATTAAAATCAAGATCGAAATCTTTAATTTTTTTAAAGGCTGTATCGACGAAATCAACGAATTTGTCGACTGCGGAGTGGATCTTCTGGCTTGTTGATTCATCTCTCCTCGCCTCTTCTTCATTCGCTCCTGAATACCTTTGTTCAGATTTTACAGTCGTTGATAGCTCTGTAATTAAATTCGCTTTCTTTTCCTCCATCGAATCATGCTTCTTCTCAAGCTCTTCAATTAAAAACAGCGCCTCATCTACAGCTAGTTTCCCATCCTCTACTAACTTTAAAATCTTCTTCCGTTCTTCCTTCATTTTCTTTCCCTCCTCACAAGAATAGTTTATTCAGAGTTTTCGCCCGCAAAACCTTCCAGCCTTATATCAGTCAATAATAATACGAAATTAAGCGTATAGAAGTTTCACCTTATGAGCTGAAACAATGCTACATTCTTATTTTTTACGTATTGCTCACACTTTCTTCTCTTTCAACGATTTGTTGCTGCATCCGCTTTCGGTCGCGCTCAAGGATAGGTTTTAAGTATGTTCCAGTATACGATTCCGGGACATCTGCTATCTGTTCAGGAGTACCGGCAGCAACGATCATCCCACCTTTATCTCCACCTTCAGGACCTAAGTCAGTAATATAATCAGCCGCTTTAATGACGTCTAAATTATGTTCAATGACTAGAACGGTGTCCCCATTTTCAACTAAACGTTGGAGAACAACGAGCAATCTTGAAATATCATCAACATGTAAACCTGTTGTTGGTTCATCTAAAATATAAAGAGTTTTCCCCGTTGAACGGCGATGTAGTTCAGAAGCTAACTTCACACGCTGTGCCTCTCCTCCTGAAAGTGTCGTCGCAGGTTGACCAAGGGTAACGTAACCTAAACCGACATCATGAATCGTTTGCAATTTCCGTTTGATTTTTGGGATATTGCTAAAAAATTCTAATGCGTCTTCAACCGTCAGATCAAGAATATCCGCAATGCTTTTCCCTTTATATTTTACTTCAAGCGTTTCTCGGTTGTAGCGTTTTCCGTGGCAAACTTCACAAGGGACATAAACATCAGGTAAAAAGTGCATTTCAATTTTAAGAATCCCATCGCCCCGGCATGCTTCACAGCGGCCACCCTTTACATTAAAACTGAAGCGTCCTTTTTTATAGCCTCTTACTTTCGCCTCATTTGTCGAAGCAAACACATCACGAATATCATCGAATACGCCTGTATAAGTTGCTGGATTCGATCTTGGCGTCCGTCCAATTGGAGATTGATCAATATCAATTACTTTATCAAGATGCTCAATCCCATTGATTTCTCGATACGCCCCTGGTTTACTCTTTGCTCGATGCAGTTTCATTGCTAATGTCTTTTGTAAAATTTCATTAATTAATGTGCTTTTTCCAGATCCGGAAACACCTGTCACCGCAGTAAACGTTCCAAGCGGAAACTTTACGTTGACATTTTTTAAATTATTTTCCTTTGCACCTTTAATTTCAATATAGCGACCATTTCCTTTTCGTCGTTCAATTGGGAGCGGGATGAACCTCTTCCCTTCAAGATATTGACCTGTTAACGAAGCTGGATCCTTCATCACTTCCATGGGCGTTCCTGAAGAGACAATTTCACCTCCATGAGCACCCGCACCAGGACCAACGTCAATTAAATAATCAGCAGCAAGCATCGTATCCTCATCATGCTCAACGACAATAAGGGTATTGCCTATATCACGCATTTGTTTCAACGTATAAATCAAACGGTCATTATCACGTTGATGTAGTCCAATGGATGGCTCATCAAGAATATAAAGGACCCCCGTTAACCTTGAACCAATCTGGGTCGCAAGTCGAATACGCTGAGCCTCTCCGCCAGATAAGCTTCCGGCAGCTCGGTATAATGTTAAATAATCAAGCCCAACATTCATTAAAAATCCAAGGCGTTCTTTTATTTCTTGAAAAATTAGCTTGCCAATTTGCATCTCTTTTTCCGAAAGCTGTAACTGGTTAAAAAATTGATACGCCTCTCCAATTGACAGTGCGGTCAGTTCGCCAATATGATGACCAGCAATAAGCACAGCAAGACTCTCCGGCTTAAGTCGATACCCTTTACATGAGTGACAAGCTAGCTCTCCCATGTATTTTTCCATTTGTTCGCGCGTAAAATCAGAGCTCGTTTCTTTATAGCGCCTTTCAACATTGCGAAGGACCCCTTCAAATTGGACGTAGTTCTCGCGCAATTGGCCAAAATCATTTTCATACCGGAAATAAATACGCTCATCTCCCGAGCCATAAAGAATTTTATCGAGCTGATCTTTCGGAAGGTCTTTGATTGGGACATCTTGATCAATTCCGAAATGATTACAAACCGCATCAAGCAGGCTCGGATAATATTGCGAGCTAACTGGCTCCCAAGGTGCAACCGCATGCTGTTTTAAGCTTAACTCTTTATTCGGGATGACGAGATCAACATCAACTTCCATTTTGACACCAAGTCCATCACATTCTGGGCAGGCACCAAATGGATTATTAAATGAAAACATTCGTGGTTGAAGATCGCCGATGGCAAACCCGCAAATTGGACATGAGTGGTTTTCACTGAACAAAAGCTCTTCCTCACCAATCACATCAACCAACACTTTGCCTTCACCAAGCTTTAGAGCCGATTCCAGGGAATCAGCAACCCGTGCTGCTACCCCCTCTTTAACGACAATACGGTCAATAACTACTTCAATCGAATGCTTCTTATTTTTATCTAGCTCAATCTCTTCCCCGACATCATACATCTCTCCATCGATTCGAACACGAACATATCCTTGCTTCTTTATATCTTCAAGAATTTTCACATGCATGCCTTTACGCCCGGAAACGACCGGTGCTAAAATCTGCATTTTCGTTCGCTCGGGATATTCAAGAATTCGGTCGACCATCTGTTCAATCGTCTGCGAAGAAATTTCAATATTATGGTGAGGACAGATTGGATGCCCTACCCTCGCAAATAACAAACGTAAATAATCATAAATTTCCGTCACGGTTGCCACTGTTGACCGAGGATTTCGACTTGTTGTCTTCTGATCAATTGATATTGCCGGGGATAGGCCATCAATTGAATCGACATCTGGTTTATCCATTTGCCCGAGAAATTGCCGGGCATATGCTGACAATGATTCAACGTAGCGCCGTTGACCTTCCGCATAAATCGTATCAAAAGCCAGTGAGGACTTTCCTGAGCCAGAAAGTCCTGTGATTACGACTAGCTTGTCTCGCGGAATCGTGACATCGATATTTTTTAAATTATGTGCCCTAGCGCCTTTTACAATTATTTTATCCAATGCCATTGTTCTGTCATCCTTCCGCTTTTAACTCAAGTATAAGGTCACGCAGTTCCGCTGCTCGTTCAAAATTGAGCGCTTTCGCGGCTTCCTTCATGTCTTTTTCCATATTGACAATCATTTTCTCGCGTTCTTGCTTAGATAGCTTTTTTAAGCCTTCAGATGGGCTGTATTCTTCTTGTTCCTCCGCAGCCACTGTCGCCCGAATCACATCACGAATGTCCTTCTGAATCGTTTTCGGTGTAATTCCATATTTTTGATTATATTCCTCTTGAATCAAACGGCGGCGTTTCGTTTCACTAATCGCTATTTCCATTGAATTCGTGATTTTATCGGCATACATAATCACATGCCCATTGGAATTCCTTGCAGCACGGCCAATCGTCTGGATCAATGAACGCTCAGAACGTAAGAAACCTTCCTTATCTGCATCTAAAATGACGACTAGCGATACTTCAGGGATATCAAGGCCTTCCCTTAAGAGATTGATTCCAACGAGGACATCATATGTTCCAAGGCGAAGCTCGCGGATGATTTCAATCCGTTCAAGTGTCTTTACTTCAGAATGAAGGTATTGAATTTTAATGCCGATTTCTTTCAAATAATCAGTTAAATCCTCAGACATCTTTTTCGTTAAAGTGGTAACCAATACCCGTTCATTTCGCTTTACTCTTTCTTGGATTTCACCGATCAAATCGTCAATTTGCCCTTCAATCGGTCGGATATCAATTGTTGGATCTAACAGTCCTGTCGGGCGAATAATTTGTTCAATCATTTTCGGTGTGAGTTCAAGCTCATAAGGGCCAGGTGTTGCTGAAACATAAATGGCATTACGAATATGCTTTTCGAACTCCCCAAACATAAGCGGACGATTATCAAGTGCGGAAGGCAAGCGGAACCCATGCTCAACCAATACATTTTTTCTTGCTTGGTCACCGTTATACATCCCGCGAATTTGCGGAAGTGTGACATGGGACTCATCGATAATTAGCAAAAAGTCCTCAGGAAAATAATCAATCAATGTATAGGGCGTTGAACCTGGTGGTCTCAATGTTAAATGGCGGGAATAGTTTTCAATTCCTGAACAAAACCCCATTTCCCGCATCATTTCTAAATCGTATCGAGTGCGTTGTTCTAAACGCTGTGCCTCAAGCAATTTATCATTTTCACGCAATTCTGCTAGTCTTTCCTCCAGCTCTTTTTCGATATTTTCAATGGCGACACGCATTTTTTCTTCACGGGTAACGAAGTGGGATGCCGGAAAAATGGCGACATGTTCGCGTTCACCGATGATTTCTCCTGTTAATGCATCTACTTCACGAATGCGGTCGATTTCATCGCCAAAAAATTCAACCCGTATGCAATGCTCATCCCTAGAAACCGGGAAAATTTCAACCACATCTCCGCGCACGCGGAATGTCCCCCGTTTAAAATCAATATCATTGCGTTCGTATTGAACATCAACTAGCCTATGTAAAAGTTTATTTCTTTCAATATCCATTCCTGTTCTTAAAGAAACAACGAGTTCACGATATTCTTCCGGAGAACCGAGACCATAAATACAGCTTACACTTGCAATAATAATGACATCCTGACGTTCAAATAACGCAGACGTTGCCGAATGCCGCAGTTTATCAATTTCATCATTGATACTTGCATCTTTCTCGATAAATGTATCCGTTTGTGGTACATACGCTTCTGGTTGATAATAATCGTAATAACTAACAAAATACTCAACCGCATTGTTAGGAAAAAATTCCTTAAACTCGCTATATAATTGGCCAGCCAATGTTTTATTATGAGCGATTACTAATGTCGGTTTGGTTACTTCTTTTATCACATTGGAAACAGTAAACGTTTTACCTGTTCCTGTTGCCCCAAGTAGGGTTTGATGTTGTTTATTTTCTTTAATCCCCTGAACCAGTTGTCTGATCGCTTCCGGTTGATCACCTTGTGGGGAATATTTTGATACCAATTCAAACTGGTCCATGAAAGCATTGCCTCCTAAATAAAATTCAATATCCTCATTTTACCACAATATGACGTTAACAAACCACCAATACACAAACAAGCGTTCTCAACCAAAAATACACCCCTTTCCCCTATAAAAAAAGAAAAAAGGATAAAAAGTTCAAAAAATGTTCATAAGTGTGATATGAACAACAGTTTTCTTGAAATATGTGTATTAAAATGAAAGGATATAAGGAAGAGGGGAAGTGATGTGATTGTATTTTGATGACTCTGCTACGTTTTTTTATTTACCGTTAGCCCTTTGGGTGATGCAGATTTTAATTATTTTATTTCCAACACTGTTATATCAATCTTATTTTAAAAAGAAGTTCCAGTCTGTTAAACAGCGAAAAGTTTGGCTTATTATCATGTATGGGTTGTCTATCCTCCTTTGCATGTCATTTCCCGTGGCCGTCAGCAACGGATATATGTTAGATTTCAGATACATTCCGCTGATTCTCGGTTTTTTATATGGGGGATATCAAGTCGGAACTCCACTTCTTGTCGCTGTTTTGCTCATACGTTTTATCATTGGTGGACAAGGGTTTATTCTTACACTAGTAATTTGTCTCATTCTTATCATTATTTTTTATTTCACCTTAGCAAAGTTTGAAAAATATGATTCTCACGGTAAACGGGTGTATGCGCTTTCTCTATTGCTATTAACGGTGATTGCATTTGGAGGTGGCACGCACTTTTTCAATGATCAGATGATTTCCGCAGGAGAGTTTGTCCTGTTATTGGTGTTCGGAACATTAACGATTTTAACGATGCTTTCGACCATTCAAATTCACGAATCGATGTTAGAATTAGAGAAAATCAATTATGAAATCATTGAGTATGAAAAAATGCATTTAATTAGTCAATTTTCGATCAGTATCGCTCATAAGCTACAGTCCCCCATTCACAATGTCCATAAATCACTTGATGCTTTGAAATCGATTGAATTACCTGGAAAAGGGCGAGCGATCGTTCAAGATATGGATGATGAACTAGCTAAAGCATTAAATATTATTGAAGATTATCTAGTTTTAACAAATGAAAACGAAAATCCGAATATGTGTCTCAACGTTCATGATGAATTCGATTACATCATTCAATCGGTACAGTCTTATGCCCAGATGCATAATGTGGAATTGAAATTCTATCCCGCTGTTGACAAAAACTTATTTATTAAAGGCGACAAATATCAATTCAGGCATGCGATTTTAAATTTAATAAAAAATGGCATTGAAGCGAGCAAAACCAACAATGGCGTCGTCGAAATGGCGATTCATGAAATGTTAGATTCCATTTATATTATTATCGAGGATAATGGTAGAGGCATGACAAGTGAAGAAGTAAATCGAATTGGAAGTCCGGTAAATTCCAATAAGAAAAATGGCACTGGACTCGGTACATTAGTTGCGTTGAACATTATAAAATCGATGTCTGGCAAAGTAGACGTCTCGAGCCAACTTAACAAAGGAACAACCTTTTCAATCATTCTACCAAAAGCAAATGGCGAACACGCTGGCAATGAGTGATCAAAGGTTGAGACGTAAAAGAGTATGTTCGCCGCAAATAACCGGTTCCGTTTCCTATCGCAAAACGTCAATTTGCACAGGAAAATGGTATCCTTTTTGCTATAAAATAAATGTAGGGCAATTTGTAAGGCTAGAGAGATTAAAAAACATTCAAAAGAGCAAGGGTTTACCCCCTTGCTCTTTTGATTTTCATTGCTCATTCTTCGGTGTTTTTGCGAATTTTACTTTTTAAGATGTTTGCAAACCATTTTCGCCTTCGCCGTATCGATTTTTGTGTAGGGTTGAGAATGAATAAGCGGAGAATTTCCTGCTATTGTAGATAGGGGAAGCTTAAGAAGCGGATATAAGCGGAGAAATTCCGCTTAACTGCTCTAAATAAGACAAAATCCAAAGATTTGGCTCATATAAGCGGAAAAACTCCCCTTATTTTTAAGGAAATATCGGTATTTCCCAGTTTAGCCGGAATTTTTCCGCTTATTTTTCAGACGCAGTGAAATCAACATCAGTTATAACAGAGGTAACCTTAAATAAAAAACAACAGTATTTTGCTGCGGTACACTGGCTATTGTACCCCCACATTTCAATATAACAATTGCACTACAGATGTTCCCAAAATAATGATCGAAATTCCTTTATATCAATAAAGAAAACTCGCCGATTGGCGTATCCCTAAGGGCGAAGACAGAGGCGTAGTTGCCCTTATGCGTTATGAAAGTATAAATTTAAAAATTTATACTTTCATGTTAGCCCAAAAATAGACCTCCAAATTACCCCACAATTTGAAGGTCATATTGCATTACATTTTTAATATTTGCGATAGTTAACGGAACCCGTTACGCAGCGAACATACTCTTTTTTACTTCTTTATGCTCCTAATACATAGAACACGTAGCGGCTCATCCCTTCGGCAATGACAAACACAGCTAGCGCGGCATAAACCAAAGCAAAATTCACTTTCGGTTGACTACTTAAAGATAAGTATCCTAAAACAGCCAATCCTACAAGTTCAATTACCCAGCGAACACCAATCATTCCTGAATAAGGGGGCAAGCTTCGCAGCGGCTGTTTCCCCTGTGATCATCTGGATTTCTGGGGTATAAGCGGCAAACATGGCCGATCCAATCACTTGAATCATCACTCCTAATATCCCAAAGGTAAAGGCCCATTTAACGATTTTCTTAAGTTCTTCCCCTTTAAAAGATGGGAGAACGAGACTTGAACCAAGAACAGGGCCAAGGGCAAGTACAGTGCCAAAGAACACGACGTACGTATTTAGATGATCCCAGCCGTTGACACGAGTAACCGCATACGTTTGGGCCATTGTGAAAATTGCAGCGAGACCAATAATTCCGGTAATGAGCATCAAAGTTGGGCTTACTTTCTTGTTTAAGATTGCTAGTAAAGCTAGAATGCAAGCTAAGCCAATAAAGATTCCTACAAAGACGATTTCATTGCTCATCCATGAGCGACCAAATCCTCTAATTGTGTTAAACGCACTCATCGGACTGCCTAAGTGGAAGAACGATCCGATTAAACCTACAATGGAAACGATGGCGATAACGATAAGCGGCAACTTCATTTCCGCCCCCGTTTTCGCTAAAATCCTGTCGATAAACCATAAGAACAAAATCCCGCCGACTGCTGCTGGAATGGCAACAGTAAAAATTAATAACGACCATTCATGCATGTAAATCCCTCCTTAAATAACCGCATCCTTATGTGCATTAATCACAAGGTTTGGTTTTGTAATCGTCGAACTTGGTATGCCTTTAATATCCGCATTTTCTCCATATTTTTGACGCAACTCATCAATTGGTCCAAAATCGATGGCTCTCATAATACATGCAGAAACACATGCTGGCTTTTCGCCATTTTTACGAAGATCGAGACATGTATCACATTTTGTCATTTTTCCTAGTTCGTCATTAAATTGTGGGGCTCCGTATGGACAGTTCCAAACACAATATTTACAGCCAGCACATTTACTTTGATCAACAACGACAACACCATCTTCGTCACGTTTAAACATTGCACCAGTTGGACAACCTTCGACACAGCCGGGTTGATCACAGTGATTACATGCTAAAGAAATATTATACGCGGTCACATTATTGATCCATGCCCCATCTTTATCCTTTGTGAATTCACCGGATTCATTTACGTACACTCGACGGAAATTTACGCCAACAGGGTTGTCATTTTTGTCTTTACAAGCGACAACGCAGGCGTTACAGCCATTGCAACGGGCTTGGTTAATATAAAAACCTAATTGTGCCATTTCTACTCCTCCTTTACGCTTTTTCGACTTCTGCTAGATTCGTATGCTGCGGGTTACAATGGAACGGGGACGCTTCAAGACCAGTTAACACATTGATTGAGCCTCGCTTGTCAACGCCATTCTCATCTGGGGTAAAATAACCACCTTGCGGCAAACAGACAACCCCTGGCATGACTCTGCTTGACACTTTTGTCGAAATTTGAATTTCTCCTCGATCGTTATAGATTTTTACTAGGTCACCATCTTTAACGCTTCTTGCCTTCGCATCAATTGGGTTCATCCAAAGTAATTGCGTTTCAACCTCTTCCATCCAATCACTCGTATCCCAAGTAGAATGGCAGCGTCTTTTTACGTGCCAGCCAAAGATTTGCAAAGGATATTTCGCTGTTAAATCACTTTCTGGTCCTTCGTTAACGACAACATGTTTTGGAATCGCCGGAATCTCTTCTAGATTATTCATATCCCATAAGTCTTTCGAGAAAAGTTCAATTTTTCCAGAAGGTGTATTGAATGGGTGGTTCTCTGGATCTTCAATTTGTTCTTTAAATTTCACTACGGTGTTTTCTTCATATTTATAGACACTATTCTTTTTCATTTCCTCATAACTCGGGAAATTAGGATCTTTCTCTTTTGATTCTTCGATCATCCATTGAACCCATTCATCCTGTGTTCGACCTTCGGTAAATTCCTGTTCAATCCCAAGTTCTCTCGCTAACATTGTCATCCACTCATACTCTGTTAAAGAACCGTATAATGGTTCAACGACTTTCTGTGACAGGAATATATGTTGACCATAGCTCCATGGTGGAACTAAATCATTTTGTTCAAAGAACGTACATGTCGGTAAAATGATATCCGAATATTTCGCCGAGGGTGTCATGTAAATATCAGAGGTAACTATAAATTCACATAATGATTCATCTTCAAGAATTTCGATTGTTTTATTAATATCGCTATGCTGGTTAACTAAACAGTTCCCCGCCATATTAAAAATCATTTTTATATTCGCTGGCAATGTTCCTCCTTCATCTAACCCTCTAACTCCATCTTTGGCACCCATTTCCGTTCCACGAACGATCGCATCTGTGTATTTAAAAACAGGAAGGGAAATGCCGAGCGGATTATCACCTAATGGGAACCCTTGATATTTAACAATAATTCCATTTGGCGCGTTTGGTCCGGCCCAGCCGCCGCTTATGCCAATATTCCCTGTTAACGCTGCAATCATCGAGCCACCGCGGGAAAGCTGCTCACCGTTCATATGACGGTTCATGCCATTTCCTTGAACCCATGCCATCGGTTTCGTCATCGCAACCTCTCTGGCAAGTTGGATGATGCGATTAGCTGGGAGACCAGTAATCTTAGCTGCCCATTGCGGGGTCTTCATAACGCCATCTTTTTTGCCCATTACATAGCTATAGTATGATTCACCTGCTGGTACGCCTTCAGGCATATGCTCTTCATCATGGCCGAGACAATATTTATTTAAGAACTCTTGATCATGCAGATTCTCAGTAAACATGACATAAGCCATCGCCGCAATGAGGGCATTATCCGTTCCAGGCTTTACTGGGAACCAATCGTCTGCTAATGAAACATTTGTATCCGTTTTTCTTGGATCAATTGTATAAATTTTCGCCCCTCTTTCCTTCGCCATCCGTAAATACATGTTGAAATGGCCAATAATCGTCTCTGCAGGATTCATCCCGTGCAAAATGATTAATTTTGAATCCAATAATGTATTACAGCTGCTTCCTGCGGCACTTTCACCAAAAGTGTATGGAGTAGCTGCAATATGTTGACCAGAACTATAATTCGAATAGCGTCCTAAAAACCCACCATCTAGTGCTAATAAACGCTGAATAACAGTATCCCCGCTGCCAATCGTTCCGGTTTGGCCAGTCGCATAAAGACTAAAACGAGAAGCTGGTCCATATTGTTGTTTAATCCGTTTCGTTTCTTTCGCGATCTCTTTAATCGCTTCTTCCCAAGTAATTTCTTCAAATTTCCCTTCGCCGCGTTTCCCAACCCGTTTTAATGGCTTTTTAATTCGATCGGGAGCATACACATGTCGGCGATAGCCACGGCCGCGAACACATGCGCGAATTTGCGGATGTTTTTCATTATCTGCGTTTTCATCACGAGGATCATCGTCTGTACTTATACGGACAATTTGTCCATCTTTAATATGCGCTTTAATTAAGCACTTTCCACCGCAGTTTAACGTACTACAGGTTGGAATCACCATATCTTTATTCACATTGTTCATAGAATCTGCACTTGCCTTTTGGACAAGTTTGTTCGTTACCCCTGCTCCGCCAATGATTGCTGGAGCTGTCACGGCACCGGACCATTTTAGAAACGTACGACGTTTCAATTTCTTATTCGTGATGTTGTTAATGATATTTTCACTCATTGTCTAGACCCTCCTTAATTGATTTAATATATTCATAGTCCTCATCTACAAATGAACGCAGCAATTGTGCAATCCCTTTATAAAAGGAAGTTGTATTTGCAGAGACAATGTTCTTTGTAAATGAATGTATCCAACGATGAAAATGGTCTTTATGAAGCCAATATTGCGTGTAGATTCCTTTTGCATAATTGCCTTCATTCTCATCTTGTAATGCAGTCAAAGTGTAACGATTTAAATACATCATGAACTCCAACTCAATCGCGATATGGTCCTCTGGCTCTGAATTTTTATTGATAAACTCTAACCCAAATCCCTCAAGTTGCCTTCTAATTTGATACACCGAGTCACCAAACATCGATTGGTCGTTCGTCGTATAAACAGACTCCCAAGGTGGTGCAGGAATACGCCCCGTCTCATTTAAAACATTAAAAGTAGCTAAATAAGCCTCTTTTTCCCGTATAGCCAAAGCCTCCAAATCTTTCGTTTTCATCTCTTCGAAAAAATCAGCCAAATAATGATTTTCATCCGTTAATAATTGAATAAAATCAGGGGAAAAACTTTCTTTCCACAGCTTTAATGTCTGTACGCTTAAAGGTTCCTCAAAACCTACTTTTAAAAATATATAAATCGTTTCTCTTTCTTTAACTGTTGAACAGTAGTTTTGCGCTAGCACACTCTCCACCTTTGTTACCTCCTTTCATTTGTATGTTCAGAGTTTCACATTATTTCTGAATTCCTTCTCACCTGGAAACGATACGCTTCAAGGTTTCCTTCTACTTCCATTTTATAAGAGGGAGTTGACGAATGGTTTTGTTCATTTAAACATAGTTCAATCATGCCATTTGTTAGTTTTTACAGTCTTTTAATGTGAATCAATGAACAAACTATGAATTTCGATAATGTCTTGCCTTTCTGTAACTTTTTAGCCAAAAAGAAAGAAACCGGTGAGAAAATTATTCTCGACGGTTTCCATTTAAGATTTGTCACTCCTATGCGGTAAGTGAGGGATTTAAAAAGAAAAAAATTTGAACCGCAATCATAATATTTGAAAACTCCTCTGGATTTTGCAAATTAATCCCTGTTATTTCTTCAATTTTTTTTATTCGATACCTCAATGTGTTTGGATGAACGAACAATGCTTCAGACACTTCGTTAATTTTTCCATGATACTGGATATAAATTTGTAATGTTTTTAAGTATTCTGTTCCACTTTTCCGATCACTTTCGATCAACAAAGCTAAATAATCCTCACTAAAGTCGGTTAATATCCCTTGATGGATATGAAAGAGCAGGCGCAAAACACCTAGATTACTAAAATGAAACACGTTACGGTCTTTATACCATTCTTGTCCAAACTCTAATGCTAGTTTTGCTTCCTGATAGCTTTTATTTAACTCTGTCGTATCTTGATAACACTTACCAATTCCAATTTTAAAAATAATGTTTTCCCACTTATTTGAAAGAGTTTGTTCGATTGTATTTGCTAATTTTTCTACATGCGCTTTTCTCTCTCTAAGTGTGTGATGTTCTTCTTCAACTAACAACAAGATTTGATCATCAAACATCAGAACATGAAAAATTGCATCGCCGCTCTTTTTTTCATGTTCGAGAGTCGTTAAAACCTCTTCAACCCAGTTAAACTCCCCATCCCAATCTTCACAGAGCTCAACATCAATGACTAATAAATGATGTGGCTTTTCTAAGTTCCAGTCCCATGTCTTCCCTAGCTTGATTAATACCTTTTTTGATTCAAATTTATGGTAAAGGAGATCATAAACAAACTGCTCTTGGAGCTTTTCTTGAAGTTTACTCATCTCTTTTTCAGATTGGAGATAAAGCGAAATCAGACCGACAAATTTATCGATGAACTTTTTTTGCCAGTTAACGAACTGCTCTGAAATGAACAAAATTTGCTTCGATTGTGTTTGTAGTCGGTGGAAATAGGGGGCATTTCCTATGATTAAATAATGCGCTTCAGTACTGTTTTTTAGTTCATCCTGCTCCATAAGTTCCTGATGATTCATATTTATCCAGCGTTTTGCTTCCTTAAGCTGATTATCTTTTCCTGCTTCGAAAAGAACATGAAAATCTTGATTTAGAGTTAGCAAAGGGGCATTTAGCATTTTGGCTAATTGATTTGCAATCTGGTGATACCCTTTTTCTTTAAAGCCATCAAGTTCCTTCGTTACTTGCCAGTAAGAATAAAATTCCCCATTTCCTTGTTGAAATAATTTACTGACTTCTAATTCATTAACTTGAACAATGGGTAAATCAAATTGTTCAAAAAGCGTACATATTTCTTCCTGAATAAAGACAGGTGTTTGAGAAACAAAAATAATGCCGACAAGATTCGAATCTTGAATAAATTGTAACGACGCTCGTTGATCATTTAGTTTCATCCACTCATCTGGATGATCAAGAACACATAAAAACCGCCGGTTGACCCATTCATCAGGGAGTTGGTGAAGGACGAAATCATAATAAATGGGCTCTTTAGGAATTGAGGTTAAACAACTGATTTGATGGAGTGGAATCCATGTAAGTGTATCTTGTAATGATTCTTTCATGTCCATCACCCCTCTCTCCAAAAGATCCTCCCCTCTGTTCGAGTGATAATATCAATAGAGGGGTATGTATACGTCATGATTGGAAAATCAAGGCTCCTTAAATGTTGCAGATGTTTATTACTTCTTCTCGTTTTGATGATGTTTAACCCTCCTGTCGGACAATTTGATACACAAATTGGTTTTAACTCTTGGTCAAGTCGATCAACACATAAATTGCATTTATCGGCACGATTCGTTTTAGGGTTTATTTTTGGTGCTTCAAACGGACAAGCTTGAACACATCTCATACACGCTTTACAATTGCTCGAATCAAGGACGACCACCCCATCGCGGCGTTTGCGGTAATTATTTTCTGGACATATCGCAATACATACGGGATTTTTACAATGATTACATGAAAGCGATAAGTATAATTTTTGCTCGGTTACCGCTTTTTGAAAGGAAACAACCTTCCTACGATGAATGCCTGTAATTCCATGGTAATCAATACAAGCCATCTCACATGTTTTGCAATCAATGCATTTATTTAAATCAATGAAAAAAATGATTTGTTCCGACATGGAGTACCACCCCTTTTAAGCAGTCACATTGCCATTAAACGCTTAAACTTTTTTACCTATTTATAGTTTATAATAAAAACTAACCTTGTTTTTTTTCCTGAACGAGAATCTGGTGAATTTTGCAAGACAAATTTGTGACGTTATTAGATTATTCACGCGATAAGGAGACATGAATAGATGAGCGATGTTGCTGCAATACAGTGTAAGCACGTTTGTCCAAGAAATTGTTTTAGTGCTTGTACAATGATTTCGTCTACAGAAAAGGGTCGACTCATTCATTTAGCGGGCGATGAAAATCATCCGTATACGAAAGGGAAATTATGTTCAAAAGGGTATAGTTATATTGAAAGAAATTACCATTCAAAGCGGCTAAAATATCCGCTCTATCAAGAGGAGAAAGGTTCAGGGAATTTTCATCAGATTACTTGGGAGCGAGCATTCCATTTGATTGAAAAGCATTTAAATCACATTTTCAATAAATATAAAAGTTTTCTTCCATTTGCATTGTATAAATACTCCGGGAATTTAGGCGTTCACCATTATGTGACAGATGAATTTTTCTCTAGCCTGAGTAAAACAACAAGAATTGTTGGTTCGCCTTGTTCCTCCGCTGGAATTGAAGCGCTTGAATATAGTACAGGCTCAATCAGCATGTCGGATCCAGCCCAAATTGCCAAGAGTGATTTAATCTTTCTTTGGGGAACAAATCCAGCAAGTACAAATATTCATCTCATTCCATTTATCTTAAAAGCGAAGAGAAGCGGAGCTAAGGTAATTGTCATTGATCCCCTTTATACAGAAACAGCTGAGCATGCCGACTTATTTATTCAACTTGTCCCCGGTACAGATGGAGCTTTAGCAAATATAATTATTAAAGAACTCATCAGCCAGGGAGAAGTGGACCACTCGTTTTTAAAAAATCATTCCTATGGTTTTGAATCTTATTGTGAATTAGTTAACAAAATTAGTTCTCAGCGGTATTTACAAACATGCGGGGTTCCGGAAGCTGCGATTGATTTATTAGTAGCTTGGTTAAAAGAGGCTAAAGCTGTTTCTCATATGATCGGTTTTGGTTTACAGCGACATTCTAATGGTGGACAAAATATCCGGGCGATTGAAGCATTAGCTGCTGTACGTGGAGATATTGGAAGAGAGGGTGGCGGAGCCTTTTACACGCATGGCGAGTCGATGATTTTCAATAATCAACAAATCTTTAGTAATAGTCATCTAGATGAAAAAAATCGGATTGTCAATATGAACAAATGGATTAACGGTTCGTTGTCCGTACCAATTGAAATGATGTGGATTGCCTGTCGAAACCCATTAACGCAAGATCCAAATCCGCAAGCGATTCAGAAGCATTTAGAAAACATCCCTTTTGTCGTCACAGTCGACCAGTTTTTAACGCCAACAGCAGAAATGTCGAACCTAATTTTGCCAACGACCACTCATTTCGAGGAGTTGGACATCGTAACTAGTTATTTTCATAAAGTACTTGCGCTCAATGAACGAGCAGTGTCGCCCTATTATGAAAGCAGGAGCGAATGGGAAATCATCACAGAAATGGCCTCGAGAATAAAACAAATTGCACCTGAACATTGCTCTTTTCCAACCTACAAATCAGAAGAGGACTATTTAAATGCGCAGTTTAATGAGTATGTATTCGAGAAATATGGAGTTCACTCAATTGCTGATTTACGAAAAGTAGATGGAATCGTAGTGGGGAATTTCCCGACAATTGCCTGGGAGAACAAAACCTTTCTCACGCCAACAGGAAAGTTTGAATTTTACTCATTAGCAGCAAAACAAAACGGCTTTTCGCCGACACCGATTTATATCGAAGGAAAACTGCCATCTGTAGATTATCCCTTTTGGCTCATAACTCCTCACCATCCATATGCATTGAATTCTCAATTTGACTTTCTCCATTTATCGGAGGAAAAAGAAGCATGTGTAGAAATGAACGCTGAATTTGCGAAAAAACTAGGGATTTATGATGGAGAAGTCATAAAAATTTTTAATGAGCAAGATACGATTGAAATTAAGGCCATTTATAGTACGAAAGTTCCGAAAGACATACTATTAATCTATGAAGGCTGGTATCAAAATTCGCAGATTATCATTAACCGCTTAGTACCGGTATTAGAAACAGATATGGGAGAGAAAGTAGCTGGAGCTAATGGCGTCGCCTTTTATGACACGTTTGTCAATGTGGCTAAGTTATAAATTCTAGCTGTGCCGAGTAGAAAACATCGGCACAGTTATTGGGTTTTACGAACGTTTTTCATCATTTTAGTTGCAAAGTAAAAACCAACGGTTAAAGAAAAAGCATCCATAACAATTAATAGCATAGTGTCCGTATATCCACGATAAACAGAGGCGGCAATTAAAGCCACTGTTAGAACGAGGCCAAGATAATGATTATAGACGACTCTCGTAAAAAACAACACTAATATTCCCGGCAACAGCAATGCAAACAAATATTTTAACAACAATTCAGGCACCTTCTTCAACTGATCCTGCAATTCATATTACTTTTTAGCATAGCTGTTTTCTGTCTGACAAACAAGAATTTTCACTTCTTTTCGATTTTAAAATTGGATATCCGTTCGCTTATCAACGAAAAGAAGTCAAAGTGAGAATAACTACCTTTGTTTGCAAATGTTTAGTCTTGAGAATAATATTTTTCTAAGGCTACAATCGCACTTCCCATTCGTTCTGTTTCTGGGAAAACAACCCGTTCTACCCCTTCGTCTTTTAAAGCAGCCGCAGTGACTTTGCCGACAGCAACTGCAACGACATTGGTTGAAAACGCAGTTAAAACCTCTTGTAACAGCCCTTTTTCCCGCGCAAAGGAAAATAAAAATCGTGCTTGTGGCGTGCTTGTAAAATTGACCGCATCAACTTCTCCAGAGACAATCTCTTGAGTGAGCTGTTCAAGTATATCCTTATTAGGTGGAATATGTTGGTAAGGAAGAATTTCTTTATAATCTGCCTTTTGCTCATCTAAAAAGCTTATTAACCTAGGTGCTGGATCTCCATGTAATTGCAATGCCACTCTCGAGTGTTGCAAATCATAGGCAGATAGCGATCGTACAAGTCCTGCTGTACTACCATCATCATCTCTCACAATTGGAGTAATTCCTAGTTTCTTTAAAGTATTCACCGTTTTATACCCTCGTGCAGCCACTTTAGCTTCTTTAATTGTCTTTACAAACTCTTCTCCAATCCCGATTTTTTCTGCGGTCCGATATAAAATATCTGTTCCAATTCCTGTCGTGAACACAAACCAGTCATAGGATCCACCAACAAGCTCACGAAGATCATCCTCAAGCTTCGAATCATCTAGAATCGCTGTCCCTTGTGATGGGCGAATAACTGGAACACCACCCTTGTTTGTAATAATTTGACTAATTTCTTCTAATTTTCGCGATCCTGCTAACGCAACTCGCTTCCCCGCTAATTGACTCATTTTACTCCCCCATTCTAAAAACCTTTTAGAGTTACTATACCATTTTGCAAGTTTTTTTTCTAAATCTGAAAAAAACTGAATTCCCTCAAGGAATCCAGCTTTTAAGAATTTATAAAGTTTCCTTTCCATTTACACCATTGATTGAAAAGCTCGCCGTAATTGTCGAATTTAATGAATGGGAAACCGAGCAATATTTATCTTTCGATAGTTTAATGGCACGTTGAACTTTTTCTTCTGGTAAATCGCCTTCCAATGCATAATGAATATGGATCTCTGTAAACCGTTTCGGGTGGTCATCCGCACGATCACCAGAAATGTCCATTTTAAACGATGTCGGCTCTAACCGCATTTTATGTAAAGTTGAAATAATATCAATTCCCGTACATCCTGCGACTGCATTTAACAGCAACTCAGTCGGTCTTGCTCCAGAATTCTGGCCGCCGATCTCTTCGGCTGCATCCATTTTAATTTCATGTCCAGACGGGGTTGTCCCCGAAAACGCCATTTTTCCAGTCCAATTTATTGTTAATTCCATTTTTGATCAAACTCCTTTCATACTTAAGTATGATTATTTGCTTTTACAATTCCCTTAGCCGGGAAATAAATCCGAAGAAAGATATCTTTCCCCAGTATCTGGAGCAAGACAAAGGACTCTTGACGAAGCGGGAAGTTTCTTCGCTACTTCAATCGCAAAGTAAGCAGAAGCCGCTCCAGAGGCACCGATGAAAATCCCCTCTTTCGCTGCAAGAGCGCGCGCCAGTTCTTGTGCATCATCATCCTTTATATGAAAAATCTCATCAAAAACGTCGCGATTTAATATTTTTGGGATAAATCCAGGGCCTGTCCCAGGAATTTTATGTGGTCCTGGCTCTCCTCCAGATAATACAGGGGATCCAGCTGGCTCAACGACATAAATTTTCAAATCAGGCATTTTTCCCTTGAGCTCTTCACCAACACCAGTAACCGTACCGCCGGTTCCAGCTGTTAACACAAGCGCATCTAACTTTCCTTCAAATGCAGTGAAAATTTCTACAGCGGTCGTTTCACGATGCGCATCCGAATTTGCCGTGTTTTCAAATTGCATCGGAATAAATGAATTCGGATTTTCTGCGGCTAATTCAGTCGCTTTATCGATTGCTCCTTGCATCCGCTTGTTAGCAGGTGTCAAATGAACTTCAGCACCATATGCTTTTAAAATTTTGACCCGCTCAGCTGTAGCATTATCAGGCATCGTAATGATACATGGATAACCTTTTACAGCACAAACCATCGCAATTCCGATTCCTGTATTTCCAGAAGTCGGTTCAATGACTATGCTTTTACCAGGAATTAACTTCCCTTCCGCTTCAGCACGTTCGATCATATTTAAAGATGCGCGGTCTTTCACACTCCCGCCTGGATTAAAGGATTCAAGTTTCATGTAAACGTCTCCACCAACAGGATCAGGTAATTTATTAAGCTTGACAATTGGAGTATTCCCAACTAAATCAAGAATTGAGTTATATAATTTCATTTCCATCACTCCCATATACTTTTAACCGATTAAAATTAAAGTCCCCCATGAGTATATCACTATTCTCATTAGGGGGAAAACGACTAATGCTCGCATATAACAAACCTTAATCATCTAACTGTCTTCCTGTCCCAGCATCGATTGGATGATCTACTTGTTTCTTTTTCTTTTTATCATAAAATCTCTTTAAAATAAACAAAATTGTTACCGTTAAAAACAGAAGAAGACCTAATTCATATTCATTGATATTTGGAGACATCAGCCCGGCTGGAATTAAAGAGAGCAACAAAAAATACAAGAAATTCCCAATTGCCGTTGCAAAGATAAAATGACGAAATTGAACAGTGCTTACCCCCGCTAAAATATTAATTAAACTTGTCGGAACAAACGGAAACACTCTCCCTTGAAACACATATACAAAGCCTTTATCCTCGATCTTTGCCAATGTTTTCTCATCAAAACGCTGCGTCAGCCATTCTTGGAAAAAATAGCGTACTGCCAAGAATACAACGCCTCCAGCAACAACGCTCGTAAACCAACTCCATAAAAATCCATTGATGACACCAAACAATGCAATATTTACCGTAATCACTAATATTAATGGAACGATTGTGAAGCTGTTTTGAACAATCATTATCAGAAGCATAAATGTATAGGCATAAAAGGATTTCCCAGTCATTTTTTCTCGAACGGCATCAATATCACCGTCTAAAATAAGCTTAAACAATTCACGATTAAAAGTAAAAAATAACACAATGGTCACGAATAATAACCAAATAAAAACGGTTTTCCTTCTGATTCTACTTCGTTTTTCCGGTTTCAAATTTCTTTCCATATGTCACCTTTTCTTTATATAAATTATTTGAGCATTTAACTTATTCTATTAAAACAGGCTGAAGAATATTTCCATTGAGGGAGATGAACAAGTGAAAAGAAGAATAAAACAGCAGTATGTGCGTATGAGTGATGCTCAATATTTTTCACATTAAGATTATCTCATGTATTGATTAAGAATGAAAAGGATATAGATTGGTAATTAGAGGTTGTGTTTTTTTAAAAAAATGAAGGGTGCCATGTCAACGGCACCCTGTGCGACTGTCGGTCGTATAAAAAAACCACCGAAAACGGTGGGGACAAAAGAATGCTTAATTTACGATTGATTAAAATTTTTCCTATACCATTTTGCTGCAGACTCCACTTCTCCTAATGTCAACTGGTGACCATAATTTTCCCAGTGAAGATCTACCTTCACATTCGCGTCTTCCAGTAGTGCTTTAAGTTCTTCTGATTCTGCTGGTGAACAAATTGGATCATTCGTTCCTGCACCGATAAACACGGGTTTTCCTGATAAATCTGGTAAAGAAATGCCACGTCTTGGCACCATCGGATGATGGAGAATCGCTCCCTTTAACGCATCTTGATAATGGAAAAGCAAGCTGCCAGCTATATTAGCTCCGTTCGAGTAGCCTATTGCAACGATGTTTTGCTTGTCAAACTGATATTTTTCAGCTGCTTCATGAAGAAATTCATATAACTCCTTCGTACGGAAGATTAAATCTTCTTCATCAAATACGCCTTCTGCTAGACGCCGGAAAAACCGCGGCATACCATTTTCAAGAACATTTCCACGTACACTTAAAACGGATGCATCCTCATCGATTTTTGGTGCAAGGGGAAGTAAATCTTGTTCATTCCCCCCTGTTCCATGCAGCAAAAGCAAGGTTGGTCGTGTTAGATCATTTCCTTTTTGATAAATATGTTTCATGCTGTATTCCTCCCATCCTCTTTATCGAGGTGTTAATTTCTAGTTCATTCCTTCCGTCTTTTTAATGAGATTCGCATCGTAATTTCCTGCGAGTCGGATAAGCTTCGAGGAATCAATGATCTCCTCCTTAATTTTAGCCTCATTTTCTCACTTCAATCGGAATAAGTACATTATTTAGCTTTTCTCGATATTGCTCATATTGCATAGGCAATTTTAATTCTGAGCCCATTGTCTCTAATGATTCATCATGGGCAAACCCAGGCGGATCGGTAGCAATCTCAAAGAGAATTTCGCCCTGCTCTCTAAAATAGATGGCGTTAAAATAGTTTCTGTCTTTTACCGGCGTAACTCCGTAGCCAAAGCTTTGAACATGTTTCTGCCAGTTGAGTTGGTCTTCATCATCTTGAGCGCGCCAAGCAATATGATGTACGACCCCAACTCCCATTTCTCCTCTAGCCACCGGCTTTGTCATTAAATCAATGACATTGCCAATATCAGCTAGTGAACGATAACGAGTGAACGCTCCTTCTGTTGCCACTTTTTCAAGACCCATTACTTGTTCAAGTATTACAGCTGTTTCTATTGGATTTGTCGAATATAAAGTGGATCCAGCAAATCCTTTAATTGCGACATCTTTGGTCACCCCAGCAAATTCCCAAGTATTTAATTCCCCTGTTTCTCTTTCAACTAGCTCCAATTTCAATCCATGTGAATCTTCAAATACTAACACCGCTTCGTCAAAACGCGTTTGCTTCTGAAAAGGAATGGTGAATTGCTTTAGACGCTTTTCCCAAAATTGGAGCGCCCCCGTTGGGACAGCATAGGAAGTAACTCCAACTTGGCCGCCACCGATTCGGCCTTTCCTAGCACCTACCCACGGGAAAAAGGTGATAATCGTTCCCGGCTTCGCCCCTTCGTTTCCGAAATAAAGATGGTATGTTCCAGGATCATCAAAATTGACTGTTTTCTTCACTAATCTTAAGCCTAACACACGTGCATAAAAATCAACATTTTCCTGCGGATGGCCGACAATCGCGGTAATATGGTGGATTCCCATCGTTTTCTTTTGCATAAGTAGCTCTCCTTTTAAAAAGTGATTATTGTTAGCTTTACTAGTTGGATTGTATTTGAGGTCGATTTGTTACAGGTGACAATCTCAAGTTAATTTGCGTCTCAAAGTGAATGATCATCTCGAATTCGAGATATTAAAGAAAAGAGGAGGCTCCCATTAAAACAGGAAGCTATTGACTTTGTTGTGATTATCTTAACGTTTTAAGCGCTCCACCTGTTGATTCGTAGCTGACAAGAAATTTGTTTTAATAAAACGGTTAATTGCCTCTATTGTCTCGTTTCTGGATATCTTTAATTCGAGATAATTATAAGCCAGTATTTTAATCATGTCAATAGATAAGTTTCTATTATTTTTACAATCTAGTCGTTCGTCGATTAACTGATGTTTGTTATTTTTAACTGAAAAAATGAAAATAGAGCAAATAAAAATGGTTTAAATCATAAGATAAAGGGAATGGATTTGTAAAGGGGGAATGGATATGAGTGATAAACCAGTTAGACAAGGGAATTCCATTGTTGTAGCTGAAAATCCGCTTTCATTCTATTTATTTAATAGTACACGTTCTGCTTGGATTTGGTTAATAATCCGCTTGTATCTTGGTTACCTATGGTTTACTGCTGGATGGGGAAAGGTTACGAGTGATGCGTGGACAGGAGAAAATGCTGGTGCTGCTATCCAAGGGTATGTCCAAGGAGCTTTAGGGCGAGCGGAATCTGGTGGAGATGTGACCGGTTGGTATGCCACCTTCTTGGAAAATACTGTTCTGCCAAATGCGACCGCTTTTTCCTACATGGTGGCCTATGGAGAAGTACTTGTTGGCTTAGGGTTGATAGTTGGCTTATTGACTGGAATTGCCGCATTTTTTGGCAGCATTATGAATGTCAGCTTTTTATTTGCCGGAACATTAAGTACCAATCCACTCATGTTTATTTTAGCAACTTGGCTCGTGCTTGCTTGGAAAGTAGCTGGCTGGTATGGACTAGATCGCTGGGCTTTACCTTATTTAGGCACGCCTTGGGGGAAAAATAAAAATAACGAGTAGTTGATTAACAGGTTCCGTTTCCTATCACAAAACGTCAATTTGCATAGGAAAATGTAATCCTTTTTGCACTATAAAGTGTAGGGCAATTTGTAAGGCTAGAGAGATTAAAAACATTAGAAATAGCAAGGGTTCATGCCCTTGCTATTTTGCTTTTAATTGCTCATTCTTCGGTGTTTTTGCAAATTTTACTTTTTAAGTTGTTTGCAAACCTAATTTCGCCTTCGCCTTATCGATTTTTGTGTAGGGTTGAGAATGAATAAGCGGAGAATTTCCTGCTAATGTATATAGGGGAAGCTTAAGAAGCGGATATAAGCGGAAATATTCCGGTTAACTGCTCAATATAAGACAAAATCCAAAGATTTTGATCATATAAACGGAAAAACTCCGCTTATTTTTAAGGAAATATCGGTATTTCCCAGTTTAGCCGGAATTTATCCGTTTATTTTTCAGACGCAGTGAAATCACCATTCAGTTATATCAGCGAGAAGGAAGAATCTCGGTCACATAGAACTTTGCTACACGACCGATTTTCACGGAAGCCTACTGAGCTGGACACGTAGACCTCCGCTATGTGACCAGCTTTCGTGGAAATCCACCGCAACAGCCACGTGGAACCATGCTGTGACCAACTCGGGCGGCCATTTGCCGTGACTGAATTATGCAAGAAAAAAACTGTTCAATGATTGAACAGCTATCCCTATTTTCACTTCACATTTTCTAACATTTTTACGATCTCTTTTGGTTTCAACACCTTGCCAATTGAAACCACTTCTTCATCAATAACTAAAGCTGGTGTCGACATGATTCCATAGGCAAGAATATCTTTCACCTCAGTTACTTTAACGATTTCGGCATTTACACCGAGTTGTTTAAGCGCTGCTTCTGTGTTTTCCCCTAATTGAACACATTTTTTGCAACCTGTTCCTAAAATCTTAATTTGCACAGCAATCTCCTCCTCAATCATTTTGATTCTCAGTTATAAGAAAAGGTGACTAATCGCGTTAAACGCATAGCCAATGATAAGAATCCCTACCGTTACAATCGAAATAAAGATAACTAATAGTTTTGTTTTCACCACTTTTTTCAACATAATAAGCGCCGGAAGTGAAAGTGCGGTTACGCCCATCATAAAAGCGAGTGCTGTTCCAATACCTACTCCCTTTGCTACCAATGCCTCAGCAATTGGTAAGGTCCCAAAAATATCGGCATACATTGGAATGCCAACTATCGTTGCTAACAGAACAGAATACCATTTATCTTGACCGAGCAAGGCTGTAATCATTGGTTCAGGAATCCAGTTATGAATCGCTGCACCAATTCCGACCCCGATTAAAATGTACAACCAAACTCTTTGAATAATTTCGAGCACTTGGTCCATTGCATAGCTGATCCGATCCCGTCTTGTCAGCTCCACTTGTGCACTGTTAACCATCGGGTTGCTATAGACAAAAGACTCCACATATTTTTCAAGCTTCATTTTGCTCATAATCGTTCCGCCCACGACGGCAAGAATTAAACCTACAATCACATAAGCGATTGAAATCCGCCAATTAAAAATACTTGCCAATAAAATTACAGAGGCCAAATCAACTAGCGGCGAAGAAATTAAAAATGAAAACGTAACCCCAATCGGGAGGCCTGCACTTGTGAAACCGATAAATAACGGAATTGATGAACAAGAACAAAATGGAGTAACCGTTCCAAGTAAAGCACTAATCGTATTAGCGGTCACACCCTTGAAACGACCGAGAATTTCCCGCGTTCGCTCGGGCGGAAAGTAACTTTGAATATAGGAAATAATAAAAATTAGAACAGACAATAAAATAAATATTTTGATAACATCGTAAATAAAAAAGTGAATACTTCCACCGACCCTGTCACTTGTATCTAACCCAAACCCTTTTTCCACAAGCAGCGTAACTAAATCATGCAGCCATTCCATTTTGAGCAACTGGTTATTAAGCCATTCAAAAATATTCATTTGCCCCATCTCCTAAACGTCCATTCAGTCCGTTATTTTATGGGCTGAAAGCCTTTTTATTTAGTTAGAATCGAGTGAATTACGGTTGTTGTATCCTTGTTCACTTGATAGACAGTAAACCTCCCTTCACGCCTTGATTCAATAAGCCCACCTTTTTCTAAAATTTTCAGATGATGACTAATTGTCGAATTGGCACCGTCTAATGCTGCGACAATTTCGCACATACATAAATCTTGTCTAGATAATAGGGCAATGATTTTTAGGCGTGTCTCATCAGCCAACCCTTTGAATAGAGATGCATTCCGTTCCAGTTCAGCGTTGTTTACAATCATCGGGAATTCCTTCTCAGCTTCCTGCTTGGCCGTCCTCATTTGTTCAGTTGATTTCAATTTCCAAATATCCCCCATAAAACCATCTCCTTACTTTAAGTATAAAACTATTTTTCTAGTTTTATAGTTTTATTGGTGACAACTTAATGACAAAAATAGCCAAAATGGAAATACCCCTTGTCTCGTCAACATTTATCTTAGATTCGCTTTATTTCAATAATTGCTTTGGACAATTTGATTATCTCTTTCTTGGGCAAAAAAAAAATATCAGTAAATCCCCTCTATTTTTGTAGGGTTTTTACTGACATCCTGATTCACTCATTTTTTTAACAACAGCTATTAGCACCGATTAAAACCAAACCTGCTTCTTCTTCACTTTCTTCCTTATCTAAGGTTAATTCCTCTGTATTTGGGATTTCAGGATCGAATGCAACTTTAATTCCATTAATTGTATTCACACGATCATGCTCCTGTGGTTCATCTAAGGAAATCGCGAACTGCGGACCACAGCAGCCAGCAACTGAATAAAGCCGAATACCCTCTGCTCCTTTTTCACTTAAAACCGTTTCTAATAATTGTTTCGCCTTATCTGTAATGTTCATAGTTATTCCCTCCTAGTTTCTCCGCATCATTTATTTTTTCACACTACTGAATAAAATCTTTCAGCTTTTCATAGCCAATCTTTTCTTCGTGAACCCAAGGAATGATTGCACATTTTACTGCTTTTTTGTCCTTTACCTCTTGAATCCATTCTTGTTCTGCGATTGCTTTCCCTTTTAAAATGGGATCAGTTGTAGTTGTCGCATATAGACTTTGGTTAATGACCCACCATTTTGGTTCGATTTCGGCACGTCTTAAATCATCTTGCAATCTTGACGCTTCTAATACTGGTGTCGCTTCCGCAAGCGTGACAATGACAACCGTTGTTTCTTCTGGATTGCGCAGACGCGGCAGAAGTTTTTTCGCACTTTCAGGCACTTCCCCTGTAGAGCGCTCAATTTCTTTGCTATACGATTCTGACGCATCCAATAATAATAATGTATGCCCGGTTGGCGCCGTATCGATGACGACAATTTCATTCTCAGCCTTCGCGACGACTTCAGCAAACGCCTGAAACACAGCGATTTCTTCCGTACATGGCGATTCCAAATCTTCTTTTAAATAAGCAAGGCCGGCTTCATCTAAATGCGGACTTGATTTTTCAAGCACAGCGGCTTTATATTTTTCGACTTCTACTTTCGGATCAATGCTGCTGATTGACAACCTCTCATTAAGGTGATCATTTTGGAATTGATAGTCTAAATGGGCGGCAGGGTCGGTCGTTGTTAAATGGACTTGATGTCCTTTCTCCACGAGCCCAACGGCAATCGCAGAAGCCACTGTTGTTTTGCCGACACCACCCTTGCCCATCGTAAAGATTAATTTTGTGCCATTATCTGAAAAGTCCTCGACAACCGCTTTTAAACCTGGGAGCTGAAGGGAAATCTTTTCCGTATTCATTATCTCACTGGTCGCAACATCACCATCCAGTTTAAATAAATGCCGCAAATTCTCGATGCCCGTTAGCGAATAAGGAACATATGGTAACGAGTACATCGGTGTTTCCCGGAAATTTTCAGGAATCTGCGTTAAAGACTCACGCTGACGCTCGTAAAAAGCGGTGGAAATTTTATCGCCTTCTGCATGGCTCTGAAGAAGTCCATTGATGATTAGCATTTGATTCTTAATCCCAATTCCCTTCAATTCCTTTGAAGCACGGTCTGCTTCTAATAGCGCCGAAACGTCGGGTCTCGTAACTAAAATCAAGGTTGTTTTCGTTGAATCGGAAAGAGCTGCAACTGCATTTGCATAGAGATTCTTTTTATCTGATAAACCAGATAACGGCCCTAAACAAGAAGCACCGTGAGTACTCTCTGCTAAAAAGCCATCCCAAGCGGTCGGCAGCTGTAATAATCTTAATGTATGCCCGGTTGGCGCCGTATCAAAGATAATATGATCATACTCGCTGACGATTTCTTCATGTGTCAGAAAGTTGGTAAATTCATCAAACGCCGCAATCTCGACGGTACATGCACCTGATAACTGTTCTTCCATCGTTGCTACAACCGCTTCGGGAAGCTTGTCACGATAAGGGCCAACAACGCTTTCGCGATACGCTTTAGCGGAAGCCTCAGGATCAATATTGCTCACATACAAATTCTCAACAGTTGGAACTGCCTTCGGTGTGCTAGTTAACTCAATGCCAAATACATCTTGGAGATTGGAGGCAGGATCTGTACTAATGAGTAGCACTTTTTCACCCTGATCCGCCAAAGCGACAGCTGTTGCACAAGCGGTTGATGTTTTCCCGACCCCGCCTTTCCCCGTTAAAAACATAAATTGTGTTTCAATATAATCTGGTTTGAATAATGAGAACATTTATTAGCCTTCTTTCCAATATATTGGGCCTTTTTCGACAAAAAGACACGGTTCAATCATCCATTTGCGTTAAAATTTAATGATTCACACATGATTGATTAAAAAAACCGAGGAGCAATGCCCATCGGTTATAAAAATGTTCCTTAAAAAATCATAATCTCCCTTTTTTCCTTTATCGTTCATTTATTCGGGAAAAACCCGCATTAAGACTTCCTTCATTTCCGGTTTCACTTTAATTTTCGGACGAATGTTTTGAGCTTTTGCTTCTGCCTCTTTGATGCTTTTCGCTTCTCCTAACGCAAGCATTGTCCCGATCGCCACAGTCCCTGTACGATTGCTGCCGCCACCACAATGGAAATAAACTTTCTTCCCTTCTTTATATGCACTCACGACATTGTTAATTGCTTGTTTCACCGATTCTTCCTGATTCTCCTTATCATCGACAATCGGGCTATGAATTCGCTTCTCATCAGAGTTATTTTCTGATGCTTCAGCACGCAAATCAAAGATTACATCTGGCTGTTCGTTTTTTATAACTTCTGGAACATCATCAGCTCCTCCTATAAAGATACGGTCTTGGATTAGTTGTTGGTAGTTTTTATCGCTCATCTTTTCCTCCAATTAAACGGTGTATTTGATTACTAAAATAGATTAATTTTCTGTGAAGCCTTTTGTTCTTTTAAGTCGTCAATACTTACATCAAACCATTCAGCCAACTGCTCATTTGATGGGTAGCCACCTTGCATCACAACTTCTCCATTCAAAACTGTAATTGGTAACGACTCTGGTCCCTTTTCTTGGAGAACTTGATTGACCTCCTTGTTTTCAACAAACCTTGCCGGTTCATTTCCAAGATTATAGCGTGTGATTTCAAGACCTTTTTTCTCTAAACGAAAAACAGCTGCCGCCATTCTTGTCAATTCAGGATCAACGCTTGGTCCGCATACACCTGTTGGACAACATAAAGCAGGGTCGAAAATTTCTACTTTCTTCATCTTGTTTCCCTCCTGAATACGAGTTGATATTAGAAGAACCAAGAGCTAACGATCCCTTGGTTCTATCCTATTGTTTATTCTCCAGTTTCCGCGAAACGGTTAATTCTCTCAGCAATCTGATCGCGAACACGTTGGAATACAGCCCATTTTTCCTCATCTGTTCCTTGGGCCTTTGCCGGGTCATCAAATCCCCAATGGTCTCTTTTCACATGCGGAGGAGTCACCGGACATTTATCCGCTGCATCGCCGCAAAGCGTGACAACAAAATCAGCATTATTTAAGATTTCAGGATCAATGATATCAGACGTTTGAGTGGATATATCAATATCCACTTCCTTCATCGCTTTAACTGCATTTGGATTTAGACCATGTGCTTCAATTCCCGCACTTTTCACTTCCCATTCATCACCTAAGTAGTGCTTTGCCCAGCCTTCTGCCATTTGGCTACGACATGAATTTCCAGTACATAAGAAGTAAATGATTTTTTTAGACATAAAAGATTTCTCCTTTTTAATCAATTTTTATGAAATAATCAGCAACCATAAATAGAGACCGACTAATGTAATAAATAGCGTCGGAATCGTCAAGATGATTCCTGTTTTAAAATAAGTTCCCCAAGAGATTTTGACACCTTTAGAGCTTAGAACATGGAGCCAAAGCAATGTTGCTAATGAACCAATCGGGGTAATCTTCGGACCTAAATCTGACCCGATAACATTCGCATAAATTAGCGCTTCCCTAATTACACCCGTCGTATTCGTATCAGCAATCGCCAAGGCATCAATCATCACCGTTGGCATATTGTTCATAATTGAAGAAAGAATGGCGGCAATGAAGCCCATTCCAATCGTCGCTGCAAACAATCCTTGGTCTGCGACAACTTGAATCACATCGGTCAACATGTTTGTTAACCCGGCATTTCTCAGTCCATAAACGACGACATACATTCCGATTGAGAAAAAGACAATACTCCATGGTGCGCCTTTAATGACCGTTTTCGTATTGACGGCGGGACTTTTGCGTCCCATAAGTAAGAAGAAGATCGCGATAATACCGGCAACAATCGATACTGGTACACCAATGAACTCGCTGGCAAAGTAGCCGACTAGTAAAATGGCGAGAACAATCCATGATAATCGAAACATTTTTTGATCCTTAATCGCTTCGACGGGTTGTTTTAAATTTGATAAATCATACTTTTTAGGAATGCTTTTACGGAAAAATAAATATAAAACTAAAATACTAGCCCCGAGCGCGAAAAAGTTCGGCACAATCATTCTTGAAGCAAACTCGGCAAAACCAATTCCAAAGAAATCGGCGGAAACGATGTTCACGAGGTTACTAACAACGAGTGGCAATGAAGTTGTGTCGGCGATAAATCCACTGGCGATGATAAACGGAAACACCATTTTCTCATCGAACTTCAAGGCGCGCACCATTGCAAGTACAATCGGTGTTAAAATGAGTGCAGCACCATCGTTCGCAAAGAATGCCGCCACTAATGCCCCTAAAATCGTTACATAGACAAACATTTTCACGCCATTTCCATTTGCGATCCTCGCCATATGGAGCGCCGCCCATTCAAAGAAACCAATTTCATCAAGAATAAGTGAAATAATGATAATCGCAACAAATGCAAGTGTCGCATTCCAGACGATATTCGTTACATCCCAAACATCCATGAGATCAACGACACCTACAATTAGGGCGACAACCGCCCCGCCACAGGCCGACCAGCCAATCGAAAGATTTTTTGGCTGCCAAATGACTAGAACAAGGGTAATGATAAAAATAATTAATGCTAAAAGTGTTTGTACCACAAAAATCCAACCTCCATTAGTCACACAAAATTCGTAAACCTTGTTTCTCTAGTGAAACAAGCTTTTCCTCTTGATCAGGGATATGAGTTAATACATCCTGAACGAGCGGGAAATACCTATTTTCCCGATTTAGCGAATAAAAAATCCACTGTCCTTTTCTTTGCTCTTTCACTAAACCGGCATCCTTTAATTTACGAAGATGCTGACTAATTGCAGGTTGAGACATTTGAAAAATCTCAACGAATTCACAGACACAACAATCATGTTTGATCATGAGCCCGAGCATCGATAATCTCGTTTTATCGCCCAATAGTTTTAAAATGCCAGCCGTTTCTTCTAATGAACCTTTTTCCACAATCTCACCTCCACCTTTTATATAAGCAACTTATTATATAATAAAATGCTTATATACTTATTTCAATCCTTTTCGAGTAAAATTTACAGTCTTTCACATAAAGTTTACATTTTATTAATAAACTTGTTCCCTTTTCATCAGCCTTATGTTAAAAGGAATTAATACAAGTTACGAGGAAGTGTTTATCTTTTTGTTACATACGATTGAAATGCACCCGATTTTGGCAGCGGTTGCCAGCATCATTATGAACGTCTTTGTCGCGATAACAGGTGTATTGCCAAGCGCATTTATTACCGCCTGGACTATCGCCCTTTTTGGTTTTGAAATAGGTCTCATTCTATTAATTGTTGGCGAAGCATTAGGAGCAATCATTAGCTTTATTCTCTATCGAAAAGGAGTCAAGTTATTCTCTAGGAAAGCAAAAAAGAAGAAACTCGAAAATAAATTTTTACGAAGGTTAAAACAGACAGCTGGGACAGAGGCTTTTTTTCTCGTCATTTTATTAAGACTGCTCCCATTCGTCCCTTCAGGGTTCGTCACCCTCGCGGCAGCAGTAAGCAAAATGGGATTTCTCCACTTCAGCATTGCTAGTACATTAGGCAAAATTCCTGCCTTATATATTGAAAGCTATTCCGTTTATTATGTAATGAACTTACAATCTGCATGGCAAATTGCGTTGGTCGTCCTTGTTGTTTTTGGCTATCTTTTATATTTGTTTTTTAAAAAACAGCAATGACTACCTTATTAGCTGTCCGAAATCCCCAAAAAAGGAAGAAGCAGATTGATCTAATCTGCTTCTTCCTTTTTTATGATAGGCAAATATTTAAATCCAAAACGGGGTAAATGCTAAAGCGGCAATTGCACCGAAGGCAATTCCGATTCCTAGTCCCAAGCCAAAGCCCCATGGGCGCCAAAAGTAGCCATAGCCCCCATAACCAGGACCGCGTCCACCCATTGGACGAACATAAACCTTTTGAGGAGTTACCCTCGAAATCATTCCACGATGAACACGTCCATCAACCGTACGAATTTCAACTGGCCTGCCGATTCCCCGTCGACACATATCATAATATCTTGCAGCTGACATGTTTTACACCTCCAATCTAGTTCATGACGAGCTACTAGTATCCTATGTGCATCTTCACCAACTGAGTGGACAGGTGCACAAGGCATGTGTGGAATTAGAAAATTTCCTTTTTTATAGGAATTGTGTTGACTACATGCATAGGATACTAAAAAATAGGGCGAGGGGATGAATCGATGAACTTTAATTATCATGATGCATTAGCAACGGGGGGAATTTCTGCAGCACACCCAGGTGGATTTAACCTCACAAAAAAAATTTTAGACGGAGAAAAACTTAAGAAAGGTTCGTTCGTTCTTGATGCTGGTTGTGGAACGGGACAAACGGCTGCCTATTTAGCGAAAGAGAAAAAGTGTAAAGTTTATGCCCTTGACCTTCATCCAGATATGCTCGAACACACAAAAAGTCGTTTTAAGGAAGACAACCTTCCTGGGAAATTCATTAAAGGAAATATCGAAAACTTGCCTTTTCCCGATGATTCTTTCGATGTTGTTATTGCAGAATCAACGACGATTTTTACAAACATCAATAAAACGACCAATGAATATTTCCGCGTACTTAAAAAAGGTGGCTGGCTTCTTAATACTGAATTGACATCAGAAGGATCTTTAACAGAGGAAGAAATTGCGCCGATTAAATCCTTTTATCACATAAAGCATATTCCAACAGAAGCAGAGTGGGTTCAATTGTATGAGAAGGCAGGCTTTCATGACGTCGAGATTTTAAAAAGGAATACCATTTTAGGGGAAATCGAAGACTTCTGGACACAATCGGACGATCAAAGTATTGTTGACATGCCAACCAATTTAGATCGCCGAACAGAAAAAGTCCTTGCTGACCATAGCCGCTTAATGATGAGGTTTGGCGAAGACCTTGGTTACCGAGCGTTTAAGGCGATGAAAGCTTGATAATTAAAAAAATAGAGGAAATGGATTTATTTCCTCTATTTTTATTATCATATTGTACGGAATGATTTACATGTTATCTCGTCTTTTCAAAACATAGATTAAAACGTTATATTTCCATTACGATTGGCAAAATCATTGGCCTGCGACCTGTGTTGTGATATAAGAACGGTTGGACATCATCTATTACTGCTTTTTTCAATTCCGACCATTTAACCCTTTGCTCATTTAATTGAGTTAGAACGGTATCATACACACGATCCTCGACTTCTCTTATAAGGTCACCAGCTTCCCTTACATAAACGAATCCCCTCGTAACGACGACAGGACGTTTGATTAACGTGTGATTCTTCCGATCTATATTCATTGTAATAATTAATAAACCCTCTTGTGAAAGAATTCTGCGATCTCGTATAACGATATTTCCTATATCTCCTATTCCACTTCCATCAATATAGACAGGTTGGGCTGGGATTTTATTTGGTTTTTTCTCTGCACTTTGCTCAGTTAATTCTAGTACATCTCCATTATCTAAAATAAAGCAATTTGCTTTCGGCACTCCACAGTCAACAGCTGATTTAATATGTGACTGTAGCATCCGATATTCCCCGTGGATTGGAAAAAAGAATTTAGGATTTAATAACTTTAACATTAGCTTCTGTTCTTCTTGCTTTCCATGTCCGGAGGCATGTACTTCACTAATTTTATGATGAATAACCTGACCACCTGCACGTTCAATTAAATCCGTTACTCGATTGACACTTATTTCATTTCCCGGAATTGGGGAAGATGAGAAGACAAAGGTATCACCAGGAATAATTTTGACATCACGATGACTACCATTTGCAATTCGTGATAACGCGGCCATCGGCTCTCCTTGGCTTCCTGTACATATAATCGTCACCTTATCACTCTGTATTCGACTAATCTCTTTCACTTGAATAAAAGTATCCTCGGGTGCTTCAATATAACCAAGTTTTTTCCCGATTTCAACTGTCTTTTCCATACTACGTCCAATTATTGCTATTTTGCGCTTGTAGTTTACTGAGGATTTTACGACCTGCTGAATCCGATCGATATTAGAAGCAAAGGTTGCAAAAATAATTCTGCCATCTGTCGTCCTAAAGATATCTTCGATTGCTTCTCCCACTCTTTGTTCAGAGATTGAAAATCCAGGAACTTCACTGTTTGTACTGTCTGATAATAAGCAAAGGACTCCTTCTCTTCCAATATGTGCAATTTTGTGGAATTCAGTATCCTTTCCTGTCGGTGTAAAGTCAAACTTAAAATCTCCTGTATGAACAATATTTCCTTCGGCCGTTGTGACGACCACCCCGAAAGAGTCCGCAATACTATGAGTCGTTCGAAAAAAACGAATCTTCATATTGTTAAATTGTACTTCTGAATCCCCATCTATTTGATGCAATTCTACATTTTTAATTTGATGTTCGTCGATCTTGCTCTTAATCAATTCGATCGCGAAATCTCCGCCATAAATGGGAGCTTTAACCTCTCGTAATAAAAAAGGAAGTCCACCAATATGGTCTTCATGACCATGCGTGATAAAGATGCCTTTGAGTTTTTCCTGATTGCGAATAAGATATGTATAATCTGGGATAACATAATCAATTCCAAAAAGCTCATTATCAGGAAACTTAATGCCGCAATCAACAAGCACCATTTCATTTTTATACTCAATCACATAAGTGTTTTTTCCGATTTCCCCTAGTCCGCCTAAAGGAATAATTTTAATAGCCTTTTCTTCTGTTTTCATTTGTTCAACTCCATCTAAAAATACTTTAGTTATCTCTTTTTCACAATTATTCATTAAACCTTTTTAAATACTAAGTGGAAAAGTAAGAAAAGATATAGGAGAAATTTGAGGATAAAAGTGGAAAAAAACAACTTGAATATAACATAATTTGTGCCATAACACAACTTGTAAAGATTAAGATAAAGCGAAACTTCCATCAGAGGGGATTTTCTTCATCCCCAGTATCCTAACTAGTTGACCTGAAGTCTTGAAGTGGGGCTATTACTGTCAGTTAACCTGCGATAAAAATAGAGGGAATGGATATATTCCCTCTACACGACAGCATGATCCCACTTTTTCTCATCCTGTACAAACAAAATCCCTAGTTGATGGTGTTCCCCTTCAAATAGCGCTCTTTGGACGAACCGAATTTGCTTGTTTGTATCAATCACTTCCAGTTTGCAATGAGCAGCGTTTCGTTGGATTGCCTCGTAAAAACTCTTTTCATCATATACGGAGATCCCGTTTACTTTTGTCACTAACTCTCCTACGTGCAAATCCATTTTAGCAGCAGGTGATTCGGGAATAATTCCTAAAATCATCATTCCATCATTCTTTTTCGAAAAGTAGAATGGGCGATTTTCGTCGCGTATTTTTTGAAAAATCGTGAGGGCTTCCCGAACAAGGATACCGATTGCGACTGCGGCAATCGCTGCGAGCGGGTACCAAAAGCTAGCAACAGCAGCCGCTAAAACGATAATACCAAGGGCAATCACTCTTCCCCCATGCATTCGAATTGCTTCTTTCGGCAGCATTCCTTGAATTTGCTGTTGCAAACCGAGAGCAAATGGGACGAACATTAGAGAATAGAGATTGTCTCCCATTTCAAAAACCGGCCACGGCTGAATGGCCCCCCCAGGAATGAAGAGAAATACAGGAAGCATCCAAACTCGTTTTACTTCATGAACACCAATCGTCTGTCCCCGTTTGCTTTTAATTAGTTTCGGGGATGTCCCGAGGGCACCATTTTTACGAATGAGAATCCCTTCCCCAATCACCAATAATCCGAGAAGAATAGCGATTGACGGGAAGATTGTATTTTCAAGCGAACTGAAGTACCTCCCAATCAACGGAACGTTCATCGTTTGTCCTGCCATAAAAACAAGCAGAAAAAATGCGATTCCAACCGTGTAAATAGGTGAAAGCAATCTTACTTGCTTTGTCAAACTTAATAAAAATGTTAAGGCAGCCGTTAACAGTATGAACGCAAACGGGACGACTAACCCGGAGGCGACCGTAATAATGGAAAGCACGAGCCCAATTATAAGCCCGATCGGAAGCAGTTGCCTGAGTTCAAAATAAGCATCCTTGGCGCGAACGTGGAAGTTTTTTCGCTCCCGCTTTACCCGTGATACCCCTAAATATGCCGCGATAAAAAATAAATAATAAAACAAAGGGTGAAGAAATAGTTTACCTGTCCCCTTTAACAGCTCCATTAGCCATACTTGCGTCACCCAATGTCACCAGCTTTCTTGTAATCGTCAGTTAAATTTATTTTATCAAACTTCGAACGTAAAACATATGACTAGTTTCGGATTTCCGGAGGCCGGGGTTCCATTTATTGGCTTTTGTGGAGTAAATCGATGATTTCGTAGAGTGAATGGGGATTTTCGTAGAATAAATGACCAGTTTTGGAGAGTAAATAACGATTTTCGTAGAGTATTGCTCAGTTTTCGTAGAGTAACCTCGTACTCTACGAAAAAATGCTGTCCAAACGGACAGCATTTCCCTTATCTTGTCATTAGTTTAAGCGCGGTTTGCAGCTGGGCATCGTTTTCTTCTTTGTTCATTTCTTCTTTTGCCGCTTGTTCGAGGGCTGACGCTGTTTTCCGGTCAATAATGCCGGTAACTTTCAAGTCATTTTTGCGCTGAAACGCCTTAACAGCTGTTTCTGTTTGGTCACTAAAATAGCCATCTGTTCGCCCAGGGGCATAGCCAATTCCAATTAAAATTTCTTGGGCATTTTGAACTTGTTGGTTATTCATATCTCGTTTTAACGGTTCCTCAGCTTGAATGGGGTGCGTTTGATAAAGTTTTGGTTGCTCAACAGGAATCGTCGGTTCAATCCCGTTTTTATGAATCCAGTTCCCGTCCGGTGTCAACCATTTAAAAAGTGTAATTTTAATATTGCTGCCATCGCCCATCGGTACGGCTTGCTGAACGGTGCCTTTTCCAAAAGTTCTTTGCCCGACAATTTCATAGCCGCCAGCTTCTTTCAGCGCACCAGCGAGGATTTCCGATGCTGAGGCACTGCCCCGATCAGTCAACACAGTAATTGGATAAGCCTTTGCCTTTTTCAACGTTGAGAAGTAACGCGTTTTCTCCCCGTTTCGTTCTTGAATTTGATAGAGTGGTTTATCGTCAGTGACTAATTCTTTTAATATTTCTTGTACACTCGTAAGGAGGCCGCCGGGGTTGCCACGAACATCAATAACAAGCGCATCGATGCCATCATTCTCTAACTCTTTCAATTCATTTTTAAATTCCATCGCTGTTTCCTGCGAGAAAGAGGTAATCTCGATATACCCTACCTTTTCACCTTTCATCTCAGCATGAACGGTAATTTGAGGAATTTCATCACGTTTTACCGGAATTGTTAAAGGTTCTTTCAGCCCGTTGCGAGCGATTTCCAATTTAACTGTCGTCCCCTTTTCGCCCCGGATTTTCAGTGTTGCTTCATATAAATCAAGCCCTTCAACACTTTCCCCATCAACTTTAAGAATCTGATCATTTGGCTTAAGCCCTGCTTTTTCTGCAGGAGAATCTTTAAACGGCGCAACAATGACAATCTTATTGTCAATCATGCTTACTTCGGCTCCAATTCCTTCAAAGGAAGATTCCAATGTTTCATTGAACTGCCTCGCTGTGTCTGCATTCATATAGACAGAATAAGGGTCATCAAGCGTAGTCAGCATCCCTTGGATCGCCCCTTCAATCAAGCTTTCCTGTTCTACTTCCTCGACATAGCTGCTTAAAATCAAGCTATATGCCTTTTCCACCTTTTCCAAGCCTTCTGACGAAATCACTTCTCCGTCATCAGGGTTGAGTTGCTCGAATTCCTCACGACTAGGGTTTGTTTCTAAAAACTGCATTCCAGCATAGGTTCCACCTGCTCCTATTATTAAGGCTCCTGCCATCATTAGAGCTACCAGTTTTGGCTTCATCAGCGTCCTCCTGTTCTTTGAATCCAGCATGAGATCTTTATATTGGACTTGCTTTCCATTATATGACGAGTATGGACGAGTTATGAAGCAAAATCACTTCTATTTCCTGCTTTCATATATTGATATTGAATACCAATTTTTCCTGGTCGATGATTATACAATGGTCTAAACAAACAAGCCGTCAATTTCATATTCTATAATAAGCGAATTTTGGAGGTGAGAATCTTGGATTTACTTGATTTTTTGCATGAAAATTATTATATGCTTGTCCCAGCACTCTGGGTAATTGGCTATGCAGTTAAACAAACACCAAACATCCCAGACTGGTCAACTATATGGATTTTATTAGCCTTTTCAATTGGATTTGGTACCTTCGCTTTTGGTTTTACTGTAGATGCAATTATTAATGGAATCATTGCCGCAGGTGTAGCAGTCCTAGGTCACCAAATGTTCAAGCAAACACGTGAAGGAAATAGAATGAGGAAAATGATGATTGAAATGGAACAAAAGGAGAAAATGGCGCCAATTGAGGATAAAAGTTCTGAAGCGTCTAAAACGAATGTCAATGAATTGCCTAAAGGCGAAGAAGAAACACGTATCAATGAAACACCTAAAGGCGAGGAAGCTCCTACTGTCAACGAAGCACCTAAATTTGATGAAACTACTAGCATGATTATGGTACCAAAAGTAGAGTTAGAACCAATTATTAGTGAAGAGCCTGCAGTCGATAACGGAGAATCAGCTAACCAAAACAAACCTGAAGGTACATGAAAGACAGATGGATCCCATTCTCCAAGGCAATAGAATAGGTAAAGGGAAGAGACAGTCTGTCTCTTCCCTTTTTCTTTAAGGTAAATATTGCAAAGGATTTACTGCATTTCCTTTATTGGCCGTCCACGGTCCTCTATGAAGCTCAAAGTGCAAATGTTGACCAAATGAGTGACCGGTGTTCCCCATCGTCCCGATTCGCTCACCTTTTTTCACGGCAGCACCAGCGCTAACCATGCGATTGCTTAAATGAGCATATACGGTCGTATAAACTTGTCCATTAATTGAATGCGAAATGAAAATCGCATTTCCATAACTAGGAGAATAATAGGAACGAATGACGACACCGTCAGCCGCCGCAACGATTGGTACATTCGGGCCACTCTTCGCGATATCAATTCCATGGTGATAGCCTAATGAACGATGTCCAAACCCAGAAGAAACATACCCAGAGGCAGGCCATGTAAAGGCACCACTAGAGACGGGCGGTGCTGTTGATACCGCAGGTGAACCTCCGCCTGTATTGCCACTACTGTTGTTACTGCTATTATTACTGCTTGACTGCTTTTGTGCCGCTGCCGCTGCCGCAGCTGCTGCTGCAGCCTGAGCGGCTCGTTGGCGTTCACGTTCGAGTTCAGCTTGCCTTTCTTGTTCCATTTTAATCGCATTCTGAATCGCTGCTTCTTGCGCTGCAAGGATTGCTTCCTCTTCTTCAGCAGCAAGCTTTTCAGCCCCAAGCTGTTCTTCTTCTTTTTCTAACGTTTCCATCAGTTTGTTTTTCTCAGTAATTTGGCTGTCTAGTTCAGCCTTCAACGTTTCTAGTTCCTTTTTCATTTCTTGGAGCTTAGCAAGTTTTCCTTCTACTTCTGTTTGCTTCGCTTCAAGTTCATCTTTGTCTTTTTGATGTTGTTCTAATATATCCCTATCTGCCTGGACAATTGTTGCTACGGCACTGACACGGTCAATAAAGTCACTAAAACTTTGGGCACCAAAAAGAACATCTATATAGTTAATCGTCCCACCGTTCTCTTGGAACGAAACCGCTCGATCTTTCAGCAACTCATTTCTTTTTTCAATCCGATCCTGAAGAATATCGATTTCTTTTTCTAGTTTTTCAATTTCCTTTTGTGTCTGTTCAATTTCCGCATTCTTTTCATTCAACTTGTTTGTCGCATCTACGACAGCTAGGTCTAATCTTTTAATTTCCGAGGCAACCGTCACTTGCTCATCTTTTAGTTCTTCAATCTTTGATTCTTTTTCTTTAATATCAGACTGCAAACTAGAGCGTTCTTTATTAAGATTCTCTTGTTTTCTTTGTAAATCTGATAGTCCTTCTGCGTTAACAGCTCCAACAAGGAATGAACTTAAACTTAAAGCACCAACTAATGCTAGTGAGAGTATCTGTTTTTTCACTAATCCTAACTCCTCTCGTTCTTCTTGTATGTAGGTATAGGAAGAGATCAACCCTTCCTATTTAAATCAAACTTTTAAAAATTTACGTACAGACATGAGACTTCCCCAAACGCCAATTGCGGCCCCTAGTAGGAGAAGAACAGCCGATAATTGATAAACAAATGGATTAAATTCTAAAATTTTAATAAAATGATTGTTTGGTATTTTCAATTGAATAAGATCGTATAAATAGTAGTAAGAAGTTGCAACGACGGCAATTGGGGTCAATGCTCCAAGAATGCCAAGCCATAGTCCTTCAAGGAAGAATGGCCACCTGATAAATGAATTGGTCGCTCCAACAAGCCTCATAATTTCAATTTCATGCCGGCGTGCCAATATTGTAATTTTAATTGTGTTAGAAATTAGGAACATCGCTGTAAATAACAGGCCAATGATTAAAATCAGGCCAACATTACGACTCACATCGATAAACTTAAACAGCGGTTCAACGGTTCCTTGTCCATACTTCACACTAGAAACGTAATTAAATTGCTCGATTTGATCAGCAACCTGAATCGTATCGGCAGGTTGCTTCGCCTTTACGATAAAAACGTCCCTTAAAGGATTTTCCTGTTCAACAAGCTTAAATGCTTCCCCTTCGTCTCCAAAACTTGCAATTAAACTATCAAGTTCATTTTCTTTCGAGGAAAAATCAATACTGTCCACTTCGTTAATCTTACTGATTTCGTTTGCCAACAGCTCTCTATCTTCTTCATTCGCAGCGATATCAATATGAACGCGGATTTCCACATCTTCCTCTATTGAAGTAGCGACGCTATTTAAATTCATCATGATGACAAAGAAAACACCGACTAGTAACAGCGTCACTGTCACTGAACTGATGGAGGCTAATGTCATCCAGCCATTTCTACCTAAACTCTTAAAACTTTCTCTCACGTGGCGGCGAAAAGTTCTAGATTTCATATCCATACTCACCCTTCTGTTGGTCACGTACGATCTTCCCGCCCTCGATCGCAATGACACGATGCTTGATTGTATTCACAATCTCTTTGTTGTGGGTAGCCATGACAATTGTCGTCCCTCTTAAATTAATTTCGTGAAAAATTTTCATAATCTCCCATGATGTATCGGGATCAAGATTGCCTGTCGGCTCATCGGCGATCACCACTTTCGGTGAATTGACAATGGATCTCGCAATCGAGACACGCTGCTGTTCTCCACCGGATAGCTCTGTTGGAAGCATTCTCGCTTTATGTTTTAACCCTACAAGATCAAGGGTTTCCATCACTTGTTTTTTAATGATTGTTGGCTGCTCTTCAATTACTTCCAGCGCAAAAGCAACATTCTCAAAAACGGTTAACGTATTTAATAGTTTGAAATCTTGAAAAACCACACCAATATTTCGTCGAAATAGTGGCACTTTGTTGTTTTTTAATGTCGAAAGGTTAATCCCATTCACAGTGATCGTTCCTTGGGTCGCCCTTTCTTCGCGGTACATCATTTTAACAAAAGTAGACTTCCCAGCGCCGCTCGGCCCAACAACATAAACAAACTCACCTTGCTCTATATTTACATTAATCCCGTTTGAAGCTGTGACACCATTCGGGTATTTTTTATATACGTCTTGCATTTGAATCATAAAATCACCTAGTCCATTATTTTATCCACTCGGCTAGTTTTCGACAGAATTTGTAACCAGAAATTATTATATCATTTAGGTTTAACAATGGAACCTATTAAAATATTACAGTTTCTTTTCACAGAAATTTAAAGCGTCGATTTATTGATAAATGTGGGACGAACTGTAAAAAAGGACAGGGAGAACATTGATTTAAAGGGGAATTAATGGGTTTGAAATATTACATTTTGATTACAAAAGAATTTGGAGAAAATGTGAATCTTGTTAAATGAGTGGTGTTAACAAGCATAAATTGTCGAATACACAAGGGGAGAACGAAGTGTTTTATGACAATTAAACGACTTTCTACATGATGGGTCTTTCTATTGGCGTGGATAATTGATGAGGTAAAAAGCTTCCTGGGGAACTCTTTTCCCCAGGAACGCTATATGTAGATTCTTTCTTTTATTGATTGCTCGCTAACCATTCAGAAACGGCAGTCGCTTCTTCCCCTTGAATGATTTTAGGAGGCATTGTGCCTTGACCATTTGCAATAATGTTTTCGATTTCTTCTTGAGAGAATTTAGAACCGATGCCTGCTAATCCAGGACCAGCGCCGCCTTCAAGATTACCGCCATGACAGCTGGAACATTTTTGCTTATAAATCGTTTCTGGATCAACACTTGCCGTATCTGTACCGCCATCGCCTCCGCCGGTATCTCCGCCTCCACCACATGCTGCTAGGACTAGAGAAGCACCGAAAAGGACTGTCAACAATTTCTTTTTCATCTGAATACCCCCATTGAAATATTTTCCTTCACTCTTATGATATACCATAAATTACACTTTTTTGAAACCTTCACCTAATACTTCTGAAGCATCGGTAACGATAATAAACGCATTTGGATCAATTGATTTTACAATTTGTTTCAATTTTGTAAACTCTGTTTGATCTACTACACACATAAGAATCGGCCGTTCTTGATCTGTGTATCCGCCATATGCAGTTAGTTTTGTCATCCCGCGATCAATTTTATGCAAAATCGCTTCCCGAACTTCTTCCTGCTTACAAGTGATGACCATTGTCATCTTCGAGCGGCCGATTCCAATCTGAACGAGATCAATTGTCTTGCTTGTTACATATAAACCGATTAACGCATAAAGCCCGCGTTCAATGTCAAACACAATTGCTGCGCTAAGTACGATTAATCCATCAATGATGGCAATGCTAGTTCCGAGCGATAAGCCTGTATATTTGTTTAAAATTTGAGCGGCGAGGTCTGTTCCTCCAGTCGAGCCTTTCCCACGGAAAACAATTCCTAAGCCAAGGCCTGCTCCCATTCCGCCGAACAATGCAGCTAAAAGCGGATCTGTTGTCCACGGGTCCATATTGTTTGTTAAATAGACGATGAACGGAAGAAACAGTGTTCCAGCTAATGTTTTCATCCCGTATTGGCGGCCGCCAAGTAAAAGAACGCCTGAGATAAACAGAGGGATATTCAGTGACCATTGCACAAAAGCTGGTTCCCAGCCAAGGACATTTGCTAGGATAATACTTATCCCGCTGACCCCTCCGGAGGCGATTTGGTTCGGCAGGAGGAATAAGTTAAAAGCAAGAGCCACTAGCGCAGCTCCTATTAGTGTGTATATGTATTCCATTGCTTTCTCGAACTTCGGGTTTGTTTGCTTAGATTTGCGATTTCTCTTCAATTGACTATCCCCTTAGATGAATTTTCCAGCTGTGAGTATATCATTTGCGTAGTCCACTGTAAATGCCAGCCGGTTGCCGTAGTAAAGGGGGAAAGTAGAAATATATTATTAGTTTCTATCTTATTATGAGATGTATTCATTACTTTTGTGATTTTCTTTGTATGCGCCTTGCTAGACTTCAGATATTTATACTTTCTGTTCTCATGAAAAGAAAACCCGGGGAAATTGAACGAGGGCACTGAAAAAGTCCCTTAAATTATGCTAGGGGTTAAAACTTAGCTGTTCCGCTTTCCGCTCGCCTACGGGCCTTGCACTCCAATCAACAGAGTTCTATGACTTAGTCGTACTAAACGGGACTTATTAAAAACGGAAACGACCGATTTTATTGCTAGTACTCGGATTAAAGTAATTTTGGGCTGTTTTTTATTACTAGTACTTGGATTAAAGCAATTTTGGGCTGTTTTTTATTGCTAGTACTCGGATTATATCGGCCTTCTGACCTCATTTTATTGCTAGTACTTGGATTAACCCTTCATTTTACAGCGTTTTATTACGAGTACAGGCAATATATCATCGAAATTTGCTGTTTTTAATACGAGTACTTGGATTAAAAAACGCGTTACCAGCATTATCGCTTAAAAATCCTTCGGACTCTTCAGCCCAAATGTTCATAAAGGACCATTTTCTTCCTATTCAAAAAATCGAAAACCCCCTCCAGAAATCTGGAGGGGATTTTTATTCATAAGAAAGTTTGGATCTTAAGTAAGCATTAATGAAGACGTCGAGGTCTCCGTCCATGACGGATTGCACGCTTCCGACTTCGGTATTTGTACGATGATCTTTTACCATTGAGTATGGGTGGAACACATAGGAACGAATTTGGCTTCCCCAGCCAATTTCTTTTTGCTCGCCGCGAATTTCTGCCAGCTGCTTTTCTTTTTCCTCAATTTCTCTTTGGTAAAGCTTTGCTTTTAGCATTGTCATCGCGTGCTCGCGGTTTTTAATTTGGGAACGTTCTGTTTGACATGTCACTACGACACCTGTTGGAACATGGGTGATTCGCACAGCCGAATCTGTCGTATTAATATGCTGACCACCGGCGCCGCTAGCACGATACGTATCAATTTTCAAATCTTCCGTACGAATGTCGATATTAATATCGCCGTCGAGCTCAGGCATCACTTCGCAGGAGACAAACGATGTATGGCGGCGACCAGATGAATCAAATGGTGAAATGCGCACGAGACGATGAACGCCCTTTTCCGCCTTAAGATAGCCATACGCATTATGCCCTTTAATCGATAACGTCACACTCTTAATTCCGGCTTCATCCCCAGGAAGATAATCAAGCGTTTCAACTTTGTATCCTTTTTTCTCTGCCCATCTCGTATACATTCGTAACAGCAGCGAACCCCAGTCCTGCGATTCCGTTCCGCCCGCACCTGGATGAAGTTCGAGAATGGCATTGCTTTTGTCATATTCTTCGCTTAACAATAGCTCAAGCTCGAAATCATTCACTCGCTTAATTAGCTCTGTTAATTCGCTTTCTAATTCAGTACGAAGCTCGTCATCATTCTCTTCTTTCACAAGTTCATAATTAACCTCTAAGTCTTCAAACGTTTCACTCAATTGGTGAAACCCATCGACTTGGTCTTTTAAGGCATTTGACTCATTAATAAACGTTTGGGCCTTTTGTTGATCGTCCCAAAAATCAGGAGCAAGCATAACTTCATCGAGCTCGGCAATTCTGGCCTCCTTATTTTCGAGGTCAAAGAGACCCCCTAAAGTCCAGTAATTTCTTAGCAATTTCTTCAAGTTCATTGCGAATATCCGCTAATTCCATCAAATTCACCTCATCAAAATAGATAGTAACATTATAGCCGATTTTTTCAGTAAAAAAAATGGGCAGCGATACACTCGCTTGCCCTATTTTTAAAAAATATGCTTTTAAACGACTTTTCCATGGCAATTTTTATATTTCTTGCCGCTTCCACAATAGCAAGGATCATTGCGTCCGATGTCCATTTGCTTCACAACCGGTTTCTTTTTCGCTTTTTTCCCGTCTTCTTCCTTCGGATTTACCGCATGACCTTTTGCGACCTCTTGACGTTGGAGATTATTGCGGATTTCCGACTTCATAATGTATCGGGCCACATCAGCCTCAATCGCTTCAACCATGCTTTCAAACATTGCAAACCCTTCTGTTTGGTATTCGCGCAGCGGGTCGATTTGGCCGTATGCACGAAGATGAATTCCTTGACGTAAATGATCCATCTGATCGATGTGGTCCATCCACTTCGTATCGACACTGCGGAGAACGATGACTTTTTCAAATTCGCGCATTTGATCAGGCTCAAGCTGACTTTCTTTTTCATCGTACCGCTCTTTCACCTTCGCAAAGATTGTTTCGACAATCTCTTCCCGGTCTTTGTCTTTTAAGTCGGCGATGGTGACATCTCCTTCATAAAGAAGATTGCCTTTCACATAATCAACGAGACTTTCAAGTTTCCACTCAGATTGATCTTCACTTTCAGTCGTATGCGCATATACATTTCGTTCAATGGTTGAAACAATCATCTTTTCAATGATTTCTCTCAAGTGTTCAGCTTCAAGAACTTCATCGCGCTGCTTATAAATGATTTCCCGTTGTTGGCGAAGAACATCATCATATTGCAGCAATTGTTTCCGCGCATCAAAGTTATTGCCCTCTACACGCCTTTGCGCAGATTCGACGGCCTTGGAAACCATGCCACTTTGAATTGGCTGTGAATCATCCATTCCAAGCTTAGACATCATATTTTTCATATTATCGGAACCAAATCGGCGCATTAGTTCATCTTCCATTGATAAATAGAATTGGGTAATCCCCGGGTCCCCTTGACGACCAGAACGTCCGCGCAGCTGGTTATCAATCCGGCGACTCTCATGTCGTTCTGTTCCGATAACAGCTAGCCCGCCAACATCCCTTACGCCTTCACCGAGCTTAATATCTGTCCCACGGCCAGCCATATTTGTTGCAATGGTTACAGCACCCTTATGGCCTGCTTCAGCGATGATTTCTGCCTCACGTCCATGATTTTTCGCATTTAACACATTATGTTTGACGCCTTTTTTCGTTAAATACTTTGAAATCAGCTCCGACGTTTCAATTGCTACCGTACCAACGAGAACAGGTTGTCCTAATGCATTGCGCTGATAGATATCTTCAACTACGGCACGAAACTTCCCTTCCATCGTTGAATAAATAAGGTCGGCGCGGTCATCACGAACAATCGAACGATTGGTCGGAATAACGATGACGTTCATATTATAAATATTCCGGAATTCCTCTTCTTCTGTTTTCGCTGTTCCAGTCATCCCGGCAAGTTTTTCATACATTCGGAAATAGTTCTGGAAGGTGATCGTCGCAAGGGTCATGCTTTCGTTCTGAATTTCAAGCCCTTCTTTCGCTTCAATTGCTTGATGCAAGCCATCGCTATAACGGCGCCCCTTCATAAGACGACCTGTAAACTGGTCGACGATGACAATTTCGCTATCTTGAATGACATAATCAACGTCGATATGCATGCTGACATTGGCTTTTAACGCTTGATTAATATGATGATTTAAGGTGACATGGGTAACGTCAAACAAGTTTTCAATGCCAAAGGCCTTTTCCGATTTCGTAATCCCGCTTTCCGTCAGTTGAACGCCTTTCGTTTTTTCATCATACGTGTAATCTTCTTCTTTCTTCAACGTGCGTACAAAAGCGTTTGCTTGAATATATAAGGACGCACTTTTTGCCGCTGACCCAGAAATAATTAATGGAGTACGCGCTTCATCGATAAGGATGGAGTCGACTTCATCGATGACTGCATAATGAAGCGGACGCTGAACTTTTTGATTGCTATATAGAACCATATTGTCACGAAGATAATCAAAGCCGTATTCATTGTTCGTTCCGTACGTAATATCTGCATCGTAAGCAGCTAGTTTTTCCTCTTTATCCATACCATTGAGATTTAAACCGACAGTCAAGCCTAAAAATTCGTAAAGCTGGCCCATTTCAGTGGCGTCACGACTTGCTAAGTATTCGTTGACAGTGACGACATGAACACCTTTGCCAGTAATCGCGTTCAAGTATACAGGCATCGTTGCTGTTAACGTTTTACCTTCACCGGTCTTCATCTCGGAAATATTGCCTTCGTGAAGGGCAATCCCCCCCATTAACTGAACTTTGTATGGATATAATCCTAGAACACGGCGAGCCCCTTCACGTACGACAGCAAACGCTTCAGTAAGCAAATCAGCCGTTGATTCACCTTGCTGATACCTTGTTTTAAACTCTTCCGTTTTTCCTTGAAGCTCTTCATCCGTAAGCTTTTCGATGTCACTTGCCAAAGCATCGATTTGGTCCGCCATTTTTGAAAGTCGCTTCACTTCACGCTTATTTGAATCAAAAATTTTATTTAAAATCCCCATACAGACGCTCCTTTTTATCTTTTCTTCCTAACAGGGCATTTTTTAGCAAATAAAAAAGATTCGCTCCACATCGCAACGAATCAGCTAAAAATCCGTTTTCATCTCTATCAATTTTACCATTTACATTTAGGAGTGACAACTTGCGTAAGAAAAGAAGGTGACCCGATGGGTCACCTTCTCGTTTTATTTATTGAGCTTCGATTAAGCCATACCGGCCATCTTTACGCTTGTAAACGACGTTTGTGCTGTTTGTCTCGGCGTTTTGGAAAACGTAGAAGCTATGTCCAAGCAAGTTCATTTGCAGAATTGCTTCTTCGCTATCCATTGGTTTTAGGTCAAAACGCTTCGTACGAACTAATTCTAGGTCGTCTTCTTCTCCACCATTCCCCTCAACATCAGCGAAGATAGGGATAAAATCTTTAATACTATCTTGACCGCGGAATTTGCGGTTTACTTTTGTTTTATGCTTGCGAATTTGACGCTCTAATTTATCTGTAATTAAATCGATCGCCGCATACATATCTTCATGAACTTCTTCTGCACGGAGAACAAGATTTTTCATGGGAATGGTAATTTCCACTTTTGACTTCTTATCCGGATACACTTTTAGGTTCACGCTTACGCTCGCATTTGGTGTTTCTGTGAAATAACGCTCAAGCTTTGACACCTTTTTTTCAACATACTCTCTAATTGCTGGCGTTACCTCAATGTTTTCACCACGAATGTTATAGTTCATAAGCGATACTCCTCCTTTTTAATAGCTATGTATTTATATTTCTATTTTACCCTAAAGAACTCCTGCAATAACAGTAAAAAGATGTGACGAATTTTCGAAGTTTACCTTGTCTTCATAGTAAAAATGATAAAAAGGCAGTCGAATCGAGCCGAATAACCTTTTTATTCGTAAATAATTTCGCTTTATTTGCTGAATTTTGTCATCTAGCGACTGTAAGTGAACAGACAAGTTTCGACCCATTTTCGTTCAGGACCTTCGCCGCATGCCTCAAAGTTGAGCCTGTCGTATAAATATCGTCGACGAGTAAAATTTTTTTGCCTTGAATGAGGTTTTTTCGTTCTCGATTGATTTTAAACACTTGCGGAAGATGGATTCGGTCTGCACGAGATTTTTTTGATTGTTTTTCTGTATGAATTCTCGTGAGCATTGGTGTTGCTAGTTGTCCCGCTTGAACGATCAATGCCTCCGCCTGATTGAAGCCTCTTTCATACAATCTTTCCTCACTTAATGGAATCGGGGTGAAAAGGTCGAATGATTCGTTTTTTAGTTTTTTTGTAATCGCTTGTTTAAAAATCGAGGCGAGTACATAATCGCCGCGATACTTAAAACGAGCGATCAGCTCTTTTAAAAAATCATCATACTGATATAGAGAACAATTTTGTGTCAGCAACCCTCCCCACTCGTCACTCTCCTCCCATCTTATGCAATCATAGCAAATATTTTCCATTTTGTATTCATTATCTAATATTCGATAACAAATACGGCAAAGTTCACCGTCCAGCGGCTTTAGCTTATTTTTACAAGAAAGACAAATCACCTCCTCTTCTCGACGACAAAACAAGCTGTGCCAACTCACCTCCGGCTCAAGCATTTGGTGACAAATGAGGCAATATTGCTCACGAAAGAGATTCATTATCCAATAACCCCCTTTTCATCGCTTCCTTATTCATCGTCATAATCTGTTTTTGAGCTCGGACCATTGCTTCTGTCTTCCCAAAATGAAAAAATGTGACATCTCCCGTTGGAAATTGGGCACTTCGGCCTGCCCGACCGGAAATCTGGACGAGCGCACTTTCCGTGAAAATACGGTCTTCACTCCCAATGACGGCGACATCAATATTTGGGAAAGTGACCCCTCTTTCTAAAATCGTTGTTGTTAATAATAAGGGAATCGTTTCATTTCTCATCTTCTGAACTTTCTCTTTTCGGTTTGGGTCTTCGGCATGAACCGAGTCGATTTTCGGGTCGAGAATTTGAAATAGTGGCAGTATTTTTTCCATCGCGGCAATTTTCGGAGCAAAGATGAGCGCTTGTTTTCCGGCATCAAGTCGTTTTTTTGCCCAGCGAAACACATTTTCTGGCAGACGAGGCTTTTTTCCGGTAAGATGCTTTTGCCAATTCCCGCACCAGACAAATTTCGGAACAGGAAGTGGATGACGGTGATAGCGTGCAGGAATCGTCACAAACTCACGCTTCCCCAGGCGGCATTGGCGCTGCCATTTTTCATTCGGCGTTGCAGTTAAAAAGATAAGGGCGGACTCCGGTTTTCTTGCCTGTTTGACGGCATGCTGAAGTGTTGCATCAACGGAATAAGGAAACGCATCGACTTCGTCGACAATGATCGTATCAAAAGCGTGATAAAAGCGGAGCAATTGATGAGTGGTAGAAATCGTGAGCGGTGCATATTTATGACGATCGTCGCTGCCTCCATATAAAGAAGCGACGTCAATTTGCGGGAATGCCGCTTGAAGGCGCGGGGTTAGTTCAAGAACGACATCGGTCCTTGGTGTTGCGATACAAACCCGATCTCCGTTCTGTAAACTTCGTTCAATTCCTTTAAAAAGCACCTCCGTTTTCCCTGCTCCACAAACAGCCCATACAAGAAGCTCTTTTTTGGCAATAATCGTTTCGACAACACGATTGGATGCAACCGTTTGTCCTTGCGAAAGCTTTCCAGACCATTGCAGGATACTAGGGGGATTTGGATCTTCTTCCTTTACCAAGGGAATCCGATTTACTTTTTCAGAAAAAGTCCGTTCGCAACTGAGGTTATTTTCATCCGTAAAATGATTTGTTTCGAGGCTTTGGCGATTTTCATCTAAGGACGTATTCCATTCGGGGCTTCTCCCGTTTTCTTCTTCAGAGGGGTCACCTGTCCAGCTGACTAGTGACGTACAGCTGCTCACACGGCCCATCATTAGGCATTGTCGACAATATGTACATATTTGCTTACAGCGGGCACATGGAAACTGGGCAAACCAATAATCATCATTGACACCGCATCTTTGGCAAACATTTCCCTTTTTTGTTTGTTCAATTCCTTTTCGATACATGAGATAGCCAGTTTGAAAATGTTGGTGGATTTCTTCTTGAGGGAAAGGTAGCTCGTCAAGCAAGAGTTGTTTTCCTAGAAGATAGTTACGAAGTTCAGGGTTATATTGAGGCATTTTTGTCCTCCTAGAAGATTCAATTTTATTTTTTGAGGAAATACAAATTAGGGGATTTATGAGGGAAATAAATGGTAGATTTTCAACATAAGTAGAAGAGCTGAGCACGTCACTCCTTATAAGAGTGACGCGCTTCCACCTACTTTATTATCGCAGCTGAACGGGGCGACTTAGCTTCGTTTCACCCACCCCATCCCAAGTGAACCTTCGCCTAGGTGGGTACCAGTCACCGGTCCAAAATAGCTCAGCATAAATTCTACATTTGGAAATTGCTTTTCTAGGCTGGCTTTCCAATCTTTCGCTTCTTGCTCACGATTGGCATGAATGATGACGGCACGATACGGTTCGCCGCTACGAACATCTTCTGACAACAGCTCTGTCACGCGGTTGAGTGCACGCTTTTTTGTCCGAACTTTTTCAATCGGAACAATTTTTTTATCGACAAAATGCAAAAGCGGTTTAACTTGTAACAGGCTGCCAATAATGGCTTGTGCGCTTGACAACCGGCCACCGCGCTGCAAGTGAGTTAAATCATCAACGATGAAATAAGCACGACAAGTTTGCTTCATTTCCTCTAGTCGACTGAGGATTTCTTCAACAGGTCGCTCCTCATTAGCCATCTCCGCAGCTTCGAGCACATAAAAACCTTGGACCATGCAGCTCACTTCCGAATCAAAAGGGTAAACATTCACACCCTCAACCATATTCGCCGCTGTTACTGCCCCTTGATAGGTTCCGCTAATTCCACTCGAAAGGTGGATGCTGATTACTGCATCGTATTCCTTCCCCAACCTTTCATACAACTCAACAAATTCACCAGTTGGCGGTTGGGAAGTACTTGGCAGTTCACGCGCCGCTTTGACTTCTTCATAAAATTGATCTGCCGTAAGATCGATTTCTTCACGAAAGGATTCTGTTCCGAAGATGACACTTAAGGGAATCATGTGAATATTCAATTTTTCTTGAAGTTCTTTCGGGATGTACGCAGTACTATCCGTGACAACAGCCGTTTTCATATAGATGATTACCTACCTTTTTTGAAAGACAATATGTACATCTTCCATTTTATATGAATACCTATAAAAAAGCATTTTTGGGGAAAGAAAATATGTTTAAAAGGAAAAAAAACGGAGGCAACTTGTAACGGGTTCCGTCTTCTATCGCAAAACGCCAATTTGCATAAGAAAATGCAGTCCTATAAAATGCAGAGCAATTTGTAAGTCTAATGAGATTAAAAAAATTTTGCTTTTGATTGGGAATTTCACTCACTAAGATGTTTGCAAACCACTTTCGCCTTCTCCGAATCGATTTTTGGGTAGGTTTGAGAATAAATAGACGGAGAATTTCACGCTAATGTATATAGAGGAAGCTTAAGAAGCGGATATAAGCGGAGAATTTCCGCTTAACTGCTCTAAATAAGCCAAAATACAATGATTTTGATAAAATAAACGGAAAAACTCCGCTTATTTTCAGACTTCAATATTTAGATCTGCATATTCTTCTGCCGATATACTAAAATTGTCTATTTTCTTTAAAACTTCGCAGCGAATTCAACATTCGGTTATAAAATAGACCTCCAAATTACGATTCAATTTGAAGGTCAGTTTGTATTCCATATTTAATATTTGCAATCGTTAACGGAACCCAGCTCCGTTTTTATCTCACTTCAGCCCAGCCGTTTTTGATGGCGACAACGACTGCTTGGGTGCGATCATTCACATTCATTTTTTGTAAAATATTACTTACATGGTTTTTTACTGTTTTTTCACTAATATAAAGTGCTTCGCCAATGCCGCGATTGCTTTTCCCATCTGTTAATAGCTGGAGCACTTCACATTCACGCCGCGTTAATAAGTGAAGCGGCCGGCGAATTTCAATTGCAGACATCATTGAACCGGTGGCTTGCCCCTCTTGTTTCGATAGCCGTCTATATTCTTTAACAAGATTATGCGTGACTTTAGGGTGCAGATAGGAACCTCCATCAGCGACAATTTTAACCGCATGAATTAGTTCCTCAGCATCCATCTCTTTTAATAAATAGCCTGTTGCTCCAGTTTTCAAGGCGTGGGTTACATAGTTTTCATCATCATGAATGGAGAGAATGATGACTTTTGCCTCTGGATACTTTTCAATTAACTGACGCGTTGCATCAACACCATTCATGTCCGGCATATTAATATCCATGATGACAACATCAGGTTGATATTGTTCATACAGATTAAGCGCCTCGTTCCCGTCATCACCCTCGGCGACAACCTCAAACGACTGTTCAAAGTCAAGAATTCGCTTGACCCCTTCTCTAAAAAGCTGATGATCATCAATAATAACGATTCTCGTTATCATTTCATCGCCCCCTTCTTTATCTCGGTTTGTTCTCCGGCATGATTATTATCTTTCTAGTGGGACTTGAATTTTTACGAGCGTTCCGTTTCCAATCGACGTATCAATGAAAATTTCACCGCCGAGAAGATCGACTCGCTCCCTCATCCCAATTAGTCCAAAAGACTCTTTTTTCCTAATCGTATCGTCAAAACCTTTTCCGTCATCTTTCACATCAACATACACCATTGTATCGGTTATTTGTAGTTTCACCTCAATGACGTTTGCCTCAGCATGTTTAAAAGCGTTCTGCACCGACTCTTGAATAAGCCTGAAGAGAGCCACTTCATATTTCGCTGGTAGACGGTTATCCATTCCAATATTCGAGAAAATGATTTTAGTCGTCTTATGATAGTCTTCGATTGTTTGTAAGTATTTTCTGAGGGTAGGCACTAAACCTAAATCGTCAAGAGCCATTGGCCGTAAATCATAAATGATTCTTCTTACCTCATATAGCGCCGAACGAACCATCACTTTTAAATTGCGAATTTCCGTCATCGCCTCTTCGCCGCTGCGTTCTTTATGAATTTTTTCAATTAAATCAGAACGCATCATCACATTCGCAAGCATTTGTGCCGGGCCATCATGGATCTCACGTGAGAGCCGTTTGCGTTCATCTTCTTGAGCTTCAATGATTTTCAAGCCAAAATCCTGCTTTTGCTTCGCTGTTTCTAGCTCAGCCCCCATTTGGCGAATATCGCTCATCATATAGTTCATTACGACTGAAATTTGCGAGACAAGGTCTCCAGCCCGATCAATCGTACAATTCAAACTAACTAATCGACGCTCCAGGTCATCGCGTCTTTCTTTTAATTGCTTCTCTAGCTGTCGATTCATCGTTAATTCCATTTGCAGCTTATGGGCCATTTCATACGCTTCCCGAACTTCAACTTCTGTATATTCTTTGAAATTTTTACTTACTTCAGACAGCCGTTTGCGCGCATGGCGGACTCTATCTTCTAGTTTGTCCCCATCTTGCGTCATATCACTGCTCATTTTCTGAACTTCTGCTAACTCGTTCGTGATATCATCATAGTCATGGCGACATTGCTCGGCAATATTAAAAATTTCTTTTTTACTGTTGGCGACCGTTTCAATCATTGACTCAAGAATATGATCAAGCGTTCTAGTTTCTAGTTTTTTCAACACCATCATCAAATCCCTCCGGGGCAGTCTAATCTGTAGTTTCATTGACTGAAAGAAAGCTTATAGCCACCTAATGGGACATTCTTCTTTCCAGTGGAGATGGACTTTAGTCACAAGCACATCCATCATATCGCGAACTTAGTAAAAACATCTACAAATAGTTAACGTCAAAATTCGCGTTCGTTTGATAACCTTTTTTATTATAACATCGTTCTCGATTACATATATTAAACTTTAATTACATTCCTTTCTTCATTTGTCGGATTCTCGATGTCGAATTATAATAGAAAATAAGATTTGATTAATGAAAGGAGCGGTATCATGCTGCCCCGATATTTTACAGTGAAGGGCTATGGTGAACACGAAATCAATATTCAACGATCTCGCTTCATCGCCTACGTCGAGCGGGCGGAAACAGAAGCCGACGCTCAAGCATTCATCCAAGACATTAAAAAGAAACATTGGGATGCCACCCATAATTGCTCTGCCTACCTAATCGGTGAGCACGATCAAATTCAAAAGGCAAATGATGACGGAGAACCAAGCGGTACAGCTGGAGTCCCGATTCTTGAAGTGTTGAAAAAGAAGAAATTAAAGGACACTGTCGTTGTCATCACCCGCTACTTCGGTGGCATTAAACTCGGTGCCGGTGGGTTGATTCGCGCTTATGGAAAGGCAACTTCAGAGGGGCTGAATGCAACTGGGATCGTTGAACGGAAGTTGATGCAGATTATGCACACTAAGATCGACTATACACTGCTAGGAAAAGTAGAGAATGAACTGAGATCTTCTGTCTATTCTATAAAGGAAATTCATTATCTCGACCGAGTCGAGATTGAAACATTTGTCCAAGAGGCAGATAAGGAAAATTTCTACAATTGGATAATTGATATGACGAATGGGGTGGGGGAGATTGTTGAGGGTGATAGATTATACTTAGACGAACTGGTAAATCTTTAGCTTCCCTCAAGTAAAAGTTTTTATTAATAAACTTCAACCTATCTATTATAATTAAATTTGAAACTCTTATTTTAAAAAAACGGGGGAAAACCAAGTGGATAACAATAATGAATCTTCTAGGCATAGAAGATTAAACAATATAAAAAAACAAAAGAATCAGCGAAGAAAAAGAGTGCTATTCTTATTCTTAACAATCATTTTTCTTTCAGTCATAAGTATTACAGGCTACTTTGCTTTTCAAACTTATGTTGCTGCAACGAATTCATATGAGGAAATTGATGGGCGGGAGGCAAAATCAGACCTAAGGGAAGACCCGGTTTATATTTCCTCCGATCCTTTTTCCGTATTAATTCTAGGAATTGAGAACTATATGAATATATATGACAGAGGAAGATCCGACACTATCATGTTAGCAACTTTCAATCCGAAACAGCAAACTATGAAACTTGTAAGTGTTCCGCGCGATACGTACGTCAAAATTCCTGATTATAAATATGACAAAATTAATCACGCCTTTTCAATTGGTGGGAAAGAACGTGTAATTGCAACTATGGAAAAACTTCTGGAAATTCCAATTGATTATTATGTAACAGTTAATTTCCAAGGGTTTACAAATATTATTGATACTCTTGGTGGCGTTACTGTTGATGTCCCATTTGACTTTAATGATATAAACATGGATTGGGAACGTTTCTATTTTTATGAGGGCCCGCAAAAACTCAATGGCGAGGAAGCGCTAGTTTATGCACGTATGAGAAAACAAGATCCTAGAGGAGATTTCGGACGAAATGAGCGGCAAAGACAAATCGTATCAGGCGTAATTGAAAAAGTCTCCTCACCTGCGACCTTTTTAAAAATTGATGAAATAGTACAAGTCATATCAGAAAATATTGAAACCAATATGCGAATGAGAGAAGCATTGGCTTTCATAAAGAAATATCCCAAATTTAGCTCTTCTTCAATAGAACAAATTGAAATTAAGGGTTCTGATGAATATATTAATGGAATATATTATTTTAGGCCTGACGAGGAAAGTATTTTTTCTCTTAAAACAACACTGATGGAGCATCTTGAACTGATAAGTAATAAAGCTGAAATCAATTCGAACGAAGGAGTGTAAATTAGAAATAAACAAAGCTGCCCTTAGGCAGCTTCTTTTTTCTCTTCTCTAAAAAACTCAGGTAATACTACTATAAATAAACTTAACGTTATGCCAATTAATAACCCTAATATCACTCTATCCTTCGGTGAGGCTCCAGCACTCTCTGATACTTTAACATCATGTAACAGCATATTATTTCTTTGGTTCCAGTTTTCATGGTCCATATCATGAAGTGCAAGTTCTTTCGTTATCGGCTCTGTTTCTGTATCAGTTCCAGTAATAATTTCAGCTCTATCGTTTAGCGCATCAACCTTTTCTTCGAATAACTCTGTACCTTCTTCAAGAATAGCCTCAGTTACTTTTGTAAGAGTTTCTTGAACTTCTTCTTTATTAGAACCAACATATGAAAATCGAACTGTTCTCTCGGGTGTTGGTGTAATAGTTAAGCCAGAAATCACCTTATCAATATCTAATTGCAAATTATACTTTTCGTTAATTTTCTGTAAACCATTTTCAGATGTATAGAAAACCTTTAAATAGTTTCCGTTAGTTAAATAATTGTTTTCAAAGCTACCTAGCACCATTTCCGTCCTAGCTTGGTAACTGATTGGAGCATCAGAAACGAATACATAGGCTATGCCTGCAGTGAGGACAGGAATTAGAAGTAACAACACCAATAGTTTTTTGGCGCGACGCAAAATGCTAATTACTATGTCTTTCATCAACTTTCTCCTTTAAATGATATTTTTTCATCCAATAATTCACAAATGCAATTGCGACTCCAAATAAAATCCAAACATAATTTAGCGTCATAATTGAACTTGGGCTAATACTTGCAATTGAAAAAGCAACAAGGCTTGTACAAAGTGATTGTGAAATCAACTTATACTTCCAAGAAATACTTGCTTTATAAATCCAATATAATTTAATCATTAACCAAAAATACATCAATAGATAACCAACAAAAACAAAAATTCCATAATTAACAAAAACCTCCGCCCACCAGTTATGTACATTTAGCGTTCCGACTGTTGGAAAAATCGGATGATTTTGCATATAAAACTCAATATTTCCTGCGCCGATGCCGAGACCAAAAGAACTAGCAATAAACATAAGAGCATTTTTTAAGAGATTTATTCGAATATCAGTGGAAGTGTCACCAACATCTGTGGTGTCAAATAAACTTGTAACCTGAAAAGCGATTTGTCTATAGATCGACATCATTGAATCAGGTATAAATAAATTAGCTAGTATAAAGCCAAAAACTCCTAATAACAGGATGAATTTCTTCTCCTTTTGATTGGTAAAGAATAAAAACCAAACCGTTCCACCAATAGCTAGTGCGAGCAAGTTGGCTCTCGAAGACGAAACAAAAATTTGAAATGCAGCAGAAATCACTAACATTCCAGCAAAAAGCTTATAAAGAATATTTTTTGAGCGTTGTAAAACACCTAATGCAATAAAAAAACTTAGCGCAAGATAACTTGCATAATCATTTTCATTTGTAAAGACAGCAGTTGGTCGATGACGAACATAAGCAGGTGCATCATGCATTCTAGCAAGCGGAAGGTGTTGCAATGTGAAGTAGTTCCAATACCCAATCAATACAAACAAAAACAGTACAAGCAACCATATATTAATTAAGTTCAAGTAATCATCTTGCTTATTAAAAAGATAAACAAAAAAGATAGTAAAAAAAATACCCGAACCTAAAAAAATTACATTTTTAATCCCCTCAAAAAGAGATGGGGCCCATGTTAAGGAAAGCAGAGAATATAAAATCCAAAAAATTAAAAAAAATAGAATTGGCTTTAATGGTTCACTTTCAAATAGAGCGAACTGTCTACTTTGCCACCATTTTATTAAAAACAGAAGAATTGCTATAGGTAAAAATACCCGGTATGGAAATAAAGAAATAGGTCCTATTTCCACAGATAAAATACCTGACCCTAGAAATGCCGATATAATAAATCCAAATATAATAAGTCTAGAAATAGAATATCTTTTTAGAAAGAAACGAATTAAGATTATAATGAAACCTACAGCAAACAAAATTCCTATCCATAAAAATAAAATGGTCTGTGATTTGGTAAAGGTGAATTCACGCCCTACTCCCCATCCCAAAACAATAGATACTAATATAGCAACAAATACCTGAAGAACAGGCTTGTTTCCCAAGATGTTTTGCATTTTTTTTCTCCTTAAAATCCTCCATATTATGCAAAATATTTCCAGAAGGTAGATAATTGACATCCACCTTCTGGAAGCTTTTATTGATTTCTTAACAACTGATTCTCAGGTACATTGCGAATAACTTTTGCAGGCGTTCCGATAACTAATTCTTCTTTGCCAACATCTTTTGTAACAACGCTTCCGGCACCCACAGCACCATCTTCTTCAATCGTTCTTCCCGGTAAAACCGTTGAATTCGCACCTATTCTTCCACCATTTTTAATCGTAATACCCTTAAATTTATCATATCGTTCTTTAGAACGAGCCATGTAATTGTCATTTGTAGTAACGACACCTGGTGCAACAAAGACAAAGTCGCCTAATTCAGAATAGGCCGTAATGTAACAATTCGTTTCTAATTTGCATTTTACCCCAATTTGACAGTCGTTTTCAACTGCAACACCCCGACCAACGATTGTCTTCTCTCCAATTGTTACCCTTTCCCGAATTGTCGCTGAATCTGCAACGAAAACATCATCAGCGAGAACTGCATTCGCGTATATAATTGCGGACGTACCAATTGTGCAGCCTGAACCGATAATAGTGGGAGGTAATTTTTTTACATCAGGGAGGATGGAGTTTTTGGCTCTAGTCGGTTGTTTGCCAATTACTGCATTATCCTGTATTATACAGTAGCTACCAATTTGTACACCGTCGTAAATAACTACATTATGACCAATCTGGACATTCTTTCCAAATGTTACATTTTCACCTATGACAACGTTCTCTCCAACCGTTGGTGTTTCCATATTAAACCCTCCTTACTTCGAATAAAATTCGGCAATCTTGCTTACCACATATTGCTGTTGCTCAATCTTTAATTCCGGGAACATTGGTAAAGAAATTGCTTCTGCACAAGCTTTCTCTGTTTCTGGAAGATCTCCTTTTTTGTATCCAAGTTCGTGGAAAACAGGTTGTAAATGTAAAGGTTTCGGATAATAAATCATTGTGCTAACACCGTTCTCCTTTAAATACGCTTGGAGATCGTCTCGTTGAGGAACTCGAATCGTATACTGATGGAAAACATGGTAATTATGTTCTTCAATGAATGGAGTAATTACTTCCTTGACGGTTTCATTTAAAAGTCTAGTATAGTTTTCAGCTTTTTCCCTACGTAGTTCGCTCCACTTGTCTAAATTAGGAAATTTCACATTTAAAATTGCAGCCTGAAGTTCATCAAGACGGCTATTATAACCTAAGACATGGTGGTAGTATTTTGGTTTACTTCCGTGAACTCGAATGACCCGCATCTTTTCTGCGATTTCATCATTATTTGTAACAATCATCCCTGCATCGCCATATGCCCCAAGATTCTTCGTTGGAAAGAAACTATAACATGCAGTCGTTCCTAGTTCCCCTACTCTCTTCCCTTTATACAATGACCCAATTGCTTGAGCTGCGTCTTCAATAATGGCAATGTTATGTTTTTGTGCAACTTCAACAATGGCATCCATATTTGCCATTTGTCCATATAAGTGTACTGGTATAATTGCTTTAGTTTTGTCAGTAATCGCGGACTCAATTTTGCTAGCATCAATATTATAAGTTTTTGGCTCGATATCAACAAACACTGGTGTTGCTCCAGTTCTTGCTACTGCGCCAGCAGTTGCGAAGAATGTAAAGGAAGGAACAATTACCTCATCTCCTTGCCCAACACCACAGGCTTGTAAAGAAATATGTAAAGCATCACTACCATTTGCCACTCCAATACCGTGACCAACCCCACTATATTCAGCTACATCCTTCTCCAGCTTCTTAACATTATCTCCTAAGATAAATTGTGATCTTGACATTACATGATCAAGTGAATCCATAATTTCGCCTTTTAATTGCTGATATTGTTCTGTTAAATCAAGCATTGGTACTTTCATTTTTTATTTCCCTACTTTCCGTAGTATCGATATATCATAAACTTCTTATAAATTATTGTATAGCTCAATTAGCTTTTGACTTTCTGTTTCCCAATTATATATTTTTTCGACTGCCTTTCTGCCATTTTCCCCCATTAATTTAGCTTCATCTGGATGGTTTATCACCCATTTCATTGCGTCAGCAATTTCCTGAGTATTTAAGGGGTCAACACAAATTCCACATCTGTTCTTTTCGACAATCTCTTTCCAGAGAGGAAAATTCGATGCTATTACAGGTAAACCTGCTGACATATACTCAAACATTTTAATTGGCAATGAAACAATAAACCGTGGTTCTGGATGAAGGAGCACTAATCCCATATTAGCTTCCGCTAGTAATGTCTTAATTCCATCCCGATCCAAAAACCCATGAAAATCCGTGTACTTATACCCCGGTAAACTTTGTACTTCTTCTTCAAGTGAGGGGGGGGCAAATGATCCTGCTAATACAAAAGTTAAGGGAATTTCTTTATTTATTATCTCAGTTGCATTCACCATTTCTTTTATTCCACGTAAAACATAAATCCCACCAATATAGACGGCACTATTTTTAGTTTTATCCATTTTATCGCTATAATTCGTAGACAATTCGTCTAACAGAGGGTAATTGTGAATAGTTGTCGTATTTGGATTATAAGTTTTAAACCGTTTGGCAATATAGGGCGTTGCAGTACAAATAGCATCAAATCTTTTGGAAGCATACCGTTCATATCTTCTGACCATAGTTGATACGCTCTTCCTTATAGGTTTCGGTATCCACTGTTTCGATAAAATCTGTTCGGGCACATCCTCATGAACATCATAAATCACTTTTTTTCCATACCCTTTTAACTTAAGACCGATTGGAATAAGCTCTGGGTCATGGAAGTGATAAACATCTGCATCCACTTCCAAAGCCTTTAAAAAGACCGATTTTGTCGTCTTCCTTATTCTGGCTAATTGACCTTTTGCATCTGATTCGACTCCAAGTATCTTAACCCCATTAATTTCCTCATCTGGCACATTTGGTACAACATAAAAAACTTCATGTCCAGCTCTTTGCAAGGACTGGCACTCTTTTATAAAAATTCTAGTATCATAAGCAGAATGGACTGAAGTTAAATGACATATTTTCATAATGTCTCACGACCTTGTACTTTCTCATACTCCTGAATATTTTCTAATAAATCATCAACAATCGATTTCCAAGAATAATGATTTTCTACAAACGTTCTTCCTGATTTTGCAAAGGCCTCGTAATCTTGCTGGCTCATTTCTGCACACTCAATTATCTTAGCTGCAATCGAGTCTGAATTTTCTGGTTCAGCGACAATCCCACAGTTGTTTTCTTCTATTAGCTCAGCACTTTCACCAGTACCACAATATAATACAGGAACGCCACAAGCTAACGCTGGAAATATCTTAGATGGCCTTGCACCTTTAAACAATTCAATATTTCTTAATGAAACAATGGAAAAATCAGTAATAGAAAACACATTAGGCATTTCTGAAACTGGCACAGAATCATGGAAGACAAGGTTTTTCAACTTTAGTTCCTCTTTCATTTCTTCAAGCTTTTCCTTCTCAGGACCATCACCAATTATTAAAAATCTTATTTCTGGATTAGATTCCTCAACAATCTTAGCAGCTCTTAAAACGGAGTCTAGCCCTTGGGCATACCCTATTCTTCCTGCAAACGTAAAGACTTTTTTTCCAACAAAGTCTAATCTTGCCTCCCATGACTTCTCTCGTTCTTTTGGATGAAATGTTTCTGTATTTACTCCGTTTGGAAGCATGAAAACTTGATCTTTGTTCTTTCCTTTTTTCACCATGTAATCTTGGATACCTTCCGTAGCAGTGGCAATTTTCCAAGACTTTTTATAAAGCCACTTTTCAAGCCACTCAGCAAGTTTAATGAATAATTTATTTTTTAAAATTCCGAGTTCCACTGCTGACTCGGGCCATATATCAGCAACATTGAATACAAATCTGGCACCCTTCATCTTCGCTCCTACATACCCAGTGATTCCTACAAACAAAGGAGGTGATGTACATATGATAACATCCGATTTTTGTGATTTTAAGAGCGAATATAAAGCACTTAAAGTAAATGAAAAATAAGATGCTAACCTTTTCCAAAAACTTCCTTTTGGACTCGGATAAATCCAACTTCTATGAACGGGGATGCCGTCATAGTGTTCAAACTGGTAAAGTTTTCCTCTATATTCATCCGGTATAATTCCATTAGGGTGATGAGGAAATGCTGTTAATACTTCTACTTGATAACCCCTGTTTATCAGCTCTTTACTGATTTCGTACAAACGAATTTGAGGAGCACCAGTATCTGGCGGGAAGTTTTCACTTAAAAATGTTATTTTCATTTATTAAACCTCTTTACTAAAATGCTCCGTTATTTTTACGGCTGCCTGGCCATCTCCAAAATAATTTTTATAAGATGGATTTACTTCTGATTGGATAGCTTCTAAAATTTCTTCTACATTCGTACCTGCTAGTATATTTGCTTGACTTTCTAATGTCTCTACCCACTCCGTTTGCTCACGTAAAGTAACACAAGGTACCTGAAGGAAATAGGCTTCTTTCTGAATCCCACCAGAATCAGTTATAATTTTTTTAGCGTTACTTTCCAATGCAAGAATATCCAAATAACCAACTGGATCAATTACGAATAAATCAGGTATTGCATTTAAATCAATTCCTAAATTGATAAGTATATTTCTTGTTCTAGGATGAATAGGCCATACCTTTTTTCCTTCCAATTTTGAAAAAGCATCAATAATACTTCGCATTTTTTCAGGGTCATCTGTGTTCTCAGCGCGATGTACAGTAATTAGATAGTAACCTTTAGGTTCGATTCCCAATTTTTGAAGGATAGACGTTTTCTTTTCTGAAAGAGCCCGATTATATAAGACAGCATCATACATTACATCGCCAACATTTAAAACATTCTTTTTGATATTTTCGTTTTCTAAATTCTTTACCGCTGTCTCTGTTGGGCAGAAAAGAAATTCAGAAATATGATCAGTCATAATTCTGTTTATTTCTTCTGGCATTTTTTTATTAAAACTTCTTAAACCCGCTTCAATATGGATGACAGGTATATGAAGCTTCGCTGCAGCTAAAGCTCCAGCAAGTGTAGAGTTTGTATCACCATAAACAAGTAAATAGTCTGGGGTCTCTTCAAATAATATTCTCTCTATTTCATCCAACATTTTTGCTGTTTGTTTCCCATGTGAGGAGGACCCCACATTCAAATGGTAATCAGGTTTCGGAATGTCCAACTCATTAAAAAATATATCACTCATATTTTTGTCATAGTGCTGTCCTGTATGTACATATATTTCCTTGTGAATTTTTCGAAGTTCCCTGGAGACAGGAGCTGCTTTAATGAATTGCGGTCTTGCTCCAATAACAGTAAGAAATTTCATCGACTTTCCCCCTTACTTCTGCTCATGTGAATAAGTAGCACAGACGCTCCACCATGCTACTTATCTAATTCAATATTATAATTTCACATATTTTTCTGGTTTTGGATAGTTTTTTAGTGCATTCCTTGTATCAAAAACCACATTACCTTTCTGACTAATTAGGTCATAATCAAAGGCTGAATGATCTGTAGTAATCATAATTAGGTCTGCATTCTCTAAAACCTGTTGCGTCAAGGTTACCGGCTCGATAACCGTGTTACAGGAACGGAAAGAGGTAACATGGGGATCACAGATAATTAACTCAGCGCCCTCATTTGTTAACATTTCAACAATCTTAAGTACTGGGGATTCACGGACATCATCAATATCCTTTTTATAGGCAACACCGAGAATCGCAATTTTAGACCCTCTCAACGCCTTCCCTTCCCCATTTAAAATATACATAGCTTTATTTACAACAAATTCTGGCATTCCATTGTTAATTTCTCCAGCAAGTTCAATTAACCGTGTATGATAATTATACTCACGAGCTTTCCATGTTAAATAGAATGGATCAATCGGAATACAGTGCCCTCCGAGCCCAGGACCCGGGTAAAACGGCATGAATCCATACGGTTTAGTTGCCGCAGCATCAATCACTTCCCATACATCTATCCCCATCTTATTACAAAGGATAGCCATTTCATTGGCAAGTGCAATGTTAATATGCCTAAAGGTATTTTCAAGTATTTTCTCCATTTCCGCTACTGCAGGGCTAGAAACTTGATGGACGTCTCCTTCAAGGACTCCACTATATAACTCGGAGGCAATCGCTGTACACGCTTGGGTGATTCCACCTACGACTTTTGGAGTGTTTTTTGTATTATAAAACTTATTGCCAGGATCCACCCGTTCAGGTGAATAAGCTAGAAAAAAGTCCTCTCCACATTTTAAACCACGGCTTTCGAGAATTGGTTTTAAGACTTCTTCGGTCGTCCCAGGATAGGTTGTACTTTCTAATACAATCAACATCCCCTTATCCATATATTGAGCTATCTGTTTTCCTGAACTTTCCACATAGGATGTATCAGGTTGCTGATAAGTATCTAAGGGGGTTGGAACACAAATAGCAACTGCATCTACTTCTTCAATTTTAGAGTAGTCTGTAGTTGCAATAAGTTTCCCTTCTTGAACAATTGTTTTTAATTCTTCATCTACGACATCTCCAATATAATTAATTCCTTGGTTTACCATATCCGTCCTTGATTGCTGTACATCAAAACCAATTACTCGGTAACCTGCCTTAGCCTTTTCCACTGCTAAAGGTAAACCGACATAACCAAGCCCTACTACTCCTATAGTAGCCGTACGATTTGTAATTTTTTCAAGTAGTTTAGTGCCATTAAGGTTTAGGTTGTTCATATAATTATCCCTCTTCATCCATTAAAATTTAACAGGCTTATTCGTTTTTGCCGATTCATAAAAGGCTAGAACCAGCTCAAGCGCTTTTCTCCCGTCAAGTCCAGTTACAATCGGTTCACGATCTTCTGTTACAGCGCCCACCATATCCTCGATAATACATTGGTGACCTGGTTTACCAATAGGATCTATTTTTACATTTTCAATAATGTCATCTGTTTCAGTCTCTGACATATTTTTTAAATTCCAATACTCAATAAGACTGGCTGTTTTACCGCCTATTTTTATGGAACCTGTCTCACCAAAGACACTAATTGTTTCTTCGAGGTTGGAAGGGTAAATAGTTGTAGCTGCTTCCACTACACCTAACGCTCCGTTTTTAAAACGAATTACACCAGTAGACACATCTTCTGACTCAATATTCCTTAATCTAGTTGCCTCCATACTATAAACCTCATCAATATCGCCCATTAACCATAAAATTAAATCAAGGTTATGTATAGCTTGGTTCATTAACACGCCACCGTCGAACTCTTTCGTACCTCTCCAACCGGCCTGATTATAATATTGTTGGTTACGATTCCACCTTACAGTGGCATTGGCATGGCTAATTTTTCCTAACGCTTCGTTTTCCATTACTTCTTTTAGTTTGATCATTACTGGACGGAAACGATTTGGATGTACAACAGATAATTTCACGTTATTATTTCGACACGCATCAATGATAGCATCTGTGTCTTCAAGCGTCATCGCAATCGGTTTTTCTACGACAATATGTTTCTTTGCTTCAGCCACTTTTACGGCAATAGAAGCGTGGAAACCACTTGGGGTACAGATGTTGACTACGTCAACATCACTATTGTTTAACAAGTCTTCTAACAGAACATAACCTTTAATTCCATATAAACTAATAAACTCTTCCATTTTTGAAGGATCTGAATCACAAACCGCTATAAGGTTTGCTCCATCTGCCTTTTGAATAGCCTCAGCATGTTTTTTCGCAATATGACCACAACCTACAATCGCAAAATTTAGCATTGTAAACTCCTTCTTTTCATTAAGATTATTATAATTTAAAACACATTTCCTAACTTATCATAAAATATCCTTTATTTTCTTTTCATTTTCTTAACAAAACTTTGCCTTTTTAACAGATTTGAAATAAGCTGGATATCCTCTTTTTTTATTACAAGAAAATGGGTAAAATACTCACCTGAAATCCAACTAAACACGAAGGCTTTAATGACGAAACTCAGGCTATAAGAGATTGAGGTGGCAATTGCTGCCCCTACAGCTTGGTATTTCGGTATTAAGAGAAGATTTAATCCAATACTTATTATGACATTAAAAATAGACACATATAAATTAATTTCAGGTTTTCCTCTTGCAGCAATATCATTAGATAGAATTTTTTCAACCGCCAAAAGTGTAATACCAGGTAGTAGTATCTTCAAGAGAAATGGTGTTTCTACATAATCATTCCCTAAAATTGGAGTAATAAAATCAATTATAAAAAAAACAATGACAGCAAACATGATCATAAAGATTAGTGTGATTCTACTGACAATAGAGGTGAGCTTATTTCTTTCTTCAGTCGTCCCCATTGAAGCGATTCTTGGCAGAAGGACAGAAGAAATTGATTGAGTGAAAACCGACAGCTTCTCTCCTAAATTTAATGCAGTAAAATATACCCCTACTGCAAAGGGGTTAACAAAAAAACCGAGAATATAAATATTAACACGATAATTTAAAAATGTGACAAGATTACTCAAGTATGATTTAAACCCATAATTAAATGACTTCTTCAAATAAGTGACATTCAATCTAATTTTCCTAGTTGGGACCTTATACTTCCTGATAAATAAGAAAAGGATGAAGATTAAAGTTGCTAAATGCCCTAGTGTAAACGCCAATAACGCCCCATTAAGTTTAAATTCAAATAGCACTATTAAAATAACAACAAAGACAAGATTTGTGATTTGTGTAATCACTAATATGGTATTAAAAATTTTAAAGTCTTGGATGCCTTGGAAAATCGTTTGAAAATAACTGTTTAGCACCATAACTGGTACAACAAGTAATATAGTGTATAAAATTTGATGGGGAACCCCTGGAAAAGCAATTTCCCCGAAAAGGTAGATAAATAAAGAACCTACCGCAATTCCAACAGTTCCCAGCAATAGTCCCACAATTAAGTTATTGACAAATGCCTGCTGTGGGCTAATTTCTTGCTTGCTAACATAATAAACAGTGGAGGTGTTCAATCCAAAATTAATAAACATGACCAACAACGTGGGGAATGTAATGATCAATGCATATTGACCTTGCAGTTCTCCACCTAATACTCTTGCGATAATTACAATTAATAAAGTACCAATTACAATGCTGGTTGCCTGTCTGAAAAGTGTTATAAAGCTGTCCTTTAAAAAACTATTTTTGCTTCCCATATCTTAACTACTAATTTCCCTAACAAATTTAGAATAATTTTTTTCAGCATTATACAACGTATCCCAAGTCTGAAAAGCTGATTCTCTCATCTTGGCCTTTTCTTCCAAAGAACTCGTTCCTACTTTATCTAAGATAGATGCAAGCTCTAGAGAAGTTATATCTTCAGGAACAAGCACACCGTTCTGGCTATTAACCAACTCTGATGTTCCACCAACATCTGTTGCAATTGCTGGGATACAACAACTAAAAGCCTCCATAATTGATACCGGAATACCTTCACTAGCGCTTACATTTATAAAATAATCCACTGGATTTTGCATATAATACTTCATCACGTCCTCATTCTTCAAACTGCCAGTAAAATGTACTGTAACATTTCCCGGCAGTTTTTGAACAAGCTTTTCGATATTTTCGCGTTCCGGGCCATCTCCTATATGTGTCCAATGGAGATTAGTCTTACTATGTTGGAGTGCCTCAACCAATAAACTCAACCTCTTTATAGGTACCATGTAAGAGCAACTTACTAACCTTGTGATACCGTCAGTTGATGCTTCTGTTGATTTTGCTGGTTTTAAAGTTCCTAGTCGAGATACAGTCAACTTATCCTTAGTTTCTGGGAATTCATTTACTAAATAATCCTTTCCATACGTAGAAACCAGAAATATCTCATCTAGAACCGTTAGCATTCTACGCTTTACTGGGAGATAAGGTGGATCATGTCTCTCGTCGTAAATATCTCCACCATGTCCCCGTGAATAAACCTTTAGGTTAGGATACCTCTCCTTCAAAAAACTAATACCTGGAGCTAATGATAACCAATAAGAATACGCAACAAACTCTTTGCTGTTTCGTTCGCTTATAATATTTTTTTCTATGTAATCCCTAATAATGAGCGCATTTGTAATCCAACTAAGTAGCTTTCCGACACCTTTTAACCCGTAATTCCTAGCAGTTGGTAATTCATCAAAAAACCAAGACCTTCCTTGAGTCTCGTTTAAAGATAATATTTTCTTCATAACCCCAGTTTTCTTTGTCGGTTCAAACGGAAGATGAACTTCCACATTATCGGGAAGCTGTCTTTTTTTTGAATAATCATTTACATTTACTGGAATGATATAAACCTTATTAAACGTTTCACATAGCTGTTTAAGTTCCAATGTTAGAAATTCTTCTCCCGGATAAAAAGGGTATCGATTTGTTAATAAAATTAATTCCCTCTCACATTTCAAAATCATCAACTCAAATCAATCATTATTTGAAAATCCGCATGTGGGGACGAGTCACAAACGGATTTTATTTTTGTATTACTGTTTTCCCGTCACTTTCCTGAACATCCTGAACATTTTTAAGAAAGGCTTGTGATGATCATTCACTAACCCTATAAATTCTGCAATTATCTGAAAGAATATTAATACTCCCACAATGATTAGTAACGATCCCCATAAGGTTGTTGAATCAAATAGTACAGCACAAACACTGAATAAAATCCCTAACGCATAAATAACTAACACTGTATTCCGATGGGACAAGCCTAGTGCTAGCATCCTGTGATGTAGATGCGATTTATCAGGTGAGGTAATCGGCCGCTTATTAATAATCCTTCTAATTATGGCATATGATGTATCGAAAATTGGAACTCCTAATATTAGGATTGGGACCACAAAGCTAAATAATGTTACACTTTTATACAGTCCCAGTAATGAAAGAATAGCAATTGAATACCCCAAGAACAGAGCCCCAGTGTCTCCCATAAATATTTTTGCTGGATAGAAATTATAAAATAAAAACCCAAGGATACTTGCCAATAAAATCACCGCTAAAGGCAGTATTAAAACCTTTCCTGCAGCGAAGGCCATAAAAGCAATAGTAGCAATCCCGATAGCGGAAATACCTGCAGCTAAACCATCTAACCCATCAATTAAGTTAATTGCATTGGTTATACCAACAATCCATAAAATTGTTACCGGGATAGCCCATATACCCAAATCAAACTTTCCAATGAAAGGTATACTTATAAACCCGATAGTTAAACCGGTACTCACTACTACGCCTGCAGCAGCAAGTTGTCCTAAAAGCTTTACTTTTGCTGAAAGTTCATATAAATCATCGAGAACACCTACGATGATAATAATTAATGCACCAATAGTAATTCCCGTTATCCTTTCATTGTGAAGCCCCGAGGCAAAATAACCTGCAACAACTCCTGCAAAGATAGCTAATCCTCCAAGTCGCGGCATCACTTTCTCATGCACTTTTCGTTGGTTAGGTTTATCTGTAGCGTTTACCTTATAAGCAAGTTTTATAACGAGTGGCGTACAAACTAAAACTGTAACAAAAGAAACAATAAAGGCTATAACCAATTGTATACTCATGTAAATTAATCCCCTTTTAAATATAAAAGTAAATCAGCCCTTACTAAGTCTATCATAAGCAATGAAAAAATTAATTAAAATTATTTTTTCACTTTTGTTCAATTATTTTTCTATGTCCATTTTTTGTTCTAATGGATAGAATAAAAGTACTAAAAAAATAATTTCCACTTATATTCTTCATCTAAAAAGTCAGTATGTCAATTAAATTTATTCTTAACTTAAAGCTTTTAATAAATTTATCCAAATTCAGGGAAAATCCCTACTGAAACACCAATAGGGATTAGGTTAAAATTTATTAAAATAGTTGGTAATACCTTTAAAAATTGCATCGGCTGCTTTTTGCCTAAAAGCTGGTTCACTTAACAATTTCGCGTCATTAGGATTAGATATAAATGCCACTTCGACTAAAACACTTGGTATTTTTGTATCTCTAATTACCTTAAATCCGCCACTCTTTACACCACGATTATAAGTTCCTAATGCTGCAACTAACTCCTTTTGAATTTCCTCTGCAAGAAGCTTACTTTCGGTTGAGGAATTAGTTGAATTCCAGTATGTTTCTGTACCGTGTGCGGATGGCGAAGTAAAAGCATTCACATGGATACTAACAAACACATTTGCCCCAGACTCATTAGCCATCTTTATACGATCATCTAGACTAGGGTATGTGTCACCTGTTCGTGTCATGAGGACCCTATAATTTGAGTTTTCTAGTCGCAATGCTAATCTCTTTGAAATATCAAGAACTAACTCTTTTTCAATTAACCCATGACCACTTGCTCCTGGATCACTCCCTCCATGCCCCGGGTCAATCATGATGACTATACCATCAGCAAGTACTTTTAACTGATTGGCGATGTTATTTGAGACTGAGCCCATACCTCCTAATATCGTAATCCCTTTATACCCATTATTCAGTATTGCATTTTTTGTACCATTTGGAATAGAAGATGAGGATGTAAGCAGAATCGGCTGATTTTTCTTCGCAGCCAAAACAGAACCCGTTAATGCATCTGCAAATGTCATCCCAGTAGCTACAAAAGCTTCAGATTGAGTGCTGAAAAATTGATTAGCAATATTTGATGCGACTTCAAAGCGATCTAGACCGCCTATTCTATAAGGTTTAGGGACACTATTGAAGACATTTCTAGAAACACTGCCCTCTCCCCCTACAATAATGGTTTGGCTTACATTCCAACCTTGAATCAAAGATTTCGTCGATTGAGGAATTGTATTCGTATTTGTAAGGAGGATAGGAAACCCATTTCTTGCTGCATAAGGAGCGATAGCGAGTGCATCTGGAAAATTAAGTCCATATGTGAGTATGACTTTACTGCTTCTTCCCATTTTCGTTGCGATATTGTTAGCCACTTCAAACCGGTCTTTCCCTGAAATTCTCTCAACAGAAGAAATACCCATATCTTTTAATTGTTTTTCAACTTTTTCTGAAACACTTCCATTACCACCAACAATAATAACTGATTTAGCTTTTAATCTAGCAATCTCATTTTTCGTTGCAGCAGATAAATCGTTTGGCAATGTTAATAAAATCGGGGCATTATGTTTATAAGCTAACGGAGCAGCAGCCAAAGCATCTGCATAAGCTAAATAATTAGCAATTACTACCGTATCAGCAGAAGACCAGCCGCTTTTAGCAACATTGACTGCAACATCAAAGCGGTCTTTTCCAGCAAGTCTAGATGTGTACCCATCTGCAGATGATTGATTAGCACCTGTAAAAAACAAGATTAGTACTATCATCAGAGCAACGGAATATTTCCTCATTCATTCTCCTCCTAGATGTTAGAATTCTCTTTCCCATTCTATCTAAATTAATAGAGGAATTCTACAAAAATACCAAAAAACAGCTAAATATCGACAAAAACCTATTTAAGTGTATTATTCTTCGGTTTCAAAGCTGATAATGAATGTTTCTTCTATTCCACTTTAAGAAAATTCATAATAAAAGACTGCTAAAAATTTAGCAGTCTCTACATTTAACTATTTCCCAACGGTTGTACCTGGATAATAATGGGATAAAATCTCTTTATAACTGAATCCCCCATTAGCCATTCTATTCGCTCCGGTTTGACTCATACCAACACCATGACCAAAGCCGCGCCCTCGAATCGTTAAGACATCTGTAGTGGAATCATATATAGTCAGGTCTAACAGAGTGCTCCTAAAGTTACTTGCACCAAAGATAGATCGGAACTCTTTAACGCTCAAGGTACGTTTTATATTAATTCTCTCGATATCTTTATTGCTATCAAAACGGTATTCATTCGTTGCTGGATTTCGGACAAAAATGTCAACATCAATTGTAGCATTGATACTTCTTTGTCCTGTTGTTCGTTCATGAGCAATAATAAAATCATTTATTGAAACTATCTTAATATCCATATTTTCATAGCCATTTTTTGTTAAATAATTTTTCAAGCTATTTGTAACAGATACATCAGCTTCTCTCACGGTCCCCCACCAATGACCAGGGTTCTGCAAGTTCAAACCAGTTGTGTCTATTTGCGTTTTCTTCATTTCTATTTTCCACAGATTCTTCGGGTCCCACCGATCTTCCTTAGCATTTAAATAAGCAACCTGTGATGTTCCCCATTCATTCGCATTGGATTCAATATATCCACCATTACTGGAAGAGTATACCGCGTTTCTACCGATTACCCTACCATCAAACCTTAATACTTGACCAGCTGTTTCTGCAACCGCACGGTTGGTCCTTTGTTCCCATTGATCAGTTCCCCAACTATATCCACCATAAACTTGATATGCTTGGGTATCGGCTACTGTTTTTCCGATATCATTGATTGAATAAGTTCTTGCTGCAACTGCTTGAGCCTTTAAGGCCTCTAACCCCCAGCTAGCAGGCATTTCCCTTGGTACAACACCTTTTAAATAATCTTCAAAAGGGATATTACGATTGATTGGACGTACATTTCCATTTTCAATCGTGAATTCCATGTTTCCAAGGTAAGACCTATTGTTAACCTTTATTTGATGTTGACTACTATATTGTTCAGGAACTAACGTAAATGCTTGTGTTCCAAAATCTTTGATTCTACTATTTCCATTATATAATCTTAATCTACCATTCTCGTTTTTCACGGTATAGGTAGTTTTTTCTGCAAGTCTAACCTCATTTGGCAAGCTAGCTACTAGAGCTTCACTAACCGAACCTGTTCCACCTAAAATAGTAAAACTAGTAATCCCCTTATCATTGATTACCTTTGTTACAGGTACCGAAAGTTGTTCTGGTCTTGTTAATAACATCGGTGCATTTTGTTTTGCAGCTAAAACAGAACCTGTTAAGGCATCGGCAAATGTTAACCCTGTTGAGATAAATGCTGTTTCAGCTGGTAAGTTTAACTCCCTAATAATGTTTGCTGAAACTTCAAAACGATCAGCTCCACCAATACGAGTGACACCGTTAAGTTGAGAAGCAATTCCATCAGAGACACTACCAGTACCACCAATAATTAATGAACTGGTTTTCCCGTTTAACGCTTGTTTAGTAGATTCAGGTAACATATCTTTTGTTGTTAATAAAATGGGGATTCCATTCCTCGCAGCATAAGGTGCGATTGATAGAGCATCAGCAAACACCATTCCATTTGTAACAACCGCTTGACCGTTATTTGGAATTTGAGCGGCGATGTTTTTCGCCACCTCAAAACGGTCGCTACCGCCAATTCTATTGACATTTGATGTTATTTGTTTTAATTGATTGGCAACATTCGATGATACACTGCCCTCTCCACCAATAATATAAATGTTCTTAGGAGATAATTGTTTAATTTTATTTGCTGTATCTGTTGTTAATGATGCAGGTTGCGTTAATAAAATTGGAGCATCTATATAATAAGCAAATGGTGCAGCAGCTAAAGCATCTGCAAAAGCTGTATAATTAACTATTACGACGGATTCTGCCTTATTCCAACCACTTGAGGCTATATTATTTGCAACCTGGAAACGATCTTTTCCAGCCATTCTAATATTCCCATTTGCAAGTTTATACTTCCCAATCGTTTCTACATTAAGAGAATTCGTATTACCAATATAATTACTTAACCTAACCGAAATGGTTTCAGCTTGGGCAAATGAATTAAAAGGGAATAATAAGAAACAAATCGCTAAAATTAGAATGAAGGAAAATTTTCTTTTTTTCAATTTTTTACCTCCCAATTTCAAAAAGACAATATATTACAAGATGCCTTCTTGTTTTACATGTTCATTCATCACATCTACCAATCTAACAAAAATAGCACCACGAGTAAATGGGAAAACGAGATATTTCCCACTAAAATATCCCATTCCCCATTCAAATTAATTATTTTTAGTAGTGAATCCTTACATATGGCATCTTCTCAAGACTATCAAACTGGCTTTTTACTGAGTGGTAACCAGTTGCATATTTTCCAACTGAAGGATCGAACGTCTTATAAACATTTATTGATGAAGTAAGGTTTCTAAGGCTGGAAGGCTCAGTAATAGTAATTTTCCGTAAAGGAAGAGGAATTTGTTTATTAGCAAATCGATCTGTATAAATTGAAATGAAATAAGCCGTATTTAACGGATTTATCTCACCACTTTGTTCTAACTCTTTTAAAGCTTTTCCTATAGTAGCATGAGCAGGGTGACCATCATACCAAGACATTGACCTAAACTGAGCATCAGGAAATTCGGATGCATAATCCCTAATCACATTTTTTATATTCGCTATGGTTAAATGACCACTTTGAAGTGTATGTTCCAAAATGTTACTTTCCGGCACCCCGAGTGCTCTAGCTGCATGAAAGTAATCTTCTAAACGAATATTTCCGAACTCTTCTAAAGAAATGTGGCCATGGCTATATTGTTCTGTAACAGGGTTATGGTACACTCCATGCCAATGGCATTTTACAAGCGTATTGATTGGGTGCCGTGAATTAGATTCATGATCATAATGCCCATTTAATACTTCCCTAGCTACAGAATCTGCTCCTTTGGATAACAGGATCAGAAAAACCTCTCTCTCAGCATTCAACTGGTTAAGAATATCCACCCCAAATGTTAAGACTTCATCATCTGCATGTGGAACTAAATAAAAAATTGGTTTATTCGATTTTTTAAAATATTCAATATCTGATATTGCATTTTCACGAACAGATCCTGGTCCACCTAAGATTACATAATTTGCTATTTTATTATTCTTAAAAACATCTAAAGTTTCATTTGGCGCAAATTCGTTCTGCATAAGCAGAATTGAAGCATTGTCTTTAGCTGCTAAAACCGAGCCTGTTAACGCATCTGCAAAAGTGAGCCCAGTTGCAACATAAACTTTTTCAGTCGGCATAAGTTGCTTATAAATATTAGATGCTACCTCAAAGCGATTTTCCCCTCCTATTCTTGTAGTGTTAGGTAACGCAGAAGCAACGGCTTTCTGAACTGTAGCTTCTCCACCCACGATTATTGTTCCTTTTATTCCCTTTAAATTGATTAATGTCGAGATTGAATCTGGAATTTTGTTTGCTTGTGTTAATAGAATAGGCACCTGATTTCTGGCTGCATATGGAGATATTGATAAAGCATCAGAGAAAATAAGTCCGTTTGCAACAATCGCTTGATCCCAACTATCCAGTTTCTTTGCAACGTTTGCAGATACTTCAAAGCGATCTTTTCCAGACACACGGTCAATTTGACTAATTCCTAGTGCTTGTATTTCCTTGACAACATTTGGCGAAACGCTACCTTCTCCACCAATTATAAAGACACTCGAAGGGCTAAGACGCTCAAGTTCCTCTTGGGTTTCCTTTGAGAGTTGTGTCGCTTGAGTTAGTAAAATTGGAGCGTTGTATTTGTAGGCTAATGGCCCTGCTGTAAGAGCATCCGCAAACGCGTTGTAATTTACTATTAAAACCGTATCAGCTGAACTCCATTTTTTTGATATATTTGTAGCAACCTCAAATCGATTCTTCCCTCCTAATCTCTCTGGCACCTCAGAAGCTTCAATACTTTCTGGTAATAAAATAAAAAACAAGATAGTAATTACGACTGAACAATAACAAAATCTTTTAAACACCTAAAATCACCTGCTATAGTATAATTTTCCCACCGCCTTATATAGTACCATCATTCTAGGCCTATTTACATAGAAGTTCTTCAATAGTAAGAATGAAGATTTCCGAACTTGGGTAAAGTCTTTCCGTCAATTAACTATGAAAGTCACAACTTTTTATAATCAGTTGTGACTAAGCAACTTCTTATTTATCGGTATAGAAGTATACTTTCCTATCCTTCAAATAGTTTAGAAAAGAATTCTAACTATAGATAAAACTTCTGTTATTTTAACTGATTAACATAGCCGTTTGGATTCAACCTTTGCCAATTCCAAGCATCTTTACACATATCCTCCAACCCTTTTTCAGCAGCCCAGTCTAACTCTTTCTTAGCTTTAGAAGGGTCCGCAAAACAACTAGCTACGTCCCCTGGCCTTCTATTTACTATTTTATATGGAATATGTATGTTTGAAACTTTTTCAAAAGTTGAAACTAGCTCTAATACACTATAGCCATAACCAGTTCCAAGATTATAAGCGTCAACTCCATTTGAACCTATAATCTTCTCCACAGACTTTATATGGCCTCTTGCAAGGTCAACAACATGAATATAATCTCTTACACCGGTCCCATCAACAGTATTATAATCGTTCCCAAAAATTTGAAGTTCTTTAAGCTTGCCAACTGCGACTTGAGTAATGTAAGGCATCAAATTATTCGGTGTGCCACTCGGATCCTCACCAATAATACCGCTCTCATGTGCTCCAATCGGATTAAAATAACGAAGGAGAGCGATGCTCCAGCTGTTATCCGAAACATATAAATCACGTAAAATCTCTTCAATCATAAGTTTTGTTCTTCCGTAGGGATTTGTTGCACTTAAAGAGAATTCTTCCGTAACCGGCATTTTTTCAGGCATCCCGTATACAGTAGCCGAGGAACTAAACACAATATTTTTAACTCCATATTCTTTCATTGATTCACAGAGATTTAAAGTACCCGTTACATTGTTGGTATAATAATGTAACGGCATGTTTACAGATTCACCTACAGCTTTTAAGCCTGCAAAATGAATAACTGCATCAATTTTATTATTAGAAAAAACACTATCAAGAGATACCTTATCTAACAAATCAACTTCATAAAACAAAAAATTTTTAGAGGTAACCTTACGAATACGATTTATAACCTCAGGTTTACTATTGGAAAAGTTGTCGATAACAACGACCTCATATCCACTTTTCAATAACTCAACACACGTGTGACTACCGATATATCCTGCACCACCTGTGACTAGTATGGACATTAACATGACCTCCCCTAACTATAGTGCTTATTTACTTTTTACTTTTAAAAATTTTATAATTCAACTGATAATCGATCTAGCGGCTTTCTAAAATTTTTTCCCTCTGTAAATAAAAAAGAACTATCAATACTACTTTATAAAACGCACTAAATATAGGATGTACAATAAAAAGAGTGATAATTCCTTTAATACAATACTTTAACGAAGGTCAATATTTTCTGGATTTTTAGATATGCCCCGAATTTAATATTTATGTTTCATTTCATGGAAAATCTCTTAAATTAACAATGTCTAATTATTAATTTTTGTAGATTTTTGTCTTTTTTTATCTGATACTGTGGTATTCTACTATTATAAAATAACCTACGTTTTTGAACTATGCAAACACCTATACAATTTACTATAGGTTTATACAAGAGGATGGTGTTTGAACCCATAAAGAATATTAGGAAAAAGCTATATTACTCAATTAGCAATACTCTACATCTATTTTTAACCTTATTAAAAATAGTGTAATAGCTTCAATAAACAAAATTTCTTAGATACACCTTTTTAAATAATGTAAAATTGGACATTGTAATATTATGGAGGAAATGATATGAGATCTGAACGTAAAAAGAAAAGAACATGGCTGCGGGTGACTGGAATTATTTTATTGTTATTTATCGTTGCCATTGGAGCATATGTTTTTAGCATATATCGATCATTGACAAGTGCTGTCGACACAATGCATGAACCGATTGTACGGGAACGTGAACCGCGGCCAATTACCTTTCGCGAGGCTGAGCCATTTTCTGTGCTCATGCTCGGAGTGGATGAACGTGAAGGCGATAAAGGGCGTTCCGACACGATTGTTGCAATTACGGTTAATCCTAATAAAAATTCAATTAAAATGCTCAGTATTCCTCGTGATACTCGGACGGAAATTATCGGACGCGGAATCGAGGATAAAATTAATCATGCCTATGCCTTTGGCGGAGTGGAAATGTCAATGGATTCGGTTGAAAATTTCCTCGATATCCCAATTGATTATTATTTGAAAGTAAATATGGACGGCTTTAAGGATATTGTTGATGCAGTAGGCGGAATAACGATCAATAATGCCTTTGAATTTTCGGAAGGAAATAAGCACTTTGCAAAAGGGAAAATTGATTTAAATGGAGAAGAAGCTCTTTCATTTGTACGGATGAGGAAACAAGACCCTGAAGGCGATTTTGGCCGGCAAACAAGGCAGCGTCAAGTCATTGCAGGTGTGATCGATAAGGGCATCAGCTTCGGTTCGTTAACAAGATTTGACGATATTTTCAAAGCGCTTGGAGGAAATGTCAAAACAAACATTACGTTTGATGAGATGGTTGAAATTCAAGGGAAATATCGCAGTGCCGCCTCGAATATTGAACAAATGAAGATTGAAGGCAATGGAATTTTTATTAATAGAATCTGGTATTTGCAAGTCCCTGCTGAAGAAAAACAACGCGTCCAAACCGAACTGAAAGAACATTTGGGGCTATAGTTAAACCGTTGATTGGACAAACGTATTTACAAAGTCGCAGCCATTTTATAGATGGTTGTGACTTTTTTATTAGGTTCTCTGAATGTAACCAGGCACTAAAAAAATCCTCCGCACATAAGATATAGCAGAAATTTCAAGGAGGAGAACGGTTATGTCAAAGAAATCTGATGGGCCAAACTATCTAGATAAGTGGAATCCGTTTGAAGATTTGTTTCGAACTGTCAATCACTTTATGCAAGAGCCACCGGTAAGAGGTTTTTTACAGCATATGGATGAGTTTTTTAAACAGCCGTTTCCACACGTTTCATTTCCCATCGATGTAAAAGATACCGGCGATCGCCAAATTGTGACTGCTCAGCTCCCAGGGGTTAAAAAGGAGCAGATCGCTATTGATATTCTCGGAAACCATTTAACGATTTCGGTCAAGCAGCAAGATATACTTACAGAAGAAGATGACAACAATCAAATTTATCGGCGCAGCGAATCGATTCAACGCTCAAGCCGAACGATCACGTTTTCGCATCCAATCGATGAATCAAAAGTGAAGGCTTCCTATCAGAACGGACTATTAAAAATTACCATTCCTAAACAGCCTGGCAAAAAAATTGAAATCATCGAATGATGAAAGAAGCAGGAATACATGTCCTGCTTCTTTTTTCGTCTTCAAAATTTTTCTAAATACTAGTAAAATTTACTATTTCAAATTTTACCATATTGATATATAGTATTTTTGTACCAATTACAATTTTATACCATTTGGAGGAATGTATGTGAAGCTTTTTCGCGGTGTTATTTTATCTCTTATTTTAGCGATCGGAGTTTTCCCTTCAGTCGGATTTGCTGTGAGTGCATCAGAGCTAACGACGTTTTTAGAAAAAGAAGGGTTAACCGAGGAGCAGCTGAGTCACCATCTTTCATTTTACTGGGAAACAAGTCTAGAAGACTTTGATTCCATTGAAGAATTAGAGTTCTTTTTAGGTGAAAGAATTACCGATGAAAATTTACAAGAATTATTGAGTTACTACGAGATTGACAGTGAAGAAGAGTTAGTTCAATTGTTGGTTGAAAATGGGGAAATCGAAGCTGGTGAAGATGTTCGAAACGTATTTCTTTACATCGATGCCCTAGATTTTACGGTTGACTTCTATACAGGAGTGGCCATTACCGATGAAAATTTACAACAATTGCTCGATGACTATGGGTTAACGCTTGATGAATTAGTAGCGATTTTAGCAAAAAACGACGATGCCCTTGAGAACTATCAATTTATCGAAGACCTTGAGGTTTCATTACTCTTTTATGAAATACCCATTACCGAAAATAGTTTAAACCAGTTTTTAAATCGTTACGGCCTTACGCTCGATGAACTACAGGCGATTTTAGCAAATAACGGGGTTTCTCTTGAAGATTACGAAACGATTGATGACCTTGAATATGCGCTATTCATGTATGGAATGCCAATTACTGAACAGAGCTTGCAAGAATTGCTTGATTTTTATGAATTAACGAAAGAACAATTGCAGTCATTATTGGCGAAGTACGATGATTCACTTGATCATTATGAGACAATCGATGGACTGTACTTAACTGTCGCGATGTATATGCTTTTAGATGAATCAGACTTTTTGTTTGAAGAACTTGGCATCGGTTTAACGAACCAAGAATTCGTTAACTTAGTAAAACATTTCTTAACGATTGATTTCATGGACCCGGCTTTTGAAGAGAAAATGCTCAATATTGATGCCCGATTATCGGCGCTTGGCGATTTTGAAAGTATCTCTGAATTAACAGAAGCGGAGTTAAACGAATTATTTTCCCTCTATCAAGAAATGCTAGATTTATTCCAGTTAGAGGCGAAATACTATCTAGTAAAAGGTACTGAAAAGAAAGCACTCACTGAATTAGAAGCGTTCATGCTTGAGTCTACTAATGGAGCAAATCTTTTAATCGAATTCTATAATAAAAATGGAAAATTCCTAGCCGACATTCTCCTAACTGCTGACCTGTTCGGCGGAGATTTAATCGACAAAATTGACCAACAATTAGGCACGATTGGAAAAGTTGTCGATCAAGCTCCAAAGGCTACACCAAAAAAAGAAAAGAAGAAAGACAAGAAAAATAGTGAAGTCAGGACAGTGAAAGGCGGAAAATTGCCGAACACAGCTGGGAATTATGCTGAAGGAATAGTAGCAGGGTTTGGCATGATCTTAGTCGGCGCAGCCCTTCTTCGTAGACGCCAGGTGAAGCGTTCATAATGAAAAAACTCACCTTGGTCATTCCGATTATGTTTGTGTTGATCGGGGGATGGCTCGTGCTCAGCAACTTGTCTCCGTTCGTAAAACAAACAAAACCGAGCGGCACGGTGATGGCTGTTGAAGAGGAACCAGAGGAGACGGATACGACATTAGAAAAGCATAGACCGTTGAGCGATGAAGTGCTTTATCCAATCCGCCCTGAGATTGGCGAAGAAATTGGCGAGCTGTATATCCCAAAACTTGATGCACACCTGCCGATTTTTCATGGAACAGATGAAGATGAACTTGAAAAAGGAGTCGGTCATTTTGCTGGCAGTGTTCTTCCAGGCGAAAGAGATAATTCCGTTTTATCTGGTCATCGTGACACGGTTTTTCGCAAGCTTGGCGAAGTCGGTGAAGGAGATTTACTGATTGTCCGTACGTCTGCTGGGGAATTTACGTATAAAGTTTACCAAGTTCGGATTGTTGATGCCGATGATCGTTCAGTCATTGTTCCGAAACCGCGAGCGACCTTAACAGTGACAACGTGCTATCCTTTTAATTTTATCGGTGATGCACCTGATCGATATATTTTAGTCGCGAATCTTGTTAATTAATTGATTTGATTTGCAGCAACAAACCTAAATAGAAGGCTTGTCCTTCATTAAGTAAGTAGCGAAAGTAAAATAAGCGGAGATTTTCCGGTTAAATGCAGAATGGAGCTCGTTTCCGGGGAAATAAGGGGAGATTTTCCGGTTATGCTAATAAAAATCCCCCATTTTCACGTTTATTGAGTGAATAGGCGGAATCCCTGATTAAGTCCATATAATTGTGTAAAAAGAAAAGGGTTCATTTTTATCCCTCTTGGAAACAATGTTTTCAACCACGATAAACAATGAAAAGAGGAATAAGAATGACCCAATTACAGTTTAACCTAGATTTGGAACTTTTAAAAGAATCCGTGATGAGTTCAAACTTAGATACAGTAGTTAAATCCGCCATTATTCTTGTCATGAATGAGTATATGGAGAAAGAAAGAGATGATTATCTAAAGGCTGATGCTTATGAACGCTCTGCGGAGCGTCGTGATTATCGGAATGGCTACTATGAGCGTGAATTAACGATGAGTATCGGTAAAATCAAACTTAAAGTTCCTAGAACTCGGAATGGTGAATTTTCAACTTCCATTTTTGAAAAATATGCACGATGTGATCAGGCATTAGTTCTTTCCATGTTGGAGATGGTAATCAATGGTGTATCTACACGAAAAGTAACACATATTGTGGAACAACTATGTGGTGAAGATTTCTCTAAATCATTTGTTTCTTCTCTTACTCAGAAACTTGATCCTATTGTTAATGATTGGGCAAAAAGGCCCTTGAATCTAATATATTATCCTTTCGTTTTTGTAGATGCCATGTATATTAAAGTGCGTGAACATCACCGTGTCGTTTCAAAAGCTGTTTATATTGCGACTGCAATTACAGAGAATAAAAAAAGGGTAATACTTGGATTAAGTGTAGATCACGCTGAAAGCTTTGAGAGCTGGAGTCGCTTTTTCCAACAACTTAAGTCACGTGGCCTACAATCCCCGAAACTAGTCATCTCTGATGCTCATAAAGGGCTCCAGAAAGCGATTCAACGGGAATTTATTGGGACAAGTTGGCAAAGGTGCAATGTACATTTTAAACGAAATATCATAGCGAAGCTTCCTAAAAAAGACTCAGGCGAAATTCGTATGATGATTAAGCGAACTTTTGAAGCTGTCACTATTGAGGATATGAGAAAGTTTAAAGATGAATTGATGAGCCAGTTTGGAGATAATCCTAAATACGAAGCTGCACTTAATATATTAGATGAAGGGTTCGAAGATACCATTCAATACATGGAGCATCCAGAGGATGTTCGTTGCCATATTCGTAGTACTAATTCACTGGAGCGTTTAAACCAAGAAGTACGTAGAAGAGAAAAAGTAATCCGTATTTTTCCTAATACTCAATCTGCTTTCCGTTTAATTGGGGCTGTTTTAATGCAGTATCAAGATACCGTATATTCGAAACAAAAATCTCTTAAAAAGTAGCTATGTTTAATTTTTAAGGCAACTTCCATTTTTGGATTATTCCATACCCAGTCAAGGCTATCAAAGGAAAACCCGCCTTTGACACCCTTGACTGGGTATGGAGCATAAAACCCATGGAAGTTTCGCTCGAAAAATGTAAAGGGTGGTTGTGTCGTTTAACCCAAAGTAATTACATTTAACTGATATTAATTGAAAACATTGTTTTGTATTTTACACAATATTGAGGACTTGACTGAATCCCTCCGCTTATTTAAGCTATTTTCAATGATTTTTACTAATTAAGCGGAATATTTCCGTCTATTATTGTTAATTGGCAAAGAGCAGGGCAAATTCCAACATGGTTGCCCTGCTTTTTTGCTTTTTGCACCTCAAAAGAGAACCCGTTCCTACAAAATGAAGGTACCTTTTTTTATTATAGTGTGGACGAAATCGCACCTCCGCCTTTTCTCACAATCAATCTTCTTGAAGCCGTAATCAGGAGCACGAGCACGATGGAACAAAGAATAAAGGCTCCGAGCATTGTTCCGCCATTGACAATTAAGGAGTACATAAACGGAGATGTACCTTCTGGTGCATAATGGCCCCAGTAAAGGACACCAGCTACAAAATGCCAAAAATACCTTGCAAGGCTGCCGACAAATGCGGCAATCACAATCCAAATTGCTAAATTCCGTTTGCTTCCTTCGCGTGCCGATTTCTGGATAATTGGATAAAATAGCCCCGCACCCCCAATGAATGCAAAGGCGACAAAATACTCAATTAAAAATTGATCAATTGCCAAAAAGTAAATATCCCCTGTTACCAATTGCAAAAGCCCCCATAAAAATCCGGAAATGAAGCTCATTTTAACACCCCAGCGAAACGCAATGATAAAGATTGGTACCATCGCAAATGAAATCGAGACAGCTGGTGTTACATGAATGGAAGGCAGCAAGTCAAGCACCATCGCAATCGCTGCGAAAAAAGCAGCCTCAATTAATGCGACTAATTTGATATTTTTCATCAAAAAATCCCCTCTCTATTGCATAAGATCGCAAAATACAAGGGGAATTCATAAGGTTTCATTACATTCCACATCCCTGCGCTAGCATTATCTAACAGGTTCTAAGGGTCAGAACGGATGTTCACTCTCAGCTTATCGCTCCCCTTGGGTTTTGCTTTCTATTCTATTTATATCAAACTCATTCTAGTCGAAGGGCGTCGACTAAGCAACTTTTATCATCTTATTGTGGGCGGTACGTTATACTTAGTCCCATTTTTACTTATTTAAAGTTGGGATAGGGCACTCGCTTCAAGAATATGTTTTGTTGTAATTTCGGGTTGCTGATTTAAGCCGGCAATTGTTTGCGCGATTCGTATAATTTTCACTTGTCGACGGTTGCTCCAATCATGTTTAGCAGCAAGCTCACTTAAAAAATGGGGCAAGAAAGCGCATGTCCTTAAATTATTTTTTAAGGCTGTTTTCGTATAGTTTGTTGTTATTAGTCAAAAGTTGAGTTTGAAACCTCAATTAAGAGGAAAATAAAGGATAAAATCCAATCAAAAATAAGAGAAGTGTGATATAAATATTGTATTATATTATTCAAATGTTCTTATTAGGGGGTTTTTATGTATAAAAGATATTGGGGAGTTTTTATAACTTATATTTGTTCTATTTTTTTAGTTTTTTATGTAGTTGCTCCTATATTGATAACCGAATTTGATATACCAAAAGAAAATGCTTTCTTATATGGTAAGTTGATAGTTTCAATTCTAACTGCGATTATTATTTTATTTCTATTAAACCCTGATATAAAAAAGGGAGTATCAAAGGATGCTCTTCCGTTCAAAAAGTCTATAAAGTGGATTATATTAGGATTTTTAATGATAATATTCACTCAAGTAATCGTTGGATTAATTGATATTTATCTACTTAATTCAGATGGTGTCTCTGAACGCACTAAAGCAAAAACTGATAGTTTGGTTACTTTAAGTTTCATCCCATTGCTAATCAACTTAGTAACTACTATTATTTTTGCACCCTTTTTTGAAGAAATTATGTGCAGGAAAATTATTTTTGGTACACTATATACGAAGACTAACTTCTTTATTGCTAGCTTGGTATCTTCAATAGCGTTTGCTGTTCCGCATATGGATTTCAATCACTTATTATCTTATATTGCAACGGGGTTTGTTTTGTCGTTCATCTATGTAAAAACGAAGAGAATAATCGTTTCAATTATAACTCATTCATTTGTAAATGCCTTTGTCTTTTTAGGGGCATTGTTACAATAAAAAACTAATTAGACCAAAAAATATAATATTATGAAATTCGATCTTTTAATTAAGGTCTTTTTTTATTCCATTCTTATTATTTCAACAGTATTATAATTCGATTTTTGACAAGTTGAAATAAGCAGTTGCTCAACTCGATTTTTAAATGCTAAGTTTTTCCAAATTAAAGCCATCGGAACCAGTAGAGGTAGTTATCAAGGTATTTTGTTGCAACTCCTTGGAAACAAATTCAAGTGAGATTTCTCCAGGGCGCGGAAATTGACCGCCACCAATCATTGCATTGCTAGAAGTAGAAAAATGAGGGTAACGAAATGGAGGTTGCGTGTAATCTTCATATTGAAGACCGCTTAATTGATAAATACATAATACTTCAAGGTATTGTTCACGCGACATCGGTGGCAAAATCGAAAGAAACGTTTCAGCGAGCATACTTTTCCCGCAACCCGGTGGACCTGATAGGAGAAAATGGTGTCCTCCAGCTGCGGCAATTTCCAGCGCTCGTTTCGCTTTAGTGTGCCCAATTACTTCCTCAAAGTCAATCTGATATCTTCCTTTTTTAGGAGGAACGGCGTCAAAGTCATATTGTGGAATCGGTTTTCCAGCTAAATGGTGAATCACCTCTTCCAAGGAAGTGATTGGGATTAGCTGAAAATCGGGAAATTCTAGCTTTGGAAAGGTTCGGTCAAATGGGATATAAAGCCGTTTCAACCCAACTTTTTTAGCTGCGAGTACAGCGGGAAGAATCCCTTCTACTGGACCTAGAGTTCCATCCAAAGACAATGAACTAGAAATCCAGTATCTTCTGAGATGTCAGCAGCAATCACGTTCATGCTTTTTAACATGCCAATCGCAATTGGGAGATCAAATAATGGGCCATTTTTCTTCTGTTCTGTCGGGGATAAGTTAATAATGAATTTTTTATGAAAAATGTGATAACCTAGTGAACCAAACGCGGCAGTAATTCTCTCCTTCGATTCATTGACAGAGGCGTCTGGCAGTCCAACAATCTTAATTTTACTTGCACCATTCATTGTCAACACTTCAACTGTAATACGATAGCCTTCTAAGCCTTTTAATCCAACACTTGTAAGATTAGCAGTCAAAACAATACCCCCTATAATTTTTAAAAGTTTTTAGTATTTTTGGAATTAGTGTTTCAATACGGAGTTTTTGGAAGGATAAAGATGTTCAATACGTGAGGATGATCCTGCAGTGGACAAGCTCATTCTATTCGTTTACCGCCATTCTCGTCAATAGACTTTCACATAATGTAACATTTAATAGACACTTAATGTTCACTTGTTTTAACGTACCAGTTTTCATAATATTAAAAATAGAAAGGATGTGTTTTGTTGAAATTGAAGGCTCTCAAAGAATCACCAATTTGAAATTAAAAATTATGAAGGAGACCACTATAATCAAACTACGGCAAGGAAATATCGAATCCTTTGACACAACTAGAGCGAAGCTCCTCCCTCTAAGACAACTACTCAAAAGTCTCGACTTCCACCTTCCACTAGTTTCTTACGTGATTTTTATCAATCCAGAATTCACTTTATATCAAGCTAAAAAAAACTTACCAATCATTTATTCAACACAAGTTCGTCGTTTTTTTAAAGAGCTGAATAAGAAACCAGCTATACTATATGGGAAGCATAGGAAATTAGCAGAAGATTTAATAGCCTTACAACAAAATGAAAACCCTTACAAAATATTACGTCAACAACCCATGACTAAAGTCACGGGCTTGTAAGGTCTTACGACCTTTAGAATTTACAGCGGACAACAAGACTAGTGTCCTGCCCTTCAAACCACGCTAGAGGTACTGTTTGGGTTCCAAGCAACCCGCTTGTATTATTTAAGCCACAACTATTTGTGGCAGAATTTTTTCTTTAGTATAACGTTCTCCATAGTGTTTTAGGTTGAACGCCGAATTAATATCTCGGTCATGATGTGTGCCACAAGAAGGACAATCCCATTCACGAATATCTACATTTCCTTTTAGTGCAGTATTCTTATGACCGCAAGTTGAACATAATTGTGTAGACGCAAAATCTTTCGGTGCTTTGACAAAGTATTTTCCTCGTTGTTTTAGTTTGTATTTTAGATACAGACGGAAATTACCAAAACCATTATCTTGCTGGTTTTTAGCATAATACTTGTTTTGTCCAATCGCACGAAGGTCTAGGTCCTCTACTACAATCATGTCATAACGATTCGCAAGAGCATAGGATTTCTTGTGAAGCCAATCTTTTCGCTGGTTTGCTACTTTGGCTGTCAGTCTTGAAACGACAAGTCGTTGTTTTTCCCAACGATTAGAGCCTTTTACTCTGCGTGATAACACTCGTTGTTCTTTCACTAGACGTTCTTCCATTTCTCGATAATATTGAGGATAATTGGCTTTCTTACCCTCATTGTCTATGAAAAAATGAGATTGAGAATAATCTAGTCCTAGAATACGAGTAGGTGTACCAATGCTTGCAATTTCCATTGGAAATTCAACACAAATAGACACGTCAAATTGCCCTTTCGTGTTCATAGTAACCGTTACATTCTTAATTTTACTGCCTTGTGGTAATGGTCTATGTGTGTTTAGATTTAACCCAACTACTTTCACAGAAGACTTTTGTGCAGTTGGAAGATATAATACTTCATCTTTAATGTAGATATTTCCGTTTTGATTGAATGTAGTATAGCTGGCTTTGCTATCCTTACGAGAATGGAACTTTGGTATTCCTTTTAAATCACGAAATGTCGGTTCTATCCCTAGTGTCTTCTGACGTTTTAAGGCAGATTTCTTGTATTGTTTCTTACATGCAATCTTGTTAAAGGCGGTTATCGCCTTGTTGAAGTGTTGCTTTGCTTCGTTAGAGGCGAATGCGTCTACAAGATATAAGTAAGCCACATTATCATTTACACATTGTTTTTTGAATTCAGATACAGTCGGCATACCCATCTTCTTTAAAGAAGGTAATGGATCGCCAATTTGATAGTTACTCTTTTCCAAATAATCATATAGGTGGGCAACATGTAGGTTATACATTTTTCTGTCTGCACCAAAACACTGTCGTAAATAAGTTTCTACTTCTTGAGAAATAGGGGTAGCGCGATACACATAGCCACGGTTTACTAATTCAAGCATTGGTTTCACCACACTTTCACTCTATTCCGACTCGGAACGTATGTTCCGAATTCACATATAATATACCACAAGGGTATTATTTATATCTAGTAGAAAGTAGGTATATTAAAAATATTTTTTTGATTCTACGAATCAAACGGCAATTCATCACACGACTAAAGTCGCGTGGGTTCTTGCCGAACTTCTAAAAAGGGATCACATGTAGATTTTATCAAAATGGCTATATTACGAATGATGTGTATTTCATTTTTATGAATGACAAGACTACTATTTACGTACCGTACCAGCTTTACATATTGTAGAAAGGTCAAATGGTGGTACCATATCACTTTCTAAAGCCTAGAAAAGATAGGAAGGTTTCCTCTACATATTTGTTTTCCTCTCTATTTTGAGGGCTAGGCAACGTAGATCCCCACTACGTGATTATATCTTCAGCCTTGCTCAAAGATCGAGCACATAGGTCCTCCCTGTGTGACCGAACTTTTTCTCCATTTTCCTAGGATTGGGTGCGTAGAGCTTCGCTATGTAGCCCTGTCTCCCTCGATTTCTTTGGACCGGAAACATAGAGCCCCGCTATGTTACCGAATCCACCTCGCTTTCGCTGGAACGGGTACATAGAGCCCCGCTATGTTACCGCGTCCTCCCTCGCTTTCGCTGGAACGGGTACATAGAGCCCCGCTATGCAACCGATTCACCCTCGCTTTCGCTGGAACGGGCGCATAGAGCCTCGCTATGCAACCGACTCACCCTCGCTTTCGCTGGAACGGGCGCATAGAGCCTTGCTATGGACCCGGCTCCCTCCTCACTTTCACAGGAACGGGTACATAGACCCCAGCTATGTACTCGCATCTCCTTCGCTTTCGCTAGACCAGGTACATAGAGCCCCGCTATGTTACCGAATCCTCCCTCGCTTTCTCTGGACCAGGTACATAGAGCCCCGCCATGCCACCACGTCCTTCTCACTTACTCTGGGCCGGGAACATGAGTATGACAATGCAAAAACTAACAGAACTTTTCTTGTCATTTTATCAAAAAAGGAACTGCTATGTAGCAATTCCTTTTAAAAAGAAGTTTAATTAATATTTTTTCAGTAAATAGCGCAATGGAATTACTGATACGAGAATAATGATTAATGCAGATGGTGCCGCCAGATGATAGATGGCTTCCGATGCTTCATAATACACACGAACCGCTAATGTATCAAATCCTGGTGGCCTAAGCATAAGCGTAGCTGGAAGTTCTTTTATTGAACTGACAAACACAAGCGCTCCACCTGCAAGAATACCAGGTAAGATCGATGGCAAAATCACTTTAAACATGACTTTCCATGGTGGATATCCTAGACTACGCGCCGCCTCATCAATTCGAGGTGAGACAAGACTAAGCGATGCCTCCCCTGCCTGCATTGCTTGCGGCAAAAACCGTACAACAAACGCGAGAGCTACCATATAAAACGTATTGTAAAGAACCGGAATGTGATTGTTAAAGATAAAAACAAAACCTAACGCAACGATCACTCCAGGTAATGCGTACCCTGCATAACTTAACTTATCAATGCCACTTGAGATGAATGATGGATAACGTGATTTCAAATAAATGATAGGCATTGCAAGAATCATACATAGAATCGCTGCAAATCCTGAAACTTTTAAACTATTCCACGCAAAGCCAAAGAACCGATCATCTAATGCTCCCATCCCAATGCCGATGATTGACCAATAAACGAGAACAGCAATTGGTAGAACAACAGATAAGAAAAATACGAGGAGGACATACCCTATCGCTAACGGCTTCCACTTGCCTAGAAATAAAAGATCAGGCTCTCTAAATGTATTCGATGTTTGATAATACTTATGTTTCTTTCTTGTACGAGCTTCAATCCATAAAATAATGATCGTTAACAAAATAAGCACTAAGCTTAAAACAGAAGCAGAAGCCGTATCAAAGCTCGCTCGTTGGAAATAGATCGCTGCAGTAAACGTCACGTAACGAAGCATCGCAATCGCACCAAAATCAGAGAGAACATACAACGAAATCAAGATTGCACCGGCTCCAATGGCAGGACGCAAGAATGGTAAATTGACCTTCCAAAACACTTGAAGTGATGACATCCCTTGTGATCGTGCAACTTCTTCAAAATTGCGGTTCATTTTCCGAAGTGAGGCAGAAGCAATAAGAAAGACATACGGATACGTGAACATCGTTAAGACGAAAAAGATCCCCCAAAACGAATAGATGTTTATAGGATATTGACCAAACGTTTCAACTAGCCACGGGGTATCTCTCCACACATCCCTCACCCAGCCACTCGGACCAAAAACAATAATGTAGGTTACCGCACCTACATAAGGTGGAATGACTAGTGGAACGGCCATTAACCATTGCCACATTTTTCGACCAGGTATGTCGGTACGCACTACGATCCAAGCGAGCGAGACACCAATGACCACAGCACATACGGTTACAGCAAAAGTCAGAGAGAACGTATTCCATAACAATTGAGGAATTCGATCATCTAATAAGCGCATCCAGCGGTCGACTCCTGCAAACATTGAGCGCCACATGACATAAATAATCGGTACAGACATAATTAATGCGACAAAAAGGCCAAAGAGAAGTAAAATTAGTCCCGGTGGATTACCACTCCAACTATCAAACCACTTTCTTCTAAAAAAATGGAGAAGGGTTGGAGAGACCTTCTCTCCAACCTTGGCATTTCGATCATTATTTCGTTCTGGTTGTTGATTTTTACCGTTATGCATAATGCCCTCTCCTACGTTTCTCTCATTTTATCTATTATCGTAAATCAAGATCGAGCCCTGATTTTTCAATTAACTCTTTCGTATCTTCAAAATAGTTCCCTAATTCTTTAATAGGCATATCTTGAACTTTTAACTCACTAAACTCTACAATATGTGGTTCCACTTCTGCTGGATATTCCGCTCCATATTGAGAATTAATTAATTGCTCTAGCGACTCCCCTACAAACGCTACTTGGTTTTCAGGTAATAACACCCACTCAAGGAAAGCATGTGCGTTTGCTTCATTTGGTCCGTTCGTTACAAGACCAACACCTGCAGCATTTGCAATCACTCCCATTTGTCCGTCCTCTTGATCAAGGTAAATAAACCCTACGTTATTATCTTGAGGCTCTAGCAGTTGTTGATGGAAGTAATAGTTGTTCACTAAACCAAATGCATGTTCACCAGCCCCGACTGCTCGACGAATATCACCATGTCCTTGATATATCCCTGCTGCATGTTCTTTAATCGCTTCTATCCATTCAGCCGTTTTCTCATCGCCCCACTCATAACGAAGTGCTGATACGTGCCCAATCATACCACCGTTACCACCGCGAGTAATCGCATAGCCATTTTCAACTTCAGCCCATTTTGGGTCAAATAAATCTTCCATACTTTTTGGCATTTCTTCTTCTGTAATCATGTCTTTATTATAAATAAATCCACGTGATCTAGCAGAAATGGCAAAATACGCATTATCGTCAGCACGGAACTCTGCTGGGATCGTCTCAATTCCTTCAGGATTAGATGCTGTTAAATACCCTTCTTTATGCAAATATCCTAGTGCACCAAGATCATTTGAAATATAAATATCTGCTTGTACATTTCCTGCTTCTTCTACAATTTGAAGAGGTTCAGCTCCGTGAAGTGCTAATACTTCAATCCCAGTTTCTTTTTCGAATTTTTCTAAAAGTGGTTGGACAAAATTTTCATTACGTGATGAATAGACGACTAGTTGTCCTTCAAGTTTTCCCACTTCTTCATTTTGCTCTTCTTCTCCTGTTGTCACTTCTGGCTCTGACTCTGTTTCTTCTTGGTTACCACAAGCTACTACAACAAACATAAGTGCTAATGTCATAATAGCATATACGAGTAACTTTAACGATTTTTTCATAAATATCCCCCTATTATTATGTAATTTATCTCGATAATGATAATCATTATCATTCATAACTATACTTCGAAGTATAGTGCAATTGATAATCATTGTCAATACAATATTATGAGAAAAATCATCGTTTTTTTATGGTAATGCTTACTAATCTTTTATCCACCTAACCATATAAAAAAGCCTGCTATATATACAGATTGAAAGGCTGCCTGACAGCTTTCTATATGTATGTAAAAGCAGACACGATAAATGTATTAATTCACTATTGCTACTAACTCTGGTGTAATATCGAATGATATCGTGCTTCCTACCTGAATATCTTGCTCGACCGGTGCATAAATAACCATCGTTTCACTAGCAAGTTGATCAGATTGTAATCGTACATGAAGCTCCTGGTATTCACCACTATATGTCACACGTTCAACCGTTCCTGCATAACGCCCCTTATCAGTAAGACGACAACCTTCAGGACGAATTGAAATCATCACACTATCTACTGGTTGATCGGTTTTTTTCGGCAGGCAGACACGGCCGATATGCGTATCAACATGTTTTAAATCTGGACATAATCTTCCGGAAATTAAGTTCGTTTTCCCAACGAACTGGGCCACGAAACAATTAGATGGACATCGGTACATTTCTTTTGGCGTGGCAATTTGCTGAATGACTCCTTCATTCATCACAACAACACGATCGGAAACAGCAAACGCATCTTTTTGGTCATGTGTCACGATAATAGCTGTTGCATTTGCTTTCCTTAAAATCGTTGTCACATCATAACGCATTTTTTCTCTTAGGCCAGCATCAAGGTTACTAAATGGCTCATCCATTAAAATGACCTTTGGGTGTGGCGCTAGTGCACGAGCAAGTGCGACACGCTGTTGCTGTCCACCAGACAGTTCACTCGGCATACGTTTGCCATAACTGCCAAGCCCAACTAATTCAAGAACCTCCTCAGCACGTTTTTTCTTTTCGAGAGGCTTCCATTTATTTAAACCAAACGTAACATTCTTTTCAATTGTTAAATGAGGAAATAAGGCGTAATCTTGAAACACCATCCCGATTCCTCTTTTCTCTGGAGGTAAAGCATGGCGGCTGTCATACACGATTTCATCACCGATACGAATACTACCTGAAGTAGGTTGCTCAAAGCCTGCTAACATTCTAAGCGTCGTCGTCTTCCCACATCCACTTGGTCCTAATAACGTGATAATTTCCCCTTCTAGAATGTCTAAGTTTAATTCTTTTACTGCAGGTGTAGCTGATTTAGGATAATATTTCGTAACTTGATTAAATTGAATAAAACTCATAGCTAACCCTCCGATGCACTCCACTCTATTTATTGAGAATGATATTCATTATTAATTTTAGCATAGTAGATTAGTAGCGTCAATATTCTCAAAGTAATACATAAAGGCATCATTAAAGGAAGCACTACTGGTTTTTTCCGTAATTCTCGCACTATCGAGAAGCAGGTACATACAGCCCCACTATGGCACCGCGTCCACCTTCCTTGCTTTGGTCCGGGAACGTAGAACTCCGATACGTGACCAGACAGTCCAAAAGTCCCACTTTAAGAAAAACCGGGCAAAAACCACCCGGTCCTTTTATCCAATGTTATATATTCTAGTTAAATTAACGTTTCTTCGAGGGTTATAAGGGAAAACCGCAAAATGTTCACAGGAGGACATGAATGATTTTTTAAAAAATAAGCGGGCCACCTACATAGTTCTCTATGATTAATTAACAACTCATTTGATTGTGAAATGGAGGCTTTTTATTCCCAGTACTCGAATTAAAAAGATGGATCGTTCATAGATAGGTTATATTTTTTTGCTAGTACTTGGATTAACCGTGATTTTAAGGCTAGTTTATTGCTAGTACTTGGATTAAACCGGTTTTGGGCCGTTTTTTATTGCTAGTACTTGGATTATATCGACCTTCTGACCTCATTTTATTGCTAGTACTCGGATTAACCCTTCATTTTACAGCGTTTTATTACGAGTACTAGCAATATATCACGGGAATTTGGTGTTTTTAATACGAGTACTTGGATAAAAAAACGCGTTACCAGCATTATCGGTTAAAAAGCCTACAAATCTCTTCGGTCAAATGTCCATAAAAATGACCTCTTCCGGAAAAACCAAAAAAAATTATCCGTGCTTTTCCCCAGTACTCGGATTAAAATTCCCGATGGCAAAACTAACAAACGCTTAAGCAACTTGACCTTGAATGGCTGAACGTAGACTCATTTTATGCCAAGAAACATGTCTCTTAACCCTTCATCAGCCCATCCTCAGTTAGTCTTCGCTTTCACCAACAGAACAAGTTGTGCAGAAACGACTATTACATCGATATGGAACTTTTCGAACATCAAGACAACCTTCACAAACAAAAGCCTTAATATCCCCACATCACCCTTGATTACACCGTGTTTTCTTTTGAAAGCTTCCCAATGTTGGTGTTTGTCGAAAAATGTTAGTCTCCATATAACGAAAAGACCACAGCACGAATGACTGTGGTAGACCTAAAATTATATACTTATCTTTTAAAAAAAGAGTTCGTAAGCACCTTCTGAATGCTTCGGAACTCCCCCAGTTTTAATGGAAATTAATCTCCTTTTATTTCTAGCAATTTCAGTCTTAACTCGTTCTCCATCGTTGCTAATTCTTGTTCGGCTTGGCGACGTTTCGTGCGTCCTTCTTCTTGGATGCGCATCGTCTCTTCTAAAGTGGTAATTAAGTCTTCTTGCGTTTTCTTTAATGTCTCGATATCGACGAGGCCACGCTCATTTTCCTTAGCTGTTTCAATTGTATTACTTTTTAGCATCTCAGCATTTTTTAACAAAAGTTCATTTGTTGTTTTAGACACTTGCTTTTGCGCTTCAACAGCATGACGTTGTCTAATTAAAGTTAATGCGATTGCTACTTGATTTTTCCAAAGTGGGATGGCCGTCATGATTGATGATTGAATTTTTTCGACTAAAGCTTGGTTCGTATTTTGAATCAAACGAATTTGTGGTGCACTTTGAATCGTAATTTCCCGGCTTAATTTTAAATCGTGTAGACGTTTATCTAGACGGTCTGCAAATTGAATCATATCGTTCACTTCTTGGAACTTCATTTGGTCATTCGTTGCTTGTGCTTGCTGTTTTAGCGCTGGAATCGTTTGATTATTCAGTTCTTCTAACTTTATTTCTCCGGCAGCGATGTAAATATTTAACGCATTAAAATATTCTTTGTTATTTTCGTACAGTTTTTCTAGCATGGTAATATCCGATAATAACACATTTTTGCTGCGATCGAGTTTGACGCTAATCCGGTCAATTTGCGCACTCGTCTTCTGATATTTTGATAACATTTCTTGCACAGACCTCGTAAGTTTTCCAAATACGCGACCGAAAAATGATGGTTTATCTTGTTTAAGATCATCCGGGCTAACTTCTTTCAATCGCTTCATTAAATCATTGATAATTTCCCCGACTTCGCCGACGTCTTGTTTTTGAACATGTTCGAGCATCGAATGGGAAAAATTAAGTAATTTCCCCTGTGCTTGTGTGCCGTATGTGATCATCGCCTGATGGTTTTTCGGATCGATTTGTTCTGCAAGTTGATAAGCTTTTTCCTTATTTTCTTCTGGGATGACATCAATCAACTTTACTGGTTTTGCAGCATGAGTTTCAGATTCCTTCACTGGCTGAAGTTCCAATTCGGGTGTAGACTCTCCAAATGGACTTGTCAAGAGCTCATCCATTATGTTGTCGGTGTTCTTCAATAAATCCGGATTTTTTTCGCTCATTCATCAAACCTCCTATACTCGTCTTTATCTTTTGTTTCACGGGTCATCTTTACTGTTTCTTTTTCATTGATGTTTGTATTGATAAAATACTTTGGACCGGGCGAGTCCATTTGCTTTTCTTCAGACTTTATTTTATCCGTAGCTGGTATCGATTTCCATTCGGTTGTCTGCGGATTTTTTTCGTCTTTTCGTTCTTTTGCACTCATTCGCTGGTCAGTAGCTTTATTTGTGGACGGTTTAATTCCTTTATGGGTCCTGGTGATCCTTGTTCCGCGCACCGTATTTATTGAGTTTTTCGCCACATCTATCTCAAAATTGAGATCATCAATGTCTCCCTCGAGGACTTTATATAAATCATTCTCAACTAATTTTCCCATCTCTTTCAATGTCTCGCGCGTGTCGTATAAGGAATTCTCTAATTCTCGATTCCTTTTCGGTTGTGCGGAAAGAAAGGCATACTTTTCGGATAACTCCAAAACAGAGTCTAAATGGGAAAAGTAAAACCGTTCAGCTAAGTAAAAGCGCTTCGGTTCTTTTTTCGTTAACGTATAAATTTTTCGAATGACCCGAACGAGTTCCATTCTTTCTTTTAATGACGGGAGATGGCGAATTGAAAATAATGTTTTTTGTAGGCGAGCAACTTTTGGCTTCGCTTCATCAAGGTTCTGTTTAATATAGCGATATTCTTTTCGCGTAATCGCATTTTTCTTAAGAAAACGATGATTGGAGTAAAAAGAAACAAGTCCATATACGAGAGCCCCACCTGCCAATGAAATCCCGGATGCCATGAGAAACGTTTGGTTGAATGCAAAATAGCTTAACAGCCAAACCGTTACTGCAGTAGGAACGGTTATAACCGTTCGAATGAGAAAAGAAAGAAACGGGTGCATTGTTATCGACTCCTTACGTGTGTTCCTTCATATTTATACGATTAAAAGGGAAGCAATGTTTCGTTTTGAGAAGCATATTTTTTAATTAGGCCTGCCCAAAAAAAGACGAGTATCATTACCCGTACCATTTCTCTTCCTATTATAAAGCGAAACTGAAGCTTTTTCATAAATTAACAATACATGATTCTTTTTGATTTTTCCATAAGGGGAACTTTAACCATTTAAAACGGCGACCGTTCTTTCTGTTATTTTTTGAAATTATAACTATATTATGACAACTTTTAAAAAGGATTGTAAAAATTTGTTTATCTATTATTATAAATATAGAAAAGTTTACCATTTTCATTTTGACTATATACTTTATTATATTCTCTCAGATAGGTGATCGCTTCATTTGGTTTTTGACGGAATCATTTTATCGTTTATCGTCGGTTTTTTACCTAGTTAATCTGCGATAAAAAGGTGTTACATAACTCAATGAATCCAGAAGGAGTGAACTTCGATGAAAAAAGAGCAAAAACGTAAGGGAATTAAGGTCACTAATGTTATAATGAATACAATTATTCTTGGCTCAGTCATTATTGCATTAACATCAGGTTTTAAAATATGGTATTGATTATGGGAGGAGTTTTTTTAAACTTCTCCTTACCTTTGTATTGTGAGTGATTGCTGATGTCGACTCTTAAAAATCAAATCAAATTTTACATTTCTTCAATCTCGCTATTTGGGATTGTTCTATTTCTTCTATCTATTAATCTCGAAAGCTTTTCCCATCCATTATGGGTGATGATTTTCGCATTAAGCGGAACAGTCGTATTACTTAATTATAACCACATCCAGCTTCCCCCTAAAGGGAATACACTCTCAATGGATTCTTCCGTATTTTTAGCCAGTCTATTTTTATTTGGAGTGAATGTAACCTTATTTGTCTTATTTTTAAACACAGCGATTTTAACCTTTTCACAACGTAGCAGTATTTGGTGGAAGCATGTACTAAATTTCTCCATCTACTCTTTTATGATTATTCTTTCTTACCATGTCTTTATACTCACTGGAGGCGAAGTTGGCAATGTTCATCTTACGGACCTCATACCTTATATTTCCTCGCTGAGTGTTTATTTTATCGTAAATGCGGTTTTAGTTGGAGTTTATTTCCTATTAGCTGAGTCAGAAAATTTAATTACCGTGCTAAAAGGGATGGTAGGCGATACGCTAACTACATATGCTAGTACATTATTATTATCGCTTGTCCTCGTCATTCTTATTAGTTCACATAATTTATTCGGATTATTTCTGTTTGTTTGCGTTTCGATTTTATTATCGCAAGCGTTTAAGAAACATTTTGAACTTTATAAAGGGGTCGCTGCTAAAGCGTCTAAAGATTTTTTAACGGGCTTGAATAATCACGGTTACTTTAAAGAATTATTAGATCAGGAATTAGTAAAAGCACGAGAAAGTGAACAAGCCTTGAATGTCGCAATCTTAGATATCGATGATTTTAAAAAATATAATGATTTGCATGGGCATATCCAAGGCGACCAGCTCTTGAAGGAATTTGGCGCATTATTAAAGGAAGAGACGGAACAGAATGATTTTATTGTCGCTCGATATGGCGGAGAAGAGTTTTCAATCATCATGCCGAAAACCTCGCAAACGGAGGCGTTAGCCTTTATCAATCGGCTTCGAAAAAAGACGAACGATACTCATTTTGAAGGAGTAAAAGTATTGCCCTACGGCTGCCTTTCGTTTTCAGCTGGGATTGCTGAATTAGATAAGGAGACGTATAGCACTTCTGAATTGTTGAACAAAGCAGATATAGCATTGTACAGTGTGAAAGAACAAGGAAAGAACATGGTTCGCGTATATAATAAGGATGTGGATTATTCTACACAAAAGACAGTCCATCTTGAAAAGGAATTAGCGGCAGCAGAGCAGCAGTTAAAACTTTTCCTTTCAAAGGATGTACACACCTATCGTCATAGCAAACGTGTCTTCCAATATGCGATTGATTTTTCGAAAGTGCTAAAGTTGAATGAAAGTGAACGGAAAACGCTCATCCTCGGCGCTCTTGTCCACGATATTGGGAAAATTGAGATTCCACGGGAACTTTTAAATAAAACGAGTGAGCTTGAACCACATGAATGGGAACTGATGAAAAAACATGTCACATGGGGAAAGGAAATCATCTCCATAAACAAACAGCTTGAGAATGTGATTCCACTTGTCGAGCTCCATCATGAGCGCTATGACGGCAATGGCTACCCTTATGGGATAGAGGGGGAAAGCATCCCTAAATTGGCGCGCATCTTATCTATTATTGACTCTTTTGATGCGATGACGACCGAACGGCCTTATCAAAAGACAAAATCATTTCAAGAGGCTTTCGTAGAATTAAGAGATTGTGCGGGAACGCAATTTGATGCAAGTTTCGTTGAACCTTTTATTCACATGATTGAAATGAATTACGGGTTAAATGGAAACCAGGTTGAATTTACAAATGAAACGAGCTGAAGACCGAATCCAAAAGAAAAAGCACGAAATCCTCGCTATTGGAGGAACTTCATGCTTTTTTTACGTGGTTTCTTTGACTCGATTATTAACTTGTTTTTGAATGCTGAGCGAGCTTCTTCTCCATAAAAGCTAATAATTCATCGCGTAAGTCTGGGCGTTGCAAGGCGAATTCGATTGTCGTTTCGATAAAACCTTGTTTTTCCCCAACATCATAGCGATTTCCTTCAAATTCATAGGCAAATACTCGTTGGATTTTATTTAATTTTTGAATCGCATCGGTTAATTGAATTTCATTTCCGGCGCCCATTTCATGTTCATCTAAAAACATAAAAATTTCTGGGTTTAATATGTAGCGGCCGATTATGGCTAAATTGGAAGGTGCTGTTCCAGGTGCTGGTTTTTCAATAAAATTTTGAACTTGATAGATTCGTTCATCGCCATCATCAATTGGATCAATGACTCCATAACGTTGTGTCTCACTCTCATGTACTTTTTTGACTGCAAGGACGGAGGAAAAGCGCTTATTATACTCATCCATCAACTGTGCTAGACACGGGACTTCCGATTGTACGATGTCATCTCCTAATAAAACAGCAAATGGCTCATCGCCAATAAACTTTCGCGCACACCAAATCGCGTGCCCTAATCCCTTCGGTTCTTTTTGGCGGATATAGTGAATATCAATCATAGTAGAAATGCTATGAATGGTTTCCAGCAATTCAAATTTCTGCTTTTCCATCAAATTGTTTTCAAGCTCCATCGCATGATCGAAATGATCTTCAATCGCCCGTTTTCCTTTTCCTGTTACAATGATGAGATCTTCAATCCCGGACGCAATCGCTTCTTCAACAATATATTGAATCGTCGGTTTGTCGACAATCGGAAGCATTTCTTTCGGCATCGCCTTCGTTGCTGGCAAGAACCTTGTTCCTAATCCAGCTGCTGGAATAATCGCTTTTCGAACCTTTTGCACCATCTCATCCCCCTTTAATCTGCACATCTCTCTTATGTTTCATTTTATCTCAGAATTCTTAGTTTAAGAAGTCATTAAATTATAAATTTTCCGTCTTTTATATTTGTATTCATAATGAAAGGTGTATTAGATGTGAATTTTTATTTTTTTAAGTTGTCGTGCGATTTATTTCCCAAACTGAGTTATAAAAATATTTCTCCCTCTCTGCTTGCCCAGATCGTCACCAAAAATGAAATTCTGTATAAACTGGAATAAAGGTGTTAAAGGGGTGGAAATAATGCTACTTGAATTAACCCTTTATCTTCTAATTGGCTTCCTTGGCTTGTTAGCTTTCAAAGCACAGTCTCCAAGAGTCTTCATTAGCGACCTCCGTTTTGTCCTTTGTTGGCCATACTATTTTCTATTAAAATATGTCGAATCGATTGATGATGCGAAACGGAATAGCCGCAGATGAAAAATCATTATTTCGACATAACAAAAAGCTCTATTTTCGTTAATAGAGCTTGATTTTCTTCTGTAAAAAACCGCAGACAAAACTGATACAACCCACATTTTAAGCAATATAACGAGTACTTCAATAATACATGGTGGAAAAATATGCCTTTTATGGAGTAAAGTTGTGATTTTGTAGAGTAAACGTGTAAAACCGTAGAATATATGGGTTAAACCGTAGAATATATGGGTCAAACCGTAGAATAACGTGTTCGTTTCGTAGAGTACTTGGATAGAACGGACAAAAAGATTGATCAAACCGTACAAAATCTATGAAAAACTGAACAAAAGTGCAAGCTCATTGGTCAGCCCCGGAGCTGGATCCACACCTTGAACATTTTATAAGTTGCTAAACAATAAAAAAAAGCCCAGCACCACAATGGCTGGACTCCTCTTACTATTCATTTTAGCATTTGCATGCGTTCATTGAATAAGGTTGGATAGGAAAGAAAACCGAGAAGAACACTAGTGACCGCCGCTGTTGTAAGGAGCAAGAATAGGATAAGCAACTGAAACTGGACTGCTAGAACCGGATCGGCTCCAGCAATAATTTGGCCGCTCATCATTCCTGGCAACTGGACAAGACCAACCGTTTTTTGGCTCTCAATTGTCGGAATCATGCTCGCTTTAATTGATGAGATGAGCTGAGTATGAATCGCTTGTTTTGGTGTACCCCCGAGCGATAGAATCAGCTCCGTTTGATCCTCATTTGCTTCAACTTCTGCAGTGAACCGGTTTAGGAAAAGGATGGCTAGCACCATGGAATTGCCAATCACCATGCCGCTGATGGAAATGATGTATTGGGCCTCTGGCGGCGTTATTCCAAAGCCTAACAAAATGCTCTGCGTTAACACTTCAACAAATACTAATGTAACAGCCACTTTCCATGTAATGCCTCGAATTTTCGCCCCTTTTTTTCGGGCATTTTGCGTTGCGGCCACAATCATTAAAGTCACCATTAGAAAAATAAACAAATAGCTTTCTGAGTCAAAGACGAATTGCAGAACATACCCGATGATGAGCAACTGAATGATGGAACGAACAGTCGCGATGACAGTATCTTTTTCAAGTCCTAAGCGCAATGTTTTTGATAAGACGAGAGGAATGAGAACAAAGATTAATGTAAGCGATAATGTGAGCAAATTCATTCTTCTTCCCCTTTCACAAAGTGGTTGACTCTTTCATTCGTCGGCGATTTTAATAGCTCACTTTCTCCTGTTTCGACCAGTTCTCCTTCCATCATGACCCATGTGTAATTCCCAACTGTCAGTGCTTGCTGTAAATTATGAGTAATCCAAATGAAAGTGACTCCGTATTTCTCATTGATTTTTACAATCAGCTCCTGAATTTCCTGTGTGGAGGTTCGATCAAGTGAAGAAGTGATTTCATCGAGCAATAAAATTTGCGGACGATTCACCAATGTTCGCGCAATCGATACTTTTTGCCGTTGCCCTCCAGACAAATCCTTAATGTTTCGGTCGAGATAGTCGGGCGCTAAGCCGACATCATTTAATAATTCTTCGCCCTCTTGCTTAGCTAGTTTTTTCCCTTGCAACTCGAGGGGCAAATTTAAGTTGTCCAATACACTGCCATTTACCATTGGCGCACTTTGAAGAGCGATTCCGACCAAACGGCGTAACTCCACTGGTTGATACGTATCGATGTTTTTATTTTTAATAAAAATTTCTCCTGAACTTGGCGAACGTAAGCCGTTGCAGAGCTTAAGGAGAGTCGACTTTCTCGCTCCGGAAGGGCCAACTAGCGTCGTTATCTTTCCCTCGGGAAACGACCCGGTAATTTCTGTTAAAATTTGCATTCCATCAACAGAATAACTCACGTTTTGAAAATGGATTGCAGGTTCATATTGGTGTACCACTACTTCACATCCTAGTATACATATTCTATGTATTGATCATATCTATTCTAATTATCACAAATACTTGTTGCAACTTATTACCGACAAAAGTCAAAAAGCTTGCTGAGTGTTCTCTGCAAGCTTTTTATCGGGATGATGGTAGAGTTTTTGTGTTGGTGCACAGATTGTTAAATAATTGAGATTCTCAAATTCTGTTTCTACCTTTTTTCATGATGTTATTCTCTTCTAGTTGTCTGAAGCTTGTCTAAGATGTTTAGCTATTCTAGCTGTGGTGCTGATCGATGGTGTTATTCTTCTTTTCACGTGCTAGCCTGACTTTGATGTTATTCTCTTCTAGTTGTCTGAAGCTTGTCTAAGATGTTTAGCTATTCTAGTTGCGGTGTTGATCGATGATGTTATTCTTCTTTTTACGTGCTAGCCTGACTTTGATGTTATTCTCTTCTAGATGTCTGAAGCTTGTCTATGATGTTTATCTATTCTAGATGCGGTGCTGATCGATGATGTTATTCTTCTTTTCATGCGTTAGCCTGACTTTGATGTTATTCTCTGCAAGTTGGATATGATTCCTATGATGACGAGGTTTCAATCAAGCTGTTATTCTACTGTTTTTTGTCTACTGGATGTTATGCTGTTTCTTTCACAGGTACGTCTACGTTTTTATTTAACGTTTTGCGAAGGAATGGCATCACATAGCGGTCTAAGCCGATGCGGCCTGCGTTGTAGCCTGCGAATAAGATGATTCCGCCTAATAGCACATCCATCGGATTCGAAGAAACGGTACCAGCAAACATGAAGCTGAAGTTCATCAAAAGACCGAAGAACGCTGCAGCCGTTGTAAAGCAGCCAAGAATTAACCCTAAGCCTACAAGAAACTCACCCATTGGAATCATAAAGTTGAACAAGCCAATATTCGGAAGTGCAAAGGCTTCTAGGAATGAAACATACCAGCCGTAAACCATTGTTCCGTCTGAACCCATGACCGGATTGGCCACTGCATTATTTAAATATCCAGCTGCATTAAAGCCATCACCAGTCAATTTTCCCCAGCCAGCTGTCATCCAGTGGAAGCCAAGATATAAACGAAGAACAGTTAGAACACCGGCAGCAATTTTGTTTTCTCTTAAAAATTTAGCAAACATAAGGACCTCTCCTTTTCGAAAGAAATGATTTAAATGATTGATTAATAAGTACACTCTTACTATATCAGATACCACCGTAAAAACAGTGAGTATGCTAACAAGTTCACAAATCGTCCAAAACATATTGACGTTTTTTTGTCAGTTACAAAAAACACAAACCTCAATGGGAATAGATGCCAAAAATTAGGGGGAATCAAAAAAATATCCTGCTGGGAATTCCCTACAGGATTTTGGTGTATTTTAGAAGGGTGAAGGGAGGTGTTTCACTATTGGTACATTGCAAGAAAAAAGACTTAGTTGACTACTGGGTCTTTCTCTTTAGTGAAACCTGTTCGGAGATAAGGAACGACCCAACGATCTAAGCCATAGCGACCTGCGTTGTAGCCGGCAAATAAAATAATTCCACCTAAAAGGATGTCCATCGGATTGGATGAAACGGTACCAGCAAACATGAAGCTAAAGTTCATTAACAGACCGAAAAACGCTGCGGCTGTTGTTAAACAACCAAGAATTAAACCTAAACCGACGAGAAATTCACCTATCGGGATAAGAAAGTTGAATACCCCGAGGTTCGGCAAAGCAAATCTTTCGAGAAAACCAACATACCAGCCATATACCGGCGCTCCATCAGGTCCTGTTACCGGATTGGCCACCGCATTTTGCAGATAACCTGTTGCATCAAAGCCACCACCTGCCAACTTTCCCCATCCTACCGTTAACCAATGAAACCCTAAATACAAACGAAGCACAGTTAAAATTCCAGCAGCAATATTGCTTTTCCTCAACCAGTTAGCAAACATAAAAAACAACACTCCTTTCGCTTAAAAATTATCCTTCCCTTTTTTTCGCGTACATATGTAAACCTTTGGGAGAACCTGTAGTGAATTGTTATATTAAAATGTGGGGGTACAATAGCCACTGTACCACAGCAACATACACTACATTTTTAATTGAAAATGATGAACAGAAAAATAGTGTTGTGTTTTTATTTAAGGTTAGGCTCTGTCGGCTATGACTGAATGATGATTTCACTGAGCCTGAAAAATAAACGGAAAAATTCCCGCTAAACTGGGAAATAACGATATTTCCTTAAAAATAAGGGGAGTTTTTCCGTTTATATGAACAAAATCGTTGGATTTTGTCTGATTTAGAGCAGTTAAGCGGAAAATCTCCGCTTATATCCGCTTCTTAAGCTTCTCCTATCTACATTAGCAGGAAATTTCCCGCTTATTCTTCTCAACCCTACACAAAAATCGATACGGAGAAGGCGAAAATGGTTTGCAAACATCTTAATGAGTAAAATTCGCAATCCAAACAATTAGCTATTACAAATAAAATAGCAAGGGTATAAACCCTTGCTGTTTTTTAAATCTCTCTAGCCTTACAAATTGCCCTACATTTTATAGTGCAAAAAGGTTTACATTTTCCTGTACAAATTGACGTTTTGCGATAGGAAACGGAACCCGTTAGGTTGTATCCCCTCTCATAAGTTCCATATAATCACGTGCCTACACCATTTCTGGCTCGATTTTCTTCTCTGTTTGCTTATCATCTAACGGATCGGCAGCTTGTTTCGCTCGCTTCATAAAGAAGGCGAGAACAAGGGCGATTCCAGAAATAAAGGTCGCAACTAAAAAGGCATCATTGATTCCCTCAAGCATCGCTTTCATTACAATTTGTTGCTGCAATTCAGCTAGCGCAGCTTCGGTCGGTGTTCCTGTCATTTCCTTCATAGCGGATTCAGTAAATTGAGTCGTATATACTGCTTGCCGATTCGACATCACAGTAATCAATAAAGCCGTCCCAATCGCACCAGAAACTTGTTGTAACGTATTATTCACGGCGGTCCCATGCGGGTAATAACGAGGCGGCAACTGGTTTAAGCCATTTGTTTGAACAGGCATCAAAACCATTGACATCCCAAGCATCCGAATGGTGTGAATGACAGTAATATACGTAAATGAAGTTTCAAACGTTAAAATACTTAAATAGTAGGTTGGAACCGTTGTTAATACTAATCCGGTAACAACGAGAGCGCGCCCACCAAACTTATCAAATAGCCTTCCAGTAACAGGTGACATAAAAGCATTCAAGATTGCACCTGGCATTAACATTAACCCTGCTTCAAGTGGTGAAAAGCCGCGAACAGTTTGCACGAAAATCGGCAGCAGCAACATTCCCGAAAACAACGACATCGTTACAACCGATGAAATGACGGATGATAAAGTAAACATTGGATGTTTATACACATCAAAATTAAGCATTGGTTCTTTTAGCTTCGCTTGACGTTTCACAAATAAAAACAAAGAAATGGCTCCAATAATAATCGTTAAGTATACTTGCGGACTTCCCCAGCCTGCATTTCCGGCAGCACTGAACCCATATAAAAGGCCCCCAAACCCAACACTTGATAATAAAAGTGAGAAGACATCAAGCTTTATATCGACTTTCTCTTTTTTATCTTTTAGCATAAAAACACCGAATAAAAAGACAGCGACGGCAATTGGCGCAATAAAGTAGAATAACGCTCTCCATTGGTAATGTTCAATGATCAACCCTGATAATGTAGGACCAATCGCGGGCGCAAACATTAAAATAAGACCGAAAATCCCCATTGCTGTTCCCCGTTTTTCAATCGGAAAACTCACTAACATTACATTCATTAATAATGGCATCATAATTGCTGAACCGGCAGCTTGAAGCATTCTAGCAAGTAGAAGTACACTGAAAAAATCAGAAAAACCGGCGACAATCGTCCCAACTGTAAATAACCCCATCGCTGTTAAAAATAATTTGCGAACAGAGTATTTTTGAATTAAAAATGCAGTTGTTGGAATCATAATTCCATTTACAAGCATAAATCCTGTCGTTAACCACTGGACGATTGAAGGGCCAACTTCAAACTCCACCATAATTGAAGGAAGTGCAACATTTAATAATGTATTATTTAAAAAAGAAATAAATGCCCCAATCATTAGAACGCTAAGAATTCCGTATGGTGGACGCTTTGTCTGTTTGTTGTTGGATTGTTCCATCGTGTTTCCCCCTGTAGACATGTAGTCCATTTAATTGAACTCATATTTCACATAGACATATAATATACCATCAGTTCAAATTTTTCAATTCAAAAGAACCATATTGAAATGGGGTTTGAATATTACTTATTTTTAATGTACTATAATTTTGTACCGTAAGTACATTTTGTAAAACTTGGCAGGAGGTGAATAAATGGGCGACAGGAAAAAGCATGTCATAAAAATGGCTCACCAATTATTTATGGAAAAAGGCTTTCAAAACACTTCCATTCAAGACATTTTAGAATATAGTGGGATTTCAAAAGGTACATTTTATAATTATTTCTCATCTAAAAATGAATTATTAATTGAAAATTTCAAATCCCTTTTTGAAAAATTAGAACGAAAGCGGGACCAATTGTTGATTGGACAAGACCCTGCGAATATCGAAGTCTTTACGAGACAAATCGAATTGCAAATGCGGACGAATCGGGAAAATCATTTGATTTCCCTATTTGATGAAGTATACACTTCGAACGATGATGAGTTAAAAGAGTTTTTAAGGCAATATCAATTACGGGCGATTCGCTGGGTGTACGATCGGTTTATTGATTTATTTGGCGAATATCGAAAACCATATTTATTTGATTGTGCAATCATGTTTTCTGCAATTTTACACCAAAATCTTAAATTCCATGCCTATGCTTATGGGGCAAATACGAGTATTCATAAAGTCGTTTCTTACAGTGTCGCGCGAGCCGTGAAGATCGTCGAAGAAGTGACAGAGGCGAAAGAGTCATTGATTCAACCTGATATTCTCGAAAAATGGCTGCCTAACCTAAGCAGAGAAGAGAAGGAATTACATACAGAATTTCTTTCTTTAAGCCTCTCCTTAAATAAATATTTAGAAAATCATGATCAACAGCTAAAATGCCAAGAGCTCATCCGATTTATTGAAGAGGAGTTGTTCCAATCGAAATGCCAACGGAGATTTCTGATTGAAAGCGCTCTTAACTCGTTAAAAGCCGAGACAATCTTAGCTTCACACCCTGATTTATTAAAAATAGAACAACTTATTCACGACTTTTACAACCAGTAAATGCCAAGTCTTATCAATGAAACGATAGGACTTGGCATTTTTTTAATTATTTTTTAACGTACTTAGAGCTTCGGTGGCTAACTTTTTGTCCTTCTGCCGTCGGGTGGAAGAATATAGTCTAGTTGCAGATTACCAAAAGCGGTATAGGCATGACATTCGCATAGGGTAGAGTTGCCTGAGCGGGGCAGTTTTGGAGCGTTAGATGAGCGAGTCGTTATTGCTAGTACTTGGATTAACCGAACCGTGATGATTTGGCTATGTTTTATTGCTAGTACAACCGTGATGATATGGCTGGTTTTATGCTAGTACTTGGATTAAACCGATTTTTGGTCGTTTTTTATTGCTAGTACTGGGATTATATCGGCCTTGTGACCTCATTTTATTGCTAGTACTCGGATTAAACCCTTATTTTACAGACTTTTATAACGAGTACTCGCAATAAATCAACGAAATTTGGTGTTTTTAATCCGAGTACTTGGATTAAAAAGCGCGTTACCAGCATTATCGTTCAAAAACCCTACGGACCTCTTCTGCCAAATAACCATAAAGGACTTTTTACTGGAAAAACATACAAAACGAAGCTGTACTTACCCATTACTCAGACCAACTTCTCAACTTTGAACAAACAAAAGACTGTCTGAAACAAACGGCTATTCTTTTCATTCGTTTTCAGACAGTCCTCCATGAAAGCACTATTCCCCCTTACACTCCGAAAGGTTGAGGTGGTTGATCTGTTTTCCCATAATGATGGAGAATTGCCTGAACGATGCGGTAAGAAGCTTTTCCGTCTCCGTACGGATTGGATGCCTTAGACATTTTCTCGTATTCCGCTGGATTCGTCAGCAATTCTTTCGCTAAGCGGTAAATCGTTTCTTCATCCGTTCCCGCTAACTTGAGTGTTCCTGCTTCAATTCCTTCTGGTCGTTCGGTTGTATCGCGAAGAACAAGCACTGGTACCCCAAGAGAAGGCGCTTCTTCCTGCACACCGCCAGAATCAGTTAAAATGATATGAGCTTTTGAAGCAAAATTATGGAAATCAACCACGCCTAACGGCTCAATGAGATGAATTCGCTTGTCATCGCCTAGCACTTCATCAGCCACTTCCCTAACTGCAGGATTTAAGTGCACTGGATAGACAACTTGAATGTCGTCATGCTCGTTGACGAGTCTTTTAATGGCTCTAAACATATGTCTCATTGGTTCACCGAGGTTTTCACGGCAATGGGCGGTTAATAAGAATTCTTATTTGCACCGTTTCAAGCACACTCAGCACTATTTTATCATTTATTTTTATTTTCTCAATGAAAGCGTAATTTAAGTCGAAATTTGTTTGTTTTTACCATAAAAACATCCCTTATGCCCCCCCCTAGCATATCAGTTATTCAATTAAAACATAGCTAACATTAGCTATGTTTTTGCAGATGTGAGTAGCAACGGGAATAATTACTATCTTTCAATCACAAGATTTCGGGCAACTTATACAAGAGATTTTTACAGTGAGGTGGGTCACAATGAAACATCTTTGGGCACTATTGATTAAATTTACCGCGATCGCCATCGTGCTATTCTCATTATTCGCGATTTTTAATACCGCTACGTTCGGCGAGATTTTGTTTATGTCGGTGTTCATCACGCTTCTCGCTTATTTCGTAGGTGATTTAATTATTCTTCCGAAGTTTGGGAACGCCATTGCAACAATTGCCGATTTCGGACTTTCTTTTGTCACGATTTTGTTTTTAAGTATCGTTCTATTTGGCCGAACAGAAGGCATGCTTTGGATGTCTTTCACTGCTGCAGCAGCGATTGCTGCCGTTGAGGCACTGTTCCATCTATATATGAAAAATCATGTTCTTTCCGATCGATCAGCGAGCTTCGTTCCCGGTGTCTATCGTGAGGATAAAATGACAACGGAATTCTCCGAAGAATTGGATGCAAACGAAACGAAAGATATTTTCCGTAAATATGAGAAGGAGTAACTAATTAATCTTCAGTTACCTGAAAGGAGGTTTAATTTCACATGCCTCGTGGGAAAGAACTCGAACAACTACCGATGGCCAATACGCTTCCGGGAATGGGAGCGGACAGGAGTAAGTATCGTCGCGACAAATTAACGAGCATTGTTACTGGCGAGCAGCCTCAACCCGCCAAAAAGAAAAAAGGATAAGGAACCATGGGAGATTCTTTTCGGGAATCTTCTTTTTTTCGGCTATACTTAATTAAGAAGTAATTGATAATTGGAGTTGGCATAAATGCAAACGAAACAGAAAACGGCTTTGCTCATAGGGGCAACAGGATTAGTAGGTCAAGAATTGTTGAAGATTTTATTGGAAACGTCCTTGTATGAAAAAATCATTGTGCTTACGCGAAGAAAAGTAAATGTTCAGCATCCAAAACTATTGCAAATCGTCGCTGGTTTTGACCAATTGGCAAATCATGAAGCGGATTATTCGGTTGACGATGTGTACTGCTGCTTAGGTACGACAATTAAAAAGGCCGGATCACAGGAAGAATTCAAAAAGGTCGATTATACATATCCGGTGGAATTGGCAAAGTTAACAAAACAAGCTGGAGCGACAAGCTTCCTTATTATTTCGGCATTAGGAGCTGACCCGCACTCAAAGATTTTTTACAATCGGACAAAAGGTGCGGTGGAGGAAGCAATTAAGAGTGTCGGTTTTCCAGCGCTACATATTTTCCAACCGTCTCTCTTACTTGGCGACCGTCAAGAATTTCGTTTCGGTGAAAAGGTAGGAGTGTTGTTAAGCCCAGTATATTCGCCTTTCATGGTTGGAACATTGAAAAAGTATAAACCAATCCAAGCTGCAGATGTTGCTCAAGCAATGTTTTATGCCGGACAATTAGAGGAAACTGGAATCTTTACGTATCCTTCAGATGAAATTTTCCGATTGAGCAAGAAAACAGCGGCCGGTGGCTAGAAGCATTTCTAGAAACCGGTTGATTGGATTATGTAACAGTTTTTCAGAAAGCGGGTCTCCTTTCCTGTTCGTCTCTCGGCGACTTTTTATAATATCGCGGCAAGAATACAGAATTATGCTAAAATAATAGAAAGTATGTATTCTTTATATTTCTAGCAAATGGAACCGTTACCACTTTTGATCATTGCAACTTTAATGAAGATTTCAGGAAATCACCAATCATCCACATATTCATTAATGTTTTTGTAGGCGACCGTTTTCCTGAAAATGCAAGATTCGTTCAGATTGATTTTGGAGGGATATTCATGCTTACTGAAAATGGACGGGAAGATCCTAGAGTACGAAGAACGAAGCGGATTTTAAAGGAAACCTTTCTTCAGCTTCTCCATTTGAAAGGGTATCGGCGCATTACGGTAAAAGACATTGTCGAGCATGCCGATTACAATCGTGCGACTTTTTATCATCATTATAAATATAAAGAAGAGCTAGCAAACGAAGTCGTGCAAGAAAAACTTAATGGATTTACCACAGCCTTTCGCGAACCACTAACAAATATGAATACTTATTCCATCCAAAGACTTTCCCCATCTGACATCATCGTTTTTGACTATATCATTCAAAATGCAGATTTTTTTATGCTTTATAAACATTCCGAGGCCATCCCTGGTTCTGAAGATCAACTTCTCCAAACGATTATCGAGCTTTTTCAAGAAATAAACAATCAGCCCGTCAAACCGGTGGTTGGTCACTATAATTCGCAAATTATTATTCAAGCCTATGGACTTATGGGACTTATTTTGGAGTGGGTCAAAAGCGAGTTTTCCACACCTCCTGCTTATTTAAATCAACAATTGATTTCGATCTTACATTTTCAATCAGCGACAACGCAAGCAAAAGGAGAAACAATATTTGTTTAAGCGCAAAATCGTGCGTGGGCTGTATAAACGACCACGCACGTTCATTTCTTTTTCATCTCTCCAATTGGTATCTTTTTTGACATGAACATCAGCATATTTATTAATTAATGTTCATCAATTGGCGAAACACCTGCAAAGGCAATCGTTCCCTTAACGTTAAAAATGGCAGCACCCACCTCGAACCCTGACTCATCAGCAAAGACAACCTTATATCCAATTACCCCCGGAATGAGCTCGTCCAAATCCCTGACTTCAATTGCTCCAGCACCGTTCCACTGGTAGTTTTTTGCTTCTAGTTCTTTCTTAATAGCTTTAAAATCGTCATTTTTTAGTAGTTCTGCAACTAATTGATTCCTTTCAGCTCCAATAATAACTGTTCCTGGACATTCACAATCATCAGCTGCTTGGACTTCGGAAATTCCTGTACTAAATACAAACGCAAATAATAGCAAACTGCCGCATAACCATAATCCAAAACGTTTCATTTTCTTTTTTCCTCCTCGTTTATGCCTCCTCCTTTTTTTCGATATTGTAAAAATCTTTTCCTGCAAATAGGAAGAAAGTTCGCGAAATCGTAACAAAGTTCAACAAAAACTTCACAACTCAGTTTCTATTTGAGCCCAATTTTCTAAACGAATGAAATTTACAATAATTATAAATAAATTAATATGTTCTTTATAATTCGATGGTACGCTATAGATAATTGAATTTGATCATTCATTTATAAGATAGGATGTGATGATGAATGCTAGCAAGAGTGTGCATCAATTTCCTCCTAATTATGTCCCACTTTTACTTAGCTTAAAAAAATTTGCTCTCTCCTATGCCTGCTCTTAGGGCATTTTTTTTTACGCAGAATGAGATAGCGCTTAATGATTAATCGGTGGAACTCCCTCGCTTACTTGATTTTTTAAAGTAATATTGAGATTCCCGTTTGCATCTACACCTGCATAAAACACATCAAACTTGTCGGTAATCTTCTTAACATGCAATTGTTCCGTTAACCATTCAGTTGATAGATTCAATTTAGTGAGCGCGTCCTTCTGAATTTCCCCATCTAAAATGAGTGGAATCTCAAATTGAGCTTCTTTTGCTGGCAGCCCGAGATCCCCTGCTGTTACTGCGAGTTTGTCCGGCTTCAGACTCACCGACATTCTGCCGCTCGCTTCAATAATCGCCAATTCAACATTACTCATTTGAAACACATCTTTCTCACGCAACATTTGCAGCAAATTATCAAGCGAGTAATTGATTCTCTTTATATTTTTATGTAAAAATTGCCCCTTATAAACGACGATTGTCGGTTCAAAAGTAATCATCTTTCCGATACGTCTCTTCTTTAATTTTAATAAAGTAATGCCCCGATGCAGGAGTGCAATTGCGATGATGGCGACAAAGGTGTGAATATGGCCAATCTCTGGATCGGCAATATCGGCGCCCACGACGGTCCCTAACACAAGAATGACGAGCACATCAAATACAGGAAGCTCGCCAATTGAACGTTTCCCTATAAACAGGGCAATCACAAGCATGGAAGGAAGAATGGTCACAATTCTTCCAATGACCTTTAAACTATCCATTAGAATTTCCATCAACTACCTACCACCTTTGTACATATATGGAATGTCCTCATCGTTGCTTTTAAAAAAGCTAGTGGAAAATTGGCGGTACTCCAGCTTTTAACTGACCTTTTAGCGTGAAATTTAAATCACCCTTTTTGGTCACGCCCGCATAAAATACATTTGCTTCGTCTTTAATATGATTTGCATGCAATTGTTGTCGCAGCCACTCTGGTGTTTTATCTAGCTTCGTTAACACGTCTCTTTGAATTTCACCGTCTAAAATAACGGGAATTTCATAATCAACTTCTTCGGCAGGGAGATTCATATCAGCAATGGTAACAGGGGTATTTTCGGGCTTTAACCTCATCGTTAACCTACCGTTTGCCTCGATAATGGCGATTTCTACGTTTTTCAACTGAAACACATCTTTTTCGCGAAGCATTTGCAGGATATTATCAAGGGAATAGTTAATTTTCCTAATGTTTTCTGTCATCAATTCACCTTGATGCACGACAATCGTTGGTTCAAAGGTAACGAGATTTCCAAATTTGCGATATTTTAGTTTTAAATAAATGATAAATTTTTGTAAAAGAGCAATCGCCACCATTGCGACGACCGTATGGGTATGGTCAATACTTGGATCGGCAATATCGGCACCGACAACAGCACCAAGGACAAGCACGACTAGAAAGTCAAAAACAGGGAGTTCTCCAATCGAACGTTTTCCCATATATATCCCGATAAATAAAAGCAATGGCAAAATTGTCAAGATTCGCCCAATTACTTTCAGGCTGTCCATCCATACTTCCATTATTGGATTCCCCCTGTTTAATCATTTTGAGTAGTGTTTTACAATTCGTAGTCCATTAATTCAGCAATGATGTTCGGAATGTCGATGTTATCGAGAACCCCTTCGAAATTTTCAGCCCCATCCCCAAAAGCAAAAACTGGAACAAGGTTCCCAGTATGGCCGCCAGTACTGCTTTTTGCTCGAGTAGGACTGCGAACGATTCCCGCATGATGATGAGCAGCAATGATACTGCCAATTTCCCAACCCACTTGCTGGTGAGCATATATCTTCCCTCCAGCAACTGTTACTGCTTCGTTAAATTGGGTAATTTCTTCGTTGCTAAGGTCCATATCAGCATAGGATTTAAACACATTTCGGATGCTATCAGATGTATAACCATTCGGTTTCTCTGCTTTGACAAGCTGACGAGCCATATATTCTGGAGACACTTGTTGTCGTTTCAACCGTTCAATATCAACAGGCTCTGTTGCGGAAATCCCCATCGTTTCATGATCAGCAAGTACAACGATCAGTGTGTCACCATGTTTCTCGGCCCAATCTGTAACATCCTTCACGGTGTTGTCAAACTCGATTATTTCCTTCCATACGCTCGTCAAATCTGCTGAATGTGCGGCGTGGTCAATTCTTGCTCCTTCTACCATTAGAAAAAAGCCAGCGTCCTGTGACAAAACTTCGAGTGCTTTCGCCGTCATCTCTTGAAGCGTTGGTTCTTCACTCCTCAGCTCGTCGCGATCAATCATAAAATTCATATAGGTTGGGTGAAACAAGCCAAGCAGTTTCTCGCCGCCTGCCTCCTTTAACTCTTTTTTGTTGGTTACATATGTATAACCTTCTTCTTGAAACTCCGCGATTAAATCAACGCCATTTTGCTTCTCTTTTTCAAAATAACTCCGACCGCCGCCAAGAATGACGTCGATATCATTTTTCAGTTGTTGTCTAGCTACTTCCGTTTGACCTGCCCAACGGTTAGATACGTTGGCTGTAAATGCAGCAGGGGTAGCGTCTGTTACTGTACTCGTAGAAACGATGCCGACTCTTTTGCCATCTTGTTTAAATTTATCGAGAATGCTGTCAACTGCCTTCCCATCAGGGGTAATTCCGATCATTTCATTATTCGTTTTCTGGCCAGTAGCAATCGCTGTTCCCCCTGCTGCGGAGTCTGTAACAATATTATTCGCTGAATAAGTATGCGCTAAAGCTACATATGGCAATGTTTCCATGAATAAGCGGCCTTTTTTTCCGTACTCGAATAAACGGGCCATTTCAATTTGGCCAATGCCCATTCCATCGCCAATCATCATAATGACATTTTTTGGACGCTTGGCAGTTTTAATGATTTTTTTCTTATTTTTCATTTCATAAATTTGCGGGTTTTCTCCATCGATGTTTCGTTCTGTTGAATGGCGGTCAGCGTTCTCGCTATCAAGGAAAGGACGCTCATCTACACCAACTTGAGCTCCTAGTCCGCTAACACTCGTCCACCCTACCGAAAACACTAAAAGAATTGCCAAAAGATAGGTTAATTTATTATTCACAAAAACATCCCCCTAAAAATGAATCCAGTTTTATTATTTCAAGGGAAAAGAAACAAAGTCAGGTAATTGTTTCCATAATTCAGCTTTGCTCGTTTGACTTGGGATTCTGGCTGAATGAGGTCCGCTTTCGGACAGATTTGCTCGTTGGACTCGAGATTCTGTCTGAATGAGCGCCGCTTTCCGACAGCTTTACTCGTTGTTTGTGCTCGTTTAAAATTGAAAATACCACAGCAATGGCTGCGGTATTGCATGGAGGTATAATTTTAGTTTGTCATTTGTTTTAAATCGGTGATGCAATCCTGAACAAATGTTACCGCCTGACTCATGGCAGCCCCGCCGCCAAACGCCGCGGACACACCAAGTGCTTCCATAATTTCCTCCTCTGATGCTCCTTGATCGAGGCAGCCTTTCGTATGGTACGCAATACAATACTCATCTTGAGCAACTACAGCGATCCCTAAAGCAATCAACTGTTTTTCCTTTTGCGACAACTTTCCCTCTGCAAAGCAAGCCTCAGTAAATGCATTGAAATGCTTGGCGATTTTCGGCATTTTTTGCGAAAAGTCTCCTAATCCCTTTTTATAGTCGAGAATCGCCGCTTCTGTTTGGTTTTGAGGTTCTTGTTCCATATTCATTTCATCACAGCTCCATTCCTAAATAATCACCGTTAGTATGAATCATTCCGAAGAATTTCATCCGTCCTATACACCTCGCAAATGGCCGCTGTTTCAAAAAAGTCTGTTACATTATAGGACGAACACGAGCTTTACGTTTAAGGGTTTACACTGTTCATCATTCTTAACAAACAATTACATAGGCTTAACAGACCATTAAGAATAATCTGTTAATTTTAAACATGGAGATTGCTAAAAATGCATTCCACCAAAAATAGGCTGGAGGTTTTAATGAATGAAATCTAGTAAGGCTGGACTTAACAGACGTGACTTTTTGAAGGTTGGCGGAATGAGTACATTGGCTATGGCATTAGGAACAACGGGCGTTTATTCATTAGCAGGTGTTGGCTCAAAAGCTGCTGCAGCTGCGAATAATCATATGAATCCAACAAGTGGCTTCGGTGGATACGGTCCTCTTGTAAAAGATCCAAACGGAATTCTTGATCTCCCACATGGCTTTCAGTACAAAATCATTTCGAAAACAGGAGATAAAATGTCAAATGGCGACTTAGTTCCTGCCATGTTAGATGGAATGGCTGCTTACCGCGGCGAGAAAAATACGACCATCCTTGTACGAAATCATGAGAATAGCACGAATTCACAATATCCAGTAAACGGAAAAAATCCTTGGAATAATGGCGCTGCTGGTGGAACGACCGCTCTTATCGTCGGACAAAACCATGAAGTTATTCAGGAGTATGTAACAAGTTCTGGAACCATTCGTAACTGTGCTGGCGGAGCATCTACTTGGGGTACTTGGTTAACTTGTGAAGAGACACGAAGTATGGGCCATGGCTTTGTTTTCGAAGTCAACCCGCTTGATCCTGAAAATGAAATGTCGAGAACACCAATCCGTGATATGGGTTATTTCTCCCATGAAGCTTGTGCTGTAGATCCAGCGACTGGAATTTGGTATTTAACCGAAGATAACAACCCAAGCTTTTTATACCGCTTTACACCGCATGACCGCAGCCAAACTCTTGGTTCGTTGCAAAAAGGCGGAATCCTTGAAGCAGCGGCCATTGATGAACTGCCAACAAATTCTGCGAGCACCTTTAACAACGGTCAAAAATTCGGTGTTGTTTGGAAAAGGGTCAACCCTGAACGAGCGAAGGATGATGCAAGGGGTCTGGGCTGTATTCAGTTTAAGCGTTTAGAAGGGGCATTTTTCTCAGCTGGAGTCTTCTGGTTTGATGATACGAATGCTGGCGATGGAAATCTTGGACGCGTTTATCGTTACTTCCCGGCAACAAATACGTTAGAGCTTTTTTATGAATCTACAGATAAAAATGATTTAGAAATGCCAGACAATATTGCGATGACTCCTTGGGGAGACCTTTGGATTGCGGAAGATGGTCCTGGAAATGACCGCATCATCGGGCTGACTCCAGAAGGAAATGTGTATACATTTGCCGAGAATACATTAAATGGTTCTGAGTTTGCCGGCCCTACATTCTCACCTGATGGCAATACATTTTTCGTAAATATTCAAACTCCTGGAATTACCTTAGCCATTTGGGGACCATTCTCTCGCAGAAACGCTGCGCGCCAACGGGCAATGGGACATGCTGAACCACCAGCAGGTCTCGCTCCAGTTGTTTCGGACAAGCTATCCGCTATGGCTGAAGCACAAGGAATGTCGCTGCTTGAAGCAGCTGCACTCGAGCGTCATGGCATGCCGATTTTATAAAGCAAAACTTCCATCAGAGCGGGTTTTCTTCATCCCCCACTGATGGTTAGTCGCACAGATAATTTGAGATTCGTTGATTGAGTTGGGCATTGATCATGACCGAATGAACGTTATCACGTTGCGGACATGACTTGCCCACTAAAGGTTGAAAAACTGCGAGGAGGGAAAACATGCTACAAAATATTGGTATACCTGGTCTCATTCTGATTCTTGTCATCGCCCTGATTATTTTTGGTCCTTCTAAATTACCGGAAGTTGGCCGTGCCTTTGGAAATACATTAAAAGAATTTAAAAAAGCAACCAATGAACTAGTCAATGGCGACGAGAAGACTGACACAACAACAAATAATAAGGAAAAAGTAACTACAATTGACCACTCTCAAAGCAAAACTGGGAGCTAAAAGAGTAGAAAAAAGACAGGAGATGTAGGCCAATACTGCTTACATCTTTCTTTTTAAAAGGAGTTTCATAATGGACATCGAGCAAATGAATATTGTTGATCATTTAAGTGAATTACGAAAAAGAATCTTTATTACATTAGGAACGTTCCTGTTCGCTTTCTCTATTTCGTTTATTTATGTTAAAGAGATTTATTACTTTTTAGTAAAGGATTTGGACGGAAAACTTGCCTTGCTCGGACCTGGTGATATTATCTGGATTTATATGATGATCTCTGGTGTCGTAGCGATTGCGATTACGATTCCAGTGGCTGCCTTTGAAACATGGAAATTTGTTAAACCAGCTTTATCGAAAGAGGAGCAAAAAATCACTCTGCCCTATATTCCAGGTTTGTTTTTCCTTTTTATCGCAGGCATTGCCTTTGGCTATTTCATTTTATTTCCGTTGGTGCTTTCCTTTTTGAGCAATTTATCTGATGGTCTGTTTGAGACCTTTTTTACCGCCGAAAAATATTTTTCATTCATGTTGAATATCGTTTTGCCGTTTGGATTTTTATTTGAAATGCCAGCGGTTGTCATGTTCTTAACGAGGATCGGTGTGATTAACCCCTACAAACTTGGGAAGATGAGAAAGTTTGCTTATTTTCTGTTAATTATTATTTCTGTGTTGATCACTCCCCCGGATTTTCTATCTGACGTGTTGGTCATCATTCCTTTGCTGCTTTTATATGAAGTCAGCATCCTTTTAAGCAAAATCGTCTACCGTAAACAGCTTGCTTCTGATTCGAGCGTAACTGCAAATTAATCTTTTCTGCCTCCTGAATGGGGGCAGAAGAATAAGAAGCTTTATCGTCACTTGCAAATATGGACTTTTAAAATTACAACGCATTAAAAAACCAGCTTCCAATCGGAAACTGGTTTGAAGGCTTATGTACAGCCGCATTTGCCGTAATTTGAAATAAGAAAGTTTTAAACCACCACTCCTCAAAGTGGGTGTTCGCAGAAACGTTCTTGCCTGTCCTCCTTGTCATATAGACGGAGGATTGTCATTCCAGTTTCAATGTAAAACTCCCTGTTACAGTATAAAGGTTAAAACTTAATTTGATTACGCACAATGCAGCTTATGTTTATATCATACTCAATTGTTGAGGAGAAATCAATGGGAAAATTTAGGGATGCAAAAAATTGGGACTCTCAGCACGAAGCTCCAATTAGATTGAAACGGATTTCTCCACCCTTTCGCATTTGAGCGACTTTCCATAGATCGTCCGCGCTAATTTTTCCAATCGTTGCATAGCCGCCAATTGTTTGGCAGTCGGCCATTAAAATAATCGGCTGACCGCTATTCGGGACTTGAATTGTGCCAAACTGAGTTGCTTCAGAAAGGATATCGCTACTGCTAGCAAACTTCAATGGCGGACCTTCAAGCAAATACCCCATGCGGTCGCCTGTTTTTAACGTATATGTAGATTGAAAGAATTCGGTTAAATCATCCTCTTTAAAATAATCGAAATGTGGACTTGGCCATACGTTCACCGTTATTTGATTGGAATATTGCGGCCGAAATCGATGGCAAAGCCCTGTTTGAAACCGAGATGACTTTTCCCGTTTGGCATAAAGAATCATCTCTCGTTGAATTGGCACACCAAGCTGACCCTTCGGATAAACCGAAGCACTTCCTAACAGCAGCTCCGCTTCAAATCCTCCCTCTAGAATGATATAAGCAATGCTTCCAAAGTTGGCGCGCGTGAACGTTAACGTTTGTCCCTTCGAAATGTTAAATGATTTCCAAATTGGCACAGGCTTTCCATCAAGCATTGCCCCTAAATCGGCGCCGGTGAGCACGATGCGATGATTGCTAAGCACTTCAAAGATTTGTCCCCCCAAAAACAACTCGAGTGCCGGGTCATTCTCTCGATTGCCAACAATCATCTGCCCATAATGAAAAGCTTGCTTATCCATCGGTCCTGATACAGGGACGCCAAAGCTCTGATAGCCGAACCGGCCGGTATCTTGTATCGAGCCATACACTCCAGCTTTTATTACTTTAAAAAGCGGTACCATCATACGTGGATTACTTTCACTCCTTCTTTCTCTAACGCTTTGCGAATTTGCGCGGTATGGTGAGCAGCATTTTCACTATCGCTATGGAAACAAAGGGTATCGGCCTTAAGAGAGTACCAATTTCCTGACACGGTTTTTACACGCTGATTAAAAACAATCTCTCTCACCTGGGCAACCATTTCTCCATATGTTTTCAAAACGGCATTTGGCAATTCCCTTGATGCTAGCTTGCCATCATCCGCGTATGCTCTGTCGGTAAAAGCTTCTGATGCTGTTTTTAGTCCTAGTTTTTCTCCAGCTTGAATCAATTCGCTGCCAGCAAGCCCAAATAAAATTCCATTCGGCAATGAATCGTACACCGCTTCCGCGACCGCCTCGGCAACGATTTTACTTTCGGCTGCTTTATTGTATAACGCTCCATGTGGCTTCACATGATGAAGCGGAACGCCTTCAATCTCACAAAATTGTTTTAATGCGCCAATTTGATAAATAAGGGAATGATAAATTTCCCGCGGAGACATTTTCAACTCACGTCGTCCAAAGCCTTGCAAATCAGGATAGGCAGGATGGGCTCCAATCGCCACTCCATGTTCCTTCGCCTTTTTCACCGTCGCTGCCATTACATTGAAGTCGCCAGCATGAAATCCACAAGCAATATTGGCAGAAGTGATATGTAAAAAGAGCTTTTCATCCTCCCCCATTTGATAAATTCCAAAACTTTCGCCAACATCTGCGTTTAAGTCGATTCTCATAAAAAACACTCCTCTCTTTTATATGTAAAAAGATAACTGGCGTGCCAGTTAATCTGCAATAAACTCGCTTATTGTACTGGAGTCTGCTTCCATTCTTTGCTTTATTTCATAAAATTCTCGTTTCGGAATCGAGACAAAGCGGAGCCGGTCGCCAGCTTCTATGAAAAACGGGGGATCTCGATCCAAACGATACAGTTCAAGCGGGGTTTTTCCAATAATATTCCAGCCGCCAGGGCTTTCTAAAGGGTAAATCCCCGTTTGACTACCGCCGATTCCAACCGCACCCTTCAAGACTTTTAATCGTGGTGTCGCCAATCTTGGTGTCGTCAAATTTTCATCAAGTTTCCCTAAATAGGAGAAACCAGGCAAAAACCCAATCATATAAACGGTATAGATTGGTTTCGTGTGACGATCAATGATTTCCTTCACCGTTAAACCTGTATGTTCTGCTACTCGCTCGAGATCCCAGCCAAACTCTTCATCATAGCAAACAGGAATCGTTAATTTTCGGATACTCCCTTCCGATTTGCTTGATTTTCTTTCCCGCCACTTTTTTACATAGCGGGCAATGATTTCATCGATGTTTCGCTGCTCTTTTTTTAAATATACAGTAACCGTATGATAGCTAGGAACGATTTCCTCGATGAGAAAGGATGAATCTTCTGTAACAAGCTTTGAGAATTCCCTTACTTTTTGATACGTTTCCTCATCAAGTCTGTTACCAAATTGAAAGCGGATACTCTTTTCTCCAGTCACCATTACTTTACAATCATTTTTACCCATATTTGCTGCATTTCCTTTCGGTAAATGGTTGAATTCGATTATAAATTGCGGAAATTAAGCCACTCGTTCCCTTAATTGAATAATCTTGCTCTTTTTAATTAAAACTAAAGGTTGCAAACATCGATGTGTGGGAGGTACAAAATGGATTATCAAAACCGTGAAAAGAAACAAAATAATGACTCGACTAGCCCTCTTGATGGCCAAGAGCATGGCGGCATGATGGAGTCTTTAGATCAATTTGCCAATATCGTCGCAGAAACAGTGAGCAATATGACAGATAATGAGGAAGAAAACAAACAGCGCGAGAGATAGTGCTAGATGGCAATCATCCTCTTGTTGATTGCCATCCTCTTTCTTTTTACTATAATGGAAAAAGCCGTCTTATTCCATATTAAAAATTTTGTCGAAATTCATTCCAATCGATTACACGTGGGACGTTAAGATGTTTATTATAGGACTGGTCTTTCACATAAATTTGCAATGATGGTTCATTTTCTAATGTGTTAAGGACATCTGGTTTGTCATCAAAATAGTAATCTAGCTTTAATTTTCGAATAATGTCGACTTTTTCGGTATCTTGCATTCCGTAGTAAAAACGGCCTGGGTGAACGGGAAAGCCTCTTTCGATCATCCAGGTTTTCGTTCGTTCCCCATGTTCTTTCGGTCTTGCCGTAATATAAAAGATTTCATGGCCTTGCCTTTTTAACTGTTGAAGCAGTTCAACCGCCCCTGGAAAAGCCGGGCATGACGTATAATAAATTTCCTCTAATGTACTGTTCCACATCTCTTTCCCTTCTTCGTTCGTTAAGCCGAAAGGTTCATGAATTTCAACCTTTTCTAATGCATGAAACAATTCAAGACCGATTTCCTTGTTTAATTTTTTATTGTAAAGATGAAATGCATGCTCTCTTAAATTGATTAATGTATCATCGATATCAAAACCGAATCTCATATTAGTCATCCTCTTTTCAAATTAATTTTACCTTCTATATTAAATATAAGAAAAACCGGGCAAAAAACGCCCGGTTCTTTATCTGTTTTTCTCGTGCTAAGGTAAGGTTTTTATTACGAGTACTTGCATTAAGTACGTTTACAAGCTGGTTTTTATTACGAGTACTTGGATTAAGTACGATTTGCAGCTGTTTTTTATTACGAGTACTTGGATTAAGTACGGTTTGCATGCCGTTTTATTGCTAGTACTTGGATAAAACGAATTTTTTGCGGAATTTTAATCCGAGTACTAGCAATAAAACTTAGGAATAATGCCAGTACTCGGATTAAAAAGGAAAAATAATCCTAGTACTTGGATTAAACAGTGTTTTTTACGATATATAATCGTAATTTTACGCGTATATATACCTAGTACTCGGAATAAAAAGTCAGTTACCAGCATTATCTTTCAAAAAACTTATTTTATTCCTAGTACTAGTGATAACGCGCCCCCTGTTTCCCGCGCACTCCGCCTAAACACTACTCAACTGTTGCGGGCCGGATAGCCGACAATTTTAAAATCCTTGCCGATTGGCGTGATCGTTACATCCTCGAGCTCAATGGCATCGCTCATTTGCGCGATCCCGGTTCCTTCGAGAAAAGTTGGTGCGTCCTTGCCGCCAACGAGTTTTGGCGCCATGTAAAGGACGACTTTATCAATTAAACCATTTTCTAAAAAGGAAGCAGAAACCGTGCCACCGCCTTCAATCAACACAGACGAAACGAGTTTTTCTCCGAGCAGATGAACGACATCTCTCGTGTCAACGGTTTGCGTCCCACTTGTGACGAAAACAGGAATCCCTAGGTTCTCAATCTGCGCCCGCTTTTCTTTATCATAATTTTCACTCGTGAAAATCCATGTTTCCGCTTTTTTATCAGTCAATACTTTCGACTCTAATGGAATTCTTAGTGTTGAATCTAAAATGACACGAATCGGATTACGCCCGTTCGGAATGCGTGAAGTCAGCTCAGGGTCATCATGGATGACGGTGTTAACACCTACGAGAATCCCCATATGCTCGCTGCGCAGTACGTGAACATCATGCCTCGCCTGTTCAGAGGTAATCCATTTGCTGCTTGCCGTATGCGTCGCAATTTTCCCATCCAAAGTCGTTCCTGATTTTAACGTGACAAATGGCTGTTTTTCGACGATAAACTTATTAAACACTTCATTCATCTGCCGAGACTCTTGTTCACAAATGCCGGTAATGACTTCGATGCCTGCAGCCTCTAAAATTTTCACTCCATTGCCAGCGACAATTGGATTCGGATCCAACGTCGCGATCACGACTTTTTTTATCCCCGCTTCGACAATGGCCTCTGCACATGGACCAGTTCTACCGTGGTGGGAACATGGTTCAAGCGTGACATAAATCGTGCCACCGCGCGCATTCTCTCCAGCCATGCGCAGCGCGTGAATTTCTGCATGGGGTTCACCCGCCTTTAAATGCGTTCCAACGCCAATGATACGGTTATTGTTCACGATAACCGAGCCGACGAGCGGATTTGGATCGGTTTGCCCTTTCATCGCTTGCGCATTTTTCAAAGCTAACTCCATATAAAATTGATGATTCGTCATAAAGTACCCTCTTTTCCGTAGCAATGCCTTTCTTGCTTTTAATATATCACTTAAACGGAAGCTAAGAAAGATGCCCGGATTTTTTCACCTTTGTCTTTAAATACTTTTCATTGTACTCAGAGACATCGCCCCATAATGGCGTTCTACCCGATACAGACAAACCAGCGGATTTTAGCGCTTTTAGCTTTCGCGGATTATTTGTAATCAATGTGACTGGCTTCGACCTTAATGCCTTTAACACTTGAATGGCATCATCATAGTTTCTTAAATCATCTGCAAATCCTAAAGCTTCGTTCGCTTCAACGGTATCATAACCATTTTCTTGAAGGATATAAGCCATCGCTTTACTAAATAAACCGATGCCGCGTCCTTCATGATTGGCTAAGTAGAAGAGCGCCCCTGTTCCATGTTCAACAATCATTTTCATCGATTGCTCCAGCTGAAAACCGCAGTCACAGCGTTTGCTTCCGAAAATATCCCCAGTATGACAGATGGAATGCATGCGGATTAATGCCTCATCCCCGTATTCAAAGTCCCCGTAAACGAGAACACTTGATTGTTGGTAGTCTGATAGATTCGCAGTTGAAAGTTGGTTGATTACTGTTTGAAAGTTCTCCGTTACTTCAGTTGTTTTTAACCAACTATACCAGTTAAAAACGACGGTTTCCCCGTGTAAATTGACTGGCAATCGAATCGGCCCGACAAGGTAAATCGCTTCATCCTTGTTTGTTTTAATCAATTTTATTTTATCTTCTAGTGTAGAAAGAACGTCAATCCTTTGTTGAACTTCTTCCAATGTCTCTTCCCCCAATCGATACGCCTCCTTCAGTCGTCATTAAGACATCACCGGAACAGCAAACTCATTTTTATATTCTGCTTCTTTTTTTAATTGTAGATTTTGTAATTCTTCCACATGTGAACGACGTGCCGTTTCGAACTTTTTCAATTGCTGTGAATGATATTGCTCTGTTCGATGTGCTTCAAGGATGACTTCTGATAATACATCTGCATCCATTAAGGCACTGTTGATGCCAAATGCACCTGTCGGGCTCATCGTATGGGCAGCGTCTCCGATAATTGCGAGCCCATCTTTCACCCATGTTTCACAGGTGATACTTTGCACTTTTAATAAAATAAAATCGTCCCATGATTGAATATGTTGCTTTACTGTGGCAGTTAGTTCAGGAAAAGCATCAGTGACTCGCTTAATAAATGGAGCAAAAGACTGCTTTTTCAAATTTGGATAGGATCCTTCAGGGATACTCCAGCCAATCTGGATAAACCCTCCTGCCTGAGAAAATAAAGCAAGTTGCTTCCCTTCCACTAATGCATTTTTAATCGTTGGTTCCCAGCCCGTTGGCATCGGGATTTTTGCCCAAAGCAAATCATATCCATGTTTTCTGACCGTGAACGGAATCTCAGCTAATTTACGTACCGTTGAAAATCGTCCATCGGCACCAATAACGATTGAACTATTAATGATAATCTGATTGTCCCCTTGTTTCGCTTTAATTCCAGTTACTGCCCCGCTTTTATCCGTCAGTAATTCAGTCAACTTCGTCCCCATCATAATGCTGTAATTTTGAAGATGCGACGATTCACCTATTAACACGTTTAATAAGTTCTTTTGCGGTACGTGGATGCCGACGTGTTGATGACCATTTGCCGGCGAAACTGTCTTGAACACTTTGCCAGCCTGCAAATATTCAATTCGTTCCATAAGCAGGAGGCCTTCGGTTTCCACTTTTTCATACAAATGATATTTTTTTAAAATTGCTTCGCCGTCATTGTTTAAATGTTCACCGCGGAATTCTTTATCAATCCCGTCGTGGCGCTCGACAACAATCGTTTTTAAATGATTCTTTGCTAGTATATAGCCCAAGAGTGCGCCGGCTGGACCAGCGCCGACAATGCAAACATCCGCTTTCAGTTCCATTATCGCGCCTCCTCCCTCTGCTGCTTCAATCAACTTTCTCATATTTATTTTATTTCAAACCTTATACCGTTAACTTCATCCGATTTCCGGAAGGATCATAAGCAATGAACACATTCTTATCTTCTGAAATCGTCACACCCATTTGTCTCAATCGTCCGATTGCCTCATCTCGCACTGTTTCACTTGGAAATACGATCGTAAAGGCACTCATGCCAACACTGTTTTCCGCGGGAGCAGGTGCACCAATTCCAGCCCATGTATTCAGGCCGATATGATGGTGATACTTCCCTGTTGAGATGAATAGCGCCTGACCACCATATCTTGTAACCACATCAAACTGAAGTCCATTGCAATAAAACTCCTCGGTCTTTTTCAACTCAGAAACATGCAAGTGGATATGTCCCATTATAGTACCACTTGGGAGACCCGTCCACGGTTTCTCATCTCCGTCTGCAAGAATCCCTTCGATATCGAGCGGACGTGTATCCATTGCTACCTCTCCACTTTTCCACTCCCACTGTGAAGCAGGTCGGTCTGAATAAATTTCAATTCCATTTCCGTCAGGATCTGCTAAATACAACGCTTCACTAACGAGATGGTCTGAAGCTCCTTGCAGTGGAAATTGTGTTTTTATAAAGTGCTGGATGATTCTAGCTAAATCGGCACGGCTCGGTAAAAGAAGTGCGTAATGATATAAACCAGTTGTGCGCGGCTGCTTCGGGATGATGTTCTCAAGCTGCTCAATCGTCACTAACGGTGTGTTGCCATCGGCCGTTAACACGGCTTTCTGTTCGGTTTGATTCAATATTTTAAATCCAATGATGTTTTGATAAAAGTCGAGAGATCGCTGTAAATCTTGAACTTTCAACTCAATTTGGCTAACATAAATATTCGGTTCCGCGTGAAAGGTCATAAAAAGTTCCTCCAGTTTTAACGTATTTTTATATAAACAACATCTGAAAGTTACTTACTTTATGTAAGTAATTATATTTTTATAATTTACTTGTGTCAAATAAATAATTTTTGTATTGTTAATATAGTGTTAACTGAATTTAAATTGATTAGACTACTGGGAGGTGTCGAGTGATGAATCAACCTCTTATTTGTCCACGATTTGAAAAAGCGATGGGAATCTTGAGCCAGCGCTGGACAGGGCTTGTCATTTATCAATTGCTGACTGGGCCGAAACGATTTTGCACCTTAGAATCATCGATTGGCGTGAGTGGGAGAGTACTGTCCGAACGATTAAAAGAGTTAGAAAGTCAAGGAATCGTTAAACGAGAAGTCTATCCTGAAACACCCGTACGCATCGAATATTCGCTTACGGAAAAAGGTCAAAGTTTAGAGCCAATCATGAAGGAAATCGAAAATTGGTCACAAACGTGGTTAGATTAAGAGTTTTTTTGAATGATTAAAAGCCGATTGTCTTTTTTGCGACAATCGGCTTTTTTTTGCTTTATTTGTTATTGCTAGCGACTTTTTCAGCTTCTGCCATTCCGACTCTTTGGACGCCATTCTTTTCAAGGAGTGTAATCACTTTCTTAACATTTTCTTCGTCTTCAATAACAACAAAATGAACGACCGGAAAACTCCTTTTTACATTAAGTGTTAATTTAAAGCCAAAATTGACCCGATCATTTAATCCATAAAGCTCATGCCAACGGATAATTTCTTCCACTTTAAAAGATTTTATTTGTTCGTATCGATAATATCTTGACTGGAAAATGACTCCTCTAGGCAAAATGAAAAAATTATTTGGGTGCCTGATTGAATTTAAAATAAGAAAAAAGAAATAAGTAAAACTAAATAAAGACGCGTCAAACCAATCTGTAAACATCGCAATTCCGATTAAGACGATTAGCAAACCGAGGACAATCATCGTTCCCCAATGAGCGAGACGGTATGATTTTGTCTCCTTCGTTAATGACGTCATTTCCTTCCACTCTGCAGGAACGAGAATGCTAGAAAACTCCTCCTTCGACCGCGGAAAAACAGCTTGAGTCGAGAGTTCAGCTGCCATTTTTAAATTCAGCCGATAACGGACTAAATAATAAACACCAGCTAGAAAAATACCGATAAACACGAGATCCAACCACACAAAAAAACACCCCTTTGCTTCGTGAGGACAACCACTCTAACTTATACGTTTTATGAATACGAGTCCCTTTTATCCCATTTTTTTCCTACTATAACTGTAACATATAAAAAGTCTTTATGGTGAAAAAAAGGGCTGTACGTGCACTGTTTCGCACGGGCAGCCCTATGTCAGTTCTTAATCTTCTTTTTGCAAGATTTCGAGTGTTTGATTAAACTCGTTTTCCACTTCTTTGTTCTGTTTATACGTAATCGAACTAACGACTACGGTGACAATTAAATTGAATAAGAAACCTGGAACGATTTCATAAAGAACGCCTGATAAGGACGAGTTACCCCAAATTAAAACGGTCACTGCTCCGGTAATCATTCCAAGAAGCGCACCAGTCCCAGTAATTTTCCGCCAATACAAGGAAAGTAAAATGATCGGTCCAAATGCGGCACCAAATCCTGCCCAAGCAAAGGCAACGAGATTCAGAATCGTATCGGATTGCTCCCAAGCAAACATAATCGCGACAATGGAAACAGCTAATACGGCTAAACGTCCAAGCAAAACATACCGTTTTTCAGAGGCATTTGACTTTAACACGGCCTTGTAAATGTCCTCAACTAAAGCGGACGAAGTCACAATTAATTGCGAAGAAACGGTACTCATAATCGCAGCAAGTACAGCTGCCAACATAATCCCGGCGATAAAAGGATGGAAAATGATTTGACCGAGCTGAATGAACACAGCTTCCGGGTCAATAAGTGTAACGTTAGAATTTTGCTTAAAATAAGCGACCCCAACTAACCCTGTTAACACAGCACCAAACAAAGATAAAATCATCCAGCTAATCCCAATCCTTCTTGCTTGGGTTGTCTCCTTAGCCGATTTGATGGCCATAAAGCGAACGATAATATGTGGCTGCCCAAAATAACCGAGTCCCCATGCTAACGACGAAATCACCCCAGCCGTTGTCGCAGTTGCCGCAAAACTTAATAAATTGACATCGACTTGACGAATAGTTTCAGCTGTTTCCGAAATGCCGCCAGTTAAAAATAGCCCAATAACAGGAACGAAAATAAGTGCTAAAAACATAATTGTTCCTTGAACAAAATCTGTATAGCTGACGGCGAGAAAACCACCAAATAAAGTATAGGCGATAATAACGGCGGCAACGATCAACAAACCAGTATGGTAATTATACCCAAATGAACTTTGGAAGAAGATTCCCCCAGCGACAAGACCGGATGATACATAAAAGGTGAAGAAAATTAAAATAATCAAGCCGGATACGATGCGGAGAATTTTTGTGTTTTCTTTAAAACGATTATCGAAAAAACTCGGAATCGTAATCGAGTCATTCGAAACTTGCGTATACACCCGCAAACGCGGTGCGACAAACTTCCAGTTTAACCATGCTCCAATCACCAAGCCAACACCAATCCACGCTTCGACTAGCCCAGAAACAAAAATCGCACCTGGTAATCCCATTAACAACCATTGCGACATATCTGAAGCTCCGGCACTTAGGGCTGAAACGGCAGGACCGAGCTGTCGTCCTCCCAACATATAGTCTGATAGATTATTGATTTTTCTGTACGAATAAATTCCGATTAAGATCATACCAACAAGATATATGAGAATCGCTAGTAGCTGATACGTATAATCTGTCATTCAAACTCCTCCTTTATAAAAATATGAAAATATAACTTTAATTGTTTTTGAATGATTCCTAAAAACGATTCAGTTATTTTAGGTTAGAATCAAAGTGGACCGTTTCCACTCCCTCTCTTCTTCTTCCGTTTGTCTATAATACTATATCATTTTTTCTCCTTCGCATTTTTCTTTTTTTTGCAAACGATAAATAGTGTCAGCGCCACGGCACTGGCACTGGCAGCGAGAATCGGTTCTTTTTTTAATTGATTGTCTTTCTGATAAAATACTTCTTTTAAAATAAGATTTACGTTCTGAGGACGTTCAGCCAGCCGGCGCATATAGTAGCCGTACCAATCATGCCCAAACGGCATATATGTGCAAAAATGATACCCTTTCTTCGCGAGATCGTATTGCATTTCTTGGCGGAAACCGTAAAGCATTTGAAACTCAAACCGATCATACGGAATATTCTTTTTTTTAATGAACGCTTTTAACTCATTAATTATCCGGTGGTCATGTGTTGCAATCGACGTAAACATCTCCCCAAGAAGGCGCCTTTTAGCGAGCTTCAGAAAATTTCGATCGATCTCTGCCTTTGACTGATAGGAGACTTTCTCGCTTTCTTTATATGCTCCTTTGACGAGGCGAATTCGTACATCCTGCAACTGCTCAAGATCGTCTTCCGCGCGGAAAAGATACGTTTGAATCACTGTGCCTACATTGTCATAATGCGTTAACAAGCGGTTGACGATATGAAGCGTCCGTTCATAGTACTTATAACTTTCCATATCAATATTTATGAAAATATCATATTTTGCTGCGACATCGACAATTTCTTTTATATTTTCATAGCAGAATTCATCATCGATATCAAAGCCTAATTGAGTCAATTTGACAGAAATATGTGCGTCTAGTTTCTCTTCAAAAATTCTTTGGACGACTTGAATAATTTTATTTTTAGCTGCGCGTGCTTCAGATTTGTCAGACACAAATTCCCCGAGATGATCGACAGTACAACTTATGCCGCGGCGATTCATCTCCTTGATTTTTTTGGCAACGCTTTCAATTGTAGTCCCAGCGACGAACCTTTCTGCTCCTAACCGAAACCCATATTTTTTTGCTTTTTCATTTAAAAATTTATTGTTTGATAACTGAATAAAAAAGTCCCTTGTGATCCTCGACATGCACTCAACTCCTTTGTGATGCATTGATGAAAGGTTGCGACAGCTCGAAACTGCCGCAATGAAAACAGGACTTTTACTTCATCATCATTAAAATTTTTCTGATACTACTTTTGCTTCCATGAACAATTGAAGATAATCCGGACCACCTGCTTTCGAATCGGTCCCAGACATTTTAAAGCCCCCAAACGGTTGATAACCGACAATTGCCGCTGTACAGCCACGGTTAAAATAAAGATTGCCGACATCAAACTCGTATTTCGCTCGTTCCAAATGCGCTCGATTATTGGAAATAACCGCCCCTGTCAAGCCATACTCGGTATTGTTGGCAATTTCAAGCATTTCGTCAAAATTATTAGCTTTCGTAAAGGCGACGACCGGTCCGAAGATTTCTTCTTGCATGAGGCGCGCTTTCGGGTCGACATCTTTGAAAATCGTTGGATAAACGAAATTCCCTGTCGAATCATCGGCATTTCCACCGTAGACGAGTGTCCCCTCCGCCTTGCCAATCTCGATATACTCTTTAATTTTATTAAACTGCTTTTGATTAACGACTGCCCCCATATAGACGTCTTGTTCCGCAGGATTGCCCACCGATAATTCTTTTGTCAGTTCAACCGATTTTTCAATCACTTGTTCGTAAAGGTCTTTATGGACAATGACTCTTGAACAGGCCGAACATTTCTGCCCAGAAAAACCAAAGGCGGAATGAACGATGGCATCAGCGGCCATATCGACATCCGCGTCTTTGTCAACGATGATTGTATCCTTCCCACCCATTTCAGCGATCACACGTTTTAAAAATTGCTGGCCTTGTTGTACTTTTGCAGCCCGTTCATAAATCCGAACTCCGGTTGCCCGCGATCCGGTAAAGTTAATAAATCGCGTTTCTTTATGGTCAACCATATAGTCACCGATCTCCAACGGGTCGCCTGGGAGGAAATTAACGACCCCTTTTGGCAGCCCTGCCTCTTCTAAAATTCCGATCAATTTATAGGCGACGACCGGGGTATTTTCAGAAGGCTTTAATAAGACAGGATTGCCTGCGACAATCGGAGCAACGGCCGTTCCGCAAGCGATGGCAAAGGCAAAATTCCATGGCGGAATCACGACACCAGGACCGATCGCTTTGTAGAAATACTGGTTATTCTCATTTTCGCGCTGATTCAGTTGTTTGCCTTTTGCCAGCTCAAGCATTTGTCTGCCGTAGTATTCTAAAAAGTCGATTCCTTCCGCTGTGTCGCCATCTGCCTGATTCCACGGTTTTCCCGCTTCATACACTAACCATGCAGATAACTCATGTTTACGGCGCCGGGCAATCGCTGCCGCTCGAAATAACACATGAGCCCTTGCCTCTGGCGCCATAGATCTCCATGTCTCAAATGCTTCAAGTGCCGTCTCAAATGCGATATCAACATGTTGCTTCGTTGCTTTTGATACGTTGCCAATCACTTGTTCCTTATTCGCAGGATTCACAGAAACGAGTTTATCTTTCGTATACATTTTCTCCCCATTTATAACCAGTGGATAGTCTTTCCCTAACTCCGTCTTCACCTTATGCAATGCTTCCTTAAATGCTTCGCGATTCTCCTTCACCGTGAAATCTGTAAATGGCTCATGTTTAAAAGGCAAAACCATGAAAGATCCCTCCCTGCTTTTGTATAGGCAAAACTGGCTATATATTTACGTATCTATTTATATATAAGCAAGATTTGGAGAGCTTATTCCATGGCAACCCTTCATTTGAAATTAGTCCAAGCTAAAACTTTTCTATAAACACATGTAATTTCATTTCGACATTTCCTGGGCAATAACGATGTTTTTTGCGTGGTGTAAACAAAAAACCAGTAACAGCATATTCGGCTGTTACTGGCTTTTTTGTTTTGAATTTGCTCTTTGCTTTATACTTCCTTCGCTTCGTTCCTTTTTTTCCTTCTGCGTGTAAATATGGCAGATAAATCATCAAAGAAAGTGTAAATAACTGGAACAAAAAATAACGTAAAAATCGTTGACACACTCAATCCGAAAATAATTGTAACAGCGAGCGGTTGCTGCATTTCTGCCCCTTCACCGAGCGCAAGTCCTAGTGGAACCATCGCTAACACCGTCGTTAACGTTGTCATCAAGATTGGGCGAATCCTGTTTTTACCAGCCTCGATAATCGCTTCATTCCGCTCCATCCCTCGGCGCCGTAAAAGATTAATATAATCGACTAACACAATCGAGTTATTGACGACAATTCCCGCAAGCATAATGATTCCGATGAAACCTGGAACACTTAGCGGAACATTTGTGATAAACAAACCGCCAAGAACACCAATCACCGATGTTGGCAAGGCGAACATGATGATAAATGGATAGAGGAAATTCTCAAATTGGATTGCCATTACCGCATAAACTAAAAAGATGGAAAAGAGCAAAGCAATACCTAAATCGACAAATGCTTCAGCCATATCGGCTGCTTGACCACCAATTGTATAGCTGTAGCCTTCAGGGAAATTCATTGCTGTTAGTTTTCTTTCAATATCGGCGGTAATTCCACCGAGATCTCTCTCTGAAATATCGCTTGTCACATTGATTTGCGGCTGTTGATTTTGTCGTTGCAACGCTACTGGACCTTGAGTCTCAATAAAGTTAGAAACTTCATCAAGCGGGATAAGGGCACCGGTTGCCGTTTGAATGCTAATATCATGTAAATCGCTAATCGTGCTGCGAATCTCGTTCGGATAGACGAGCTTCACATTCATTTCTTGACCTTCTTCACGATATCTTGCCGCGGTTTGACCCATGAATTGCATCTGTACTTGGCTCATAATTTGTTCCTGTGTTAATCCGTAAGCGGCTGCCTTGCCTTCATCAATGATAATGCTTAATTGTGGCACACCTTCGGAAGCTCCGCTTGATGGGTCAAAGACGCCATCAACGGTCGAGATTTCTGCAACGACTTGTTCCGCAAGCTCTCGCAGTACTTCATGTTCTGGGCCATTTAATTCGATTTCAATCGGACTTCCCATACTTAAACCGGCATCCATTGCACTAGCGGTAATTTCAGCCCCGGCAATTGCCTGAAGTTTTTCATGCATTTCTTGCATAATCTCTGTCGTGGAACGATCCCGTTCAGACACCGGAAGGAGCTGCAATGTGTAAGAAGACGTATTTCCACTCCCGCCCATGCCCATGCCGCTGCTTCCGACCGTCACATAACTCACTTCGACAACATCTTCGTATTCAGCAATCACTTCGTTTACTTGTTCAATCACACGAAGCGTATAGTCTGTCGTTGCCCCTTGATGGGTTTCGACGCGAACTTGGGCCTGACCTTGGTCTGCACCCGGCATTAACTCAGCACCAATGAGCGGAATCAATGCTAAACTTCCGGCAATCAACAAGATCGTTACCGTTAACGTCGTCTTTCTGAATTTGATCACGCGGCGTAGTCCAGCACTATATCTTGCTCTGACCCTATCTAAGAAGCGATCAAACCAATAGCGGCGTCCCTCGGTTTCAACCACATTCGTCAATAATTTTGACGAGAGCATCGGCACTAATGTGATTGCGACGGCAAGCGACGCTAACAAGGCGAACGCCACTGCTAAGCCTAATGGAATAAATAAATCAGCGGCAATTCCGTCAACAAACACCATCGGTAAAAAGACGATGATCGTTGTTGTTGTCGAGGCAATAACGGCTGGCGCTAACTCAGACGCTCCTTTTGTCGCAGCTTCAATCCTACTGAATCCACGTTTTCGATACGAATAAATATTTTCCAAAATAACGATTGAACTGTCGACCATCATCCCGATTCCAAGCGCCAATCCACCAAGCGTTAAAACATTCAATGTCTGGCCTGTAAAATACATGAGTGCAAACGTCGAGATTAAAGCGATTGGAATCGAAAGACCGATCACAAGTGTCGCCCGAATGCTTTTTAAAAATAACAATAAGATAAAGACGGCGATGACTCCACCAATTAGGATGTTTTGAATGACTGAGTCAATCGACATCGTAATAAATTCCGACATATCAATCAGTACTTGCAACTGGATATCAGAGCCGAGATTTGCTTGAATTCCATCGAGATTGCCCTGAATATTGCCTGCGACCGCGACAGTATTGGCATCCGTTTGTTTCATAATCGAAAGGACGAGCGATGGCTCGCCATTTACAAACGCATTTGAAGTGAACTCATTAAACGTATCATGAACTTCAGCTACATCTTTTAATAAAATCGTTGCGCCCGCTGGGGTTTGAATGATTGTGTTGCCAATATGTGCAACCGATTCAAACTCACCTTTAACCCTTAGTTGTAAATCTTGATTTCCTTTTTCAATCGTCCCAACAGACCCTGAACGATTCGTACTGTTCAACGCTTGAACGATCGTTTGCGAACTGACTCCATACTGTTGCAATTGCGCCGGATTCAATTCAATTTGAATTTCGCGTTCTTTTGCCCCTTCCACGGAAACGGAGGCAACACCGCTTTGACGCTCTAAGTATGGAACGACTTGATCATTGGCAATTTCCGTCAGTTTCGCCGTATCTTTGCCTGTTAAACCGACATACATGACCGGCATCGCTTCAGGACTAAAGCGTAAGATCGTCGGGTCACCAGCCTGTTCAGGCAGCATCGCCTTCACTTGATCCACTTTTTCACGAACATCTAGTAAAGCTTGATCTAAATCAACACTATTTTTAAACATCATGACGACAAGCGAACTTCCAGCTTGTGACCGCGATTGAATCGTATCAATTCCCTCAACCGTACTTACAGCTGATTCAATCGTTCGACTTATTAAATTTTCAACATCTTCTGGTGCCGCGTCTGAATAGCTTGTGGCAATTACGGCGACAGGAAGATCAATTTTCGGAAATAAATCGACCGCCAAATTTCTTAACGATACAACCCCAAGAGCGACAATCGCAAGGACAATCATGATAACGCCAACAGGACGTTTAACAGAGGTATTGACTAATTTCAACGGTTACTCCCCTTTCACGACGTCCACTTGAACGTCATCAGAAAGTGTGAGTTGACCAGTGACAACGAGTTGATCTCCAGCTTCAACGCCGTCTTCAATGGCAGATTGTGCCGATTGGACCGCAAGCACATTGACTGCTTGTTTCACTGCCCGGTTGTTTTTCACGACATAGATGAATGTTTCATCATCCTCTTCAATAATCGCTGCTGTTGGTACGATGATCGCATCTGTTATTTGGCTTTCCGGGATCGCTAACTGGACGACCATACCTGGTAAAATCACCCCATCAGGATTGTCAACCGTTGCTGTTACCGGATATAACCCTGCCTCATTTGGCATTTTATCGACTTTTGTAATTGTCACTTCATATTCCTCGTCATTAATCACCGCTGTTAATATTTCATCAACAGCTACTAATTTCTGAACGCCAACCGTCACAGTGAAATCAAGCTGGATTGTTTCTAAATCAGCAATAATCGCAAATGGTTCTTCGTTTGAAACCATATCCCCTTCTTTTGCATGCAAGCTGACAATTTCGCCGTCCTTCGGAGCACGGATGTTTTGCTTTCCGACCGCCGTTGCAATTGTGGCAATCACTTTATCCTCTTTGACTTGATCTCCATTTTTCACCTTGAGCGAATCGACCTCCCCTGGCGTCTGAAGCATCACAGCTGTTGCCTGATTTGGTGCCGTCCGGCCAAAAATGGACCTTTCAAGTGTTAAATCTCCTTTTGTAGCTTCAGCAACCTCAACTGAGACGACTCTCTCAACCTCTTCACCACTCGTATCCGTTTCAGCCTGTGAACAAGCTGTGGCAGCTAGGAGGAAAATCGCGGCTACACTTAAAAGTACTTTTTTCATTCACTGTATCTCCTTCCAAAAGTTAATATTTTTCTGGATTATTTTAAAAGTTCAACATGTAAGATTTCTGCGAGTTTTTTACATTCCGCTTGCAATTCTGACAGGTCATGAAAATGAGCAAGCAAACCTTGAATAATCACAGGCTGACGTTCCTCTTTCCTTGCCTCTTTTTCTAAAAGATCGACCACTTCCTGAAGCTGATCTTGTTTTTCACGAGAAATTGGCTGTGTAGCGATTTTCCTTCTGAGCAAGGCGAATGTTTCGAATTGATTGGTTCCTTCGGTGGCCTTTTCATATTTTTCGGGAATATGGTTGAGCGTGACGAGTGGCTCTTCCTGTTGCTTCTGCATTCCATCGACAAGATTGTCTAACCGCCTGACGAGAAAAGAACCAATCTTTTCAATATCGATGTTTACATCATCGACGATCATCCAGCGCAAATATCCGTTAAGCAAGCCATCTAACTGGATAATGGTATCGACAATATACGGCTCGATGGCTGATGCACCGTAAATATTCTCAATGTTTTCACGCATCCATTGGTACGTTTCGACTTTTATTTGTTTTACTAACTCGCTCGCATTTTCCCCAATCGTGATGTTTTCCTCAAAATGCATAACGAGAAAATCTTTATAATCGTATACATACTTTAGCCAGACAGTCATTTGCATCGCAAAATTTTCTCTAGGGGGAAGACTTTCCGACTTTACCTTTTCAACCTTTGCCTTCGTTTGGTCGTAAAAGGATTGATAGGCGGTGAGCATATATTCTTCTTTTGATTCGAAGTACACATAAAAAGTGCCTTTCGATACACCGGCTTCAGCTGTTATTTCCTGAATTGATGTTCGGTGATATCCTTTGCTAGCGAATAGTTTTAATCCTGATTGAATCAATTTCAGCTTTTTTTCATTCATGTTGCAACACCTATTCTCTCATACGAATATTTCTCTCATTGGTTTCACATAATGACCAAATAGTCATTATTTTATTATGACTAACCAGTCAGTCATTTATGTTTATAAAAAATTTGACTTCTAAATTATAACGAAGAATACCTTCCTGCACAAGTATTCTATAACAGGGAGCATTAGACAAATACCCCCTGTTTACTACAGACGTGACCCCGTAGTCATTATTCGTTTACAATGCTAGAGTCACAGCGATTGGATTTCTTTTTTCATATTTAAAAATAGAAGTAAATCCGGCTTCTCTCGCCATTTCATATGCTTCAGGCAAATCGGCACCAACGGTCTCAGCTCCATGTGAATCGGAACCGATCGTTAGTAATTCGCCACCTAGCTTTTTATAAAGTTTCAAGATATCGATTGTCGGCAAGGCTTCCTGCAGTTTCCCGCGCAGACCAGATGTGTTAATCTCAATTCCTATTTGGCGGTCGATCGCTTTTATTAAAATCGCTTCGAGTATTTCTCTGTACTCCTGAAATTGATAGTTTCCTAGCGACTGAAGCGCATAGCGTTTCATTAAATCGATATGAGCGATCACATCAATATCAGCAACAGTGACCATTTCATACACTTCTGTAAAATAGCCGCGGTAAACCTCATCCTTCGATTTATTTTCCATATATTTCCGTAGTTTTTCATTATTGATATTATGGACAGAGCCTAAAATAAAGTCGAATGGCAGTGGCTCTAGCACTTTTTTATATTCTTGGATCAGCTGATGGGGTTCACAAATTTCAATTCCCATCTTAACCGTTAGCCTATTTTCAAACTGCTTTTGACAAGTGCGAATATCGTTCACGTAAGCTTCAAAGTTGATATGACCATAAGTAGGAGCCAGTGGGTTTAGCGAGAAATGCTCGGTAAAACAAATCTCCTTAATCCCCTTGCCGACAGCATGTTGACAAACTTCCGTCATTTTCGCTTTTGAATCAAATGAATGATTTGTATGGTGATGGTAATCCATTAATAACATCGTAGACGTCTCCCTTTTGTGAACAGTAAAACCTCTATCACTAATTTGATAGAGGTTAGTTTTTTATTATATAAGAAGAAAGCGAGAATTAAAAGTGAAGCATTGAGCTAACGAACGATCACAGTTCATTTTGAAAAAATTTACATTAATAACCCGACAAAATGAACTGAGGTGTGGTTTGTTCATAAATAGGTTACGTTTTTATTGCTAGTACTTGGATTAACCATGATTATCAGGCTAGTTTATTGCTAGTACTTGGATTAAAGCGATTTTTAGCCGTTTTTTATTGCTAGTACTAGGATTATATCGGCCTTCTGAACTGATTTTATTGCTAGTACTCGGATTAAACGCTCATTTTACAGCGTTTTATTACGAGTACTAGCAATATATGAAAGAAAATTGATGTTTTTAATGCGAGTACTTGGATTAAAAACTGCGTTACCAGCATTATCGTTCAAAAAACCTACGAATTCCTTTGGCCAATTGTTCATAAATGACCTTTTTTCGGAAAAATAGGTACTTTTACTAACCTTTGAAACTCGCAGCCTCTTGAAGTTGTTCCATTCTCGTTTCTTGTTTCCTGACAAGTCGTACGAGCAAATACACGACTGGGGTGAGGACAATCGAGGCGAAGAATTTAAACAAATATTGTGTTAAAATTAGCCCGCCAAGTACGGACAATGGCATCGTCCCGTAGAAGGCAATCACAATAAAAAGAGTCGTATCAATTAATTGGCTCAACATCGTTGAGGCATTGTTACGCAACCAAAGTTTCTTCGTCCCATGCTTTGATTTTAGCCGATCAAACACGGTTACATCCAAGTTTTGACTGACAAGATAGGCGAGTAAGCTTGCAGCAATCACTCGGAAGCTCCCACTTAAAATCGTTTCAAATGAAGCCTGTTCGGAAAACACGGGCGCAGCTGGTAAAGTGATGGTGATTGAAATAAAAATAAGTGCCAGCACTTGGGTAATTAACCCCGCTTGAACGGTTCGCCGTGCTTCTTTCTTGCCGTACACCTCGGCAATTACATCTGTGAGTGGAAATGTAAAAATATAAACGATGACTGCCGCTGGAAGCATCGCCCAAGAACCGATACTAAACAGCTTCACCGCAACGATATTCGATAAGATTAACAGTCCAACAAAGATTCCATTTAAATATAAAAGCATCTTGCCCTTCCTTTCTACACGCTTTTTAATAGAAAGAAATCCCTCCGCTTAAGGTTCGAAGGGATGTTCTTTCCTAGCGGTTATCGACTTTTTCTGGATAAAGATCATGATTCATTAAGCGATGATTGGCCATTTCTTCATACTTTGTTCCTGGTTTGCCATAATTGCACCACGGATCAATTGAAATCCCTCCACGCGGAGTGAACTTTCCCCAAACCTCAATATAGCGAGGGTCAAGCAATTCAATTAAATCATTCATAATGATATTGACACAATCTTCATGAAAATCGCCATGATTACGGAAGCTGAACAAATACAGCTTCAACGACTTGCTTTCAACAAGTTTTTTATCAGGGATAAAGGAAATATACATCGTCGCAAAATCTGGCTGGCCGGTAATTGGGCATAGGCTTGTAAATTCAGGGCAGTTAAATTTCACGAAATAATCACGGTTCGAATGCAGACTATCGACCGCCTCTAACACTTGCGGTGCATAATCAGTTGGATACTGTGCCTGTTGATTCCCCAGCAATGTGAGATCGGTTAATCCTTGTTCTTGCTTACGTCCAGACATAATAAAGCCCTCCTGTATGTGTAATCCGACACTTCAACAAGGAGGGTTCATAGCAAAGAAAACTCGCCGATTGGCGAGCCCTATGGGCGAAGACAGAGGCGTACCTTATCGATAGGAAAGTAATTAATACTTTCCTATCAAAAAAAGCCATATCCCGGGTATGGATATGGCATCATTGTCATCTATCCATAGTTTTTTATAGAGGGTTTCCGCTATGAACCTCTCCCGTCTGTGTACGGGTATTCAATTCTTTATTTATCATAATCGTCTCGATATCATCCGTCAACTTAAATTTCCGCCTGGTAAATAAAGGAACTATGTATAAATTTCTTTAATCGTTTCTACTTTTCTATTAAAGTTTTCGAAATTAAAACGAGATAACAATTCTTTTACATTTTCCTTTTTGCTAGTGTTCTATGTTAAAATGGCGAATACAGTAGTTGAAGGGAGAGAGACAATGTTAAAACGTTTGATTTTATCGTTTCTTTTATTAGGGTCGGTTGCGTTCCTATTAGGAGCGTGTAGTAGTGATGAAGGTTCTGAAGGCACAGAAACAGACGTGGTCGCAACGGTAAATGGGGATGAAATTTTAAGAAAAGACTATAATCATGAGTTTGAGCTAACAAAATCGACTTATGCACAAATGGGGATTCAATTTGATGACCTTGATGATGCAACAAAAGAAGAATTAGAAATGGTCGTCTTAAATCAATTAATCAACACAAGACTCGTATTACAATCTTCTGAAAGTGATGGAATTGCAATTGAGCAAAATGAGATCGATACGGAACTCAATAGAATTAAATCGCAATTTGAAGATGATCAACAGTATGAAGATGCGTTAAAAGAAATGAGCATTACTGAGGAAGAGTTAATTAAACAGGTGAGAGAACAATTAATGATTGGCACTTACTTTGATAACAAAATTGGGGACATTTCTGTCTCAGAAGAAGATATTCAAACTCTTTATAACGAATATAAAGGGCAAGCAGAAAGTCTTGAACAAGAGGCGGAACCTCTCGAAACGCTAAAACCTCAACTGGAACAGCAAGCGCTTGCGGAAAAACAAAATGTTAAAGTTAGTGAACTAATCGAAGAATTGCGAAGCGCAAATGAAGACAATATTGAAATCTTACTGTAAAAAATTTGCGCCCCTTACTAACAATAAGGGGCTCTCTTTAACGGTGTAAAACAACAAATATCACGATAAATAGAGTGCTAAATCTAAACGATTCATTCATGAAGTCATTAAAATTTCTGACCAAAAAGCCTTCTTTATCTCCCCTCCCATAAATAGAAGGCTTGTCCTTAATTGAGTAACTAGCGAAAGTAAAATAAGCGGAGATTTTCCGCTTAAATGTAGAATGGAGCTCGTTTCGGGGGAAATAAGGGGAGGTTTTCCGGTTATGCACATAAAAATCGCCCATTTTCACGTTTATTGAGTTAATAGACGGAATCTCTCCGCTTATTTATGCTATTTTCAATGATTTTTGCTAATTAAGGGGAATTTATCCGTCTATTATTGGTACGTTACAAAGAAGGTAAGCAGGAATAACGATAGTAGCAGGGCGAATTTCAACATGGTCCCTGCTTTTCTTTTTAAACCTCAAAAATTGAGCCCCTTACTAATAATAAGGGGCTCTTTCATTATTTCTCATCTCGCTCATCATAGGCGATGAGAACAATGTTTTCGTTCGTTTCTTGGCGAAGTTCCATTTCTAGCTTTTCGATTTTTCCAAGTTGATGATCAGCTAAATTGGCTACGGGAAAACCTTTATTGTCCATCTCAAGTTGCTCCTTTCGATTTCACATCGTTAAGATTTTCCCCCAGCTTCAAATCATTATGCATCCAATGTTAAAATTCGAAACCGTTATCATTTCAACTTAGCTTTTAACGGGAAGATCATAACTATTTGCCAACTTATCAACTAATGCGTAGCATTCGGATTTATCATAGCCCTTATATTGGGTTCCTGCTCTTAAGAATAGTGGATCGCCAGCATAGTATCTTTCGTATAGTTCGTGTCTTGAACCGAAATCAGATACCGCGATGTCTGAAGCGATTTTAAAGATTTTAATTTTCTCGTAAGCGGATACATCTGCGCCCCTAAAGTACTTGTCAACATCACCACTAACCGGGCTGTCAAAGATTCCTTCATTGGCTGGCTGATACATTAATCCGCCTGCGAGGATTTGCTGCATGATTTCTCTAATTCTTGGATACCAGCGATTTCCTGAGTTTCGAATCGCACTAATTGGTGCAAAGTTCGGAACATAGATTCCTTGCTCATTTGGCTCCGCAGTCGCCTCTGAAGCAATGATCGCGCCGCGACATAACTCAATGTACGTAGTAATTTCCCCGATTGCATCTTGAACATGTAAAAACTGATTCGTGTTTACTAGCTCTGTTGCTCGCATTGTCACCCCTGCCAAGAACTGCATTTTCGAAAGGAGACGGACAGATGTTTGGTGAGCGGTAAAAGTATGAGTGATGTTGCGAATTTCATTGATGCGATCAACATCCTTATAAACAAATACTCTTTCCCACGGAACAAGCACATCGTCAAATACTAGTACGCCATCTAGTTCATCAAATTGGCTTGCTAATGGATGGTCGAACTTTGAATCTCTCGTGTATGGTTCTCTTGCGATCAGTCGAAGGCCTGGAGTGGACATTGGAATCGCAAATGAAACCGCATACTTTTCATCCGCTTCGCTTAAATTTTGGTTTGTAAATGGCCATACCAATACTTCGTCCGTATATGGACCTGCTGTCGCTAACATCTTTGCGCCGCGGACAATCAAACCTTCATCTGTTTCGCGAACAACTCCGAGATACGTAAATTCATCTGGTTGCTTTGATGGCGGTTGACTGCGGTCTACTTGTGGATTGATTAATACATGAGTCAAATATAAATCATTTTCCTTCACGTATTCAAAATAATCTAACACGTTTTGAGCATATTCGCCAAAGAAGTGAGCATTTGAACTCCATGCTGTTAATTGTGCAGTCATAAAGTCACTTGAACGACCCATCATTCCATAAGTGGCATCTGCCCATTCTTTATGCATGAGACGACGTTTCTTTAAATCTTCCCTTGAGCGCGGAACTAAAAACTGTGTGCCGTGTAAATCATTGTCCTCGCCTTGGAATAACATATAGTCTTTTTTACTTTCTTCTAATTGAAGATCATATAAATGCGCGGTTGACTTTACAGCAGGCGCGATTAACGGGTGGGTTGTCGGATCAGTTACTTTCTCATTTCCAATCCAAGTTTCTGGTGGATTGTTTTTTAACCTCTCGATATAATCTTTTCCACTTCTTGCTGCCATGTTAATTCCTCCCCATTTTTGATAATTAAATGTTTTCTTACTTCTAAGATACTAAGATATTAGTTTGTTGTCAAACTATTTTCACAATAAAAATATTGCCAATAGTGTTTTTATTAAAAATTATTATTTCCCTAAAAATTTGTATTTAAAAATCATTTCGTTTCCATTCTCTGGCTCAGCGAAAAAAAATCTGCTGCTAGCGTTCAGGTTGCAGCACCTAAAGCTAGCACCAAGAGTATAAAGCACGAGACATAGTCAATCCTATAGCTGGAAATTGTAATCATGAAGGGGAAACACTCTGCTCCTCAATAGATCAGTGGCTTAATAATTAATCGTTCAATAACTACAGCTTTTTATAAAACATTACGGCAATGAGCTGCGCAAATTTCCAATGAAATTTTGCGTATATTCGAGCATGCTCTCCTTTGCCAGTTTCCCATTTCTTGCTTTAATATGTTGAATGATTTCGCCATGACTCGTTAGTGAAATGACTGGGTCAAACATAAAATAATCAAATGAATTTAAAAGATAAAAATCCGTTAAATTCCAAATTTTTATCGTTTGAGCCTTGATCATCTCTGAATGAGTCATCATAAAAATCGCGAAATGGGTTTCGCGGGTGAATTTTAAATAGTTTAGCTTATCTCTTAGCTTCTCAGGATTCTTCTGTTGCTTCGCAAAATAATTTTCGATATACTCGAACTCTTCCTCTGTATGATAGATAGCAGCAAGTTCTGCACAGAGAGATTCGAGGGTAGAGCTTAGTAAAAGCTGGTCTAAAATATTCTTCTTGTTATAATCCACCACTTTACAGCCTGACTGAGGGATGATTTCGATATAGCCATCACTCTGGAGCATTTTCATCGCATCCATAACAGGTCTTCTTGAAACGTCAAATTTTTCAATCAATTCATTGACTAAAATTTTCTCTCCAAATTTCCATTTACCTGTTAATAACTCTTTTTTCAGCTCATCATAAACGGCAACAGATTTCATCTTCACCGAGCTCTTTTGATATACATTTTGAAAATATTCCATTCTTTCCACCTTCTAACCATTGACTATTTTTAACAACTAAACGACCATTTAAATGAATATGAAAGTATATTTAACTAAATTTTAGAATATTCTAACATGATTATATCGTAATTTCCTCATTTTTTCTAAACAATCGTTGATGGTAAACGAGGTTTTAGTAAATCAATGTACGCACGGATGTGTCTTCTCATAAACATAAACGCTTTGTCCGCATCTCTTTTTTCAATAAATTGAAAGATCTCATCATGATAATTAAAAGATTCTAGAATGTCGAATGTAGAGTCGTCGAATAGGTTTAGAATATAAAAATAGTTCAAGTCCAACATACGCATCGTTTCTTTCATGATTCGCGAGGAATGGGTCATTTTTGCAATTCGATAATGGACTTCACGATTGTATTTATAATAATGGATTTTTTCTGTTGCATTTCCAAGCAGTTGTTTACTCTGCTGCTGGTAATGCTTTAAGTCATTTATTTCTTTTTCTGTATGGTTGCTCGCTGCTAATTCAGCACATAGTGCTTCAATCGATGAACTTAGGATTAATTGATCGAGCATTTCACTTTTTGAATAACTGATGACTCTACAACCTGATTGAGGGATAATCATAATAAAACCATCATTTTCAAGCATTTTAAGCGCATCCATAATCGGACTTCTTGAAATGCCAAATTTGCTAATTAATTCTGTAACCGAAATTTCATCACCAAAATTCCATAAGCCGGACATCAGTTCTTCCTTGATTTTATTATAAGCGATAAGCGATTTTGTAATTGTTCCTTTTGTTTCATAATCAAATAACAAATGACGTCCCTCCTACTCTGTCATAATGCTAAAAGAGACCACTCGATAAAAATTGAGTGGCTTGACCATTTAATGTCCCTGTCGTAAGTCCTTCTCGTCGTCTAGCGGTTGGACAGAATCGCTTAACTTTTTAAAATATTTTTCCATTGATGGATAAAAATAACCGATAACTGGCCCCATTCCAAAAACCATAATCCACGTTCCAATTCCAATCGGTCCGCCAATGAGATAGGCACTCACGACAATAATCACCGAAAACAACGTCCGAGATGTAGAGAGTTTTAGTTTCATATATTCGTGAATCAACAACATCATGGCATCAGGTGGGGATGGTGAAAATTTCGATTGTAAATACATCGCCACCCCTATGCCAATGAACACCAATCCAAAAATAATATAGAGGATTTTCCCTAATAATAGATCTGGAATATAAATTTGCTTGATTATATACATCCATAAATCGATTGCTACACCAGCAATAAAGGAAGTGAAGAACGCCAGAATATCTAATCTCGTTCGTCGGACAAGGGAAATAATGACTAATAAACACGCACCAATAATTACTTCCCAACTTCCTACTGTCAAGCCAAATAGCTGCTGCATTCCAACTAGTAGTGAAGGCATTGGAGAAGCACCTAATTGGGAATACACCGATAAAGTTAGTCCTAAGGATAGGACCAAAATTCCTACAAAGTAAAAATAAAGTCGAACTTTTACCAAATTGGACATTCTTTTTTCCTCGCCTTCCCTCCTCTACCTTAAAGAGCAATCGTCATCAATTGCGGAAAAGCAACGAAAATCGCAATAAACAGGATATAAGCAATTAAGAATAAACTCGTCCCTCTAAAGATGGTAAACAAAGAAGTTCCAGGGGTCAGTCCATGGACGACAAACACATTTAAACCAATTGGAGGAGTTATTGCACCCATACTTGTGATTACACACATCATAATTCCAAACCATACTGGATCGTAGCCAAGGCCAGTAACAATTGGGAAAAAGACTGGAATCGCAATCATCAAGAAGCCCATCGCATCCATCAGCGCGCCACCAACAACAAAAATTAAAATAATAATGAGCATAATGATGATCGAGCTAACTTGAAGAGAATTGATGAAATCAGAAATCGTAAATGATAGTCTTGCCATCGTTAAAAATCTTCCGAAGATGATCGCACCGACCATCAACATCATGATCATCGCCGACGTTTTTAAGGTTGAAACAAGTGCGCCTTTAAATTTCGCCCATGTAAGCTTCCGCATCAACAAAGTGATAACAATTGCCCCAAAGGCTCCGAAAGCACCAGATTCCGTTGGTGAGAACCAGCCTAAAAACAACCCACCAATAACGAACGCAAAAAGAGCAAAGATTGGAGCCACTCTTAATGTTGAAGTAAGACGATCTTTCATCGTAAACTTCTCTGTGCTTGGTGGTCCATAATCAGGCTTTCGCCAACATATTAAGAAAACGACTAAAAGCATCAAGCCTACAAGCACGACAGCAGGCAGAATACTCGCGAGAAACAAATCACCGATTGACTGCTGCGTTAAAATCGCGATAACGATGAGAACCGTGCTTGGAGGAATAATTGTTCCTAATGTTCCTCCGGTAGCAATCGCCCCTGTACTCAAGGTTTCGTGGTATTTGTACTTCTTTAATTCAGGGAGTGCAATCGTTCCAATCGTCGCTGCTGTTGCTGAGTTAGATCCTGAAATGGAAGCAAATCCAGCACTGGCAAGAATGGTTGTCGCTGCCATTCCTCCGCGAAAACGTCCGATCCATTTATAGGCAGCATCAAATATATACTGACTAATCCCGGCCCTAAAGACAATTTCACCCATAAAAATATAAAGCGGGATAACACTCAATGAATAATTCGAAAATTCCGTCCATACATTTGATGATAGCAATCGAAACGCAGCTTCTGGTTGAGGAGATAAGATCATCAATCCTAAAAAGCCAACAATGAACATCGAAAAACTGATTGGCATCCGCAACATGATTAAGATCGCTAACAAAACTAATGCCAAAAGAGCAATTGTACTAGGATTCATCATCTTTCTCCTTTCCAAATAAGATCTCGATCAACTCAACAAAGAGCGTGAAAATCAACCCAAAAATACCAACCGCAGTCACGATAATGAATGGATAATATGGAATTCTTAGTGTACTAGATAAAACACCTTGGTCTTTTAAACTGATACCGTACTGAATAAGTTGAGTCATTAAGAGAATAAAAAAGGCGAGGGCTAAAACCGTGACAATGACACCTATAATTTTTTTAAAAAGTGCATTAAATTTATTAAAGAGCAAATCAATATAAACATGGGTTTTGCTAATTTGTGCACTGCCAAGACTGAATGCAGTCGTAATCGCAGCTAACCAGCTTACCGTCTCAATGATTCCCGAATAAGGATTGGTGAATGTTCGGATCGTCCCGTTAAAAACGACTAAAAGCATCGAAACGACTAACGAGGTACCGGCAAGTGACAGCATCACATTATTCAATTTAAGGTTGATCGCCTTAAGTATTGTGACCATTGTTTACAACCTCCTTTTAAAACGATGTGATGATTTCCATCCTTCTGAAGCACAAAAGGAGAGGACATAATAACGCTTTTGTTAAATGTTGCAAGAAAAGATTGTCGGAAATCATTCCCACAATCTTTCCCTCCACTCTGCTCGTCTATTTCGCTGAATACTCTTCAAGCAATTCGTGCACTCGGCCTAGATACTCTTCGGCTGGTAAGCCTTTTTCTTTTGCCTTTTGCACGTATTCATCTTGGAGCTCTTGAATTTTTGCATCCCATTTGTCTTTCTCGCCATCTTTCAAAGAGACGATCTCAACGCCGTGTTCTTCTTTACTCCATTCCAATACACCTTCAATATGATTATCAAGGTATTGTCCGGCAATGACCGGCATTTCTACTTTTAGCGCTTGAATCTCTGCTTTTACGTCTTCTGGCAATGTCTCATACTTATTTTTATTCATAACCGCAACCAATGTCGTGATCGCTAACGGATAGTCCGTTACATAGCCGACCAATTCAGCAAAGCCAACATCTTTTAAGTTTCCGCGATCAGACACATATCCACTTATAATCCCTGTTTGTAATGCTTGCGCTTGCTCCGCATTACTCATTCCGACAGGAGCACCGCCTAGTCTCTCAAGAACTGGTGTTAGCGCACCGCCGATGCGAATTTGTTCCCCTTTAAGGGCATCTAAGCTATCAATTGGCTTTGTACTATGAATCGCCATTGCATCCGTTGTAAACACTTTAATAATTTCATATTGATCTAATACTTCCGAAGGATATTCTTGTAACAGCGTATCCATCACTTGACTAGCAACCTCCGCTGTAGAATAACCACGAGTAATTTCAGCAATCTCCTCTAGCGGGAAACGGCCAGGTTCATAAGAAAGAGCCACTATACCAATATCTGCTGTATTATTTGCAACTCCATCAAGCATGTTTCCTGCATCAAGCAATGTTCCACTAAAATAAATATCTACATCGACTTTTCCGTCTGTTCTCTCTTTAATTTCATTTGACCATGTTTGTGCAACAACACCTGGATATGTTTTTTCTGGTGAAAAGAACGCATAACTTAACTTGATCGCATCAGCTGATGAACTGTTACCCCCATCTCCATCTGAGTTCGAGCCTGCCGACTCTCCACCACAGGCTGCTAGAACCAAAACGAAAAACACGACTACTAACCCCTTAAAATACTTCTTCATCCCTTTTCCCCCTTATATACTTAAAGAATATACATGATGCAATTGTAAGCGCTATTATTTCTAGCATGATTAAAGAATGCTAGTTTGCATCATTTGCACTATTAAGATATTAACATTCTAATACATTAGTTGTAATTAGACTAGTGTTTTTACTCATAAATTTCAGAAATTACTAATTTTACGATATTTAAGAAAACTATATCATTCAACTAACCTTCTAATATGTTAGTTGAATGATTGGTAGGCTCACATTTCCCTCTGTAAACCTACCATTCAATCCGTGTTTATTTAATAGATACTTGTTATATTCATGAAAAACTTTGATCGCACAAATGAGCTGTTGTCCGATCAAAGTCGTTTTACATTTGATTGTTTGTTATTTCTTTAAAAAGTTAATGATTACGTTGTTGAAGTCTTCAACTTTTTCCCATTGCGGCCAATGTCCGGCATCTTTAATGACCGTTAGTTCACTGCCAGGAATCATGTCTTGAATCGGCTTCGCTTCTTCCACCGTTGAAGTTGGATCGTGGTCCGTCCATGCTAATAATGTTGGCACGTCGATTTTTCCACACCATGATGGATCCCAACTGTAATTTTGTCTAAAATCAAGATCTTGAAGAGCAACAATATTATGAACTGCTTGTAGATAAGAAGGTTGTGTATAGATTTTGTAACGAGCTTCGATCAGTTCATCGGTTACTTGACTTTTATCATACATTAACCATTCAAGTCTTGTTTTCACATTTTCATAGTTTGCTTCGACAACCGCTTTGATTGTTGATTCTTTTAGCTTTGCCATAACTTCAACTTTGTTGTTTACATTTCCCGGTGTATTTAGTACCAACGCTTTCGCAATCCCAGGATGATGTGCAGCAAACCAAGCAGCTACCCATCCGCCTAATGATTCACCAGATAAATAGAGTTCCTTTAAACCAAGTGCTTGAATTGTCCATAATAAGTGATCACTATAGGAATCAATTCCATATGGGCGGTTTGGCTTTTCTGTGTAGCCATGACCTAGCATGTCAATACAAATGACACGGAAATGCTCACTTAGCCCTCTAATATTGCGAGCATACGCTTCAATATGACCGCCTGTTCCATGAAGCAAAATAAGTGGGTCGCCGGTTCCTGCTTCAAGTACTCTCGTTTTAATTCCATTTGCATCTACATAATAATTTTTAAATTCTAAATCGGCAATATCTGTCCAAATTGACATGAAATCTCCTCCATCTTTTCTTTTCTTTATGCTGCTTTTCAACGTCTTTTTGTTATTTGAATTTAACGATTCCCATTCCGGTTACCCATTCAGGAATCGGCTCATAACAGACAACTTCTGGTTCAAAATCTTGGAGAATTCCTAATAACACGAGCCAGTTATGAATCTCTTGACCGCCATTTCCGCCATTTTCTTCAATAAATTGGGGACTCCATTGTCTCAGCGCTTGAAAATCCTTTTCCGTAATCAAACGTAAAAACTCACGATCCCACTCTTCATTCACTGGACCTGATTTAATTTGCGTCACTCTCGTCTTGCGTGTATGCAAGTATTCGTCAAGTTGATCGATTTCTTGGCGACCATTTGTTAATACTTTAATTAGCCCTTGATCTTCAGGTTTTTCACTATCAATTTTTGGAATTGGCACCCAGTGAGAAATTCCTCCGGAAGCAACAATGGCAACTTTTTTATCACTTTCCCATGACTCGACTGCCTTGCGGACAACTTCCCCTACTTGGAAACAACGATCCATCGTCGGCAGTGGTGGTGCTGCAGTGTTGACAGCAATTGGAACAACAGGGATTTCTAGTTCTGAATTTAAGAAATAGATCGCCTGCGTATGCCCGTGATCTACTTTCATTCTCATCGAGAAAGCGAAGTCAACGTTATTTGCCAAACCTGTATCAAGAACATGTTTTGCTAATTCCTTTTGTACAGGGATATCATATTCAGGGATTTCCCAATCTCCCCATCCTTCACATCTGTCAATCCCAACAGTAAATGAAGGCATATGATCATAAAAATAACTATTGAAATGGTCATCTGAAATAAGGACGATCACATCAGCGCCTACTTCTTCTAGCCATTTTTTCATATTTGCTGCAGTATCTAAGAAACGTTGTCCTTTTTCACCGCCACCTTCTCTATTTGTCATAATCATCGGGCTATGTGACATCGCCACACCTGCTACGATTTGCGCCATTTTATCCACTTCCTTTTCTATGATAAAATTTTCTAGCATTGAAATCTTAATAGGCTAATATATTAGGGGTTTCCCTTCTCCCCTTTTCGCCAAAAATACGATGGTTCCAAACAACTGAAAGCTTCCCTTTCATGAGAACTGGAATTTCCTTCATAAAGGTCAGCTGCTTTTCAACGACCATTAACTCTGTTTTTACGGATTGCCCGTCACTTTTCAATGTAACCGCATAACGACCTGGTGCCGGGAGGGTAAAGTAAGGATGCGGAGTTAAACATGATCCATCCCAATCACATTTTACTTCATAAGATTGGCCTAATAATTTAGGCAAATCCTCAACCTTCCCAGTCAATAATCGTTCACGAATCGACGTTGAGCTAATCTTCTCTCCACCGGACTCAACTTTTTTAACCGTTGTCACATCAATTCGTCCGCCGGAGTCGCTTTTTAAACGCAGCATATTCCCTTGGCCACGGCGGCCATATGAAAAATCATAACCAGCAACTGCATGAACGACAGCTAATTTCAATAAATACTGATGGACAAATTCCTCTGGTTCGAGTGCGGCAAACTCGCGATCAAATTCAACGAGATAGAAGGTATCAACACCTAGTTCCTTAAGCTTCGCTTCTTTTTCAGACAGCGGCATTAAATAGTGAAAACAATCCTTCCCCTCGATGACCGTCTTCGGATGAGGAAAAAAGCTCATCACCGCAAGCGGAACATTTTTTTCCTTTGCTTTCTGCAAAGCCATTTGAATCACTTTTATATGTCCATGATGGAGACCGTCAAAACAACCAAGCGCGATGACATTTGGCTTTGCCTTCTGTTGCCAAACGGCCAAATTTTCCTTGTTTAAATGAATCGTTTCCATACAGTCTCCTTTCATGGTCAACTAATAAAGTTAATTAGAGCCTCTTATCCCCTTACCCCTGATGGGAATCCGAATAATTCTTTTCCATATGAAGCTACTGCATCTTCATATAATGAAGTTTTATGTGTCGCTACAGATAGAATATCTCTTAAGAATAATTCCATTGCTCCACCTTTATAAAGGGCGCCGCCTCCAAGTGTTAACAATGCTCGAACAGCGATGTCGACACAAATTTTAATCGCCTTCGTACGAATCGCAAAGAACTCGGCGTTCGGTGTCACACAACCATCTTTTTCATAGTTTTCTAATAAATCAATGTACTTTTCAAGCAAAGCTTCCGCTTGATGGAATTCTGTTGTCATCTCTGCTAACACTCTCTGGCTTCGAGGTGATTCACTTTCTCTTACTCCATCCATTAAGCGAACGCGTTTTTCTGTCGCTTCTTTAAACTCTTTAAGAATACGCTCTGCACCGCCAAGTGCCATATAAGGAAACCCAAGATAGAAAGTTGGGAAGAATGGTACATGGTAGAAAGGGTATTCCGTATCATAGTCTTTCTCAGGTGGTCTTCTCGTTGCTTCTGCTGGTTCAAGGCGTAAAATACGATCCATTGGAACGTGTACATCTTCAGCAATAATACGGTTGCTTCCTGTTCCTCTTAATCCAAAAGTATCCCAGTTTTTTACGACTTCCACTTCGGAAACTTTCAGCATCGGCAAGCAATATTCCGGTTTATCACTATCAGGGAATTGGATCATGACGCCAACGCCTACCCAATCACTGTGCAGCACTCCGCTAACGAAGTCCCATTTCCCGCTAATGCGATAGCCATCGCCATCTTTTTCCGCTTTCCCTAGAGCAGCAAAAATATCGCAGATAAGTCCGCCTTGATTGACAATTTCATCCTGTCCTGTTTGCGGCAAGAAAGCCGGAAGCATGTTGTGAAGCGGATAAAGGTAAGTTAACCAAGCTGCAGAAATATTGTAATTTGCCACTTTGCGCACAACTGCTGCAAACGTTTTCAAATCAACTTGAGGTCCACCAAACTTCTTTGGTAACATCATTCTTGAAATTTCTGTTTCCTTCATTAACTTTACGACATTATCTGAAATTGTCGCATTTTTTTCCGCTTCATGTGCTTCTTGTTCAGCTAATTTTCCAACCTTTTCAGCTGCTAATAACATCCGTTCTCTTATAGCCTCTTTTTCATTCAATACATGTATCGCCATGAAATACACCCCTTCTGTTTTTTTGATTTTTAGATTCCCTTTTTAACTGTATTAAGTTCAAGTTGACAATTGAACGACTAAACAACTTCATATAATGGCATCGCTTTCAATCTGGTGTGCCATTGTATGGTTTTTGTTTTCACTATAAACACCTTATTTAAGTTCTTTTACTCTATAAGGATAATATATAGAATTCCAAATTTTCTTACTAGGGCAAAATCTGTTCATCTTTTGTCTTTACATAAACAATTTTTGTTCATTTCAGAAAATCTGATCATTATTTCACACTATCTTTCTGCTCGTCTACAATTGTCCATTTCTTTTATTTACCAATTTACTTTGTGTTCATTTGTTTTTCTATAAAAATTTTAGTAAATTTTAAATTTTCTAACAAGAGCAAAAACTATTTATAATTATGGTCATTTTGGACATTTTTTGTTGGTTAGTCGAGTTTGATTCGTGCAATTGGATGTGGATATGAGTGAGCAACACATATGCCTGTTCTTCACACTTGATTTATGTGTTTTGTGGAGGAGGAATGTTTGTTGTACAGACGGAAGTAGTGTGGGAGACCTCATGTATTCCATTGATTCATGGATGTTGCTGGGGGGCTTGTTTTTTCGGACTCGATTCTCTTGAAAGCTAGCGATTCTGTCCGAATGACTGCTTGATTCGGACTCATCCCCTCCGAACCTTCTGCTATTGGTTTATTAAAGAAAAAAGAGAGCCGTCCCCCTTTTTTCCTTAATCAATATTCAAATCTCCTAATGCAATTAATGATTTAATGATTAATAATAATTGGTGGGTTTCATTTGGATCCCGAAGGTCTTTATTGAGCATACTCTCTATTTTCACAATTCGATGGCGTAATCCGCTCATCGATAATGCTAAATCACTCATCGTTTGCTCTAATTTTCCGCCATTTAACAAAAAGAAATACAATGTTTTTAAAAGTTCATGAATTTTTGCATCTTCGGTATGATATAGCGGACCAAGTTCTTGTTCGGCAATCATTTTAATTCCTTTAATATTTTTCGTATCAATAAGCACACCAATAATTCCTAGAGACTGGAAGGGGACAATCCCTTTTTTCAAGGTGAGACGCAAAGCAATCATTGCTTCTTCATAACATTTCGGTGCATTTTCAATCCCTTCCCCAACATTGCTAATGCCAAACTTAAATTCCCCTTGAGGATATTTGTTCGAAATAAACTGCTGAAAATCTTTAATCAAATCATTGATTATCATATCGTTAAACGTCTCTTCAGATATGAATAAAACCATATTGCCATCACGGTTTCCAATTAATAAATTATATTTTTTCTCATTAAAATACCAAAACGTCGTTTCAAAAATTTGCTCGTGCAAAAGAAACTCTTCTTGAAGTGAACGATCAAATTTTTTATATTCCATGACTGTAATATAATATCGTTTCGTTAAATCAATCCCGGTGTATCTGCCCCGTTTAATCATCTCGGCCGGTTGCAATTTTGCATCTAAGATTTGTTCGAGAAAATTCCCTTTCATTCGCTCAAACGATTCGAACTTCGTCTTTTCGTTCAATAAAACGATTGAAACTGCATTAGAAAACCGATCTAAAAATAAAAAATCTTCCTCATAATTATGTTCGGCACTGTTTTCATAAATAAACGAACAAAAACCGATTACTTCTTTTTGAACTAGAATAGGAGTAATGAGCCGCTCCTGCTGTTCCGTTTTTAACACTTTCCTTCTAAACGCGGAAATCTGATTTTCCTTTATTTTAAAGACATCATTGGAACCACGACTTTCTTTAAAAAAACGATTCATATCTTCTTTTAAATCCGTATATTTTTCTTCAGACAAGCCTGAATAAGAGAGTGTACGATGACCAGTGTCTGAAATAATAATCGGAATTCGACCAATGGAAAATACCATATCTGTGATCGATTGCAGGTCACTTCCATTGGCAATTTCCTCAGCTAATTTTGTTTGAAAGCTCGATAGTTTTGTAACGAACTTTTGCTGGTCAAGCAATTGCTCATACGTCACCTCTAGTTCTTCAACGATTGGAATTTCATTATAAAAATAAGGTTGATCCTGCTTTTCGTTTTCCCATTGTTTTTGTGTTTTTACTTCCCAACGACATACGGAATCCCCTTTGCCAACACATTCGATTTCCCTCGCGAAAAGCGGTTCGCCGAACACGGTTGACATATATCCACTCGCATAGCCAATTAACGTATGGCAAACGGGCGTTTCTGATAGGCCAATTCGTTTCACATGCTCCGCTGCCTCATATGAGTTGATCCAAACTCCTCGTCCATAAACAGAGCTGAGATGATTATTCTCATCATACTCTACATCACAATCATGCTTCATTCCGGTAATATGTCCATTGGCAATATGGAGCAGCGGTCCCTTCTTCACTAGAGCTTCAACAGATGATTCCTTTTTTTTCGCTTCCTTTGCGTCGTTCACACCCATTTCCCAGCCATAATGAAACAAGAAGTCTTTCATTCTTGTAATTCCTATATTTCGAACAAGCTGCTGCCTTAGAATCCCAAATGCGGAAGAGGATGTGACTATTTTTCGGCCATTTGCTACATCGTTCTCGAAATAGCTTTCCTCAGAGATCTGGATTGTCATTTGTTAACCCCCCCATTCTCTTATCTTTTATTGAACTCTCCATCGGCGATTTACACGTTCAGCGCCTCTTTTATTGAAAGCCTTTTCACTATTTTAAAATGAAATTGAAAAGATTACAAATCTTGCTTAATATGTTCATAAAAAAAGGATAATAATGAGAGAAATCCCCTCATTATTATCCTACAAAATATCCTTTACCCTTGTTTGAATTGGACAATCCCCATCCCAGTAACCCATTCAGGAATGGCCTCATAACAAGCAACCTCTGGTTTAAAGTCTTGAAGAATCCCTAGTAGTACGAGCCAGTTATGGATTTCTTGGCCGCCATTGCCGCCATTCTCTTCAATATATTCTGGACTCCATTGGCGCAGTGCTTGAAAATCTTTTTCCGTAATCAAGCGTAAAAACTCGCGATCCCATTCTTCATTCACTGGTCCCGATTTAATTTGTGTTACCCTCGTTTCCCGCGTCGTCAAATACTCATCTAGCTGCTCAATTTCTTGTCGCCCGTTAACGAGTACTTTAATTAATCCTTGATCTTCCGGCTTTTCGCTTTCAACTTTTGGAATTGGCACCCAGTGCGAAATTCCCCCGGAAGCAACGATTGCTACTTTTTTGTCCGTATCCCATGATTCAATCGCTTGGCGAACAATTTCTCCAACTTGGAAACAGCGGTCCATTGTCGGTAGAGGCGGTGCAACCGTATTGACCGCAATTGGTACGACCGGAATCGTCAATTCGGGATCTAAAAAGTAAATGGCTTGTGTGTGGCCATGATCTACCTTCATTTTCATCGTAAAAGCGAAATCAACATTATTTGCTAAACCTGCATCAAGAATATGCCTTGCTAATTCTTTTTGAACAGGAATCTGGTATTCGGGAATTTGCCAATCCCCCCAACCTTCACAATCACCTATTCCGATTGTGAACGACGGCATATGGTCATAAAAATAACTATTAAAATGGTCATCCGATATTAAGACGATGATTTCAGCACCAACCTCGTTTAGCCACTCTTTCATTTTACTTGCCGTCCGAATGAAATTCTGTCCTTTTTCACCGCCACCAGCTTCATTTGTCATGATCATTGGACTATGTGACATTGCCACACCTGCTACAATTTCAGCCATGTTTTCCCATCCTTTATGCTTAAATTTTCACAATCCATTTATTTTCTTTAAAATTATTAGAAACTGGAAGAGGTTAGCCTCTTACCCCGCCATCAAAACCAAATACTTGCTTTCCGTAGGCAGCAACTGCATCCTCATACAATGACGTCTTATGTGTGGCAACACCAATCATATCTCGTAAGAACAACTCCATTGCGCCACCCTTGTAAAGAGCACCGCCTCCAAGAGTTGTTAACGCTCGAACGGCAATCTCTGTACAAATTTTAACGGCCTTCGTTCTTAATGCGAAAAATTCTGCCATCGGTGTTTCTGCACCATTTTTTTCATAGTTTACGAGCAAGTCCATATATTTTTCCATTAGCGCTTCCGCTTGGTGAAATTCAGTCGTCAATTCTGCTAACACTCTTTGGCTACGAGGAGACTCACTTTCACGCACTCCATCCATTAAGCGAACTCGCTTCTCTGTTAACTCTTTAAATTCTTTGAGAATACGCTCTGCCCCGCCGATTGCCATGTAGGCGAACCCAAAGTAAAAGGCTGGATAAAATGGCACATGATAGAAAGGATAGTCCTTGTCATAATCTGCTTCTGGCGGTCTTCGAGTCGCTTCCGCAACATCAAGTCGTAAAATTCGCTCCATTGGAACGTATACATCTTTCGCAATGACACGATTGCTTCCTGTTCCTCTTAGGCCAAAGGTATCCCAGTTTTTCACAATCTCCACTTCAGATCCTTTTAACATCGGCAAACAAAATTCTGGTTGATCACTATCAGGAAGCTGCATCATGACACCCACACCTACCCAGTCACTGTGAAGGACGCCGCTCACATAGTCCCACTGACCACTAATTCGGTAGCCATCGCCATCTCTTTCTGCTTTTCCTAAAGCGGCAAATATATCACAGATAAGTCCACCTTGATTGACGATTTCATCTCGGCCAGAAGGCGGCAAATAAGCAGGTAAAATATTATGAAGCGGATAAAGATACGTTAACCACGCAGCCGAAAGATTGTAATTTGCCACCTTGCGCACAACCTTTGCAAGCGTTTTCAAATCTGTTTGCGGTCCACCATATTTTTTAGGCAACATCATTCTTGCGATTTCCGTTTCTTTGATTAACTCAATCACATTGTCAGAAACAGTTGAATTTTCCTCCGCTAATTGTGCTTCCTGTTCAGCAAGCTTACCGATTTTCTCTGCCCCTAATAATAATCTTTCTACTGTCGCCTTTTCCTCACTTAATGCATGCATAACCATTCATAACACCCCTTCGTTTTTTTGTTCCAATCAAAAATAATTGGAATCGCTTTCATTCATAACCTACTTAAGTTAGTAATCTTATTCACTGTTTAAAAACAGTTTGTTTGTATGAATCTATCATAAACAATTCTCAAAATTCAGCCTAGGGCAAAACCTGTCCATGTTTTGACATAACTTGACAAGTTTCTGCTCATCTAAGCATGTAAGCATGGGGACGTACCCTGTGCTTCTTCTTAATATTAATTATTGTTTAGTGGGTTAATGATTTTTTATGATGAGGGAAACAAATAGGAAGAACCTAGAAATCTTGCAAAGGTTGCAGCTTATAGTATATGTCAAGTTTGATAGGTAACCATGATAATCTGCAGTTAAATAACGGTGAGGCCAACGATGAAATTTCCTTGGAAGCATAGGGTACGTCCCTATCAAAAAAGATGGGTTTGAGAACCATTTTAGATTCTAAACCCATCTTTATTTTCCAAAAAATGTTACTATAATCATAAAAAAGAACAAAAAGGTTATATAATTCACCGAATAGAGAAAGTTCCAATGTGCCCAATTGTAATCATCTTTTGTCCTAAATCCACTGACGCTTAAAAGGAACCAACCAAAATTCATTAAAGTGGCAAGAATAAGAAAGCTGATTCCGAGTGTTGATAGAAAGAAAGGAAGCGGCAATAAACAACAAATGTAAAAAAGCATATGCCATTTCGTTGTTTTCACTCCGCGGATTACCGGTAGCATAGCAACTCCCGCCGCTTTGTATTCATCGTGCTTCTTGATGGCGATTGCATACGTATGAGGCATTTGCCAAATAAACAAGATGAGAAACAGCACCATTGGCACGATGTGGAGGGTGGAATCAATCGCCGCCCAGCCAATTAAAGGGGGAACCGCTCCGGAGACACTCCCAATTATTGTATTAAACGTATAGCGCCGCTTCGACCACATCGTATAGAGGACAACATAAGTAAACCAACCAACAAATGCGTAGCCAACGGCTTCCACTGAAGTAAATAGCAAGAGAATGAATCCGCTCATAGTAAAAGCTATTCCCATCGCCAATACCACTTTAAGGGAAATCGTACCTGTTACGGTTGGGCGACTTTTCGTCCTCGCCATGACCGAATCAATGTCAACATCATACCAATTATTAAGGATTAGTGCACCGGCCATCACCATCGTACTTCCTACTACTGTTAACAGCGCAACACTCCAAACCTCTACTAAGGAAGTATTTGTGAAATACAGAGCTAACGCCAATCCAGTAATTACAGGTAAAACATTGGAAAATAAAACAACGGCTTTAAAAAGAGACTTCAAATCAGCTAAAAGATTGAAAACTCTTTGCCTAGTTTGGACACTTGTCTTACCAGTCTCTTGTTGCGGCAGAATCATATCATTCACATCCTATGCTTCTTATTCGTATTGTGATGGGTCCACTAAAAAGACATAGATTAAATAGATGACCATGCAGATAGCCATCGTAATAAATCCCCAGCCAAGGATTATTTGATCAATAACGAGATAGTTATTACATAATTGCGCGTTTGCTTGGACATATAACCAGCCCATCACGATGAAAATAATCGTAAAAAAGATTATTAGTGCATTTTTTCCCGTATTGCTTAATTTGCTCCAACTATCTCGTAGAGGGACACCAGCTAAAAATGGCAAACTAATAAATTTAAACAACTCTACACTTTGAACGGTTAATGCTTCATCCATCGTTCGTGGCAACATCCAATACAGCATAATAATTGTGAACAGAAGGATTCCAGGCACTCCGTTTTCGTTGTATTTTTCAAAAAAGGAAGGGATTTTTTTCTGAATGAGGCGGGCCATGAAAAAACCTGAGATCACGAGTAACGGCATCTGCATGTGCATGTGGATAATCATGACAGATTCCATTACATTTGCGACAGGAGGAAGCATTAGTACAACCAACAGGACAAAACCGATTAAAAATTGATTCATCCTTACTCCCCCCTGTTCGTTTCAAGAATTGTAAACAACTTATTTGCCGCACCATCAATGTCCGTATAGTCCATTACATCGATTAAAGTTCCGTTCCCATCCACAAGGTAGAAGGCCGCATTATGCGCGAAATTTCCATATCCATCTGGGATGACAATGACTCCGAACCGCTCAAGTAAATGATTCAATTTGGCTTGATCAAGTATTCTTGCCATCCGCCACGTTTCCCCATCACTGTTAAATAAATCTTTATATTTATTTAATGTTGCTGGGTCATCTCTTGTAGGGTCAAAACTAACACTTAAAAAGACAATGTCTTTCCCTAAATATTCACTAGGAAGCTTTTCATACACTTGAGCCATATTTTGTTCTAATAGAATGCAAACCGTCGTACAGCCCGTATAAATAAAGGTGATAAAAATATATTTATCTTCAAACTCTGAAATAGAATAGGTTCGTCCCTCACTATCTTCAAAATTGACATCAGGGAATTGCGGCTGCTCATCGATCAGCTTTGTCACTCTTGCCGTTTCCGCTGTATAGGCGGTAAATCCATCTGTGCCAATAAAAAATAAGACAAAACCAAATACGAAAACAATCAAACTAGCAAAAAATGTTTGTCGATTTTTGACCACGGAGACCACTCCCCACAATCTAGATTTATTTGAAAGAGATAGCTTTACTCTTAAGCTATCCCTTTCTAAAGTTGATTACCAAGTTTTAAATGGTGGTGATCCTGGAGGTGCATTGATGATCATATCAACAATCGGCCAGACATACGCCATTGAAATGACAATTAACATAAGCACAATCCATATTCCCCAACGTTCTGTCCAGTATGGAGTTTTGGGTGCTCCTGGCTCCTCTTCAGCAAGTGGAAATTCAGTTTCACCTTTTGGAGCAAAGAACATGAGATTAAATACAGCGTATACTTGAATAATCACACCGATTAGTAAAAGGGTTGCTCCGAAACCGATGGCAATCATGTACGGATTCCATCCGAGTATTTCCGCAAAATCTCCATAAGTTGTATATGAAGTTCTTCTAGGAGAACCAAATAATCCGACCATATGCATGGAGATTGCCATAATGACCATCCCAATGGTCCAAATAATCGTTTGTATGACACCTAATCTATTCATCGCTGGCGTTAACACACGGTTTGACAAATATGGCACCAACCAATAGCTTATTCCAAAGAATGTCATCGTAACAGTCATCCCTAAAGTTAAGTGGAAGTGTCCAACAACCCACATCGTATTATGAACAACCTGGTTTAATTGGTTCGTGCTTTGAACAATTCCGCCTGCACCAGCAGGAATGAAAGCTGCCATCGCAATAAACGGAGCTAGGAAGCGAACATCGCCCCATGGCAATTTTTTAAACCAACCAAGTAAACCCTTTCCACCCTTCGCTCGACCTGTGCGTTCGAAAACTCTAAACATCGCATAAGCAGTCATTAGAGAAGGAAAACCAATCGCCAAGCTCATGAAAACATGCATAAATTTAACTGTTTCAGAAATACCTGGGTCAACGATTTGGTGGTGGAAACCACCAGTAATGTTCATGATCACTAACGGAACGACAACCATCCGTGTCAATAAGTCATTAAAACGATAACCGCCAATCACTTTCGGAATGATACAATACCAGGCAGATACTGCCGTTAAATACCAAATGTTAACAGCTGTATGCCCAAATGCCCAATATAAAGTACGTGCAAGCATAACATTAATTCCATCTACCCAGCCGTGGACCCATGGAATAATCATGAAGAGAACCTCAACAGCTACAAATGCCGTTGCACCAACTAATAGAATGAACACCCCTGTCGCAAAGTAAGCAAGAATAGGAAGATGCTGCCCTTTATGATTTTTTCTCCAATTGGCTATTTGGATAAAGGCACCTGCTGACAGGGCCCAAATTCCCAGTACAATCAGTACCAATCCATAATAAAACATTGGATGGGCAGCCATTGGTGGATAAAATGTAAACATAACAGAAGCTTCATTCATTAAAATAGGAATAACTACTAAGACAAATCCGACTATTTTCGTCCAAAAGCCAACCCAGGCGATCTTCCGTACTTTTGGAAGCAAGCCTCCTAGAGTGTGTGATAGTATGGCATAGAAATAACCAATCGTGATAAAGGCTGAAAAAACAACTACTAAAAGCAAACCGTGTGCAGTTAACACTTGATAATAGTTAAACCATGGTGGCAAATCAAAGACTCCAGCACGGTTCAATCCTTGAAATAAACCTAGAAGTCCGCCGAGTAGTAAGGCAATAAAGGCTACGGATAAGTATGATTTCGAGATTCTAGCGTCTTCTAGATTAACCCCTAGTACTTTGTTTGCTTTTTCATTTAATGATGGTGCTGTTACTACAGATTCCATTTTTCTCCCCCCTTTTAATTAACAACTAATTTCGTGCTCATAAATTGATGTCCTGCGCCGCAGTATTCATTACATAACACTAAATATTCTCCAGGTTCATCAAATTTTTGCGATATTTTTTGAATATGACCTGGCATAACCATTGCATTTATATTTGTATCTGCTATTTGAAAACCATGAACAACGTCTTTTGAAGTTAACGTGAAATGAACAGTTGAACCGGCTGGAATTTCAATTTCCATCGGTGTAAAACTAAATATCTGTAACGTCATAACGACCTCATACTCATTTTCGCCAATTTGCTTTACGCCAGGTTGATCAAATGGTGCTGTTTCATCCACTTTTTGCGGGTCTATCGTTTCTGTATAACTAGGAGGTCCCATTTCAAATGCTACAGCTTGATAGGCCGTTAAGACCATAAATCCCATGATCATTCCAAAGCTTAAGATCAACCAAATCTTTTCATCTAAATGCATCTCGCTTCCCCCCTATACTCTTGCCATATAAAGTCCGTAGAGCAAAAAATATGTCCCTAAAATAACCAATCCAACAATTCCAACTGAAATCCAAGTTCCTACTCTTGAAGGTTTCTGAACGGGAACGTTTTCGTTCTCATTCACGATCACCTCTTCAGTATTCACATTAGTGGTTTTCATTGAAATCCCCCCTTTGTTTTCTTACCTTTATCATAGTTGAGAATGATAATCACTTTAGTGAGTTATATCACACCAAAGACACAATTTGAGAACGGAAATCCTCACAAACCGAGTGCCATCAAGGGTTTTCAACATAAAAACTCGAAAAAAAAGATCGTATCATAAGCTAGAAAACTTTGCTTACGATACGATCTTCTTTTGAGACAATCTATTCTTTTTAAATTTTCAAAAAATAAAAAAAGAAACAGGCTTTTGTGCCTGTCCCCTACATCTCGTTCTTTAAAATTTTCGTAAAGTCTTCGGAGTTTGTTGGTTTGGAGAAGAGATATCCCTGTCCAATGATGCGACTGTATTTCGCTAACGACAGTACTTGTTCTTCCCGTTCTATCCCCTCAGCGACAACATCTAAATTTAAATTGATCCCAATCTCAATGATTGTTTTAATAATCGATTGGGTCAATTCGTCTTCGATATCGTCAATAAACGATTTGTCGATTTTTATTGTATCAATCGGTAATTTTTTCAGGACATGCAAGGAAGAGTACCCCATGCCAAAGTCATCGATTGCCGTTTTGACTCCTAGGTTTTTTAGCTGTTTCAATACTTCAGTTGACTCTTCAATATTTTGCATTAAGCTTTCGGTAATTTCTAATTCAAGATAGTGGGGTTCAAGACCCGTTTCTTCTAAAGCTTGCTTGACTGTTGTCACCAAATTACTATATTGTAATTGCACGACCGAAACATTGACTGACACACATAGGGCTGGTATACCTTCGTCTTGCCATTGTTTATTTTGTTGACAAGCCTGTTTTAATACCCATTCGCCAATCGAAACAATTTGTCCGGTTTCCTCGGCAATCGGTATGAATTCAGCTGGAGAGATAAAGCCCAATGTTGAATGGTTCCAGCGTAACAACGCTTCCATACCAACGATTTTTATCGATTTTAATTCCATTTTCGGCTGATAATAAATTTCTAGTTCATTCTTTTCAATCGCCTTTCGCAAACCGGTCTCAAGCTTCATTTTCCGATTTTGAATGACTGCCAATTCACAATCAAAAAAATGATAATGATTCTTTCCTCTTTCTTTGACGAAGTACATTGCCCGATCGGCATTTTTTAATAAGGTTTCGAAATCTTCCCCACTCTCTGGATACAAACTAATTCCAATGCTTGGAGTAATCGTAAGTTCATGATGATTGATGACAAATGGAGCTGCAAACGCTTGTAAAAGCTTTTTGGCAATGAGCTCGCACTCTTCTTCCGTTGTCTTCGGCAGGACCATCACAAACTCATCCCCACCGATTCGATATAGCTCACCGGTTAATTGTAAAGTTTGTTGTAATCGTTTAGATGCGTTAATTAACATACTATCCCCAATGCTGTGCCCATGCGTATCATTAATTTTTTTGAATCGATCTAAGTCGATGAGCAACAGTGCTGCGATATCCGTTTTCCATTTCGCTTCATTTAGAATCTCCGGTAATTCTGCTTGAAAGCTTGCCCGATTTTTCAATCCTGTGAGCGGGTCATGAAACGCTAAATGCTTATACTCAGCCATCAGTTTGGCATTTTTTCGTAAAAGCCATAGTTGACGGAAGATAATCATCACAATAACCGCAACGAGACTGATGCCAAGTTCTGTTAATCGCCAACCAACATTTTGAATGCACAAAACCAATAGAACTAAAACATTGATATACGGAATTAGTTCATCCAATACTCCGATTGTGCCTCTTTTGGTCAACTTCTGTTCAGGAAGATGCTGGACATAGAAGCCTGAGAGACCAATGATTAATAACGCTATTAGCCATAAAAAATCGACGAACAATCCTGGCTGATATCCGTTCGTAAAAAATTGAAAGGTAAACATTGAGTCCGCGATGATTTGGATAAAAAAACTTGCAATTAACAGCCGATAAACTGGGGCTTCTTTCGTTTCTAGCGAAAAATAATATAAATAAAGTGCTACAAATAAAATCGTTAAATCAAGGACCGGATAAGCAATAATAATCGTATGAATGATTGATTCATTGATCCGTTCATAGACAGGACGAATTAAATAATAACTGAAAATCGAAGCAAAACTGATGATGAAAATGACAATATTAAAAAGAGCTGTCCCATTTACAATATTTGTCGTGATCACTTTCACTTTATAAATGAGAGCGAGCAAAAAAAATAAATAGGCTAGGAGAAAGATTAGCAACGCCCGATTTGAAATAAAAACAGAACCAATGGTCAAAAGGCGATAAAACCAGAAGAGCTTCGCAAAAACATAACTTAAGACACCGATACTTAATAAAAGCCAGAAATAGCGCTGTTTCGTCGTTATTTTCTGATAGGCTTTAAAAAGCCCCAAAAAACTAACTCCTCCTACTGCCGCTTGCAGCAAATTTATCCCTAATGCTCGCAGCCACTCATTCTCCACAAACATCCATTGCCACCCGAAAAAAAGACTTAGCGCAATAACAATATAAATGGCTGTAAACTGTCTTATTGTTGCCATTTCATTCAGCCCCTCAAAAAAAGTGGTCGTTAATTAAAGTAACCACTTTGTAAAGAGTTATCCGGATGGGCATTTGACCTCTAATCGCTTCATCGATTTTTGCGTTATTGGACTGACCTTTGTCCTAAGAAGTTTTTCAATTTCGCTTGATGGTGCTGGTTTCGAGAAGTAATAGCCTTGACCAATATCACAATTGTATTTCGCGAGCGAGGCCACTTGTTCCTCGAATTCAATTCCTTCGGCAACGACCTTTAAATTTAAGTTTTTGCCAATATCGATGATCGTCTTGACCATCGACTCATTCATATAATCGGTCATATCATCAATAAATGATTTATCAATCTTAATCGTATCAACTGGGAGCTTTTTTAAAATATGCAAAGAGGAATATCCCGTACCAAAATCGTCAATCGCTGTTTGAACGCCCAGCTCTTTCAGCCTTCTTAAAATCCCCGTCGACTCTTGGACGTTTTGCATTAAACTCTCGGTGATTTCTAGCTCAAGATCACAAGCAATTAAGCCTGTTTCTTGTAAAACCTTTTTTACTGTCGTTACAATATCACTATACTGAAATTGATAGGCCGACACATTGACTGAGACAGTTAGCTTTGGGAATCCTGTCTGTTGCCAAGCCTTCGTTTGTTGACAAGCGGCCTTTAACACCCATTCCCCAATTGAAATGATTTGTCCCGTCTCTTCAGCTATCGGAATAAACTCCCCGGGCGAAATCATCCCTAATTCAGAATGATTCCAACGTAATAACGCCTCCATGCCAATCACTTTTCCCGTATTCAATTCAATCTTCGGCTGATAATGAATTTCTAATTCATTATGCTCAATCGCTAAGCGTAAATCATTTTCAAGCCCCATTTTTCGTGCCAATTTTGCAGCCAATTCCCGATTGAAAAATTCAAAATGATTTTTGCCGCGCTCTTTAACAACATACATTGCACGATCAGCATTTTTAAATAAGGTTTGGCTATCGTCCCCACTCTCAGGGTAAAGACTAATGCCGATGCTTGGGGTCATCGTCACTTCATGATTATCGATTATAAACGAGTGTCTAAATTTTGATAAAATCCGATTGGCCGTAAAGCTGCTCTCCGCTCGCGATGCCTGTGGGAGGAGAATGACAAATTCATCTCCGCCAATTCGATACAATTGACCTCCTTTCGTCAAAATTCGCTTTAACTTTTCGGTAGCAAGCTTTAACATCTGATCTCCTGTCTGGTGGCCAAACGTATCATTAATGACTTTAAAACGGTCTAAATCTAATAAAAGCAAGGCGAATCTTTGATTATCCTTTTTTGCACACTGTAACAATTCCTCTAAATCTACTTGAAAGCTTGCGCGATTATGCAGTCCAGTCAATGGATCATACAAAGCCAATTCTTTATACTGCGCCATGAGCCGATCATTTTTATGTAAAATAAACAATTGACGACCGATAATGAATAGAAAGACAACCGCAATCCCGATGCTAAGAGCATTGAGTTCATCTTTAAAACTTATGGTCCCAACTATTAATAAAATAAGCGCATTGATATACGGAAAGAAACGCTCAACGATATGAAAGGACGTTTTTGTTTCTATCTCCTGTTCTTGTGCTTGTTGCGCATAATAGCCTGAAAGACCAATCATGGCGATAGCAGCCGTCCAAATAAAATCAACCGAGCTGCCGGGAAGATAGCTCGCGAATAACACCTGATATGCATAGACAGAGTCGGCTGTAATTTGCAGAAGAAAGCCGCAAAAAAGAAGGAAAAGCCAGCGTTTCTCATGCCGATTTTCTGAAGAATAAATAAGATAAAGCGTGCCAAATAGAAGACTAATATCTAAGATTGGAAAGGCAAGAATGATAATCGTCATAGCGAGGGAAGAATCGACGATGACATAGATTGGCTGAATGAAAAAATGAGTCAAGAGCGCCGCAGCTGTCGCAACGAAGACGATAAGATTAAAAAAATAGCTGCCATTCGTAATTGAGGCACTCGCAATCCTTGACCGGTAAAATAGGGCAAGCAAAAAGATAAAATAGGCACTCGCAAATAATGGCAACGCCATATAGGACATGAGCGGCATTCCTTCAGCGACTTGATCATAAAGCCAAATCAGCTGTGCTGCAATATAAATCAGCACACCGATGCTCAGCAATAACCAAAAATATCGTTGCTGAGATAACGTTTGCCGATAAGCTTTGTATAGCCAATAAAAACTTAAGCCGCCGATTGCGATTAAAAACAGACTTGTTCCGAAAACAAGCAAAAAAACATTTCCCTTAAAAAGAAAATGCCAACTAATAAATAAGACGATAAAAATCATCAAAATGAATACGCTCCGAGTTTTTCCATTTCCCATCTAAACCCCTCGACCTTCATTCAAATAGATTGCCTCTAGGGTTCAGATCCCTTTGGCAACTCAGCCACCATAGGTACTCTCTCCCTTAGGTCTGTAGCTTTGCGTCCTCATCTTTCAATGAGTTTGCCTTTTTCAACTAGTTTCTATCATAAAATCATCCAATTCGATTTTACCATGACTTGAAACCTAGTATACATAAAGGTCTGGGACTTCACAAATTTATCATAATCATTCAACGAGTTGCCGACAAAAAACTTTGAACCTCTTTTACATCTGTTTATTTCCCCTTCTTGTTACGATTTTTCCAATAAGCAAGTGCTAATAGCAAAATCGGAATTACGACTAAAAAGAGTGGGTGTAAAAACTGGGTAGTGACTTGTAGTCCTTCCTTTAAATGTTCTGGATAACTGCTAGCCGTTGTAATCGATATGAATAATGTAATAATCCCAAAAGGATAAACGAGCTGAGATGCGTTTTTAATTTTAAAAATAATCGATGTCCCCATAACTGCTGCATATAAAAACACGCTGATTTTAAAGAAGATACCAATTACAATCGTGAACATAAAGAACACATCGAGCCGTTCGATAAAATCAGCTAATTGGATGCTTTGAATCGTCGTTAACAGCGGAAACTGGGAACGCTTCGTTGTATCTAAACCTAATACACTAATATTAATCGCCATCACTAACGCTAAATTAATTCCCGTTAAGACTAACGCAATGATTCCGGCACGTTTCGCTTTTTTTGCTTCTTTCAAGTACGGAAGCAGTGTTGAAAATACGGCAATTTCACCAAAGGGAACGTATAATGTTTCAGTTACAACCACACGGAAAACGCGTCCGATTCCTTCTTCTAACACCGGCTTCAGTTCTTGAATTTCAATCAAACCAGAAGCAATGATGAGAATGAAGCCGACGACCGCCAGAAGATACAAGGTAATAAAAAACAGTTCCCCCGTCCTTGCGAGCACCTCAATGCCTTTATGAAGGGCATAAATAATGACGACAATTAACAAGGCGTTTACAACCGTCAAAGGCGTTTGTACATAAGCGGCGGTTACTAGCATCTCACCAAAACTACGAAGCACTCTTGCGGCGAGATAAACGAATAAAAGCACATACAAAAACGCGACCAATTTCCCTACTATTTTTCCCAGCAGCTTTTGCATATATTCAGCTGGGACAAGCTCTGGGAAGAAACGATATAGACGATAATGAACTAAAAATAAACCAATGCCTCCGCACATCGCGATAAGAAGTGCAAGCCAAGCATCACGTCCTGCTTCTGCAGCAATAGGCACTAAAATCGCACTTCCTAATTGAAACGATAAAATGAGGACAAAAAGCTGGTAGGCACTAATTTTTACCTTTTCCATATTTCGTTCCATCCTTCTCTGTTAACAATAAAGTGATCCTTCATCAGTGGGGGCTGGCTTCTTTATCCCCCCACTGGATAGTAGTCACACGGAATATTGCCTTTAGGCTTCTTCGTTGACAATTTTCGGTTTATTGCGCAACCCTGTTCTTCGGATATATACGTCTGCAGTAATCTCAACCTTTAGCTCAGGAAAATAAACATCATGCCATTCATCTTCCCATTTCCCCCAAACTTCTGGGTATGATCTGTAAAAACTTTGGCCAAATCCAAACACGTCGGCTTTTCTTTTTTGAACCTCTTCAACCGCCAAGCGGAGCTCTTTTTCAATCTCTTTTGCCAATACTTTTTCGATTTTTAGTAGTTCATGGGGGTCCGTTAAGTCAATAAATGATGTTAGAAGCTCTTCGATACTCCCTTCTGTCTCCACTTTTATGTGTACTTCTGGCCGACCATTTTTTATTTTCGGAATCACTTTCGTCGATTGGCGAATTAAACTATAAACGACTGATTTTTTTTTATCTTGATAATCAATACTTATCCCTGTATTTTGAATCTTATCAAGAATCCAAACGACTCCTCTTGCTGTTTCATCGTCTAGCCAGTCAACTAATTTCCCGTCTTTAAACAGACCGAGTCCACTGGCAGTTAACCCGGCGTCAGGGTCTGTTGTTTGAATATTTTCAAGCTTTTTCCCTTTTTCATAGTCTCCACTAATTTCAAACCCTGAAATGACCGGTTCTTTGCCTGCCGAAGTTAAATCTTTGACTACGGTTTGCAGATTAACCACGACGGATTCTCCCCATTGCTGCGCTGTAAAGCGCAAATTTTTAATCACCTTTTGAGCAGGAATTTTATCAACACGAGTCAACACGTTTAAAAACTCAGAGGCTTTCGCATCTCTAACAATGACGATGTTCGCCGTCATTCGAAATTCGGGATGTCGTTCAATTCCATCTAAAACCGTGGCAAGGCCTTCCTTGCGAACAAGCTCTTCACTTAATACTACAAGATTTGTATGCGCATAATATCGTCTTCTTGGGAGCCTCGCGGTAGCCATCCGATTGACTTCAAACATATTATCTCCTGAAGCCTGATAAGTGGAAATTGGCGGCGCCTCTGTTTCGCCTCCTCCTTCCATCCCTCCAGCAACATTGGCAGGATTAATCACTTGTAATGTCACCGTATAGCGCTTCCCATTTTCACCTCCATCAACTCCAAGTGCCGAGATGATTGCTAAATCATTCAATTCTTTTTGGCTCCAACAGCCTGTGAGAAGTAAGCTACAAAGGAAAAACAACGATAAAACACCTTTATATTTTTTCATCGCATATCCCCTTCTTCTTCTTGTTTGCTGTTAACCATTGCTCGGCTCTTATCTGGCTTCGGCCGTTGATTGTCGCCAACACGTTTTGTTTCCTTCGCAATCAATTTCGGACGATTTTTCCCAGCCCAAAATGGCAGCCGGACTACGCTATCGCCAAGGCTTGAAACGACCGTCGGGGCAATTGGAGCAAAGAAAGGAATTCCAAATGATCGTAAGCTCGTGAGATGAATGACAAGTATGAGCAGTCCGAGAATGATTCCGTAAAATCCCATAACCGCTGCTACCACCATAAACATAAAGCGAATAAGGCGAGTCGATATCGCCATCGCAAATGAAGGAGTGGCAAAATTGGCAATCGCCGTAATCGCGACGATAATGACCATCGCTGGGGAAACAATTCCCGCTTGAACGGCTGCTTGACCAATGACAAGCGCACCAACAATCGAAATCGCAGAACCAGCGGCTCGCGGCATGCGCACCCCCGCTTCTCGTAAAATTTCAAAAGCGACTTCCATGATAAGTGCCTCGATAAACGCTGGAAATGGTACCGTATCCCTTTGGGCAGCAATTGCAATTAACAATGGCGTTGGAATCATTTCTTGATGGAACGTCGTCCCTGCAATATACGCCGCCGGGGCAATCATGGCAATAAAGAAAATCATCACACGTAAAAACCTTAATGCTGTCGCGATATCCGCTCGGTCATAATAATCTTCCACTGACTGGAAAAATTGAATAAAGATGGTCGGAGCAAGCAAAACAAATGGAGTTCCATTCACGAAGATTGCGACCCGTCCTTCAAGCAAATTCCCGGCGACCATATCTGGTCTTTCTGTATGGTAAAGAGTCGGAAATGGCGAATACGTTTGATCCTCAATAAATTGCTCAATATAGCCTGATTCAAGAACGGCGTCAATTTCAATTCGCTGTAGGCGGTCACGAACTTCTTGGACAATTTCATCTTTTGCAATTCCTTGAATATACATAATTGCCACATCGGTTTTTGTCACTGAGCCGATTTTCATTGGTTCTATCCAAAGTTTCGGGTTTTGAATCCGCCGGCGAATTAACGCTAAATTCGTGCCAATGCTTTCCGTAAAACCATCCCTCGGTCCTCTTACCGTCACTTGACTGCTTGGCTCTTCAATCGACCGTTGTTCACCGCCTATTGTACTAGCACTCAACGCTTTCGGTATGCCATCAACAAGGATGAGGGTTTCACCTGACATTAACGATTGGAAAAGACTGCCCCATTCTGTATGAACGGTAACATGCCCGAGGGCAACAACTTCGTCTTGTAAAATCTCAAACGGATCTTTTTCGGGTAACTCCCTATGAAGCTCACGATTTTTAATGATTGCTTCAATGAGGAAATCATTAATCGTTTGACTTTCGGAGATCCCCTCAATATAAACAACCGCTGTTTTCATTCCGATTTTTTCATCAAAGGAAGCTTTACGAATCACAACGTCCATGCTGTTCCCGGTTTTATCTTTGATCATTTCCAGTTGTACAGCTAACAAAGGGCTGATTGGTTCGTTGGCAATAGAAGGTTCTTGCCGAATATTCTTTTGTTTCGCGACCGGCTTCACACGCTTAAGTTGTCTACTTTTAAAGAATGAAGGCATATTACTTCAGAACCTTTCCTTTTTTTACAATTTCCCCCTATAATGGTTGAATTATTCCTTATGTTCCTTTTCATTTTTATTAGAGATAAGGACAAACTAATTGTAGGTGATTCTCATGAAAATAATCGCGATTTCGTTCCTTATTTTATTTATTTTAATTGGATTTTCACTAAGTATTGATGTGCTAATGGGCTTTGACCTTAGGACGTCGGTCCATCATGCCTTTAGCCCGCTTATCGTCAAGGAAGCGATTGAATTTTTCGTCTTCCTGTCTCTCTTTCTCATTGTTATTGGCCGAGCTGTTTACTTTCATTTTATGGAAAAAAACGAAGGGCAAGCGGATAAAAACTGATGAAAGGCATCCTGTCAATGACAGGATTTTTTTTATTAAATAAGTGTTTAGGAGAATTGGACATCTAAATCGAAGGGTCAAGCACAGCCACCGTTTATCCTTGCATAAGTATATAGAAAAATAAGGAGGCTATTTCTCAACATGTATCCTTATCCGTACTCCTGTTATCATGCCAATCGTTTCTATCACCATCAAACATCCCCCTATCATCACTACCGCCAGTACCCGCCCGTAGATGAAACGACTTTTATTCAATCCGTGGAAACGATTCAAATAATCGCGCGGGATGCCAGTACCATTTTAAACAAATTGTCAGATCGAACGTTCGCACACCAGTTAATGACTGCCGCCCAACAGGGGAATCAAAATGAAGTAAATCGCTTAATGAATTCCATTGGCATAAGCTCGCAAGTCAACACCTCTTTTACCCCAACTGGAATTGAATTAAAGCTGCAAAACAGCACGGCAAATGGCCAATGCTGCACGTTAACGATGTTTTTGAAGTGGGGAAATTAATATGGAGAGAAAACAAAAATCCCCTTAAAACCAGGGGATTTTTTCACTAAAAGACGATTGTTTTGTTGTGATGGACGATAACCCGGTCTTCAATCTGCCATTTAACCGCTCGTGCTAACACACTTCGTTCAATTTTGCGGCCAATTTTTTTCAATTGGATAACATCGTCGCGATGATCGACACGACTAATATCCTGCTCAATGATTGGCCCTTCATCAAGGTCATTTGTCACATAATGCGATGTTGCTCCGATCAGTTTGACACCGCGATCATACGCACGTTCATACGGTCTTGCACCAACAAATGCAGGCAAGAAAGAATGATGAATATTGATGATTTTATTTGGATGGGCAGCGACAAATTTTGGCGTTAAAATTTGCATATAACGTGCCAAGACAACGAAATCAATATCGTATTCTTGTAATAGCTGATTTTGTTTCGCTTCGACTTGTTCACGAATGTCTTTGTTGGCTGGAATATAGTAAAACGGAATTTGCAATCCTTCAACAATTGCTCTCGCTTCTTCGTGGTTACTAATTACGAGCGCAATATCGACCATTAAGTCGCCACTTTGCCATTCCCATAAAAGTTCTTGCAAACAATGGAGTTCTTTCGATACAAAGATGGCAACCTTTTTAATATGATACACATGCGTCAAATTCCAATCCATTGAAAAGGTTTCAGCAATTTCAGTAAACTGGTGCTCCATCTCAGCCGCTTTTTCCTTTAATTGCGGACATTCAAATTCAATCCGGATAAAAAAATCTCCGCCTTCCGGATTGGTGGAATATTGACTAGATTCAATGATATTCGCCTGAAATGAATACAAAAACTTAGAAATTGCCGAAACAATCCCTGGTTTGTCCGGACAGCTAACTAATAAACGACCACGATTTTTATTCTGTTCTTGAAAGGCATGAATTTGTTCCTGTATATACGAGTTCATTGCAGTACCTCTTTCTTCTAAAAATAACGCAGATGATCGAGAAACATTATACATGAAGTTCGCGAAGTTTTGGGGATTAATTTATTTGAACTCCATTTTGCAAATGAAAAAGACCGGTTTGAACTAAAAAACCAGCCTTTTTAAAGGTTTAACGCAATGGGTTGTTAATTAGCTCGGACTCAGGAATTAACGCTGAGAGCGGGACGATTTCTGCCTTCTTCTCATATTTAGGGATATATGTTTTTAGCGCACTGACGACTTTTTCACCAGTAACCCCGACATGTCCAATCGCAATAAACTTCTCTTTCTCTTCAAGTTGATTCACCATTTTCGCTGCCTGCCGATAAATATGTTGTTCCGAATAGATATGGTCAAAAAAGAAATCATTTTCTAAATAAGGGACCGATAATTCACTCGCAATTTTCGGGATCACGCTGTTGCCAGTCGTTTTACTATCAAGGTAAAAAAGCCCATGCTCGCGACAAACCTCTAAGATAATTTTCATTATGCGTTCATCTTCGGTTACTTTGGAGCCCATATGATGATTCATTCCGACCGCATATGGAACATTTTCAATTGCTTTTTCTACTCGATTCCTAATTTCTTTATCACTCAAATCGGTCGTAATCGCCCCAGGACCTAACCAACTCTTTTTTCCTTTTTTCGGTTCCATCGGCAAATGAACGATGACTTCATGCCCTTTTTCATGTGCGAGCTTTGCATCACTCTCAGTGGTCGGCAAAAACGGCATCACCGCAACAGTTAGCGGAATAGGAAGCGACAACATCTCCTCTGTTCCTTTCATGTCATTGCCAAAATCATCAATGACGATGGCTAATCCCCTTTTTGGTTGTTGTTCCGTTTCTACAAGCGCCATTTGCGGAAAGATCGAAAAAATCACAAGCAGTGCCGCCATAAGCCCCCTCATATGAACCACTCCTTTTTCAATTAAGATGGCACAAAAGAGTGGGAATCATCCATGAAATAAAGAAGTGGTTTAAGAAAAGGTGGATTGTTCATAGATAGACTAAGTTTTATATTGCTAGTACTTGGATTAACTGCGATTTTCGGCCTTGGGGTTTATTCCTAGTACTCGGATTAAACACGATTTTCGGCCTTGGGGTTTATTCCTAGTACTCGGATTAAACGCCTTTTTTAGCTTGGTTTTATACGAGTACTGGGAATAAGCCGATTTTTTGCCGTTTTTTATTGCGAGTACAGGGATTAAATCAGACCTCTGACCTCATTTTATTGCTAGTACTCGGATTAACCCCTCATTTTAGGCCGTTTTATTGCGAGTACTAGCAATATATCAGCAAAATCCCTTCATTTTAATACGAGTACTTGGATTAAAAAACGCGTTACCAGCATTATCGTTCAAAAAACAGCTCGTCATAATGGTACTTTCCAAAAACATCCACTAAAAAATAAAAATCAGTCGCTTTATTCCCGGCATCAGCTTTCTTTTACGAGTGACGGTGCGTCTGTCAGATTGGCGGTCTTCTTAACTTTTCATTTTTTTCTCATAACGATAAAATGTCCCCGATGTCTTACACATAAGTTCTCCAGCTTCATTGCACACTTCCGCTTCAATAAAGGAAACTTTGTAGCCATCTTTTACATAACGAGCTGTCGCCTTTAATGTTCCTGTTGACGTTGCCTTAAAAAATGTGTTTTTCAGTTCAAGCGTCACATATGGGGCATCTTTAAACTGAAAATTTAAATGTCCCATCGCTGTGTCAGCAAGCAATGTAAAAATCCCGCCATGGACAATCCCAGTTGGATTCAGCATAATCTCACTCACTGGGCATGTAATCGTACATGTTTTTTCATCTTCATCATAGTCAAACTCAAATTGAAGCAACTTAAACATAAAAATACTCTCAGGTTTTAAGGCTGCGGTTTCATACGCCTTTTCCACTTTTGCCATAAATTGTTGCTTATCCATATCCATCCCTCTCCTTGCAATCTACATTTTTCAATATCATACCATTTTAAAAATAATGTTTAAATTTTTCCATTATTCGCTATTTTATCATGATAAAATAAAAATGGTACGAATGTTTAAAAGCGTTTGAGGAGGATGCAATGGACGATATAAAAGATACAATTAAAGAGGTGGTCCTTGCGATCATCCCATTGTCGGCCGTTATTATTCTTTTGCAGTTTACATTCATTGGAATGCCGATGGATGTGTTTATGCAATTTCTTATAGGGGTAGCAATGGTCTCTATCGGTTTAATTCTTTTTTTACTAGGGGTAAATTTAGGCTTTTTACCGGTTGGCGAGATGATTGGTTCGGCCCTACCAAAAATCGGGAAGGCTTGGCTAGTCGTGCTGGCTGGCATCATTCTCGGTTTTGTCGTAACTGTTGCCGAACCTGATGTACGAGTGTTAGCACTACAAATTGATGTCGTTTCAAACGGAGAAGTTCCTGGCCACATCCTTATTACAGCCGTCGCTCTTGGTGTTGCTGTCTTTGTTGGTTTAGCGATGCTGCGAACGATTTTTAACATTCCCCTCGGTTATCTTTTAGTCGGTGGATATACGCTTGTGTTTTTATTAGCTGCGTTTACACCGCGGCAGTTTGTTCCAATCTCTTTTGATTCAGGCGGGGTGACCACTGGACCGATGACCGTCCCGTTTATTTTAGCATTAGGGGTTGGTGTCGCTTCAGTATTACGCGGGAAATCAGCTTCATCTGATGGCTTTGGTTTAGTCGCGCTCGCTTCGATTGGGCCGATTCTTGCTGTGTTATTATTGGGGGTGGTTTATGGATGACCACAAAAATTTTTGCTGGTTTTGATGATGTACTGATTGAAGTTGCTTTTGCATTGATTCCTCTGCTGCTATTCTTTTTATTCTTTCAATTTTTCATTTTAAAACTACCCGTCAAGAAACTAAGGGATATTTTAATTGGTGTATTTCTGACTTATTGGGGATTAGCGTTTTTTCTACAAGGGGTTCATATTGGCTTTATGCCTGCAGGAGAAGCAATGGGGAGAATCCTCGGTGGAATGAGTAAACCTTCCGTTATTCTGATTGGTTTTCTGCTCGGATTTGTTTCGACATTTGCCGAACCTGCCGTTCGCATCTTAAATCAACAGGTGGAAAAAGTATCAGGTGGCTATATTTCTCAGAAGGTGATGCTTTATACTTTATCCATCGGTGTTGCGATTGCGATTGCGTTGTCGATGGTGCGCATCTTGCTCGGGATTCCGCTTTGGTATTTTATTTTGCCAGGATATTTGATGGCGCTTGTCTTAATTGGCTACTCATCTGCAACTTTTACAGCAATCGCCTTTGATTCAGGTGGAGTTGTGACCGGACCAATGACTGCTTCTTTTCTCATTGCTTTATTTGTTGGGCTTGCCTCCGCACTTGATGGCAGTGACCCGATGTTAGATGGATTCGGCATGGTTGCATTAGTTGCTTTAATCCCGATTTTATCCGTATTATTATTAGGGTTTCTCTATTCGCGAAAGGAGAAGGAAAATGAACGAAGCCTCCAGCAAGAGAGTCGAGAAAGTGAATAAACATCATAAATTACTTATTACCATCGTTAAAAAAGGGCTCGCTACAAAGGTCGTAAAAGCCACGAAAGATGCTGGTGCTGAAGGTGGTACAATTCTCTTTGGTAAAGGACAAGGCATTCATAATAAAAAGAAGTTTTTAGGTATGAGCATTGGCTCAGAGAGAGAAATCATCTTAACCCTATTTCCGCATGAGAAGATTGATGCCATTCTTTTAGCAGTGGAACAGTCAGGCCAATTAACGAAGCCATCACGAGGAATTGGCTTTGTCATTGACGTAAAAAAGTTAATTGGCGTGCCCCATCTTGTTGGGGAGGAAAATGAACAGGTGGAGGTCGCAATGGAACGTTCGATTCAATATGACTTAATCGTAACAATTGTTAATAAAGGGCACTCTGATCAGGTGGTAGAGGTGTCGAAAAAAGCTGGTGCAGAAGGTGGGACGATTATCCACGGGCGCGGTACTGGTATTCATGAACAAGCAATGCTGTTTTCGATTCCGATCGAACCAGAAAAAGACATTGTGTTAACGTTAATCGACCGAACGCTTACGGAAAAAGTTCTTCATGCGATCAATGTCGAGGCTGATCTGCAAAAACCAGGAAAAGGGATTGCCTTCGTTCTCGACGTTGAAAGAACAATCGGCATTAATCATGTATTGAATAGGATGGTTAATGAAGAGTTTAATAAATGAAACTAGGGGCTCTCTAAAAGCGAGAGAGTAGGGCCCTACTCTTTTGCTTTCTCTCGTTGACACTTACAATAATAGACGGAAAATTTCCGCTTATTTTAAAAAAATCATTGAAAATAGCCTAAATAAGCGGAGAGATTCCGTCTATTTACTCAATAAACGTGAAAATGGGCGAGTTTTATGTGCATAAGCGGAAAATCTCCGCTTATTTCCCCCGAAATGCGCTCCATTCTGCATTTAACCGGAAATTTTCCGCTTATTTTACTTTCGCAATTAAGGACAAGCCTTCTATTTGTTGATTTGCACAACTAATAGGGTGATAAGACTTTATTATTGCTAGTACTTGGGTTTTGCCCCATTTGGAACGCTAAGTAATTGCGAGTACTTGGAATAACCATGTTTCTGCGGCCAGTTTAATACGAGTACTTGGATTATCGCCATTTGGAGGTTTTTTTTATTGCGAGTACTTGGATTAAATGTAGAAAAATGACTCTTTTATTTCGAGTACTCGGATTATTTTCCGTTTTTTATTGGAAAATGTACTGATTTGCAGCTTTTATTACGAGTACTCGGATTATAACTGTTATTTTTATTCCCTGTACTAGCGATAAATTCTTTGTTACCAGCATTAAAGGTTTAAAGTCGTCCTTTTAATGCTAGTACTCGGATTAAAAAACTTTAAAAAAACGACTTTAGTGGATCTCCGTCAAGAAAACGACTTTAGTTCGTTAAAACTTCTTATAACGAACTTCAAATAAGTCCCGACGACGGTCTTTTAGCTGGCGGACCGTTCCGGAAATTCTTTGTCTCCGCAAGATTTCTAAATCAACATCGCCAACGACGACCGTTTCAATATTTGGCGCGCATTCGCCAACAATGCCATCACGAGCAAATTCAAAATCAGAAGGCGTAAAAATACCCGATTGTGCATATTGAATATCCATATTCTCAACTTGTGTTAAGTTGCCAACCGTTCCGGCAATGACGGTGTATACTTGATTTTCCACTGCACGAGCTTGCGCACAATAACGAACACGCAAATAGCCTTGACGGTCATCTGTACAAAAAGGGACGAAAATAATATTGGCACCTTGATCGACCGCATACCTTGTAAGCTCAGGAAACTGAATATCATAGCAAATTTGAATGGCAATTTTCCCGCAATCGGTATCAAACACCTTGACGGCATCACCTGGTTGAATGCCCCACCATTTCCGTTCATTAGGGGTGACATGAATTTTATACTGCTTATCTATCGTCCCATCTCTCCGGAACAAATAGGCAATATTATAAATATGATCATCTTCTTCAACAAAATGAGAGCCACCGATAATGTTGACATTGTAACGAACGGCGAGTTTTGTAAAAAGCTCAATATAATCCTCTGTGTATTCTGCCAACCTCCGTACGGACTTTGACGGAACCTTCTCTTCTAAAAATGACATTAACTGCGTCGTGAAAATTTCCGGAAACACGGCAAAATCACTGTCGAAATCATAGGCGACATCGACATAATACTCAACTTGTTTTGCAAATTCCTCAAAGGAAGCAATATTTTTCATCATATACTGAATGACGGTGATGCGGACAGGGTAGGCAGTTTTAAAATGCCGTTTTGTTTTTGCTTGATAGTCAATATTATTCCATTCCATTAACGTCGCATATTGCATTGATTGTCGATCATCTGGCAAATAGCCGGGATTAATGCGCATTAAATTAAAGCCGTTCATAATTTGAAACGTTAGCACAGGATCAAAAAGGTTTTGATTACGAACCTCCTCGACATAATCTCGAGGCGTTAACTCATTTTTATATTTATGGTAGTTCGGTATACGACCACCGATGATGATGCTCTTTAAATTTAGTTCCCGGGCTAATTCTTTTCTTGCTTCATACAATCGTTTGCCAATTTTCATCCCCTGGTAATTCGGGTCGACCATCACTTCGATTCCGTAAAGATTAAAGCCTTCTGGATTATGGTTTGTAATATAGCCGCCATCGGTAATATCGTCCCATGTGTGGCGATCATCATATTCATCAAAATTAATAATTAAACTTGAGCAGCTTCCGATAATTTTCCCGTCATATTCGACGCAAAATTGACCTTCTGGAAAAATCGCTAAGTGGCTTTCGAGATGCCCCGGCTTCCACGGTTCCATATTGGGAAAACAAACTTTTTGCATCGCAATGATTTGATCAATATCTGCGTGCTTAATATTTCGTACTTCAAGCTTCTTTTCAAAACTTGATAAGTCCAATTCTTTCGACATGGCCGAATCTACCCTTTCCTTTATCACGTTTATGTACTCTAGTCTTTCTCCAAAGCTCCTGGATGTTTGATTTAATGTTCTTTAATCCTTCTTTTTAAAAAATAAACCTTTACCACCATGCTTTCATTTTATTCCGTTCATTTCAAGGCATGAACTTCCTTTCTTTTATTATTTCCTTTTATCGTATTCAAAAGCAAGAGATTAAAAGGGGGAACAGTGTTACTTACTGTTCCCCCTTCCTTTTTAACAAGAATTAGCGTCATTTGGTTTTCTTCGAACATTTCGAGTTACTCATTACTGACAACAAATTATTGCGGTACGTTTGAGTTCTTCATAGTTGAATTGGTCTGACCACTTCGATTCGAAGTTCCATTGCCGTCTGCTGCTTGTGAAGCATCGTTGCCAGTTTGCTTCGTTGAGTCTTTTCCTTGTGCTGCATCTTTGCCATTTGATTTCTGTTTCTTAAATGTCCAGATGTCAGAAATGGTTCTACCTGTGTAGTCATCTTCAACGATAACATACCAAGAGTAATGATTGCCATTTTCTAAATCATGCCATACGGTTTGAGCTGTTTTTCCACTTTTTACTCGTTTTTCTTTGCCGATTTCCTCATTGGTATATACATTAACACTGAAATAATCGGTTGCGACTTGCTTTTCCACCGCACTCAAATCGAGCTCGATCATAAACTCATCTTTCCCTGGATAAGCGTCTGTATTAAAGTAATTATAGTCATTTAAATAAGGGGAGTACGTATTTACAAGGATCCGGTTATTGTCTTGGTCAAAATGCAATAACCGCACATACCCTTGTCCCCCTTCCGGTCCTGCCTGATAATCAGCGAGCATTTGGTAAACAGTCCGATCTGGTAGACCATCACCGTCATCATCAATTTCGTCAATCAATGTTTGTGCTTCATGGTAATGACCACTTAATACCATAATTACATTTTCATTTGGAATGACCACCTCGTTATAGAGCTTTTCCCCGAGTGGATGCCTTGTTCCGGTGGCAAGCAAATATTCATGGAAGCTTAAAATCGCCTTCCGATCCGGATGTTCAGAAAGTACATCATTCATCCATTTGATTCCTTCATCCGTTACCCCCCAGCCAAGATAAACCATAATAAAATCGTTTCCACCGACCGAGATTAAATCATAATGACCACGATTATTCAGGTACGTGCCTCCATAATATGGTTTATTTTCAAATCGGTCTGCTCCAAAGTAGCGATAATAATCGGTGTAATCATTATTTACTTGGTCGACGTCATGATTGCCAGCTAGCACACCACATGGAATCTCATGCGCATCAAGGACGCCCATATATTTATCCGCATAGAACCACTGCTGTTCATCGGTAGAAACATTAACGAGATCCCCTGTGTGGAAGACGTACTCAATTTTCATTTCATCGCGTTTTTCTGCAATCCACTCTGTTTGCCGCTCAAATATATATGGAAAGCTCTCCGCATAATATTGCGTATCGGTCATCCAAACAAACGTATAATCATACTCATCCGGTGAACTTGGAATTTCATCCTGTACAAGCACATTGATTTTATGATCGTTTACGAACTCATTTACTTCAACGGTTCCAGTTAATTCGAAATCATCAGCACCAGCAATGTGATAATCGATTAACTTCCATTTCTCTGTTTCATGACTCCATGCATACATTGAAACTTTTCGCCCTTCGAGTGACTTCCCTTTCCAATAAAGTTCAATGATGTCATTCTCAGCGACTGATGGATCAACAGTCACATCAAACCGGTGATATGGAAATTGTGTCTTTGAGTTTGTCGTTAAATATTGACCATCTTCAGCCGAAATCAAAGAGATTTCCTCAGCTGTCAACGCTTGCTCTCCAGTTGGAACCATCATTTGCGGCGGTTCCGTATCAGAAGCATGCTTAAACACTGTAACATTGGTCACGTCATTCGCATCATATTGATATCCTTTATAAAAGGAAACATTCATCTCATCATTCGTCGGGTCAGATACGTTCACTTTTAAAAGCGGATTGCCAATGACAGTCGCTCCAGCGGCTGGCGAAATAACTTGCGGCTGATGTGGATTCTCATCAACAACAGAAAATCGAATAAGCGACTCCGCTTTGTTGCCAACTTTATCTGTAGCAGTAATTGATAGCAAATGCTCTCCTGGCACCAATTTGCTTGACGCCGTTTCATATGGAAGTGAAATCGGTTCGTTATCAAGGAAAACCTCGACTTTATCGACTCCTGCAATTGCATCGGTTACCGTTGCCTCAATTGTAAAAGCTCCTTTGAATTCTTGTCCTTCGGCGATATTCGAATCTATTACCGGAGGGGTATTATCAACAACGACACGTGCTTCTATTTGTTCATCGGAATCACGAGCGATAACCATATGTTCTCCATCAGAAACTGAAGTCGTATCCCAGTTTGTTGTTTTCGATTTTGCATGTTCTTCCGTAATCGTAAAATGAAAATCGATAAACGGGGTCACGTCGCCCAATTTCAGCACTTGATTCGGTTTGCTGTAAGCTGGGGCAGTTAAAACCGTACCATCGGCAAGGATTAGACGAACATTCTTCAAATCATAATCATCACGATTTTCCGTAGATTCTAGGTCAAACGGTGATGCTTTGTTCCCTGAACGAACGGTAATCGTTTGATCACCAAGCGGTAAGCGCTCTGTCTCTATTGGAATGCTAAACGTTTTCCATTCGGTCAGCCAATCTTGGTCCATTATATATAGAATGTCTTCACCCATCGTAACTGCATTTTGGAAATACGTATTCAAGCCATTCACTTCAAAAGCAAAATATGCCGGTTGTTCAATCGAAAGATACGTATCTGTTTGTTCCACGCCGTCAACCATCAGCGTCACATTTGCAGATGTATCTGTCGCAGACGTTCCTTTGAGAATCACTTCTCCATTAACAAGATCGCCATCTTTTACATTGAGGCGCAAACTAGATTGATCAAAGTCTGACATAATGTTGATTCGATGCGTATCACTTGTCGTTTCATTGGTTCCATCAGAAGCAACAAAATAATAATCTACATATTCTTTGCCAATCAACTCAGGTGAGTAAATGAGTGACTTAAACAATGAATCTTTCCCATCTTGGCGAATGATTTTCATTTTATATTCGGTTTCGCCTGAAAGTTGATAAAAAAGACGAACAGATTTGACCTCTTGATCATCCGTTACCTCAGTGATGACTTCAATGTTTTCTTTTTCATCCACCTCTGTAACAGCTGTCAAATTTTTAATCATTGGTGCTGTTGTATCTTCAAGCAACACAACTGGCTGACTAGGTACTTGATAGCCTTCCACTTTACCTGGTGTCGCGGCTTCAATCCCAACTTTCACATGTTGAGTTGATTCGTCGGTTGGATAGCGATAAATGATGCCCATATCTGGGTACGTATCATCAACATTCGGCACATCATTATAGTAGGCAAGCGCGATTTCCTTATGACTATTCGTCGCAATCACGAGACCACGCATACTGCCATTTGCCATTCCATCTGAGTAGATGCGGACAATGTTTTCATTTTCGATTAAATTTGAGCCATAATTCGCATTAAAATCTGCAACGGTGGCATGTCCATTTTGCGAATTAATGATCCAAAAAACGAGCGTTTCTCCAGGAGAAATAAGAACATCTTCTGGAATGGAAGGCCACATAACATCTGTCCCCGGATCGGTGCCATAACGATAATACATTTTATAATCTTTAAAATTGATCGGTTCATTGCTATTGTTATGGATTTCGATAAACTCATAGCCATCCAATCCCCCAATATTCGATGAATCAGGGACAATTTCCGTTATGAGTAGATATGGCACTTTGCTATAATCCACTTCTGGCTGTTTCACTTGAATCGTGTATTCATCCGTTTTCGCGACATTCACTCCATCAGAAGCTTCCAAATAATAACGGATGTCAACAGACAACGCAGCCGCCGGAATCTCGACTGCATAAATCGAACGGTCATCGACACTCGGATTCATCGGAATTGTTGTATAGTTGTCTACGTCCTTTTCATTATAGTGGAGATTGACAATTGGCACAGAAAGGTTATCGGTGACCGTCGCCTCTATCTTCACCGGAAAAAAGGCAGCGCTTTCTGTTACTGGTGTATGGGTGATCACAGGTGGTTCCGTGTCTACCGGAAGATCAGACAACTGCACAGGGATTGGCGGTACTTGATTTTCAGAAATACTTCCCGGTGTCGGCGGAGTCATTCCTCTCCATTTCTCCATCGCTGTTCCTGTTTTCGGGTAGTTATACTCGATTCCCGCGCCAGTATTATCGTTATCACTTCCTAAATAGCTCGCAGAAACGACTTCGCTCCCAAACTGATCTTTTAAAACAAGTGCTCGATTGCCGCCATTGGCAAAACCAGGAAACACGTCCTTATACTCAACCACTTTTTCTGGGGCTAACTCAACACCGAAATGCTCATTAAAATCAGCGAATGAATAGTTGCCATTATTAAACCAGAAAACGAGCGTTTCCTGAGGCTCAATCGTTGTCACCGGTACTTGAAACGGTAGCTCTCTTCCTGTATCGGTGTATAGATAAATAAACGTATAGTTTGATAGCAACAGCGGCTGGTTCGTATTATTATAGAGCTCAAAATACTCGTAATAATCCGTGCCGGGACCCACTGAATTTGGGGATAATTCCGTCATTAATAGATGTGGGAGCGCATCATAATCAATTTTTGTCGTTTCACTATTTCCTTCAGTTTGTCCGGTTTCCTCTGCTACTACTTCCAAACTAGTTCCATCGTTTGCACTCTCCTCTGCTTGTGCCAATACTGGAGCAGAAATTTGAGCAAGTAGAAGGACGAGCATGGTTACAATCGCCATCGTCATTTTTAATTGTCTCATCGTTTTACGTTTTCTCATGTTACCTCCTTAATAATCATCATGGACTGTTTCGCCTCCATTCTACTTCGTTATCATGTAGTTATTTTTATAATCATGTAAATTTTTGGTTAATTTTAGCGAAAATAATCGGTTCGTAACAGTTTGATTGCAAATATGTTCGCAAGTTCGGTTTTTTTATCATTTCGTAATAAAACTGCCCATCTGTTATCAATCTGTTATTATCGTAATCTAATTAATATTCGCCTGTTCTTTTCCTGTAAGACAACTATGTTAAGATAATCGCAATGATAGGTGAATCGATAGGAGGCAACAAAATTGAAATACAAAATAGGATCTTTTCTAGCAGCAGCAGCTATTTTTACAACAGTGACCACAACGGCACAAGCTGAACAAGTCATCGTCCAAAAAGGGGACACGCTTTGGGGGATTTCCCAGGAGCATGGAGTTTCAGTTGAATCGATTAAAAAATGGAATCATCTTTCGAGTGATATCATTCTTCCAAATGACGTTCTTGAAGTATCACCAATAAAAAATGTAACCGTAAGAAAAGGGGACACGCTTTGGAATATCGCTCAAGTGTATGGAGTTTCTGTCGATGAAGTTAAGAAGTGGAACGAGCTCAACTCTGATTTAATTCATCCTGGTTTAAAGCTAGTGATTTATACCGATTTAGCGAAAGATGTGTCTGCTACAGCGAATGTGGTGGCTCAAAATAATCATTCGACATCTGCGGTAAATCCGAGTGCAGCTGTGACACAAAAAGCGGAAGTTCAAGCGAATACACCCGTTGCAAAAGAGAGCAGTGCTGCTCCTGCGGCAAATGTGGGTAGTCCAGAAAATGCCGCTCCGGCGACAAATGCTAGTAGTTCGGCACCTTCAAAGAATGCCGCTCCTGCAACAAATGTAAGCTCTGGTGAAAACCAAAAAGAAAGCAATCCAGCTCCAGTTGAGCAGGCATTCATCGTTACTGCCACCGCCTATACGGCGAATTGTAACGGTTGTTCCGGAATTACTAGTACGGGTGTGAATTTAAAAGCGAACCCAGATGCAAAAGTCATCTCTGTTGATCCATCGGTTATTCCACTCGGCTCAAAAGTCCATGTGGAAGGATATGGATATGCAACAGCAGCTGATACTGGCGGTGCCATTAAAGGAAATAAAATTGACGTCTTTATTCCAAATCACAATGACGCGATTCAATGGGGAAGAAAACAAGTAAAAGTGACGATTATTGAATAGTTTTGTTTGAAGGTCGTTTTTTTAGAGGGGGTTCCATCATTTGATGGGACCTTTTTAGTGTATATTTCATGTTTGAATGGATTTTTTATGTGATCAGAATGGTGCTAATTCTCTTGAAGCGGGAAGCTGTCCGAATGTGGGCGTCATTCAGACAGGTTGAGCAAGAAATGCACTGAACACCTTTTTAAAACATAAAAAACTCCCTTAATCAAAAGGGAGCTTGTTAATCATTTATCGTCTGCGGCTTCGCTTGCGTAGAAATGCAGGAATATCTATTGAGTCTTCTTGATCATGTTCCCCGAGCTGGGAATTTGTTTCTTCATATCTGCCTTGACTTTGGCGCTTAGTGGAGTCACTATGTCTAAACGTAGGAGATTCTTCAAAGGAATCTTGGTAACCATATTGTCCTCGTTGCCCATGAGAACTTGGTTGTTCATATTGCCCGCGTTCTCCATAGGAACTTCCTTGTTCATATGGTACGGACTGCTCGTACATCCCACCTTGTCCGAATTTCCCTATGCCACCAAGCGGATGCTTTCCGCTTTTTTTCTGCATCGTACTCTGCGAAGGACTCTCCTCCGCCTCATCTTCATGCTTGAAGCCTGTCGCAATGACCGTTACCATGATTTCTTTATTTAAATTTTCATTAATGACTGACCCAAATATCATGTTCAGTTGTTGATCGGTTGCAGCAGCGACAATATCAGCCGCCTCCTGAACTTCATATAAACTTAAATTTGTGCCGCCAGTTATATTCATTAGTACCCCTTGAGCGCCATCGATGGAAGTTTCCAGCAACGGACTAGAGATCGCCATCTTTGCCGCTTCTACCGCACGATCTTCACCGGAAGCAACACCAATCCCCATTAACGCCGTTCCTTTGTTTGACATGATCGTTTTCACATCGGCAAAGTCTAGATTAATTAATCCTGGTACAGCAATTAAGTCGGAAATCCCTTGAACCCCTTGGCGCAAAACATTATCCGCTTCCCGAAATGCTTCAACCATCGGAGTTCTTCGATCAACAATTTCAAGTAAACGATCATTTGGAATAATAATTAACGTATTGACCGCTTTTTTCATTTCCTCAATTCCAGCTGTTGCATTGACGGCACGCTTCCGTCCCTCAAACGCGAACGGCCTAGTTACGACGCCAATTGTGAGCGCCCCAAGCTCCCGGGCGATATGAGCAATCGCAGGAGCTGCCCCTGTGCCAGTTCCACCGCCCATTCCTGCTGTAATGAAAACCATGTCGGCTCCTTGCAATACCTCTTGAATTTGCTGGGTGCTTTCCTCCACAGCTTTGCGACCAATTTCCGGATTTGCCCCAGCACCTAATCCTCTCGTTAACGTTTCACCAATTTGCATTTTAATTTTTGCATTTGATAAATTAAGCGCTTGCGCGTCCGTATTTACGGCAATAAATTCTACACCTTGAACTCCATCTTCAATCATGCGATTTACGGCATTGTTTCCTCCGCCGCCAACCCCAACAACTTTTATCGTAGCGAATTGATCGATATTGGTTTCAAACTTTAGCATTTTTGTTCCTCCCATTAAGCATTCAAATTGCCTCTAAATATTTCTCTCTCTCTATCCAAACCCATTCGTACAAGTAACAATGTTTCTGTCGTTTTGCGCAATCTTTTAATGTTTGTAATTTAATAGTAACAGCCCTGTATAAAAAGCAAAAGAGGATACCCTCGTATCCTCAACAATTACCCCCGCTTCATTCCCTCTGCTTTGCGGCTTAAATGATTAAGTTCAATCTCAATGACTTTTCTCATCGAATCAGCTTTTTCAACATGATAAGCGCTTTTATAGATCGAGATCACCTCATTTAAAAACTGGTTTACTAGTTTTCTTTGTCCTAAGTTAAAAAAAAGAATATATTTTCGAATATTTTTATTCGGCTCGGTCTTTAGTCTCCCTGCTAACACATCGATATACGCTCGTTCACAGTACTCGAGATCATGAAGTGCGCGGACAGCTGCCTCACGCACATTTGCGTTTTCGTGAGAAAGAAATGGAAGCAGTCTCTCACCAATTTCATTCACGAGTGCTTCATCAAACTGATGGCAGCGCGCAAGCAATAGAATTGCATTTTCGAGACAGCGATCGGCATCTGCTTGTTCTTCTTGTTTCACCTTGCTTCGATCCAACTCTAAAATCTTATAAACGAGCGGCAATTGTTCGACAAAGGAAGGATTCATCGGGTACATCACGCTTAAAAGTACCTCGGCGGCAGCATTTCGCACGGAAATCGATTCGCTCGCAAGAAAGGGGAGAACTTTGTTGCTTACCTCTCTCGCTTTTTTTTGTGTCATTGGTGTTTTAAGAGACATTAATGCCCATTTTATAATGTCTGGTTCTTCTTCATTAAGAAAGAAAAGCAGTTCGTCGACTTGTTTCTTCGTCGCTGGGCCAATTTCTTTCAAAAGGGAGACGACCTTCCTTTTTACCTCTTCCTTTTCAGACTTTAATAATAAAAGAAGCGTTGGAATCCAGTGCTTTGTTTCATCCCCATTTCCCAACTTATCATGATGAATTTTCGTCCGTAATTCATCATAGGCTTGTTTGCACTCTGTTGGACTCCCTAAAGCTAATAGATGGAGTTTTCCTTCCATAAAAATCCTCCTCTTAATGGTATATAAAAAAAGCGGTTAAACGAAAAAATCGGTTAAGTTAATGATGTTTTTAGCTAAAGAGCTAAAAATTGAGTGAAGTAGAGGATTCTAATGAAGCGGTGAAGAAGCAAGTTCAAAGCTTTTTCAAAGCAAATTGTTGCGATGTTATTTTACAGTTATATTTATTAACGAACGTAGAAAATTATGCTTTAAAAATGATGGGGATTGATCGCGGTCAATCCCCTCCTATCCATTAAACTTCATTTAAAACACCAGTTTTTTATTTTCATCCCGAATTATGATCGCTCTTTGTGGGAAGTCAGTGATTATCGTATCCACTTCGAGTGCAAGCAACTGTTGCAATTCGTCTGTTTCATTCACTGTCCAAAGTCGCAGTGATTGAGCGACTGGTTTCCAAGTATCAATATCCGTGAGAACGATCGACTTAAATAAATGAAGTGACTCAAATTGAAAAGTTTCCAGATGATCTTGAGGATGACCGATTGGGTAGAACAATAACCAAGCAATTTCAGCTGTCGGATCCAATTGTTTAATCCGCATCAATGATGGCAAATGAAACGATGAAAAAACGACTTTTCGCCCTTTCCCATATTGCTTTACAATCGACAATACTTCTTCTTCAATTCCTCCGTATGAAATTTCGGATGTTTTCAATTCAATATTCAATTCTGTGTCAAACGGGGCGAGGAGTTCAAACACTTCTTTTAAAGTAGGCACCTTTTCCATTTCCCAGCTGTCTTCATAATCGGAAAACTTAATTCCCGCACTATATTCCTTTATTTCCGATAAATATAAATCTTTAATAAACCCTTTACCATTCGTCGTCCGATTTAACTGCTCATCATGAATGACGACGATTTCCTTATCTTTCGTCATATGAACATCAAGTTCGATTCCGTCCACTCCTGCAATAATTGCTTCACGAAAACCGAGTAACGTATTTTCAGGAAACTGCCCCATACTCCCTCGGTGGCCATAAATTTTCGTTTTTGTCATGCTATCCCATCCTTTTATAAAAAAATATTTTAAGCAGGGCTATCGGCGAAACTGAACGTCAGTGTTGCCGATGGGTGGAAGTATGGACTCCGTTCATATAACTGGGTGACCATTGTCCTTATTCATTAATTGCACCTTTGTTCCTGAAATTTTGATTAAATAAGCCTAATCACTAAATTCATTTAAACATAAAATTGGAGAAAAAATTTAGATTTTCCGTTTATTAACAAATACTTTACTTACGATTAAAATTGTTTAAAATTCGCTTAACAAATCCTTGCTGCCGGTTCTAAACTTCTAAATACTTCATCAATAGAAAACGATAAAATATGTCTTTTGTGGAGTATAGTTGTGATATTGTAGAGTATAGTTGTGATTTTGTAGAGTAAACGTGTGAAACCGTAGAGTAACGTGTTCGTTTCGTAGAGTATATGGATAAAACCGTAGAGTAAATGGTTAGAACAGACAAAAAACTGGATAAAACCGTAGAAAATTAAAAAAAATCGTATTCTCTGATGATGCGAGAATACGATTTTTCGGACCTTTATAATAAATAATGAGCAACAATTTTCACGTATGATTTTTCGATATTGAGCAATGCTCGTTCATCGATGTCGAATTTCGGGTGGTGATGTGGGTAGGCTGTCGCGCTGCTTGTTTGTGAGCCGACGCGGAAATAAGTCCCTGGTTTTTCTAAAAGAAAATATGAAAAGTCTTCCGCTCCCATCGTCGGTTCCATTTCTACGATGTTTTCTGCTGAAAATTGTTCAGTAAGCAAGTTGCGGACCAGTTCCGTTTCTTCGGGATGATTGTATAAAGCTGGATAGCCGTTTAAGTAATCGATTGTATACGATGCCCCAAAAGCGGAAGTAATTCCAGCGGTGAGATTGCGAATTTGCTCTTCTACTTGCTTACGAATCTCGCCATTAAATGTGCGAACCGTTCCTTCTAATTTAGCTGTATCTGCAATGATATTGAACGCATTCCCGGCTTGGAACACCCCAATGGTCACAACAGCAGCTTCGAGCGGATTAACCCCACGGCTGACAATTTTTTGAAGCGAGCTTACAAGTTCACTGCCAACCACAATGGAATCAATTGCCTCATGAGGACGTGCCCCATGGCCGCCTTTCCCTTGAATCGTAATCGCAAATTTATCAACAGCTGCCATTTGATAGCCGCTGCCAACTGTGATTTTCCCTAGCGGTGTATTTGAATCTAAGTGAGCAGCGAAAACGTAATCCACTCCATCTAAAACGCCTTCCTCAAGCATAAACTTTGCCCCGCCTGGAGGTGTTTCTTCGGCCGGTTGGAAAATAAACACGATTTTCCCTTTCAAATGCTGACGATATTGACTTAACACTTCGGCCGTACCTAATAAGGCGGCCGTATGACCGTCATGGCCGCATGCATGCATAACGCCTGGATTTTGCGAGTGATACTCGACGTCTTTTTCGTCATGAATCGGCAATCCATCAAAATCGGCTCTTAAGGCAATCGTTTTCCCAGGCTGTTCGCCTTCTAAAATACCAATTAATCCGTTACCTCCGAGGTTCGAGATTACATTTAATCCGAATCCGAGCAATTTTTCCTTAATGTATTTCGCTGTTTTCTCTTCTTTAAAAGAAAGTTCTGGATGCTGATGCATATACCTTCGCCAGTTAACAACTTCGTTATAGTTTTCTTCTAATTTCCCATTGATCTCTAATAATAAATCAGTTGGCTTCGTCATTGTTCATTTTCCCTCCTCGTGTGACCGATTGATTTGTTCTTTACTGATTGAGGTTCCTATAGCTATTGTATGTCACCACGATTACTCTTTTTTACTGAAATGGGCTTGAAGAATCATTCTTCCTCTTAAAACCTATATTCACCTTCGCCAATCGTGATTGTTTTTCCTGTTAATTGTTCAGATTCTGTCTGAAAAACGAGCTGTTTTAAGCCAACTACAGCATTATTTTTAAAAATAAATGATTGCTCGCCAATTTGCAGCGTTGCTTCGCCTTCCTCCGATGAAGCAACCTTGTTAAGTCCGAACAACTCGCTCCAATGCTTCGCCGTTAATGCGGCATCCTTTACATAAAAAACAGCTTCTTGAATTTCCGTTTCTCCGGCAGGATGGGGTTGAATCGTTCCCGACTTCGTCATGCTTTCTAAGCGGTCCGCATCTGTTCCCTTCCACTGAATGATAAACGGGTACGGCAGTCCGTGGAAATCGCCTTGAATCGTCATCATCCGCCACTCAATCAATTCACCTTTAGCATTTACCCGCTTGCTGTCCATAATTGGCGACAGCTTTAAGCCATGTGCCCGCAAAGAAACTGCAAGCTCATCAATATCATCCGTCCTGAGCGCAACCCGGCTGAAAGCCTCCTGTTCAGGTAAATAACTAAGCGAATCTTTCACGACGACATGGGTTGAATCCGTTTGTTCAACGAGCGTCCGATTTTCGATTCCTAAAAATTCAATATACGTTAAGCCAAAATAACTAAGCGCATTATACGTTCCCCATTGTACATGGGAACCACCATGAAAAGCAGCTAAACCATTGTCTGTAAATACACGAATACTTTCATCCAAATCATTTACATAATGAACAACATGATCCCATTTTAAAGCGGCCACTTACCGTTCCTCCCCTAATTCCGTTGTCCGTTTCACCGCTGCTAAAACACTTCTTTGTAAACCCGCAGCAAAATCACTATTATTTAATTCATGCAAAGCGTGAATGCCTACGCCACCTTGGGAATTATTAATATCGAGCAACTGTCTCGGGTGCTTTCCAGTTTGTTTGAGCATTTCCACTGCCCCGGCCACGTTTTCTAATGTCACTTGCCACGCTTGCTCACGTGGAATTCCTGCTAATACACCAGCATCAGCTAATGACTCAATAAAATAATAAACATAATTTGGCCCGCAAACCCCAAAGCCTGTAAACGTATCAATCAATGCTTCTTCAATATAAAGAACTTTGCCAAAACCATTTAAAAACGCATCTACTTGTTCTGTCGTCGCAAGCGAATTCAATGCCACGCCGCTGTAGCCTAAGCCTGTATCTGTTAATGTATTCGGGATGACGCGAACAATCGGATGCTCCCCGCCTAAATACCGAGCGAATTTCTCGATCGTTACTCCGGCAACAATCGATAAGATGACTGCAGTTGGTTTTGCATGCTCATGAATGAACTTTCCTAACGATGCTAAATCGTCTTGTGGTCGTACAGCAACGACGATGATCCCTGCTTCGCGAATCGCCTCATCTTGTTGAACAGGAGACAGGACCCCATATGTATCGTGTAAAAATTGTTCGCGCGTTTCACGAAGGTCGGAAACACTAATATTCTTCGCTGCAATCGTTCCATTATTAATCACGGCACGGATCATTGCTTCTGCCATCTGTCCGCCACCAATAAAATGAATTAGTTCTGTTGTCATTCTTTTTCGCTCCTTTTTTTCGATTCCCAATTAAAAATTCCTTTTCCTGCTATATGGCTAAAGAAGGACGGTTTCTTCAAACCGTCCTAAAATTGCTATTTTTAATTCCAAGCTTCACTAAGAATAAATCCATCGTATTTTTCTTCTGAGCGGATATATTCTTCGAATTCAGCAGATTCATAGGCATCAATTAAATCTTTTGCCCATTGAGTGTCTTTATCTTCTTCATTGACTGACACGATAATGCGATGTTCTTTAGGTGTATTTTCGATTTGTAATGCATCACTGATTTTTTTCCCTGCGCTCGCGATATAGTTGCCGTTTACCACTCCGAAGTCAACATCAGCTAAAGAAACTAAAATTTGTGCTGGATCAAGAATTTTAAAGTCAATATCATATTTGTCAGGGTGAACACTTCTCATGTTGAAGTCTGTTGTACCCGCGTCATCATCAACAGTTACCCAACCTAAGTCTTCTAAAATTCTTACGGCACGTTCTTGGTTAACGGGGTCATTCGGCAATGCAATCGTCGTTCCATCTTGGACAACATCTAATGTATCATAATTAACAGAGTACAAGCCTTGAGGTGCGGTCGGAACAAATACGATTCCAGTCATATTCGCACCAATTTCTTTATTGATCCCTTCCATATAAGCTGTGCTTTGGAACACACTTGCATCAATTGAGCCTTCTTTCATCGCAGGGTTCACTTGCATATTTTGCGAGAAAACCTTCATTTCAATTTCATATCCCTTTTCTTCCATGATTGGTAAAATGCTATTGCGGAATTGCTCTTCATATGTTCCGACACCAAAGCCAACTACTAATTTCGTTTTTTCTTCACCGCCAGAAGCTTCTTCACTTCCGCATGCAGCAAGAAGCAAGACCGCCCCTAATAATACAGCTAAAAATAATTTCTTCATGTCATTTTCCTCCAATATTTCTCTCATATTTTCTATTAAACTTCTTTTATCTTCATTTCTTAGAAACTTGTTAATTCTTACTTGACTGTCTGCTTAAATTCCGTCAAAGCGACTTCTGAGGCATTTGGTGGCACCGCACAATTTGGAGCGAGCATAAATGGTTCGTCTTTCATCTGTGTTAATGCCACTTCGGCCTCAAGTCGGATTTTCGCCGCATCACTTTCATTAAAATAGCGATGGTCGACGCCACCAACTTTTGTTGCTTTTAAGCTTGCACTTATATCCGCATTGCCCTCCGCCTTTGTATCCCAGCTGATGCCATCAATCGCATAATCATTGAATAACTCTGGTTTCGCATAGTCGCCGCATGTGTGCATAATATTTTTTTTATGACGCGCCGCTTCTAAAACAATTAGATCATACGGACGTGAAAACTCATTAAATTGCTGAAGATCGAAAAGCTTGTGATGCGCTGTCCCAGTCACTGCGTAAAAAAGACCATCGATTCCTGCCTTGTCTAATTCGGAAACATAGTCGGCCATCGTTAACGCAATCGCATGCAACGCCTTATGCACTCCTGCGCGATTATCAACGAATAAAGCTTCCAATGACACCTTTTCTTCGCTTCCATAAAGTTGTTGATTCACATAAAAAGCTCGTCCCGCAATAAAGAGTAAAACAGTCAGCGGTGAAAAAACGGTTTGAATAATTGGTGTATCAGGAAGGCCTTGACGAATTCTCCTCACTGCTTCCAATTGTTCGAGCAATGGAGCAGAGCTGTTTACATCCTGCCTCTCTATGCTCCACACCTCTTTTGGTGCATTGATTGTTGCTGATAATTGCTTTGGAAACACCCATTCATAATCGTTAAAGTCAAAACGATTGCCCCACACCTCTGAAAGATAGGTGGCCCGTGGATTGATTTTCATCCAATCCCAATTATATTTATTCGTAAACTCGATCGTCGCCGTGGCCAAATCTTCGGCACTTTGCTCTTTATCCAAAAAATGCTTCCAAGCGCTAACGGTCGGGCGATCGGCCTTTTCTCCTGAAAGAAGTGCCTCAAAACGCTCCTTTTTCGTCCATTGTCCCAATGTTGTTCTCTCCTTTACGATGTCTATACTATTTTCCTGTATTCGATAGATTGTTAATCTCTTCTAATCTTCTTTGCTACTAAGTTTCCAAATGATTGAATTCCTTGCACGAAAATAATTAAGAAAATGACCGTACTCACCATCGCAAAGGTATCAAATCGTTGATAACCGAAGACGATTGCCAAGTCACCGACTCCGCCTCCGCCGACCGTTCCAGCCATTGCGGTCGCACCAATTAATGTAATCGTACTCGTCGTCAATGATAAAACCAATGAACTTAACGCTTCTGGCAGCATGAAATGCCAAATGATTTGGAACGGTGTCGCCCCCATCGCTTCCGCAGCCTCAATGATTCCCGGATTAACCTCTAACAGGGAGTTTTCAACTAAACGCGCAATAAATGGCGCGATAAAGATAATGAGTGGAACAATTGCTGCACTCGTCCCAATCGAGGTTTGGACAATCATTCGCGTTAAAGGAATAATCGCTACCATTAATATGATAAATGGCAATGAGCGAACAGTGTTGATAATCGGATTAAGTACGGAATAAATAATTTTATTTTCTAAAATTCCGCTTGGGCGCGTGACAACGAGTAAAATCCCTAATGGAATCCCAATTAACGACCCGATTCCGAGGGAAACGCCAACCATGAGCAACGTATCAGAAATCGCTTGTAAAAATTGATCGAGCGTAATCGTTGTTGAAATCATTTTGCTACCTCCTCGACAAATAAGCTATGTTTCTGTAAATATTCAAGTGCCGCTTGTACTTGCTCGCCACGGCCCTTTAGGTCGAGGTACATAATCACTAGCGTCGTTTCTTGGATTTCAGTTGTATTCGCAAATAATACGTTGACTTCGATCTCATAGTTTTTAATCAAATGATTTAAAATCGGTGTTGAAACAGATTCGCCGACAAGCTCAATTTTTACCCGCTTGCTATCTGTACTAACAGGCAGTTTGTTTTCGACACTTGGGGTAATTCGATTGCGAATCACTGTTTGAACGAAATACTGTGTTGAAGGATGCTTCGGCTGGCCAAACACCTCTAAGACGGAACCTTGTTCAATGATTTCCCCCATTTCCATGACAGCCACTTTGTTGCAAATTTCCTGAATCACACCCATCTCATGAGTAATAATCATAATCGTAATTCCGTACTCTTGATTGACTCTTTTAAGTAAATTCAAAATCGATTGCGTTGTTTGCGGGTCCAGAGCGGAAGTTGCCTCATCACAAAGGAGAATCGATGGATTGGAAGCCAATGCGCGGGCAATTCCGATTCGCTGCTTCTGTCCACCTGATAATTCATTCGGATAGTTGTCAGCTTTTTCGCTTAAGCCAACAAATTCAAGTAGCTCCATTACACGCTCACGAATTTCTGCTTTGTTTACTTTCGATAAAACCAATGGCATCGCAACATTTTGATAAATTGTTTTTGATTCTAGTAGATTAAAATGTTGAAAAATCATGCCGATGTTTTTCTTCATCGTCCGTAATTCTTTTACATTAAGTTGATCAAGCGACTTCCCATTGACCACCACATGTCCCTTTGTTGGCTTTTCTAAATAATTGACTAAACGAATTAACGTACTTTTCCCGGCGCCGCTATAACCAATTACCCCGAAGATATCTCCCTTTTCGACTTTAAGGTTAATGCCCTTAAGCGCCTCTGTGGTAATGCCTTTCCGTTCAAATGTTTTATATATATTTTTCATTTCAATCAATGCCATCTTCAAAATCCCCTTCAATGAAGCTAAATTCTTCCATATCAACAAAGCTTATGTGTTTACTCGGAATTAAAATGTAAACCAATACTAACACTCCCTTTTTAATAAATCAATTAAAAAACTACTTGTTCACAAAACGGACAAAAGTTTTTTAAAAATAATAATCTCATAGATTACTTTTGACTATTTCAATTGTCACAATACTTTATGATTTCCACAGTCCATTTTCAGCCGTTTCCTGTATAGTAAAAAATGGATAGGAGTGAGTGAATAGTGGAGTGGAACCGTGCAACAGATGGCAATCTATTCATAAAGCAAAACCTCGAAGCGGAGCAAGCCGAGCCTAATGATTTTCGGCATGCAAGGGATCAATGGAGCCATCCCTCTGAAACAGACGAAACAAAGATTCTTATAAATGAAAAGACTATATATGCAGTTGACCAAGCAATGAACGTTGTGCTCACCGACAAAAACGGGAAAATTTTATATGGAAACCAAAACATTTATGACTTAACCCTTTATAAACCAGCAGAATTACTCGGAAGGACGCCGCGAATTTTTAATGCTGGCTATCACTCGAAGGAGTTTTTCCAAGAATTATGGGAGACAATCCTTTCTGGGGAGATATGGCGAGGAGAGCTCAAAAATCGGCGAAAAGACGGGAGCATCATTTGGGTACGAATGATTATTACCCCTTTGCTTGACAAAAATAGTAAGCCCTTTCAATTTCTTGCCTTAAAGGAAGATATTACTGAAAAAAAGGAAATTGAGTTTCGCTTGGCGCAAAAAGATAAGCAATTGAGCGCGTTAACGAATAACTCCTATGATATTGTCGGCATTACTGATAAAGATGGCAAAGTCTTCTATTTAAATCCTGCGTTTGAGCGCGTTCTTGGCTATGAACCTTACGAAACAGTTGATTCAAATATGATGAATTATTTTGTCGTTGACGATGAATATTTTTGGGAGAAAATGCTTCATCATCTATTAGAGCATCCACATGAGTCAGTCAGATGTCAGCTAAAGTGTCAGCATAAAGATGGATCTGTTCGCTGGTGTGACGCAGCTTTTACGAACTATCTTGATGATCCACATATTCACGGAATTGTTTTTAACTTAAGGGATTATACCCAACAAAAGGAAGCGACGGATATTATTCATCATCTCGCTAATTATGATTATTTAACAAGTTTGCCAAACCGCCGTCATTTTGAAAATCAGTTAAGAGAGGCAATCAAAGTTATCGACGCGACAAAGGGTCAATTGGCCTTGCTCTTTTTAGACTTAGACGGATTCAAAAATATTAACGACACACTCGGACATGAAGTTGGTGATCGATTATTGCAGGAAGTCGGTCATCGAATCTCAAGTATCTTCCATAACAAAGCCTTCGTCGGCCGATTGGGCGGCGATGAGTTTGCAATCATCCTGCGAAACTTTGAGAATAAAGAACAACTTATCGAAATTGTTGATTCGCTCGTTCAGTCTTTTCAACCTGCGTTTACGGTTGGAGATTATGAGCTAAATGTATCCACAAGTATTGGCATTAGCCTTTATCCTACAGCAGGGCGAAATTTAAAAGCATTGTTAAAAAACGCAGATATTGCGATGTACCAAGCAAAACAACAAGGGAAAAATCAATATCAGCTTTATCATCCTTCAATGGAAAAAAACCGCTTTAAATTATTTTTATTAAAAAATGATTTAAACCAAGCGCTTGAAAAAGAACAATTCTTTATGGTTTATCAACCGCGAATTGAACCGAATAGCACGAAAATTGTTGGCGCAGAAGCGCTCATTCGCTGGTCCCACCCAGAACTCGGCTTTGTTTCCCATCTTGAGTTTATTCAATTTGCCGAAGAATCGGGGTTTATCATTCCACTTGGCGAATGGATTTTAAAGAACGTATTCACCCAAGTGCAAGACTGGCAAAGACAAGGATTGCCAAAAATAAAGGTATCCGTCAATATATCTGTGATGCAGTTAATGCACCTCAATTTCATCAAAAGTGTAAAAAAAATCCTTAAAGAAACGGGTTTGGACCCAAAATGGATTGAGTTTGAAATTCCCGAAAAAGTCCTTTTTCATAAAAAGGACCAAGTGATCAAGTCATTAGCGGGGATTAAAGATTTAGGGATAACCCTGGCCCTTGACAATTTTGGGACGGGATATTCGTTTTTAAATTATGTATCTAAACATAATTTTGATGTCATTAAATTGGATCGCAGCATTATTGATGATATTCAAACGAGTGAAGTGAGTTATGAAGTCGTTATGTCGATCATCCAACTCGCACAAAAGTTAAATAAACACATCGTAGCTGGTGGAATCGAAACAGCTAGCCAGCAAGAATTAGTGACAAAAATGGGTTTTAACGAATCACAAGGATTTTACTTTAGCAAACCAATCGATACAAAGCGATTTGAAAAGTTATTGATGCAGGAAAATGAAGCATAATAGGAAAGAGTGAGAGAGTCATTGTTTGGCTAAAATCTCTCACTCTCTTTATTCACGCGGAGTTGTGTTGTGTTGCTCTATCCCTTCATCATCCTTCCCTTCTGAACTTGGAACAACAGCCCCGGTTAATGCTTTTTCTAATTCCTCCGTATGTTGCTCTTTCGCTTCTTCCGTCCAATTAAATTGATCAGCCATGTAGTGAATCACTTGTTTTTTCCATTTCCTCACTAATTGAATATTAAATAAAAGAGCTCCTGTGCGGCGATTGAAGAAATCGAGCGGTGTTGCGGCCATTTCTTCTTCGATGGCATAGACGAGCTTAGCAAATAGTTTGAGAGGCAAACCATACTCCTCAGCCTTTGCGTTATTTTTAGTAAGAAGTTCGTATACTTTGCCAACATTTGAACCATAAGCCCTTGCTAAATGTTCGGCTTCTTCCTTGTTCAATCCGGTCGCGACACCCGTTTCGATTTGTTGTGCCACATAGGCAGCAAACTGAGCAGAGCCACCGACATTCCCACCTGAAATTGGCAAATGTTTTGTTTGACACGCTGGGAACACCCTACCTTGCCCCGATTTAAATTTCTCGGCAAGCAAATCGACAATCATTTCTGCCATTTTCCGGTATCCCGTTAATTTCCCGCCGGCAATCGTGAATAAGCCCGAATTCGACTCCCAAATCTCGTCTTTCCGGGAGATTTCTGAAGGGTTTTTCCCATCTTCGTAGATGAGCGGACGGATGCCAGCCCAGCTCGATTCAATATCTTCTTCGGTTATTTGGACATCAGGGAACATGTAATGAATGGCGTCGATGATATATTTGCGATCCTCAATTGTCATTTTAGGATTAACTGCATCTTCATTATAAAAAGTATCGGTCGTCCCAACATATACTTTGCCATCCCTTGGAATCGCAAACATCATCCGTCTGTCTGGTGTGTCAAAATAAACCGCTTGTTTTAGCGGAAAACGGGATTGATCAATGACAATATGAACCCCTTTAGAGAGTTGTAATGTTTTCGCTTTTTTTGATTGATCCATTTCACGAATATCATCGACCCACGGACCTGCCGCATTAATGATTTTTTCAGCGTGCACTTCAAATTTTTCACCTGTTAACCGATCTTCGATGAGCGCACCAACAATCTTTTCATGTTCATAGATCAGCTCGGTGACTTTCGTGTAATTGCTTACGATTGCGCCGTGTTCAGCGGCTGCCTTTATCACTTCAATCGTTAATCTGGCATCATCGGTACGATATTCGACATAATAGCCGCCACCTTTTAACCCGTTCCTTTTAATGAGTGGTTCTTTCGTTAACGTTTCCTCGACTGATAGCATTGAACGGCGTTCTGCTTTCTTTACTCCTGCTAAAAAGTCATATACCCGCAGGCCAATGGATGTCATGAACGGTCCGAATGTGCCGCCTTCGTGCAACGGCAGCAACATCCTCTCTGGCGTCGTTACGTGGGGGCCATTTTCATAAACAATCGCTCGTTCCTTTCCAACCTCCGCGACTATTTTTACTTCGTATTGCTTTAAATAGCGGAGACCACCATGAACAAGTTTGGTTGAACGGCTTGAAGTTCCTGCGGCAAAATCTTGCATCTCGACAAGCGCAATCTCCATTCCACGTGTTGTTGCATCTAAGGCAATGCCTGCACCCGTAATTCCACCGCCAATGACCAATACATCAAAGTTTTTCGTTTTTAATTTATGAACGATTTCTGCCCGATTTACATTTGAACATTTCATCTTTTTCATCTCCCCTGACGTTAATAGCATATTATCAAAACGTGTATATATTGTTAATTGACGATAAAGAAAACTCGCCGCTTCGCGATGACAGATGCACAATTTCATTGATATGCGATTAGCTAAAAAAGACCGCAAATACACTATCGTTTAGCGATAATGTTTTTACGGTCTCTCCATGTCTCCTACCATATATTAACTTAATTGTATTTTACAATAGAAAGCGGTTATTTAGTTAGTTTTTGCCCGAATAGTAATTATTTCTTTCCGTGATTATTTAAACAACATTGCCGCTTTCACTGCTTTTTTCCAGCCTTCATAAAGTTCATTCCGATCTTCTTCTGCCATCTTTGGTTCGAATTTGCGATCGATGGCCCATTGCTTAGCAATTTCCTCTTGGCTTTCCCAAAAACCAACAGCAAGCCCTGCTAAATATGCTGCCCCTAATGCTGTCGTTTCATTTACAATCGGTCTTTCGACAGGGACATTAAGAAGATCACTCTGGAACTCCATTAAGAAATTATTTTTAACAGCGCCGCCATCAACACGAAGACCTTTCAAAACGATTCCTGAATCTGCCTCCATTGCCGATAACACATCTTTCGTTTGATAAGCAAGTGATTCAAGTGTTGCCCGAATGAAATGTTCCTTCGTCGTCCCACGAGTTAACCCAAACACCGCACCACGAACATCACTGTCCCAATAGGGAGTTCCTAAACCAACGAAGGCCGGGACAACGTAAACGCCATCTGTAGAAGCAACCTTTGTCGCATATTCCTCACTATCTGAAGCGCTTTTGACCATGCGTAAGCCGTCACGCAGCCACTGAATCGCGGAACCAGCTACGAAAATACTTCCTTCCAAGGCATATTCTACTTTTCCATTCAATCCCCAAGCAATTGTTGTTAGCAAGCCATGTTTAGATTTCACAGCTTTTTCACCTGTGTTCATTAACATGAAGCAGCCGGTTCCGTAAGTATTCTTCGCCATCCCTGTCCCGTAACAAGCTTGACCGAATAACGCTGCTTGCTGATCTCCTGCTGCCCCGGCAATTGGTACTTCTTTCCCAAAAAAATGATAATCTACCGTGTTTGCATAAATTTCTGATGATGGGCGAACGTCTGGCAGCATTGATTTCGGAATATCGAGAATCTTGAGCAATTGATTATCCCAGTTCAGTTCATGAATATTGTACATAAGCGTTCTTGATGCATTGGAATAATCTGTAACATGCGCACGCCCACCTGACAGCTTCCAAATCACCCAAGTATCAATCGTCCCAAACAGAAGCTCTCCTTTCTCCGCTTTTTCACGTGCCCCTTCGACATTGTCCAGGATCCATTTTACTTTTGTACCCGAGAAATAAGCGTCAATCAGCAAGCCGGTTTTTTCACGGAACGTCTCAACATATCCTTTTTCCTTTAACTCCTCACAAATATCACTTGTTTGTCTTGATTGCCAGACAATCGCATTATATACAGGTATACCTGTTGTTTTATCCCAGACGACGGTTGTTTCCCGTTGATTGGTAACCCCAATCCCTGCGACTTGCTCAGGCCTTACTCCTGACTCCGATAAAATTTCGGCAATGACCGATAAAATTGAGCCCCAAATTTCATTTGCATTATGCTCAACCCAGCCTGGTTTTGGAAAATATTGTGTAAATTCCCTTTGTGCGGTAAAAGCAATTTCCCCATTTTTATTAAAAAGAATCGCGCGAGAGCTTGTTGTTCCTTGATCTAAAGATAAAATATACCTTTTCATTTGAAGTTCCCCCAGTACATTTCGCTATTTTCATTTTAACAGAAGAAACTGGCGGAATTGTGAAACTACATTCTATGTATTTCCCTATATCCTGTCATCAACATTCCTGATTCGCTAAAGCATTTCTCAAAATCAATAGATTCGCGGCGGTTTTCAAGAGAAATTGACGATGAAAAATAAAGCTTTCGTCAAAGGAATCCTCCCTTTTATATGGAATTAATCTGTTACAGGGAATAAAACCCTAACACTTTTTCGGAAAGGTAGTGAAATGAACGTATGATCTTGATCATGAAACACCAAACCGTACCTGCCTATGTCAATGGAACTACTCGTAGAGAAGCTGAAAAAGTCCGCGAGCGGATGAAGATGTCGATGGTGAAAATGACAGAAAAAGTGCAGATCGCAACCGAAAAGGTGGCATTACAAGGAAGCTTAAAATTCAAACATAGAAATCGAATCTCAAGTCTAATTCGAATCCAAATCGAGGGTGTGAAGCAAAAACTGTGGTCCATCTCACCTGCCGCCTTACAATTTATTGGTCCAGGTGATTATGATGCAACTCCAAAAAGAGGAAGGAGGGAACTTCAAAATTAATAATAAAAACTAAATAGTAAGAACAGATGCAACCCCATTCATGCAGCCGCCTTCTGCATTGAAACGTGCAAGCGCTCCTATCCTGCCAAGCGCTTGCACGTTTAAAAAATCTAATTGTTATTGCTGAAAACATCCATTAGCTTAGAAAAATTAATAGACGACCATTATTAGGCTGCTGCTAATCTTTCAGCTGCCCAGTTGCTAAAAATGCTTTAATTTCACTCACAGGGATCCCCATTTCTAACGCTTCGATAATTAGATCAACCCAATCTTGATCAAGTTTTTCTTCCGTTTTATTTGTCATCTTTTCCCCCTAAAATACTAATCTGTATTCCAGGCAGTCCAGCCGTCTAAAAAATCTATAGACCTGTGACTTTGCGTCCCTATTTCACAATAGGTTTGCCCTTGACTGACTAAAAACCATCTATAAGGACTATGAAAATTATGAGGATATTCCCTTGTGAACATCTTTAGATGGAATTTTCTTAATATTTAACACTACAAATAGTACCAAATACCTCATTACAGATTCATTACAGAAACTAATTGTAAAGGACTTAATCACGATAAAAAATAGAATGACTGTGTGTAAAGTGTGATTATGTTGATGATGGATAAAGTGGTTCTAAACTTGAATCATAACTTAAGGCAATCTGAAAATAATATGCGGCATTGTTTTCATCTTTTTTCTGTTTATATCTAGTTACGAGATAAAGAGCCATTTCTGTCCATTCTCTCTCAAGCCAATTTTGGAGATTCAAGGCCCACTCTTCATAGATTCCTGGCATCGCATTTTCCGTACGTTCAATTAATAACTGCTTATATCGCTCTAGTTTTTTCTCGCTTTCCTCCATCCCTTTCGCTTCTTTAATAGCTGTTATATAATCCACTAAGTCAGACCGAATATTTGCACGCAAAAAAAGATGTTCTCGATCCGTCCCAAGAATTTCCGATGATTGATTTTTCTCGGTTTCTAAAAGATTTTTCAAATAATGAATCGATACGCGCAGCCGATTTCGCGCGTTTTCAAGCTCAACCTCAGGCCATAGTAAGTCAGAAAGCTGATCACGAGTGGCCGACCTATGAAACACAAGATATAGGAGAAGTTGTTTCGCCTTCCGCTTGCCCCACCCGCTGTCAATCCGTTTTCCGTTTATTTTCACTTGAAATCCGTTCATAATATTTACTTCCAATTCATTGATATAAATGGGTGGTTCCAATTCATCTTGTCGGAGCAGTCCTCTAATTTCCGAATATAATTGTGAAGTTAACTGCCTTTGATAATCAAGATCAATTATTTTGTAATTTCTATCCGGCTTCTTTTTATCTATGAATTGAATCATCCACTCTGCTACCAACTGTGGTTGATCCATTTGAATCATGAAAGATGCGAGCGGGACTGTATAATATCTTGCATCCAGATTAAAGTTCAGGCTGACACAAAATAATTCCGGAGGATAAAGAGCATCTTCAGAACCAGATAAAATAAGGATCGGTACGGTAATCTCTCGTAAGCGTTTTGCACTTTTATAGAAGTCATCGGTATTAAAAAGATCAAAATAAACATCTGGCGAAACTTGTTGGCAGGAGCGAAGCAGGATTTTTCCTTTTTCTTCTGTTAGAGGATAACAAATGCATTCCACTATTTCCTCCACCAACGGCATCATTGTTTTCCCACCTTGTGTCATGTCTTTTTGCCGTTTGACAATTTCATCTCCGAGCTGTTTAGGATAATGGACGGGAACTCCCATTAAGATTAGCGTTTGTAAGTTCACTACGTTCTTGGCTGCCAGTTGAATCCCAGCAAACCCACCATATCCGTGACAAACTAAATGAAAGGAGGAAATATTCAATTCCTCTATGAGGAACGAAAGATCATCGCATAATTGGTCCAGTGTACACTTCTCTATACCTGCATCACTTTTCCCATGACCGCGTAAATCGTAACGAAGAATATGATAGTTTGGACGTAAATACGGAAGGATTAAATCCCATGAATGCATATCCAAACCTACAGCGTGAATAAGGACCATCACTTCTTTTGCATGAGGATTTTCCGCTTTTATCCACTCATAATGAATATTAATGCATCCCTTTTTTATAAAGACCAAAAAGATTCCCCTCCCTCATGTCCAAGATCAATAGCCAAAATTAACATTATATATTATCATTTTCGACATCAACTTTTTACTTCCTGTCTAAATTGAAAGTTATTTGTCCTTTTCCCCATGTAAAAAGTCATCAGTCATTGCTTATGTCGTAAGTCTTTATTGCAGATCGCTTATAAACGAAAAAGGATTCCGATACAATGTCAGATTTTGATGAATTAAATTTTTTGAATTTTAAAACAATTTGCGATATAATAGAAAAAAGGTCAAGGAGCTGATTATATTGGAAAAAAAGACACTTAATACCCCTAAACACAAACTTATCAACATGCCTTCCCTATTCGCCGAAATGGTGTTAGATCAAGCTTTACGCGACTTCAAAAAAGAAAAACTCCAACAGAAAATCGATCAGTCATTACAAAGGAAAAACAAAAAAGAATTTATGAGATTAACTGAAGAGTTAAAAAAGCTCTCATAATTCGCAAATGTAAAGGAAAACCACCCGGTTGGATGGTTTTCATTTACTGTTACGACCTTTTTAGGCTCATTTATTAAGCTCCTAACAAATACAATGTAACCGGAATCGTAACAATGCTAATCAGCGTTGTAATTAACGTCGTAAACGAGATTAAATCCGGCTCAACCTCAAATTGAACAGCTAGTATCGTCGTATTCGCAGCCACCGGCATCGCAGCTAATAAAATAAATACTACTTTTACCATCTCATCTACCGGCATAAATAGGACAAGTACTCCTGCAATCAATGGGGAGAGGAACATTCGCGTAAGAATAACGGTATTTACATACTTCCATTCAAATTTCTGCGGGCGGATTTCAGCTAATTGCATCCCTAGAATGAGCATCACAGTCGGAATGGAGGCCGCACCGACTAAACTAATTCCATCAATAATCGTTGATGGCAATTCAAGTTGAACTCGCTGGAAGAAGACTCCTAGTAACAACCCATAAAGGACAGGCATTTTCCCCATCCTTAACAACGCCTCTTTCACCGATGCTGATTTAGCTCCCCCATAGGACGAAATGAAGATTCCGATTGAATTAATTAGCAGTCCGTGAATTACCATTAAGATAACTGCATAGTCAAAAGGAATCAATCCAAAGGCAAACAAGACAACTGGCGCCCCATAGTTTCCACTATTAGGGAATATTGATCCTAACATCATCGCCGCCATATGCGCTCGATCGGCTTTGATCCATTTCCCAATGACAAACGTAATCGCAATTAACACGAGGACAAGGATAAGTGAAAAAACAAATAAATAGAAAAAATCCATGTTTAACGGATTAACATAAAACGTCTCAAACGTTAAAAACGGGATCATTAAATACAAAGCCATCGTTGAAATCGACTTAATATGTAATTGAAGCACCTTTTGGCCGACATAGCCGGCTGTAAAAATAAGAAAAGCCGGCAAGATAATTAAAATTAAATCCATTCTCGATAGCTTCCTTTCCATAAAAGAGACTTAAAGTTACCTATTTAAATAGACACCTATGAAAAAGGATACAATATTTAACATGAAAGCGAAAGCAAACTTTCTTAAAATAGTAAGTTTAACGTTTATCGGATTATATCTAAGCCTTCTTTTCATTAGCAAAATATAAAACACATCTTTTTAATCGACTAATCCCAATAACTAGCTGTTTTCACAGACTATACACACTGCATTCCCTTGCCCAAACCTTTCTCTAAAGATTATTCCTCTCCCCCCTGTCCTTTTCCTGCCTTACTCACTATATATAGAGTGAAAGGAGGTGAGGGACAATGGCACAAGCGATGTTAATAAGCTCGAGATTGAATTTAGTGTTTGAAACGGGAATGAATGACAAAGGAGAGCCGATTTTCAAAGGAAAGTCGTACGCGAATGTACGAAAAGAAGCGACAGCCGATCAATTGCATCAAGCGGCAACCGCACTAAGCGGGTTAAGTGCATATCCACTAAGTTCAGTTCAACGAACAGATCAACATGATATTGTTTAATGATTTAAAAGTGGAAGGAGGGGAATAGAATGACGAAAACATTGGAATTACAATTTGTGACCGATCTTGGGAAAACCGCAAGATTAACGGTTGAAAACCCGACAGAACCGATTAACGAAGCTGCCGTAAAGACGGCGATGGAAAGCATTATTGAAGCAAATGCATTCTTCTCAAGCCAAGGAAATCTTGTTGCTGTTGGCGGTGCACGTGTCATTGAACGCAATGTCATAGATTATGAAATTGTGTAACGGTAAGTGGGCCGGTTTCCGATAGGAGCCGGCTTTTTTTATTGATAGGAAAGGAGGGAAAAACATGCAAGAATTCATTCCGCTCTTAAGTGAAGTCGGATTTCCGATTGTCGTCACATTGTTTTTGCTTCACCGGATTGAAGCAAAACTCGACACGGTCGTTCAATCGATTCAGGGCCTACCTGACCGGATGAATGAGAAAGTTTAATAATATTTATTTTCAAAGATTTCATAAAAAAACAAAAAGGGGAATCCACCAGTTTTGGTGAATTCCCCTATACATTAATGATTATTTTGTCAAAGCCGTTTGTTTCTTTTGCGGCATGTCTGGTAATTCATTCACAGCGACAACTTCGTCGGTTTTCTTTTCTGGCATCTTCCAATATTTTTCATTCCCTGGTAATTCATCAAACCAAGTAGCATCATCCGGACAATCAAGAATCATAAACTTCCCGTATTCATTGTCACGTGATTGGTGATATTTTAAGTACGCCTTTCCATCTTCAATCGCTAAAATCTCAATTTTTCCGCTCGTATGGCTCATCGATAAACGAACACGTTTACCTAAACCAGATGTTTTTGCTTTCGCCTGTTCAACAATATTGTAAAGCTCTTTCAAAGTCAGAACAAAGTCATTATTTCCGGCAACCGGACGGTTCACAAAGAAATAATAGGGAGTCACCCCAGCCCAAGACAATTTATCAAGCAGCTCAGCTAACACATCGGGATCATCGTTAATTCCTTTTAATACAGGTGTTTGGTTGACAACAATGGCTCCAGCATCATGCAGCGCTTTAAAACCTTTTCTCGCTTCTTCGGTAATTTCGACTGGGTGATTAATATGCGCCATTACATAAATGCGTTGTTCCGGTGTTGAATATTCACGAATCAGTTCCAATAATTCTTCATCTTCATAAATACGCATCGGATTAAAGACTGGCATCTTAGAACCTAAACGAATCACTTTAACATGATCGATGGCGCGAAGTCGTTCAATAATCATGCGTAACTTTTTCGTCGCTAAAATGAGTGAGTCACCACCAGTTAACAACACATTGTTGATTTCCGGATGCTCTTCGATATATTTCAAACCAGGTTCAACATCACTCATCGCTTCTTTTACATCATTTCTGAATAATCTTTTTCGGAAACAATAGCGACAATACGCACCGCAAACCTCGGAAACAATCAATAAAGCCGTTGTCGAATACTTATGCTGACACCCAGGAACGACGTAATTCGTTACTTCATCAGATGCATCCCAGCGACCATACTCTGCAAGTTCCCCCTCATTCGGAATAACAAGTTTACGAATTGGGTCGTTTGGATTATTCCAATCTATTAAACTTAAATAATAGTCATTCACCCGAAAAACGTATTTTTCAGTAATTGCTTTTAATTTTTCTCTTTCCTCTTTCGGAATCTCTTGAATTTTGTCAAGATTTGTAATGTACTTTGGCTGTGCCATTGTAACCTCTCCCTTCAAAAATGTGTAGATTCTAAATGAAGATCATTTAAACCAAAAGCCGGGTTTCTTGAATACAAAACAATGCTAGCGTAAATACATCGGTTTCTATCTCCCGTTCTCTATTAAACCGTTACTAGCATTCTTTTGTCCTCACAAAAAAACCGCGTAGAATCCCACTACTTAGTCTCTCATACCCCCGCCGAGGAAGCAAGGGGTGGGGAAAATTGATACGTTCATCCATTTCAGCTAACCTATATTTGAAACAATCATACGAACGCCGACAACAACTAGTAGAATTCGAAAGATGTAAAGAACGGTTTTATCGTTTAAAATATCGTTTAAGTACGAACCAAATTTTCCACCAAACCACGCACCGGGAATTAATGCAAGCGCGTATAACCATTCTACATTCCCTAAGCGAATATGGGCGACTGAACCGACAATCGCAGACAGAAACACCATAAACATCGACGTTGGAATCGCTACTGCCAGTGGGAAACCAAAGATGAGCAACATGACCGGAACCAATAACGAACCTCCGCCAATACCGAACAAACCAGATAGCATTCCGATAAAGAAACAAATGAAAACCGCGAGAACTGGGTTCACTTTATACGTTAGTTCTTCACCTGTTGGTTTTATGTACATCCTAGTCAGTCCGTTTTTAAGCGTAATCGATTTCAGATGCTTTGTTACCGACATGACAATCGCAATGAAAATGATCAATGCCCCGAAGATTAGTGAAAACACACTTGGATCAAACCGTGAATTAATTATCGCACCAACATAAGCGCCAGGTCCACTGCCGATAAAAAAGATCATACCACTTATATAATCCACTTTTTTTTGTTTCATGTAAGCTAAAGTTGAAGACAATCCTGTCACGATAAGGATTAAAATCGATGTACCAACAACAATTTGCGGGCTTAATGCTGGGAGTAAGTTTGTTTTTTCACTCAAAAACAACAGCGATGGGACAATGATGATTCCACCACCGAGCCCGGCCAAACTGCCGACCGCAGCCCCTACAAATCCTACTAACGCAAGAATCAACCAGATCACCCAAAGCCCCCTTTCTCTTTATCAGTTTTTATTTTTTTGTTTAATCGAAAGAAAACTCGCCGATTGGCGAGCCCTTAAGGGCGAAGATCAAAGCGCAAGCGCTATTGATCTTCGACAACTATATAGGTTGCGTACACCGGACCGTGGACACCGACGATGAGGTTCATTTCGATGTCGGCACTGTTGCTTGGGCCGGAGATGAAGCTAACAGTTGATGGAACGACTTCGCCACGAACTTCTGCTTCATGGATTTTTTTCGTTGCTTGAGTGATTCGCGGCACGATTGTGCTTTTTGGAATGATCGCGACAAAAGCCGTTGGCAATAAACTAATTGTACGGCCGTTGTTCTTATCATTAAATAAGGTCACCGTTGCTGTTTCCGCTAGCGTAATATCACTAAACACGATTCCAACATCGGCACGTTCGGCAATCTTTTGGTTCTCTGTACCGAGTTTATGATCCCATATATGAACCTCGGCTTCTTCCCCTAACTTTTGATAAAAGTCACTTAAGCCAAAGTCTTTTATGCGTGCGTCATTTGAGGCAATTACCGACTTGCCGCCAAAACCGCGAATCGTTTCAAGAAGAACGTCTTTTAACCCATTTGTATCGGTTTGTTTGAATTTCGTATGAATGACTTCACAATGCTTCGCTAGAATGTCAACTAACTCATCTTGTGATGCTCCTTTAAAAACATCATTCTGGGGGCTGACAGACCAAGAAGGGCGTTCGACACCTTCTGTACGACGAGGACGCCCTAAGCTTGTCGCTACTTTATTTAAAAATGCTTCACGATTTTGAATCGCCATCAAGACTCACCATCTTTCTCTCGTTGTTTAAACCATGAACGGAACGATTGCTGTGGTGCTGGGAAATCACGGATATCCGTCCATAATTTTAGAGGTCCTGGACCATTTTCAATATTGCCATCCTTTGACCAAGGTCGTAAAGCTGGTCCAGCCATTTTCGCACTCATATTATAAAGTGCTGGACTAGATGACCATTTCGCAAAGCCTTTCATTAGCAATTTTTCAGCCGCAGGAGCTTTCTTTTCTTCTTCAACGATAATTTGGCGATGACGAATGAGCATTTCATGCAATGGGATTTTTACTGGACATGCTTCCGTACAAGCAGCGCATAACGTAGAGGCATATGGAAGATCCTTATGATCATCATACCCTTCTAACAATGGGGTCAACACCGCACCAATTGGACCTGGGTAGATGGAGTTGTATGCGTGACCGCCGATTTGACGATAAACTGGACATACATTAATACATGCCGCACAACGAATACAATGAAGTGCCTCTTGGAATTCCGTTCCTAAAATTTTCGAACGTCCATTATCGACAATCACTAAATGATAATCATCCGGACCATCGATTTCATCTTGTAAACGTGTACCTGTGTAGGCCGTCACATAACTTGTTAATTTTTGACCTACAGCGGCTCTCGTTAATAAACTGACAAGGACTTCCATCTCTTCCCATGTAGGCACAATTCGTTCCATTCCCATTACAGTGATTAATGTATCCGGAAGAGTCGTTGCCATTTCCGCATTTCCTTCATTTGTTACTAACGTAATTGCTCCAGATTCGGCAATCGCAAAGTTACAGCCGGTAATCCCTACATCTGCTGCTAAGAAGTCCTTCCGCAATTGTTCACGTGCAAACGCACCTAACTCTTCAGGTGTATCAGGGCCATCATAACCACGTTTTTTCGCAAATGTTTCGCGAATTTGTTGTCTATTTTTATGCAACGCTGGCGTAACGATATGGGATGGTGGATCTTCATCTAACTGCAATATCCATTCTCCTAGATCGGATTCAACCACCTCTGCGCCTGCCTCTTGCAGCGCTTTATTTAAACCGATTTCTTCCGTTACCATTGATTTGGCTTTAACAACTTTTTTCGCATTTTTCTTTTGGACGACATTTTTAATATAATCTGTTGCTTCTTCTGCCGTTTCCGCGAAAAAGACATTTCCGCCTCTTTTTTCAACTTGTTCGCTTAATTGATGTAAATAATAATCAAGATTTTCTAACGTATGATTCCGAATTTCCGCACCTAATTGCCTCCAGTCTTCCCAATTCCCAAGTTCGGCCGCTTGATAGAGACGTCCTGAACGGAAACGACCTTGTGCAGAAGATACAGCTTGGCGCATAAAGTCATTTTCAATCCCCTTTTGCACCCGTTCTTCATATGGAATTTCTCCGAGTTTGATACTCATCTGTTCTCCTCCATTCTAGTTCGTATTTAAAATTTCTGTTATGTGGACAACTTTTACATTTTTTCCTTCTTTGCGCATTCTCCCCGCAATATTCATTAAACATCCCATATCGGCGCCAACTAAATATTCTGCTCCTGTTTCAGACACATGCTTTGATTTTTCCTTTACCATTTCTCCAGAGATTACGGAGTTTTTCACGGAAAACGTTCCGCCAAATCCACAGCAATCCTCGGCTACCGGCAAATCAACAAGTTCGACTTCTTTAACATTTTCAAGCAAAATCATCGGTTGGTCTTTTACGCCTAATATTCTTGTCATATGACAGGATGGATGGTATGTTACTTTTCCTTTAAATGTGGAACCGACGTCGGTTACTCCGAGGACATCGACAAGAAACTGGGTAATTTCATATGATTTTGCTGCAAAATCCTTTGCTGGTTGTTCCCACTCTGGGTCACCAGCAAAAATTTTCGGATACTCCTTCAGCATTCCAACACAGGAACCTGATGGGCCAACGACATATTCAGAATTCCTGAAGGCACGAATCATTTGCTTCATCGATTCTTTCGCTTCTTTTAAATAACCGCTATTATAGGCAGGTTGTCCGCAACATGTTTGTTCCATCGGATAATCCACTTCACAACCAAACCGCTCCAATAATTCTAATGTATCTTTGGCGACATTCGCGAAGATAAGGTCGCTCAAACAAGTACTAAATAATGAGACTTTCATTTATGTTCACCTCTTGAGAGTATAAAAAATCTTTTGCCCTTATTATGTCACATTAACTATAATCAGTGGAGATTGCACCTCACTGAAGGTCTGCTGCACGTATAAAAATTCCCCTAATAAACTTTATAGCATTTTGAAATGGGTACAATATTCTTATTCGATGTATTTAAACAGACGTTTTTGTACGTTTTCTAAATGGTCAAACATGGCTTGTCTTGCTTCATCCTCGTTACGATTTTTAATTGCATGGAAGATTCGCTGATGTTCTTTTAATAGAATATCCGGTTGATTATCGGAATATAATAAAACTCTGCGTGTTTCTTGAATCGTCTCCGTAATGAGCGCGGACACACTGCTCATAAGATTGATCAGGAGTTTATTATGTGTCGCATTGGCAATTGCAATATGAAAATCAATATCTGCACTTGTCGCAAGATCTTCATTGCCACTAGCGTTCTCCATCACAATAAGTGCTTTTTCAATTGGAATTAAATCGCCGTTTTGATAGACTCGCGCTGCATGAGCAGCCGTACCAATTTCTAGAATCTTGCGTACTTCATAAAGTTCCTTCACATCTTCTAGCTTCATCAAGAACGCGCTCGTTACGGGCAATTGAAACTTAGAAGGGTCGAATGTATTCACAAACGTCCCTTCTCCCTGTCGCATTTCGATAAGGCCCAACGTTCTTAGCCCGCTTAAAGCTTCGCGTATCGTCGAGCTGCCGACCGCAAAGCTTTTCGCTAGCTTTCCGACTGAATCTAGTTTATCTCCAGGTTTTAAATCGCCATTTTTTATTAATTCAATAATTGAATCGGCCACTTCTTCATAGATTTTTCTTGCCCGAATTCGTTTATATTCCATCCCTACATCTCCACCTTTTGACCTTTATTATACTAGATCGCGTATATTGAAGATGATGTTCCTATTTGGAATATTTTATCCTTATAGAAAACTTAAATAGATGAACCCAGAAATCCCGACGAGCAATCCATAGATAATTGCTGGCCCTAATGTTTTACGAATAATTTCTCCTTCTTTTCCAGCTAGTCCTACGACGGCACCAGCAGCCACAACGTTATGAACACAAATCATATTTCCCGCACCTGCTCCGATTAATTGAGCAGCAAGAACAACATTTGTTTCTAGTCCAACCTGATTCGCAACACTGTATTGAATTGGCGAGAAGGTTAATGTTGATACGGTCGCGCTTCCAGTAATAAATGCCCCTAGTTCCCCTAGGAACGGCGCAACGAAAATCCACACAGAGCCTAATGACGCTGCTAAAGATATAGCAATATGTTGAGGCATACTGACAAGATCATTCAAATTCATTCCTGAGTTAACAAACACTTGTACCATAGACAAAGTCGCAATCAATGAAATTGAAGTTGTTTTCATCGTTGTAAGTGTTGACTTTGAAGCCTCAACAAATGTTTTGTACGATTTTTTTTGCATGATAAACGCAAAGATTGCAGCAATCGTGAGAATACTTCCTGGTGAGTATAAGAGCTCCCATCCAGAAGTGATTCCTTCAACTCCTAAAATATTGCGCCATGAGAGATCAATCGCTGTTTGTGTAAATGTTTTCAACCATGGGACAATACGTGTAAGTAATAATAGGGCAACAACCACTAAGTATGGTGACCAAGCAGTAATTAGACCCATACTTGATTTTTCTGTTGATGGTTGGAAACCTTCACTTAATGCCTCTTTCCACTCTGTTTTCGGAATCAACCAGCCCTTTTTCGCAGTGACCGTTGCAACAATGATTCCTGTAAGCGAAGCAAGAATAGAAACAAACTCATGTCCGAAAAGGTTTGCATAAATAAATGCACTACCTGTATAAACGATTCCAATTAACAGCGCCCAAGGCAACATCGGCCATGCATCTTTAATGCCTTTTCCGAAGAAGATTGTTAAAACCCCAATTAGAATAAATGGAACAAATGTCCCGGCTAAAAGGTCAATCGTGGTAACTGTTACCGCGATTTCGTGAAAAAATGCTGTATCTGCTCCAGGTATATTGCTTAGTCCCACCGCAACTGGTGTTCCGACAGCACCGAAAGCAACTGATGTACTATCAGCAATTAACGCAATTGTTGCTGCCGCTAACGGTCTAAACCCTAAAGCAATCATTAACGGAGCAGTTACCATCGCTGGCGTACCAAATCCTGCTGCACCTTCAATTAATGATCCAAAAAGGAAAGCTACGATAATTGTCTGTACGCGCATATCCCCGGAAATCCCTTGGAAGCCTTGATTAATCCTGTCTACCGCACCTGTTTTTCGCAGTGTGTTTAACAACACTAGTGCACCAAACAAAATCCACAAAATTGTCAACGTCTTATGGCCACCCTGCAGGATGGAAGAAATAACCACTTTCCCTTCCATTCCCCAAGTCGTAAGCGCTAACAAAATGACGATAATTGAACTTAAAGTCATCCCTTTTGCAGCAGGCATTCTTAAAATAACGAGAAAAAGAAATGGTGCTATAATCGCACTTAAAGCAATTAGTAAATACATGCTAACCCTACCCTTCTAATTTACCTTTCTACTACATTACTTAAACAAAATACCACTATTAAAAACATAAAAATAAGGTTATCTGATAGTTAGGTCATCAGATGACTGTATTTTTAATATGACATATTTTAATCAGTTGTTCAACGCTTAAATCAATAAAATGTCCATAATTAATATTCCCAAAATTTAAACATATTTCGACATCACCTCCTATGATTCTCGGAAATTCTTTCTCCAAAAGGCGAATGAATTCACTCAAAATGCTCGATTTCCTCTCTAAAACGGTTAAATTTCATATACTCTTCACAACTGTGAAATAAACTTCCTAATCAAGACAATTGTATGTAAATACAAAATACAAATGTTTTTTTACGTAATTTTAGTATAAAAATCCATAGAACTTTTTATAACATTTTAATTATACTTAAGTTACTTTGACGTTGGGAGAGATGTTAAATGATAGCGAACGAAGTGAAACAGAAATTCATCGAAATTGTCGGCCAAGAAAACTACGAAGATTCAAAGGCAACTAGATTAAGTTACTCCTATGATGCAACGCCCAATTTTCAATCGATGCCAGATGCGATCATCAGTCCTCGCAATACGAAAGAAGTTTCCGAGATTGTAAAAATTTGTAATCAATATGAAGTTCCCATCGTACCAAGGGGTTCTGCATCAAATCTTTGTGGTGGAACATGTCCTCTTGAAGGCGGACTTGTCATGCTATTCAAACATATGAACAAACTTCTCGAAATAGATGAAGAAAACTTAACCGTTACTGTAGAACCTGGTGTAATCACACTTGATATGATTCATGCGGTCGAAGCGAAGGGTTTGTTTTATCCTCCGGATCCATCATCAATGAAAATCTCTACAATTGGCGGAAATATTAATGAAAACTCAGGCGGACTCCGTGGCTTAAAATATGGGGTCACACGCGATTATGTCATTGCCCTTGAAGTCGTTCTTGCTAATGGAGACGTTATTCGTACAGGCGGAAAGCTGGCAAAAGATGTAGCCGGATACGATTTAACCCGTTTATATGTCGGTTCTGAAGGAACGCTCGGTATTATTACTGAAGCAACTTTTAAATTAGTTCCGATGCCTGAAACGAAGAAAGTTATGTTGGCCCTTTATCACGATTTAGAAGCTGCTGCGAAAACGGTTTCAACAATCATTGCTAATCGGATCATCCCAGCAACGATGGAATTCCTCGACCAACAAACGCTAAAAGTGGTTGAAGACTTCGCCCAAATCGGGCTGCCAACAAATGTAGCTGCTGTACTTTTAATCGAACAAGACGGCTCACCTGAAACCGTTGAAAAAGATTTAAAGAAAATTGCCGAAATTTGTAAAGCTGAAAATGCGGTCTCCGTTGAGATTGCCAAATCAGATGAACATGCTGAAGCACTCACAACCGCGAGACGCTCTGCCTTATCAGCACTAGCAAGGTTAAAACCAACAACGATTTTAGAAGATGCGACCGTTCCTCGTTCGGAAATTGCCACAATGGTTAATGGCATCAACCGCATTGCAAAAAAATACAACGTCGATATTTGTACATTTGGCCATGCTGGAGATGGCAACCTCCATCCTACATGTCCGACAGATGCACGTGACCATGATGAAATGGAACGGGTGGAAGAAGCGTTCGCAGAAATCTTTGCTCTAGCGATTGAGCTTGGCGGGACGATTACCGGCGAACATGGTGTAGGTGTAATGAAGGCACCCTATTTAGAATGGAAGTTTGGCAAAGAAGGGATTGCGGCGATGAAGGCAATCAAAACAAGCTTAGATCCTAAAAATATTATGAACCCTGGCAAAATATTCGCGAAGGAGAGCCGAAAAAGGTTGGTGGTATCAAAATGACAACAGTGAAGGAACAACAAGTCATTCAAACTGAGTTTAAAGACCGGATGAACGAGGATGAACTGCTCAATTGTATGCGCTGCGGTTTCTGTTTGCCTGCATGCCCGACCTATATTGAATCAGGTTATAAAGAAACCCATTCCCCACGGGGGCGAATTGCCTTAATGAAAGCGGTCGTTGACGGTATCATTGAACCAGATGAAGAGGTCGAGCGTTCGTTAGATCTTTGCCTTGGCTGCCGGGCGTGTGAACCTGTTTGTCCTTCAGGAGTAAAATACGGATTTCTGCTCGAAGAAGCACGCGATATCATTCAACAAAATAAAAAACATTCTGCACCCGTTCGACTCGTGCGCAAGGTCATTTTCGATGAATTATTCCCACATCCAAACCGAATGAGAACGGCGATGGGACTGCTTAGCTTTTACCAACGGTCAGGTCTACAAACTGTTGCCCGAAAAACAGGTGTGATGAAGCTGTTCCCTGATAGTTTATCGACAATGGAACGAGTATTGCCAAAGGTTCCAACGATGAAGCAAATGAAAAATCGTCCGGAGCATCTTGCACCAATTGGGAAACAAACGAAAAAAGTCGCTTTCTTTAAAGGTTGCTTAATGGATACCATGTTCTTAGAAACGAATGACGCAACGATGAAATTACTTCAACATGCAGGTTGTGAAATCGTCACACCGCAAGAACAAGCTTGTTGTGGCGCTTTACACGGTCATAGCGGGGAAAAATCGTCCGCAAAAGAACTCGCTAAGCGAAATATTCAAGCCTTTGAAGATTTTGAAGTCGATTATATTATTACAAATGCCGGTGGCTGTGGCGCATTTCTCGTCGACTATGATCATCTACTCAAGGATGATCCTGAATGGAAAGACCGTGCTAAAGCCTTCACTGATAAAATTAAAGATATCTCACAAATTCTTTATGAGCTCGATTTTCATAAAAAAGTCGACCTGAAACTGCCTCACCAAATCATCACTTATCAGGACTCGTGTCATTTACGCAATGTGATGAAAACGGCTTCGGCTCCACGGGCTTTGCTTCAAGCCATCAACGGAAGTGAGTATCGTGAAATGAAAGATGCCGATCGTTGTTGCGGCTCAGCAGGCGTCTATAATATTGTTGAATCAGAAATGTCGATGCAAATTTTAGATTATAAAATGGAGCAAACGAAGGCGACCCATGCGACGACGATTGTCACCGCAAACCCTGGATGCTTGCTGCAAATGAAACTTGGAATTGAACGCGAAGGGTTAGCAGACAAAATGAGAGCTGTTCATATAGTTGATTTATTACTCGAAGCCGCGGAACAAAAGAAATAGTCAGTAATTAGAAGAACCGGGCAAATTGTGCTGCCCGGTTCTTCATCGTTCTATAATTAAATAACTCGGTTAGTTATAAATGATGTGATGGACAGTACTTGGATTAACCAGGTGAATTGTTCATAAATAAGCGAAGATTTATTGCTCGTACTTGGATTAACCGTAATGATAAGGCTAGTTTATTGCTAGTACTTGGATTAAACCGATTTTGGGCCGTTTTTTATTGCTAGTACAGGGATTATATCGGCCTTCTGCCGTCATTTTATTGCTAGTACTCGGATTAAACCCTCATTTTACAGCCTTTTATTACGAGTACTAGCAATATAGCAACGAAATTTGGTGTTTTTAATCCGAGTACTTGGATTAAAAAACGCGTTACCAGCATTATCGCTCAAAAAACACAAGGATTTTTTCAAGCCAATTGTTCATAAATGACCTTACGGGGAAAAACATTATTTTTACCCGTACTCGAATTAAAATAGCGAAAAATAAACTTAGTGCTTCGATTAAACTTTGTTTTAAAGAAAAACTCGCTGCTTGGCGAGTTTTCTTTAAAAAGTTCAGGAAAAATCGGTATACTTAATATATATAGAAGAAAAAAATGAGGGACCGACTTTATGCTAACACCTGAGCTTGCCGAAAAAATTATTAGTGAAGTGAGAAAATACTTAAACGAAGATATTATTGTCGTTAATACAAATGGAATCATCATTGCCAGTACAGATATCAATCGAATTGGGAATTTTCATGAAGGAGCAAAAATCGCCGCACAAAACGGAAAAAAGCTGACTATTAATCAGAAAAAACAAGAACAGCTGCAAGGAGTGAAGCCGGGCATCAATCTGCCTGTCTTTTTTCAAAAAAAAGTCATCGGTGTCATCGGGATAACCGGGACCCCTGCAAAGGTTTCCCCGTTTGGCGAAATTATTCGAAAAATGACCGAATTACTAATTAGTGAAAATCATTTTGCCGAGCAATCGGATTGGCACTCGCGCGCAATTGAAGGCTTTGTGTTTGACTGGCTACAAGAAAAGGACTGGGATTCGAGTTTTACTGAGCGTGCAAAGCTTTTAAATATTAACTTAGAAGTATCGCGACAAATGGTCATCGCTAAGTTTAAGCAGGACAATAAGTATATAAACCGTGAAATCTGGACCCAGCTGTATTCCTGGGGAAAAAAGACGGAGCAAGACTTTATCTTTCGCTGGGGAAATGATCGGATTGTTTTATTATTGGAGGTTTCAGGCTCCCCTAAAGAATTACGAGATAAAATCAATCAGTTCCATGATTTTTTAAAATACACATTTGGAACGGCAATTTCAGCAGGTGCTGGAAAGGCGGTGTCACCTTTTCAATTGGTCGCGAGTTACCGTCAAGCCGAACGAGCGTTGCAGGTAGCAAAAAATGAGGAAAAGCTTGTGTTTGACGAAGATTTGACACTGGAAATGATTTTAGACGATCTTTCTCCGGAAACGAAGTCTGAATTTGTTGATCGGACAATTGGCCCGCTCTTACCCGATAGCGAACTAACAGATACATTAAAAGAATTATTCAAGCAAAACCACTCGTTAAAAAAGACGGCTGAAGCCTTGCATATTCACATCAATACACTTCATTACCGTCTGAAAAAAATCAAAGATATTACTGACTTTAGCACCGCAAACATCAATGATTTGTTTATTCTCTTTCTCGCTTTAATTATTTTAGATGAAAAATGAAAGGAGAGTTTATTTTGTCTCACTCTCCTTTTTGCGGTCTTGTTCATTCCAATAGCGCTCAATCATTTCGTTAACTATTTTATTTAACTCGCGCGCTTTTTGGCTTTTCAGCCACTCGACTTGATTAATCGGTAAGGTTAATTTTACCGTCACTTTTTCATTTGGCATTTCTACTTTTCTAATATCCTCTAATGTTATTCCTTCTTCAATCCTCGGAAATTCCGAATCATTTTCATGGACACGCAGAAGATCAGAATATTCATCGGGATCATCTAATTCACAAAACAAATTAAGCTGTGGCAGCCCGCCAGGAACCGTTTTTAAAAACATAAATGAACTGATGACTCGCCCATCTTTCAACTCGATTTCAACGATTAAACTTTCTTTATTATGATACTTTTTTAAAGCGACCTCGCTAACGATAACATCTAAGTTCAGCGTGCATCCCGAATAAGACTCGAAAAGATAAAGGGCACTATTAAAAATATGGATCTTCTCTCCATCAATAAGTACTGATTTTATAAAACTCATATTCCTTCCCCCATAAGTCGTTATGAGCCGACCATTAAACATCGAATATCTTCATTATAATGAATCTGGCTTTTTCTTAAAAGAAAAGGGTGTTGAATTTCTGCCAGAATGATTCATTAGACATACACTTTAGCAACAGATTTGTCACCCTTTAAAATTAGAGAAGCATTCGACTATAATATAACAATGATGTGTTTAATTAGAGGTGAACACAATTTTGTTCGCTCACTTGCACATGATTTGTTCCCTATTTTTCACCTATATGAAAACGGTTTACTGTAAAATATTTATTAGGAGGGCTTACCAATGATGATTGATAAACGTCCGGCACTTTTATTAGATTATCTCTTAAAAGTGAAGGAACTCACCATGATTCAATTAATGGATGCTACTCAACTTTCGAAACGGCAAATCACCTATGATTTGGAGAAAGTGAATCAATGGTTGCTAGAGCGAAATCTATCAACGATCCACTATAAGGGCAACCAATCGATCATCGTGCCAGAGGATGTTGTGAATTATTTTCACAAGACAGAGCTTTTCGATCAACAAAAACAGAATTTTGTTTTAACAGAAGAAGAACGGTTGGCAGTCATTTACCTTTATTTATTTATCCGAAATGAGACAATTTCAGCTTTTCATCTAACAGAGCTGTTAAAAGTGAGTAAAAACACCGTTTTTTCGGATTTAAAATTAGCAAATGAACTTAATCGCCCCTATTTAGTAGAGATTCGGTATTCAAGAAAAAAAGGCTATCATCTAAGTGGCACAGAATTTGATAAACGGGCACTTGTCATGCATTACCTATCACGCCTTGTCCATATTCCTTACTTTGAAGCATTGCTAGATTATTTAGTGGAGGAAAGAAATGGAAGCGTTCACTATAAGGATACTTTGCATGCGCTTAAACAAATTGAAAACCAGTTTACACTAAATTTTGTCGAAGAACGTTTACATCAATTCGCCTTTTTTCTTGTGTTCTATTATTACCGTCAAAACGAACAGAAGCTTGTTTCATTCCATTCGGATGAAATGGCGCTATTAAAAAAGGAAGCGATGAGCGCGGCTGCGAGCCAGTTAAGCAAACTTCTACAGTTGGAACAAGTGGATTCTGAAATTGGTTATTTAACGATTCAGCTGCTTGGGCTAGCATTTAATAAAAGCTCTGTTCAAAACAACGAACACGATTTACTATTTAAGCTTTGTGAACAACTTGTCTTTGATTTTGAAACAAAAGCATGCATTGTCTTTGAAGAGAAGGATGAAGTGGTGCAAACATTGTACCAGCATGTAAAGCCAGCTTATTTTCGGATGAAGTATCGGATTCCAGTCACCAACCCCCTTCTTGATCAAATTAAAAGCGAACATAAAGATTTATTTTTAATTGTGAAAGAATTATTACTTCCGATTGGGTCATTGCTCCGAATTACGATTCCTGATGAAGAAATCGGTTTTATTACGATTCACTTTGGAGCGCTCTTAGAAAAGCCAAAACAGGCGGTGCCGCAAAGAAAGAAAGCCATCGTCGTTTGTCCCAGCGGAATTAGCTCATCATTAATGGTGAAAAATCAGCTTGAGTCGCTTTTCTCCGAAATTACCGTGGAAAAGACGTTGTCGCTCCGTGAATTTCAGGAGGGCGACTTTGCCGAATATGATTTATTATTTTCGACAGTCAGGCTGACGGAGACGAGGCTGCCATGTTTTTATGTGAAACCGATTATGACACCGAACGAAAAGCATCATCTGGTGAATGAAGTGTATCAACAGCTGTTTGGCATGCAACATCACAACCTTTCACTAAATGAACTGCTACAAACGGTTGGAAGTTTTGCCCATATTCACGATGAAGCCGGTCTAAGACAAGCATTAAGCCAAATCGCTTTTTATAAAAAGGGCGATGTTAGAAAAGAAAAATCGCTAGTCATTAAAGATTTAATAAACGACGAAACAATTCAAATCGCAGACGAACTTACGGATTGGAAGGAAGCAATTAAACTTGCTGCCAATCCCCTTCTATTAAATGGGGTAATTGAACCAGCTTATATTGATGCGATGATTGAAAATATCGATAAATACGGCCCGTACGTTGTAATTGGTCATGAAGTCGCCATTCCTCATGCACGTCCTGAGAAGGGCGTAAACAAAGTCGGAATGAGTTTATTAAAGCTCAATAAGCCGATCTATTTTTTAGATAATGAAAAATATCCCGTCCGTTTGCTGTTTTGTATTGCGGCGATTGATAACAGAACCCATCTGAAAGCATTGTCGCAACTAACAAAGCTGTTAAATGACAAAAACAATATTGAACGATTAAAAGCGGAGAACTCGATTACTGAAATGGTTGCCTTATTTAAGCGCTATTCCACAATCGATTAACTCATACATCTTACATCTTAAGATTAATTTTACAAAAAGAATAGGAGTTGGATTAAAATGGTAGAAAAACAATTCAAAGTCATCGAAGAAACAGGGATTCACGCACGACCAGCGACACTTTTAGTGAGCGCGGCATCGAAATTCAAGTCAGATATTCAACTTGAATATAAAGAAAAAAAAGTGAATTTAAAATCGATTATGGGTGTCATGTCATTAGGAATCGCCCATGGAGCAGAAATTAAAATATATGTAGAAGGCGACGATGAGCAAGAAGCGTTACAATCACTTGAAGAAACATTAGCGAAGGAAGGCTTAGCAGAGTAATGGGTAGCCTAACAGGAATTGCCGCTTCAAGTGGAATCGCTATCGCCAAAGCCTATCGTTTAATTGAACCAGACTTAACGGTCAACCAAGCTAAAATTGAGGACGTTGCTAAAGAAATTGAACGTTTTGAAAACGCCATTGCCGAAGCCAAACAAGAGCTTGAGCTAATTCGCCAAAAAGCTGAAATAGACCTTGGCAAAGACAAGGCGGCGATTTTCGAAGCACATCTTCTTGTCTTGAATGACCCAGAATTATTGAATCCGATTAAAGACCAGATTCAAGCCGATCAAATGAATGCAGAAGCTGCCTTAAAAAATACGGCAGACCAATTTATCTCCTTATTTGAACAGATGGATAATGAATATATGAAGGAGCGCGCGGCAGATATTCGTGATGTAACGAAGCGGGTACTTGCTCATCTTTTAAAAGTGGAACTGAGCAATCCTTCATTGATTTCAGAGGAAGTCATTGTTGTTGCTGAAGATTTAACTCCTTCGGATACAGCTCAATTAAATCGCCAATTTGTCAAAGGGTTTACGACAAATATTGGCGGCAGAACATCGCACTCTGCGATCATGGCGCGTTCATTAGAAATCCCGGCAGTTGTTGGCACAAAAACAGCAACCGAAGAAATTCAAAATGGCGACATTGTCATTGTCGATGGCTTGAGTGGAGAAGTGCATCTCAATCCTTCAGAAGAGTTGGTTCAGCAATATCGAGAAAAACAAGCCGCTTACGAAGCTGAAAAAGCAGAATGGGCAAAGCTTGTAAATGAAAAAACAACTTCTGTCGATGGGCATCATGTAGAATTGGCAGCAAATATTGGCACACCGGCTGATTTAGTCGGAGTAGTCAATAATGGAGGCGAAGGAGTTGGTTTGTATCGAACTGAATTCCTTTATATGGGCAGAACCCAGTTGCCGACAGAAGAAGAGCAATATGCCGCTTATAAGGAAGTTTTAGAAGGCATGGCTGGCAAGCCTGTCGTTGTTCGTACCCTTGATATTGGTGGCGACAAAGAACTTCCATATTTACATTTACCGAAAGAAATGAATCCGTTTCTAGGTTATCGAGCGATTCGCTTATGCTTGGAAGAACAAGAAATATTCCGTACACAATTAAGAGCGCTGTTAAGAGCAAGTACAGCTGGAAACTTAAAAATCATGTTTCCAATGATTGCCACACTTGATGAGTTCCGTCAAGCAAAAGCGGTTCTTGAAGAAGAAAAACAAAAGCTCATCGCTGAAGGAATAGCCGTCTCTGACAATATTGAAATTGGCATTATGGTTGAAATCCCTTCTACAGCCATCCTTGCTGACCAATTTGCGAAAGAAGTCGATTTCTTTAGCATTGGAACGAATGATTTAATTCAATATACGATGGCTGCAGACCGGATGAATGAACGCGTTTCTTATTTGTATCAACCATATAGCCCATCAATTCTACGCCTCGTAAAAATGGTCATTGATGCTGCGCATAAAGAAGGCAAATGGGCAGGAATGTGCGGAGAGATGGCTGGTGATGAAACGGCAATCCCAGTATTGCTAGGATTAGGATTGGATGAGTTTTCCATGAGTGCAACATCGATTTTGAAAGCTCGTTCCCTCATCAGCCGTTTAAATAAGGCGGATATGGAACAACTAGCTGAATCCGTTCTCCAAATGAGTACGACTGAAGACGTGGTTGCCGCAATTGAGAAGGCAATAAATAAGTAGATGATTTTTATAGAAAAGGAGAGTCAAATTGACTCTTCTTTTTCCTTTTAAAACAACCTCGCAAACCGAAATAACATGTCGTTAATTGGAATACTATACCCATTGATTAAGAAAATGAGATCATTGACCATCCTAATTTATGTGTAAAATAATTTAGTTTTCATTTATTTTTACCAGTATATACAACAATATTTCATCGTGCTAATATAAGGTCGGTATATAAAAGAAATGCCTATGGATTGAGGAGGAGAGCAATCATGAAGATAATTAAAGTTAAAAATTATGACGAATTGAGTCTTGAAGCAGCAAAACTTTTCATCGAGAAAGTACGTAAAAATCCAAGCATAACCCTTGGTTTAGCAACAGGCGGTACTCCTGTCGGGTTATACGCTCAAATAGTAAAAGATCATCAAGAGAACGATACTTCTTATCAAAAGGTTACGTCATTTAATTTAGATGAATACATAGGCCTTTCTGGTGAACACCCGCAAAGTTACCGGTATTTTATGAATGAGCAATTATTTAATCATATCGATATTGACAAAGCAAATACATTTGTTCCGCTCGGTGATACCGAAAATCCACAACAACAATGTGTTGACTATGAAAACCGATTAAAAGAACATGGTGGCATTGACTTGCAAATTCTAGGAATCGGCTCAAATGGCCATATCGCTTTTAATGAACCAGGAACTTCGTTTCAATCTGAAACACATATAATTGAATTGACTGCCTCTACACGTGAAGCAAATGCACGCTTCTTTGACAGTATCGATGAAGTGCCTACCCATGCTATTACAATGGGCATTGCCAGCATTATGCGTAGCAAAGAAATTTTGTTGCTCATTTCTGGTGAAGGCAAACGTGAAGCATTATCACAACTTATTCATGGAGAAGCAACTGAGGACTTTCCTGCATCGGTATTAAAAAATCATCCGAATGTAACGATTATTGCAGACGAGGCTGCTTTAGGCGCATAGGAGAGATTTGTATCAAAGGGGCAAATTATTGAGTTGCCGGGTTGTTTTGCCGAATGAATGTTGGGCTTTTTATTCCTAGTACTTGGATTAAATAGGTGGAGTGCTGATAAATAGGCTAAGATTTATTCCTAGTACTTGGATTAAAAAGGGAAGTGCTTAAAAATAAGCTAAGGTTTATTGCTAGTACTTGGATTAAGAAGATGGATTGTTCGGACAGAGGCTAAATTTTATTACTAGTACTTGGATTAACCGCGATTATTAGGCTGGTTTATTGCTAGTACTTGGATTAAATCGATTTTCGGCCATTTTTTATTGCTAGTACAGGGATTATATCGACCTTCTGACACCATTTTATTGCTAGTACTCGGATTAACCCCTGATTTTACAACGATTTATTACGAGTACTAGCAATATATCAATGAAATTCGGTGTTTTTAATACGAGTACTCGGATTAAAAAACGCGTTACCAGCATTATCGCTTAAAAACATACAAATCTCTTCGGCCGAATGTTCATAATGACCTTTTTTGGAAAAACATACAAAACAAAAGAGCCTGAGTCGGACTCAGGCTCATCTTTTATACAAACACGCTTTGTTCTTCGGCATAGGTGCTTAAAGCACGGTCAAGCATTTCAAGACCATCGTCAATTTGTTCAGTTGTAACATTTAGTGGCGGAATCATGCGGATGACTTCGCTTTGGTTTCCGCAAAAGTAGAAGAGCACTCCATTTTCCAAAGTGAGATCCAAGATTCTAAATAGCGCGTCGCCATCAGGCTCCTTCGTTGCTGGGTTGATAATCTCAATCCCAATCATTAACCCTACTGCGCGGATTTCCCCAATAAACGCATGCTTTTCTTTGAGCTGCTGGAGCTTTTCAACTGCATAAGCACCAACTTTTTTCGTGTTTTCAAGCAAGCCTTCTTCCTCAATCACATCTAAAACAGCCATTGCCGCAGAACAGGCAATTGGATTGCCGCCAAACGTCGTTCCATGGCTTCCAAGCGGCCATTGCTGCATTAATTCTTTCGATGCCACTGTTGCACTTAACGGCAAACCGTTCGCAATTCCTTTGGCAATCGCCATAATATCAGGAGTCACATCAAACGTTTGTGCTGCAAACCACTCGCCCGTGCGGCCAAACCCTGTTTGGACCTCATCGAAAATCAGCAGAATACCGTTCTTATCGCAAATTTCGCGAACTTTTTTCAACCAAGCTTTGGGCGGGATGATATAGCCACCTTCGCCCAATACTGGTTCAACAATTACCGCCGCCACCTCTTCAGGTGTCACTTGATGATTAAACAAGCGCGCGAAATCCTTCTCCAATTGCTCGACAACATATGTTTCCGGGTCTAGTCCATTCGGACAGTCGGCAGTATTTGCGTATGGAACTTGGTAAGATCCTGTTGGTTGCAGAAATTTCCTATATTTGCTTTTGGAAGTCGTCACACTTAACGCCCCCATCGAACGGCCGTGAAAACAGCCCATAAATGACACAATGTACGGACGTTTCGTGACATGTTTCGCTAGCTTGATTGCTCCTTCAATCGCTTCTGTACCGCTGTTGGCAAAGAAAAAACAATCTAAATTTCCAGGAAGAATCTTGCCAAGCCTTTCCGCCAACGTCAAAATCGATTCATAGATGATGACCCCTGACGGACCATGTCCGAGCTGGTCCGCGCCATCTTTAATCGCTTGTACGACTTTTGGGTGACGATGACCAACATTTGTTGTCGCAATTCCTGATGTAAAATCTAAATATTTCTTGCCGTCTACTCCGAAGTAATAGCAACCCTCTTCTTTTATAACAGGCAAATTTGGATGATCCTTCGCCATACTAGGTGCTAATAAATTTGACATATTTGCTACAAGATGACTCCAATCTTTCGCCATTAATAACGACCTCCATGATGTTATCTATATCTAGTCTGAGTTGTCTTAACAGGAATACCTCCACATGAAACGTGGAGGCATACTTAATCGAAATGTATTTTACCATAATAATAGAATTAAAAGAAAAGCAGATGAGCCATTAAGGCTACAACCGGCAAAGTAATCAATGTCCTTTGTAGGAAAATGATAAACAGTTCTAAAAGGTTCAATGGAATCTTAGATTTTAATAAAAGCACGCCGATTTCAGACATATAAACCAATTGCGTAAGCGACATTACGCCAATGACAAATCGTGTTAATTCGGATTCAATTCCGCTGCCAATTACTGCTGGAAGGAACATATCAGCAAACCCAACAATCATCGCTGGAGCTGCAGCGCTCGCTTCCGGAATTTGCAATAAATTTAAAATTGGTACAAGCGGATAAGATAAATAAGTAAAGATCGGTGTAAACTCAGCAACAATAAGTGCCAACGTCCCTAACACCATTACAAGTGGAATGAGACCAAACCAAATTTCAACGACATTTTGGACTCCTTTAACGACGACTTCACGGCCACTCTTCACCTTGTCTGCTGTTTCAATTGCCTTTTGAATTCCCCATTTAAAGGTCGATACACCAGCAGGAATATCTTCGCTAATTTGTTTGCCAACCGGCTCATAATACGTTTCTTTTTTCCGCGAAAGCGGTGGAATTCGTGGACAAATCACCGCTGCGATGAGCCCTGCAACGACTACTGTTAAATAAAATTGGATAAACATATGATCAATGCTTAAAAATTTAGCAATCACTAAGCTAAATGCAATGGAAGCAATCGAGAAATTCGTTGCCACAACCGCCGCTTCCCTTTTCGTATAATAACCTGATTCATACTGCTGCGTTGTGATTAACACACCAACAGGGCCTGCACCCATCCAAGAAGCAACCGCATCAATCGACGAGCGCCCTGGTAGTTTAAAAATAGGATACATAACTTTCCGTAAAATCGTACCGATAAAATCCATTAATCCAAAGTTTAACAGCAGTGGCATTAACAGACTAGCAAACAAAAACCAAACCATTAACACTGGAACTAAATCGAAAAGAACGACCCCACCAGTGAATCCTGAAGAAATGGCACTAGGGCCAATCTCAAATAATGTAAACACGGCAAAAAATGCGCCAGCCACCCTTAAAGCGACCCATTGTAATTTCACATCAAACACATTGGTTAAAAATCGATTATTCTTCACAATCGGCAGATTCACTACTTTAACGATGACACTTCCGAGCGCCGATAAACAAATCACGACTGTCATAATCGCCGGAATATAGCCGGAAATTGCCGCTTGCAATCCATCCGCTAATATTCCAAGACCAATTGTTACTTTGCCGTTATATGAAATAGGTACGAGAAAAATCAACAAACCTAGCAATGAAGGCAATAAAAATTTTAAAATTTGTTTTGTGCTATAGGATTTCTTCTCCTCAACTCTTTCAACACTTTCTATCGTTTTCAACTGTCTAGCTTCCATCTATTAGTTCCCCCATGATGACTCCGAATAAACTTCGTTAATTGTTATATTAGCAAAACTAATAATACAACCATATGTATAAAGATTCAATGGTTAATTTTATGAAAATGCACATTTAAAGCTGTTTAGCAAAAATAACTTCATCTTTTATTGGAATGGATTATTCATCCATTTCTATCTAGACAAAAATAAAAAGGCCACGTCCGCACATTATAATCGGAGGGCGTGGCATTATCGATTATTGAATTATTTTTCCTGATGATTGTCTCTGTTATCAGCAATGACCGTCTAATTTTGATCCTCGTGTTTGGGCATTTGCTGATGGTGGTCATTCATCGCCGGTTGATGTTGCCCAACATTGATTACTGGTGAATGGGCATTCGCACGTGAGGCGTAAGATTTTACTAACTGAGCAACATCTATCCCTGTCATTTCTTTTAAAGGTTCTTGCATTTCAACCATTGTTTTTGTAATGCTTTTTCCGAATGAAGGGACTCCTTGACCGTTACCAGAATCAATAATTTTTACAGATTCAATGTTGTTCAGCGGCTGAGCAATCTTTTCCGCAAAGACAGGAAGCATTTCAATTAGTTTTTCAGTAATAATTACATCGCCATGTTTTTCCATCGCCTCGGCTAATAACTTACGAGATTCTGCTTCGGCTTTCCCGCGTTCACGGATAACATCCGCCTCGGCCGAACCCTCTTCACGACGGATTTTCGCAAGCATCTCCCCTTCAATCTCTGCTTTACGTGCATCTGCTTCCGCACGACGTGTCGTTTCATAATAGTCAGCATCCGCTTTTGCTTTGCGCACTTTATTTTCCTCTTCCTCAAGCTTAACAGCACGTTCACGTTCTAGGAATTTCAACATGAGCTCTTCTTCTTTAATTTCCTTTGCTAATTTTGCTTTTTCCAATTCATACGATTGTTCTGATTTCGCACGTGCACGCTCTGTTTCTTCTTTAAACGCAGCGTCGTTTAAATCCTTCTCTTTTCGCGATTCTGCGATGGCAATTTGGCGTTTATATTCCTCTTCTTTCGCCTCTTGATCCATTTTCGCCCGATGAATCCGCGTTTCCCGTTCACTGTCCGCTTCGGCTATTTCTGCTTGCTTCCGAACTTCGGCAATTCGTGGCCGGCCTAGGTTTTCTAAATAGCCATTTTCTTCATCGGCATCGCGTATATCAGTCAACCCTAAAGCTGTGATTTTAAAGCCCATCAAATCGAGCTGTTTTTGAGCGATGTCGGATACATCATGATTGAATTTTTCACGGCTACTATTAATATCCTCAACCGTCATTTTCGATAAAATTGCCCGCAAGTTACTGCCAAGCACTTCTATGATTTCCTCTTCTATTTCTGCTTGCTTTTTCCCTAAAAATTGCTCCGCATAGTTCGCAATCCCATTCAATGTATCCGCTACTTTAACCATTGCCACCGCATCTGCGACAATCGGTACACCACCATTTGTGTATACTCTTGGTGTTGACAGCTTCAGCTGGAAGGAAGTTAAATTAACCGGCGTTGCTGTTTGGAACCGTTTAAGCAAATACCCACCGCCACGGATAATTTTCATCGAACGTCCTTCTAAATCTGTGAAAATATTACTCTCTTTTTCAGGATCGCCTAATCTTGGCCCAGTAATAATTAACGCTTCATTCGATTTTGCTGTTCGGTATCGAATACGGACCCAAAAGAAGTAACCAACCCCAATAAGTGCGGCAATGATTAAAATTGGAACAAAAATTACGAGAAAACCAATAAATGTTGCCATACTCTCATCCCCCTTTAAAATGAAATATAAATGCACAAACATCCGTCAGGTAACGACTACATATTGTTATACGTCCAAAATTTTAAAAGGTTTCAATAAAATCCCAAAACAGGGACTTACATCCACCTTAAGACAAACCCTTCATTATTTCTTTTCACCTTAAAGCAAACATTTATTTAAGTTATTCTTCATAATTTTGAACCCAGTCGGGAAACATAATAACATTCTTACTTCAGGTGGTTTATATGTATATATTCATTAATGCACTCTATGCGCTAGCGGGATATAAATGGGGCGATTGGCGAAATTGGCAGCAATATTATCCGACAATCCTTTTCTTTATCATCGGTGACTTATTATATAATTTTCTCCTTTACAACAAGTCAATGTGGGTTTTCCATGATTTATTGTTACCGAACCATACAACCATTACCCTTTTAGCAATGGTCGTTTCGTACTCGGCCACTGTTTTGATTTATTTAGGAAAATTTCCGAGCGGTTGGACAAAACGGTTTTTATGGTTCTGGCTATGGATGGGAATTTACTTGATCTTTGAATACGTCAATTATTTACTGGGATTTATTACATATCATCACGATTGGAATTTTCCCTGGTCGATTATTTTTACCGGGATCATTTTTATTATGTTACCTATTCATCATCGAAGGCCTATCATCGCTTGGGCGATATCGATAGTGATTATCCTTTCCTTATTAATGATTTTTGACGTGAAATTAAGTGATATGAAATAGAAGTCTGTTTTTCTTTTAGGGGAAAAGAACTGCCGGGTCCTTTTGTACAATCCTAGTCACATTAATGTTGATTAAAACCATTAACGACCGTTTTTTATCTAGTACTCGGATTAAAAACGTGAATTGTTCATAAATAGGCGCTAAGGAATATTGCTAGTACTTGGATTAACCGTGATTATTAAGCTTGTTTTATGCTAGTACTTGGATTAAAAACCTGGATTAGCCATAAACTGGCTGATTTTTATTACTAGTACTCGGATTAACCACGTTTTTGAGCCTGGTTTATTACTAGTACTTGGATTAAACCGATTTTGGGCCGTTTTTTTTTGCTAGTACAGGGATTATATCGGCCTACTGACCTTACTTTAATGCTAGTACTCGGATTAAACCCTCATTTTACAGCGTTTTATTACGAGTACTAGCAATATATCAACGAAATTTCCGGTTTTTAATACGAGTACTTGGATTAAAAAACGCGTTACCAGCATTATCTCTCAAAAAGCCTACGAATCTCCTCAACCAAATGTTCATAAATGAACCTTTCATACAAAATCAGCTGTGCCTTTACCCTTGTTTTTACGTAGTTATATCGCAACTTATTCAAATGGCCCCCCTCTTAGTCCAACCACTTTTTTCTTACTAAAACTCTTTTCTTTTTTTTACTTTCATTTTCATGTAAATTAATAATGACAAATATGGAGGTGCGAACATGTTTAAAAAGGAAAATAGGCTTACGACAATTTTTATCGTTGTCATTTTATTTTTTATCGGAATTGGGATTTGGGGGTCATTTTCAAATAAAAGTGAGAGAACAGTTGCTAGTTTACCTGTATCAACAAATAAAGTGTATGACCCGTCTGAACAACCGCTCGTTGGTGATGAGAATGCACCGGTGGAAATGATGATTTTTTCAGATTTTCAATGACCCCATTGTAAAACATGGGCAGAGGAAGTGTATCCTCAGTTAAAAACGAGATTCATAGATTCAGGGGAAGCAAATCTTACTTTCGTAAACTATCCTGTCATCGGAATTCCTTCAGTCTATGCAGCGATGGCGAGTGAGTATGTTTTCCGCGAGAACCCGGATCAATGGCAGGAATTTACGAAAGACCTGTATGACATTCAAACCACTTTATCTAATCAGCGCATTTCTGAGTTGGCAGTTCAGTATGTCGATGGCGTCACTGCAGAAGAAATTCAGGAAATGCTAGAAATCGAACAAATGTACATTGACGATGTGTTGGCTGATTATAATAAAGGCGATGAACTTGGTGTTACGGGTACGCCTTATCTTGTTATTAATGGCCAAGCGGTCAACCATTCTGACCTCGGGGCCATTGAGACAATCGTAAATAAGATCGCTAGTGGAGAGCAGGAGTAAATGGGGGATTTTCTTAAAAAATACAATCTATACCTTGCTTGGATCGTCAGCATAATCGCAACCGGAGGAAGTCTTTATTTTAGCGAAGGAATGAAATTCATTCCTTGTTCATGGTGCTGGTATCAGCGAATCCTCATGTATCCGCTTGTGTTTCTTTTAGGAAGAGCGGCGATAAAAGGCGATCGGAACATCATTCCGTACATACTGCCGCTGTCGATGCTTGGGACGTTAATTGGAACGGTTCACTATTTGGAGCAAAAAGTCGGTCTCTTTGGCGACGCTTGCCGTTCACTCATTCCTTGTAGTACGCAGTATATTAACTGGGCTGGATTTATCACCATCCCGTTTCTCTCGCTCGTTGCCTTTATGCTAATAACCATCTTGCTTTCGCTCAATAAAAAGAATACCTAAACTACCCGCCCTCCTTAAATTGAGGGCGGCTTTTCTTTTAATGAAGTAAGTTTTCCGAAGCGTAGGTGCTACATATATGAAAGACTCACCTGAAGGTTGGCGTTTCGTTCGCGAATGAGATCGAGGAGGTCTTTGTCTTTTGTTTCATTTTTACTTCTTATTTCGAAGGTGTAACGAATCATCGTTCCGAGATTCGTTGTTTCCACCTGACGCAATGCATAATGGTTTGTATGGCTTTCAAGGATGTCATCGAATAAGCTTTCATGGTTTAAGTTTTCCGGAACGGTCACTTTCAACATTTGTGTATCCTTCCCTTTTGGATACTTCTATTTTCACGTTTCCTTCTGAGGAATGATGGTGAAGAAAATGAGAATTTCATGAGAGATTTCTGATGAATGACTATGCGTTGACGGGGGCATTTTCATAAAAAATAATTTAACTGTTTTCATATGTAAAAAGGGCTATTTTTATTTTTGAAAAACAAAAGGGTTGCCCAAGCCGCCCTATTTGTCGATAAAAGCAATAATAAGTTATAATAACTATTTAATATGATAATTATTGTGATAAAGGTGGTTTAACGAAAATCAATGGAAAAGGTTTCTAATTACTTTATCGTTCATTCGGAATCGCTTGCCAAAGAAATTGTAGATTCAGTGATTCAGAGAATGAACTTAAATATTTCAGCTCAGGAAAAAGCACGTGCGTTGACATTTTATACTGAATTTATGGAATCTTTCGGAGAATCACTCATTTATTGTGAACAGAAGATTATTCCACCCTCACTTATTGAATGGAGTAAAAAGAACTCGGAACAGGTCGTGTCAGAAGGGAAAATCTCATCGATCATTGTCCGCTATCAACCAACGAGGGAACTTTTAATCGACATCGTAACAAAAATAAGCGAAGAGTTTGAACTGTCGCTGACAGAAAATGCTTTTATGATCAAACAAATCAATTCAATACTTGATATAAGCATAAATGAAACAGTTTTAGCATTTGAACATCTATCGGAAGAGCGTCAGGAAGAGGCTCAACAGGAGCTAGCTCAGTTATCTGCACCGCTTGTCCCTGTTAAAGATGGAGTTGTCATCGTTCCGCTCGTTGGGATGATTAACTCCCATCGGGTAACTTACATATTGGATATAGTGATTCCAAAAATCGCCGATCTTCATTTAGATCATGTCATTGTTGATTTTTCAGGCCTATTAAAAATCGATACAGAAACCATCCGCTTTCTTCATGAGTTCGAGAGTATCCTTCGTGTAATGGGGATTAATGTCATTTCAACGGGAATCCGCCCATACATCGCAAAACTCGCTGTGGATAATGGGTTTGATCATACAGAATTTGAGACTTTTATAACTGTTAAGGAAGCATTAGAAAGCATTAACTAACATAGCCTGCATTGCTTAAGCCTTGATAAATCAACACAATCGATCAAATGTATTTTTTCGAACTTAACTCTGGCAATGACAAATTAAATTTTATTTACTCCTCTTCCTTTTCAACTTAAACAGAGTCAAGAGTGGACGAAAACACCATATATGTTGCATTCAAATCAAAATAATCGTTAAAACAAACCGGAACAGATATACTATGTAGTGAATCTTGAAATGGAGGGACAAAACATGCATATTGAAATGTGGACAGATTTTGCTTGACCATTTTGCTATATTGGCAAGAGGCGTCTGGAGGACGCTCTTAAGAAAATTGACCATCCGATTGAGGTAACGTACCGTTGTTACGAATTGGACCCAACGCATAAACGTGATGTACAAGAAAATATGTATGAAAAATTAGCAAGTAAGTATGGAATGAGCATCGAGCAAGCGAAGGCAAACGTCGATAACGTCGTGAATATGGCAAAAGAAGTTGGCTTGGACTACCAAATGGAGACACTCATTTTAACAAATACCTTTGATGCTCATCGCTTAACGATGTTTGCGAAAAAGCATGGAGTCATGAAAGAAATGACAGAAAGAATTTTACAGGCTTATTTTACCGAATCGAAACATATCGGTGACCATCACACTCTAACAGAGCTAGCCGTAGAAGTTGGACTCAATCGTGACGAGGTCGCAAATATGCTCGCAAGTGACGAGATGACGGAAGAAGTTCGTGCAGACGAACAAACTGCCAAGCAATATGGTATTTCAAGTGTGCCATTCTTCCTAATTAATAAAAAATATGCCCTAACAGGTGCGCAACCAACCGAAGCATTTGTACAAGCATTGCAAAAAGTGATCGCTGAAGACGAAATAACTGTAGTCAACAGCGAAGACGCTGGGATTTGTGATGACGATGGCTGCGAGATCCCTAAAAAATAAGCTCAAACCGCCTTGTTACTTAGTAATCTAGGGCATACTGTTTCCAAATCCAAACCAAAAGTATAAATATCTCGATTCTGGTTCCTTCCTTCATGAAGTCCAAAAAGCCTTCTTTATCTCATCTCTCTTAAATAGAAGGCTTGTCCTTAATTGAGTAACTAGCGAAAGTAAAATAAGCGGAGATTTTCCGGTTAAATGCAGAATGGAGCTCATTTCGGGGGATATAAGGGGAGGTTTTCCGCTTATCCAAGGCAAAATCCCTCATTTTCATGCTTTTTGAATCAATAGACGGAATCTCTCCGTCTATTAGTGCCTATTTTCAATGCAATTTACTAATTAAGCGGAATTTATCCGTCTATTATTGTTAAGTGTTAAAGAAGGAAAGTCGGAATAACGGTTAGAGCAACGGTGATGCTCGTGCTCGGAATGCAACTGGCCGCGATTGTTCGAAAACGGGTAGCATCTACGCCTTGAAACAAAAAGGACCCCTTGATTGTGGGTCCTTTTTGGTCAACATATTTAACGATTATACTAGAAGACATAATGCCTTTTTAAACACATTCAGAATTGAGGCTACCTAAACAAATCGAAAAACTTCGCCCAAAATCCTTTTTGTTCTTTGACAGGTTGTTCGTTTGTTTCTTTCACATCTTTTTTAAGGCTTGCGGTTTTGATCACGAATTGCACAGAATGCAGTTTTTCATTTTCAGGAGAGACGAAGGAGATGACGTCAAAATCAGACTTATCATACTCAGCGATCATTCGATTGATCTCCTCTTGGATTTGATCTGGCAGACGACTCGTTGCGTTATAAAGCTCGGTCGTCCCGGCATGAAGCTCTCCGACTCCCTTTGCTAATTCACCCGTTCCATTGGTGAATTTAACCAATCCTGAATGCAACTCACTATAGGAATCAGACAACTGGCCAGCCCCCTTTGTATAGTCAACCAACCCGCCATGAAACGCCCGGTAATTCGTTGTCAATGTAGCCATGCCCTCTTGTAATTGCGTAAGGCCATCGAATTGGTCCAATTCTTCTAAAGCCGAAGTAATTCCCTCCGCGCTCTGAAGCAATCTGTCCCCGATTCCACGAGCCGTTCCACTCATTTCACCTAACAGTGGATCAATCGATTCAAACGATTTTTTCACATCAGGAAAAGCTTCTTTCGCAGTGAGAGCCGCTGTGTACGTTTCAAGTAACTGGTCAAGAATCGCTGCATCAGCACCACTATCATAAATCTTTTGAATATCTGCTTCTGAAATTCCCGTTTCAGGTACAGCTTTTAGCGCCTTGTCTAAGCGTTCGTATGCAGTTGCATACTGCTCTCTTATACTCGAGATCCGATCTGCCAAATCAAGAAGTCCATCGCCACCATTCATTAAGCTATCAGTCAAATCCGCAAAATCGCTGAGATCGAGATCAATCGCATCGACTTGCAAACTATTACTAATTTTAGTAAGCGCATCGTTAATTGCCTCAGATCCCTTTACAAGTTCAGGCGAAGCACCTTTTAGATTAGACATGCCGTTATGATATTGTTCAGACCCATCACGGAGACGAATAGCACCATCACTCAGCTGAGAAGCGCCATTCTTTAATTCACCAACACCATCATTTAATTGACGAATTGCATCTGTTAATGACTCCATTTCACCTGTCATCTCATCTGTATCGGGGGCATCGATCGACATCGATGATGGCACCGCGGCAATTTCAATTGCTGCTAGTTCAAAATCAACGACATCAGCCTCGAAACTCAACTCACCGTCTTGCTCAGGCATGACAGTAAAAGTAATTTGTTTGTTTTTTCCTGCATTGACCACCATGCCATCACCGGCTTCAATATTGCTAAACAACCCAGGGTCAATTGTAAGCGTAATTTGCAGTAAATAATGGTCATAAAAAACAAGATCAACATGCTCATTCGCAGACGTATGAATGTTGATTTTCACCTGCCCATCTTGACCGACAAGCTCCTCTGGCGCACGTTTCTTGCCATCTAATAAATAATCAATGGTAAAATTCCATGGCAATGGTTCGTCCCGCATATTCCCTTGATAGTAAAACTTACCCTTTTCAGCGGAAAGGTCGACACGATTACCTTGTTGTTCAATGGTTGCTAAATTCGTTAAATTTTTGACCGTTTCGTACGTACCATAGTCAGTAATCTTCCCAGGTTTAACGACATCAAAAATATTAACTACATAAATTTCTTGCTGCCCTCCGGTGGCGCTAAGCGTTGCATAGACAACCTCATCTTTGGCAATAAATTCCCCGGCCTTTTCGTTCTCATTCGCAGCAGCACTGACAAGAAACGACGGCAAGACAAGGATAAGCGCCATTAACACTAGAAAAATCCGTCTTTTTCCCATCCTCATTTCTCCTTACGATAAAAATTTGCTTTCCAAGTCGTTTTTTCTATGAAGCGATCAAACACGAGCAACATCGCCGGAAGGAAACAAACAACTAATATAAAGGCTAATAACGCCCCTCTTCCTAAAAGCAGCCCGATAGATGAAACGATCGGATTCGTTGATGTCAGCCATAATATAAAGCCAACGCTTGATAAAATCGACGCAGACACGGCAATCGAAAAAATCTTTTCATCAATTGTTTTCTTAATTGCGGCTAAAGCGGACATTTCCTTGCGATGTTCCTTATAGCTTTCAGTAAATAAAATCGCGTAGTCGACCGTCGCGGCGAGCTGGACGGTACTAATAATTAAATAACCGACGAAAACCAATGATGAATCGGTAAAATAAGGAACCGCTAGATTGATCCACACGGCTGCCTGAATCGTCAACAACAGCACGATTGGAACCGAAATTGATTTAAAGGTAACAATCAGCACCACTGCAATAGCAATTACAGTTAGCAAATTCACAATGACATTATCTTTTTCAACGGTTTGTTTAATATCATACAAGGTCACGCTCTCCCCAAGCGAGTAGAAATCATTTCCATAATAGGTCGCTGCTAATTTTTGCACCGTTTCTACTAATGAGAACGCCTCATCCCCCTCGTTCCCGGTGTTTGTATGAACGATAATCCGGCTGTAATTCTCTGAATAAAACGGCTTAGTAACCTCTGCCTCCAAATAGTCCGGCGGAATAACTGGGCTGACTACATTAACGTAGGAAAGCACACTTGTTACCGAGTCAAGATTCTCCAGCTCCTGTACCAATGCCCCTTCCTTAACAACATCCCCTCTCGGAACGAGCAACACCATCTGTGTAAGCGTTCCGAACGTTTCTTCTATTTTAATGAGGTCGCTTCCTTCGCGAGTTGATTCTGGCTGTTCACCGATTCCATAGATAAAATCGGTTTTGCTTTGGCCTAAAAAAGCCGGAACAATGAGCAAGAAGACGATTACTAAACTAGGGATGCGAATTTTCACTACACGACGGCCGATTTGCTTAAAGCTTGGTACGAGCGTTTTATGTTCGGTTTTATCAATCCATTTATATAATAAAAGCGTTAACGCTGGTAAAAAGACCATGACACTAATAAAACTTAAGACAATTCCTTTGACGAGATTTAAGCCTAAATCAGAGCCGATTTCAAACTTCATAAACGTCAGCGCGATAAAACCGAAAAAGGTCGTCGCTGCACTCGCGGCAATCGCTGGAAACGATTTTTTCATCGCAAGCTGCATTGCTTCTTCCGGATCACTTGTTTGTTTGCGATAACCTGAAAAGCTATGAAGCAAGAAAATCGCATAATCCAATGAAACGGCCAGCTGTAATATTGGGGCGACCGACTGGGTAACGAACGAAATTTCGCCGATAAAAATATTCGTCCCTAAATTGATTAACACGGACACGCCAATTGCAGTCAGGAAAAACACCGGCTCTATCCATGAATTTGTAGATAATACTAAGATGATAATGATAATCGGCACGAGTAATGCCGCAGCAAACAATGATTCTTTCCCAGCCATTTGCTGAGAATTAGCCGTATCGAGTGCCTCTCCTGACATCGCATTGTCTTCGCCAATGAGCTCATAAATAGCATCGGTAATACTAACTTCGTCGCCATCACGGATGGTAAAAGAAAACAACGCTTTTTCATCTTTATAATACGATTCCACTATTTCAGAATCGGCCATTTCAAGTGGAGTTTTTATATCGATGGCATCATCCAACCATGTCACATCACTGACGCCATCAATGCTTGCCAACTGTCCTTTAAACAGAAGCGCTTCCTGCACTGAAACGTCGTTGACCATTACCCTTGCATTCGGAACAGCGCCATCAAACTCTTGCTCCATGATCTCCATCGCTACAGTTGACTGGGCATCCTCTGGCAAATAATCAACCATATTGTAATTTATTGAAACAAAAAACTGTGCAATCGCACAGATAATAGCAACCGTCATAAAAGTAATAACGACGAATTTTTTATGTTTTAATATTCGTGCTGCGAAGTCGATTAAAACCATCTCCTTATTGCATCCATTTCCTTGTACAATTATAATAGACACCATGTTGGTTTATCAACAAACAGTTTATTATATTATGTTTAATATCCAACATAATAGTATTTTCATGTTGGATATATGGAAGGTGTGTTCTAGTTTGGGTTCAAAAATAGACAGACGGAAACAATATACTAGGATGGTCTTAAAGGAAAGTTTAATGCAATTATTAAAAGAAAAGTCAATCTCTGCGATTACCGTGAAAGAAATATGTGAACTCGCTGATATTAATCGCTCGACTTTTTACGCCCACTATTCAGACCAATATGATCTTCTTTCGCAAATTGAAGCAGAAATGATCCAAGATATGAACGAAACATTGATGCAATACAGCACTAACAAAGCAGAAGAAGCATTGGAAATGACCGAAAAAATCATCGAGTATATAGCGGCCAACAGCGATGTATGTAAAACGCTGTTGAGTGAACCTGGGTTCAAAAAGCGCATCATGAAAGTTGCCCATGATTTTATGGTGAAACATTCGCTGTCCACCTACCCAATCGATGACCACCAAATCTCCGAATATGTCAGTTTGTTCGCCGTAAGCGGCAGCATTCACATATTAGAACATTGGCTGCAAACCGGCATGGGCAAATCACCAAAGGAAATGGCTGAAATGATTAATAACCTCATTAATAAGGGGCTCGCATCAATGCAGTAAAGTGTATTGATGCGTATATTAGAAATGGACGTTTGATATTTATTGCGAGTACTGGCATTAAGTTCGTATTCCTTGCTCATTTTTAATCCGAGTACTCGTATTAAGCACGTTACACTTGAGATTTTTATTCCAAGTACTAGCATTAAGTTCGTTACACTTGCGGTGTTATTCCCAGTACTTGGATTAAGTACAAAATACATTGCTGATTTTTAATCCGAGTACTTGGATAAAGCAAGAAATACATGCCGTTTTATTCCGAGTACTTGGATAAAGCCCATTTTTCGCGGAAATATAATTCGAGTACTCGCAATAAACTCATAAAAATAATGCTAGTACTCGGCATAACAACCTTAATTGAGCAAATATATTCTTAGTACTTGGATTAAAAGGGTATTTTAACTCGATATAATCCCACTACTTGGAATATATATACCTACTACTTGGATTAAAAAGTCGGTTACCAGCATTATCTTTCATAAACTCTCATTATTTTCCAAGTACTAGCATTAAAAGTCCTCATTATTCATCAAGTTATTGGTGATCACACAAGCCTGTTTTCTAAACGTAAAAATACCCCCATTATCAAAAAGGGGGCATTTTTCAAAAGTTAGCGAACAAGGCACGGTTTTTTGTTATTGAAAGTCCAGTTCGGGATATAGTATTGCATTGCGACAGAGTCATCGCGGGAGCCTAAGCCCATATTGTTATAAACTTCATGTGCTTTAGCGATTTGATCCATATCCACTTCAATTCCTAAGCCTGGTTTATCTGGAATGGCAATATGACCATCAACGATTTTCATTGGTTCCTTCGTTAACCGCTCAATACCTTCCTGCCAAATCCAATGGGTGTCGATTGCTGTAATTTCCCCAGGTGCTGCTGCTGCTACATGTGTGAACATCGCCAATGAAATATCAAAGTGGTTATTTGAATGGGATCCCCATGTCAAGCCCCACTCATGGCACATTTGCGCCACGCGCACAGATCCCTGCATTGTCCAGAAATGAGGATCCGCAAGCGGAATATCAACGGATTGAAGTGAAATCGTATGACCCATTTGCCTCCAATCGGTCGCAATCATATTCGTCGCTGTCGGCAAGCCTGTTCTTCTGCGGAATTCTGCCATCACTTCACGACCAGAATAACCATTTTCTGCTCCACATGGATCCTCCGCATAGGCAAGTACACCATGCAGATTTTTACAAAGCTCAACTGCTTCCTCTAGTGACCAAGCGCCATTCGGATCTAAAGTAATTCGGGAATCTGGAAATCTTTCAGCCAAGGCGCGAATTGCTTTTACTTCTTCTTTTCCTTCCAGGACGCCGCCTTTTAACTTAAAGTCTTTAAATCCATAAAGCTCTTGAGAGGCTTCAGCCAGTTTAACGACTGCATCAGCTGTAAGGGCTTCTTCATGGCGAATGCGATACCATTCAATATCCGAATTCGGGTTGCTATAGTATGGGAGATCCGTTTTATTTCGATCACCAATATAAAACAAGTATCCTAAAGTTTTTACTTTATCACGCTGCTGTCCTTCACCAAGCAGGGCCGCCACAGGAACATTCAAGTATTTGCCAAGCAAATCCAATAAGGCAGCCTCCACTGCGGTTACCGCGTGAATCGTGATTCTTAAGTCAAATGTTTGTAAGCCGCGGCCGCCTGCATCACGATCCGAAAACGTTTTTCTCATTTTATTTAAAATAAAATGATAGTTTCCAATCGAGGCGCCAAGCACGAGAGGTTTTGCATCTTCCAATGTCCTGCGAATCCCTTCGCCACCAGGAACTTCTCCAACACCGACATTCCCGGTACTATCCTTTAAAATCACAATATTTCTTGTAAAATAAGGACCATGGGCTCCACTTAAGTTAAACAGCATACTATCATGGCCAGCTACCGGAACAACAGACATTTCGATGATTGTCGGAGTTGTTGTTACTTTCGTCATTGTTAAGTTCATATTTCGCTCTCTCCTTATTCGCTTCGGTACACCGTAAGTCAGCGGCGTTTAACTGAAAAATTATACAAGAACTTTTTCTCTGGCAACCTCAATATTTGCTACCTTTTCATAATACTTCACTAAGCTCGAGTGGTCTTCAAATTGGAAACCATCGGCCTTCAACGCATGCATCATTTCTAACACAGAAGCCGTTAGTGGTAGCGGTGCACTTACATCATGACCTGTTTCGAGTGCATTCAATAAATCTTTAATGTGTAAGTCGATACGGAATCCTGGTTTGAATTGACGATCCATCACTAATGGCGCTTTTGCTTCTAGTACTGTACTTCCCGCTAATCCACCACGAATCGCTTCGTAAACCAATTCAGGTTCAACCCCTGCTTTCGCTGCCAAGACAAGCGCTTCTGACATCGCAGCAATATTTAAGGCAACAATGACTTGGTTAGCTAGTTTTGTTACATTCCCTGCACCAATTTTCCCAACGAATACGACAGACCCTGCCATTGCTTTCATTAAATCATAATGCTTATCAAATATTTCTTTCGTTCCTCCGACCATGACAGATAATGTTCCATCGATTGCCTTTGGCTCTCCTCCACTGACAGGTGCATCAAGCATTTCCACACCCTTTTCAGCTAATGCCGCGGCAATCTCCTGTGACGCTGCTGGTGCAATTGAACTCATATCAATCAACACTTTTCCTGGTGCAAAGCCTTCGACAAGGCCATTTTCACCAAGTGCTACTTCTTTCACATGTGGTGAGTTAGGAAGCATCGTGATAACGACATCACATCTTTCCGCTACTTCTTTCGCTGATTGTGCTAATTCTGCCCCTAAACCAACTAACTCGTCAGTGACTGTTTGATTGCGATCTAAAACAACTAACTCATATCCTGCTTTGATTAAGTTTTTGCTCATTGGTTTTCCCATAATTCCTAGTCCGATAAATCCGATTTTCATGATTAAAACACTCCCGTAAATTTATATTTAACGGTTATACATTTGCTCGCATAAACCGTTACACGCTAATTTAAATAAGTTCCATTTGCTTCAAAACTTGAATGAGTTTTTCACGATTTTGCGAAGTCATTTCATTGATTGGTCCTAATGTCTCGCCTGCATTGATTCCTAATAGGTTCAAAGCTTCCTTCATGACAACAGGGAAACTACCTAAACCAAAGGCTAAACGCAACGGAGCTAATTTATATTGAAGTTCTCGCGCTTTTTCAAACTCACCAGCGACATACGCATCATAAATGCCAGAGACAATCTTCGGAGCAACGTTTGCTGTGCTCGCAATCGCACCTTCTCCTCCATAGCAAAGATTTGCGAAAATCATCGTATCTCTGCCAACTAACACTGTGAACTCTTTGTCTCGCGTTCTACGAATATACTCACCTAGCTTTGTCATATCGCCACTGCTATCCTTGATGCCGACAATGTTCTCCACATTCGCCAATTCAACAGCCGTATCAGGCGAAATACTTACATTTGTTTTTTCATCATTGCCATATAAAATGATTGGTAGTTTGGTTGACGCAGCGATTGCTCGATAATGATCCGCCAACTCTTGTTGATTAGGTGTAATGAAATACGGTGTTAACACAGAAACAGCTGAAATTCCGCCGACGCTTTCTGCTAATTGTGCCGTTTGAATGCAGTCTTTCGTCGTAATTTCGCTCGCACCAGCATAAACTGGCACACGGCCCGCGACATGATCAACAGTCACTTCTAGGACACGCTGTTTTTGCTTTTTATCTAATCCATAAATTTCCCCAGTACTTCCTAAAACAAATACACCGTGAACTCCACCTTCAATTGTGTAATCGATTACTTGCCGAAGCCCGTCTTCTAGTAAATTTCCGCTTCGATCCATCGGCGTCACTAATGCAGGAATAATCCCTTTTGGTTTAAACATGTTGAACCTCCATTTCCTTTGTCCATTAAGCTGCTGTTTTTATATTTGCCTCTCTCTTCTTCGCCTTCGCACTTTGCACAAGTGAGAAAATCACCGAGCCTAGAATTAACAGCCAAAGAACGATGGCAATCGGACCTTTCGTAAAGAAAATCATTAAATCGCCGCCGCTTCCCTTCAGTGAATCAATAAAGTATTTCTCTAAATCTTTTCCTAAAATAAAGCCAATTAAGAATGGAGCAATTTGGATGCCAATTTTCGTAAATACAAACCCGAGGAACCCGAATAAGACAAGTGTCCAAACATCAAAGAGAACACCGTTATTAATCGCATACGCACCAACGACACACATGACAATAATGATTGGATAAATGATTTGCTTTGGTACATAAACCAACTTCGCCATATATTTAATCGCAAAGAACATAATGATGAACATCGCGATATTCGCGACAACCAAGGCCCAAACGATTCCGCCCCATAAATCCGGGTTAGAGGTAATAAATAATGGACCTACTTGAATTCCTTGTAATAGTAAGGCGCCAACAAGAACAGCTGTTGTACTGTCGCCTGGAATTCCCAATGAAAGTAACGGAACGAGCGCTCCACCTGTCAATCCATTATTTGCTGATTCACTGGCAATGACACCTTCTGGCTCCCCTTCTCCTAATTTCTCAGGATTTTTAGAAAAGTTCTTCGTTTGCGAGTAAGCCAAAATTGATGCGGCACTACCGCCTACTCCTGGAAGTGTCCCAACAAATGTCCCGATTGCTGATGAGCGAAACAAATTGGTAATCTGCCCTTTAAAAATTTTGAAAGAGAATCGATCTTTTTTACTAAACTCAAATTTTGATAAGGAAGAATTCATCCCACCTTCTGCTTCTTGGAGAATTTGCGTAATCGCGAACAATCCGATTAACACTGGAAGTAACGCAAATCCATAGTATAATTGATTCTCCATAAATGACGGCACAAGTCGCAGCTGATTATTGTCTGCAAAGAAACCTATCAAACTAATAAATACCCCAAGAAATCCGCTGAAAATTCCGCCAAGTAAACTACCGCTTGATAACGACGCAATCACCGTTAAAGCAAATAAGATAATTAAAAATTTCTCAACCGCGGAAAAATCAATCGCAACCGAAGCAAGCATTGGTGCAAAGAAATAAAGTATAGCTAAGCTAAATGCTCCCCCAACAAATGAAGCCGTTATCCCAATCTTTAAGGCACTTTCACCTTGGCCTTTTCGTGTCATCGGATAACCATCAAATGTACTGCAAATCGATGAAGGAGTGCCCGGAATATTTAAGAGAATCGCTGGAACTAGTCCGCCACTGATTCCGCCAACATATAAACCTAGTAACAAACCGAGGGCATCAATTAAATCCAAGGCATAGGTAATCGGGAGGAAGATGGCAATCGCCATTGTTGCTGTCATTCCAGGGATGGCGCCAAAAATAATCCCTATAAACACACCTAGCAAACATAGAAGGATCGATAAAGGTGTTAAAACACCTAAGACTTCCATAATTATTCACCGCCTTTTACGGTAGAGTAATATCAAACAAGTAACCGAAGAAAAACCAAACTATCACAGATGTTGTAACCGAATTAATGACGGAAATCATGAGTGTATTTCGTTTGAAGTCGCCTCTCAGTAAAACTGTCAACAAGAACATAAAACCGATACTGGAGATGATAAAGCCGATGATTTCCAACATTAGGACATAGACAATTAATAGTCCAGCGGTTCCAAAAAACTTAAACTTATCAAAGTTGTCACCGAAAAATTTAAAGCGGAAGTTTACTTGTTTCTTTTCTTTAATAAACTTGTACAAAAATTTAACAAACATCATCAATAACAAGATAATCAGTATCGTTAAAATAATTCGCGGGAAAATGACGTGGTACTCATCATATTGCAGATTGATTTTAAACAAATCATTAAACATGCCCTCACCTGCTCTCACTTCAGACTTGAACTAGAGGTTTGAAAAAGCATCACTTGAAATCAGCAATGCTTTTTTCAAGTTAGTAATTAATCAATTAATTAGTTCGTTGTTATATCGTTTAAGTTCGGACCTTTTTCGATAATTTCGCTGAGGAAATCTCTTTTTGCGATTAAATGAGCTTCTGCATCAGCCATTGGTACATGGTTCACGACGAATGCGTTTACAGCTAAATCTTGCGCATAATCTGGATTTTCAACCACTTTAGCAACGGCACGATCCAATTTGTCAACAAAGTCTTCGCTAATATCTTTTGGCAATAAGAAGAAGTATTCTTTATCGAAGGCAAACGGTTGGCCATCAATCACAATGCCTTGTTCTGCGAAGGTTGGAATATTATAACCTTCAAGTCTTTCTTCAGAGGTAATGCCAACGAATTTCATTTTAATTTTGTCATCAACACCGTCTTCAGTATACTGAACATTAGAAGAAACAGAGCCATGGATAATATCGGCGTTGCCATCCCATAGAGCTTGGTCCTTATCGCTTTGTGAACCTGTTACATACACTTTCACTCGGTCAGCAACTTCTTGCCCATACTCTTCTTGAACCCAAATGTAAAAGGCGTCAAAGCCAATCTGTGATACGCCGCCAGCTTCAATCGCAACTTTTAGCTGTTGATCAGGGTTAGCTACTAACCAATCAACCGCTTCGACCATTGTGTTAAATGGTGCATCGGCTTTTGCTAAGAACGCATTTCCTGGATTCAAGGCAACAACTGGGCCAATTGTCCAATTTTCAAGAGCATATGCATCATTGAAACTACCATACTCTACACCTAAATAGGCCATATCATGGAAGAACATTACCGAACTTCCATCCTTTTTTGCTTTTGCTAGTTCATCAAATGCACGGTTCGCACCAACTGCATCTACTTTTGCGTTCGTTTGTAGTTCTTTTTCAACATATCTCGTAATCGCATCAGCATTTTGATACGTGTCACCAGCTGTAGAACTTGAACCAATTAAAACCCTTACCCTTGACACATCAATCGCTGTGCTCTCACCTTCATCTTCATCTGCTGAAGTCGTTCCAGAATTGCTTCCACATGCAGCCAAAACCATCGACAAGATTAAAATCACAATAAATGGCCATCGTTTTTTCATTTTGGTATCCTCCTGGTATTAGTAATGTAAGCGGTTACTTTATTTACAAAAAACAACCAATTACTGAGGCGATTCGACCGGATCTTCACACTGAGTTGCACTCAGCAGAGATTCCTTTAATTAAGAGAGCGATATTTCTAGCTTGGTTGTAAAGGAGAATTTCGGCATTGTCCATGCATTCTTCCAATGTCATTGGGCCTGTAGCTATCGAGTGACAACTCATGAAATGATCATATAACGCTTCATATCCTTTTCCTAAACTGCCTGATAAAAGGATTGTTTTCACACCATGCTCATTGCCCATATTGGCGATAAAGGCAGGAACTTTTCCAAATAATGTTTGGTAATCACTTTGACCTTCGCCCGTTATGACAAAATCAGCATGAATGATTTTTTCTTGTAACTTTGTTGCATCGGCGACAATTTTTGATCCAGATTGCAGGTTCCCACTCAACACGAGAAAGGCGAAACCTAGACCACCTGCGGCACCTGCACCTTCTTGCTGTTTCAATTCAGTCCCTAGCTGCTGTTCGATTAAGCTTCCATATGCATCCATCGCTTGATCAAAGCCTTCAAGCTGGTCTGCGGCAATCCCTTTTTGCGGACCGAAAACGTAAGTTGCCCCCTTCTGTCCGGTTAAAGGGTTGGTGACATCACTTGCAATTGTAAATTTACATTTACTCAATAAAGGGTGTAAATCGCCTAATTCAACACGTTTTACTTTAAAGAGCGAACCTCCAACTGGCGGTAATAGCTGATTATTTTCATCGAATAATTTTGCTCCTAGGGCTTGAAGCATTCCAAGTCCCCCATCATTTGTTGAGCTTCCGCCAAGTCCAACGATAAATTCACGGTACCCTGCTTCCATTGCATTCCGAATGACCTCGCCAATTCCAAACGTCGTCGTTTTCATTGGGTCTCGCTGATCAGGGGGTACCATTGGTAACCCAGAAATAGCGGCAATTTCTATGACAGCGGTTTTCTCGTCTCCTAGGACACCATATTCTGTTTCCACTTGGTGACATAAAGGGCCGGTAGCTGTTGATGGAAAGCGCTTTCCATTTGTTGCAAAAATAAGTGTTTCTAGCGTCCCCTCGCCTCCATCAGCCATTGGAATAATTTCTAATTCGACTTCTGGCAGTTCTTTTAGAAAGGCATCTCTTATAATCGTCCCAACTTTCAATGCTGTTAGACTACCTTTAAAGGAGTCAGGTGCTATAACGATTTTCATTGTCCCACCTTTTTCTAAGATTTAATGGATTACACTTATATTAAACTATAATTAAGGGGACATATCTTCGGTGCGTTACCTAAACTTTTGGATTGATTTTCCGATAAAATTAGGCATCTGCACTATTTAACTTTTACACTATTAATTTCTTAATAACGATGATAAACCGTAGGATCATGGCATCATGGAAACTTTTCGGATCCAACCCTGTTTGTTTTGCAATGTTATCAAGCCGATAAAGCAACGTATTTCGGTGGATATGAAGGCTTTCCGCCGTACATTTCATATTTAAATCACAATCAAATAATGCTTGTAATGTTTGAATTTGTTCATCATTAAGAGGCGTTTTTTCAGAAACATATTGTGCATAAAATCTTGTTAATCCATCGATTGGTACTTGATGAAGCAGATTGATAAACCCCCAACTCGAATTATGGGCAATATGCTCTTTACACGGGAATTTGTCTAGCAATTGCAAACTATCACGGGCTTCAAAATACGATTTGCGATAGCCTTCAATACCGTGATAAGAATGACCAATACTAATGTCGACCGGCAATTTATGACTAGCAAAGAAACCTTTAATGGATTGAGCAATCGACAAGTAATTCTCTTGCATATAGGGGACGCCTATTAAACAGTGAACATCATCAACAAAGGCTGAAAAGGCGATTTTTGGAATAAACGATCTTATTTGGTTCAACCAATTATCTTTCTTTTTACGAATATGGATCATATCACTTGTCTTTTTTGACTTCCAATCCGGAAAGCGAATAAGGAAAACAGATGTTTCTTGGTCGAAATTTATGTTCAAATAATGTTTTCCATCGGCAATCAGTTTCGTGCGATTTAAATCAGAAGGATGAATCAGGTCCAATACCCAGTTCTCCATAATTTTATTTTCATATTGAAGTCGATTAAATAATTCCATTTCTTGAATCATCACTTCAACGGTCACTTTTAAAATTTGTGCAAAGCGGAGGGTTTCATCAGGGTCTCCGGTTACTCCAATCACACCAATAATCAAATTTTGGTTTTCAACCGGTAAGTTGACACCCGGCTTTGAACCGTAAAACTTCTTTTCATCACCAGAATAAATGATGATTGGTGTTTTTTTCTCAATGACCTGCAATGCCCCTTGATGAATTTGATGCATCCTGTTAGGGTCAGTACTGGCGACAATGACGCCTTCCTCATCCATAATATTGATATTGTAATTGACCAACGCTTTCAGTTTTAAAATAATCGGATGTGCTAATTCAGAGGTTATTTTCATCTCTATCACCCTTTAAGATTAGATAAACACACATAAAATCATATCTTAAATACAGTGCTAAACTTCTTTTCATCTGTTAACGTTTTAGGACAATTTTGCTTGAGAACAATCAGTCCGAAACTGTTACGCTTTCAGACAATTTCCACACTTTTCTTGCTAAACCTGTCTGAATCGGTGCTGCTTTCGGACAACTTCCATACTTTTCCTGCGCAACCTGTCTGAATCGGCACCGCTTTCGGACAACATCCATACTTTTCTTGCTAAACCTGTCTGAATAGGCGCTGCTTTCAGACAACTTCCATACTTTTCTTGCGCAACCTGTCTGAATCGGCACTGCTTTCGGACAACCTCCATACTTTTCTTGCGCAACCTGTCTGAATCGGCACTGCTTCCGGACAACTTCCACACTTTTCCTGCTAAACTTGTCCGAATCACGCACCCCTTTCCTTAACGTAAAAAAGCCACAACGAGCAAAATGGTTTTTGCTTGTTGTGGCTTTTTTCAAACAACTGGAAGATAACAAACCGATTGTTACCGAACTGTGGCATCACTCGACAAAACCTAATGCGGACTCCCTTTCCTTTCGCATTTTCAAGTTATTTCACATATTCTGCCATGCGGGCAATCGTTCTCCAATAATGATAGGCTAAGCGATCGACCCATAATAAGGCTTCGACTTTTTCGACGGAAGTTTCTAATTCGGTTTCATTTTTAACCGAACGTTCAAAATATCGGTGGCGGCGCTCCCGTCTCTCATCAGCAATTGTCGCCGAAGTTTCCGCTAATGAAGACGCAAACTCAACTATCTTCTCTTCATGTCCCATACTTGATTCGTTGTGGAGCAGTACCCCGTACCATTCACTTATTAATTTCTCCTGAAGTTGAACCGCCTTTTCTTTTTGTTCGTCTTTTAACACTCTCGTTAAACGTTCAATATGATCTAGCGCATGGACAACGGCTAAATGTTTATGATGGAGTTCCGGATTCGTTGATTGAATCGAATCTAAAAACCGCCTCGTGGTCGCAATCGCTTCTTCTACGTGCAGAATTTTCTGTTCGTAAATTCCATTCGCTCTCTTCGTCTCCATTAAGAGAACAATCGCCCCAGATAATTCCCTCATCATCTTTACTAATGTTTTATATGCCGCATCAATTGCAACGGACGGAACAGTTGCAACATTCGGGTCTAAATAACTAGTTAAGGCATTTCCTTTGTCTGGAACCATTTTTAAAACAAGATTGGCAAACGGGCGTAAAAACGGAAGGAATAGAAGTGCGCCGATTATTTTAAATAACGTATGAAAAATCGCGATACCGAGCGTCGCATCAAATTCTCCATTTAAAGACGTACCAATCGTCACTGTTAATGTTAAAAGCAAGGGCGCAATTAGGAAAGCGATGCCGCCAGTTATTATGTTGAAAACGACATGAGTTAAGGCGGTTCGCTTCGCTGGGATCGAGGCACCAATCGCGGCCAGCACCGCAGTTACCGTCGTGCCGATAGTTTGACCAATGACAAGAAAGGCTGTCTGTTCAAAGCCAATCGCACCTGCATGAAGCATCGTTAATGTTGTCGCAATCGCCGCACTCGATGACTGCATCACGACCGTCATCACCAGCCCAATTAAAATCAATAAAAGTTTATGGGGAAACGTTTCGCCTGAAATTGAGTTAAACATAAACATATTTTCTAAACCATTCATTCCTGCTTGTAAAAACTCGATTCCGAGAAACAACAGACCAAAACCTGCCACGACCGTTCCATACGGTTTATACCGCCCAGGAGCAAACGTCAATAAAATGCCGCCACCTATGAACGGCAGGGACATCGCCTGAAGATCGACTTTAAACCCAATTAATGAGACAATCCAACTAGTACTCGTGGTGCCGATATTTGCACCAATTATTACTCCAATCGATTGCATAAAAGTGAGCAAACCAGCACTAACGAAACCAATCGTAAGAATGGTCGTCGCACTCGATGATTGGATTAACGCTGTAATAAGCGCTCCCGAAAGAATACTTCTTACCCTTCCCCCTGTAAAGCGGTTAAGCCATTTTTTCAGCAGTCCACCAGCAAGCTCCTTTAAGCCATCAGTGAGCATATTCATCCCTAATAAAAATAACCCGATCCCACCAATCACATGAAGCAAGCTCTCACCCCCAATCTTCTTAACTATCGTTATGGCGCGCATCTATGTTTCTATGTTTTTTATTCAAAAGTGAATAGATTTCATACTCTTATTTTATCGCGGATTCACCGACAGTCATACCCCTCACTACAAGAATAAACCTGCGTACGACGAACAGGCGAACGCATTAAAAAACCGCTTTAATCGGAACTTTGAAGCACTTGAAAAATCGGACCGAGAAGCAAAAGAGCTCTTCTAACTCGAGAAGCAGCACCTACCGATTCGATTACATTCGAGGCGTAGGTGCAGCTAACCGTTCACTCGCTTCTAACAGTTGTTCACATTTCTCGATAAGTTCGATGATTTCCTTCCAAGTCATGTCGATTCCTAATGCATTGGAATGGGCAATTTTATCGCGCAAATCTCTTAAATCATTTGAGATGCGTTTCCATTCCTTATTGGACGGAAGTTGAAAATGCTCTTTTAAAAACGGATCTTTCTTGATAATTTGTAATTTATCACTAATTTGCAAGCATTCGACAAGGTTGATGTCCTCATCCTTTGCTTTTCTTTCTTCCAACAAGTTCATCGCTTTCTCAACTCGACTTTCACTTATGAAGCTTTGCCAACCATTATTAGGAATTCGCTGATGAATGAGTTCCCCTAAATTCATTTCCAATAAAGTAATATAGCCAAAGATTAGGATGCGAACAGGCGGCTTCTGTAAATCTGCAGCGGTCACTAACTGCGTTACTTCATTCTTTTCTAATACAAATATTCGTTTGCGATCCTTAAAAATATGTAAAAATTCAATTAGTGGCGTTGAGTGAGCAATAATGTCCCGCGTTTGAATTGGCGTCACATAGTCACGGATCGTACCGCTTTGCAATTTCCCCTTTTCAACATACCCAATCACATGGTTTTCTTCTATAACGCCAATCAAATCATAATTTCTCGCCGTTAACTCCCGCTTGATCTCCTCCACCGAATCATTGATTTCACAAACGAGCAGCTCTTCAGCAATTGAATCCACCGTTAGATTTGTTTCATATATCGTTTTAAGCGTTTGATATTTACTCTTTCTGCTTACTGGCTCGACCCTTTTCATTCTGTATCTCCTTTTAAACGACAAGATTGTTCATCTATATATAAGGTTAATCAATCTTTCCTCAATGTCAAACAACCTCAGCTGGAAAAGAGCTGAACTGTTGTGTTAGTTGCCCTAATTTTACCATCCAATTTACGATACCTATTATGCTAAAATAAATTCTATTAAATGATAGATTCGGGGGGATTCGATGAAAAAGGTATTGGTTATTCTCGTATCGATATGCTTATTTTCGATGTTACTCCCACCTGTGTAAACGTTAATTCTATAAAAGGAGAGGAATTGGCTTTTCATTACCCAATTTCTCTCCTTTTCTTGTACTCTATTCCTTCACACTTGCTGTGAACTGCTTATTAGGGGCGTAGATGCTACTAATATGCTATACTTTAGGAAGTTTTCGTTCAGTGAGGTGGATATTTTTGGATTTAACTAAGTCGAAAGCAGGCCCGAGGTCAGCTTATCTTTATTTGTTTATTATTGGAATTGTTCTTATTGCTTTTAATTTACGGCCTGGAATTACCTCAATTGGCCCATTAATTGGAATGATTAAAAGGGATGTTGGTCTTACCCATTGGAGTGCTGGCTTATTAATGAGCTTGCCATTGGTTGTTTTTGCCATTATAAGCCCACTTGTTCCAAAGATTGCCGCTCGGCTGACAAATGAACGGGCGTTACTCATAGGATTAGTCGTGCTTATCATTGGAATATCCATGCGATCCATTCCTATGGCATTTTTTCTTTTCTGCGGAACGCTTTTTGTTGGAGCAGGGATTACTCTTGGCAATGTCCTATTACCAGCCGTTGTCAAAGAAAAGTTCCCACAGAAGTTCGGTTTAATGACGAGTGTTTATTCTGTATCTTTGGGCTTGATGGCATCATTAGCATCTGGGGTAAGTGTCCCATTCGCAACGAAATTAAATCTTGGGTGGCAAGGAGCCCAATTTGTCTGGGTAATTCCAGCCATTTTGGCAATTATCGTCTGGACCTTCCTTCTCAAGTCCAATCAAAAAAGTCAGCAAGTACAAATGCAAGCTGGTTTTAAGTCCCCGCAAATGTGGCGGTCCCCGCTTGCCTGGCAAGTGGCCCTCTTTTTCGGTTGCCAGTCGTTTCTATTTTACGTAACGATTTCTTGGTTGCCTGAGATCTTGCATAGCCAAGGCATGAGTTTGGAAACAGCGGGATGGATGCTTGCCTTTACTCAAATCGTAGGCTTGCCGGCGAGTTTTATCGTTCCCGTCCTCGCTGGACGTTATCAATCGCAAGTATGGATTGCTTTCACTTTAGGGATGTGCTCGATACTCGGTTATAGCGGGCTATTATTCGGATCATCTTATCCAATTTTAATTATCAGTATCGTCTTAATTGGGATTGTCTTGGGAGGAAGCTTTACTTTAGTGCTAAGCTATATCGGACTTCGGGCCCGAAATGGCACTCAGGCTGCCGCCTTATCCGGAATGGCCCAATCAACCGGGTACATCCTTGCTGCAATTGGTCCACTATTTATCGGATATTTATACGATTTGACGCATGTATGGACCACTCCACTGATTGCTTTGATTGTCGTTTCATTCCTCGTCATGATTTTTAGCATGATAGCTGGACGTAATCGATATGTTTAGGGGCGAAAGAAATTTATCACTCATTGAAAAAGAGTAATTGCCGGGTGCTCTTTTGAGGTGTAAAAAACAGCAGGGCAACCATGTTGGAATTTGCCCTGCTCTTATCGTTAATCCTACTTCCCTTCTTTGACAATTAACAATAATAGACGGAAAATTTCCGCTTAATTAGTAAAAATCATTGAAAATAGCATAAATAAGCGGAGAGATTCCGTCTATTAACTTAATAAACGTGAAACTGGGAGATTTTTATGTGCATAAGCGGAAAATGTCCCCTTATTTTCCCCGAAACGAGCTCGATTCTGCATTTAACCGGAAAATCTCCGCTTATTTTACTTTCGCTAGTTATTCAATTAAGGACAAGCCTTTTATTTAAGAGAGGGAAGATAAAAAAGCCTTTTTGGACTTCATGAAGGAAGGAACAAGAATTGAGTTTCAATTTGAAAACAGTTTACCCTAGATTACTAGTGCTAAAATCATTGAGATTTAGTACTCTATTTATCGTTAAATTTGTTGTTTTGCACTGTTAAAGAGAAACCGTTAACCCAATGCGCAATTACTCTTTTTTTATAGATAATTTGTGACATCTCGACGCCGTAGATTTTCAATTAAGGAGTTTATGTGAACAATCTCACAAACCAGTAGTCTTAAGCCGAATGGAAGTTATAAAATAGAATTGTAGAAGAATACATAAAAAACGACCGATGAGTGGGTAAAAAAGAGCCACTTTACATCTTGTTTCCGTCAACATGCTCATTCATTTACAAAATGGAGGGTAACAAATGAAACTGCTAGAAAAAGGCAATATCGGAAAAATGGAACTTAGAAACCGTGTATTCATGGCACCAATGGGCACGGCAACGGAGCCTGATGGTTCATTTTCAGACAGATCCATCCGTTATTATGAAGAAAGAGCAAAAGGCGGGACAGCCCTAATCATTACCGGGGCCAATCAAGTTACGACGAAGTATGAAGCAAAAGCATGTAATGTTTTAGATACTCATCGTTCTTTTGAACAATTAAATTTTCTAGCACGTCGAATCCATAATCATGGCGCGAAACTTTGCCTGCAAATCACCCCTGGACTTGGGAGAATGCAGTTACCGACAAGGGAAGGTGCCCCATACTCATGTAGTGAAGTAGACGCCTTTTGGTTCCCTGAGATCACCTGTAAACCGTATTCAATTGAACAAATCCAAGACATTGTTCAGAAAATGGGCGAAGGTGCCGCAAAAGCAAAGGCTGCAGGAGTAGACGCGATTGAACTTCATGCCTATGGCGGCTATTTAATGGACCAATTCCAATCAACTTTATGGAATAAACGAACAGACGAATATGGCGGTGACTTACAAGGAAGAATGCGCTTTACTCTTGAAATCATTGCGGAAGTTAAAAAGACATGCGGTGAAAACTTCCCTATCCTTGTAAAATATACTCCTTACCATGGAGTAGAAGGTGGTCGTGAATTGCCAGAGGGAATCGAAATCTCCAAAATGCTGGAAGCAGCAGGTGTCGCTGCCCTTCATATTGATGTTGGCTGTTATGAAGCATGGTATAAAGCCATTAACACCGTTTATGAAGAGGCTCCAACCCAAATTGATATCGCCAATGAAGTCAGAAAACATGTTACCATCCCAGTGATGTCGCAAGGAAAACTTGGAAACCCAGGATTAGCTGAAAAATGCCTCCAAGAAGGAAAAACTGATTTTATCGGACTAGGCCATCAATCGTTAGCCGATCCAAATTGGGTCAATAAAGTAAAACGCCATGAAACATATGATATCGTTCCTTGTATTGGCTGTAATGAATGTCTTTATGCTGGTTTTACCGGAAAAATCATTCATTGTGCTGTGAATCCGCTCTGTTTTAATGAAGATTATTATCCAGTGACAAAAGCAACGGAGAAAAAACGTGTACTCGTTATCGGGGCAGGACCTGGAGGAATGGAAGCGGCGATAACCGCAGCGGAAAGAGGTCTTGAAGTTGAGCTTTGGGAGAAAACGAATCAACTTGGTGGGACTTTATTAGCAGCAGGCGGACCGAGATTTAAGAAGGGCGTTGCCAATTATGTTCAATATTTAGCAGGAAAAACGTATCGCAGCAACATTAAGCTTAAATTGATGAAAGAAGCAACAATGGAAGAAGTGATGGCCGGCAACTTTGATAAGGTCATCCTTGCAACAGGTTCTCGTGCATCCATTCCACCGATAAAGGGAATTGAGGACAATGCAAAAGTCGTGATGGCGAATGATATTTTAACAGATAAAAAGAAATACGGAGATAAAGTCGTTGTCATTGGCGGTGGTCTCGTCGGTTGTGAAGCAGCTGCTCATTGTGCGGAAAAAGCCGAAAAAGTAACCGTCATTGAAATGTTAGATGATATTTTAGTAACAGCTGACCATTGTTTGAACAATGACCAATCGCTCCGACAATTGTTAAAAGACAATGAAATTTCAATTATCTCTAAAGCAAAGGTAACGAATTTGACCGATGCAGCAGTCGAATATGTTCTTGAAGGAGAGCAATATACATTAGAGGCGGATACAATCGTCATTGCTGCAGGCTATGTTTCAAATGACGAACTTTTTGATCAGCTAAATGGCAAAGTCGACATTGATAAAATTGGTGATGCTGTTCAGCCAGATAAAATATTAACAGCGGTTCACCAAGGATTCCACCTTGCTCGGAGCCTATAATAGTTTTGAACAAGCACCCCCTATTGGCGGCGGTGCTTGTTTTTTATTCCCCGATTCGCCCGTTCCCTTTTTGAAATGATGGGCATATGATGATGAATGAAAACGCGGAGGGGAATGATAGAAGTGTATAATGGTTCTCAGATGAATGGATATCCTTTTTACCCAAATACGAACGGCCTGACAAGAAGTCATGAGGAAAATACACAAAAAGTGAGTGAAACGATTCTTGCTGCAATCAAGCGAGAGGCTTCTACTGTTGAACTTTATAAGCAATTAGCGAATGCAGCGCCAAATGAAACGCATAAAAGTGGCATTCTTTATGCGTTGGAGAGAAAAAAAAGCAATCTAATCCAATTCACAAATCTATATATCAGCTTTACGGGAACACAACCTACGTTCGAAGTTGAGCTTCGTCCGTTCCAAAGTTACCAAGAAGGTTTACAGATTGCTTATGAAACAGAGGTAGAGGGATATAAAGAGGATCAGCAGCGTTATTTACTTACTCAACATCCACAAGTGCGCAATGTGCTTTTATGGGCTTTAGCTGGTGAACAGGAAAATGCCGCTCGGTTCGAGTTTTTAAATGGGGAAGCATTAAATCAAATTACCGATTATGGCACAAAACCGTTTGTCGTTAATATTGAACAGGTTACAAAGCAAAACAATACGTTCCGAACCGCTTTATGGACAGGAACGCATTTGCAAGTCACACTGATGAGTATAAATGTCGGCGAAGATATCGGCTTAGAAGTCCACCCAACACTAGATCAATTTTTACGGCTTGAACAAGGGCAAGGCATTGTTCAAATGGGAGCGGACAAAGACCGCTTAGATTTTCAGAGAAGAGTTGCTGATGATTTTGTCATTTTGATTCCTGCTGGCACATGGCATAATCTAACCAACACAGGGAATATCCCACTGAAACTTTACTCGATCTATGCACCGCCAGAGCATCCATTTGGAACCGTTCATGAAACGAAAGCCATTGCCATGGCTGCTGAAGAAGAACATCATCATCATGAATAAGAGTTTTTTGACCGTTGACTCTTTTAAAATAGAGAAAAACCGGGCAAATTGAATTGTTGCCCGGTCCTTTTGTCCTACATTTGAAAGTTCATTTACATAGTTCTAAGGTTAATAACTCGTTTGGTTATTAAGATGATTGGTAGTAATCAGATTAAAAAGATGGATTGGAATTTTCATTAATAGGCTAAGTTTTACTGCTAGTACTTGGATTAAACGCGATTTTCAGCTTGGTTTTATACTAGTACTTGGATTAAACCGTTTTTTTGCCGTTTTTTATTACTAGTACAAGGATTATATCGGCCTTCTGACCTCATTTTATCGCTAGTACTCGGATTAAACCCTCAATTTACAGCGGTTTATTTCGAGTACTAGCAATATATCAACAAGATTTAGTGTTTTTAATCCGCGTACTTGGATTAAAAAACGCGTTACCAGCATTATCGTTCAAAAAACCTACGGAACAATCAATTTTTTCACAAGTCTGATGCCAAAACTTATACTTTCATACCTTTTAACCGATTGGTGTGCCGCTAAGGGGCGGTTTGCCTATTAGCGAAAAAAATCTTTCGCCTTATTTTTAATCGTTCAGTTTAATAGAGCCAAACTTTCAGCAAGGATAGCAGGTTTTCAAGATTTACTGGTTTGCTAATATAGTCTGATGCCCCGGCTTCGATACATTTTTGACGGTCTTCTTTCATTGCTTTTGCCGTGAGGGCGATTACTGGAAGTCTCTCGTATTCTTTCATGTTGCGAATCGCTTTAATCGTTTCATATCCATCGAGTTCTGGCATCATAATATCGGTTAATACTAAATCGATATCAGCCTTTTCTTCTAAAATTTTCAACGCTTCCTTGCCGTTCTCTGCGAAATGAACATTTAATCCAAAATCTTCCAAAGCGACCGTTAGAGCATAAACATTTCGCATATCGTCATCGACTAATAAAACATGATGTCCTGCAAGAATATTTTCTGTCTCCTTGTTCTTTTCCGGAATCAAATTTTCTAACTCTTTGTTATTCATTTCGGAAAACAGCATTCTACCCTGCTTATTTTCCCCTACCGAACCTGATTCGACAGCAGCCGCCACTTCTTTTTCACTGTTCATCATCCCTACATCAACCGGTAAATAGAGGGTGAAGATGCTTCCTTGTTCTTTCTTGCTTTCAAGGGTAATCGTTCCGCCAAGAAGCTCCGCCATTCCTTGACTGATTGACAAGCCTAATCCGGTGCCCCCATATTTACGGCTTGAGGTGCCATCCGCCTGTTGAAATGCTTCAAAAATAAGTCCTCTTTTATTTTCTGGCACTCCAATCCCAGTATCAATTACGGAAAAAGCGATTAGTTCTCGCTCCCCCTGTATTGCCTTCATTACTTTCATCGTAACTTTCCCATTTTCAGTAAACTTCAACGCATTCGAAACGAGATTTTTTAATACTTGATAGACTTTTTGTTCATCTGAGAGGATATATGTCGGTACATCATGTTCGACCTCCACTTCATATTGAATGCCCTTTTGCTCGGCAATCGCATGAAATTGTTTTTTAACTAAGCTCACAATTTCTTTCACATTCGTTTCGGTTAATTCGACCTCCACTTTACCGGACTCGATTTTAGCCAAATCTAAAATTTCATTAATGAGCTCTAGTAACTCCTTTCCAGCTGAATAAATGGTATTCGCATATTCCTGCTGTTTGTCTGTTAAATTTCCCTCTTTGTTATCTAACAAAATTTGCGCTAAAACTAATAAACTATTTAATGGAGTTCTTAGCTCATGGGACATATTTGCCAGAAACTCTGATTTATATTGCGATCCTAACAATACTTGCTTCGTCTTCTCCTCTAAGGCGAGTTTTGCCTCTTGTAATTCTTGCAAGCGTTGTTCTGATTGTTTATACTGAGCCTCCAGCTCTTCATTCATTGTTCGCAATTCTTCCTGTTGCAGTTGAAGCTCTTCTGATTGATCCTGAAGTTCTTCATTCAGTTCCTGTGTCTGGCCCAACAGCTCTTTTACTTCCATTTGTTTTTGAATTCGGTTCATGACAATTCCAAGCTGGTCCGTGATTCCGTCAAGCAATTCTTCATATGGACCTGAAAAATGATTGATGCTAGCCAACTCCAGAATGGCAAGAATCTCATCATTTTGTTGAATCGGCAAGATAATGAGCTGATTGATTCTCGCCTCAACCATGCCAGTCGTTACCTTCATTTCATCTTTTACGAGCGGTTGAAGGTGGATGATCTGTCCATTCTCCAAACATTGTCCAACTAGATCCTCGCCGATTTCTATTTTTTCTTTTGCTTTGTCCCCACCATAAGTGGCTAACTTACGCAAATAAGGTTGCCTTTCCTTCGTTTCTTTTAAATAGATGACACCATAATTCGCGTCAATCATCGGAGAAAGTGCTTGAAGGTAACTCGTCCCTAAGCTTTCCAAATCATGCATATCTTGTGTTACCGTGTGGAGCTCTGTTAGTTTCGTTTTTACCCAGTTTTGTTCCTCAATATCTTCTTTATGGAGCCGCGCTTTCGTTTCATGAACTTCCAATGTCGCCGCCATTTCGTTATAGGCTTGAGCAATTTCACCAATTTCATCGGTGTTAATAATTGGGATTCGTGGGAGCTGCTCAGAACCATTTTCGACACTATTCATGACTGCTTTTACTTTTCGTAAGCGTTTCGTAATTTTTGAAATCGACCAAAAGGACAAAGCAACCCCAAACAGTACCGCTAATGCAATCGAGACGATTCCCATATATACGGCTGTCTGAAGCGTTGAGTCCGCTTCTGCAAGAGTATCATCCATCGCAATTTCCTGGTCTCTGATTAACGATTCCGAATAAGAAACAATTGTGTTCTTTAACGTTTCGGCAACTAATAATTCGCCTGGCTCATTTTCAGTATTTCCGAGGCTTCTTTTCAGGAGAATTTGCTCCACTTGAACGATATAATCCTCACTTCGTTGTTTTAAAATAGCGATTTGGTCATTTTCCGGACTGTTCGGACTCAACTCAACGAGCCTGTCTAAAGAATGATACAAACTTCGAATCCGATTATTTAAGGAATCATAGCTCGTGCTAGATAAAGTACCGATATCGCCTTCTACATCTGCATGTATATAAATTGCTTCTCTAGTCGTATTAACTAAATGTTTGATCCGTTCATAACGATTTTTAACTAGTTCATTAATTTCTTTATTTTGATTATTTGATAGATTAATATTAACTACCAATAAGATCGTCATTAAAAATAGCATAATTCCAAAGCCTAAATAGAGCCTTGTGCTAAACCTCATGATTCCACCTCTTCCGATATATGGCTTCTACCTTCGTTTTGAGTTTTTTGAATTTTTAGATATATCCTCGAATATAACCTATACTGAAAATTTTGTCAATTCATCCCCGAAAATAGGCTAAATTGCGTAAAAAAAGAACAGCTGAACACTGTTCTTAAAAATAGATCGGTTCTTTATCTTAGCACACGTAGTACGTTAGCTTTTTATCATAAGCACTTTGAAAATAAATTATCCGAACTACAACCTCTCATAACAAATCGATGCGAGAGTGCCGGCAATTAAAATCGTAATCGATGAATAAACGACACTTTTCAGGCCCAGTGTTTGGTAGCCAAGGATGACGATGAACACATCAATGATAAAAATAATCAGACCGATATTCAGCGGAGTTGCCTTCGAAATGAAATAGGCGATTAAATCGGTGCCCCCGGTACTTGTCTTATATCGAAGCATCAAACCGACAGCGATTCCACAAATGGCTCCTCCTAAAATCGCACTAAGCCAAATCGGAAGGACAAATTGATAAGGGGCTAATAAATCAATAAAAATCGCAGTGACGATCATTCCATAGAAACTGCCATGAAATTGGGGGCGATCCACTACCCATGCATAAATAATGAGTGGAACACTTAATAATGCCGACCAAAGGCCCGTCTGAAAATCAAAATAATAATGGAGAATTAACGCAATGCCAATAATGCCCCCATCAAGCAAATGATGTGGAACTAAAAATCCATTTATCCCAATTCCAAGCAGAATACTTCCAGTAAACAATGCGGCAACTCTAGCGAAAATTTTAACCACCTCATTTTTTTACGAACAAAAGTCCCTTTTCATACTTATGAAACCTGTCCACCATTTATTCAATCGCTCACTCACACCTTAAAAAATCTTATTACACAAAAAATTGGAGCGAGGCGTGACAGCAAGTGCAAAAGGCGGTAAAATGAAAAAAATGAATAAAAGCAAGTAGGTGCCCCGTTCGGGGAGAATAGGGAATGAAGTGGAATTCTTCAGCGGTCCCGCCACTGTATAGGAGAGTTACATCGATAATGCCACTGGTGTTTAAACTGGGAAGGCCGATGAAACGATGACCCTGAGCCAGGAGACCTGCCTACTTGCTTGTTATCATATAGATGATGGAAAAGTCTGTAGTTTATTTGTAATTGAAATAAACTACAGACTTTTTTTATTTTTTATAAAGGAGAAGATGAAAAGTGGAATTATTAGAACAAACGATTCAGCGAATTGAAGATTTGGATGCAGAAATGATGGTAAATGCGCAGCTTCGAGTCAATCATCTGATTAAACCAGCGAAAAGTTTAGGAAAGCTCGAGGATTTAGCCGTACGCTTAGCCGGTATAACGAGGCAGCTTTACGCCCCTATCGATAAAAAAGCAGTCATCGTCATGGCTGCTGATCATGGGGTGTATGAAGAAGGAATTTCTAGCAACCCTCAAGAGGTAACCCTTAATCAAACCCTCGCTTTTCCACAAGGGTTAACTGGAGTTTGTGCGATTGCAAACGTATCTGGAGCGAAAGTAGTCACTGTTGATATCGGGATTAAAGGAGACATTCCCCGTGATGCTGGAGTGATGATAAAAAAAATAAAGTATGGCACAGATAACCTTGCAACTGGCCCGGCGATGACAAGAGATGAGGCAATTAAAGCACTCGAGGTTGGCATTGAAATGGCCAATGAAGAGGTCAAAAATGGAACGAATCTCCTTGGAACCGGCGAAATGGGCATCGGAAACACGACACCGAGCACTGCGATTTTAGCCGTCCTCGGTGAGTGCGACCCGCTTGAAATCACTGGTATAGGCGCTGGCGTTGGCGAAGGTGGAATCGTCCATAAAGCGGCAGTGATCCGCAAGGCAATTGAAGTAAATCAGCCAAACCGTGCTGATGGAATTGATGTTCTTGCAAAAGTTGGCGGGCTCGATATCGCCGGCATGGCGGGAGTAATGCTTGGAGCAGCTGCAAATCGGATTCCTGTCGTCATTGATGGCTATATTTCTTCCGTAGCTACATTAATTGCGGTTTCAATCGAACCGAAAGTGAGGGAATATCTCATCCCTTCCCATTTCTCAACTGAACCTGGTGCACGCAAAGCAAGTGAATTATTAGGAGTGGAACCGATGTTACATATGGATATGTGCTTAGGGGAAGGCTCCGGCGCTGCTTTAGCGTTCCCAATTATTGATGCAGCCTGTCAAATGATGAAACAAATGGCGACCTTTGCAGAAGTGGGCATGGAACTATAATTGACTCGTTCTGTCGATAATGCATTTTTTTGAATGAATAATACAACTGACCAAGAAGGCACAGGCCAGTGCCTTCTGATTTATTTTAACCAGCAACATTAATAAACTACTAAGATGGCATGGACGTTGCTCCTCCCGTTTATTTTCGACACAACTCGAGGTGTTGTTGCTTGTTTTTTCAGAATATGTCGAATAATTTATTTATTATTCTCCTAAATTTTATATTATTATTGTAAAAGAATTGGAAATTATCAAAATTGGAAAGGAGGTCACATTTTTTAGCAGGAAGAATTTTCACCTCATCGTTGTTGCAAAAATGAACATAAGGAGGAATACATATGTTTAAAGCATTGACAGAAGGCAGCGTGAAACTCGTTGGCCGATACTTACCTGACCCTTTTCTATTTTGTGTCATTCTTACGCTCGTCGTATTCGGTTTCGGTTTAACCATAGGAAATACGCCTTCGCAAATGGTTCAATTTTGGGGAGAAGGCTTCTGGAATCTATTATCATTCTCAATGCAAATGCTATTAGTCCTTGTAACTGGTCATACATTAGCGCAGACGCAGTTTTTCAAACGAATTTTGTCATCGGTTGCAGCGACTGTTCATTCTCCAGGAACAGCAATTATGCTCACCACCTTTGTTTCCGCTTTGGCATCATGGATTAACTGGGGATTTGGATTAGTCATTGGGGCTTTGCTTGCGAAGGAAATTGCAAGAAAAGTAGATAAGGTTGATTATCGCCTGCTGATTGCGAGCGCCTATTCCGGTTTTATCGTCTGGCATGGCGGATTATCTAGTTCAGTGTCTTTGACGGTTGCCACAAATGATCACTTTGCGATGGATATGATTGGGGTTATTCCGACAAGTGAAACCATTTTCTCAGCGATGAATTTAACGATCGTTATCTCACTAGTAATCGCCATTCCAATCTTAAACCGCTTCATGCACCCAGAACCTGGAAGGGAAATTGTTTATCGTCCAGCCAATGATGCGAAGGAAGAAGTCGCAGTTGCGACCGCAAACAGTACACCTGCTGATAAGCTAGAAAACAGCAAGCTCATTTCACTCGTAATTTCACTCATTGGATTCTGGTTCATCATTGCATATTTTAGTAGAAATGGATTTAGTCTAAATTTGGATATCGTTAACTTTATCTTTCTATTTTTTGCGATTTTCCTGCATCGTACACCTCGTCGGTTTCTTCAGGCAGCAGCTAATGCTGTAAAAGGAACAACGGGAATCGTCATACAGTTCCCGTTTTACGCAGGAATCATGGGTATGATGGTAGCTTCCGGTCTTGCTGCAGTCGTTTCTGAATGGTTCGTCAGCGTTTCTAATGAAACAACATTCCCACTTTTTGCGTTCTGGAGCGCTGGAATTGTCAATTTCTTTGTTCCATCAGGCGGCGGACAATGGGCCGTACAGGCGCCAATCATGCTGCCAGCCGGAGCTGAACTCGGTGTCGATGCAGCTAAAACGGCCATCGCCATCGCTTGGGGGGATGCATGGACGAATCTCATCCAACCATTCTGGGCCTTGCCTGCCTTAGCAATCGCAGGGCTTGGAGCAAGAGACATCATGGGCTATTGCTTAATTATCCTCTTCGTCTCAGGAGCCATTATTTCATTAGGATTTTTGTTATTTTAACAAAAAGAACAAAGGCAATTATTTTTTATTACCATAATAAAAAATAATTGCCTTTACACAAGCTTTTGCTTTTTAGATGCGTTTACCCATTAAAAAGCCTTTGGAATTCCCTCCAAAGGCTTCTAGTTATTTTTACTTGGTGAAACAAGGCTTATCGTAACGTAGTACAATGTCTAGTCAGTTAGATTTGGCATCCTCCGAGATCGTACAGAGATAAAACGCCATTCTAAAGGACGTCCATGCATTTCCTACATCTGCTCATTAAATATAGTAAACAGATGGTTTTGTCCCATATTCAGGCTTTAATGGCTTTGCATTTTTCTCAGCAATTACCTTCGATATGTCACTTGTTGGATCACTAATCAATCCGACTAAACGTGCATCAGTAGGGCAAGCCTCGACACAATAAGGGGCTTCTTCGCTCTCAAGCCGATCCACACAGAAATGGCACTTACTCATCTTCCCTTTAACCGAATCTATAACAGGAGCGTTATATGGACAATGCCAAGTACAATATTCACAACCAATACAATTAGCCTCATTAACCTGCACAATCCCATCCTCTCTCTTGTACATCGCATTTGTTGGACAGTTTTCCACACATGGTGGATTTTCACAGTGATTACACTGTTGAGGCTCAAACTGTAAAAGAGGCTTTGAAAACTCACCTGGTCCATAATAAAACACTTCACTGCCTACGATTTTCAACTTGCTCCAGTATACGCCTTTTGGTGTACCATTTGATAGTTTGCATGCAACAATACATGTTTGACAACCAATGCATTTTGTTCGATCAATAACCATCCCATATTGCTTCTTTTCAGCCATTGTTTGACACCACCTATCCTTTTTCCACCACGCTAAGCTATTCATTGAAATGAAATGATTGTTTTTGAGATGCTTAAAAACATCTATTCCTGTTGTGATGTGACCTTGGCACATTTCCCCTAGAAGAGATGTTTTTTCCTGTATACGCATTTACTTTTTACCTCATTCTAGCCTATGGGAAGGTGTTTTTTTACTAGAATACTAACCCTATTCATAAAATAAGAATAAAAAAATCCCTATATTACTATTTTACTAGTATGAATAAGTCAAATAATATGATAAAACTCACCGCCGTTCATCTTTCATGAGTTTGCCATATATTGTATTTGTTTTAGCTATTTATGAACGATGTGTGGATAAACTGTAAATTAAACGATCCTTTTGTACAGTACGATCATTTTTTTGGATAATTTTCAGGGAAAAGTTTATCATGAATGGAGTTGTAGATTCCATGCAATAATCAATTATTCACTATGCCCCTTAAACAAGGACAAAATAAGAAGCAGGGATTGGGGCGTAGCTGTTACGAGGTGAGAAAGATGAATACAAAATATGAACCACTTTTTAAGTCCATTACGTTCAGAAGTGGAATTAAGTTGGATAATCGGATTGTGATGGCACCGATGACCAATTTTTCTGGTAATGCGGATGGGACTGTTTCTGATGATGAAATTGCCTATTATCGCCGACGCTCAAATGGAGTTGGAATGGTGATTACAGCTTGTGCGTATGTGACAGCAAATGGGAAAGGGTTTCATGGGGAATTTGGCAGTGACCGAGATGACTTGATCCCAAGCTTGCGCCGACTAGCCTCTACTATAAAAGAACAAGGTGCAAAAGCAGTCCTACAAATTTTTCATGGCGGCAGAATGTGTCCTCCAGAGTTAGTGCCAAATGGAGAAATTGTCAGCGCCAGCGCTGTTCCTGCAGAACAAGGTCCAGTTCCTCGTCCGTTGACAGAACCAGAAATTCAATCGTTTATTCGCGATTTTGGCGAGTCTGTCCGGAGAGCGATTGAAGCTGGATTTGATGGAGTCGAAATCCATGGTGCGAACGGGTATTTAGTTCAGCAGTTCTTTTCACCCCATTCCAACCGACGGGATGACCAATGGGGTGGCAGCTTAGAAAAACGATTGGCTTTTCCACTCGCGGTTGTTGATGAAGTCAAAAAAGTCGTAGCTGAGCATGCGAAAGAACCCTTCCTCATTGGCTATCGATTTTCACCCGAGGAAGCTTATACACCAGGAATTACGATGGCAGATACCCTTGTCTTAATTGATGCTTTAGCAAAGAAACAGCTTGATTATCTCCATATTTCCTTAGGTGAATACTGGTCCAAACCGAGACGCGGCATGGAAGACTCTCGTTCCCGTATGGAAATCATTCAAGAGAGAGTTGGTGAAAGTGTTCCCGTGATTGGTGTCGGCTCAATCTACACCCCAGATGATGCACTAAATGCGATGCAAACGGGAGTAGAACTGATTGCGATTGGACGAGAGCTGATTATTGACCCTGATTGGGTGGAAAAAGTAAGACAAGGGAAAGAGTTTGAAATTGTTACAAAGCTGAAAAAAGACGCTCAAGCACAACTTGTCATCCCTGACCGTTTATGGCAAATCATTCTCAACACGCCAGGATGGTTCCCAATCGAAGATTAATGAACTTTCAAGTGAAAAATGACCCCCAAACGAAACATTGTGTTTCCGTTTGGAAGTCATTTTTTCTTTTTATAGGAGCTCTTTCAATTTTTATTTTGTGGAATATTCCGTAAATTAATTCAACTTTTCATGTTTATCGTGTATAATTATATTAGAAAAGGGTTTTATGCACTAGCACTTCAAAAGGGGTGGTAGGAAGATGAAATACAAATATTTATTGTTTTGTACAAGTTGTGGATGTCCAACGGAGATTACACCCTATATATTGCAGCATTATATCTCCAAACAAGGTGTTGAGGTAATCTATTGCCAACAATGCCAAAGCAAAAATTACATCCCTGCTTATTTAAAGAAGATAGCTAAAGATATAAAATAATAACGGAGAGTCACCCGAAGCAAATGAAAAACTCGGGAGCTCTCCTTTTCTTTTTTTCTTTTATTTCGTGTCAAGCAAGGTGATTTTTGGGCGTCGCACTACACTAACCCGTTTGATTACAAAATCGACGAAGAAGTACTTACGATTCCAAAACTCGAATAAATTCGCGTAAATAGTCAGGTAAATCTGGCGGGCGACGACTTGATACTAAATGTCCATCTGTTACAACCGGCTCATCAAACCAAATCGCGCCAGCATTCTCCATATCATCTTTAATGCCAGGTGTACTTGTCACCTTTTTTCCCTCAAGGATTTTGGCGGAAATGAGCACCCAGCCAGCATGACAAATTTGCCCAATTGGCTTTTTATCCTCATCCATTTTTTGTACTAAAGATAGAACTTCTGGGAAACGGCGAATTTTATCCGGGGCCCAGCCACCTGGGACGAGGATAGCATCATAATCCTCTGCCTTCACTTCTCGATATGCTAAGTCAGATTCAGCTGGAACGCCATATTTTCCAATATACTTTTCCTTCGCTTCTTCACCAGCAAGGTCAACAATCGCCCCTTCCTCACGAAGCCGTAAAATTGGATACCAAAGCTCTAAGTCTTCAAAATCATGATGAACAAGACTAATAATTCTTTTTCCTTTTAATCGCAATCAAACCGATCCTTTCTCATTTAAGATTTACATTGATAGGCATCGATTTGATTATAACCTAGTGATAGTGAAAACTAAACCTACGGGTGGAATGAAGCAATGAGGTTGGGCAATTTTTAATGCCTTTTAGAGTTTTTTTCCCTTGATTCCACCTATATCTTGAAAAACCCAACTTGCTTCTTTGAATCTATTCAACGAAATTCCCAGCTTGATTTAGGGTTTAGCTACACAAAGCCAACTTTTACCTTAGCAAAAGCTGATTCGTAAAAATATATTTCTATCATTATAGAATCGTAAATGTTTACTCACCTTTAATGGTTCGGAATAAGGAAACCCGGTACCATTTTCCCTTTTTATCTTATCCATGGCTTGATATAATATCGTGCTTTAATGCATATCTTACAAGGTCAGACTTCTTTTTTGTTCCGAGCTTATCCATAACTCTTGTTTTATACGTATCCACTGTTTTAATACTTATATAAAGCTCCGTAGAAACCTCTTTTTGTGTATAACCTAAAGCAATATATTTCAACACTTCCTTTTCCCTCTCACTGAGAGAAATTTCTTCTCTCTTTACTACAATCGAAGCTTCCGGCGTATTTTGTTTGTACAATCGAGGTACTAAAGTGGGGTATATATAGTGCTCCCCTTTTATTACCATTTGAATCGCAAAAATAAGCTCCATATCCACCGCCCGTTTTAATACGTATCCAGATGCCCCTGCGTGTAATCCTTCTTTTAAATAAGCCTCATCCGAATACATGGTCAAAATTAAGATTTTAATATCCGGTATCACCTTTTTAATTTCTTTCGTTGCTTCAATCCCGTCTTTTCTGGGCATATTTATATCCATAATAATGATGTCAGGCGTTGTAGCAACGGCTAATTCAATGGCACTCACACCGTTATCTGCTTCTGCAACTACTTTAAAACCTTCCTCTGCAAGAATAATCGATTTCAAGCCGGAGCGAAAAACAGGATGATCATCAACTAACATGATTTTTACGGTCATGGAATTCCCCTCCCACTTCATTTAATGGTATTTTCACCATAATAGATGTACCTTCATGGGGCGCAGCTTCTATATTAAAGGTGCCCCCTAATAAGCTAATTCTCTCCTGCATTCCCCTTAAACCTAAGTTATATTTAGATGGTTCTTTATTTAACACTTCGTCTACAAGAAATCCCACACCATCATCTTCCACCATGACAGATATCAAATGTTGATTCTTTACGATAATAACGCTAACGGAGGAAGCATTGGCGTACTTTAATATATTCGTCAAAGACTCTTGCACTATCCGGAAAATAGCCGTTTCAATTTCTGGGCGTAGGCGGATCGTATCAATGCCATTAATAATTAAATCAAGTTCTACAGGGTATTTGTTCCTAAACTCTTCCAGGTACCGCTCAATAGCTACTTTTAAACCAAATTTATCTAGAATACTTGGGCGTAATTGCCAAGCTAAATCATGAACTTCTTCTATCGTAGCTTGTGTTAATTTCCTAAGCTTTCTAATTTGCTCCTCCCTTGCCTCATCTGTGGAAGCTTCTTGCAACACCTTTAAACCTAATAGCATAGAAGATAAGGAATGACTTGTTTCATCATGCAGCTCCCGAGCGATACGCTTTCTTTCTTCCTCCTGAACAGACATAATCTTTTCTAATAACTTCTGACGTATTTTTTCTTTATTTTTTACTTCTTCCCAGAGTTGAATATTTTCAAAAGTTACAGAAAGTTGATTACTAATGGATTTCAATATTTTTACCGTGTATGGATCCAATGTTTTCGAATTACAAATTTGGACTTTACCGCAATAATCTTCCTTTATAAATAAGGGAAAACTATTATTAATTTTCATTTCGTTTGATTCACAAACACAGCGTTGCTCATCTCCATCAAAGTTCCTTTCGATTAAACATTTTTCTTTAAACTCAGAAATGATTTCCACTTTGTTTGACAATCTTATATGAATAAAAGCACTATTTAACGAAAGTTCCTGAACGATATGTTTTATTAGTTTCCGAAGTTCTATTTTCAATTCTTCCATAGAAGTAATATTTGCGGGAATACTATTCAATAAAGTTAACTCACGATTTTGTGTAACAATTTCATTAAAATATTTTTCCTTTGTATTTCTTTCTTTTTCTAAATCATCCAACATCGTATTAAAGGAACGAGTTAGTTTCCCTATTTCATCATTTGGAAAATTATTAATTCGTGAGGTGAAGTCACCCTTTGATACACGCTTTGTTGAATTTACTAATTTCGTAATAGGTAAAGTAATTACACTTGTTAATCCATGGACTATTAAAAAAGACAAAACCAGTCCAATAAACATGGTACTAAACATTTGTGTGGTCACATCGTTTATTGCCTGTTTTAATGAATCCTCCCTAAGTCCCACACGTGCTGTTCCAAAGAATTCCCTGCCAATTGGTACAGCAACATCACGAATCGTTCCTTTTTCAGAATCAAACATCACTAAATTAACAGCCTCTTCTTTTGCTTGGTTAATTCCCTTTAACTCTTTACTAATTTTCTCTTGACCATACGTATGAACAATCGGTCTACCCCGCTCATTTAAAATAAAAACATATTCAATGTCATTATTATTACTTTTTGTATCGTTCACAAGCTTTTGTAGCGCATAAATATTATTCGTTAACAATAGATCACTGCTTTTAGCTGCCACATCACTTCCAATTGAACTAACCCGATCGTCTAACTGTTTAGATAGGGTTTCTGTAATGGAATGACGGATACTGAATAGGCTATTTATCGTTACTAAAATGATGACAGCGAACACCATGCCATAAATTTTGCTGTGTATGGAAACGCTCGAAAAAAAATCTAGTAGTTTTCTTCTCTTTTTCACGACGAATCCTCCATTAAATGTAAGGCGTCTCTAATTGGTTGATAGTTTTCTCGATTAATAGGTACGTATGCTTCAATTAATAACTCCCTTAAAATATTCTGCCCAACTGGATCGTCCTTTAATTGTAAAAAGATCTTTTGAATCTCTGTTTTTAGATGGGGGTCAATTTTATGGGAAACAACTACTGGAGGTGATCCTGCCCAAGGGCCCTTTTCTATAATTCTAAGTTGCATTGCATCTTCATTTTCTATTTCTATAAGCATATCAAAAGTTATACCATCTACAGTTGCTGCATCAACAGCACCTCTAGCAACAGCCTTTACTGAGTAATCGTGACTATATGTGTAAAAAGTTTCTTCAAAAAAACCTTCCTTAGTGTAATTTCGTTTATCTAACATTTCAAGTAATGCTAATCTTCCTGTATAAGAATATGAATCTACAAATGCAAATGTTTTTCCTTTTAAATCTTCTAATGTTTCATATTCACTGTTTTTATGAGTGATAACATACGATTGATAAACATCTTTACCACCAATAATGGTGGTGGCAATATCCTCCATGTACCCTTCACTTGTACCGATAACATAAGAAAGGGAGCAAATAAAAGCTAAATCTACTTTCCCATCTTTAAGAAGTTCATTAACTTCCTCATAAGTTTGTTTTTGTATCCTTGTGATTGGCTTACCTAGATTATCTTCTAAATAATTTAGAAGTAAGTCATATTTATATTTAGTTTCCTCTGGAGATACCACTGAAGCGAATGCTACACGGATGGAATCAATGACATCTGTTGATTCTGTAGTTTGTTTCGTTTCAACATCCATACTATCCATCGTTTCAAGTAAAGAGATATACGGTTGTTCTGGTTTTGTATCACAAGCTATTAATAAAAAGATTGATATCAATATAAAAACAAACTTTTTTATAATAATCACTCCTCGTACCACAGAATATAAAGTAAAAATATCATTTAGCTCTTGGATTGATATTAAAAGAGCTTAAGGTACTATGTTCAATTATACACAATGTATGAGGATATTTAGGGAAACCTATTAAAATGTCAACAAAGTGTTGAATAATTACAAAAAAACTTTTTTCAAATACAAAAAAGCTGTTAATGTGGATTAACAGCTTCATTAATTCTATAATTTATTTTAATTCATCTCTAGCTAATTTTTGCTGGCTTTGCTTCTATTACTTTAGGGTCTTCATGGGTGTGAGCATCAAGATTAAACATCTTAACACCAAACATATAAATTAGAATGGATCCAGCTATACCACCGAGTATCAGTGACCACTCAGCAAAAGTACCTGTATAGGTTGCCACTTCTCCATATGGTTGAACGAGTTGCCCACCAATAACTGTAATATACTTGTCGACGAACATACCAATGAGCACTAGAGATGCTGCGATGACAAGTTTCATTGGTGTTCTATTTCTCATCAGTATAAATAGGGGAATAATTAACCCGAGGGTAATAACGACACCCCAGAATACCGTTGAATATAAACCATTTAGTACAATGCCAAAACTATCGGCCCCTACGTAAAATAATGTGATCAAACGCCATAAATGAAACCCTAATGCAACCGCTAAAAGAATGGCCATCGCCTTTCCAGTATAGCTTAATATTTCTTTTAGTCTGTAACTCATTGATTCTTTCGTAATTTTATAGGTTAATATAGTAGCAATTAATATGGTGGCCATCCCCGTTATTAATGCAGAAAGGACAAAGAATAATGGTAAGGCACCACCAAACCAAAGTGGTCTTGTAAATACCGTGGCAAAGATCCCACCTAATATACTCGTTGCTGCTACTGCCCCACAAAGAGTAACATAGGAAGAAATTTTTACAGCTTTTTCATTTCCCGTCTGTACGGAATAAAACTCAAACAACAATACAACTAAATAAATTCCATAAGTGGCTCCCATCCACCACATAGGAGCTTGTAAATTTGGCGAAGTAATAAAATAAAATACTCGATCCAGTCTGCCTAGATCCATGGTCAATATTAATAAAGCTGGAATGATAACTGAAATTGCTAAATATAGAGAGCGTTTACTGATTATTTCAAACCTCTCGAACCCTAATGCATGCCCAAATGTTGAGACTAAACACATCCCACTGGCAGCTAAAGCTAAAAAGACATAAGCGACAATCAATAAATTCCAAGGCACTTGATCTGTTGAACCAAAAACGACTTGACCCTGAACCAACGTATTTACCATACTGAAGATCCCAATGCCCATAGTAGCAACTGCCACTAAAATAATGGCTAATATTTTTTTCGGTAAATTGACGACCATGTGATTCCCTCCTTAAATGTGATACATGTATCGTTTTCATAGATTATGGAGCAGCAATTTTTTTCTCATTTCCCTTAATTGGCACTCTTCACAAAAATGCTCCGTTTCTAACTTTTGTTCTCCACACTTTGGACACTCATTCAAGCTTTGTTCCTGAAGAATAATCTCCGTTGTAAGGTCTTCAAAATTTATTTGTTTTTTTGTTATTTTAGAGCAGAAATTAGTACATAAATCACAATCAATGCACCGTTCGGTCTGAAAAACTAAAGATTTACTTTCTTTCGTTTCTGCTAATTTCAGAGCGCCAGTCGGGCATATGGTAGAACATTTCTGACATAAATGACAATCACTTTCTACTTTAACATTCGCTACACTAAGCTTTTCTCTTAAATTGCACGGAACGGCACCTTGTAACTTTCTTTTCTTTAAAAAAGCGGAAAAATATTCTCGCCTTTCTGGGAGTTGCAGTTTGTTTTTCAAGGTAATTGAAGGATTAAAAGAATCAAAAAGGAACAGAGCTATTTGATTTTTCTTTTCATTTGTGTAAGAAAACAGTTCTCTTCTCGATAATTTCCTTTTTGCAGATACCTTTTGTTCCTTTTTACTAATCATTTCAACCTTCGTCTTTAAACAACTGAGGTTATTCCAGTCATTCACCCACTCTAAGTTGCCATCAAAATTTTTATTTTGCTTACAAGATTGACATTTATGTTCATCATAAAATATTTGAGTGTTCTTTTCATAAAGGTCTGCAATCATTAACATCTCAGGCAGGAGAGATGACATACAAGGTAGGATTACTTCTGATACATTATTGCTCTCCTTTTGTTCCTCACAAGTAAAACAAACTGCTTCACAGCTCTTAATTTGCTTTTCGTATTTATGAAGTTGTTCGAACTCATAGTTTAAAGCTTCTGTCGGACACTGATGAATACAAAGTTTACAATCGGAACACTTATCACTCTCAAATATCAATTTTTCATCAGAAACCTTTAAAGCATGTTGGGGGCAAATATCAACACAATTTGAGCAGTGAGAATATTTACTGCGATTTTTCAAACAGCGGGACTCATCTAAGCGAACAAAACTTTTATCTATAATTCTTTTCATTAAAAAATTTTGCCACATGTCCCTACCCCCTCCTTCTTTAATTAATTGTTGGCTTAGCTTTTAATTCTTCTCTCTCTGCCATAACAACATTTGCGGTTAACTCACCAAGAGTACGATAAAAGTCGAGATTTGCTCTTCCTAATAATTGTTCTTTAAAAGGCATAACCCACTTACTTAAATGTGTGTGAATGAACTTAGTCAAAATATGAAGATGTGATACCTCATTTGTCTCCACATATTGATAGTAGAGATAATATACAAATTCCAATTCTACTTTAATATGATCAGGAACATCCTTAAAACCTTCCGAGATGGCAATGCCTGCTTCGTGATAGATTTTTTCCGCATATGTGGTGGACTCACCTTGCAGCTGTCGACCACTTTCTAAATAAATAGAACTATAAGGTGGAGCCAATACATCGAAAGGCCCTATAAACAATTTAGCGTGTTCCACTGTTAAATTAGTTAATTCCTTGTCTAAGGTGTACAAGTTATTAAACTCTTCCTCTAACTTTTCCGATAATGTGACAAGGTCAGGATAAAGAGCTACTAAACTACTTTTTAATGGTTCAAAAAAAGATAGCAAACGATCACTTGGTTTGTTATATAGTTCTGATAAACATTTGTATAGGTTTGCTTTATGCTGAAATACTCCTAAATTTTCTCCCATACCGTTGCCACTCCTCTTTAGTTAGCTTAAAAATTACGATTAGAAACTTCGTAAATAGAATACTTTTGGTTTTGTCCCAAGGTCTTCTCGCAAGGCTTTATGGTCATGTCTTAGTAACTCATGAATGCGGTCATTAGGATCATTTAAATCCCCTACATATCTTGCTTCCGCTGGACAACGACTTACACAGTATGGTTGCTCACCACGTGCTAAACGATGATCACACATCTGACATTTTTCTACAATTCCCCGGTAGCGAACTGCTTCATAGTTATACGCTCTTTCAGGGTTATAATAAGGCACTGGAGCACCTGTTGCTTTCTTAATCTCAGCAGGCGTTGCAGACATCTCACTCCAGGCTTCTTCCTCGTTCCAATATTGGTGAGGGTCTTTTTTATTGAAACAAATAACACCGTAAGGACAAGAGGCCATACAACTTTTACATCCAATACACTTATCTGCATCATGTAAAGTTAACCCGTTTTCATCTTTATACATTGCCTTTACTGGACATGCTTTTACACATGGTGCATTATCACAGTGATTACATAACGTTGGAATATACTCATATTTTGTATTAGGGAAAGTCCCCGATTCATTGATAATATGGTGAGACCAGTTCATTCCTGTATCTGTATTATTTTCACTTTTACATGAGATGGAACAGGCTGCACAACCAATACAAGCCTGCAAATCAATCGTCATTGCATAATTTTTAGCCATTATTGTCACCTCCGTAATTTTATACTTTTTCTATTTTTACTCGAGATTGTCCACCATGTCTTGCACCGCTTCCGCTCATCGCTTCATGAACTGGTGCTAAAATTGTATTATTGTTGCCTCCGCGGGCTATTTGCTTTTTCCTATCTAAAGATGCGATATGTCCGTAGGCCCAGTGCCCTTGACCATAACACTTAGATACAATTCCAGGACGAGTACCTTCCCAAAGTTTTACTTTAACCGTAATTGTTCCTGTTAAGGTTGTTAACTTAACCATATCTCCATTGACAACTCCAAGCTTCTTCGCATCAATTGGATTTATTTTCACCACATCATCCCACGCTTCGTCACCCGGGTCGACATCTTTAAATTCTTGATACCAAGAACAGTTTGCAGATCTTGCTTCTCGATTTAATTTAGAACGATGCTCTGTGAAAATAAATGGATATTCAGATTCATCTCCAACACGGTAAGCTGGTTCGTAGTGAGGAACAAAAGCAAACTCGCCCCGTTCTGTCTGCAGAGCCGCTTCCATCACATCATCGATAGTGGCATTATGTTTATCGGCGTGCTGCTGTAATGCGTCTTTCAGGGTTTCACTATAAAACTCGAAATTCCCTGTTACGGTTCCCCAGTTTCCATCCCATTTTTGGCGGAAACGATATGGAATAGAGTTCCAAGTACCAATTTGCTTCAGCTCTTCCCAGCCGTTTATTCTGTCACCTTCTTTTTCAACAGAAGGATCCCAAAGTGGTTGAGTATACATTTTCACAGCTATTTCATTAAACTCCAAGCCGTTTTCAGGTTTCTTACCAGTTTCCGGGTCGGTAAATTCAGTTCTATAATAGTCGATTAAATTAGAGAATCCTTTTCTTTCTAATGCTTCTGCAAGCATCCATGAGATTTCTGTCTCATCAATTTTCACATCAAAAGGAGATTTAATGATTTCATTTTGCATATGAAGGTGACGGTACAAATTACCGTTACTTCCCCTTACAGCTCCTAATGCTTCAAACATATGATGTGCACATGGCAATACAATATCTGCAAAATGTGTTTGTTCCGCCGGGTTAACTGTCATGTGAACCATAAATGGTAATTTCGCAAGAGCTTCATCCCAACGGTCTGTCCCTTGATTACTAAAGTTAAAATTGGTCCAATAGCTTAAAACTACTTTTAATTGGTAAGGATCTTCGGATAAAATCGAATCGGCTATTGTGTTGGTAAGCTTTACTCCACCAGATTTACTGTCTTTTAAGGCTGGATACGCTAGTCTACCACCGTAGTCTACCCTCGGCATACTTTTCCCTTTTTCAGCGATAGAGTCAATGTAATTATCGATACTAGGGAAACTGTTAACTGGAACACTTTCTCCACCGCAAATAACTCCTCCTTCATTGTCCGCAGACCCTACTAAAGCATTTAAGGCTGCCTGGGCCATCGCCGTATATCCACCACGCACTACCATACTTGATCCTGGCGAAGAGAAAGAAATGGCTTTTGGAGCTGCTCTTCCAAAGTCTCTTGCAACGCGATAAATCTGTTCTACCGGAATGCCTGTGCGTTCCGCAGCCCACTCAGGTGTAGCATCTTTAAGAGCAATGTTCCACCATTTTACAAGCCCGTATGTTTGTATTTCTTCAAAGTCTTGTTCACTTACTGTCTTTCCAGTCTTAAAACGGTTTACCCCATCTTTGAAATCTCCTACAAACGGTTTATACCATAACTCCTCAGTCAAAAGTACGTGAGCAAAAGCTACTGCTAGTGCTCCATCCTCTCCTGGTATAACAGGGAGCCATTCATCTGCTTTTGCAGCAGTGGTCGATAATCTCGGATCTATACAAGCAATCCTTGTTTGATCTTTAAATCTACCAAAAATACTTGCAGTATGTGGTACTTGGCGATTAGAAGCAATTGGATCTGCTCCCCATAAAATTTCATAAAATGCATTTTCATGATCATAATCTGCGTAACCCCAATATCTTTCGGTGTAATATCTTCCAAATTTCTCCGATTCTGCACATATGGATGAGTGAGAGACATTGTTAGGGCTTCCAATAATCTTTGGTAAACTATCGTATAGAATTGAGTTTACTGCTGTATAACGACCACGCCACACAGAAAATTTATGTGTCTCATTATTTTCTCGAAGTTCCATAATTTTTTCAGCAATGATATCCATTGCTTCTTCCCAACTTATTGGTACAAATCCTGGATCTTCATCTCTTCCTTTTTTCGGGTTGGTTCTTTTCATTGGCTGTTTAACACGATCCGGGTCATATACTTGTTGTAATGCTATGTGAGAACGTACACAAGCGTGACCATGGTTTGCTTTCGCATTAGGATTCCCCCTAACTTTCGTTGCTCGACCGTCAACGCGATAAATTTGAACGGCACACCATGCTGTACACCCTTGACAGGTACTTGCAATCCATTCACCTTGAGGTTCATTGGTTGCAGAAGCCTCTGTTTTTTTCGTGAAAGCGTTTAAAGCAGGCTTCGTTTGACTGGCACCTACTGCAAAAAGACCACTTGCTGCTGATAATTTTAAGAAATGTCTACGATTTACCTTCACAAGATACACCTCCATATTAATCTCTTCTCTTCTTACTTGACTTTTATTTTTAATCTTTTTGAGTACCTTCTTCATTTATAATGTATTTCATTAGTAGATTCTCTAAACTTCTTAAATGAGTAACCCATGCCTTTCCTATTTTATAAACTAAAAACTTAATGGTTGATATTCATAGCTAAACGCCTAGGAAACTTACCAAAATTTGAATATTTTGTATTTCCTTTTAGTTTCTTTTTCCGGTAGTTAGTGGACTTTTTCACATAATAGATAAAAAATTCAAGCGCCTTAATCACAATTCATGTTTCTTATAATTTTCATCAATTTTCTCTTGCTCGGTTATATTCTCTTCTTGAGTAAGCTCTCTAGTAGATTTCTTAAACTCCTTCAATGTATCACCAATTGCCTTCCCCATTTCTGGTAATTTTTTTGGCCCAAAAATAACTAAAGCGATGACTAAAATGAGAATTAAGCCGGGTATTCCAATATTTGAAAACATACTCCCCCTCCTTATTAATACCTTAAATTTTATTACTCCATAATAATGATGGATTAGATGTTTATTTTTATCACAACTTCATTTTCTTATATTCACGCTAAAATCAACTATCAGAAAAAAAGGTAATCCGTGTAGGGATTTAACGTAATTTTGAATGAAATAATCCCTACACAAAATAGTAAAAAGAGCACTAAGCGACTTGGCCTTAGTACTGAATATGCACAACTGCAGCCTTCAGCACCTGTACCAATTAACACAACCCGATTTACTGTTGCAGCATTCATCATATGAAATATCCTTTTATTCATGAAGTAAATTTTTCAATTAAATTCGACTAGTCGTTTTGTATATTCAAATCACACTATAAATTTGTGAATCATTTCACATATATTACAAACGCTTTCGATGCATTTACAATTATAAGCGGAGTCGATGAGCTTATTTTATTATCGCTGAAAACATAAAGGCAAACCTTTCGCTATACTGATGAAAAAGTGATCTTAAACAAAGAGGAGTAACCGCTACGGCCCTCCTCTATTAAACTGAACTCATTTTCATGAAATTACACCACGACAAATCGTGTATTTTATATTCATTTAATCATCAACTACTAAATTTTCTGCTACGAAGATAGGAAGTTAAGAAAGTGAGAACAGCATAGGTTGTCGTTTTTACGGTTGCCATTGCTGGTGTATCTTTTGTTGGGTCAATGCAGACGAAATCAATCGCCTTTACTGCTGAACATTTTCCCACTTCAGATAGAGCAGCAAATAACTCATCTGTTCTCATTCCCCCAGGTGTTGATGCTGGAACACCTTGTGCATAAGCAATATCTAAAACATCGATATCAACCGTCACGTAAATCAAGTCCACTTCTTTCTGCAACTTCTCAAGTGAAGCGGTGACCGTTTCTCTAATTCCTTGTTTTCGAATATGTCCTAATGGAATGTATTGCACCTCATATATCTTGGCCGCTTTTATTAAAGATGGGGCGTTAAAAAATCCATGTAAACCAAGATTATGAACATGCCGCCCTTTAACCACCCCAACCTCTAACAATTGCCGAATCGGGGTGCCGTTCGTTGGACCATGCTCCTCAGTACTCCTTAAATCAAGATGGGTGTCAAATTGCAAAATCCCGATTGTTTTGTCTGGAAAAGCAGCTTTCATGCCTTTCACTGTTTGCGCAGTAATCGAATGATCGCCACCGATTGTAATCGGAAATGAGGTTGGAAAGCGCCGACATACTTCCGTCATGACATCATGGATATTCCGATGAGATTGCAAAATTTCCGTATAATGCATCATCACATCGCCTAGATCAGCAATTGATAAAGCCCGCAAATCCAAATCCTCGTCGATATTATACGTACTAAATTTATCCCAGGAGCGGCGAAAATAATCTGGAAACTCTGATGCACCTGAGACACTAATCGAAGAACGCGATAAAGGGGCTCCGATGAGGACAACGTCCCAATCGGTGTTTTTGTTCGCTTCCGTTTCCCAGACAGGCTGTACCCAGTCACTCACTTTTAAATCCTCTATATTCTGGTTGCGACTCCATGAAAATTTAGCTGGCTTAATCGGAGCATTATTATAAATACTCATAGCAAAACCCCATTTTCTAAGACTACTTCGCCATTTTTTATCACCGTATGTGTATGATTCATGCCGTAAAAATATTGTAACTGCAAATAATTTGGCACATCCAATACGACAAGATCCGCTCGCTTCTTCTCTTCAATGCTGCCAATTTCGTTGCCGCGATTCAAAGCATGGGCCGCATTAATCGTCACAGCCGTAATTACTTCTGCTGGGGTCATACCCATTTTCATACAAGCTAAATTCATGATAAACGGTAATGAAATGGTTGGTGATGACCCTGGATTAAAATCAGTTGAAATCGCCACTGGCACGCCAGAATCAATCATCCTTCTCGCTCTTGCCGACTCAGCCATAAGGAAAAAGGCCGTCCCTGGAAGCAACACCGCAATCACACCTTGTTCCGCCATCCGCTGAATTCCTTTATCTGAAGCAACCAATAAATGTTCGGCGGAAATTGCGCCAAGTTCTGCTGCTAATTCCGCTCCTTCATACGGTTCAATTTCATCGGCGTGAATTTTTGGAAGCAGCCCAAGCTCCTTTCCAGCTTGTAAAATTCGTTTTGACTGCTCTGGGGTAAAGACTCCTTTTTCACAAAAAACATCATTAAATTCAGCTAAGTTCTTTTCTACTACTTTCGGGAGCATTTCGTTGATCACTAAGTCAACGTACTTTTCTGAATCTCGTTTATATTCACCGGGAATTGCATGGGCGCCCATAAAGGTGCTGACAACATCGACTTTATGATTTTCATTTATAGCTTTTGCCACCAAGAGTTGCTTTTCTTCCGTTTTCCAATCGAGCCCGTAGCCACTTTTCGCTTCAACGGTCGTTACCCCATGTTTTAGAAACGAATCTAAATGCTTCATACTTTTATCAACTAGCTCTTCAAAGCTTGCTTCCCTTGTGCTTCTAGTTGTCGAGTGGATTCCGCCGCCGCTCTCCATAATTTCCATATAAGTGGCTCCATTTAAGCGCATATTAAACTCATTTTCCCGGCTGCCTCCGAAAACTAAATGGGTGTGGCAATCGACAAGACCAGGGATGACAACTTTTCCTGAAGCATCAACGATTTTTGCTTCAGGAAGCTCGTTCTGGTAAATATCGGCTAGTTCTTCATCGGTCCCGACTTTTACAATCCGGTCGTTTTCAATCCAAACACTGCCATTTTTTATGATCTCAAGTTTTCCCATTTCCATCTTTGTTAACGGTGCTTTTGAACTTCCTTTTAAGGTAATCAGTTCATTTGCGTTGCGAATAAATAATCTCAAGTTTCCTCCCCCCCGAGCATTGGTATTTGTATACCTTTTTCTTTCGCCGTTTTAATCGCGATGTCGTAGCCTGCATCAACATGACGGACCACACCCATGCCTGGATCTGAAATAAGCACTCGTTTCATCTTTTCTTCTGCGAGTTTCGTTCCGTCCGCTACTAACACTTGGCCCGCGTGCTGTGAGTAACCGATTCCGACACCGCCGCCATGATGAACACTTACCCAGCTTGCGCCACCTGCAGTATTGACGAGCGCATTTAAAATTGGCCAATCGGAAACGGCATCCGATCCATCTTTCATGCCCTCTGTTTCGCGATTAGGTGAAGCAACTGATCCCGAATCAAGATGGTCACGTCCAAAAACAATCGGCGCCTTTAATTCACCCGAAGCGACCATTTCATTTACTTTTAACGCAAAGCGGTGGCGGTCTCCATAACCTAACCAACAAATTCGCGCAGGTAGTCCTTGCCATTTCACCATTTTTTGGGCCATGTTCAACCAATTGACTAGTCCTTGATCTTCTTTAAACATTTCTTTCGCCAATTCATCTGTTTTATAGATATCTTCAGGATCACCTGATAATGCTACCCAGCGGAATGGACCTTTGCCCTCGCAAAACAATGGTCGGATATAGGCAGGTACAAACCCTGGGAAATCAAAGGCATTTTCGACGCCCATTTCTTTCGCATAGGCGCGAATATTGTTTCCATAATCAAATACTTCTGAACCGGCAGCTTGGAAATCCAACATTGCTTTTACATGGTCAGCCATTGCTTTTTTTGCTTTGTTTTCATAGCTTTTCGGATCTTTTTCTCGTAATTCAAACGCCTCACCTAAGCTCATGCCATTTGGAACGTAGCCATTTATCGGGTCATGGGCACTTGTTTGATCCGTTACCAAATCTGGGATGATGCCTTTTTGATAAGTCGCCCGATAAACATCTGCACAGTTCCCGACTAAACCGATTGATGCGGCTTCTCCCTTAGTTTGCAAATCTTTCACTAAGTTCAACGCTTCATCTAAATCCTCTACTAAGTAATCACAATACCCCTCTTTCATTTTCCGTTCGATTTTTCGTTTATCGACTTCGACGACCAAGATAACGGCGCCGGCCATTTTCCCTGCCAAAGGCTGAGCACCACTCATGCCGCCCATTCCGCCAGTTAAAATAAATTTCCCCGTTAAATCTGCGGTTCCAAACACTTTTTTTCCAGCCTCAACAAAGCTTAAATACGTCCCTTGCAAAATTCCTTGAGCACCGATGTAAATCCAGCTTCCTGCCGTCATTTGCCCGAACATCATTAAGTCTTTCTGTTCGAGTTCATAAAAATGATCCCAATTCGCCCATGCTGGCACTAAATTTGAGTTGGCAATCAATATACGCGGGCTATGTTCATGCGTTTTAAAGACCGCAACTGGTTTCCCAGATTGAACTAATAATGTTTCGTCATCCTCCAATTCTTTTAAAACATCGATTATTTTATGATAAGACTCCCAATTACGGGCAGCCTTGCCTATTCCGCCGTAAACGACTAATTCGTCTGGGTTTTCAGCGACTTCTGGATCTAAATTATTCATTAACATTCGCATGGCCGCTTCCTGGGTCCAGCCTTTACAAGTTAATTGGTTACCAGTTGGTGCTTTAATCTTTGGTTTCATTCGATTTTTCCCCCTTGGTGAATTATTTTAAAATAGGAAAATATCTTCATGCGTCGGTTTTCCAATACTATTTGTTCATCTATATGGTTCTTTTTGGACTTTTATCATTACATATCCTGTAATAGATGCGAAAAATAATCTTGTTTAAATTTGGGGATGTTTTATTTGTGGGATTTGCGGACCATTTTGTATATTTGGTTTTATGAAATTTTTCTAGTTTGCTTGATGCGTAGAGGTTTGCTAATGTGATTGATTCCGCCTCTTCCCGCGCACAACGGGCACTTAAAACTGTACTACGTAACCATATTCTTACCTCTCTCCTCGTCCAGCGGGTACAAAAAAACACCACAGCACTGAAAGACTGTGGTATTTTTCACTCTGAAATTCAGGGCATGGGGCGCTACACTTTTAATGCTTTTAAAACGGACACCGAATGACTAAATTGTTCTTTTTCCTTTTCATTCAGCTTCATTTCAATCACTTCGCGAATCCCGGAGCGATTAATAATCGCGGGAACTCCGATGTATACGTCATGATGTCCGTATTCTCCATCCAAGTAGGCAGATACTGTGAGAATGCTATTTTCATTATTTAATATCGCCTTAGTAATCCGCACAAGGGACATTCCGATTCCGTAGTATGTGGCTCCTTTTCGTTCAATGATGTCATAAGCTGCATCTCGGACATCGACGAAGATTTTTTCTAAACATTTTCTGTTTTCATCGCCTTTGCGCGTTAAAATCGTGTCAATTGCTTCAACACCAATGGAAGTTTGGCTCCAAACCGGCAGCTCTGTGTCTCCATGTTCACCGATAATATAGGCATGGACATTTCTTGTATCAATATTAAAGTGCTTTCCTAAAGCGATACGAAGACGCGCAGTATCAAGCACCGTTCCTGAACCGATCACCCGCTCTTTTGGCAACCCTGATTCAATCATAGTTACATGAGTTAAAATATCGACCGGATTGGTTGCTACTAAAAAGATGCCGTCAAACCCGCTGTCCATCACCTCTCTAATAATTTGTTTAAAAATTAAAGTATTTTTTTCAACTAAGTCGAGGCGAGTTTCCCCTGGTTTTTGCGCTAGGCCGGCCGCTATCACGATTAAATCTGCACTTCCACAATCTTGATAAGTGCCGTTCCAAACGTTGACTGGCGAAGGAGCAAATGGAATCCCATGAGTTAAGTCCATCGTCTCTCCTTCAGCTTTCGCTTCATTAACATCGATGAGAACCAATTCTTCAGCAACACCTTGATTGATCATTGAATAGGCATAACTGCAGCCTACAGCACCTGTTCCAATTAACACAACCCGATTCACTTTTGCAGCATTCATCATATGAATTCTCCTTTACTCATGAAATAATTTTTTAATTATATTCGACTAGTCGTTTTGTATACTCAAATCATACCATAAGTTTGTGAAACACTTCACAAGTATTGTGAACAAAAAATGAATTACCTCCTATTTAGCGTCGTAACGAGGGATTTTTATAATTGAGAACGTTATCAATTAACAAAGTGTTCACAATTATAAGCGGAGTGGATGAGCCTATCTATTTTTCGCTGAAAACATAAAGGCAAACCTTTCGCTATACAGATGTAAATGTGGTCTTGAAACTAACGAACCACTGTCTAGTGGGTTTTCCATAATGGTATAATACAATAATGAGGTGAGTCTGTATGGCTAAAAAGATTGACTTGGACACTTGTTATCGAATTGTATTTGAAGCGCTCGCACAGGGCGACGGGGTACAATCAATTACCGATGCTTTGTTTGCCTATACGAAAATGCCAATTCATGTCGTCGATTTCTCATTTCAGGTGATTGCCGCTTCCTATGATAAGACGACCGGCAGCCGTCACCTTGACGAAATGATTAATAAAAAAGTAGTCCCACCCGAAGTCGTTATAGGAGACTATTACCGGCTAGGATATATCGATTTCGTTGAGAAACAAGAAAATTCCATCATCGTCGATTGGGGGTTAATTGAAGTTCCTCAAGCTTCAGCCGCGATTAGGGTGAATGGCCATACCGCAGGATTATGTGCCACCACTTATTTCAACCATGAACAGGCGCTCATCGCCCTAGAAGTCAATGACCTTCTCTGTAAAGCGCTGGCGATTGAATTGGAACGGCAGCAACGTGCGGTTCAACGAACCACCGATCCGATTCATCAAGTATTGGCGAGGGAACTGTTCCGTGACCTTCTGCCTGACCAGGAACAAAAAGGGAATCTAACCTTTGCCGATATGAGCCTGCTAAGACCAGGCTACCAAATCGCTGTGATTGCCTCGGTCGTCCGCAACAATGCCTGGGTTCAGTATGTACGAAATGCGATATTGGATGTATTTCCTGATGCCTTTTATTTAAATACAGACGAATATTTGTATATTTTTATTGCCCATCTTGCTCCAACTGATGGTGCTCAAAAGATGAACCACACCATTGGACAGCTTATGGAGAAATATCAATGTTTTTGTGGGATGAGCGGAGTGTTTACTGATTTGAGCGTGCGGTCGAATTTCCGTAAACGGGCGCAAAAGGCGCTAGAGATTGGTCAAAAGATTCATCCTGAAAAAAAACTGTACACATTTGATGATTATTATTTAGAAATCATTTCTTCATATGCGGTCGCAGAACTCGGTGAAATAGGCTATGCCCTTCCAGAGCTTGAAAGACTGATTGAGATGGATCGTAAAAAAGGCACCGATTACTATCACACTTTAAAAACCTATTTAGTTCTTGGAAACAATATTAGTCTGACAGCAACAAAACTCCATATCCACCGCAACACGCTCATCTATCGATTGGACAAAATCGAAGAGATTACCGGCGTTGTTATCAATCAGCAAGAAGTGATTCGGAGACTGATGGCTGCGATGACATTGAGATATGTGGAACAGGCCATGCACTCCTCCCCCCGACAACACCAAGATTTTTGGGGAAAGGGGAATAAAGATAAGGGTGAACAAACGTGATTATGGCAAAATCACGTTTTTTTTATGAAAAATGAATGAACAATCCAATATTTCTTTGGATGTTCCATACAAGAAAATCGCTCGGTTTTGGTTTCCCTATCCGATGTATGAACGAGGATGAAAAGATACAATTTACCTATAAGCTTTCACAAAGAAGCATTTTCACTCATATTTGTGAAATTATGAACAATATATCATTTAATCTTCTTAGAGAGGAAGTTGATGAAAAAGATGGCAACAACCGTTCTAGAACCAGTAAAGATGAAACTTAATTATGAGAAACTATTTGAACCAATGAAGATTGGAAAGCTGACGTTGAAAAACCGGTTGATTATGGCGCCCATGGGCACGTTTACTACGATGCAAGATGGCACAGAGAGCGAAGAGGGAATCGCTTATTATGAAGAACGAGCCCGCGGCGGCATCGGTATGATTATCATCGGTGCACAATTTTTAAACGAAAAAACAGCCCAAGGTGGCCCAACGATTGCTGTTGATAATAACCGCGCAATTCCTAAGGCTACTGTTTTATGTGAAAGAGTGCACAGATGGGGTGCGAAAATTTGCGCTCAAATTAGTCCTGGAACAGGCCGCAATGGGATGCCAGATATTGGGGAACGTGTGCCGATTTCGTCTTCTGAAAATCCTTCCTTTTACAACCCAGACATGATTTGCCGTGCGATTACGACCACGGAAATCAAAGATATGATGAAGGATTGGGCTCAAGCCGCGCTATTTGCTAAAAAAGCCGGATTCGACGCGATTGAAATTCATGGACATGCTGGATATTTGATTGACCAATTCATGTCTCCAATCTGGAACAATCGGACAGATGAATATGGGGGTTCCTTTGAAAACCGGGCCCGTTTTGCTGTCGAAACCGTTCAAACGATTCGCGAGGCCGTTGGACCAGATATGCCGATTTTATTTAGAATTGCTTTAGACCATCGCTTCGAGGGTGGTCGCACAATTGAGGACAGCATGCCGCTCATTCAATTGCTGGAAAAGGCAGGCGTGGATGCAATTGACATCGATGCTGGTGCCTATGAAACGTTGGATTATATTTTCCCACCGAACTATTTAGGTGATGCTTGTATGGATTATGTGTGTGAGGAAGCGCGAAAGCATGTCAGCATTCCGATTATGAATGCCGGCAGCCATACACCTGAAACAGCTGTAGCACTCATCGACTCCGGCAATTGCGATTTTGTCATGTTTGGCCGTCAAATGATTGCCGACCCTGAATTCCCGAAAAAGCTGATGGAAAACCGCCGTGAGGACATTCGCCCATGTCTACTTTGTAATGAGGAGTGCATCGGGCGTGTCTTTAATCGGACGACACAAATTAGCTGTACGGTGAATGCCCAAGTGTGCATGGAGAGCTATTTTAAAATTGAAAAGACGACGACACCCCAAAACATCGTCATTATCGGTGGTGGACCAGGCGGATTGGAAGCTGCTCGTGTTGCGGCGTTAAAGGGTCATGATGTTAGCGTTTATGATAAAAACGAAGAGCTCGGCGGGACCTTTGGCATCATTGCGACCGGTCCGTTTAAGAAGCGAATTCGCGACCTCATCACTTGGTACGGCGTACAACTTGAAAAACTCGGTGTGCAAGTTCATTTGAACACCGAGATTAAGGAAGCTGATCCTATTTTAGCGGCTGCCGACAAAATCTTTGTGGCAACGGGCGCAGTTCCATTCGTACCGAACATCCCTGGGATTGAAAACAGCAATGTCATTGGCGTTGTCGATGCGCACAAAAACGGTGTACAAGGAGATAACATCATCGTTTGCGGCGGAGGCATGAGCGGCTGTGACACCGCGTTGGAATTGGCACTTGAAGGAAAGCAAGTGACAATCATTGAAATGGAAAACGAAATTGCTCGCGATGTCATGCAGATTAACAAAATTAGTCTCATGCGCCAACTAGCAGAAAACAATGTGAACTTGCTGACAGACCGTAAAGTCGTTCGCATCGATCCAATGGGCGTTACGGTTGAAAAGCCTGATGGTTCCCTCGATTTCGTTCCATCGGATACTGTCATTACCGCGTTCGGCCAAAAGCCAAGCAGCGCCTTCCCTGATGCAGTCCGAGCAAAATACAACATAAAAACCACAGTCATCGGCGATGCGGAACAAGTGTCAAAAGCAGGCAAGGCCATCCATACCGGCTTCTATGCGGCGATGGCTGTTGAATAGATTGGTTTAGTGAAGAACAACCGGGCAAATAGAACTGCCCGGTTTTTTTGTCAAATGCTGTGAAATGAACGTTAGTTAAAAACATAAACGACCAATTTTTTACTAATAGATGGATTAAAAAGAGGGATTGTTCATAAATAGGGTTTAAGCTTTATTGCTAGTACTTGGATTAACAACTGGCTGGCCCATAAACAACCGATTTTTTACTAGTACTCGGATAAAAACGTAGATAGTTTATAAATAGGCAAAGGTTTTTTTGCTAGTACTTGGATTAAAAGTGATTATGAGGTTAGTTTATTGCTAGTACTTGGATTAAACCGATTTTTGGCCGTTTTTTATTGCTAGTACAGGGATTATATCGGCCTTCTGACTTCATTTTATTACTAGTACTCGGATTAACCCCTCATTTTATAGCGTTTTATTACGAGTACTAGCAATATATCAACGAAATTTAGCGTTTATAATACGAGTACTTGGATTAAAAAACGCGTTACCAGCATTATCTCTCAAAAAGCCTACGAATCTCTTCGGCCAAACGTTCATAAATGACCTTTTTTAGGAAAAACATAAAAACTTCCTGTGAAACATGAGTTTTTTGGGCGCTACCCTATTCTTTTTATATATTATATATTATAATATTTGTAAAATTCAGAAATACATATTGATTCAAATAACATTTCCTGTTACGATTAAATCAAACAAACGGTTGATTGCTAACGTGACAACGGTTACATGTTTGTGGTTTGTGGTTTGTGGTTTGTGGTTTGTGGTTTGTGGTTTGCGGTTGTTCATTAAAATTTTTTTAAAAAGGAGTTTTTCTACGATGAAAATGGGTCTTTTCTATGTCAATGAGTGTCATGATGAAAATTACGATCGTGCCTATGGTGAAATGTTGGAACAAATTCAATATGGTGAAGAGCTTGGCTTTGAAAGTGTATGGTTAGCGGAGCATCATTTTAGTGCGTATGGAAGCATGCCCTCCCCCCAAGTGGCAGCGGCAGCCATTTCGCAAATCACAAAGAAAATGGATATTGGCATCGGGGTAAGTATTCTGAATTTTGACAATCCAGTGCGAATTGCTGAGGATTATGCGATGGTTGATATTTTAAGTAATGGTCGTTTAAAATTTGGCGCCGGACGCGGCTATCAACCTTTAGAAGCGAAAGGGCTAGGAATCAGCTTAGAAAGAACACGTGAAAGATTTTGGGAATATGTCGACATCATTCAAGGACTTTGGGGCAATGATACCTTTAGCTATAACGGCGAATTTTATCAATTTGAAAATTTAAAACTAACACCAAAGCCGATTCAAAAACGAATTCCATTCTACCATGCAGCGATCAGTCCTGAATCATTTGACCTGATTGTCGAAAAAGGGGCACAGGAATTTATGGTCACTCCAACTTTAATGGTATTGGATGATGTCCTAGCCTATACGAAAAGAGCGAGAGAACAACTTTTACAAAAAGGAATTTCACCATCGATCCACTTAAACTTACAAATGCATATCGCTGAAGACACCGATCAAGCGATTAAAAATGTGGAAAAAGAGATGAAGATTTATTTTAACAAAGTACTTGATTTAATTCCTGGAGCGAAAGGGGCACAGGTTCCAGCAACTTATGAACGTTTTGCCGAAGTTGCAAAGGAATTTGAAGGAACGCTTAATATCGGAGGGCTTAATCAGTCAGGGGTCGCCCTTTTATCCGGTGGCCAAGAGGCTGTTAATCGGCTTGAAAAGGTCGAGGATGCTGGGGTTAACAGTGTTTCCTGTTGGTTCCGAATGGGAGACATGGAGCACCGCAAAGTCATGAAAACGATGAAACGGTTTGCAGATGAAGTATTGCCTTATTATAAAGCCGCAAAACGCACAGAAAAGATTGGTCAATAATAAGACTAAAAATACGTAGTTACGGATTGCAAACTCCGGCTTTGTTTAAAAACAACAATTGGACAAAGTTGGAGTTTCTTTTTAAAATAGTTAGAAAGGGAGGTTTATTCTGACATGAAAAAATTGTCAGACGACTCATTGATTGAAGTTTATTTTAAAGCAAGGGCTCTAAATTTAAACTTAGCATTCATTAAACTAATCGAGGACGAAATCGATGAACGATCATTATCACATAAAATTGAGAATGAATTTTCCGTAAATACATAATCTGTCACCTACGAAATTTCAAACTTTCCAAAAATTTGAGAATTTAATTAAGGAAGGAATAAATGATGGAGAATCATCTGCCTGTTTCTAATAAATTAAAAGCGTCACGGAACTCATTGCCGGATATGATTGCAAATCATCTATTGAAAAAGATCTTTATGGGTGAATTCATCCAGGGAGAGCGCCTAATTGAAAGCGAGATTGCCAGAGAATTAAATGTAAGTAATATTCCTGTGCGCGAGGCATTCTATATTCTGCAAAACACGGAAATTATTGAACGTCTCCCACGAAAAGGCGTACGGGTAAAAGCGATGTCAAAAAAAGAAATTAACGATTACAAAGATGCCTTAATTGAAGTTTATCAGTTAGGAGTCGATTATTCGCAACACAAATGGAACGAAGACAATCTTCGTCAACTTGAGGATTACTTAAAAGAAGCTACAGAGAAATTAGTAGAAAAAGATGTGCTCGAGTACGTTCTAAAGTGTGATCAAATTAGCCATTACATTTTTGTCGTCGCAAACAATAAAGCACTTCTACGATTTTACTCTGAAATCGCCTATATTACTAAAGTTTACTGTCAAATAAAATGGGAGAAAGATAAGATTGATTATTATCATTCCCGGATAGAAGGAATGGTAAAAGCTATTCAAGCGGGGGATTTTGAACAAGCTAAAACTGAATTAGTGACGTTAACAAACGAATCGTTAATCATTTAATTGCTTGCTGAAATATTGGGAGGGTATTATAGTTGGGTGAAAATCACAGGTAAAAGAGAGGAGAACCATTATAAGGTCCCCCTCTCGCTTATTGTACCTTTCTGTAAGACCGTGGATAGTTTATGGGGCGAAACAATTCTATTTATTATATCTGGTTCGGCAAAGCCGAAGTTTTACCAGCTGTATAAAGACTACTCCGTCTAATTACTTCAATAAAACCCCTAGCATTATTTCGAACCCCAGCCTCCGTCAACTTTAATGGCTTGGCCTGTGATAAAGTCGGATTCCTCTGAGGATAGGAATAATACCATATTGCCAATTTCCTCTGGATTTCCTAATCTGCCGGCTGGAGTTGCATCAGTAAAGGCTTTTGTGACTTCAGGAGGATTATTCTGCAAGATTGGCGTATTAATAATTCCCGGTGAAACAACGTTAATTTGAATATTTTTATCCGCATAGTCCATCGCAACTTGACGACTCATTGCGATAACACCGCCTTTGGAAGCAGAATAGCTTGGAAGGCCAGTTAATCCAACATGGGCAGCCAATGAGGCAATGCTGACGATTTTTCCATAGCCGTTTTTCACTAACTCTGGTAGCACGACTTTCATCCCGAAAAATACGCCCTTAAGATTAACATTGATCATCTTGTCAAAATCTTCTTCTGTTAAATCGACGATATCGACCGCTTCGGAAATTCCCGCGATATTACATAAAATATTCACCGTTTTATACTCTTGGCGCGTCTTTTCTAGTAACCTTTGCCAGTTATCTAATTTTGACACATCTGTTTTAACTGCAAGTGCCTTCCCACCAGCTTGAATGATTTCACTTGCCGTTTCCTCTTCGCCTTGAATATCCGCACAAACAACGGCACATCCTTCTTGACCAAATCTTAGTGCAATTGACTTCCCAATGCCAGAACCTGACCCTGTAATAATCGCGACTTTCCCATTTAACCTCATTTTGCAATCTCCCCTATCTTTTAAGTTCACCTATTATCTTTCTCTCCTTCTCTCTATCTATGTACCGTGCGGAAATTTATTATAGGGTTGGAAAGAGAGGAATAGAATAATAGGTCGGTGCAAAGCCCTAGTAAGAAGATAGCATAGGAAAATCCTAATTGCAATTATTTTCTGAATTATCTAAATATTTTATATGCATTATGTGATTGTCACGCTTCTTATCGTTAAAGTGGGAATCTTGCTTTTAAACAAACACGATGGAATGCGCGGTTCTTTATTTTTGAGGATGACTCTGTCCGGAATTAGGGGCGATTTCAGACAGCTTCCTGTTTTTCGAGAATGATCTTGTCCGAATGACGGCCGGTTTCAGACAGCTTCGTGTTTTTCGGATCAATTAATTGTACTTAGACTTTAATCTATAATAATAGCTAAAACAGAAGATTATCGTTCCAATAGCAGTTGCTCCTGTTATATATACCCCATCCCAATCGTTAGAACTTCCTGTCAAACTCCAAACCTCATATGGAATAACTAGGATTAAAAAGACAAGGATGATTCCCCATAAGAGGGAGCGAACATTTTGTTTAACTTCTTTTACTAACGTCTTACACTCTATTTTTTCAAGCGAGGCAATTTTACGGACGACAAATACTAAACTGAATAACCCAATAACTAGAAAAAGAAAATGCACCATTTTGTCTCCCCCATCTTCCGTTCTAATTAGAAAATATTAACAATCATAGTTTATCATATATGTACCTGTAAAACAGCACTCTAATAAACCAGGAAAAGCCTTTTCGGTTATGCTAAAATGGCATTAATTATTTTGTGAGGTGAAGAAGATGAAGAATAAAGTGATTTTGCTTGCTTCGGACCAGTTTGGGAAAGGAGAAAAAGAGCTAGGCGAAGGTGTATTGGAGACGTTCTTTACGATTCTTAAGCAAAAAGAACGCGAAGAACTACCTGTAGCTGTTTTTTGTATGAATAGTGGTGTGTTTACTTTAACGGACCGTTCGCTCGTTTCCCTCCAATTAAAAGAATTAGAAGAAAAAGGAGTGGATGTTCTCGCATGTAAAACATGCGTGGATTATTATGAAATTGAAGATCAGCTTGTAACCGGAAAAATAAGCGGAATGCCCCAATTTATTGAGTTAGCTTCAAAATATGAAGTCCTGACACTGTCCTAAATTTAAGAGGTTTTGACACTCCCGCCACTACAAATCGGCGGGAGTCTTCCCCATTTGTTAAGTCGACAGATTCCTTTTATTAAATTGCTTATTTTGTTCTCACTAATATTGTCATTTAAAAATGATTTGAATGAGCGAACATAGTCCCCTGTAACACGTCTATAAGGTTCGTTATAAATTATTATCTCTAATTTGAGACTTCTTAATTGAAAGTATTATCAAAAAGGATTAAGATAAAAATGTTCACAAAATAGTCACAAAAATTTTATAACATTAAAAAGAACAATGGGGGAATGAACATGGCAAATTTAAAAGGGAAAGTCGCAATTGTTACTGGTGGTGCTTCTGGGATTGGCTTAGCAACTGTGAAAGCGTTTTTAGAAAAAGGGTTAAAAGCGGTCATCGCTGATTACAACAAGGAAGCAGGGCTAGCAGTAGAAAAAGAATTAAAAGAATCATATGAAGATGTTTTATTTGTTCAAGTGAATGTCGCAGATGAACAACAAGTCGAAAATCTAGTGGCTAAAACGGTTCAACATTTCGGCCGTTTGGATATCATCTATAACAATGCTGGAATTGGTATTCAAAAGCCAACCCATGAAATGACAGCAAAAGAATATAAAAGAGTCATTGAGATTAACCAAGACGGTGTATTTTACGGGTCTAAATACGCCATTCGTGAAATGTTAAAAACTGGCGGAGGTTCGATTATTAACACATCCTCCATTTTAGGAACAGTTGGTGAACCAACTTCAGCTCCATATGCTGCAAGTAAAGGGGCTGTTAACCTCCTGACAAAATCAATAGCTTTAGAATATGCGGATCGCAACATTCGCGTCAATGCAGTAGCACCTGGATTCATTGAATCTGGTCTTGTGAATAAACAAGCTTTAGGAGATTTTTATGATGGCTTAGTTGCTAAGCATCCCATTGGGCGATTAGGAAATCCAGAAGAAATTGCCCATGCTGTTGTTTTCTTAGCTGAAAATGACTTTGTCACTGGCACAACTATTCATGTTGATGGAGGCTATACGGCGAAGTAACTTAAAAACTATTTAGATTGAAATCTACTATTTTTCCGATGTTAAATTGTAATAAAAGAGAGGAACCAGCTGTTTTGTCGGAGCTGGTTCTTCCCCCCTCTTAAATAGAAGGCTTGTATTTAATTGAGGGACTAGCGAAACTACAATAAGCGGAGATTTTCCGGTTAAATGCAGAATGGAGCTTGTTTCAGGGGGATATAAGGGGAGATTTTCCGCTTATGCAAATAAAAATCCCCCATTTTCACGTTTATCGAGTTAGGGGGAATTTCTCCGTTTATTTTGGCTATTTTTAATGCTATTTACTAATTAAGCGGAATTTCTCCGTCTATTATTATTAAGTGTCAAAGAACAAAGTAGGATTAACAATAAGAGCAGGGCAAATTCCAAAATGGTTGCCCTGCTTTTTCACACCTCAAAAGAAACCCGTCAGTTATGTCGGAGCTAGTTCCTTTTTTCCTCCTCGGAAATCTAACTCTAGAATATCTGAAGTGGGTAACAGCCATTACAAAAATAACAACACAATCTCCGGCAGGAACGTGACTAATAAAAGAATGAAAATCATCGAAACGACGAACGGCAGAACGGCTCTTGATAGTGCCCCCATTGGTACACCGGAAATGCTGGAGCCAACAAACAAGTTGACACCGACTGGCGGCGTGAAATAGCCAATCGCTAAATTAATAATCATCAATACACCAAAATGAATCGGATCGTAACCAATTTGCGTTACAATCGGTAACAGAATTGGCGTTAAAATAATAATTGCAGCAAGAGGATCCATAAACATTCCGACAAATAAGAGCAAAACGAGAATCAGCAAAATAATGACCGTTGGATTGCTAGATACCCCGATTAACCACTCGGCAATTTTACTCGGAATTTGTTCAATCGTTAATAAACGTCCAAATGCATTGGCAGCACCGACAATAATTAAAACGGTAGCCGTTGTTAATGCGGAATCATAGATCACTTTCGGCAGTTCTTTCCATGAAAGCTCACGGTATAAAACCATTGCGGCAAACAGACCATAGACAACGGCCACGACAGCCGCTTCTGTAGGCGTGAAAAATCCGCCATAAATTCCACCCAAAATAATTAAAGGAATCAATAATGCCCATTTAGCATCCCAAATCGCTTTTACGATTTTCTTAAGCGACGTCTTTTCGTCCAAACCTTTAAAGCCCATTTTCTTCGAATAATACCAAGTCCAAATAATCATCGCCAGTCCAATTAAAACGCCCGGAAGAATTCCCGAGATGAACATGTCCCCAACAGAAACACTTGCTGTCACCCCATACATGACCATTGGAATACTTGGGGGGATGATAATCCCGATTGATCCCGCTGCTGCGACAGTTGCAGTCGCAAACCTGCGATCATACCCTTCACGAACCATTGCCGGAATCATTACTCCTCCGATTGCAGCAACAGTCGCAGGTCCGGAACCAGAAATCGCGGCAAAGAACATACATGTAATGATGGTGGCAATCGCCAATCCTCCAGTTCGATTCCCGACTAAGGCACTAGCGACAGCAAATAATCGATTGGAAATTCCACCCTTCCCCATAATTTCTCCTGCAAGAATAAAGAAAGGCACAGCCAGCAATGGGAAGGAGTCGACAGATGTGACTAATTCTTTTGCTAAAAATTCTAGCGGCAAACTGCCAGAGTAGATAATCGTAATCAGTGTCGCAAGTCCTAACGCAATCCCGATTGGAACGCTCAATATTAATAACAAAGCAAAACTACCAAACAAGACAGCTGTCGTCATTTCCTTCCCCTCCGATCTTGATTATTAGTAAGGGGAACTGCTTTCTTAGGATGATTCCCAGAATCATCCCCATCTTTTCCGAGAAAAGCACGAATAAGTTTAAGCTGATTTTGAACTAAGCGAATCAACGTCAAGCCCATTCCTACTGGGGTCGCCATATAAATGAGTCCCATTGGAATTTGATTTGCCGGCGACCTTTGTCCGAATTGCAATAATTGGGTCGCCACCTCGTATCCGTAAATAATAACGAAGATGGCAAAGCCCATGAAGAACAGATTGGCGATGAAGGTTAAGACCATTTGCCCTTTTTCTCTAAATAAAAATAAGACAGCATCGATTTTCACATGTCTTTGTTTCTTTACACCGAAGCTAATGCCAATATAAATGAGCCAAATAAAACAGTAACGAGCCAACTCCTCTGACCAGGACAGTGACTGACCAAATTGCCTAAGGACCACTTGTAAAAAAATTACAGCAACCATGATGGCAGAAAAGAAGACTAGCAAAACTTTTTCAGTATTTTCATCGAACCAACGGATGACATTCATCTTATGCTCCTTTCCGATATAAGGGAAGAAAAAAAGACTTTGAGGAATTCCCCTCCCCCAAAGCCTTTCTTTAGCAAACTAAAGTTTGCTTCTTGTTCTTATTCAACATTTTGGATTCTTTCAACATAGTCTCCATAACGGTCGGCATGCTTGTCATAGACAGATTGAACAGCTTCACGGAAAGCTTCGATATCAATCTCTTCGGCACGAATAATTTCGACTCCATCTGCAATCAGGTTCTCTTCGTATTCAGCCGTTAAGTCTTGATTGATTTGACGCTGTCTTTGTGCATATTCTTTACCAAGATCGTCCATCACCTTTTGAACATCCTCAGGTAAAGAATCGTAAAGTCCTTGATTGATCACTAACGTCGCAGATGCATAATAAAGTCCAACTTCAGAGAAATGTTTAGATTGCTCGTACACATTCGTTGTATAGTACACACCTGTTGAGAAGTCTGAGCCATCAATTACACCCTGCTGTAAGCCACCGTAAACCTCTGGAAAGGCCATTGGCGTTGCATCCGTTCCTAGGGCACGATACGTATCAAGTAACAGTTCACTTTCAATCGTTCTCATTTTTAACCCTTTTAAATCTTCAGATGTTGTGATTGGGCGCTTGCTGTTCGCAAGATGACGCTGTCCATTTTCCCAAAATGCAAGTCCTTTAATATTAACATCAGATAGTTTGTCAAGCAGTTCTTGTCCAACTTCGCCATCTAAAGTTTTATAAATATGATCTAAATCTCTAAATAGAAATGGAAATTCAATTACAGAAATTTCAGGTAAAAAGTTTGTAACAACACCAGTAGTAATCAAACTCATGTCAAGTGTTCCTAATTGCACACCTTCGAGTAATTCACGTTCCCCACCTAATGAACCATTTCCGAAGATCTCAAATTTCACTTTTCCATCTGTTGCTTCTTCCACTGCGTTTGCATACTCCTCAAATCCAATCGCATATGCTTGTCCATCTGGTGAAATATGACCAACTTTAATCGTAATTACATCATCACTTTCATTTCCATTTTCCGCTTGGTCATTTGACCCTTCCTCTGATCCACCACCACAAGCTGCCAGTACTAATATGCTCATAACAGCAATTGCCATTAAAAATAACTTAAGTCCCTTCAAGGCTGATTTCCCCTTTTAATATAATATTTTTTATATAATACTTTATCGCTTAAAAGCGTATAAGCAGTAAAGTTACTGTCTATTATAAATCAAAATTCAAGAAATTGCATTAATAGTTTATTATTTTTGTAAAATTTAAAGGACCGAAGGATTGTTCTTGAGAAAACAACAAAATACCACAGCCAAGGTACCCGTGGTAGACTTAAAGTTTTATGCTTTTATGGCAAAAATAGAATTAAGGTCCAACTAGCACAATCCGATTCGCTAGATGGACCTTTTTGCACAAGACTTGTAGGTCGGCGAATATAACGGTCAATACACCGAAGTTGTCCTTTTATTTTTACCTCTCTACTTTGGGGCATACATATAGAAGCAAAATCCCCTTTGTTACAGGCTGGGGTGTTCATGATTGCCCAATCGTTTTTACACCTTTTGACTTAAAACATTTAAATTCACCAAATACTTTGGCTCTTTTCCATCATAGACATCTAATATATTGGAAATCGCTCCAACTCTTATTTCAATAAATGCCGTTTCCGAATACCAAGCAGCATGTGGACTTAAAATGACATTGTCCATATTTCTGAGTATATGATCTTGTGGAAGGGGCTCGGTTTCTGTTACATCTAAACCACAGCCTGCAATTTTCTTTTCATTTAATGCTGTAATCATTGCTGCTTCATCTATGATTGGCCCTCTTGCAGTATTAATAATATATGCCGTATTTTTCATTAACTCAAATTCCTTGGAAGAAATCAGATGTCTTGTTTGTTCAATCAATGGAACGTGCACAGAAATAAAATCACTGTTTGCCACTAATTCGTGAAGTTCCGCCTTGATTACGCCTTTTTTAGCCATCGATTCTTTATCGACAAATGGGTCATATGCCATCACTTGATAGCCAATTGCAGTCAATTTTTCAGCTAACCGAACTGGAATCTTGCCAAACCCAACTAAACCTACAATTGCATATGAGGCTCGCAGCGGAATTTTTGCTTGTTTAAAATCCCATTCTCCCTTCTTCGTAAGCTCATTATAGTCAAACAGTCTGCGGGCACTACTCATAATAAAAGCGAGAGCATGATCGGAAACCTCATCGATGCAATAGTCATTCACATTCCCAACCATTTTTCCGAGCTCTGTTGCAGCTTCAACATCAATCATGTTGACACCAATTCCGTAGCGGGAAATAATTTTCGCCTTTTTTGCAGCCATTAAAACATCCTTATCAATTACGCCATACATCGTTAAAATTGCATCTGCATCCTTAACATTCTCAATGATTGTCTCTTTGTCTTTCGTTTGTAAAACCTGTAACTCAATTGGTTCATCTTGTCTCATTCGCTCTTGAATCAAACTTTTTTCAATATCTAATTCAGGCCACTCATAATCGACTATAGTAATTTTAAATGGTTTTTTCATGCTTTTTCCTCCTCAAAATTACAATGTATCATCAATAGTAAAGGCAATCAGAATAACTAATTGCCTTTCAATTTTCAAAATCAGTGCTCAAATTCCATTATAGAAAGATTAAGGATATTCCTGGAATATAGGTAATTAGCAATAACACAAAAATCAACATAATGAAGCCTGGCATTATTTTCTTTACAATTGCCTCAATTTTTAAATTAGACACGCCTGAAGCGACAAAAAGATTTAAGCCTAGAGGCGGTGTAATAAATCCAAGACTTAAGTTAACAATCATAATAATCCCAAAGTGAACTGGATCGATTCCGAGACCCATTGCTAACGGAAGCATAATTGGTGTTAAAATAATAATCGCTGCAATGGTTTCCATAAACGCCCCGACGAGGATAAGCATCACATTGATGATTATTAAGAACACAATTGGGTTATCTGATATCGCTGTCACTGTTTGAGCAATTTGGTTCGGAATTTGTTCTAACGCTAGAATTCTTCCGAAAACAGCTGCCGCGGCAACAATGATCATGATTGTTCCAGTTGTGATCGAGGAACCCATCGCTACTTTAAAGAAGTCCTTCCATTTTAATTCACGGTACACAAACATACTTAGGACAAAACCATAAATAACTGCTACTACCGCTGCTTCAGTTGGTGTGAAAACCCCACCATAAATTCCACCTAGAATAATAACTGGCATAAACAATGCCCATTTCCCTTCGTTAATTGCCTGGAGCCGCTCCTTCACATTTGCCTTCTCAGATTTTTCGAATTTGTGTTTTTTTGCATAAAGAACGGCCCACACAATTAAACCAAGTCCCATTAATACCCCTGGCATAATCCCAGCTAGGAACATATCACCGATTGAAACGTTTGCGGATACTCCATAAATAACCATTGGAATACTCGGAGGGATGACAATTCCGATCGTACCTGCGGCGGCAACAACTGCTGTTGCAAACGCTTTATCATAGCCCCTCTTAACCATTTCCGGAATCATAATCGCTCCAATAGCTGCAACTGTTGCTGGACCAGATCCCGAAATAGCGGCAAAAAACATTGCTGTTATGATAGCTGCAATGGCAAATCCTCCAGTATAATGTCCAACAAACGAATTCGCGACTTTAAATAACCTTTGCGAAATTCCGCCTTTCCCCATGATGTCGCCTGCAAAGATGAAGAACGGAATCGCCATTAAAGGAAATGAATCGTTTGCAGTAATTATTACTTGGGTAATTAAGTTGAAGGGTAAATCAATATCTGTTATGAGGATAGTAAGTACACTAGCCAGAATTAGAGAAAATCCAACTGGTACCGATAACAATAGCAATATAATTAAACTGGCAAATAAAAAGATAGCTGGTGACATCAGCTTCCCTCCTCACTCTTGTGCAGCCATAAATTGATAGAGGCTTGAATTAATCGAATGGTTGATAAGAGAAAACCAACTGGCAGAGATAAATATACCCACCACATAGGTAATTGGAGATTAGCCGAGGTTTGCCCAAACATCTGCATTTGCAAAACAAGGATATATCCTTCCCATACAAACAATAAAGAAAGAACTAACACTAAAATATAGGTAAGTTGCCTAATTAATTTTTGTAATGTTTTTGGTAATAAATCTAGCACAATATCAATACCTATATGTTTGTTTTCTTTAAATCCAATCCCGATTGTTAAAAAAATAAGCCAAATAAACAGATACCTTGAAAGTTCCTCAGTCCACGTAATCGAATCTCCAAATACGTATCTTGAAACGACTTGTAAAAAAATCAGGATGGTCATTGTTATCATAAATAAGGCAATGATTAATTTTTCGGAATAACGATCGATATTTCTTAAGATAGACATCCCATTCCGCCCCCTTAAACCCCTTCTGCTTTTTTAAAAAAATGGGCATTTTTCAATGCCCATTTTTACATCTTAATCTTACAAACCTACTTCTCCCATTAATTTGTCGAAGATTTCTTCCCCTATTTGACCTTTAACATCTTCATAAACAGTACTCATCGCTTCTTGGAAGCCTTGTTTTTGTTCATCCGTTAACTCTGTATACTCCATACCTTCAGCTGTTAACAATTCAAGTGATGCATCTTCATCTTGTTTAGATAATTGTCTATTAAAATCTCTTGTTTCAACAGTGGCATCCATAACGACCTTCTGTAGATCTTCTGGAAGATTATTATAGAAGCTTTGGTTGATTAGGACAGGCCATGGTGAGTATAGGTGACCAGTTAGTGATAGATACTTCTGTACTTCAAAGAATTTCATCGAATACATTAATGAAAGTGGTGTTTCTTGGGCATCAACAGTTCCTTGTTGTAGTGCAGCATAAAGTTCAGTGAATGCGATTGGAGTTGCATTTGCTCCTGTTGCAGACCAGAATTTAATTTGCATTGGACTTTCTAACGTTCGGATCTTTAACCCCTTCATATCGTCAACATTTGCAACTGGCTTTTTATTGTTTGTTAAATGACGGAAGCCATTTTCCCAATAGGCTAAACCTTTAATTCCTTTATCAGAAAGCGAATCAAGAATCTCTTGTCCAACCTCTCCGTCCAGTACTCGATGTGCTGTTTCATGATCTTTAAACAAATACGGTAAATCCCAAACTGCCATGCTTGGCGAAAACGCTACCAGTACTGCTGAAGAAGGAAATGCCATTGTTAAGTTCCCAAGCTGGATGGCTTCAACCATTTCTCTTTCTCCACCAAGCTGTCCATTCGGATAAATTTCAACAGTAATTTTGCCTTCGCTGTTTGCTTCAACAAGCTCTTTGAATTTCTCAGCAGAATCCTGAGCAAAATGATCTTGCGACGCTGCATGGCCCATTTTAATTACATACGTTTTATCTTCAGATCCTTCACTTCCTGAACCTGAGCTGTCGTTTGACCCTTCTGACGATGAAGGTGCACTGGAGCACGCTGCTAAGACAACTGAAAACACCAGTAATAGAGCCAGCAAAATATTTCTTTTTTTCATAAAAATTGCCCCCCTTTATTCATATAATTTATTTACTTTTTGCTAATTCTTGAGCAACTGGAATAATCCAGTCTTCCTGACCGCCTACTGCTCCCATTTCTGCTATTTTTGTTAAAATATCTCTAGGATCTACACCATATTCTTTCCCTGCACGTTCAGCAAATAATAAGAAGGAAGAATATACCCCTGTGTAGCCCAAAGTTAAGCTAAGCTGATCAATTTGAACAGGCCTTACCATCATCGGTTTCATCACATTTTCAGCCGCATCCATTGTTTTATAAAGATCCATATTATGTGGAATTTTTAATTTATTCATTACTGCAACTAGCTGCTCAAGCGCGGCATTACCAGCGCCGGCACCCATTCCAGCAAGACTTCCATCGATTCTTGTTGCGCCTTCTTCAATCGCGACAATCGAGTTGGCAACACCAAGAGACAAATTATTATGGGCATGAAAACCAATTTCAACCTCTAAGTTTTCTTTAAATAAGGACACTCTGCGGCGAACATCATCCATTGTCAAAGCACCCGCTGAGTCTACTACGTAAACTGTCGCTGCCCCATAAGATTGCATTTTCTTTGCCTCTTCCAAAAGATTCTCTGGAGATGTTCTGTGAGACATCATCAAAAATCCAACTGTGTCCATTCCCAGAGCGAGTCCCGCTTTAATATGCTGTTCTGAGACGTCTGCTTCTGTACAATGTGTGGCCACCCTTACAACCGATGCACCTAGATCTCTAGCATTCTTCAAATCATCAATTCTTCCAACACCTGGCAAAAGGAGAACAGCAACTTTCGCATTCTTCGCATTTGCTACTGCTGTTGAAATGATATCTGACTCCGTTTCTTTTGAAAAACCCCACTGAAGGGAGCTTCCGCCAAGCCCATCTCCATGTGTAGCTTCAATAATATCGGCGCCGGCTTCGTCTATAAGTCTAGTAAGTTCAGCGATTTGTTCTTTTGAATATTGGTGAGAAATCGCATGCATCCCATCACGAAGTGTTACGTCATTAATTGTAATTTTTTTAGTCATTACGCATTCTCCTTTACAACCATTGATGTAGCAATTACTTCTGCTGTTCGCACTGCTGCAGATGTAATAATATCAAGATTCCCAGAATATTTCGGAAGAAAGTCACCAAGACCCTCGACTTCTACAAACACTTTGACAATGCCATCTTTAATTACAGGTTCTGACATTAAATGATAACCTGGTACATAGCCTTTAACGACTTCTACCATTTTAAAAATAGAGTCTAAAATCTCATTTTCTTTACCTTCATAGTTTTCTGCTAATTTAGCAAACACTGTATTTCTCATTAATATTGGTGGATCAGCAGGATTCAAAACAATAAGTGCTTTTGCTTTTTTGGCGCCGCCGATTTTCTCGAGAGCGTTTGCCGTTGTCTCTGTGAACTCGTCAATGTTTTGTCTTGTTCCAGGACCAGCACTTTTACTAGAAATAGATGCCACAATTTCTCCATATTCTACAGGCACAATATCAGAAATTGCTTTTATAATTGGTACAGTTGCTTGCCCTCCGCATGTAACCATATTGACGTTATCTTGGGAATTAATCATTTCTTCATCTAAACTTACAGCAGGTACACAATATGGGCCAACAGCAGCTGGAGTAAGGTCAATGACTTTCTTGCCAAGCTTTTTCAAAATTTCAGCGTGTACGAGGTGAGCTTTTGCTGAAGTTGCATCAAATACGATATCAGCTAGCTCTGGATTTTCCTCCAGTCCCTTAATTCCATAGTCAAATGTTTTTATACCATTCTCTCGGGCTAGTGCAAGTCCTTTAGATTCCGGATCCACTCCAATCATTACAGTTGGATTAAGAATTTCACTTCTTAATAACTTCATCATTAAATCTGCTCCTATGTTTCCTGATCCAATCATTGCGACATTTACTTTTTTAGTCACCTTTTACTTCATCCTCTCTTTTTTGAATAATAGCACTCATATAAAATTCTCTGGCAGCCAAGAGATGGGTTGCCAATTGTTCCTGAGCTTTTTCAATCTCCCCATCTTTAAGATGTTGAATTATTTTTCTATGTTCCTCAACTACCACTATTTGTTTAGCCATTGTAAAATCTGTTGTGACAACAATCAGGGTTTTTATCAGGGCTTTTAAAGATTTCCAAATTTGGATTAAACTTTTATTGTTTGTTAGCTGTACTAGAAGAAAGTGAAATTGTAAATCAGCATCGACTTCTCTTTCCCCATGGTTTAAGGCTGTTTCCATTACATCAACACAGTGATTAAGCTCCCCTTCCCCCCTTAGAAAATCTTCAACACTAAGCTGTGATATGGCGTACTTTTCAATTTGAATCCTGACATTATACAGATTTTCAATGTCTTTTTTAGAAAACCCAACGACCACTCTCCTTCCATTAGGCGGAGTATTGACAAGCCCTTCATTTTCAAGTTCTAGAAGCGCCTCTCGAATCGGTCCTCGACTAATCCCCATCTCCTTTGATAAAACAGTTTCCTTCAGGTGGGTGCCTGCTGGGATTTCACCTAACATGATGCTTGTTCTTAAAATATTAAGAACCTGATCCCCCATCTTCTGTTTATCGACATTTTTTGCATTTAACATATCCCCAACTCCAAAGTGTTAACAGTTAACTGTTTTCAATATAATATGAAAGCGCTTTAAAGTCAACTGTTTTGTCCTATTTTTCTAAATTTAATAGTTCTTATGAATTTTCTGTCTAGTTTGTGAATAAATTCACAATTTCGACAAAAATTTCTGATGAATTATTATTACTCTATGATTCAACATTTTTCACCAATTTTCACCAAATATACCCATTATTTCCCATGGTCCGTGACTTCAAATCACGAGTGTTCTTGGCCAACCAGAATATTGTTAATCCTAAAGTTATTTCTTTTGATAAGTAGAATAATGAAAATAGGGGCGGAGAGCGGTCTCTTACGCTTCCCCGACCCCAACACGAATAGGCTTAAAAGCAGCGGCATCAAAAAGCCCGCGATCTGTTAGTTTTATTTCTGGGATGACTGGCAGGCATAAAAACGATAATGTCATAAATATAATTTGCGAGCTTGAATCAACGATTGTTTCAAGCACCTCATGCAGGATTGAAAGATTTTTTGCGACCACTTCATACGGTTGATCTGACATTAATCCAGCGATTGGCAGTTGAACTTGGGCGAGAATTTCGCCATTTTTAACAATTACTAACCCACCCTCTGTTTGTTGTAATTCTTCAATTGCAATCAGCATATCTTCATCATTCGTCCCGGCAACGACTAGATTATGTGAATCATGTGCAACCGTGGATGCGATGGCACCACTTTTTAATTTCAAGCCATGGACGATACCAAGTCCAATATTCCCGGTGCGTTTATGCCTTTCACATACGGCGATTTTCAAATAATCCTTTTCAACATTACTTTTAAAAAATCCCTCTTCAACATCGACAACGTCTACTTTTTTCCTGGTAATGATTTTTCCTGGCAAAATTTCAATAATATTAGCTTTTTCGTTTTCTTTCAGAGGAATTTGTAGCCTGTTTTTTGTGACTTCTTCCATGGTTACCGAATGCATAATCGCTTTCGGAATCTCAACTTGTTCATTTGCTTGCGTGCTGTCGAGGTTTACGATTTTTCCATTTTTAATTACTTTTTGTATCGATAACTCGTGGAGATGATCGACAATAAGTAAATCAGCGATATATCCAGGCGCAACTGCCCCTTTATTTTCAATGCCATGACATTTTGCATTGTTAATCGTCGCCATTTGAATGCTGATGAGTGGGTCTAAGCCATTTTTAACCGCAAGTTTGATCGCATGATTAATCGTGCCTTCATGAACCATTTCGTCGAGATGTTTGTCATCTGTACAAAAAGAAAATCTCGTGCTATTTTTTTCAGTGATTGCTGGTAAGATGGCCAGTAAATCTTTCGCTGCAGAACCTTCGCGCACCAATACATGGAACCCTTTTCTTACACGACTTAAAGCTTCGTCTGCATTTACTGCCTCATGATCATTTCGAATCGAAGCAATGCTATAAATATCAAGCAAATCGTCACTTAAACCTGCTGCATGGCCATCAATGACTAATTTCTTGTTTTTAACGATTTCAAGCTTTTTCATCATATCTTGGTCACCATTTACAACGGACGGATAATCCATCACTTCGGCTAATCCAATGACCTCGTCGTAGTTAAAAAATGTTTGTAAATCTTTTGAAGTGATTGTTGCGCCATTATTCTCAAATTTCGTAGCTGGAACACTAGATGGTAGTTTTACTAATATATCGACAATCGCATCTTTCGCATCTTCGATCATGAATTTGATTCCTTCGATACCAGCTACATTGGCAATTTCGTGAGGATCGGTTACGACCGTTGTAATTCCGTGTTTAATAATTGCCCGCGAAAATTCAGATGGTCGAACCATTGTCGATTCAATATGAATGTGACCATCGATGAACCCGGGGATAATGTACTGATTTGAAACATCGATTGCTTTATCATTTGCTTCGAACTGGCCGATGCCAACAATATAACCATTATAAATCGCCACATCCCCTACAAATGTTTCTAAAGAAAACACATCGACGATCTGCCCATTTTTCAAAATAAGGTCAACTTTATCTGGTTCCTTTGCTTTTTCAATTAAATCCGTTAGAAATGTAGTCATCACGATTCTCCCTTAAAAAGGATGTTTTGTTCATACTCTACTGCACATTCTAACCTAAAAAGTCTTTCATTGGAAAATAAGAAAAAGGTTATTAAATGATGGGATTTTTATTCCAAGTACTCGGATTAAAAAGCTGGATTGCTCATAAATAGGCTAAATTTTATTGCTAGTACTTGGATTAACCGTGATTATAAGGCTGTTTTTTTGCTAGTACTTGGATTAAACCGATTTTCGACCGTTTTTTATTACTAGTACAGGGATTATATCAGCCTTCTGATCACATGTTATTGCTAGTACTCGGATTAACCCCTTAATTTACAGCGTTTTATTACGAGTACTAGCATTATATCAACGAAATTTGGTGTTTTTAATACGAGTACTTGGATTAAAAAACGCGTTACTAGCATTATCGCTCAAAAACCTAAAGTTCTCGCCCACCTTTTCCAGTAATACCCTTTTCTGCTTTTACTCAAGTCTTCGTATTAAAAATTAGTGCTTTGTTTTAACTAGATTTAACCAGATTATTTTCTATATATACGTCAATACTCGAGATAAAGCATTATTTTTACTTTTATAAGCTATGCTTGTGTTGGACTAGGATCAAATCATTTTTTTCCAACTTATTCTTTCTTATCTTGTTGAAAAGTATTTTCCTTTTCTAACAAGATTTTTTGTAGCGTAACTACGTTTAATGGTGCTGCATTCCCCATAACATATAGCGAAACTTCCATCAGAGGGGGGTTCTTCATCCCCCACTTATCCTTACTAGGTGGCCTGAAGTCTGAAAGTGAGTCAGCGATAAATGAAGACGAAATGTGATCCTGCCGAAAATCGGTAAAATCTAAAGTGTAAAAGGACTTCGGACGCGTTCCTAAAATCTTCAAGAAGTCTCCATACTGCTGACAAGTGTTCACGCTAAAATGAAGATAACCACAATAATTTGGTAAGGGGGGTTTGGATTGGAGTACAAGATTGGTGAAGTCTCAAATATATTAAATATCCCTGTTGAAACACTTCGTTATTACGAAAAGAAACATATTGTACAGCCAAAAAAAAGCATTAAAAATAGATATCGATACTATGATGCTTGGGAAATTAATTATTTAATCGAGTGCAAAAAATTTAGAAGTTACGATTTTTCCCTTCCAGAAGTAAAAGAGATTTTACATCATAACAATCTGAATGACTTCATTGACAAAATAGATGAAAGGCAAAACTACTTTGAAGAACAATTGAATTATTACAAATTACTGAAACAGAAAAACGAAGAATACATTCAATCATTGAAGCAAATTAAAAGAAATCTCTGGAAGTGCACACTTACCCCCCATCCCGAAATTTATTATTTTATCCACCGCTACAATTATACATATAAAACAAAGAATGAATTTGGCGATTTAATTGATCGATGGCTTGAGTTTTTTCCATTTGTTGAAAATCTAATCGAAATTCAAGACAATGCGCTTTTGAATAGAAACAACACGAATGACCATGGTTGGGGTTTTTCAATTAAAAAAGAATATGCAGATGCTCTTAAAATACCCTTGAATGAAAAGGTTAAACACGTAGCGAGGTCAGAAAGTATTTATACAATTATCTGTGCAGGTGATAAGGGCAGTTTTTCATTAAAACTATTGGACCATGCGCTGACATTCATTAAAGAACATGACTATAAATTATCCGGAACGGTTACCGGAAACCTCCTCGCCCGTGTCCATGAACAAAATGGATATAATCGATATATCGAAGTATGGTTACCTGTAACAAAGTCTTCATAACTTTCTCTCTTTCGCACATTGACCCTGTAGCTAATACAGGGTTTAAGCTTTATTTATCACGAAATGAAAGAGGGTTAGATCATGTTTGAAAGATTATTTTCACCTTATAAAATCAGTGATTGTGAAATACCGAACAGACTTGTCGTTCCAGCGATGGTCGCAAACTATTGCAACGAGGATGGAACAGCCACCGACAGATACATTGCCTACCATGAAGCAAAGGCAAAAGGCGGCTGGGGACTGATCATTACGGAGGATTATGCGATTAATCAAAATGCGATGGGCTATAAATATATCGGCGGACTTTGGAATGATGAACAGATTCCTAGTCACCAAAAACTTACGGATGCGATCCATAAACATGATAGTAAAATCTTCTGCCAAATCTACCATGCAGGAAGACAATCGAATCGTTTCGTAAATGGAGGGATGCAGCCTGTCGCACCATCTGCGATTCCTTGTCCGTGGATGCGAGAACTTCCACGTGAATTAACAATCCCAGAGATTGAACAACTCGTTGAAGACTTTGGTGATTGTGCATTGCGGGCAAAGAAAGCAGGCTTTGATGGAATTGAACTACATGCAGGCCATGGATATTTAATTGCTGAGTTTATGTCTCCATATGCCAATAAGAGAACAGATAAATATGGCGGCTGTCTGGAAAACCGCTTAAGATTCACGAAAGAAATATACGAGAATATTCGGAGCAAAGTAGGAAAAGATTTCCCTGTGATCATCCGTTTCTCAGCAGATGAAGCCATTCATGGCGGCCGTGATATGGCTGAATCGAGAGTGTTAGCCAAATTATTTGAGGAGTGGGGATTTGATGCCCTTCACGTTTCCAGTGGAGCATATGGCAATCATAATAAAGGAATTGTTTCGCCGATGTATGTTCCCCATGCATGGACAGTCGATTTTGCAGCAGAAATTAAAAAGATCGTTAACATTCCTGTAATCACAGTCAATCGAATCAATGACCCACGCATGGCGGACAATATTTTACAAATGGAAAAAGCTGATTTTGTCGCAATGGGGAGAGGTTCTCTAGCAGATCCAGATTTACCAAGCAAAGCAAAAGCTGGAGATTTAACGTCAATCAGATACTGTATAGCTTGTATGCAAGGCTGTGTTGGCGGTCTATTAACCGGTAATTCGATTACTTGTTTAGTTAACCCAAGTTTAGGAAGAGAAGGCGAATTAGACTATGAGCCTGTCACTGAACCTCAGTCTGTTTACATTGCTGGTGCTGGACCTGGGGGATTAGAAGCAGCTAGAACAGCAGCAATAAAAGGACATAAAGTAACCATTTTCGAAAAGAGAGATTTTTTAGGCGGTCAATTTAAATCCGCGGCCTATCCACCACATAAAGGAGAATTAGCTACCTATACTTCATGGCTAGCAAACGAACTAGAAAAACTCGGCGTGACCATTCATTTAAATACGGAATTAACGAAAGAAGTGGTTGTAAACGATCAACCTGATACGGTAATTGTGGCTACAGGCGGAAATCCACTTATTCCAGCAATTAAGGGGGTTGAAAAACCACATGTATTAACTGCTGAAGATGTTTTGTTAGGAAATGTAGCAACCGGCGACAGAATTGTCGTTGCCGGCGGTGGTGAGGTTGGTGGAGAAACCGCAGCCCATTTAGCGTTGCAAGAACGAGAAGTTGCGATTGTGGAAATGCTACCGAGCCTTTTAAGTGAACTTGATGGCGTGAATCGAGTCCATCTTAAAAAGATTTTAAACGAATATGAAGTACAACAATATACAAATTCAAAACTGGTTGAAATCCTTGATGATGCAGTCGTTGTAGAAAACAGCTCTGGGACGGTTACAATTCCAGCGGAAACGGTCGTGCTTGCACTCGGATATAAACCAAATAATAAACTTGCCGAAGAACTTCAATCCGTGCACCACAATGTCATCACAATTGGAGGAGCAATTAAAACAAGCAATGCCCTAATTGCGACAAGAGAGGGATTTGATACCGGAATGAACATAGCAAAAACAGAAAGTGAACTAGTTTCTGTCTAACGATTTAACTTACTATGCTTAAGTGGTGAACCATAATTTCGTAGCTCGTGAACACTCAGAGAAAGGCAGATTCCGCCAAAATCATGAATGTCATTTAGTAATCGTCGAACTCTTAAGACGATTACTTTTTTTACATTTCGAGCCAACGCTCTCGTTAATTCGACAAAATCTACATCATTTATATAGAATGAAAGTGACAGGAAACGCAATAATATGGTATATATACCGATAGAAATACGAATCTAATTGAAGGAGTTTTTGAGATGAAGCTGAAATACACTGGGAAAACAAAAGATGTCTATGAATTAGAAGATGGGAACTACCTGCTTAAATTTAAAGATGATGTCACTGGAGTAGATGGTGTATTTGATCCAGGAGCGAACACTGTCGGACTTACGTTGGAAGGCGCAGGCCGTGCAGGATTACGTTTAACGAAGTTCTTTTTCGAAATGTTAAAAGAAAAAGGAGTTCCAACCCATTATATTGATGCGGATATAGAAGAAGCGACGATGACGGTAAAACCTGCGGAAGTGTTTGGGAACGGACTTGAAGTGATCTGTCGCTATCGAGCTGTAGGTAGTTTTTTACGCCGCTATGGCCTTTATGCACAAGAAGGACAAGCGCTCGATGCATTTGTTGAGGTCACATTAAAGGATGACGAACGTGAGGACCCACCGATTAGCGAAGATGCTTTACATATGCTTGGGATTTTATCAAAAGAAGAATACAAAGTGTTAAAGGCACTTACACAGCAAATCGGAAATATCGTTAAAGAAGAACTTGCTAAGAAAGACATCGAATTATATGATATTAAATTTGAGTTTGGACGTGTAGGAGAGGACAAACAAATCGCACTCATCGATGAAATTTCCGGAGGCAATATGCGTGCCTACAAAAATGGAACATATATTGAACCATTAGAATTAGAAAAGATGTTTTTATAAAGCTCCGGATTCATGATGGCGCAGCAATGGAAAAGCTAGGGAACACTCTCCCTAGCTTTCTTTGAACGATTTACGCACCTACCACTTAGCTTTTACACCGTATTGATTTATATAGCTTCTACTCATCCTTTCTAGCCGGACTAGGCTTTTGTCCTGGGGCTTGGCGAATATTGTTATATCCTCCAGTAAAATGGGGCCTTTTATTCATCTTCCACCATGGAGCACGTATAAGAACATCTTTCATCTCACTGCCTTGCATCGGTGCCATCGGACTTAAATATGGTACACCAAAAGAACGCAGAGTACATAAGTGGACAATAATGGTAATGACCCCAAGCATAATCCCTAACAAGCCTAATGTCCCAGCTAAAAAGATAATCGGGAAGCGAAGCATACGAATGGCAATTGCTGCTGAATAACGTGGAATTGTAAACGACGCAATTCCTGTAATCGCAACAACAATGACCATTGGCGCCGAAACAATTCCCGCGGAAACGGCTGCTTCTCCAATGACAAGAGCCCCGACAATGCTGACTGCTGCCCCGATTTGTTTCGGCAGTCTTAGGCCGGCTTCACGAAGTGCTTCAAAGGTGATTTCCATAAGGATTGCCTCAACAAGCGCTGGAAATGGTACTTGCTCGCGGGATGCTGCCATCGTAATCAAAAGTGTTGTCGGGACCATCTCATGGTGATAGGTAATCACCGCTACGTACATCGCGGGTAAAAGCAAAGAAATGATCAGAAATATGTAACGAAGCCAGCGAATAACGGTTCCAATCATGAACCTTCCATAATAATCCTCGCTCGCTTGCAGTAAAGAATATAAAGTTGTAGGAACAATGATTGAAAAAGGAGTCCCATCCACAAGAATCGCGACACGGCCTTCAAGCAAGGCCGAGACGACGACATCAGGTCGTTCTGTAGATAATACTTGAGGAAAGGGAGAATAGGGGTTATCTTCAATAAATTCTTCGACCATCCCACTTTCCAAGATTCCATCAATATCAATTTTGCTGAGCCGATTTTTTGTTTCTTCGATTAACGTTTCACTCGCATTTCCTTCCAAATAAGAAAGAGCAACATTTGTTTTCGTGTAATGGCCAATTTCAAGCGATTGAATTTTTAGTTTGGGACTTCTTATTTTCCTTCGCAATAACGAGGTATTGACTCTTAATGTTTCCACAAATGCTTCTCGCGGACCTTTTATCACTAACTCTGCTGATGGTTCCTCAATTGAGCGTTTTTCCCATTTTGAGAGACCTAATGAAAAGCCTGCATTCCGCTTATCTACTAATATCACCGGATTCCCCATGGAAATCTCATGTACTGACTGTGAAAATGTGTTGATTTCTTTCACATCGGAAACGGCTATTCTTTTTTCGATTAAACTAGTAATGTTATAAAAATCATCCTCTTTCGTTTGTTGCATAAGTGATGATAGAACGTTGTCAGCTATTTCTTCAATGTTTGACAGACCATCAATGTAAATTAAGAGGGCTTTATCTTTGCCGCCGATAAAAAAAGAACGAAAGATTACATCAGAACAATCTTTATAAATGGTTCGGAGAGTGTTTTCATTCGCTATTAGGGTGTCGGATAACGGATCCTTGTTTTGCTTACTCAATTCGTTTTCGGGCGGTTTTGCTTTCAACATTTTTCGCGATTTGAACCTTATCATCTTCTTCCCTCTTTTTCCCCGTTCTTATCTCTCAAAAAATTCATAATTTTGCAAGTGCTACGACCGTCTACTCGGAATAAGCGTTAATTAGCAAGCCTTTTCGTAGCCTTTTTTCTATTTTTAAAAAGCGCAATAAGCAGAAGCATGATTGGGATAAATACATTAATAAAAAGCGCATAAAATGGGGTGGTTGCCCTTAACATAGTGGACAAGATTTGAAAGTTTGGCAGCCCCCAAAAACTTAACAGCACAATTATCAAGCCTACCGGAAATACGATTGGGCGACTGTCTGAAAGACCAAACAGCTGTGCCGTGGCTAGCACGGTAATATAGTATTGAACACTTAATTTAATAAATGTCCCTGCCACCCACACGGCTACAACGATCGATTCGATATGCTCCAGAAAATCTGCAATGCTAATATATTTGGCAGCGCTCAAAACTGGATAAACATAATTTCCTACCGTTCCACCAAAAACAAACAAAATTGTTAAGTTTACAATCACTAAAGTCATCATCACAAAGCTGACGGAGATCATGCTCCATTTCATTGCTTTTTCTTCGTCCTTTATATACGGAAGCAGAAATGCAATATAAAAGAATAGCGTAAACATCAATTGTGAAACAGCAGCTCCTTTTATGGAAGGCATCAGGCCATTTTCCATAACTGGGAAAACATTCTTCACTTCGTATTCTGGAATCAAAAGCACGATGATGAACACAAGGGAAACGAGATAGAGAGGGAAAAAAATCTGAGCCGCTCTTCCAACAACCTCGATTCCTCCGCGAACCGCAAACCCGCAAACTACCACTAGCCCTATCGTAATGACACTCATTGGGGTATGTGGAAGAAAAGCTCCAATCGAAAGCTCCGTATATTGCCTCGCAGTAACTCCGTTTAAATAAAATAGGTTTGCGATTAAAAGCAGCCCAAGTGCTTTCCCGAAAACTTTCCCTAGAATTTGTTCACTATATTGAATCACCGTTTGTTTAGGGAAAAGCTTATGCAATTGACAAGAAATATAAACGATAAAAAAACCGACAAAGGACCCCCATATTGGAGAAAGCCACAAATCATTCTTCGCATAGAGCGCCGTAATGCTTGGAATCGAAAGAACGGCCGTGGCAATAATCATCGGATAGAACATGATTCCCAATTGCAAAGATGAAATTTTACCTTTTTCAATCATAAAATAATGTCTCCCTTTTCATATCACTGTTCCAAAAACTTGCTTAGCGGCTTAAAAACGGTTTGAATCAATTGAGTCGGACCAGGCATATCCGGAAAGTAAACGAGAAGGACAGCTAGCATCCATCCTGCGATCGTTAATGCCACAAAGGCGCGCTTTTCCTTTTTCTGGTTTTTACTTATTTTCGGCCATTCATAAAGTGTCATGAGAATAGCAATCATTGTGATTCCGATTACTGATGCAAATTTCATTCTTGTTGGACCTCTTCTTCTGGCATACCTTGCGGTGTAGTCGACATTCCTGGTCTCCTTATATACGCTTTCGTATCAATGACTACATCTAGCTCTGAAAATTTTTCATCCCATTGATTTTCAACTTTTGCCCACTGTCTTGGATATTTACGACGAAACGCCTCAGCAAAACCAAAAATATCAACTTTTAACTCTTTTTGAACTTGTTCGAGCGTCAAACGAATCCGTTCCTCAATTTTCTGTTCTAATTGTTTTTCAAGTCTTGCCACAATCTCTGGGTTCATTAAGTTTAAGTTTGTTTCATTTTCAACTGTATCTTCTTCCGTTGTAATTCTAACGATCATTTTCCAGTGATCATTTTCAATTTTCGGTAGTAACTCCGTTCGGGACCGAATGAGATCGAAGGAAATATGCCCTTCAGCCTCTTTTGGATCAAGGATTATCGCACCCAATTGAATATCATCTCTAAGCCATAAAATTCCTCTAGTGACTTTCGCATCTATTTGAGCAATCATTTTATCCTTTTTAAAAACGGCCGTTCCATTCACTTTTAACCCCCCTTTGCCTTGCTCTTCCTTTTCTGGTTCAATCAAAGGGAGGACCGCACCGCTAGCTTTTTCGCTTAACATCTGTAATAACTCTTTTAACGTCACACTCATACCAACTTGAAATTTTGCTATTTCTCTTGCGACTTCAGCTGAAGTATTATCAAAATCCGGAACAACTTTCAGAATATCAGTGGCTTTTCCTTTACTTACAAAGATATAGGTTCTAAGTCGTGGTGCTGGATGACGGACAAAAAACTCCATATGTTTTTGAATCCCATCTTTTGCTAATTCCTCACCGATAATGATGACCTGGTTATGTCCCCAAAAAATTCTCCGGGAAACACTTGCTTGAAGCTTGGAAATGGCATCGAAAATCGTTCTTCCTGTTACTTTTTCAACCGTCGTTGCCTGTCCTTCTCCTCCTTGACCACCGCTTGTACCTTGCCCAGCCCCCATCGCCATAGGAATCGCCAGCTGGACAGAAAGCTCTAACTCGCCGTCATCTGTCAAGTCAAGTCCCGTTGCTAGAACTAGTCCTAAATCATTAATTTCAATACGATCCCAACAACCTGTAAGTAAAAGAGGAAATAAACAGATTTGAAAAATCAGTGTTATTTTTAATGCTTTCATTAAAAACAGATTGGTCATTCATCTTCCTACTTTCAGATAACACTCGTCACCTCTTTTTCCATGAAAGGCCCATTCTCCTTTATTTTCATTCAATTAGGAAATTTTATGCATTTCTTCCATAGAATAAGTAAAATTGAAAAAGGACAGGATTTTTTCATCCTGTCCTTCTTCTACTTTATAAAGAGCCCCATCCTTCTTTTAATTAGGCTCTGCTATAAGTGAATATTGATTTCACTGCGTTTGAAAATAAGCGGAAAAAATCCGTTTAAATTGGCAAACACCCAAATTTCCCTAAAAATAAAGGGAGTTTTTCCGGTTATATTCTCTAAATCTATGGATTTTGTTTTATATAGGGGAGTTAATCGGAATATCTCCGCTTATATCTGCTTATTAAGCCCCAAAGAGATACATTAAGCGGAAATTCTCCGCCTATGATTTCTTAATACCTACACGAAAATCAACAATGAACAATAGCAGACATCCATGCAAAAATATTAGGCAAATAAATAAATGAATGAAATAACATTTATCCACAGTTATTTCAGGGCAGAGCCTTTATTCAAAAGAACCCAGGGCTTCACTATCAAATTAATCTTATGTATGTATAGCTTTTTCCATCTTTATCTTTATCTTTATTGTTCTAACATTTGTTTAGCGGTAAATTCGTCAATCACTAATGAGTTGATATACCTTCCGCGAACAGCAGCGAGGATCGAATCTGTTTTAAAGGAGTTTGCAACGACACCAATTGACCATTGCTTGTTTTTCAATGACTCCAGTGGTACACCAATGACATAATTATTCGGAAGATCGACTACTTCACCCTTTTCATTAATCATTTGGGCTAAAATATGACCAACCGCGCCTTCTTTTATATAATCTTTTCGTTTGGCTTCATCAAGGTAGCCTGACCGGTGCAAGCTTGAAAATTCCTCCGATAACGAGCCTACTCCCATTATTACAATGCTGCAATCTTTCGCCGCTTCCAATACTTCTTCTATTTGTTGCTGATGAAGCAAGGCATTCTTCACTTGTTCATTAGAGACAACCGCAGGAGAATTTATATATTTATAGCTACCCTTTAAACGGTCAGCTAGTTTATACGCCAGTTCTGGACCGTCTATTGCAGGATTACCACTTCCTAAAGAACCGACAAGTTGGATTATTTTTATATTAGAAAGATCAGTCTCAGGAATGGAATCGACCACTTGTTTCATCGTTTTGCCCCATGATATTCCAACCAACCCATCATCTTCAAGCAGGCTCAGTAAAAATCGTGCAGCAACATAACCGACTCGATTTAATGTTTCATCTGAGTTTTCCTCTTCTGCCTTTACCACTAATACGTCCTTTAGATGAAATTGATTTTTTAATTGCTCTGACAGTTTATAATCTAGTTCCACAGGTGTATTAATTGTAATTTTAACTAACCCTCGTTTTTTTGCTTCTTGAATCATACGAGATACTGTCGGTCTTGAAAACCCTAACATTTTTGATATTTCCTGTTGACTGATTTCTTGTTTGTAATACAATTCAGCAACACGCAGTATTTGATGGTCTTTCGAACTCATTTCATCACCTCCCCCACTTATATTTTAAATTTATTTTATCACATCAACAAAAAAAGTACCCCTTGGTTTTCCCACCATTTCCAAGGGGTACTTTCTACTTTTCAACATATGTTCTAAGCATCATTTATTAGCGTGTTCGTTTTTTATGCATGTTTTTTCAGTTCAGGTTCAATTTTGGGTCGTTCCGACTTAGGAAGATTCAAATCTTGAATATTTACACCTTTCCTCTCTAACCGTTTAACTAAGAAGGTGACAAACATCGGAAGACCAATTAACCCTACAACAACGGCAGTGGCAATTTGCACTGTAGCAACTTCCATCATTGGTGCAAACGCAGGGCTTGCTGCTGCGAGCACGGCAGGAGTTGGAATAGCATTTCCTGCAGTCGTTCCTTCAGATGCTCCGACAATCGGATTCCAGCCGAACCAGCTGTATACAAGATAAGCAGCTCCGCCCGTCAAAATAACTGTCATCACTCCAATTAATACTCCACCAATTCCACCAGTAATCAACGCTTGTAGAGAGATGCCCATCCCGATACAAAAAGCAAAGAATGGAATTAACAAATCAGTTCCTTTTGAAAGTAGAGTTCGCAGGTCCTCATCAAGGTTACCAAGAATAGCTCCAATTATGATCGGTAAAAGGACCGAAATTAAATCAACTGGGCTAAAAAGACCATCAACATAACCCATCATTCCAAATATGGAAAGTGCGACCATCGAGAGGAAAGGACCATCATTAATCGCAAGAAACGGATAGGCCGCTGTATCATCTTCACGACCATATTCTCCTGCAACCGCCAAATAAACAGCCCCGGCACTATTACTCATTGCAGCTAAAATGGCAATCGGAGCCATACCTAGGAACAATCCTTCCATCCCGGCTACCGAAAAGGCAATTAATGCAATTGCACAAGCAACAAACCACTTTACTAAAAGTAAGGTAATCCCTTTTTTTACAGCGGAACCAATCATGTTCACTCGAACTGAAGCACCAACACACACTAAAAACAAAGCAATGAATGGCAATGTTCCGTTTACTAACAAGGCTTCCGTAAATCCACCAATACGCAACAAGTCAGGAGCGACCGAATTTATAATCATCCCTAAAAAGAGAGGGACAACAACCATCCCGGCTGGGATTCTTTCAATCGTCTTTTTAATTCTCATGTTTACACACTCCTTTTGATTTTTTTGGAAGATTTCAATAATTTACTATAAAAACATTAAGGAATTTCTGTTATCACATTGCTGTATGATCTCGATTGCCTTCTGAGTAAATGAACTTAACTTTGAAGCGCTTTCAATATCTCTAGAAGTAATGGGAGGATTGGTTGAAACAAGTCTCACCTTTTAACACTCTAAGCGATTCCACTTTGCGGAGATAGACAATAAAGCGCTTACCTTAAAGCTATCCCCCACCGTACGCACGGACGAGACTGAGCAGCTGTACGTACGGTGGATAGAACGATTTGATCAACTATTTACTAGACTCACTTTTCCCTTCAAGCTAGCACATTCATTAGCGGACAATATCTAAACCTTCCGCCTCTAACAAGGCATTAACTTCTTTCTCATTTGTATTGACAATTTCACCATATTGACTTAGCGCAAGAGCTGCGGTAAGAACTCCATATTTAAGCCCTTTCACAAAATCACCTTCTAACCAACCGTGTAAAACACCGCCTGCCAAACCGTCACCAGCACCAATCCGGTCAATAATTACAACTTCACGAGCAGGCTCCTCGTAAACGACATCGTCAACTAAGCCAAGTACACCTTGTGCTCCTCTGGACATAACGACTTTGTTCGCGTTTGAAATTTTTTGCAGTTGTCGAATCAGTTCATGATCCGTACCTTCACAACCAAAGACATTTTCAACATCTCGCTTTGAACAAAACAACACTTCTACATTTTGAATCATCGGCATCAACGTTTCATAGGCTTCTTCCTTAGTCCATAATTTGCTGCGATAATTTACATCAAAGCTGATCGGAACTCTAGCTTCATGTGCCCGCCTAATCGTTTCAAATACAACTTCCTTTGTGCTTTCGGATAAGGCTGCCGTAATTCCTGTTAAATGAATGATCTTGGAATCTAATAGATAATCCCAATCTACATCTTCCTTACGAATATTCGTAAAACAAGTGTTTTGACGATCAAAAATCACTTTTGTTGACCGAGGTGGTGTAGCGTACTCAACATATAAGGTAGCTAACCGATGTTCGTCAGACCAAATAATTTTATCAACATTAATCCCGTGGCTTCTGAATTCATTACGAACCCTTTTTCCAACCGGTGTTTCTGGTAAACTACTAATCCAACCAGTTTTCCGGCCTAAACGTGATAAACAACCTACTACATTCGCTTCAGCTCCTGAAATCCCGATTTCAAAAGAGCTTGCTATATTTAGTCTCTTTCCAGCTGGAACAGATAAGCGAAGACTTCCTTCTCCGAGTGTTGTGACATCGAAGCTCATAGTTGTTCCCCTCTTTCCTTTACATAATTTCAGTATACAGAAATTATGTTCAATTAAATTATATTAAATACCCATAACATTTGCAATACAATAAAGAAAAAAATACTTAGAAGTTACATTTTTTTAATATGATTGACCTAAAGAACGATCTCTCCGTCTATTGAATCGTTTCAAAGATGTCAATGAGTTCTTCTTTTAGATAGTAAAATGGGTTCCCCTGTGTTGAACTTGCCTGCAAACTATCTATAGCAATGGCTTCTCCTTCTTCAGTAAGGAAAGATAGTGAGGACAGAGTTAAACTCTCTAGTACACATTCATATTGTTTAAGAATTGCCGGCAAATCATCCGCAGTTAAGGCCTGGACATCTCCTAATATTCTCGCAATCTCTTGATATTTGTGAAGTGTTTCTTGATCTTCGAGATGTGCTTTATGAATATTGGCCTCTGTAAACGGCCGAACAAAACGGGCGCAAATTTCTCCATGTGCCATCGAAGTACGTCCGCCAAGGATACTAGCCACTCCGTGAACAATCCCTAACCGGCTATTGCTCAAGGCAATTCCACTATATAAAGCGGCGAGTTGCAAGGAGAGTCGTTCTTCCGTCGACAAGAATAACAGCCGGTCTTGCTGGAATCCTTTTCGGAACAAATGAAGACCCTCTCGACAGATTCCATCTGTAATTGGATTTGCTCGATTTGAAACAAACGCTTCCATTAATTGGGTTAAACTATCTAAACTTGAATAAACCAAAACCTCTAAGGGGAGATGTTTGGTTAGTATAGGGTCGATGATTGCTGCATACGGCCGTAATGAGTGAGACCTCAAGCTTTGCTTTTTATCTTCTATGCGAATAACCGCATTGGCTGTCACCTCCGCTCCCGTTCCACATGTAGTGGGTACAGAAATATGAGGAACCGCCTTTTTCTTAACGTTAGGATGATCAAAATAATAGAAAAGTTCTTTATCATCATCTGTTAAGTAAGAAACAGCTTTAGCCAAATCAATCACACTACCTCCGCCGATACTCACGATTACATCTGGTTGAAACTGCTCGCTAACCTTTAAAGCTCGGTCAAGCATTGCAGAAGTTGGCTCTCCTTTTACGATAAACACTTCCTCAGTAAAAGCTGCTCTCCCCTTAAAATCTGGGATTGCCGCTAAACCGCGGCTTCCAGTAAAAAAGAGAATTCGCTGGCCCTGTAGTGAGGAAATGAGCTTTGGAATTGATTCGATAAACGCATTTTCCCCTACAAATAATGTGGTCGGCATTTCAAAATGATAGATATTTACCCCTCCCTTCTAGGAAGTAGAAAGAAAAATATAAAATTAATTTTACATTAGTTTTAATAGAAACTCAGTGATTATAGTCCTCTTCCTACTTAAGTACAAATTCACGAATCGCATGTGCAACCCCATTTGAATTGTTTGAGAGAGTTTGGAAGTTTGCGATTTTTTTCAATTCGGGAATGGCATTTTCCATTGCGACACCACAACCTGCAAACTGAATCATCGTCACATCATTCCCTTGATCTCCGATACACATCACTTCTGAACGCTGAATTCCCAGCCTTTTTGCTAAAAACTGAATAGCCTTTCCCTTCGTAGCATTCGGATGAACAAACTCATAGAAAAATGGCGCACTTCTTTGCATCATGTATAATTCTTTTAGATACGTTGGAATATTATGGATAATTTCTATGATTCGATCCGGCTCATCGACAAACATCACTTTTTGTAAACGCACATCTTTTGGAATTTCCTCTAAAGTCCGGTAATGAAGGGAAACTTGGGTTAGGTAGGAATCAAAAACAGTATGGCGGTGAATATCCTTATTTAATGTGTAAATTTTTTCTAAGTCAAAATATTGCATTGATGCATCAAGGTCAATACTTAATTGATATAACCGTTTCAGATCCTCATATCCTAGTGATAGCTTTTGGACTGGCTCATTTGTATACGTATTAAGAATATAAGCACCATTAAAACTAACGACATAATCATCTTCTTGATTCAATCCTAATTCTTCTACAAAGCGAAGAATGCCACCGATTGGTCGTCCACTGCAAAGGACAATTTTAATTCCCTTTGCTCTTGCCTCCAATACGGCACTTTGAACCTCTGGGGTTATTTCATGTTCATCATTTAACAAAGTTCCATCTAAATCGATTGCAATAAGCTTGTACATTAACTCTCCCCCTAAAGTGATTTAGCAGAGCATATCCCTCTCTTTTAACGAGAAGAAAAATCTACCAAAATGGCTGAATGACAGCTACTCACTTCACTATTCGACTTCTCATTACAAGGTTAGTAAAACGTTTTCATTATGAGCCAATCTGATAAACCGATTCGTTCTTTAACAAACGAAGCAGTTCCTGCGCACAACCCTTATCAACAATGATAACGTTATAATATCTGCCTTTGATTGCCGCTAAGAGGGCTTTTGCTTTTATCGCAGTTGCTGCGATTCCAATTGACCACTCTGCTTTTTGCAAATGAGCTAGTGGAATAGAGAGAATTCTTTCATTAAATGGGGAAATTTCTACTCCGCTTTCATCCATTGGGTGAGCAAGCAAATGCCCAACAGCTCCTGATTGAAGCAGCTTTCCCTTTTCTCCCGCACCCAAATAACCTGATCTCTCAATACTGCATTGTTCTTCATCAAAGGAACCAACCGCACTTAAATAAATATTTGCTGACTTCGCTTTGTCCATTAGGTCTTTAATCGCTTTTTGTTCCATTAATTCCCGAACAGTATCGCTGTTGCTCAAGATGGCTGGTGCATGGATATATTGATAGGCACAAGATAACTTTCTTGCCATTTTATAAGCTAATTCCTGACCATCAATTGCTGGATTTCCGCCTCCTAGTCCCCCGACAATCTGAATCACATTGGCCTCCGGGACAGAGAATTCACTTAGTTTATCAACGAAGGCCTTAATCGTTCTTCCCCAAGAGATTCCAATGACAGAGTCTGTTTTTATAATCGAAGAGAAATAAAGCGAAGTTGCCTCAGCCACTTTTGGCAGGGTGATTTCATAATCCACAACTTCGCTATCTGTCACCAATACATCTTTTAAATTAAGCTCTGTACGCAGCAACTCCGATAGCTGGGAATTAAGAGAAACGGGGGTATTCACCTTAATCTCCACGAATCCCTGTTTCTTCGCTTCTTCTAAAAGCCTTGAGACCGTAGGCCTAGATACCCCCATCATTTCCGAAATCTTCTGTTGTGTTAGACTTCGCTGATAATATAACTCTACTGCCCGAACAACTTGCGCGTTTTTCTGGTCCATAGAATGAACTCCTTATACTGTCGCTTTTTTCTGGCCGTAAGTATCATTATAGATACGATAACCACGTTCTACGACTTCGTCTGATAAAGGTTCTATTCGTTGACGCAACATTGCATAATGTACAGATTGGGCTGTTTCCTCTAATATAACAGCATTCTTCAATGCTTTTTCAGACGTTTTCCCGATTGCAAAGACGCCATGACTACGGATTAAAATCGCTTCACAGTCACCAATTTTCTCGACAATTTCTTTCCCGATTTCTTCTTCCCCAATAACAGCAAAATCTGAAACAGGAATCGTTCCGCCAAATACAGCAGCTGATGTTGTCGTGTATATATGCAACGGTTCACCAGTAATCGCAAAGCTTGTAGCATAAGGAGAATGTGTATGAACAATGCCATGGACATCATCGCGATGACGGTATACATATAAGTGAGAAGCCGTATCGACAGAAGGTTTTAAGTCACCATCCACTACCTTTCCATGTAAGTCGACAACCACCATTTTCTCTGGAGTTAGTTGATCAAATAGCACCCCACTCGGTTTAATAACGACATAATTAGTTTCTGGATCTCTTGCGCTCACATTCCCACTTGTCCATAACACTAACCCGTTATCGACAAGTGCTTTATTTTGAGCACATACAGTCTTTCTCAACTCTTCAAGCAACATAGCGCCACCTCCTTAGAGTGCTTCTAATTGAGATTCCTTAATGTCTTCTTTGTCTACCTTTAAGTCATGTTCCTTAATTTGTTCTTCAGTAATATCGAACTTCTTGCCCGTTACGCTTTCGATTGTGTTCAATAATCCGAAAGCGTCGATTCCGAATTTACGCATTAAATACTCAGCAGAAGCACCATGACCATACACATCTGGAATCCCGACTCTTGTTAATTTTGTTTGAATTCCATGCTCAGCGATCACTTCTGCCACCGCGGATCCTAAGCCACCAATTGTTGAATGGTTTTCCAACGTAATGACACCGTTTTTCGATTCCTTAAGCGCTTTGACAACTCGTTCATCAGTAAATGGTTTTAACGTAGAGATATGAAGGTGTTTCACATGAACGCCTTTTCCTTTTAATAATTCGACTGCTTTCATTGCTTCTTCTGTACAGATTCCGCTAGACAATACAGTGATATCATCACCTTCATTTAACACTCTCGCTGTATTCAATTTAAATGGTTCGTTTTTCGGGAACAAACGAGGCAAACGTCCACGGAGCATGCGAATGTATACAGGCCCGTTGATTTCATCGGTTGCATCTAGGATTGTTTCAACATCAGTTGCATCTCCAGTTTCAAGGATCGTCATATTAGGTACGCCGCGTAGGACGGATATATCTTCAATCGCTTGGTGTGTTACGCCACCTGGTGTCATAATTCCTGGAAGGAATCCGACTAACCGTACCTTTAGGTTAGGGTAAGCAACAGACATGGACAACTGGTCGAATGGTCTTCTATAAAGGAAAACAGCGAATGTATGCAAGAATGGCACATACCCTTCTCGAGCTAATCCGCCAGCCCAACTTAACATGTTTTGTTCAGCCATACCCATGGAAACGAACTTTTCGGGTACTTGCTTTTTAAACTCTGCAATCTCTGTTGACCCTGTTAAGTCGCCCGATAAAACAAGGACATTGTCTCTTTCTTTCCCATATCTCACCATGTTGTGCGAATGTGGATTGTTTACAAATTCAACCATGATTACCGAACCCCTTTCTTCATGTCTTCAAGAATTGCTTTGAATTGTTCAACTTCATTATCTTTAAATCTGACAAAATGAAGATGGGGCTTTCGATGATCCAACTCAGGCAATCCTTGTGCCGCATTTGTATAACATAGAACGAAAAGCGGTTTTCCTACTGTTGGGGTTTGGCTTGCCTGCACTACTTCTTCAATATTATGTCCGTCCACCTTGACACAAGTTCCACCAAAGGCCTCGATACGTGCATCAATTGGTTCAATATTCATGACATCTTTTGTCCAACCATCGTACTGCTGACCATTGACATCGACATAAACGACAAGATTATCTAATTTATAATGAGCAGCTGCTTGGATTCCTTCCCATGTTTGCCCTTCCTCTAACTCACCGTCAGACATGAACAAGAACACACGACCATCTTCATTCTTCATTTTTCTCGCGTGAGCAATTCCGCCTGCTTGGCTGATTGCTTGACCAAAGGAGCCAGTTGTTAGCTCGAATCCTGGAGAGTGCTCAGCACCAATTTGTTCTACCGTACTTCCATCGACGTTAAATGACTTGAAAGACTCTGGAGACAATCTCCCAGCTTCAACAAGTCCAGCATAAATAACAACTGCATAGTGTGCTGGTGAGATGAGTAAACGGTCATAGCCAGGGCCAGTTGGACCATTATAGGCAGCACCTGTCACATAGTCTTTATTATCGTCTCCCGGAATACCTGCAAATGGGGGTGCGACAAATGGCGCTTGGCTTTCACCTAGCTTCATAACTCCACCATAAAGAGCAGCTACTGTTTCAGCACTGGAAAGTGCTTGGCTTAAATAACAGCCGTTTTTATCGATCGTTAATTCCAGTACACGTTGGCGAATACCATGGGCCATTTTTTCTATTTTTTTATAATCAAACTGCTCATTTGTCTTTACAGTTGCGGCATTTGATCCAGTATCCATGTTCTTGCCTCCTTAATAATTTCCATACTATTCTCGCTGTTATCGTTCCACATTTCTAAAGCAAACGGTCCAGCGTATCCCGCATCAAAAAGGACTTCAAACACTCCTTTAAAATCAACGATTCCCTCGCCATAAGGAACTCTTCTGAAAACCCCTTCTTTCGTATCTTTCAAGTGGATACCAACGAAATGTTGAACGTTCTCTACTAGCGACTGCTTGACATCAAAATGATGCGCTGTTAAATTCCCGACATCCGGATACATCTTCATCCAAGGAGAATTTACTTTCTCGACTATTTCCTTCATTTGGCCAAGAGAAATGATGTCTCTGTCGACATTCTCGATCCCGAGCATCACTCCTGCTTGACTGGCCAGTTCAGCAGATTGATGCATTCCTTCTATAAACCTTTTCTTTGAATCTTCCGTTGTTTCTTCATATTCAAGTGTATAATAACCGGCTATTTGAATCGTACGAATGCCCATGCTTGCTGAAAAATCAACCGCCTGTTCCATAATTTGAAGTGCCTGTTCTCGTACCTTTGTCTCTTTACTGCCAAAAGGGTAATCACGATGAGCACTTAAAACCATATTGGAAAAATGAACTCCACTGTTTAAGCTTGCACGAAGCCAAGTGGCTTTTTCTTCTGTCGACCACTGAAATCTTGGTAAACGGTCCTTATCTAAAGCAATCTCAAATAAGGAATAACCCGCTTCAGCCGCTGAATATAAAACACCTTCGATATCCTCACTAAGCGGCAATGCCTTCTCATAGATTCCTAGTTTCATTGCTTTCATCAGCGACTTCCCTCCATCATCCAAACACGTGAATAATTTCGTCTTTATACTCTTTCGCCACTTGAAGAGGATCTTTTGCATTGGCAATTTTTCTTCCAGCAATAAAGCAGTAAACCGGTACATCTTTAAATAACTTGATTTCGTCAACGGCTAATCCGCCTGTAATACTTAAATTGAAGCCCTTTTCTGCTAAATTCTTTAGTTCCTTAATCACTTCAGGGCTCCACTTTTCTTCTTCCTCTACCACTTCGCTTGACCGATGGTAAATGATTTGAGTAATCCCTAATGATCTCCAGTATTCTGCTTGTTCACTCGTAAAAGATTGATTAATTTCAATCTGAACATCTTTGTTTTCGCGCGACTTTGCTTCCTTAACTACTGCTTCAATCGTATCATTTGAGGCATCGCTCATGACTGTTACCCAATCAGCGCCGGAGTCAAAGGCCAATTTGGCCAATTTGCCTCCAGCTTTGATAATGCGGATGTCCGCTAAGATAATGTGATCTGGGAATAGGCTTTTCATCATTCGAACCGCTTGCATTCCATTTTCAACAGCGAGAATCGTACCTACTTCAATTACATCAACCTGCGATTGGGCTTTTTGAGCAGCAGCTAAAGAATCTGACAAACTATGATTATCTAAAGCTAGTTGTAATTTTGGTCTGCTCATCTAATGCACCTTCTATTCCTTTATTAGGTTATTATTTTTCAAATTGGTAAACTCTTGCAGGGTTATGAATCATAAATTTATCTAGCACTTCTTGGCTGAAGCCTTCGTCTAACAATCTTGGTAAGAAACGCTCTTTAATCCAGTTAAATCCAGGGCCGTAACCGTATACTCTATGGTGAGATCTTCTTCCCATGTCATTGGAAAGCATGATTTGATCTTCGTAGCCGTCAGCTACTAATTGTTTTAGCAATTCGATTCTCATGCTGTCTGGATAGTATTTTGCTTTACCAGGGCCATCATAGATAACGTTAGCACCTGTTTTTAAGATTTGGCGGTGGTACCATAAATCAGGAACACGGTCAACGTGAGCGACGATGAACTTGCTCATATCAAAACCTTCAGATGCAACAATTTCACACTGTTCGATTCCCATTGTTCCAGCTGTTGTATGAGTATGGAAACATGAACCCGCTTCTGTTGCTGCACGTGCACCTGCTCTTAACACTTTTTCTTCGTTTGGAGTGATGTGGTTATAAGCTGTACCAGCTTTAATCCATCCTGCCTTTACAGATGTACCATCCATCCCTACTTGAACATCGTGTAACATTCTTTCAGCAATATAGTTGGTTGACCAATCAGTTAATTCTGGTTCCATTCCATGCTCTTCACAAATATAACCTGTTGTAGCAAGAACGTGTACACCAGACTCTTGAGACGCAATCACCATTCCTGGAGTATTTCTTCCCCATGATTGTGGAGTTGTTTCAACGATACAACCGCCACCAATTTCTTTAAATTCTCTCAACATTTGAATCGCTAATGGAAGACTATCTAAGTGGTGATCCAGATTATTTTTTGTTCCTTTTCCTTGCGGGTTTGTCAAAATATGTTCATGAGCCATTGTAAAGCCCAATTCAGATGCGTCGATATCTCCTAATACTGTTCTCACTTTTCCTTTTGCCATAATGAAAATCCCTCCTGTTATTATTGAACAATTGTTCATTAATGTGAACCAATGTTAACTACACGTTTAATATAACATATATAAAACGGTTGCAAAACACTTTTTTTGAAAATTCCTAACAAAAAATTAAAGATTAAATATTCATAATATTCATTCCGTTCGTTAGCAAAAATATAGATGCTAATTTTTAGCAAAAAAAAGAACAAGGCTTATTTCAGCCTAGTTCATCTCTAATAGTCAGTCATCTTTTGCTTCTGTAATATAACATCCTCACACACTCAGAAAATGAGATCCTTCACCCTTTTAAATGACTCTTACATTACAGAGCTTTCTCCTTATTTCCACATTCTAATTTTACCTTGGCTAACCTCTTTCGATCTTGTATTTGCGGGATGATTAACAGCAGGATAATCGTTAAAACAACGCCAATGACTCCAAAATGATCCATAACAAGAATAAATCCAGGAATAACAGTAACCCAGTCAAAGGTAGCCATTACTCCACCCACAATCCCGGAAATAGAATATGTGAAGGCTCCTAAACTTACTTGGAGGAAGCCTGACGCAAAAGGCAACAGCATGGCCGCACGGAATCCCCCAAAATGGTTTGCATATACGGCAATCCCAGCATTGTCGAAGAACATTGGGATAAAACCTAGAATTAAGAAGACTGGAGAGTTCGTCACAAGCAAGAGAATGACACCGACCACCTGTCCAACTGCACCTGCCGTAAAACCTAGTAAAATCGCATTTGGATGTCCGAATCCATAGATGGCTGCAATATCAACTGCTGATGCAGAATTAGGAAGGATCTTACTAGAAATTCCTTTGAACGAATTTACTAGCTCAGTAATGAACATTTGTACCCCAGTAAGGATAATTGTTAAAAAAACGGCAAATTTAGCTGTAGTCATATAAATAAACAGCGGAAACGCTAAGGTCGTTTCAAAGTAATCCGATCCGATGAGTGCCATAACCGTTCCAAAGAAAATCGTCATTAAGATGGTTGATGCAACAACATTATCATTAAACATTTCCAACCATTTTGGAAATTTTAAATGATCCACTGATTTTTCCTTATTGCCGACTTTTGGTGCAATTTTACTTGTTAGCCATAAACCTAACATTTGATTGTGACCAATTGCGAAGTTGCCCCCGTCAGTCACTTCATTCGTGATGTCTATTGTTAGATTCGTGAAGACAGCCCAGTAGGTTCCAATTAAAAGGCCAGTTAACACAACCGTAAGTGTATCTGGGGCTTCTAAAAAAGTATAAGCCATAAAGAGAAGGAGCGTACTATGAATAAACATGACATGCCCTGTTACCTGAAGGGTTCTTAACTTCGTATACTTTGAAAAGGCAACGAGAAGGGTATTCCAGGCGAAGCCGATTACTAAGGTGTATCCAACTAAGGCTACCATATCCCCAAGCCCTTCATTTGCTGCAGCTAGGGCAACATATGGATCCATGATTGCTCCATCCATTTGATATTTTTCTTTAAATGAATCTAGAATCGGTCTAAATGTAGAGGTTAAGCCTCCTGTCCCAGCCTGTAAAATCATGAAACCTATGGACGCTTTAATAAACCCTGTGATTGCAGTAGATAGTCCACTCCCCAATAGTATGTAACCTACGAAAACGATAATTCCCATCAAGAAAGGAGCTTGTCCTAAAATTTGATTAATCAAGATATCAACAAATGTTTCCATTTTTATCACTCCTTTCGGCAATTTAAAGGAGATATACCTTTAAGAAACATAGAGAGGCGTGAAAAAAAGTCACAGCCTCCCTCAATTTCAATATTCTTTTTCAAATCCAAATCATTGGTCTAACAAGCTTAGTAATTTTTTAGCACAACCTTTATCAATAATAATTACATTAAAGTAACTACCTTTAATCGCCGCTAATAATGGCTTTGCTTTGACAGCTGAAGCGACGATTCCAATCGACGATTCAGCCTTTTGTAAATTAGCCAGTGGAATCGAAAGGATTCTTTCATTAAAAGGCGATATTTCATTTCCATTTTCATCAATTGGATGAGCAAGCAAATGACCAACTGCTCCTAGCTGAACTAACTGTTCTTTTTCCTCTATGCCTAAATAACCTGTTCTTTGAATACTGCTTTCTTCTTCTTCAAAAGAACCAACCGCACTAAGATATATATTCGCAGATTCAGCTTTCGTTAATAATTCTTGGATGGCTACTTGTTTCTTTAACTCCTTAACGGTTTCACTATTACTTAAGACTGCAGGTGCGTGGATATATTGATAAGAACAGGATAATTTCTTCGCTACTTTAAAAGCTAGTTCCTGACCATCAATTTCCGGATTCCCACCACCAAGGCCGCCGACAATTTGAATGACGGACCCATCTGGAGCAGATACATTCATAAGTGTATCGACAAACGCTTTAATCGTTCTCCCCCAGGAAATGCCCACGATTGAATCTGATTTTAAAATAGATGAAAAGTAAAGAGCTGCAACTTCAGCAACTTTCTTTAAAGTGAAATCCTCATCCATGTCTTCAACGTCAGCAACCAATACGTCTTTAAGATTAAGCTTTTTACGTAATGTTTCCGATAAATCGGAATCAAGGGAAACAGGAGTATTTACTTTAATCTCAACAATTCCTTGTTTCTTTGCTTCTTCCAGCAATCGTGAAACAGTTGGTCTAGAAACCCCCATAATCCCTGAAATCTTTTGTTGCGTTAGATTCCTCAAGTAATACAGTTCTACCGCCCGAACAATCTGGGCATATTTTTGGTCCATATTAATGATACTCCTTATATTAAACTTTTTTGTATTCGTAAGTATCATTATATATTTTCTAGCCTTCTTTTACGACAACTTGTAACAAAGCTTTCATATTCGTGTCGAAACATCACAAAGATTAGTTGCTACTCTTCCCCAATGACCTCATCAGCAATATTTACTGCATGGTCGCCAATTCGCTCTAAATTACTGATAATATCAACGTAAACAATTCCTGCTGTTCCTGTACATTCGCCTTGATTTAAACGAGTGATATGTTTTTTACGAAGTTCTCGTTCCATTCTATCAATACGAATTTCCTTCTCCAGCACCGCTTTCGCTTCATCTACATTGTCGGTATTTAACGCATGAATCGCTTGCCTAATTGTGGCAATCGTTAAGTCAAACATTTCATCCAAATCGGCATTTGCTGATTCGGAAAACTCCACTTTCATCGAAATTTTTTGATCAACCAACTCCATAATATTTTCCATATGGTCACCAATCCGTTCTAAATCACGGATTGTATTCATGAGCGCTGTATGGAGTTTCGAATCACTACCAGATAACGAATGTGAAGAAACTTGCACTAAGTAGTCAGTTATTTTTCGATCAAGATTATTAATTGCGTCTTCAAACTGCGGAATCATTTCTCCATGTTTCTTTTTATGCGTTTTCAAATAAAGGCTTGTTTCCTCTAAGCCTTTTTCCACTAATTCAGCCATTCTTAACACTTCTTTTTTCCCTTGCCCTAGTGCAATCGATGGAGACTGACGAATAAACTCTTCATTTAAATGAACGGCTTTATATTCGATGGCTGAATCTTCACCAGGGATCAGTTTCGTCACAATCAACGCCAAAACAGCGATGAATGGAAACTGAAGAATCGTATTCGACACATTAAAAATCCCATGTGCAAACGCGATCGTCATTTCAGGATTCAGTTTTAAGGTACCACTTAACATTTCAATTAAATACGTAAACGGCCGCAGGAGAATGAGAACAATGATTGTGCCGATGAGATTAAAAATAACATGAGTGGCCGCAGCTCTTTTCGCCGCGACTGAAGCGCCAATTGCAGCGATCACCGCCGTGATGGTTGTCCCAATATTATCCCCGAAAAGAACAGGCAATGCAGCGTCCAAAGTCATTGCTCCCTGTGCAAATAACGTTTGTAATAGCCCAATCGCCGCCGATGAACTTTGCACAGCGACCGTAAAAATCGTCCCGATGACCACACCTAAAATCGGGTTATCACTCATGCTGACCGTCAAATCAGTAAAGGCTTGGACTTCTCTAATTGGCTTTAACCCGGTCCCCATTACATCTAAACCGTAAAATAGCGCACCGAAACCGAAGAGCACCTGGCCCCAATTATTGATTTTCTTATTTTTGAAAAAGAAAATAAGAAACGTTCCTACAGCAATAATCGGCAATGCGTATTTTGAAATTTTAATCCCAATGATAAATGCTGTAGCCGTTGTTCCGATATTTGCTCCAAGAATGACCCCAATCGCTTGTTTGAGATTCATAAATCCTGCATTTACTAACCCAATTGTTAATACAGTCGTTCCTGTACTCGTTTGTAATAGGATTGTGACGACGATTCCAGAAAGGACCCCCATCAGCGGGTTCGTCGTGAATCGGTCAAGGAGGTCGCGAAGTCCATCTCCAGCCACTTTTTGAAGGCCATCCCCTAAATATTTGATTCCAAATAAGAAAATCCCTAATCCTCCGAAAAACATAAAAAATAATGTTTGTACATCCATCCATTCTTCATCCTTTCTTGATCTCCCACTTCACAGTTCCCAGCACAAACTTTCTCACAATGAGTTAACTTAGTTTGTCTCATTTTAAGTTTTGTAAATGAATGTAAAAACATACAGAATAAGTAGCACATTCTGGGCGAAATTAAAGAGGTCAGTAGAAATGTTGAAGTATGGGTGGTTGATGATGCTGGAAGTTTGTGAACTCGATGAAAAAGTTGCATTATTGACGGTTCATACTGTCGGTAATTAACGAACTCCACGTAAAAGTTGCAGGATAAACGTTTCATATTACAGAAAACCCTCGGACTCCACGCAAAAAACGCAGCATAAATGGTTCCAACTAATCCAAGTTGTATTCGTTTAATTATTCGTTAAATAGATGACACCATCACTTCTTCTTACTTGAAAAGTTAAATCATCTTCGACATTGAGTACAGAAGCTAAATTTACTTCCGGATTTTCACTTGTAAAATAGATTCCGTATCCATTATTTTCAGGGTAGCCATATAAATAACAAACTACTTTTCCCTCGTTTAAAAAAACGATTTGGTTCATTCCTTCACTCACTGTTTCTCTAATATTATCCCATTTATAACCAACTGTTTCATATACTCTATCTTTTGGTGTATATGGATCAAAGGAGTATACGACGTCCCATTCAAACGGGGTTATATTTGCTAAATTTACCGTTTCAACGGATTGCCTAATCGACAATACTTCTTGTTTCAACAATTCTGAGTTAACATCCCACAAATCTTTCTTTAATAGATTCAATAAAACAACGATAGATAGTGCAGCGATTGCGATTATCGCTAAATTTCTTTTTGATTTCATATCTAAAATTCCCCCGTTGGTTGTTAAACTCTTCTGACCTTCCTCCGTTTGAGAGTGATCATCGAAATTCTTTAATGCTGTGTGTGTAGTAATAGGAATGTTCAGTTGGTATTATAATTGCTTCATACTTTTTATCTATCGAAAATGATTCCATTTTCGCTTCAAATATATAATAACCTTTTTTATCCTATTTAAATACTTACATATTTCTCGAAAAACTCAGCTAGCTTATCTTTCTCCCTCTATTAAAAGTTTGTTAATAATTTATTCATAACTTCTAAGTAAAATGAAATCAATCAAATGCCCCATTATAATTAGGAGGATAAACGGATGAATCCATTTAATGAACAAACGAATAGTACAATAGAGGAACGAAAAAAACAGAGAAAGTCGAGAGTTAAAGGATTTATGACGACTTTAGCAGGCGGAGTTATTGGTTCTGTTCTCACTTTAACAGTTGTACCTTATACGGATTACTTCGAAATGTTCAATGGAAAGAATGGACAACAGGAAATAGAAAATGTAGAAAATAGCAATCATTCCTTGGGTGCTATAACGACGCAGCCAACCTCGACCAATGCCGCAGCTTCTCCTATTTCAATAGCTGATATGATAGCTGAAGCTTCAAAATCGATTGTTGGTATTGTAAATAAGCAAACACAAACCTTTAATCAGGGATATTTCAATCCCAGCGTTAGAAGTAACGAGACAATTGAAAGCGGGTCTGGGACGGGAGTTATCTTTAAAATCGATGGAGATCATGCCTTTATTGTCACGAATAATCATGTAATTGAAGGAGCACAAGAAATTGAGGTGACTGTACATGGGGGTGAGAAGACGACCGCCGAGTTAATTGGTGCCGATTCTTTGACCGATCTTGCCGTTTTAAAGATTAATGGAAAATATGCTACGGACACGTTAGAGTTTGGGGATTCGAGTACATTACGAGCTGGTGATACGGTACTCGCAATAGGAAATCCACTTGGACTTGACCTTTCCAATACCGTCACTCAAGGAATTGTAAGCGCGGTAGATCGTACAATTGGCGTTTCAACATCAGCAGGAAATTGGGACTTAAATGTCATTCAAACAGATGCGGCTATTAATCCTGGAAATAGTGGAGGTGCTTTAGTTAACACTTCCGGACAATTAATAGGAATTAATAGTTTGAAAATTGCAGAAGAAGGGATAGAAGGATTAGGTTTTGCCATTCCAAGTAATGACCTTGTGCCGATTATTAATGAAATAATTGAAAAAGGGAAAGTAGAAAGACCCTATATCGGGGTAGGGTTAGCGGACCTTACACAAATTCAACAAGGTTATCTTCAACATCTTCCCGAAGAAGTAACAGGAGGGGCTATCGTGACTAATATCGACCCCAATTCAGCAGCAGCCAAAGCAGGACTTCAAGTACAAGACGTGATTACATCGATAAATGGACAATCGATACGAAGTTCAAATGATTTAAGAAAATATTTATACACAGAACTTGAAGTAGGAGATAAAGCAAGTTTAGAGGTATACCGTGGCAATGAAAAACTAAAAATTGATTTAATATTAACGAGCAGCAATCGATCTAATTAACTTAAAAAAACCGCTTAATCTATTTTGGTAAGTACCTAAAAATACCACTTAACCGGACACTAACTGGTACGGTTAAGTGGTATTTTTGTTTCTCACTTTTTAGCTATTAATAGTGACTATTTATGATAAGTGAACTTTTACAAAGGTCACAATGAGGACATTAACTAAATAGAAGAAATCGATTCTTTTTTATCTGCAATCGATAGACTCCCTTTTGATAGCTTCACAGTCACGTCGGATACTTTTGCAATTGAAGGGTCATGGGTGACCACTATTACGCATTTACCTTCTTCATGGGCTAAGTCTTGGAATAAACGGACAATCTCTTTTGCCGTTTCCTCATCAAGATTTCCTGTTGGCTCATCCGCAACAATTAAATCACTTTCACAGCATAATGCCCGCGCAATAGAGACACGTTGCTGCTGGCCTCCACTCAAAGTTAAAACCTTTTGATAGGCTTGTTTTTCTGTAATCCCAACCTTTTGAAGCATTTGCAAAGCAAATTCTTTTTTGTTTTTATGACTTGAGCTAGTAATTTCCATGGCTGTCACAACGTTTTGTAAAGCAGTCATATAAGGAAGGAGGTTAAAGGATTGAAATACAATCGTGACATATTTATTACGGAATTTCGTTAAGCCAATTTTTCGAATATCTTGTCCTTCATAAAGAACACTCCCCTCTTTTGGGACTTCAAGTGCGCTTGCTAAGGCAAGGAACGTCGTTTTTCCTGATCCAGAAGGACCAATAACGGTGTAAAACTTTCCTTTTTCAAATTTTATATTGACGCTTTTTAAGACGTCCTGTTTTTTATTTTGTTGATTATACCAGTAACTAATTTTATTAAATTCTAGTAAAGTGTTCATAGTTACACTCCTTTTATTTTATTTCGTGATCCTTTAAACAGACACTGAAGAACGATTTGCTCTTTAGTAAAAGTTATTAAAATTTTAATCTTGTTTCGTCAAAATCGTTTTCGGCTGTAAGCGAAGGACAGAAAGTGACGGTATTAAAGTGGAAATAATTGCAATGAGTATTCCGATGATAAACAGCATTCCTAAGTCATTGGCTGTTATTTGCACATTTAACTCATCAATCATATCCAATTGTGCTTGAGAATTTTGTGGACCAAACCCTCCTGTCCCCCTTGCTCCAAAACGATCTCTTCCAAACGATTCTGGAGTATTATTTATTTCAGCAGATGCAATCTCTTGTTCTAATAACTGTTGCCCGATTTGATCAGCAACAACGTTTCCACTAACCGTTGCAACTCCTATAGAAAGAATGGCAATCATTAAGATTTCAGCAATAAATTGTCCGATTAGTTTCCATCTTTTTTCACCAATCGCTAGGAGTACACCCATTTCATATTTTCGTTCACGTATCGACATCATCACAATTAAACCTAAGATAATCGCTCCAGCTATGGATACAAGATAGACGACATTTTTAGAGAAAGAGGCAACATTTTCAATAGGACCGACCATTTGCTGGTACAATTGATCATCTGTATTCAAAGTAAAAACATTAAAATCAATGCTGCTTTCATTCTTGGCTTGTTCGACAAAACTCTCCATATGTGCAGGGTCGTCAATATAATAGATAGCACTATCGATTGTTCCTACATAGTCATCACCTTTTAATGCTGCTGACAGAGTGTACGGAACATACAATTTGTTATAAGGAATTAACGCGGTAAAATTTAATCCTTGTTCAGAACCCGCAGAAGAAGTTTCATAGATTCCGACAATTTCAAGTGTTTGGATTAAGGATTCATCAATTGGATTTGTAACAGTTATACGGTCTCCAACGTTTAAACGATTACTTTCTGCTAAAGTTTGTTCGATGACGGTTACATTTGTATTGATATCCTCGATGGTCAAATGTCGTCCATCTATAATACTAGAAGTGCCATCCATAAATTCACTGACAGAGTCTGTAAAAGCAACCCCTTGGATACTGACATCTCCTAGATTCATTCCACCCCGCGGCACCGCTCCTGCGGGTTGCTGCATCACGCTTGGTGTTTCGATACTCTTGGAAGTGGATTCACTTTCAATTGGGCGAAAATCGGATGCTAATCCATTTGTAGAAGAATAAAAATTATAGCCTTTTATTTGTTCGTAAGTTGTAAGTTCTTCGGCCGAAGCAACATTTATCGGGGGTGCTTGGAAACGGAGGCGTTCCCCTTCTTCTGGTTGCCCTTGCTGCATTTGTGTTTGCATCGCTTCCCTCATTTTCTCCATATCCACTTGAAGAGTCACATTTGCCCCAAGCTTTTGACGTGCGAGCTCACTCGACTTATCAGCTGCTGTATGAATTGTTAATCCCGTTAAAACTAAAATACAAATCGCTGAAAAAAACAAAAATTTGTAATAAGCTCTTTCCTTTACGAGCTTTTATGCTTAACCAAGAACGTTTTAAAAAATTCATGTAAAATTCTCCTTATTCCTTATTGTTTTATCGGTTGGTAGGTACTAAAAATCGCAGTTCACAAAAACAAGATTATCTAGTAAATATGAAAAAATTATGACCAAACTCGTTCGTAAATAGGAACAAATAGGTAAGAATTAGAAGAAGGTTGCACAATCTTGAAATTCGTTTTAAGTTAAAATTAATAAGGTCACAATGAAATGAATCCTCTAGGGAGTTGGAGTTAAATGAAGATTTTAGTGATAGAAGATAATGAAAGTGTTTCCTCCATGTTAGAAATGTTTTTTGCAAAAGAAGAGATATCTGGAGAATTTGTTAGTGATGGATTGGAAGGTTATCAACGCAGTAAAACAGCAGAGTGGGATGTAATTATTATAGACTGGATGCTCCCAAGTATGGACGGCATGACCATTTGCCGAAAAATTCGAGAAGAAAAAAATACCGTGCCAATTATCATGTTAACAGCCAAAGACAGTGAATCAGATCAAGTATTAGGACTTGAAATGGGTGCGGATGATTATGTAACGAAGCCCTTTAGTCCGCTAGCCTTAATGGCAAGAATTAAAGCTGTTACACGCCGTTATCAAGTAACCATTGAGGGGACAGCGGATCGTACAGTGATAAAAACAGAGCATTTTGAGATTAATAAAAATACACGCGAAGTTTCTCTTTATGGCCAATTAATTAAGAATTTAACCCCAAAAGAATTTGATCTTCTTTATTATTTTGCACAGCATCCGAAACAAGTATTTTCTAGAGAGCAATTATTGGAACACGTTTGGGGTTACAATTTTTATGGTGATGAACGTACGGTGGATGTTCATATTAAAAGACTGAGAAAGAAAGTCGGTACCTCTAATCAGCCTTTCTTTCATACGGTCTGGGGAGTCGGGTATAAGTTTGATGAGGTTTTGGTAGAACATGAAATTTAAATATATTTATCAACAAATTTGCAGTCACATTAGTATCATTATTGTGGCATTTATCGTTTTAAGTTTACTCTTTTCTCACTATGTCGAAACATTAGTTTATACCAATAAGGCAGAAGAATTAACTGAGTATGGTGAAAATATCATTCAAGATTTAGAAATGAGGATCATAGATAGAGAAGTTTTATCCGATTATAGTCATGTACTTTCAGGAAGAGAAATTAAGTATATGATTTTTAATGAACACAGAAGAATTGTTTATCCGACCGGTGGACGTATTATTTTAAAAGATGAAGAATTGAATAAAATCAAGGCAGGTCAGATCGTAACCGTAAAACAAGAAAGGAACCGATTTGATCAAACAGTCACTTTTGTGTTACTTCCATATATAAAAAATGGTACATTTTTAGGCGGAATTTTATTGACGTCTCCAATAAGCGGTTCAAGAGAAATGATCTCACAAATTAATCAATATCTATGGTATGCGGGAATGATTGCAATGGTTGTCGCCTTGTTAATGAGCTGGCTATTGTCAAAAATACATGTGAATCGCATAAAAAGGCTTCAAAAAGCAACTTCACTCGTTGCAGCCGGAGATTATACAGTAAGATTGCCCTCTTCGAACTTCGATGAAATTGGTGAACTTGGTGAAGACTTTAATGAAATGGTAGAAAAGCTTCATCAATCAAATGAAGAAATTGAGAGTCTTGAAAATCGGCGCCGCCAATTTATGGCGGATGTTTCCCATGAATTACGCACTCCATTAACGACGATTAATGGAGTCATTCAAGGAATGAAGAATAATATGATTCACGAAGGAGAAAAAGAGAAAGGAATGCAATTGGTCAGTAAAGAAACCAATCGATTAATTCGCCTCGTAAATGAAAATCTTGATTATGAAAAAATACGCTCCAATCAAGTGAAATTAATGAAAACGGATATTGAACTTGTTGAAGTATTAGAAATCATTAAAGATCAATTAGAAGTTTTGGCAGATGAGAAAAATACTGCGATTCTTGTAGAAGTTGAAGAAAATGTAATCGTCTATGGAGATTATGATCGACTTGTACAAATTTTGATTAACATTACAAAAAATAGTATACAATTCACGGAAAATGGGACGATTACTTTAAGAGGGATAGCAGGATACAAGGAAACGATTATTGAAATTGAAGATACAGGGATTGGGATCAAGCCTGAAGAAATCCAAAATATTTGGCGCCGTTTTTATAAGGCAGATATTTCTAGAACATCAAACCCGTATGGAGAATTCGGCCTCGGTCTTTCGATTGTAAAAAAACTCGTTCAGCTTCATGATGGAGAAATTAATGTATTAAGCAAAAAGGAAAAAGGCACAAAATTTGTAATCCGTTTTCCAATCAAACACAGACAAGATTGATAACATTTACAAAAACAGCCCTATGGAGTTTTCCAAAGGGCTGTTTTTGACTTTAAAAGAACGATGAAAAGTTACATTCATACTATCGTTTTAACTTATTAATAATTACGGATGAAGAAATGAAAACGTATTTTGAAGAAAATAAAGAACTCTACAAGGAGCCTGAACAAGTAGAGGCTAGTCATATTTTAGTAGAAGATGAGGCGGCCGCAAGCGAAGTAAAAGAAAAACTTAATACAGGTGAAGACTTTGTAGAGCTTGCAATGGAGTATTCTACAGATACTTCCAATGCTGAAAACGGCGGGGAACTTGGTCTTTTCTCAAAGGGCACGATGGTAGAGGAATTTGAAAATGCAGCATTCTCAATGAACAAAGGCGAGATCAGTGACCCTGTAAAAACAGACTATGGCTACCATATTATAAAAGTAATGGATAAAAAAGAAGCGAAAGAAGCCGCATTTGAGGAATATAAAGAAGAAATAGAGCAAATCTTGTTTGAACAAAAAATTTCAATCGCGTATAGCACTTGGATTACGGACCAAAGAGAAAAACTAAAAATTGAGAACACGTTAGACGAAACATAAAACCTTAAATCATATCTGCATAAGTATGTGGGTACACCTAAAAGCTCCGTTTTAAAATGAGCATTTTGTATCCAAAAAATGAGGATTGTTTCGCGCGTCCCTCGATTCGACAAATTCTGAGAGGCAGCTACGACGTGACACTTGTCGTTCCCTATGGTATTATGTTTAAAACTTCATAATTTTCTAAATGGGTGCTATGCCGCAGTTTTCGGCAAGCTTAATAGGGAAGTTGGTGAAAATCCGACACGGTTCCCGCCACTGTAAATCTGAGCAACCTACATAATGTCACTGCTTTTATAAAGTGAAACTTCAATCAGTGGGGGTTTTCTTCATCCCCCACTGATTGTTAGTTGAACCAATCGGGCGTTTACTGGCTGTTGATCCCCCACTTACAATTCTTATTACTTTCGAATTCTTGAAGTGGGAATCTTACAGCCAGTTAACCTGCGATAAAAATAAAGGCGGGAAGGCGTAGGTTGTGGTGAAGATGAGTCAGGAGACCTGCCTGTTTTAAAAGCACAAATGAACCTACGGGATATAGGAGTGGTGTTTACGAAAAAGCTATGTAAATATTAACCATAGAATCTTTTAAAAGTAAGCATTTAAACTCGACCGGGTTTAAATGCTTTTTTATTTCCAAAGAACTCGGAGGGATGGAAAATGTCAATTTTACAAGATTTACAGAATCGTAGAGCCATTCGTGACTATGATGGACGCGACGTGGAAGCTGAAAAAATCAACAAACTACTTGAAGCCGCCACTTTGGCACCAAACGATCGGATGAGGGAGCCGTGGACGTTCTATGTTATCAAGGGGGAAGCAAAACGCAAATACAATCATTTAGCAGAGGAATATTTACAAGAAAGATTTCCGACAAAGCCTCATTTAGTCGAAAGTTCTTTAAAAGTTGTACACAATACGCCCGTTCAGATCATCGTAACAAGTGATGTGATTCCCGACGATGAGGAGGCGACAAAGGATAATGAGTTTGCTGTCTGCTGCGCCATTCATTCGATGTGGCTCGCAGCCTCTGAATTAGGATTAGGGTTTGTCTGGCGGACTCGAGGAATTGGGCTTGTTCATGACGAACGGCTTCACCAGTTCATTGGATCTCCAGAACATAAAAAAGTAGTTGGGAACCTATTCATTGGCTACCCAGACCCTGAATTGATGAAGAAACTAAAAGTAAAGACCCGAACGAGTTTCCAAGAAAAAACCATTTGGTTGGGGGACAAGTAAATGGCAAACACTTCAAAAGCAAAATCAAAAGGGCTTGTGCTCGTCTTTACTGGTGATGGAAAAGGGAAAACGACTGCTTCTCTCGGCCTTGCTGTCAGAGCGGTTGGCCGTGGCAAGCGCGTTTTGGTCATTCAATTCATTAAAAATCCGCAGCGTACATATGGAGAGAAAATCATTTTCGATAAATTAGGAATTGAAATGTATCAAACAGGCGTCGGGTTTACGTGGACAAAAACACCTGAAGAACATCGTGAAGCTCTTCAAAAGGCATGGTCGTTTACGAAGGAAAAAGTACAATCGGGCAATTACGATATGGTCATTTTAGATGAATTAAATAATGCTTTAGCGATTGACCGTTTTCCGATTGACGATGTTTTGCCATTACATGAAGTGCTCGAGCTGATTCAGCAACGACCGCAATCGATGCATTTAGTCATTACTGGTCGAGCAGCCAAACAGGAAATTATCGACGCTTCTGATCTTGTCAGCGAGATTAAAGCAACGAAGCATTATTATGATGAAGGGATTCCTGCTGTTTTGGGCGTTGAATTTTAATATTTGTATCGAGTACTTGGATTGAGTTCGTTTTACATGCTGTTTTATTACTAGTACTTGGATAAAGTTCGTTTTACATGCTGTTTTATTACTAGTACTTGGATAAAGTTCGTTTTACATGCTGTTTTATTACTAGTACTTGGATAAAACGAATTTTTCGCAGATTTTTAATTCGAGTACTAGCAATAAAACTTGGATATAATGCTAGTACTCGGATTAAATTGGGTAATTTTAGAAAATATAATCTTAGTACTTGGATTAAATAGATGTTTTAACTCGATTTAATCCTACCACTAGGAATATATATACCTAGTACTCGGAATATAAAGTCAATTACCAGCATTATCTTTTTAAAAACTATTTTTATTCCAAGTACTAGTGATAACCAAGAGCACGCACTTGAACGAAGCACTAATTTAAACTTGTCCTCTCTTATTAAAAAAACCTCATTTCAGAGAAATGAGGTTTTTTATATTCATTCAGGAACTACCGCGGCAGCCACTCACCAAATCTTTTCATGCTTACATTTTGGGTATACTCATCTGCTTCTTTCATCGTTTGGACAATTTTCGGGAGATCAAGCCCGTCCACGATTGCTTCAATGATTTCGACGCCTTCTTTGGCATACCGTTCACGCTCTTCTGCCGTTTTCAATAGTGGCGTGTACAGATGGTCGGAAGCTTGATCGAAATAGTAGCCAAATGCCCCAGATTGGAAGGCCAATTTGCCAAGCGAACTTGCTGGATGCTCCACATTTGCTTTCATTACTTTTTCCAAATCATAACTTACCGAGTTCGACTCTGGCACATTAAGCGGCACATCTTCCAAACGGTCCAATACCTCGTAGGCACCAATACAAAGCTCATTAAACTTCTCCAAAAAATTAAACGGCAGGTTCGGAACTGTATCAATCGCCTTAATTAAATCCATATAAAGAACTGGAGCTTTTGTGCGATCAAAGAAATCGCGGACCATGGCACTAACCGTTAAATAAGCTGGACCATGAAGCGTCACATACACTTGGCGTCTAAAGCCTTGATTTAACAATGACTGAGCAATTCGGTCTAAATACTCGGCTCCATCTCTAATGCTCATCTGCACAGTCCCTCTGCCTGTTGGCGTTGCACCGGCAAAGAAATATGGTAGATTGTGAAGCACCAATCCATCCGTCGCTTCCGCCATTTTTAACGCAAATGCTTCTGCTGCGACTGTTTCGGAATCAAGCGGCAATGCCCCGTGTGTTTCCGTCACGCCAACTGGCACGAAAATGAGATCATTTCTATTTAAATACTCTTCTACTTCCCCGTTCGTTAATTTTGATAAAAATCTTGTACGCATAGTAAAATATCTCCTCCGATTGTTAGTCTGATTGATTCTAAAATAAGTTTTAAAATTATGCAGCTCTTCTTTGTTCTAACGTCTTATACATTTCATTTAAACGATCACTATTTAAGTTAAAAATGAACAACAACCCGATTAACATTAAGGCAAAAGCAAGAATTGGCAAACCGTTATACATCCGCAAAACACCTTCCGCCACTTGCGGTGATTGTGATTCCGCACCAGAAACAAAACCGACCCAACCAAGCGCATAACTACCTAATGCTGAGCCCACTCCCATCCCGACTTTTCGGGAGAAGGAATAAATCGAGAAAAGTGTTCCGTCATATCTTTTACCTGTTTGCAGTTCTGTGTAATCTAAGCAATCGGTTACAAGTGCCCAAACGATCATAACAAAAACCATATTTGCAATCGTTGCGATATTATAAAGAGCAATAAATAAATAAACATTTTCAATAAGGAAAATCGTCAATAAAGTCGAGCCAACAATACCAAAGGACGCTGTTACGATAATTAAATTACGCTTCCCGACCTTTTCAACCAATTTCGGTACAAAGACGAATAATACGAGTGTGACCCCAATTTGAACGAAAGCGTTGATGGCAAATGCACCAGGATTGCCATAATATTCAGCAAAGACAATCGCCGCAAGTTGAGTGACTCCGTTAATCATGATTAAAGAACCAACAGATGCGACCATCATTCCGATTAATTGTCTATTTTTGAACGTAGCCACTAACGCATCTTTAAACTTATAATCTACTTTTTCACCAGCAGGTTGATCGTCACGAATTCGCTCCGTTGATAGACGAACAAGACCTGTATAAGCTAGAAGCGAACAAATACTAAAGACAATCGCAACTTTAAAGAACGCGTCTGGAATGATATTGCCAGCGCTATCATAAATAAACATCGGAACAAGGGATAGAGCGCCAATCCCGACAATCACTCCACCAATCGCTCGGGCACGTGATAGTTTTGTCCGTTCAATTGGATCTTGCGTAATAACCGCAGCGAGTGAACCGTATGGAATCGAATCTGCTGTGTAAGCAATTCCATAAAATAGGTAAACAACAACTACCCATACATGTACCGCCGTTGATCCCCAACTAGAGACATCCGCAAACGCTAACAATACAGCGGCTGCTAAAAACCATTTTGCTATACTAATATAAGGTAAAAACTTATCCCCAGTTTTGCCAATCTTCCAGCGGTCGGGAATACTCCCCATCATTACATCTGTAAATGCATCAAATATCCGGGCAACTAAAAACAAAGTTCCCATAAAGTATGGGCTTACACCTAAAACATACGTCGTAAAGAGTAAGAAGAAACTCCCGATATAAAGATTGACGAAACTACCACCAATGTCACCTAATGCATAACCAACCTGATCTTTGACACCAAATTTTCTTTGTTGCATTTCTTTTTCCCCCTTTCGATTCCACTCGATTTATCATGGCTAGCCATGTGAATATGTGTTAAATCGCTTTCATATAGAGGGTAAAAAATGGTAGTTTATTCAGTAAACAAACTAATCATTTTATCTGCTTTTATGAAAGCGATTTATTTTTGTATCTTTATCTTACTGTAACTGCTTACATCACTTTTGCACTAAACTTACATGTTTTTTATACTAAACTTGCATCTTGCTATTCAAGTGTTAATCTTTATCAAGGGACCCAAATATTGGGGTTTGTACGATATCAATTACTTTTTCCATGCTTCTTTTTAAACTCTTTCGGAGTCATTCCTACTTCTTCTTTGAATATTTTAGAAAAGTACTGTGAGTTTTTAAAACCTACCATTACGGCGACGTCTGTCATCGAAAGTTTCGAATAGATAAGAAGTTCTTTCGCTTCTTCCACCCTTCTTTGGTTGCGATAATGGCTCAGCTTAATGCCCATTTCTTTTTTAAAACTGCGCATAAGATGCGTCGGATGAACATGGAGTTGTTGGGCAATCTCTTCAATCGTTACTTCTTCTGCGAAGTTCATTTTAATATAAAGAATCGCTTTATCAACGATTGTCGAATGACTGACTTGATTCGAGCGGATTGACGGATCACCGTATTCATCAATCATATTCACATGAATCGTATGAAGTTGCGACAGATTGTCAGTATGCTCAATCATAATCGAATATTTTTCCGATAGATAATGAGATTGTTCCGGAGATAGCCCTCCTTTTTCTGCACTATAGCTGTACAAAGTATTATGAGAAAGCAGGAAATTTTTATAGGAGCGAAGCATGTTGCCGGGGACTCGTTTAAAAATATTTAGCGTGTCTTTTTGTGGATAATTCAAAATTTCTTCCTTATACTTTTTCAAACTCTGTGCATCACATGTTTGAATCGAGTTAAGAAGAGCTTCTCGCATTTTATGAAGTTCTGCAATGTTTTCACTTCCTGGCTTTTTCTTATCCATATGCGACTCCTCTTTATTTTTCTGAAATAAAAAAACTCGAATGATTCAGGTAAATAATAATTAAAAACGGACAATGAAGCAAGCACCTATTTCTTCCTTAATATTACTCTTTTATAGGAACAAAGATAACTTATTCGGATTGGCTGGCGATTTGATGTTCAGTATGAAAAGCCAAACTTAGGTAACGCTACAAGCGAGGTGATTGATGTGTTTCGTAAAACACTCCTTTTAGTATTCCTTTCGGTCATTGTTTTTAACGGGGCAATTGTAAGTGCTGAAAATGATAAAATGGTTGAGCTTTTTGATATTGAAAAGAACGAGAGAATTGATACGACACCAACAAATTCGAATGTGCAATTAGAGGCTGAAAAAATCATTAAAGCAATTGATGATGTTTATAAAAAGTTCAAGCCGATTCCAGACAAAGGTTATATCATTAAAATCCCTTTAGAACCACCCTATCAGTTAGAAAACCAATGGATTCATGCGGTCATTGATGAAGTAGTCATTCTAATTCCAGAAGAGGGAGAACCGTATCTACTTCTCTTCGATGATGAAAATACTCCTTGTTTTTTTACTATTAACACTAAAATTGCGTCTTTATTAGAAATTCTAGATTTTTCTCTTTAATTAGCCGATATAATTACTTCACACTTTTTTGGGGGTGATTCTGTCGGGATGGATGAGCGGCGCTTTCGGACAACTTCACGATTGGTGGCGGCGATTCTGTCCGAATGAGCACCACTTCCAAACAACTCCAACGAGCGAAACCAGATGTTTCAAGGCGCAGGCTTTCCCCATCTCACACATCCCCTGATTTATCAGTGCCCGATGTCGTACCAGCGGCATCTTCCCGATCTTCATACTTAGACCAGTTTACCGTATGCTCTAAAACAATCGAAATGAGAATTCCCATTAGTAACCCATTGCTAATTAGTGGGCGAACTGTATGCGGAAATGAGTTAAATACTTCAGCTGGCAAGTTCATGATTGCTAAACCTAAAAGAACAGGCACAGCAATGCGAAAGTTTGTCTTTGCATTAAAGTGGATTCCTTCTAAATTCCGCATTGCTGAGCGAAACAGCGGAAAATACGCCACGAGTAAAACCGCACAACCCACACTAATCGGCAGCGTCGAAAATAAGGCGCTAAATAAAGGAACAAACCCTAATAGCATAAAAAAGAACCCACCTAAAATGATCGCTGACCTTTCTAAAATTTTCGTTGATTGTAAAAAGCCAAATAAAATACCACAGCACGAATGACTGTGGTAGATCCCAAATGACATACTTTTCTTTTTAAAAAGGGAGATACGTTTTACTATTAATAAACGTTTCTCCTTTTTCCTCTAATAGATTTTTTCAGTGACCTCCCGGCCGGGAAACTCCTTTTTCTTTGTAGATAAAAAAATTAGTTTCTTGTTTCATCAATCGCATTTAAGATATCGCTATATTTAGAACGATACTTATCGATGACGGATTTAACTGCTTCTTGCCATGGAGTGATATCTTCTACTTCTGTAACTGTAATTACATCTTTGACTTGTGCTTCTGCATCGGCTTCAAATTGAGCCCATGCTTCACGTTGAGTTTTCACTGATTCAACAGCAGCTTCTTTAATAATCTTTTGATCCTCGGCACTTAATTTATCCCATGTGATTTTGCTAATTACAATAACATCTGGTACACGCTGGTGACCGTCAAGAATGAAGTGTTCTGCCGCTTCATAGTGATTGTTTGAAACGTAGCTTGGATAGTTGTTTTCAGCTCCATCAATCACACCAGTAGAAAGTGCACTATATACTTCTCCAAATGCCATAGGCGTCGCGCTTGCACCTAGTGCCTCCATCAAAGCAATGTTGACTTCACTTGGTTGAACGCGTATTTTTTTACCTTTTAGGTCTTCCACTTTTGTAATTGGCTTGGTTGAATAGAAATTACGTGAACCTGCATCGTAATAAGCTAATCCTACCATCCCGTTAGATTCAAGGCTTTGAAGCAATTCTTCTGCTTTCTCACTTTCCAAGAATCTCCATAAATGCTCGCTATCATCAAATAAGAACGGAAGATTGAACACTCCAAAGTCACTGTTAAACTCTGCCAATGCTCCACCGGTACTTACACGGTTCAGGTCAATGGTACCCAACTGAAGCTGCTCATTGACTTCTTTATCGTTCCCTAATTGAGCATTCGGATAGATATCAATTGTGATACGTCCGTCTGTTTTTTCTTCAACAATTTCAGCAAATTTTTTCCCACCGGTTACCGTTGGATAACTTTCTGGTTGATTATCTCCCATACGTAGAACAATAGGCTCAATCTCACTCTCATTTTCCCCGCTTGTATTCTCAGTAGTTGAAGATCCTCCACAAGCCGCTAGAACCAAACTCGCTGAAACAACTGTACCTAACAATGCTGATAGTGTTTTTTTAGTTAGTTTCATTTATCAACACCCCTTTTTTATATTTGTAATCAAATTATAATGAACCATGAACCAATCATTGTTTTCCCTTTTGGAAGGTCATATATTAATAACCTCCTAGTGCAATGGCTTTCTCACAAATATATCCGGAATTTCCATCTTTCCTCGATTAGTGAACAAATAATTAGAGGGCCAATCTTTAGAATAGGTGATTATTTGGTTTTCTGTATCTCCCACAATGAAAGTATCTTCTGCTTTAAAACCCTTTAACGACGGATTCCAGGCATAAGCCTGACCTGCGTTAATGATAAGGTTCGTATCAAAATCCACTCGTACTTCTCGCGGGTTATATCCAATAACTCCACCTTGATGATGTTGTTTCCATTCCGCGGGATATCCTAAGGTCTTATAGGCTTCCAGTAATTTCCTAAAAACAATCCCCAGATTTTGCCCCGGTCTAGTTTCTTCGAAAAGCAAGGCATACAATTCCATGGTGGAATCACGTAGAGACAGCATTTCTTGCGATGGCTCTGAAAACGTAATGTATCTTGTAAGACCTACGCATTGTCCGTTTCTCCTTCCACCTATAACAAGCATAGCCTCTCGTTCAATCGTCTTTGCGGTAGGCAGCGGATGTCGATATCGTTGAATTCTTTCGTCCGCTGCAACTAATAAAATATTAGGTTCGAAGTCTCTCTCATAACACTGTTTCGCCATTATAGAAACTGCGGTTTTCTCTGACATTCCCCTGTTAATCTGTAAACAAGAGGCGTCCATTGCAGATGCGGCATCACCTCCTAAATCTTTTAATCGACATCCTTCTTCCTCTGTAAGATTTATTCTAAGAGGCAATAATTCCTGTTCAACTTCTATGTCCTTAAGATATTGACCATCTGTTAACTCATTGATAAAATCTTGTTTTTTGAGGGAATCAAACCAAGGATACTCCCTTACAGCCAAACCAACGTTCGGAAATTCTTCCTCCAGCATTCTCCGTGTTTCAATGTTGTTTGAAAGTAAATACACTGCATTATCATTAATCAAAAGATCCACAACCGCTTTCACAGAAGCCAAGCCAACAAACGTTCTTCCTCCCAGTAACCAAGCGAAATTGTTTTGATTTTCTATTAATAACCCGTTTTTCTTTTTACTCTTATACAACCTTCTTAATTGGTTTATTTTTTGCTCAAAAAGCTCTTTCATGTTTTATTAGTCCTTGTATTATTTTTTTGACATAGATTTTAAATAATCTAATGTTTCTTTGCAAGCGCTAGTCGGGGCCATAATATATCCCGGCCCCAACTCAGCAGAAACAAACCCGTCATAGTTGTCTTCATAAAGAGCTTCGAATAAAGCCGCTAAATTCACATTCCCTTTTCCCGGTATGAGATGAGCATCAAAATCTCCAAAATTATCGTCGATATGAATATGCAGAGGAACTCCTTTACATAATTTCATAATTTCATTAAAATCCTCTCCATTCAGGTGCGCATGCCCTGAATCTAGAAGAATACCAAAACGATCCGATTGTAGAACATCCAACATCCGCATACCATCTTCTACTGTTAAAATTAAATTAGTTTCAAATTGGTGTGCGGGTTCAATTAACAATTGAATCTCTTTCCCATCCGCATACTCATCGATTTCTTTCAAACTTTTAACCAACTGATCCCAACCTTTGTTTTTGTCCTGATCAAACAAAACCATTCCTGGACAGAGACTAACAGAAGGGGAACCTACTTTAATGGCATTATCGATTGCTATCTGGATATATTCCACACTTTGTTTCCGCACCATCTCATTTTCAGAACAAAGAATGGACGGGTAACGAAACTGGGCAGGAATAAAGTTACACACTTTCATGTCCAATTCCTTTAACAAGGAAACCAATTCATCCATTTGTTCATCAAAATCATGCATAAACATATGAGGTCTTCCTCCCCAAATTTCAATGCCTTGATACCCTAGTTCATGTAAGTCCCGAATGGCGTACTGAAGCGAGTAGTTAAAATAAACAGCAGAACTTTGCGCAAACTTCATTCCAATCACCTCTATTTATTATTCGAATTTTTCCCCGAAAATTTCTTGAATCTGTAAATCCATAAAATTTCGATCTCCAGGTTTTTTCGATACCATACAGTAAATGTAAGATAGTTTCCCTCCAGGACAACCGACATTTGGATGATACCCTCGCGGAACGGAAACAAGGTCCCCATCTCTAACCAACGCTACTTCCAATGGATTTCCCATATCTTCATAGACACATTGAATTCCAAATGCATTTCCCATATTAAAATAAACGTAAACTTCTTCGCGTTTATCTCCATGTTCATGTGGCGGCCATGCGGTCCATCCGCCGACATCGCTTTCACACATGCCTACTAAAAAACGGGAAGACGGAAAATCAGCAGTGATAATATCCCACACGTGACGTTCACAATTGGTTTCTTTTTTTCCATACACATGGTGTTGTTTCGGGTTTTTATCGACATCATCAAACTGAATATGTGCAAATTCACTCCTCATATCTGAAGGGGCCCCATACCGAATGATGACCGCTTTTTCTTCAGAAGACAGGTGTACCTCGCTTTGTGGAGGCAAATATATAACGTCTTTAAACCCGGCAGTCCCATTAGTTTCCCCACATTGATAGTGAACTTCACCCTGGATAACCACAAAACACAGTTCTTCTTTAACGGATTCGATGGTTTTCTTATTTGAAACTTCAATTCTTTGGACGGATGTATACTCAAGTCCCATTTGTACCGGTTGGATGATTTCCAATTGTTCATGCTCATTGTAATAATATTTCAATTCCCCTCACCCCTCGAAGTCTTTATGTACCTAAAAATAGGAACTTCCTTCTTCCTCCGATAATATATGCACACGTTTGCATAACTCCCCCTATACTTTTATTTTTTTAAAAAAGAAGACAATAATATAAATATATTCTATAACAACCTTTGTGTAAGCGTCTACATTTTTTCATTCTATTTGCCTAATTTCTCAATAGAATTGTTATACACCTATGTAACGTGCACACGTTTGCAATTGTTCGGGATTGAAAACAATAACAAACTTAAATGGTTGCTATCGACTCTCTTTCCACCAATTTCGTATCAATATAGACTTTTTCTCCTATATTGCGCTGACGATGGTTAATGACGTTCAACAGTTTTTCTGCTCCGACTCTGCTCAGTTCATTAATTCCTCTCCTAACAGTTGTAAGGGATGGATTGATATAGGAGGTGAACTGACTATCATCAAATCCCATAATCGAAATATCTTTCGGAATATGTAAGCCGGCTTGTGTTATTGCTTTCATAGCTCCAACAGCCATCTCATCATTTGAACAAAATACAGCTGTTGGCAACGACTTCCTTTTAAGCAAAAATTTCATTGCCCGGTAGCCGCTTTCCAAAGTAAAACTTCCTTGCACCATAAAATCCTTTTTGATGGCGATATCATGGTCAACTAAAGCGCTGAGATACCCCTCTGTTCTTGCTCTGCTGGCAGGATACTCCTTTTTTCCCTCAATAATAGCAATCTGCCTATGTCCCTTTTCGATTAGATATGAGACCGCTCTATAAGCCCCTTTTTTATCTGCCGATAAAATATTAATAATCGAACCATCTTCCAAATCTCTGTTTAATACAACTAATGGGATATTCTTTTCTCGAACGTTGTAAATAAAATTATTATCTGAATCACTTTGACTCATTAAAATAATTCCATCGAATCGTTTAGCGTCAATCGATGTATAATCATCGTTTAAGTCATCAATTCCCTTGATAACTAGATTGTACTCTTCTGTCATGACATGATTGACTCCTCTTACTGTCTCATGAAAAAAAACAGAAGGAGAATCGATAGTCGAGAAAAACAAGGCAATGGTATAAGATTTGTTTTTCACTAAACTTTTCGCACTATAATTGGGCACGTAATTGAGTTCCTCTGCAAGTTTTTGCACTCTCTTAGTTGTTTCCTTACTAATCAACGGGCTATTATTAAGAGCTCTTGAAACTGTCGCATGAGACACATTCAACATCTTGGCAATATCTTTAATGGTCACACTCATACAAAAACTACCTTCCTCTACATCCTCATGCAAAATATTTTGTTACTCTTAATATAACATTCATGTGTATTAGTTTCATTATCATTTCGGTTGAATCAAAACTTTTTTATCATTTTCAAAAAATCTTTGAAACCGCTGTAGTTAGAGGACCATTCGGCATTTTCAACTACTACATGGTTATGCTTGGCAGAAACAAAGAGAACTGTGGAACATATGTGACAAGTAATAACACAAAAATCATAGCTAAGTAGAATGGCAACATACCCTTTACCGTTTTTTCAATTGGGATTTTCCCAATTGCACATCCCACAAACAAGCATGTTCCAACTGGAGGTGTAATGAGACCAATGGCTAAACTCAAGATTAAGACAACACCAAACTGAACAGGATCCATCCCAACTTCTAACGCTACAGGCAATAGGATTGGTGTGGCTATCAAGATTAACGGAGCCATGTCCATGAACATCCCTAAAACTAGTAATATGAGGATAATCAACAACAACGTGATGAAATCGTTTGGAGAAATGGTAATCAGTGCGTCCGTTACCATTGCTGGCACTTTTAATAGTGCCAATAACCAACCAAAGGCAGAAGAAGCTGAAATTAAAAACATTACCATAGACAACGTTTTAAATGACCTTTTTAGAATGATACCCATCCGCGTAATTGACACATCACGATAAACGAAGAACGTTATGATAAATGCATAAAGCGCACCGATGGCAGCGGACTCGGTTGCAGTGAAAATTCCACTGATGATTCCTCCAATAATAATGACTGCAGTTAGCAATCCAAGGAGTCCTTCACGAATGATTTTCGGAATCTCTCCACGCCTGACCGGTTCTCCTTTCGGATAATTTCTTTTCACTGCAATCATATAAGTAACAGCCATCAACATGAGCCCTAATAGTAAACCTGGAATAATTCCTCCCATAAACAAAGCTCCAACAGATACCCCACCAGCAGCGGTCGAATAAATGATCATATTGTGACTAGGTGGAATCATTACCCCCTGAGCGGCACTAAAAATCGTTACGTTCACTGCATAATCCGAATCATATTTATTCTTTTTCATCATTGGGATTAACACAGATCCAATGGAAGAAACATCCGCAACCGCAGATCCTGAAATACCACCAAAGAAGGTACTGGCTAGGACGTTTACCATAGCAAGTCCACCACGAACTTTCCCAATTAACACATTCGCTAAGTTGATTAAGCGACGCGAAATCCCGCCTTCATTCATAATTTCCCCTGCTAAAATAAAAAACGGGATTGCTAGAAGCGAAAAAGAATTGAGACCGCCTACCATCCTCTGTATCAACGCTGCAAGATTAATATCCATATATAACCCTGTTAAAAACGAGGAAACTACTAAACAAAGGGCAATAGGTACACGCATTAACAATAGAACAACAAAACTCCCTAATAAAATCAATACTTCCATCCCAATCATCACTCCTCCACTTCTTCATTCCATTCTTGGTGCATACCTCTTTTAAACAATAATTCAATGCCGTATAAGAGCATTAAAAACCCAGAAATCGGAATCGATGCATACAATACGCTTGAAGGTAATCCTGTTCCTGCCATCGTTGAGTGATTCATGAGAGAAGTAAATTTAATACCATAATAGATAAAGATTAAAGAGACAAAGATCACAAGAAGCTTAGCTAGATAATCAAAAAATGTTTGCGCTTTCTTTGGCATCATCCCTACAAAAATCCCCACACCAATGTGAAGCTTATCTCGGAAACCTACTGCAATACCAATCATTGAAACATAGATTAGTAAAAGCAAAGATAATTCTTCTGACCATCTAGGCGTGTAGTTAAACAAATACCTAGTAAACACTTGCGCGGTCACAATTAACGTCATCACTCCAATGAATGTGCACGCAACAAGGTCGACCATGTTATCAAACTTGTTTTTTATCAACTTTACTATTTTCATTTAGAGCACCTCCTTTTTCCTAAATTATACTCATCGTGTATATTTTTTGAAAGAACTTTCGACCTTTTTTGCTATTTCTGAATATAAAATCAATCCATTTTTATCATAAAATCATGGAACGAAATGAGTGATCATTTGAGGTTGTCACCGACATTGGGGAGCAAAGGGGGATAGTATAGCATTATTTTGTGATTTCAATTAGGAAGGGCAATTTATAATAAAACAGGAGGTTCTTAACTATCGAGATGAATGATGCTGTATCTTGGTTTTCGAACAGATACACGCTTGATGGGGGCGACTCTGTCCGAATGAGCACACCCCTACACCAAAACCTCCCAATAAAAATCACACAAAACGAGATTTATCAGTGTACCTCTTTTCACAAATCCCGTGATTTACCAACGCGCGAATCCGTACCAGCGGCATCTTCCCGATCTTCATACTTAGACCAGTTTACCGTATGCTCTAAAACAATCGAAATGAGAATTCCCATTAGTAACCCATTGCTAATTAGTGGGCGAACTGTATGCGGAAATGAGTTAAATACTTCAGCTGGCAAGTTCATGATTGCTAAACCTAAAAGAACAGGCACAGCAATGCGAAAGTTTGTCTTTGCATTAAAGTGGATTCCTTCTAAATTCCGCATTGCTGAGCGAAACAGCGGAAAATACGCCACGAGTAAAACCGCACAACCCACACTAATCGGCAGCGTCGAAAATAAGGCGCTAAATAAAGGAACAAACCCTAATAGCATAAAAAAGAACCCACCTAAAATGATCGCTGACCTTTCTAAAATTTTCGTTGATTGTAAAAAGCCAATCGACGATATATACGGTGCATATGGAACCAAACCAATAATACCTGATATACTTGTAAAAAAGCCCGATAAAATGAATGACCTTTTATATTGTTGTTTCGTTGTGTTTGTATGATACAATTGCTCCGCTTCTTTTAAAGAAACGATCGTGTTCGTCGTATTAATTAATCCAGCGATTATACAGGTGACAATAATACCGACCTCCCATGATGGAGTTCCCCAAGGAAAATAAGAAATCCCTTGAAACGTGGACAAAGTAAGCTGCTCTGTTTCAAATAGAAAACTGTATCCAATCCAACCAACGATAATCCCGATTAAAATCGAAAAATTACTAATTAGCCCCTTGAAATTCAGTTGTAACCATCCAACAAATAAAGCGATGACCACCGACAAGCCCGCAAGTGGGAGAATGATTTCGTCTCCATCATATAAGCCAATCATTCCTTGTAAAAAAACAAAAATTAATTGACTTGAAAGTAAAAAAAGCACAACACTCATGACAACCTGATTAAATATCTTCTTTAATTGATCACCTAACCCAAGCACCCCGATAAGGGTAGTAATAAATCCGGACAAGATAATTCCGGCAGCAAGAGAACCGCCTATCACAGACAACTCCATCCCGATTGCTAATGAGGACGTACTAATACTTAAAATAATCGCCCACCACAAACCTGCTTGTCCTTCCATTAATGAATAGCGATGCCCGATAAGCGACTGGAGAATACATGCTACTCCTGTCACAATAAACGAATACTGAATCGCAACAGAAATTTCTTGTTGACTTAATTGCAGAACGGTGCCAATTGACAACGGAATGACAACCGTGTTCGCAAACATAAAAAACATCCACTGAAAACCAGCGAGCGTTATAGTAGAAATCGAATGCTTTTCCAAAATTATTTCACCTTCCAAAGTTCCTTGATCAGTAAGTAATAAATAAACAATCAAACAAAGCTTGTTTTCAATTTTATAGGACATAAAATTATTGTCAATTTATTTAGACTATTTAAAATGCACAACCTGTACCAATTTTTTCAGAAGAAAAAAACACCAAATAAAGGAGAAACCGCAAAGCAGCTTCTCCTCTCCCACCATATCCTATATGTGGAACACTTATGAAACATAATCACCCGTCATTTTCCAGACCTTAGCATCTCAAGTTTTTCTAAACTACAACACTATCACTTTCGAAAAAAGGTGCTACACATCAATTCGCATTCTTCTTTTGAATCGTTTCATTGATTTTATTATTTCCTTCGTCGACATAATTGCTCCATTCTCGGTTGCCGTTATCAACACTTTCTCGCCACATGTGATTTCCAGTATCAACAGCATAGCGCCATTTGGCATTCCCGTAATCGACAATCATCGAGAACATCCTCGAGGCTGGGTGATTATAGTCATCAAATCGTTCTTTTAAATACGTTTGCGCCTCTTTCATTCGCTCTTTCTCCCGGTTGCTTTTTTCCTTCATGCTTTCTTTTGTGTCATTCGCTAACGCCTTTTTCTCTTCTTTTAGTTCGTTTGCCTGTGCTTTTCCAGCTTCTTTCCACTCAAGCCATCTTCGCTGAATTTCTTCATATTGGGCCCTCAAGTATTGCCTTAATTCACGCTCGGATTGCACATACGTAAACTCCCCATTCCCTGCATCAGCTACTTCTTTTAACAGCTTTTGCCCTTCATGATCAACATCAAAACCAATGATATTCACAACAGTCTGGATATCAGCGGATACGAGTTTTTTCGCTTCTTGAACAGGGTCGCCATGACAAGTTTCAATTCCATCACTAACAACATACACAATGACCTCATCCGCGCTCTCTGGGATATCCTCGTTGACAGATTCTAAAGCAAGAGCAATTGGCGTCCAGCCAACCGGGTTTACCTGATCCAACGCTATTTGGAAAGCAGCATTTTCAAATTGCGCATTAAAAATCGTTTCCGTACTACGACAAGACAACTCTTTATCGACTTCCTTGCTCGATCCTTCATGACCGTACACACGTAATGAAATTGTTGCCTCTTCTGGTACCTGTCTAGCAAATTCCAATACTGCTTCCTTGGCAACATCCATTCGCGTTTTATTGCCGACCTGTGCTGCCATACTCCCACTTGCATCGATTAAAATCGCATAATGGGCCGTTTTTAATGTCGGCGCGTCGATGTCTTCATCTGGTCGCTCAATAGAGACATCAACGGACGAATCAAAATGAAGCAGCGCTTCCATCTCCTCATAATAATCCTCGGCAAATAAATAAATGAGCTCCTCCATATACTCTTCCTGGGTAAGGTCGTCAGGAATTTGATCGAGCGCTTCCTTCACTTTCACTTCATCATATTTGTCCCCACTAAAAATTCCTGGGTGACGCAATAATTCCTTTTCAATCTCGGTTAGCTCACGATCCAGACCTTGAATTTCATAAAACTTGGCTTCCTCTTGTGTAGATTCCCCATCTTGTTCGGTTTGCTTTTGTTCGTTTCCATCCGCTTGAATCGACTGTCCCTCCTCGGAAGAACATGCCGCAAGCAAAAGCATCAGCAGAACGAAACCAATAGACAACTTCTTCATTCTATACTCCCCTTCCATCCCATAACAAAAATCACAATGATTCTATCTTACTGCATTTTCACCTAGTATTTTCCTAATATATGAAAAAACAGGAGGTAAGTAATACCCAAAGAACGATTGAGGGACTATAGGAGCAGGAGCAAAGACCTTTACAGATGGTCAATCATCTAAACCGAACTTCTAGGAATTGAACAATTAGTCAGACCTTATACAAATATTTCGTCCCTCCCAAAGCATAGTATCGGTTTTTGATGATACACAGGTGATTATTCTAGTAAACTGTGACAATTCACGACCGTACGAAACAGGATAACCGTAAAATCCGCGGCATAGAGAACTACGTAAATTTCACCTCAAACTTTTGCCCGCCCGTTACATACTTCAACAATGGTAGGTCCTCATCTACAATTCGCCCAATCACATTGACCTTTTCATCGGCTGCCAAAAATCTTTTCGTAACTTGCATTTCGCCCTGGTAACGGCCGTATTTTTCATTATCAATCGTAATTGAGCCAATCGGCCGATCGACCGTATGTTGTGGACGGAGCGTATGATGTCCAGGCAATCCATATTGCCGCGATTCGACCGAGCGAATCACATCGCGTGCAGCATCTTGACGATTCGTTTGCACTTGCGAACAACGTTCCTGCAACGACGCATCCTCTGTAAAACAATGAGCTCGAAGCTGGATGACACCACGTTGATAAGCAAGAAATTGTTGAAAAGACCCCTCACAAAGAGACGGATCACCAATTAAAATTTTGTCCACCCACTGATTCTGTTCAAAATCCAAAAAAGCGACAAAAGTTGTTTCGCCTCGATGATCTTCCAATGTTGGCAACCCTTCATATAGTGGGCCTCTTTTTTGACCATCTCCAGGAATAAACGCCATTACAGAAATCCCTTCTTCCTTGAGCCACCTATTCATCTCATTAAAACCATCGCGATCAAGTCCTGTTTCCGGACGCGGATAATAGTTATGCCATGCCTCCGTCTGTTCCATAACGATTCCAGATTGCTTTAACTGTTCAACGCTTTCCTTCGTCAAGGTACTCGCATTCAAAGCAATCTTCATTTTCCGCGACAAGGCCGCAATTGTTTCCTCCGATACACCGTAATCCACCCTTAAACCAGTGACTCCCCATTGAAGCAACCCTTCTGCATTTTCCCAAGTAAAACCTAAATGTCCGAGGGACTGCGGCGAAATATCGGCCATCAACTCTAAGTCATTCTTTATGGCGAGCGCGCCCAACTCCTGAAGGCGCTCCTTGTAAGCTGTTGGATCCTCTTCTGGAATATGAAGAGAAGTAAAGATGCTTTTAAAACCGTTGCCGCTCATTGTTTCGATATAATTTTTTTGTTCCTCTGCGATTGGATTTGTAAGAAAGATTGAAAAACCTAACATATGCATCCTCCTTTTTTAATAGAAGAAGGGAGATTCAATGATCTCCCTTTTTTTACAATTATAGATTGTCAGCCATTTCTTCTTTAAATCCAAAGAAATAGGTGAATAAGAAACCTGCTGCATAAGTAATTAGCAGACCTAAGAAGTAGACGAAGTACATATTATTGACAATCAATGGAATTAACGGAATTCCGGAGACCCCGATTCCACCAGCTGCTGTTTTCATCATTGCCTGGAAGGCTCCACCAACGGCAGCACCTAAACAAGCGGTAACGAATGGCCGGCCTAATGGCAATGTAACCCCGTATAATAATGGCTCACCAATTCCTAAAAATCCTGTTGGCAAACCACCTTTAATTAAGTTGCGAAGACGTTTGTTTTTCGTTTTTGTATAAATCGCCATCGCTGCGCCAACTTGACCTGCTCCAGCCATTGCTAAAATTGGTAATAATGCAGTTGAACCAACGGAGTTAATCAATTCCATATGAATTGGTGTTAATCCATGATGCAGACCTAACATAACGAGTGGCAAGAAGAATCCCGCAAGCAGCGCTCCAGCAAAGGCTCCCCCAACACTTAATACCCAATGAATTCCTTGTGTAATCCCATCGGAAAGCAATCCAGCCACTGGTTGAACAGCTACAATAGTTAAAAGACCTACAGTTAAAACAGTTAATAATGGCGTAATAATGATATCAACAACATTTGGAACCACTTTACGATATTGTCTTTCAAAAACAACCATTAACCAAGCAGCAAACATCGCTCCAAATAATCCACCCCGGCCCGGAACTAAATTACTGCCAAAGAGCACGATATCCGCTAGACCTGGATGGATGGTGATAATCCCAGCGATGGCCCCTAAAACTGGTGTCCCGCCGAATTCCTTCGCCGTATTCCAACCAACGACAATCGCCAAGTAGCCGAAAATACTTCCACCTAAAAGCGTAAGGATTTGCATCCAAACGAGGTCAGGAGACACACCGGCATTTTTCATAAATCCGACAGACCCATTTATAATACCGGAAGCGACTAACCCGGGAATGAGCGGGATGAAAATACTCCCAATTTTACGCAATAAATTTTTAAACGGAGTATTATTTTTCTTTTTAATTCCGTCCTTTGTTGCTTTAGCGATTTCATCATCATTAGCATCCATCGCCTCACCCATCTTTACATCCGTCATTCTTGTTATGTGATCTGATACTTTATTGACCGTTCCTGGCCCTACAACAATTTGTAAAGTTTCATCCTCAATCACACCTAGGACGCCTTCTATTTCTTTTAATGATTTTAGATCCGCCTTGTTGTCATCTTTTAAGTTCATGCGAACCCTTGTCATACAGTGAGTGAAGGAACGAATATTTTCTCCTCCGCCAATTTGATTGAGTATATCCTTGGCTAATTTCTCCTCTTTTTTCATGGAAAAGACCCTCCCAAATGATTATTTAGTGTGACGAATAAAACCATTTGCTTTCTCTAATTTTCCGACGGCTTCCTCAAAACTGCAATTCACTAAAATCATCACAATAGCTACTTTTACCTTTCGATTGGCTTTTTCGAAGTATTCAGAAGCGATATCATAGTTAACGTTCGTTGCTTCCATAATGATTTTCTTTGATCTTTCTACTAATTTTTCATTTGTTGGCTGTACATCGACCATTAAATTTTCATAGACTTTCCCCATTCCAATCATCGCTACGGTTGAAATCATGTTAAGAACGAGCTTTTGGGCCGTGCCTGCTTTTAATCTAGTTGATCCTGTCACGACCTCAGGCCCGGTCACAACTTCAATCGCTACGTCAGCTAACTCGCCAATGACGGATGGCTTATTATTGCTGATACTTACCGTTTTCGCGCCAATGCTCTTCGCATAGTTTAAGGCACCGATCACATATGGGGTTCTTCCACTTGCTGCGATTCCAACTACTGTATCGTTCTCGCTCAAGATAATCGACTTTAAATCTGCCGCTCCTTGAAGTTCATCATCTTCAGCCCCTTCAACCGCGTCTGTCACCGCCTTTATTCCGCCGGCAATTATGCCTTGTACCATCGTTGGCTCGATTCCAAAGGTTGGCGGACATTCAGACGCATCTAAAATACCAAGACGGCCACTTGTTCCTGCACCGATATAAATCAATCTTCCACCCTTTTGAAAAGATTCAATCGTAAATTTTACAGCGCTTTCAATTTGCGGTATCGCTTTTTCAATTGCATCAGGGACGGACTTATCTTCTTTATTCATTAAAACCAACATATCTTTAATGGGTTTTGTATCAAAATCCATCGTATTCGGGTTTCTTAATTCAGTCGTCAATTTTTCTAGCATATGTTCAACCTCCTCTTTTTGAAACTCTATTTCATACTTTTATTATACTAATATGAATTTAAAAATCAATATAATTCTATTAAATTATGAAATTAAATTTCACTATAACGAAAAAGAAATGGTAAATCTCTGCCTTTTACCATTCCTTTTTTATTATCTGCGTAGACGTACCACTTCATCCCTTGCCTCATGGAATTGATGAAGAATTTGCTCACCTTTATAGTGGAACACACTCAAATACAAGGCGTCGATGATCGTTAACTGTGTCATTCTCGACGGAATACTGCCAATACGAAAATCGTGCTCGACGATCGGTGTACAAAGGCGGATGTTTGCTTCTCTATATAATGGGGACTTATCAATATTTGTAATCGCGATTACGGTAATCTTATGTTTTTTCGCTACCTTTACTAATTCTAGGACATCCTTTGTTTTTCCAGACATACTAATCGCCACAAATATATCGGAGGGATTTAAAAAAGGAATCATCGATAACAGCGCATGAAAATCATGTTCGTTCGTACAATGATACCCTAATTTCGCAAATTTATAATAACCATCAAATGCAGCTGTCGCCGAACCACCTACCCCATAAAATATGATTCTTTGTGCTTTCTTAAGTGTCTCAACTGCAAGCTCAAACTCTTTTCGATCCAATGAAGCCGGCGTTGCTTCAATCGCCGATTTATTAACATAAGTAACCTTTTGAAACAAATCATAAGGCTCATCTTTCTGCTGCAAAATCGAAAAATCAGTCAAGCTCGTGTCAGTTACCACTAATTCTTTTGCCAATTCAAGTTTAAACGATTTAAAACTCCCAATCCCAATCGATTTACAGAATCGAACGATGCTCGCCTCACTCACACCGCTGTTTTTCGATAAATCCTTTGTCGTCATATTCGGAACTAGTTCTGAATGAGTGAGGATATATTCACCTATTTTTTTTTCAGCTTCCGAAAGTCGAGGTAAGTTTTGTTCGATTCGTAACATTAAGGAACTCATATTTCTTTCCTCCAATAATCCGTGGTTTTTAAATATTTGATCTACTGATGAAATTCTATTTCATATTTTCCTGTCTCAAATTATAAACGATTTTCTCTTCATTATATACTTTTTATGTTTTTGAAATCCAATTCGAGAGGGAATGTGTAACTAGGGATGGGACTTAGGAAAAAAGTCCGAACTTGGGAAAGGTTTTTCGTGGAATAAAGTTTTTTGGAGCGCAGCACCATCCCTCTATCTTTCGAGAGCAGGTGCTACACTTTTAACAATTCTCTGGATAACTAATCCAATCACTCCAGCTGCCAGCATACAGTTTCACATTCTTGAAACCCGCTCGGTTTAGGGCAAGAATGTTCGGGCATGCGGACACTCCAGAACCGCAATAGACAATCGTTTCTTTACTAGGGTCAAGGGAAGCAAAATGGGATTGCAGTTCCTCCTCACTCTTCCACATTCCGTCAGTTGTAAGGACATCTTTCCAAAAGAAGTTGACTGCGCCTGGAATATGACCAGCTACCTTATCAATTGGCTCTTCCAACCCAAAATATCGCTTTTGCTCACGGGAGTCAATTAATTGAAGGCCTGGTTGATTAAGCGCTTCTTTTACCTGTTCGGCTGTAACGAACTCCCACTTAGATTGAGCGGCAGGAGTATATTGTTTTTCACTTAGCTGTGGAATTTCTTTATTGATAGGCAGTCCAGCCTTTATCCAGCTTCCGTAACCACCGTCCAGCACAGCCACTCGCTCGTGCCCAAGCACTTTTAAAAGCCACCAAAAACGTGCAGCAAACATCCCGCCTTGATCATCATAGGCGATTACTTCTGTCTCCTGATCAATGCCGAGTTTTCCTAATGTATCAGCTAGTTTCTCGAAATCCGGCAGCGGATGTCTCCCGCCGTGTTCACGAACCGGACTAGAGAGGTCTTTCTCAAGATCGATAAAAACCGCCCCTGGCAAATGGTCTTTTTCATACGCTTGTTTACCTGCACTCGAATCATGCAAAGCAAAACGACAATCAACAATCGCAAAATTGCGCTGATCTGTGTTTAATCGTTCCATTACATAGCTCACATTTACAATATGTATCATTGCTTCACCCCTACCTCAAAATTTATCACTGTCATCTAACTTCGATAATCATTTATGTTGATAGATTCATTCTACAATATTTCAGCCATTATCGGCAGTGGGGGCTATCAATTAAACGATAGCCCCACAATTTATAAGGTTTATTTTAGGTAATAGGCGAGAACCCTCGTGACTTCAGTCATGAGTTGTTGACTTCGTATATTTAATGTTGCTTATACCGTATGTTGGCCACAAGTAAGTTATGGGGATTGTCCGATCGAGTAGAACTAGCTAAGACTTCTTATCCTTTTTCTTTTTTTCAGTCTTCCTTTTCTCCGTTTTTCCTTTTTCATTTCTTCGATCCTTTTCTTTCTTCGTTGCTTTCCTCTCTTTTTGTTTCTTTCTCACTTCACTCTCTTTTTGTTTCTTCCTCACTTCACTCTCTTTTTGCTTCTTCCTTGTTTCTGCCGCGCTTTTTGCTTTATTCCCCTTTGTGTTCTTTTTAGGCTTCGTGTTTTTATTTTTACTTTTATTTAAGCCATCGGATTCATATTCCTGCTTTCGTAAATCCCAATACTCATCGATTTCGGTCTTAATCTCCTCTAGATCTTCTCCCCTTGCAAGCATTGTTTTGATCCATTCTTCTTTAAAGACTTTGTGCATCAACCCTTCTAGCAGAACAAGATAGCGTTTCTCATCTTCAGTTGTTTTCAGTTTTTTACTAAGTGTTTTTACGATGTTGACTTTTTCACTAGGGGTATCAAGCATAACCCGGTAAATCTCACGTGACATTTCCTCCATTTGCATATAGTCAAGCCATTCCTGATACAGCTCTGGGGCCAGTTCTTGAACATGTGTTAAAAACAGTTGTTTATTTTCATCACCTAGGGAATTTAATAATTTGCGCGGGTACGGGTAAACTCGGTCACGCCAAACGGTCCTTGCGACATCAATCACTTTTAGGCTCCCATCTGCTTGTACATAAATTTGCCGTTTATGATGGTCAATCCGCTCGAAACCAATTTCTTTAAATATTATCAGCATTTCAATTAATTTAATCGAGAGTTCTTTCGTAAGGGGTTGTGATTGAAGGTATTCACGCAAATCCACGCCCCTGATGATTTCCATCGCGATATGGAGCGGGCCTTTATCGTAAATTTTCGGAAAAAGATTCGTATGCTGACCAAGTGTGAGGGCGTAGCATTCACGGTCACAATCTTCGGGATTTCCAAATACTTTTACACAAACATCTTCTGTCACTTTAAAAACGGCACCTTGGCGCCCTTTCCCCATCATTGGGAGCGGTGATTTATTGACCACCTCCACGTCCGCGTTGATTAAATTCCGAACCCGGATTTTCTTCAGGCATTTTCTTAAATAATCACGATCCAATTCTTTTCACTCCTTTTATAATGGATTTTAGGTGTTCATCAAATACAGCTATTTGACGATAACAACCCTTACTATAATGAATTCAAATAAGAGGTAAAATGTACAAGCTAATATCATGGTTCGATAAAAATATACACATAACCGTATGCAAGGCGAGGTCGGACTTTACGAAGCCAAATATACTTCCAGTAAAACACGTGTTACACAAGCCGCAAAAAAACAAAAAAATAGAAGAGAAAACGCGATGGTTTTCTCCTCTATCTAGGACAGCGCCCTTTCATGGAGCAATCCAGTGTGAAGCTAGATTCTCATGGCATAGGTTTTACTGGTTAACACTATTTTAAAAAGTTCATAAAATTTGAGAATGAAGTGACTAAGTCTTGATAATAGCCAACCAATTTATCCTTTATTGTTGTCTGATTGACTTGATCGTTTTCTGTTTTGTCGCTTTGAACATTGTCTTGTTCGTTTTGATTTTCTTGTTCGACTTCAACGTCTAAATTTGTCTCTTCATTTACTGGTTGAACGGAATCTGTAAGGGTTGAGTCTGTATGTTCATCTTGTTCTACTGTTTCTTGCTCTGCAGGCTGAGTTTCTCCCATAAGCACTTCGTTTTCTGCGTTAACTTGAGAATGATTGGTTACATGAATAGCTGCTGGATCTACAGTTGCTTCTGCCGCTACACCTGCTTCTAAAGTTCCGTTTGCTTCATCAATATCAACGGATTCATCTAATAAATCAACAGTGATGGTTTCAAATTCATCATTTGTTTGCTCAGAGTCTGCTTGAATAAAATATTGATCAATTAGAGATTGATAGTATCCAATAAGACTTTGATAATTCGCACCGATTAATTGGTAAGTTTCATCTTCCCATGCATTTTCTCCCTGATTCGTTCCTACTGAATCATCTTCTCCTGCTGACTCTTCAGGGGTTTCTGCTGGAACATCACTATCTTCCTCTGCTACCGCTTCTTCTTCTGTTCCTGCTTCTTCTTCGCTTCCTTCACCTGCTTCGTCTGCTGACTCTTCAGGGGTTTCTGCTGGAACATCACTATCTTCCTCTGCTACCGCTTCTTCTTCTGTTCCTGTTTCTTCTTCGCTTCCTTCACCTGCTTCGTCTGCTGACTCTTCAGGAGTTTCTGCTGGAACATCACTATCTTCCTCTGCTACCGCTTCTTCTTCTGTTCCTGTTTCTTCTTCGCTTCCTTCACCTGCTTCGTCTGCTGACTCTTCAGGGGTTTCTGCTGGAACTTCACTATCTTCCTCTGCTACCGCTTCTTCTTCTGTTCCTGCCTCTTCCTCGCTTCCTTCACCTGTTTCGTCTGCTGGGTCTTCAGGAGTTTCTGCTGGAACTTCACTATCTTCCTCTGCTACCGCTTCTTCTTCTGTTCCTGCTTCTTCTTCGCTTCCTTCACCTGTTTCGTCTGCTGGGTCTTCTGGGGTTTCTGCTGGAACTTCACTATTTTCGTCTGCTGACTCTTCAGGAGTTTCTGCTGGAACTTCACTATCTTCTTCTGCTATCGCTTCTTCTTCTGTTCCCGCTTCTTCTTCGCTTCCCTCATCTATTTGTGACTCATCATCATTTGGTTCATTTATAGGATCATCAGTTTTGTCTGATGGATTTAATTTAAAAGATTTATTTTTTGCTAAATCGCTAACGTGCTTCCCTTTTTCTGGGGATCCCGGGAGATATTTGGCTAATTCAGATACTTCCTGACCATGATTTTTCACTTGTTCAAGAACTTCCGGATTGACTCCCTTTTCTTCAAGCTCTGCTGCAGAAATGGGTGCACCGGCTACCAAAAATGTTGCAGCCATCATCGATGTCGACATTACTAATGGGGCCACTTTTCTCGCTAATGCTTTCGTCGCTTTTTTTGAATCCATTTGTTTTTCAGTCAATTGCTTCATCTCCTATTTCGTATGATTTCTACTTAAAGGATGGATTTTCTCCTGAGTCCCCTTACGTTGTGGTTACACCTCCGTTCATCATGAGAAGAATGTATCCCAAGTTTTTTAGCAGTACCATCAACTGCATGTTTAACTATAGCCAATTGTTATTACCATTTTGTGTTACTAGGTTTAAAAAAAATATCAGTTTACTTACGAAATATAGCGAGTTTTGCAATAAAAGAAATGTAAAAAGAAGTTGAAACATCCTATTCTACGAAAATATGTATGCGCTTTCCACTGCTCATACCGGTTTTTCCATCATTTCTCTATACATGTAAAATTTGGACAATTAACTTATTACAAATAATGAAATTACATTTCTTTTTTTAAGGAAAGATAACAATTAGTAACTTGATATCCACATCTAAAGAACGGAGCGAGAACCTCCCCCTTATACATCATTTAAATAACGAAAACCCGATTCATTATGGATAAATTGAATCGGGTTTTCTCTTACTTTTTAATTAAATATACAATTGCTTCATCTGTAAAAATCCGTTTTACTTTTAACATCGAGCTGCTGAACCTAGTACTATTAGGTCAACTTTAATCAAACGTTTGAATAATAATGGGAAATCCAATAAAAAGAGCTTCGCGAATTCCGCCTTTATTAAAGGCATGTACAGCATGTTTACCGTCGAACAAAATCAATCTGCTGGGTAAATGATTCCAGTCTGTTTTCGTGCTTCTTCCATGATTTCGGCAACAATTAGAGAATGCTGATGGGAGTTAATGCTTGATTCAAATTCGTGCTTCTGAATAAGATCAATAAATTCCTTTGCCTCATAATACATCGGCATATGCTCCTGTGAATATGTAATGTCTTCAATGCTTCCATCCCGATAATGAATTTCGACTTTTCCTGGCTCACTAATTTTATCAATAATCATATTGCCTTTTTCTCCTTGGATTTCGGCTGGCAAATGGGAGTGTGTGATTTTAGAATAATAAACGACCGCTTCTTTATCTTCATATTGCATGAGGAGACTGCCTTCCCCATCCACACCTGAATCCAACAGAACCGCATTAGCCTTTACCTGAAGCGGCTTTCCAAATAAGACAACGAGCGGATACAGGCAATAAATCCCTAAATCCATTAAAGCACCATTCGAAAATTGCGGTTTGAACGCATTTAACACTTTGCCATTTAAATACGCATCATACCGAGATGAATATTGACAATAGCTACCTACATAACGGCGAATTCGGCCTAGCTTCCCTATATGTTCTTGAATCGAATGAAAATTCGGCATTAGCGTCGTTTTTAACGCTTCCATTAATAAAACATTGTTCTCTTTTGCGACTTCAATCATTTTTTGAACTTCACGACTGTTTGATGCCATTGGTTTTTCACATAAAACATGTTTTCCATGCTTCATGCAAAGCACCGCTTGCTCAGCATGAAAAGAATTTGGACTTGCGATATATATAGCATCGATTTCATTGCTTTTAGCCATTGCCTCTAATTCGGTGAATCGGTGAGGAATATTGAATTGATCCGCAAATTCATTCGCTCTTTCCTCCGTCCGCGAGTAAACAGCCACAAGCGAAAAATCTGCAAGCTTCTTTGCACTAGTAATAAATGCTTCCGTAATCCAGTTCGTCCCAACAATTCCAAAACGGACCATATTTTAACCACCTTCCCTATATTAATATGTCCCATTTTAACAAATGAAAGGCTTGCTAAGACAAGAAATCGACGAACTTCCGAGAAAACATAGAGTATATACACACACGAAAGCGCGAACTTTCAGAAAAATCAAGCCACAAGATATGGAATAGGCGGTATAATGGTCATTGAGAGTTAAAGTATACCGGGTGAAACACATAGATTGAGATGCGAAAACATAATATTTGAATCTAAATTAGAATGGGGTTTTGAATGTGAAGAAAATCAACATCGCGGTCATCCCTGGGGATGGCATAGGTCCTGAAGTAATAAATGAAGGAATTCGAGTACTGAATACCATTGCAGAAATGGACTCAACTTTTCAATTTGATTTTACCTATTTTCCATGGGGTTGTGAATTTTACCATAAGAATGGAAAAATGATGGATGACGATGGGATTGAGCAATTGAAGGGGTTTGATGCTATTTTCTTAGGAGCGGTCGGCTTCCCTGGCGTTCCTGATCATATCTCATTATGGGATTTATTATTAAAAATCCGCAAAAGTTTTGATCAATATGTGAATGTTCGACCTGTGAAACTATTAAAAGGAGCACAACCATCCTTACTAGATGTGAACCGGGAAGAGATTGATATGTTGTTCATTCGTGAAAACAGCGAGGGAGAATATTCAGGGGCTGGAGATTGGCTTTTTAAGGGACAAGACCACGAAGTCGTTTTACAAACGGGCGTATTCTCTCGAAAAGGAACGGAGCGAATTATTCGTTATGCATTCGAAACAGCAAAGAAAGAGGGAAAAACGCTAACGAGCATTTCGAAGGGAAATGCTTTGAACTATTCAATGGTTTTTTGGGATCAAATCTTTGAAGAAATTAGCGCCGAATACCCGGAGGTGGAAACAGCTTCTTATTTAGTCGATGCGGCAGCGATGTTAATGATTAAAGATCCAAAGCGGTTTGAATTCGTTGTCACTTCGAATTTATTTGGAGATATATTAACAGATCTAGGAGCGGCCATTGCCGGCGGAATTGGTTTAGCAGCGGGCGCCAATCTTAATCCTGAAAAAGAGTATCCATCGATGTTTGAGCCTATTCACGGTTCTGCACCTGATATTGCCGGTCAAGGCATCGCTAATCCGCTTGCCACCATTTGGTCAGCAAGTCAAATGCTTGAGTTTTTTGGCTATGAGGATCATGGACAACTTGTTCTCAACGCCATCGAACAACTGTTAACGGAAAATCAAGTACTAACGCCTGATATGAATGGGACAGCCTCTACTAGTGAAGTAGCCGATCGTATTATTGAAATCATTATGGCTTCCATTCCTGATAAGCATTAATTGAGCCGAAACGATGTGAAGATTGTCTTCACATCGTTTCGGTTTTTGTTCATTTATTCTACGTTTTTTTCCGCTTACTCTACGGTTTTACTCGTTTACTCTACGATTTCACCCATATACTCTACGAAATCCCGTGTTTATTCTCCAAAATCGGCCATTTACTCTACAAAAGACAATATATGGTAACCCCCTCCCCCCTTCAGAGCGCCTAAGGTATCGTATGACCGTTTTAAAAATTGTGTTTTTCCTAATATAAAAAGAAAACAGCTGCATAATTGACAGCTGTTTCATATGTTCTATATGTTCCCCCCAATGCTAACACCAACAAGTTCCTCCAAACTTCGAATCACGTAGTCTGGTTGAATCGTAGAGTTCGTGAGGTCTTCTTTTTTAGCAATGCCTGTGAGGACGAGGCAGGTGCCGAAGCCTTTCGTGATTCCTAGTTGTATATCGGTTTCCAAACGGTCGCCGATAACTAATATTTTTTCCGGATGAATCTCAAGTAATTCCATCATCGTATTGCCATAAATCGGATACGGTTTGCCAACGACCTCACAAATCCCTTGGCCTGAAGCCACTTCAATCGCTTTTGCCAGCGACATCGTATCAGGAATAAACCCTCCTGGGACTGGACAGACAGGATCAGGATTGGTCACAATCAACTTGGCTCCATTTCGGACCGCATCCATTGCTTGCTGCAGATGCTTGTATGTAAAAGAACGATCCAATCCGACCAATACATGCGAGGCCGCAAGCGGATTAGCCGTCGTCTGAATCGAATGTTGATGCAGCTCAGCTACCACCGCTTCCTCGCCAACGACAAACACACTCGCATCAGGGGAAATCGTCATAAAATAGCGGGCCGCGAGATAAGGAGCTGTGAGTACTTCCTCGAGCTCCGCTTCAATTCCCATGGTCACAAGTCGATTCCGCCCTGATTCCCGCGTTAATGTCGGTGAATTGGTAATGAAGAGGACCTTCTTCTCGTTCCTGCGGAGCTGTGCAAGCGTTTCTTTGACCCCTGGCAGCAACTCGTCGCCAAGATAGATCGTCCCATCCAAATCAAAACAATAGGCATCATAATCAGTAAGTACGCCCATCTACACTTTCCCCTCTCCATTAGTACACCAGCACTTCTCTTTTTATCAGCTCTTTCCCCACCTGTAATTTATCTAGCGGCGTTCCCGGAGCATATTCTAAAATAAGTTCGCAATCAATTTTGTGCTGATTTACGACAGCTAACACTTTTTTAAAATCCATGATTCCTTCGCCAATTGGCAAATGATCATCACTTTCGCCCATATTATCATGAAGATGCAAAGCGATGAGCCGCTCCTTTACAGACTCAATCACCTTTGGGACATCCCAACCATCCAACTGCGCATGACCAATATCGATCAAATAGCCAGCTGTTTCGTCAACCCCGTCAAGAAGCTGAGCATATTCCTCCGCCGTATATAGTCCGCTGCCATTGTATCCGACATTTTCAATCGCGAGCCGAACATTTAAAGGCTTCGCCACCTCGCATAACCGGTGGATTCCCTCAAGCGCACGTTTTTGCGCAAGCTTTTTATCAAAAACAGGCGAAAAGCAAAACCCCGGATGAATCACCACATGACTCGCACCGATCATCCCGGCAAATTCAATCGCTTTTTTATACTCATGAAAAGAAGCTTCGCGAATCGCCTTATTTTCACTCGTTAAGTTGATATCCCATGCAGGTGGATGAATTGTAAACTCAACAGGAATTTCCCGTAAACGCGGTGCCAATCCAGCAAATAACTCTTCCATTTTACCCCATTTATCTCCATCCATCATCAGCTCAATTTTATCGGCACCGTACGCGATCAACTGGTGAATATTTTCAAAAAGATCTTGATTTAACAGCGGCAAATCAGAATATATGATTTCCTTCATTAGACTAACATCCTTTCTTTTTTTACATTTGTTTCAGTTAACTCTTCAGGGTATCCAATTGAATTGGTTGTATTTTTATTAAAAACATGAATTCGCTCGAGTTGCGGGCGCACGAAAATTACATCTCCTGGATACCAATGCTTCGCTTCGCTCATCGCAACAATTTCCTGTCCTTCAAGCTCTACATAAACACAGTAGCTATTTCCATGGTTCTCAATATATTTCACGCGACCTTTGAGTCCATTTTCTAGCGGTACCGCAGCGATATCGAGATGCTCCGGGCGGATGCCAAATAGCCATTCCCCTGTCCCGCTCCGTTGGATTTGACGGATCCACATCTCGTTTAACCTGTAGGATTGGCGACCGATGTAAATCTGACCTTGGTCGTATTTCATCTCCAAAACATTGGTCGGTGGTGAGCCAATAAATTTCGCGGTAAACACATTGGCTGGACGATGATACACATTCGCCGGAGTATCAAGCATTTGCAGTGTGCCGCGATTCATCAACGCAATCCGATCGGCAAACGTCATCGCTTCAATTTGGTCATGAGTGACATAGACGATCGTTTGCTTATACATTTCATGAATGTTCACGAGTTCTTTGCGCGCCGAAACACGTAACTGTGCATCTAAGTTGGACAATGGCTCATCAAGCAAGAAATAATCGCTCCGCTTCACAACCGCTCGCGCCAACGCCACCCGCTGACGTTGCCCACCAGACAAATCCTTTGGCAGGCGGTCTTCATAGCCATTTAACTGGAGCATCTCTAAAGCTGCATTCAAGCGATTTTGGATTTCTGCTTTCGCGACTTTTTGTACTTTTAAGCCATAAATGATGTTTTCCTTCACCGTCATATGCGGATATAACGCATAATTTTGAAACACCATTGCAACATTTCGTTTTCCGCTCGGGACATCATTCACTTTTTTGCCATTCATATACAGGCTTCCTGCAGAGATATCCTCAAGACCGGCAATCATCCGCAATGTCGTTGATTTCCCGCATCCAGAAGGCCCAAGCAAAATTAAGCGCTCGCCTTCATTAATTTTAAAATGCAAATCTTTCACTACTTCTGTTTTTCCGTACGATTTGCCTACATGGTTGAAAATAATTTCCTTCATCTTCATCCCTCCATTATTTGATTCCTGATGAGGTAAAGGTACCGATAATATACTTTTGGAACATTAAGTACAGTAGCAGTGGAATAATCATCGTCACGACCGACACCGCCATTGCAACGGTAAAATTCGTTCCGCCTTCGGAGCTAATATACATTTGCAACGCGAGCGGTAATGTGTAATTGTCGGTTGTTTTTAAAATCAACACCGGCCACACATATTCGTTCCATGAACTGATAAAAAACCAAATCCCAACCGAGGTAACCGCGGGCCGCACCAATGGAAGCACAATATCCTTCATAATCCGCCCATGTCCCATATCATCGAGTCGAGCAACTTCAATTAAGGAAACTGGAATACTGCGCATCGATTGACGAATTAGGAAAATCCCCACCGCATCCGCAAGCTGCGGCAAAATCACACCCCAAACACTGTCGACTAAGCCTAAATCCGAAACAATTAAGTAGTTCGGAATCATGGTCACGGTAAATGGGATAAAAATGGTGGCTATCAAGATAAAGTAGACCAATTCTTTCCCTTTAAATTGGAAATAGACAAACGCATATGCCGCTAGAAACGAGGTAACAAGTTTAAAAATCGTTACGACGGACGCGATAATAAATGTGTTGAACGTAATCTGAAACACTGGCAAAGTTTCAAAGAACATGACATAGTTTTCTAGTGTCGGGGCTATCGGAATGATGTTTAGTACATTGTTATACGCATCTTCCAACGGCTTAAACGACATGCCGACAGCAAAAATCACCGGGAAGACAAGAATGAAAACCGTAATCATTAAGATGACATGCCAACTGAACGCCAACGGCCGACTAATTTTCATAATAGATTCCTCGCTCGACAAACTTAAATTCAAGAATTAATAGAATCAGGAAAATGACCATCGTTAAAATCGACAGCGCCGCCGAGTGACCTGTCCGGTAAAGAACAAACGCTTCATGATAGGCATGATAGATGAGATTTGAACTTGCATAGTCCGGTCCCCCTTGTGTCACGACCTTGATTGGCGTAAACACAAATTGCAAGCCTTGAACAATCGTTATGATAAACACATAGATTCCCGTCGCACTACTCATCGGCAAAATGATCTGGAAAAATATTCGCCATAACGGTACATTGTCCAAGCGTGCTGACTCAATTAACTCTCGTGAAATTCCGTTAATTGACGCATATAAAACGATAAAATTGTAGCCAAACACCTTCCATGAGGTAATCAAGCTTAAGACAAAAATGACCCAGCCTTGCGATTTGCTCCAAATCGGCATCTCAAGACCGAACCAGCCAAAAATAATTGCCAGCGGCCCTGAGATTGGATTTAAAATCCATGTAAATAAAATCGAACCGACAACTAAGGAAATGAACGCTGGTAAAAACAAGGCTCCTTTATAAAAGCCATTCCATTTTGTTAAAATCAGATCAATCACAAACGCAAAAACGTACGGAATCGCGCAATTGATCACGAGCAAAAGCACAATATAAAAGAACGTATTTCCGAAAATTTTATACGACTTCGGGTCAGCCAATATATTGAGGTAATTTTGAAAGCCGACGAATTCTTTCGTTGGACTGATCATGTTCCAATCAAAAAAGCTTAAGTAGATGGTGTAAAGTAGCGGCCAAAACGTGAAAACCGCAAAAATGATGATCGTCGGAATCAGCAGAAGATAGGGGATCCAATTTTTTCGACTGACACTGATTTGTTTCATTGCAGCTGTGATTGCACTCATGTTTGTTCCTCCACTTGTTTTAAAATTGGGAGGCGGGACCTCCCAATTTCGCTTTTACTTCAATAATTCATTGATTTTATCTTCAGTCGCAGGAAGCCCGTCTTCGACAGTGACGCTGCCACCAAGAATTTGGTCGCGTACATCAAGAAGAAGTTGCTCAGCTTGCAACCCTGCATCCCCTGGGAAAGAAGCCCATGGAACGACGCCACCCATTTGTTCAATCGCTGCATTCATCATTTCATTTTCAGCTAAATAGGACTTTAGGCCATTTTCAGCTTCAGCAACGCCTTCGCGTGGCGGTACATAGCCAGTTCCTTTTGTCCACTCGGCGATCGACTCGACACTATAAAGGTATTTCAAAAATTCCCAAGCTGCCTTTTGTTCTTCTTCCGTTAACGCGGTAATCGCAAGCATTGCTCCACCTGCTGGAAGCTTCACTTGCTTCCCTTCCCAAGCTGGTGATTTTACCGCAGCCACATCAAATCGAGCATTGTTTTGAATGTTGGCACGCTGAGCGATCGTTGTATAAGCCATCGCAACATTTCCATCAATAAAACTTTGAATGCCTTGGTCCCACCCAATATGTAAGGAGGTTTGATCTTCTAAGACCATGTCCGCTAAAAGTTGATATGCTTGTATTCCTTCTTGTGAAGCAAATGTTGCTTTTCCATCCGTAATAAACTTGGCGCCATTGCTTTCTAACAAGGCTTGAGTCGCCCAGTTATCAGCTGGCTCTTGCATGTAAAACCCGTATTTTCCCGTTTGTTCTTTAATTACTTTTGCAAATTCTTTCAACTCTTCCCATGTTTTCGGACCGTTTTCATCTAAGCCTGATTCACGTAATAGATCGCGGTTGATGTAGAGCACCGGTGAACTTAGCGAATAAGGAATGCCGACTTGCTGCCCCGCTTCATTTTTTGCTAAATCCAAAACGTTCGACAGGAAATTGTCTTGTAAAAACGTGGTATCTTCAGGAAAATGCTGATCAATCACTGCCTGCGGCTCGATATACTGGAAGTTATCTGCAAAATAATTCAAGAATGACCAGCCAACTTGGATCACTGCCGGAGCTTTCCCTGCAGCTGCTTCCGCTTGAAGGTTCTGCATTAATCCTTTATACATATCCGGGTTATACTTGGCGACAACTTCCACGGTATCACTTTGGGCGTTAAAATCGTCCACAAGTTTCTTCACCGTTTGTCCACCCTGTGTTTCTGCATTCACATGCCAATACTCAATGACCGTTTTCCCATCTTCTGTTGTTGTTCCAGCTGTTTCTCCTTTATTATTACAGGCAGCCATGACAAGACAGATGGCCATAAAGCAAATGAGTTTTAAAATTGATTTCATATTCTCTTCTCCTTTATCGATTAGTGAAAGACTCTACAAATCTAGTTGTTAAAACGATTTGACTTTAAATTAGGAAAGCTTTGTTTTCCAAACACCTCCAAAAAAAGAGAGCTCAAATATAAACTGTACAGGGGTATATACAAGTTTTATTTGAGGTCTCTCTAATCGCACCATTTTTTCTATTCACTTTTCATTTTTTATTATAGGGAGTGGATATTAATCTAGTTTAAACAAGGTGTAAATGTTTGTTAATAGTTTGTTAAGTCGAGTTTCCACATGTCCGGATTGGAGGTTGTTACAGCAAGCGCGCCACTGTCCAGGGCGGTTTTCGCATGCTCAGGCAACGACAACAACCCGCCGGTAATTACCGGAACAGGAGAAATCTCCGATAATTTTCGAATAAAGTCTGGAGCTCTACTTGGCATCACTTCAATCATATCTGCTTGAATATGCTCGATCTCTTTCTGCAAATGCATAAACACATCCGTATCAATTAAAAACACACGCTGAACGACAAACAGGCCATGGGATTTTGCTTTTTTTATTACGCGATTCTTCGTCGTGACGATCGCCGCAGGCTTAACATGCCTCTTAATAAAATTGATTCCATCTTCATCCATTTCAAGACCGCCAACCCGCTCAACATGCAAAATCACCGGCAAACCATGATCTTGAAAATAATCGACATACCGCTTCACGGTTAAAATCGACCCCGTCATCAATAACACCGCACTTAGATGATCCTTATTCTTTATCGCCTTTTCCAAAAACTTCGGCTCCTTTACAGCCGCCACCATTTTATACTTCTCTAACCGCTTCAGCAGTACATCACGATTCATTCACAAATTCCTCCTTTATTCATTTCCACTAACACATTTTCTTTGATTCATTCTACGTAAAATCTATCAATTTTCAGGAAAACCTGCATTATAAATATTTTATATTGCTAATAATCCATTAATTTCCGGTAAAACATGTAAAATAACCGCTTTATATTACTATTATTCTATGAACTTCTTGAAAGATACGCAGGATAAACGCCTTTTCATAGTACCATTAACATTGCTTTAGCTTGTCAGCTCATGCTTTTTAGACCGTACCCCTTTTGGCACGATGTAGCAGATGAAACCTATTTCGATTCTATTATTTTAAAATTAACCTTACTTTCGTTATATAGGTATTTTTACGTTCGTTGATCTGCTAATGGGAGGAACTTCTACTTGTCATGGTTTTGTCATTACATGATTGTATGAATACTAAGATATTACTGCATATATTGTTTTGCTTCATAATAAAGAGCGTGGATGAATTTTTTTATATTAACTCGATGACCTTTAACCTGGCATATTTTCCCCTCAAGTTCAATCATTTTTAAACGCACCTGTGAGTAGTCAAAAAATTTTGAAGAACAGTTTTCAAACTTGGAGTTTGCAAAATCGGTTAAACCGAGTGAGGATGTATGTTCTAAAGCCTGGTGAATCGCTCTTCTGATTCGTTGTTCAGCCGCCTTTACTTCTTTTGTGAGTTCGTTAGGAGGGAGCGAGTGTCCAAATCTTTTTTCAATGCTCTTTGTATACAATTCTTTTAAACAAGGGAATTTCCGTACTCCTTCTTTTTCTAATTGGTACATAATACTTAAAATATCAAGTAAATCCTTATTGCCACTTACAGAAATAATTCCCAAATCCAGTAAAACGTTTTTACCAGCTGATACAATTGAAGGAGAATGGTGAAGAGAGCTACCTTTTGTCTGTTTATTGGTTTCATGATTTTCTAGGGAACGTAGGGATTTATGGATATCTTGAATCGACTTTTCAAGTAACAAATACTCCGTTACTTTCCTTAAGACGTTGGCAATTTCAAGTCGATTAATTGGTTTTGTAATATAGTATTCTATTCCTAGCGAATAAGCATCGCCGATCATTTCTTTTGTTTCAACATGAGAAATCATAATGATTTTTCCTTTGAAGGATGGGGCAATTTCATGTATGGTTTCGATTCCATCTCGGTTCGGCATTAATAAATCAATAAGCAGAATATCGACTTTTTTCTCCTCTAATTCATCTACATAAACTTCTGAACCATCTGTCGCCTCTCCTACAATCGTCCCAAGCTCTTCCTCTTCAATAATGTTTGTTAGCATTGCTCGAATTGAATCAGAGTCGTCAACGATAAAATAGTTCAATGAACTCATCCTTTCTCTGTCAAACCGTCTATAGGAAGATTCAGTCTAAAGACTGTTGTGTATCTAGTATCATGATTTTCTAGTCCAATTTCACCATTGAGATTAGCAATCATGTCTTTGACATATGTAAGTCCAATGCCGTTTGAGGCCATTCCGTTTTGATCGAATTTTGTTGTAAATCCAGGGTTGAATATTAATTGTCGATTCCGAGAGGTTATACCAGGACCGTTATCTTTCACATAAATGTTTACCATTCCCTCCTTTAAAGTAGCGGTTAGAAGAATCTCCCCGCGATGATCAATAGCTTCAATTGCATTGGCAACAAGATTATTGATGATCGATAGAAGAATAAACGTATGATAGGGAGGGTGGCTTCCGCTGATTTTGGCTTTAATTTTAATCTGTTTATTAATTAACTTCGCGTAGTTTGTGTTTGCTGTGGCAATCAGTTCAATAATCTCATGTATCGATAAATAATCACTTAAATATTCCTTATGCATCAGTTTAGATAGCCCAGCATAAATTCGCTGGTTATCTTTTTTTGTTTCATGCACTTCTCCTACAATGCGAAGAGCCATTCTTGCACATTCATCGTTTCCACTCTCTTTTAAACGTCGATACAAGACATAACAATCACTTGTTAGCTGCTCAGCATTTTTCATTGTTTTCTTTAGTTGAATCGATTCTATGTGAATATTCGAGATATGCATGAGCATTTCTTCGTTTCGTTTTCGTTGAGCTTCTTCAGCTTGTCTCATATCACGAACAACTAAGATATTATAAAATCCAAGAACTAAAAAACTTCGAATAACAGCGATTCCTGCAATGGTTAATAAATTTTCTTTTGTGAAAGGCAAATCGATAAAAAAAGAACGAACAAAAATCTCTGTTAAGCTAGCGATAATTTCAATAATAATTCCGAAAAGACCTATATAAAGAGGTCTAGTATTTAGTTTGTTGACTTTAAAAACCTGAAAGAAAACTGCAAACATTAAATAATAGAAGAAAACTGGACAAATCCGGGTGATTATTTCATCAACAGCAATGTTTCCACTGTACGTTGCGAGCAGAGTTCGAAACATAACCACAAAAAAACCAACCAGTACCCCAGCAAGGATCGGTTGAATGTTTCTAGCCCATAACAGAATAAAGAAAAATACTGGAGTCCCAAGACTCACCCGAAGACCGCTTTCAAACGGATAGAACTTCATTTCCCCAGCGATGGAAACAGCAATCATGATAATTAAATAGCTAAAAATACGTTTGTACAATAGGTTCACTTCCTGAGGGGTTGTCAGCTAATAACTAGGTCAATGTTTAAATGGGCATCCCCCTGACGACTTTATTTTACATTATTTTGTAATCTCTAAATCGGTGAAATATGACAACTTTAGCAAGTTCATTTCTTTTTTGTCGGTTCTTGTAGGTTCCTGTAGGTGGGCTGATAATCTTTACTTGTGCTTATTAAATCTTTTATACGTCTGGAGGTAGACGAAATGTTTTGGATTCAATTTCTCATTGTCCTCGCCTGTATTTTCATCGGTGCCCGCCTTGGCGGTATTGCCCTTGGATTAATGGGTGGTGTGGGACTCGGAATTCTCGTCTTTGTCTTTGGTCTTCAACCAACATCAGCTCCGATAGATGTTATGTTGATGATTCTCGCTGTTATCACAGCCGCAGGTTGTTTACAAGCCGCAGGAGGTATGGATTTTCTTGTATACCTTGCAGAAAAGGCGCTTAGAAAGAATCCGAAGAAAATCACCTTTATTGCACCAATGGTCACTTATATTTTTACCTTCTTTGCTGGAACGGGCCATGTAGCTTATTCAGTCCTACCGGTCATTGCTGAGGTTTCGCGGGAGTCAGGAGTCCGTCCAGAGCGCCCAATGTCAATTGCTGTCATTGCTTCACAACAAGCAATCACAGCGAGTCCGATTTCTGCAGCAACAGTCGCTTTGCTAGCTTTATTAGCCGGATTTGATATTACGTTATTGCAGATTATGGCTGTTAGTATTCCGTCCACGTTCATTGCTTGTATGATTGCTGCATTCTTTGTTAGTAAGAAAGGAAAAGAGCTTCATATGGATGAAGCGTACTTAGAACGTTTAGAAAAAGGTCTTGCTCCGATTCGAGCGGACAAAAAAGAATATGTTGCAACGATAGGGTCGAAAGTATCTGTTGTTCTCTTCTTATTTGCTGCTATTTCTATTGTTGTTCTCGGTTCGGTTGAGACCCTTCGCCCTGCGTGGGAAATCGATGGTGAATTAGTTCGCATGGGGATGCCAGCTGCAATTGAAATCGTTATGTTAATTGTCGCTGCGTTGATTCTTATTATTACTAAAACAAAAGCTGAGGATGTTGTTAACGGAAGTGTTTTTAAAGCAGGAGCAACAGCTGTAGTTGCAATTTTCGGTATTGCTTGGATGGGAGATACATTCTTCCAAGGAAATATTGAGTTCGTTACGGGTTCAATAACTGATTTAGTAACAGCAGCTCCATGGTTGTTTGCAGTCGCATTATTTGCGCTTTCAATCTTATTGTATAGCCAAGCGGCAACCGTTCGTACACTGATGCCACTTGGAATTGCGTTGGGAATTAATCCAGCACTATTGATTGCCATGTTCCCGGCAGTAAACGGATACTTCTTTATCCCGAACTATCCAACTGTTGTAGCAGCCATTAACTTTGATACCACTGGAACAACTGGAGTTGGGAAATATTTATTGAATCATAGCTTTATGCTTCCGGGTTTAATTGCAACAATTGGTGCTGTGGGAATTGGTATGTTAATTAGTATGTTTGTTTTCTAGAGTACCTTGACTTGTTAGTAAACAGCCGTCCATACGCGGCGGCTGTTTTTAATATTACTAGAAATAGGAGATGACTATGATGACTGAGCAACAATTCCGCATCGAAAAAGACTTATTGGGTGAAAAGGAGATTCCAAGAGATGCTTACTATGGAGTTCAGACGATGAGAGCGGTTGAGAACTTTCCAATCACTGGCTACCGTTTGGATGAAGCGTTGATTAGAGCGATGGCGATTGTTAAAAAAGCAGCTGCACTAGCAAATGCTGATATCGGTCAACTCGATCGCTTAGTGGCTACAGCCATTGCCGATGCAGCTGATGAAGTCATTGAAGGAAAATTACATGATGAATTCATTGTTGATCCAATTCAAGGTGGAGCTGGAACTTCAATTAATATGAATACGAATGAAGTCCTTGCAAATAGAGCGTTAGAGCTTCTTGATAAGCCTAAAGGTGATTATCAATCGATCAGTCCAAATAGCCATGTGAATATGGCTCAGTCAACAAATGATGCTTTTCCAACGGGAATTCATTTATCAACGCTGGATGCATTAACAACATTGCTCGAGACAATGGAAGATCTTTATGATGAGTTTAAAGCGAAAGCACAAGAGTTTGATGGCATGATTAAAATGGGAAGAACTCATTTGCAGGATGCTGTTCCAATCCGCTTAGGTCAGGAATTCGAAGCCTATGCAAGAGTATTAAGAAGAGATATTGAACGAATCTCCGCTACTCGCGAGCATCTCTATGAAGTGAATATGGGAGCGACAGCAGTAGGAACAGGCTTAAATGCAGATCCTGAATATATTAAAAAAGTCGTCGCTTATTTGCGAGATTACAGTGGTTTCCCGTTAAAAAGTGCTGAAAACCTTGTTGATGGCACGCAAAATACAGATTGCTATATTGAAGTATCTTCAGCATTGAAGATTTGCATGTTAAATATGTCAAAGATTGCAAATGACTTGAGATTGATGGCTTCTGGTCCTCGTTGTGGATTTGGGGAAATTAATTTACCAGCACGTCAGCCGGGCTCTTCAATCATGCCTGGAAAAGTGAATCCAGTTATGGCAGAAGTAATGAACCAAAGTGCTTTCCAAGTGGTTGGAAACGATCAAACAATTAGCATGGCTACCGAAGCAGGACAATTTGAATTAAACGTAATGGAACCTGTCATTGTTTTTAATCTTTTACAGTCGATTCGAATTATGACAAATGTATTTAATGTGTTCCGTAAGTATTGCTTGCAGGGAATTACCGCAAACAAAGAAAGAATGGAGGATTACGTGATTAATAGTGTTGGGGTGATCACGGCGATTAACCCTCATATTGGTTATGAAACAGCTGCTTCGATTGCGAAAGAAGCAATTGAAATGAAACGACCTGTAAGAGAAATAGTTTTAGAGCGAGGCATTTTGACTTATGAAGAATTAGACACCATTCTAAGTCCATTTGAAATGACACACCCTGGTATTTCAGGAAAAGATTTACTAGAGGGAAAAAAAACAAGAAAAGGGGCCTGTTTTACAGTAAGAGGACACTAAAGGAGGCTACAGAGAAATGGAACGACTTATGAATGCACACTTTTTTCGCAAGCTTCATTCTCTCTCAGGAATCATTCCAGTAGGGATGTTCCTGACATTCCATTTATTCTTAAACTACACGGCAACATGGGGCGAAGAAGCTTATAATCTTGCATCGGGAGTGATGGTGAATTTGCCATTTAAATTCTTTTTAGAAGCATTCATCATTTTCATCCCACTTTATTTTCATGCGATATACGGCATTTATATTGCCTTTCAAGCGAAAAACAATATCGGTCGCTATAAGCATGCCAGAAACTGGAGATTTTATTTGCAAAGAATAACAGGAATTATTACGTTAATTTTTGTTACATGGCATGTTTGGGAAACAAAAATTCAAGTAGATTTCTTTGGTGCTGAGATGAGTTTTGAGTTAATGGCAAATATCGTTGCAAATCCACTTTCATTAGCATTCTATTTAGTAGGAATTATCTCAGCTATTTACCATTTTGCAAATGGAATTTGGACATTTTTAATCACTTGGGGAATTACCACTACACCAAAATCTCAAAAAATATTTTCATATATTACACTAGGACTTTTTGTCGTACTATCTATCATTGGCGTACGAGCAATCCTTGCATTTGTATAAATAGGATCTAGGATCAGATAGGAGGACGTAATCAATGACGAAAGGCAATATAGCAATAGTCGGTGGCGGATTAGCCGGACTGATAGCCACAATTAAAATTGCAGAAGCAGGAACAAAAGTAGATCTATTCTCGGTTGTCCCAGTTAAGCGATCGCATTCCGTTTGTGCTCAAGGTGGGATCAATGGAGCGGTTAATACAAAAGGAGAGAACGACTCTCCGTGGCAGCATTTCGATGATACTGTTTATGGAGGAGACTTCCTTGCCAATCAGCCATTAGTTAAGGCGATGTGTGAGGCAGCTCCAAAAATTATACATATGTTTGACCGAATGGGCGTTATGTTTAGTCGTACTCCTGAAGGTTTGCTTGATTTTCGACGTTTTGGAGGAACCCTTTACCATCGGACAGCGTTTGCAGGTGCCACGACTGGACAGCAACTTTTATATGCGTTGGATGAGCAGGTTAGAAAGTATGAAGTTGACGGGCTTGTAACGAAATATGAAAGTTGGGAATTTGTCTCAGCCGTCCTAGATGATGCCGGGGTTTGTCGTGGGATGACGGCACAAAACTTGCGGACCATGAAAATGCAAGTCTTTCCTGCTGACGCTGTTATTTTAGCGACCGGTGGACTTGGGGTCATTTTTGGGAAGTCAACGAACTCAACAATCAATACTGGTTATGCAGCAGCGCGGGTATATCAACAAGGCGCTAAATACGCGAATGGAGAGTTTATCCAAATTCATCCAACAGCTATTCCAGGCGATGATAAAAACCGTTTAATGAGTGAATCAGCACGTGGTGAAGGTGGACGAGTTTGGACATATAAAGATGGAAAACCGTGGTATTTCCTTGAAGAAAAATATCCAGCTTATGGAAACCTTGTCCCGCGTGATATCGCGACTCGGGAAATTTTTGATGTTTGTGTAAACCAAAAACTCGGAATCAATGGTGAAAACAAAGTTTACTTAGATCTTTCTCACATCGATGCCAAACAGTTAGACATTAAGCTTGGAGGGATAATGGAAATTTACGAAAAATTTGTTGGCGAAGATCCGCGGAAACTACCAATGAAAATTTTTCCTGGTGTTCATTATTCAATGGGTGGACTATGGGTTGATTATGAGCAAAGTACCAATATCCCAGGTTTGTTTGCGGCAGGAGAATGTGATTATTCTCAACATGGTGCAAACCGCCTAGGTGCGAACTCTTTGCTTTCTGCTGTATATGGTGGGATGGCTGCAGGTCCAGCAGCACTTAAGTATATTAATGGCTTAGAACGTTCGGCAGATTCGATGCCATCTTCGATTTTTGAAAGTCAGTTAAAAGAAGATGGTCTGAATCAAGAGAAGATTCGCTCTATGAGCGGTAATGAAAATGCGTATCTGCTTCATAAAGAGATGGGCGATTTGATGACGGCTAATGTAACGGTTGTGCGTGAAAATGACAAGTTGAAAGCTACTTATGAGAAACTTCATGAAATCAAGGAAAGATACAATCGGATTAATATTGAAGATACTTCTAAATGGAGCAACTCCAGCCTCTCCTTTGTGCGCCAGTTAGAGGGAATGATTCATTTGGCTCATGTTATTACTTTAGGAGCATATCACCGCAATGAAAGCCGTGGCGCTCACTATAAGCCAGAGTTTCCAAACCGTAATGATGAAGACTGGTTAAAAACAACGATTGCAATATATGATGCGAAGACGGCTCTGCCAGAGTTGTCTTATGAGGAAGTGGATGTAAGCCTTATTAAACCGCGGAAACGGGATTATACAAAAAACGCGAAGGGAGATAAATAATCATGGCCGGAGACAACAAGAGCATTCATTTAATCATCACACGTCAAACGGATGCCAATTCTCAGCCGTATAATGAGGAATTTACCATCCCGTACCGCCAGAATATGAACATCATCTCAGCGCTTATGGAAATTCAAAAAAAACCCATAAATGCGAAGGGAGAACAGACTACCCCTGTTAACTGGGAATCGGTTTGTCTAGAGGAAGTTTGTGGCGCTTGTTCGATGATGATTAACGGGAAACCGCAGCAAGCTTGTTCCTCCCTGATTGATATGCTCGAACAACCAATTCGGATTGCACCGCTAAGTACGTTCCCTGTTCTTCGGGATTTAGTTGTCGATCGACAGCGGATGTTTGATGCATTGAAAAGAGTAAAGGCCTGGGTACCGATTGATGGTACATATGATTTAGGTTCAGGTCCAAGGCTTCCAGAGAAGACAAGACAATGGGCGTATGAATTGTCAAAATGCATGACGTGCGGTTGTTGTTTAGAGGCATGTCCAAATGTAAACGATCGCTCTCCGTTTATGGGACCGGCACCGTTGTCTCAAGTTCGCTTATTTAATACTCACCCAACAGGAGAGATGCATAAAGAAGAGCGTCTTGCTGCGATCATGGGAGAAGGTGGAATTACAACTTGTGGGAACTCACAAAACTGTGTTGAAGTTTGCCCGAAAGGCATCCCGCTCACGACCTCGATCGCACAATTAAACCGGCAAGTAACAGCGTATTCATTTAGGAGATTCTTTGGGTAGATTATAAAGTGAAACTCCATCAGTGGGGATTTTCTTCATCCCCCACTGATGGTAGTTGAACTTATCGGACCTTTACGGGCAGTTGATTCCTTTTGTATACTTAGAATCTTGAGGGGGGTCTTACTGCCCGTTAAGAGTGGGATAAATTAGAGGATTTATACTTTCGTATTCACAAAAAAGAAGGAACTACCCTCCATTCTTTGGTCGCGTTCCTTCTTTTTTCTATTGTTGATTTTTCTACTTTTTAAAAAAACCTACTCTCCACTCCTTAATCATCTACTAAACTTCCGAATCAAAAACAAGTAGCTTGAGGTTTTTCTTTAAGATTCTTAACGCTTTTGTTGGCTCTGTTTTTGCGAGTAAGCCGATTCCATACATGACATATCCTTGTTTTTTTCAAGTACCTCCATTAAGCACGTTAAACCTTGCTGATTTTTATTACGAGTACTTGGATTAAGTGCGTTTTACATGCCGTTTTATTACGAGTACTTGGATTAAGTGAATTTTTCGCAGAATTTTAATCCAAGTACTCGTATTAAATACATAATATAATGCTAGTACTCGTGATAAATTAAGTAATTTAACCAAAAATAATCCTAGTACTTGGATTAAACAGGTGTTTCAACTCGATTTAAACGCATTTTTACGAGTATATATTCCTACTACTCGGAATAAAAAGCCGATTACCAGCATTATCTTTCAAAAGTTTGATTTTTATCTTAGTACTAGCAATATCACAAGCACCCTTTCCCCTCTTTAATCAATCTTTTGATTAAAACTGGCTTGATTTTACAGGCATTCGACCTGCTTTTCCATTAGTAAAAAAAAGGCAAACACCTATTCACCGAAAAATAGCTTCCGCCACTGGACGGAAGCTATTTTTATTGATCCCAACCTAAAAGTCGCGATATCAAGTTTGCTTTTTCTTTTAATTGGAGGACGGCAACAGAATTTATCGACGTGTCTAACGAATGTTCAAGCCCAACAACGGTTAGGACAGCGACTAAATTCGATGTTCGCTCAAATATTGGCGCAGCGATGGCTGAAATTCCCGGTATTGTCGACCCTTTAACGAAGGAATAGTTGTTTTGTTGGACAAAATTGACTTGTTCCTTGAAATCGTCCAATTCAGCCATGTCTGCTGTTAATTCCTCATCAATTTTTCGGGCGGTGACATGTTCTGGTAAAAAAGCAGCAAAGATTAGTCCGGCTGCACTTTGCGTTACACTCACTTGAGATCCGACTTTAATTCCGATATTCACGGGACCATTTGCTTCTTCCCAACTCACAAAAAATGGCCCTTCTTGTCCCCAGATTGCAAGGGCAACCGTTTCATTTAAAATATCTTTTAAGTCTAATAGGTGAGGAGAAGAAATATCGATGATGTTTAGTTTTTGTGATGCTTTAAAGCCTAATAAAACTAATTCAGTTCCTAAAATATATTTCCCATCTTGAGTTTTTTCTAATATTCCTGTTCGTACAAAGCTTGTTAAATAACGATGAAGTTTGCTTTTTGAAGTTTCACAAATAACAGCTATTTCCGTAATCGTTACCGGTTTTCCAGCTTCGGCAATTTTTTTAAGAATGTCAATTCCTACCTCAATTGATTGGATCCCTTGGCTTTTTGTTTCTTCTCCAGTCATTCTATATCTCCTTTGTCTTACCCAATTATGTAAATAGGGAGTAGTTAATCGTTATCATCGAAGAGTGCTCGCCCTTCCCACTTATCTTTATTTTAATTATTTGTGGGTAGAAACGAAAGGGGAAAAAAGAAAGGTGGTAATACGTGGAGGACATTAATCGCTTTTCTCAAAATCAATAAGCGAATGGAGTTGAAACTGACTCAACTATTCATCCCCCAAAAATCAGATAGTGAGTCTGACAAGCCACCATGTCCGAATTTAACTTTCCGGTTTTGCCGGCTCGGTTCCAGTGAATTTTGGAGAAAATCGATGATTACTTTTCTTCTCTTTAAAATATTTTGAATGCCATTGTTAAAAAACCAATGATCAATTGTGTTATAGATCCCTCGATTAATCCCGTATTCCTCTTCACAGTAACGGATAAATTGAAGGTCTGGACTATGGACCGTAGCCTTTACCTTAGTAGCTTGCTTTTGCATGTTTTCTCCTTCTTTCTTTTCCAAAAATAAAAAGGTATGAAGAACGCAAACATTGCGCTCTTCATAAGAAATAGATTACTAAACTAAAGCCTCTTCTTGATTGAAATGTGGCATTACATGCTTCGAGAAGCGTTCCATCGCTTTCATTGTTTCAAGATGGGAAAGACCACCGAAATCAAAGTATAAAATGACTTCATCTAAACCAGTCTTTTCAATTTCTTTTAATTTCTGAGTTACGTACTCAGCATCGCCAACGATAATGCTCTTATCACTTAAGTGACTCGTCGTCATGGACTTAAGGTTCTCAACGATTTCAGCAAAATAACGAATATTTGGTGGCGCTTTTGCTGGATCTTCAGGAAATGCTGGAACGAGACCAGTAAAGTACTTTAACATTCTTTGTTTCGTTTTTTCCGTTTCTTCTGCTGACTCAGTTACATTAATGAAGTACGAGCAGCTTGCTTTTTTCCCTGTAAACCCATGTTGTGCAGACACATCATTGAACGTGTTAATGGCATTTTCCATCGTGCCGAAAACCATGTTTGCAGCGAATGGTGCAAAAATAACGTTTTCACCCATTTGAGCAGCTTTTTCAATTGAAGGACGGCTGAAAGCGGCTACATAAATTGGCAAATGTTCTTGAACCGGCATTGGCGTTAATTGAATTTCTGGGAATGAGTAGATTTCTCCTTCATGTGATAACGTACCTTGTTTCCATGCTTTCTGAATGATATCTAAGCCCTCAAAGAAAATTTCACGGCTCTTGTTAAAGTCGACTCCAAATACATCATATTCACGCTTGTCATAACCACGTCCTGCAGAGAAAATCGCACGACCATCGCTTAGCAAATCAAGCAAAGCGTATTCTTCAGCAATTTTGATTGGATGACTTGCTGGGAGCAATACAGTTGCTGGAGCTAGTTTAATTTTCTTCGTTTTTGATGCTACATAAGTTAATAGAATCGAAGGAGAAGGTAGTACTCCTAGTGCACTAAAATGATGTTCAGGGACCCAAACTGAGTTAAAACCTAAGTCCTCTGCATAAATACATTGTTCTGCTAAATCTTTAACCATCTGATTCGGATCTTTTCGCGTATCCCCATACTCAATTGGATTGTCTGTAAGTGTAAAATAACCGATTTTCATCCTTGTCACCCCGTTAATATTTTTAATTGTTTACGATTGGTGAATCTCATTCACGTTTCGTTATACATACCTTACCAAATAGTTAGAATATTTGTAAAGTATAAAAAGTAAAATTTTTTATAAAAAATAACTAATTAGTAATTTTCTAAATATTAAGTTTACAAGAAGCTGTTTTTTATTTAATATATATACACTGTGAAAAAACAGTTCACTTATTGTGAATTATTGGCACTATAATTTTAAAAGTGAATACAATTATGAGCACCGGTGAATAACCAGCCATGGAAAAACGGGGATGAACGTCCACTCAGGCTGGAATATTAATAAAAATCAGCCCGTTTAAGAACACTCCATAAGTACTAGCAATAAACCCCAGCCAATTTATGGCCAATCCAGGTTTTTAATCCAAGTACTAGGTAAAGTCACAACTCGTTTGTATGTTCTTTCCAAAAAAGGTCATTAATGTCTATCGGCAAACTTTTAACTGAGCAGATCCACAGGTTTTTTTTGAGCGATAATGCTGGTAACGCGTTTTTTATTCCAAGTACTCGTATTAAAAACACCAAATTTCGTTGATATATTGCTAGTACTCGTAATAAAACGCAGGAAAATGAGGGGTTATTCCGAGTACTAGTAATAAAATGGGGGCAGGAGGCCGATATAATCCCTGTACTAGCAATAAAAAACGGCTAAAAATCGGTTTAATCCAAGTACTAGTAATAAAACAGCTCATAATCACGGTAAATCCGAGTACTAGCAATATAACAAACTCATATTCTCGGTTAATTCCAGTACTAGCCATATAACAGCCTTATAATCTCATTAGCCCGTTTTTGGACAATCCACGTTTTTACTCGATTACTGCCAAACATTTATAGTAAAATTTTAGGAAAAGAGGTGGAATCCATGAAAAAGAAATTGATTGTTGGAGTTTTCATTTTTATCATATCCTTAAATATTTTCCCCTATTTTAGTAGCAATACTAACTCTAAGCTATTATCAGATTTAGAAGGAACGATTTATTATACTGAAAGAGTTGATGGGGTACTTACTTTATTTAAATCAGATGCCACACTAGAAAATAAAACATTCATTTATAGCCACAAAGGGAAAGGAAAAACACACCACGGGGATTATAATGATAATATTATCGATTTTTATTACGATAAAACCAATCAAACCTATTATTTTATTGCGATGGAAAATGGTTCGTGGAGTTCGTTTTCCTTAAAAGAAGGCGAAGACAAACCGGTTTTGCTTGAGGAAGATGCAGTGGAAATAAACACCAACTATATACAAACTCAATTCAATAATCGCACCGTATCTTCAAAGCAAGGTTCCCTTTATCTAAAAGAAAATGGAAATGAAAAAGTGATTAAAAAATTCTATGGAATTTATGCTGAAAAATTTACTGGATATGGCCCTATCGGTTTTTCACCAGATGGAAAATACCTTATATATCATTCGATGGAGCATTTAACACCGTTCGGAACTCTAGTCGAAGGCCTTTTAAAAAACTCTGTCGGCAACACGTATATTATGGATTTATCAACGATGGAGTCAACCAAATACATAGATGCTTCCCCTATCCAGTGGATTATTGAGTAAATTATTATACTTCAGCTTGGTCACTCCGCATAGAAAAATGGCAAGATAATGTTTCCTATAATATAATCAGCCTATTTGTGCAAAAATGCATTTCTACCTATAGCTAACAAGCAGAAACCTGTTCCCCGTTTCATAAATGGAACAGCCCTTTTTTAATTTTTGATGATAGTAGTTTATACTTGTCCACTTTATTTTCATAGAATGTAAATGTGGATGGGGCCCCTTCACAAAATAATTTTTGAAAGGGGGAAGATGAATGGTTCTTTCGACTGATGGCCTTCTTGAAACGCTTTTATGTGAACTAGGGAGGCTTCTTATATTCCTTTTGCTAACGCTTGCGATCCTTGTTGCCGGTCTATTCGGCTTCGATCCAGCACCAATTAGAGCGGCGAGAGATGCAGTTGCTACAGCTGATTGCCCATAAGAGTTTATTTAAACCTCTAGGAGATTATTTTCCCGTAAAATAATCTCCTTTTTTTCCACAAAGATAAGATATTCACACACACTTTTATGAAAGCGACATATGTTATATGGATATTTTTTATATTAAAAAGGTGGTTAAATTATGAATGATAAGAACGAACAGCAAACGGGGAATATTGAAACGGATGAAGTTAAGAATTTGACCAGTAGTTTAATAAAAAGTGAAAACTCGCTTGACTTGAATTCAATCATGCAGTTGACTTCCAACCTTTTAAAAAACGAAACATTGATGAATTCCGTTACGGAATATAGCAAACTTAGGCAAAAAGCAACATCTCCTGAAACAAAAGCTGCTGAAAAAACAGAGCATACTTCTTTAGTTCAACAACTGGAGAATATCTCGAATGAGCTTGCAGAAATAAAACAGGAAATTGCGGAATTATCTTCTTTATCTCATCGACTAGAGGCGATTTCAAATGACCTTTCAGGATTAAAAAAGGAAATTAAAGACTTAAAAGACCAAAAGGGAAATGCATTCTCAAATCTCTTTAAAAAATCATGAGCTTAGCGGCCAGTGACGAGTAAACAGCCACCTCCATAAAGGAAGTGGCTGTTCTTTTATAGAAAAATAGTTACTGATGAATAGATCAGCAACAAAGAAAATGGTTATCCCCAGCAGTAGACGCATTTGTTGAACTTGTTTTACAATTGATTAGTAAAACGGATAGAGTAATGTTTGCTCAATATAGCCAATAATAAATAAAAGACAAACCCAAAGTTTCGAGACAATTCTGACCCTATACGAGGAGATTTAAGATGATCATTCGAAAAATCCAAAAAGAAGACAATCAAAAAGTAAAAGAAATCATCCAGGATTCTCTTAAAACACATGGATTAGCGATTCCTGGGACAGCTTATTTTGACCCTCAACTTAACGATCTTCACAGCTATTATTCAAACTTAAAAGCTGCGAACTATTGGGTAGTAGAAATAGATGGAGAAGTGGTTGGCGGCATTGGGATTGCACCATTTAACGAACAGGAGAAAGTTTGTGAATTACAGAAGCTCTACTTAACTGAAAAAGCACAAGGTTTAGGACTTGGCAAGAAATTAATGGAAACAGCTTTGTCATTTGCCTCAAAACATTATGCAAAGTGTTACTTGGAAACGATGCATGAATTGAAAACGGCTTGTATCTTATACGAAAAGTTTGGATTCACCCTTTTAGATGAACCACTACCAGGTTCTGAGCATTCTACGATGAATGCATGGTATTTAAAAGCCCTGTAACTCACGACCTACTTTTACTAAATAGTAAAACTCCTTTGTAGTAGCCTTGTTTGCTTACGGAACAAAACAAGGTCAACATCTACTACCATAGGAGTTTTTTTATTTTTAAAAATATGTACCTTCTCAAACGTTGCAATGCAAGTGGGATCGAAAACAAATAGTCTGAAAAGGGCATCGAGAGCAGTCAATCCCTCATCAATCATTTGTTACCTTTTTATTTACAGATAGCATCTTTTCGCGTATCTCGTCAGGAATTGGCTGAGCCTTCGGTTTTTCTTTAGATGATACCCACGCGCGTACTTCATAGCCTTCTGCTATGAGTTGATCATTTTTTAAAAACTGATGACTTAATTTGAATACTTTTTGATGCATTTCAGCAACCGAACTGACGACGGTCACCTGATCGTCAAAAACTAGCGGACTTTTAAATTTGCAATTCGCCTCAAGTAACGGAATCGAAACTTGATGCTCTGAATATAAAACCGGGGTCGGGAAGCCAATTGCACGAAAAAACTCATGGCATGCTTCATCCATCCATTTATAAAAATTCGGATAAAAAACAATCCCCGCGGCATCTGTATCGCCCCACTTTACTTTAAAACGGTATTCTTGAATCATGATTCCACTCTCCTCAACAACTAAACAGGTCGTCTTTTTATTTTGGCTTTATTATAACTGAATGTTGATTTTACTATGTTTAAAAATAAACGGATAAATTCCGTCTAAACTGGGAAATACCGATATTTCCTTAAAAATAAGGGGAGTTTTTCCGTCTATATGATCCAAATCTTTGGATTTTGGCTTATTTAGAGCAGTTAAGCGGAAATTCTCCGCTTATATCGGCTTCTTAAGCTTCCCCTATATCCATTAGAGGGAAATTCTCCGCTTATACCTACACGAAAATCAACAATGAATAATAACTGAGCATTTATTTTAAAACTTAATCATATAGTTGTTAATGATAGCGCGGTTTTTCTCCTCGAGCAATCTCCTTCCTTCACACTTTGAAAATGAATGGCCAATCAACAAAAGCCCATCCCCTTTTAAAGAAAGAGTGAGCTCGACGCCGCTAACTAGCATTATTTCGGGGGCACGGGTTGGTTTTTATCTACAAATAATTGGAATCCATAATTCACAAATGAATATCCTAATGACAGTAAAAAAAGGTGAATTGGTCTCAATTTCTTTAATTTATAAAGATTTATCTTTTCAAAAAATGCGTTTAGTGGATAAGCAAGTATGTAATCCATCATTATATTTAGAAGAGTATATAACCAAAATTTTCTGTAGGTTAAACTAAATATCCAAATATTCCCTATGAAATAAGGCCCAAAAGTAAACATCAATCCATTATTGGCTATCGTTTTCATCCCGCCCTTTGCTGCCCACCAATTTCGAGGAGCACCTACTAAGTATTCTGTTAAAATAATGATCGATGAAAAAAGTGAAACAGGTAGAAATTTAAAAAACATCTTTTTAGGGAGAAAAAATACAGTTCCCCATGAGATTAAAATCATTCCTATGCGAAGAAAAGCCAACATTTCGATCCCTCCTGTTTTCTCTCTTCTTATCCTCTTCAAAAACCAAATTATTATTTAAAAAATATTTTGTACTATTTTAGTTTTAATCTTTTCGCATTTTAGCCGAATGAGGGACTGACTCAAGATTACTGTGCAAGCTTCCCGCCATCGATAATTAGTTCACTTCCCGTTATAAATCGTGACTCATCAGAGGCTAAATAGAGGGCACCATAGGCTACATCGATTGGCTCTCCTAAATATGGCAGTGGTGTTCCTTCTAGTATTTTTTTCTTATATTCTTCATCTTGAAATGCAGCGTCTACCATTCGAGTGATAATCGTTCCCGGGTGAACGGAATTCACTCGAATTTTATATTTGGCATATTCCAACGCTGTATTTTTTGTCATCGAGAGTACGGCTCCTTTTGAACCAGCATACGCGGCTCCACCGGTTGCTACATATGCAGCAATCGAGGAAATATTGACGATGGATCCGCCACCGTTTTTTTTCATTTCTGGTATGACATGTTTCATTCCGAGGTATGTTCCAGCTGCATTAATACTCATGATTCGATTGAAATCCTCAAATTTCACATCGGCAACTTTTTCAAAGGCAACGATTCCAGCATTATTTACTAGAATGTCAATTTTCCCATATTTATCAATAGCAGCTGCTATCACTTGTTTCCAATTCTCTTCATTACTTACATCATGCTGGAGAGCAATCGCATCGCCACCATTATCAATAATCCTTTGGACTACTTTTTCTAATTCCGTTACTTCAATATCGGTAGTGACTACTTTTGCTCCTTCCTTTGCGAACAGCTCTGCTTCTGCTTCCCCTTGTCCCATTGCAGCTCCTGTAATAATTGCAACTTTCCCATTTAAACGCCCCATTAAAACCTTCCTCTCTTTTTAAAAATTTTGAATGTTAGGAATGAATTCATTTTAACACATCTAGAACTAAATAAGCGACTGTCTAATAGGCCTTGTAAACCACTGAATCCTATTTTCCTAACTTTCCCAAAACAAAAAGCCCACCTCTTTTCAGAAAAGAGAATGAGCTTAATGCTTAAAATTATAACAATTGAACACCTATTTTTCCATCGTAATTAGCAGGGAATATCCTCCTAAATAGTGATAAGGCCAGCTTTAGTTGAGCCTCCTTAAACAATCCATTTAAAATAAACAATCATAACCGTTACAACCAGATATAAAAGATTTAGAGGGATACCAACTTTTAAATAGTCAGAAAATCTATATCCACCAGGGCCATAGACGATTAAGTTTGTTTGATAGCCAATCGGTGTTGCAAAACTTGCGGAAGCTGCGACGGCGATCGTGACAAAGAATGCCATTGGGTCTACTGCTAATTGGGTAGACATCGCAAGGGCAATCGGCACCATTAAGACAGCTGCCGCGTTATTCGTGATGACTTCAGTAAATGTCGTTGTAAGAAAATAAACAACAACAATTGCCCCAATTACACCAGCTCCTTTTGTTAATTGGACAAAGTAATTGGCGATCAAGGCGGCTGTCCCTGATTGTTCAAGTGCAATACCAATTCCAATTGCACAAGCAATTAACAGTAAAACATCAAATTGAATATACTTCCTTGCGCCCTCAAAGGTAATCGTTTTAGTCAAGAAAAGAATAATAACTGCTAATAATGCGGCCTTAAACATTGGAAGAATATTAAAGGCTGCAAGTAAAATCATCACAACCAACGTAGCCATGGCAATCATTGATTTATTAGAATTAATAATTTCCGGATCCTCGATAGGAGAAATCAGATAAAAATCCCGTGAACCTGACCATCTGTTAACAAAATCTTTATTGCCTAATAGCAATAACGTGTCTCCTGGCTTTAAGATGATATCCCCTACCTTAGTATTAATGCGTTCATCATTTCGATGAACAGCCACTATACCTGCACCATATTTACTGCGAAATTTATTTTCTTTTACTGTTTTTTTAATTAAAGCGGATTGATGTGAAACGACCGCTTCTACTAAAGAAGCACTGCCATTTTGCAAATCCTCTAATTTTAAATTCGTCCCTGTCTCTACCCGCAATCCTTTTATATTCTGCAACTCAACGATAGTGGATATAACTCCTGTAAAAATCAACCTATCATTTGCCATAAGTTTTTTATAAGATGGAACAGAAGCCGTTCGCTCCCCATTCCGAATCAATTCGATTAAATATAATCCACTTAAACTCCGCAGCCCTGCCTCTTCAATTGTTTTGCCAATTAAAGGGGAATTAGGCTCAACAACTGCTTCTGAAAGATATTCCCGTGAACTTTCATTAAAGGATTGTTCAGATGTTTTCCTAGACGGTAAAAGTTTGTAACCAATCGTGCCCATATAAAGAATCCCTAATATTCCGGCAGGAAAGCTTGCAATCGCTAATTGAAACATCGAAAAACCGGCTAGTCCTTGTTCAAGCATAAAGCCGTGGATGACTAGATTTGTGGAAGTTCCAATTAACGTCAATGCTCCTCCAAAAATCGTTGCATAAGACAGAGGGATTAAAAATTTAGACGGTGAAATATTTCTTTCCATACACCATTTACGAACAACCGGTGTAAACATGACAACAATTGGCGTATTATTTAAAAATGCTGACAAACCTGCAACTGGTACCATCATTTGAAGAAGAGATTTTCTTGGGCTTTTCCCTGAACCTAATGCTTTCGTTACAACTTGGTTTAACATGCCACTTTGCTTGACAGCCCCAGCGATAATAAATAAAAGGGCAACTGTTAACATTCCTTCATTTGAAAATCCTCGAAGTGCATCTGCAGGAGATAAAACACCACTTAATATAAGGATGGCCAGTGCGCAAAATACGATTAAATCAGGTCTCGCCACTTCCTTCATTAAGCAGACCAGCATTGCAACTACAACGAATAGGACAATCGCAATCTCAAATGGCATTCTAATCTCCCCCACATCTCTTTTATAAATAACCAGCTATTTTATACCTACAATTCATATGTAATTAGTATGAATTTTGCATTAAAAAAGGCATATACTCCCAGTTTGAGTATATGCCTTTGGTTTTTCCAATCAGCGCGCGTAATTTATATTGATTTTACATAATCTTAATCTGATTATTCCGATGTGTCAATAATGAAATAAACTTATATCGATTGGGCCACTTGAGCAGGGGCATCATTAACCGTTCATTTCATCCGCTAAGATTCCTAAACCTGACCGTAAGATTAAACCTACTCTAGGTTGATCGGGTATCTTCTCCGAAATATAGGTTGCTGTTTGTTTCAAAGATTCACTATTCATAACGCTTCCTCCACTATTTTATATCCTTTAAGAAACTTTGACCAAATTCCGGCTTTTTGATTTGAAAATTATCAGCAATGGTTGCTCCAATATCAGCAAATGTTTCGCGAATGCTTAATGGTTTTCCGATAGAAATGTTAGGGTGGTAAACAATTAAAGGTACAAATTCTCTCGTATGATCCGTACCATGATGAACAGGGTCATTTCCATGGTCTGCGGTAATGATTATCAAATCATCTGAACGTAATTGTTCTAGTACCTCCGCAAGCCTTGTATCAAATTCTTCTAACGCTTTTCCATATCCTATAGGATCACGACGATGTCCATATAGCGCATCAAAATCAACTAAATTTAAGAAGCTGAGACCTGTAAAGTCCATTCCGATCGTCTGAATAAACTTATCCATGCCATCCATATTGGAAGTTGTACGATAAGATTTAGTTACACCCTCTCCATCGTAAATATCTAAAATCTTTCCAATAGCGATAACATCATAATTTTGGTCTTGCAATTCATTCATAACGGTTCGCCCAAATGGTTTTAATGCATAATCATGTCGATTTGCCGTACGCTTAAATGCACCAGGTTCACCAATGAACGGGCGGGCAATCACTCTTCCTACCATATACTTAGGATCTTTTGTCAATTGGCGTGCTGTCTCACAAATTTGATATAGCTCCTGTAGTGGAACAATTTCTTCATGAGCCGCAATTTGCAATACAGAATCAGCCGATGTATAAACAATCAACGCCCCTGTTTCCACGTGAATTTCACCAAGTTCATCAAGAATTGTTGTACCTGAGGCAGGTTTATTTCCGATTACTTTTCTTCCTGTTTCCTTTTCTAATTGTTGAATTAACGCATCAGGAAATCCATCAGGGAATGTACTGAAAGGCGAATCAACACGGAGACCCATTAGTTCCCAATGTCCTGTCATCGTATCCTTGCCAACAGATGCTTCTTTCATTTTCGTAAAATGGGCTAAAGGCTTTTGAGCTCTTTCGATTCCGTTAATTTGACGAATATGACTCAACCCCAAATTCCCCATATTAGGCATCTTTAAGCCACCCATCGCTTCAGCAATATGCCCCAACGTATCGGCGCCTTTATCATTATATTGTTCAGCATCTGGTGCCTCACCTATTCCGACTGAATCCATTACAATGAGAAACACTCTTTTGAAGTCAGTAGCCATCTCTTTCCCCCCTATTAATTCATAAATGATTTTACAAACCAATCTACTAACACGCCGCCAATATATACTCCAAATATACCTAGTACACCTGCCAAAACAGGAGGTGCCGGTAAAGGTAATTTCATAAATTTAAAAACGACACCAATAATCATTCCTGCTAAAACACTTAAAATTAATTCTTTCATTGCAATCTCGCTTTCTTTTTATTTTTTCTTTTATCATAGGATGCTGACCCCTTTTCAAAAAAAAGGGGGTCCAGTCATTGGACCCTATTGTAATTTTAATCAAATGATTTTCCATCTATAGGAGTTGCCTTTATCATCCATGCAAACCCTGACTGATTACCATTACCAATCAATTTCATCTCTAGCTGGATAACGTAAGCTTCATTCTGTTAATCTTGGATCATACGTCAATCTTACTTATCAATTACACCATAAATTAATGGCGTTACTTGAACCTCATTTTGGGAAATGGCATAGGCATCATAGACAAGATTCTTCACTTCAGTTACTTCCTGTTTATTGCTGTGAATCGTTACAAGTGATTCGCCTTTCTTCACTTTGTCGCCAATCTTTTTCCGTAAAATAAGCCCTACTGCTAGGTCGATTTGCGATTCTTTTGTTATGCGTCCTGCCCCTAAAAGACTGGCAGCAAGCCCAATTTTGTCTGCAATAATTGCTGAAACCATTCCATCCTCCGGCGCTTCCACTTCATATGTATAAGATGCTGACGGGAGTTTCGTTGGATCATCAACAATACTGCCGTCTCCCCCCTGAGCAGCAATGAATGTTTTAAACTTTTCAATCGCTTTCCCTGTTTTTATTGAATCCTCTAGCATTTTCTTAGCTTCATCAAAAGTTGCCGCTTTTCCAGCAAGATAAACCATTTTACTTCCAAGCGTAAGGCATAATTCATAAAGGTCCTTAGGCCCTTTCCCTGTTAGTGTGTCAATGGCTTCTTTGACTTCCAAAGCATTCCCAATCGCAAATCCTAATGGCTGGTTCATATCCGTAATAACCGCAATTGTGTTCCGTCCTGCACCATTACCGATTTGCACCATTGCATGTGCCAGTTCCTTTGCCTCTTCAATACTTTTCATGAAGGCACCTGAGCCTGTCTTAACATCTAACACGATGGCATCTGCACCTGATGCAATTTTTTTACTCATAATCGAACTAGCAATAAGTGGAATAGAGTTCACTGTTCCTGTCACATCACGCAACCCATATAATTTTTTATCAGCAGGGGTTAGATTTCCACTTTGACCAACAACAGCGACTTTATTCGTATTAACAAGGTGGTTAAAAGTATCAATATCTATTTCAACTTGAAACCCGGAAATGGATTCTAACTTATCAATCGTTCCTCCAGTATGACCAAGGCCACGCCCAGACATTTTCGCGACAGGTACTCCAACGGAAGCAACTAATGGAGCAAGAATGAGTGTTGTCGTATCTCCAACCCCACCTGTACTATGTTTATCGACTTTAATTCCTTCGATGGATGAAAGATCGATTTGGTCACCAGATTCAACCATTGCCATCGTTAAATTCACCCGTTCTGAAGTGGTCATGTCATTCAAAAAGATGGCCATAGCAAGAGCCGACATCTGGTAATCTGGGATGCTCCCGTCTGTGTACCCCTTAATAGCAAACTCAATTTCTCCTTTAGTTAGTTCAAACCCGTCCCGTTTTTTTTCAATAATATCAATCATTCTCATAATCAAAACCATCCTTTAACATAAATTGCGCTCATTTTCCTTATACAATATCACTTAATTAAAATAGAATAAGGTTTTGTGAAAAGGTGTAATGTCGTTTCATTTTATTTGCAAAAGAAAAGTCCTTTAAAATGGAAAATATCAGGTGTTCTTCTGCCTGAATCCACTTAAAAGGACTGCAGAGTGGACAAGATTCCACGAAAAAACTTCCAAATAATTTTTAGGAAAACTAACGAGATTTTCTTATTATTAAACTACGAGAGCTTTTTCAAAGCCCAACCCATTAGCCAGATGCAGCAGTTCCTGCATATATGTGTCATCCGGAGACGAAATATTTTGTAGACGTCCCTTTACTCCAAAATGCCTAAACTTAATAAGTTTTAATTTCACGTGACTTACTTTTTCACCAATGGTCTCGGCAATTCCCTTGATTACCGCTTCCGCGTCCACTTCTCCCGGCAAGCAAACAATTCGTAACTCTTCCAATTTGTTGTACTCTGCAAGATAGCGAAGATTCTTCTTAACGACAGAATTAGTAGGCCCTTCAGTAAGTTTTCTATAAACTTGCTCATCCCAAGCCTTCACATCCAGCATGACACCTTGAGAAAGTTCCATCAATTCAGGAAAACGGCTGAAATCTGTCGTCCCATTGCTATCAATTAAGCATGTTAATCCGTGTTCGCGAGCAATCGCAAATAATTCCTTTATAAAATTTGGGTAAAGGGTGCATTCCCCCCCCGAAACCGTAATCCCGCGGATAAATGGAATATTCTTTTGAATTTCTTTGAAAACCTCGTCTGGAGTCATATTTCTAACACGCGGTGAAGCAAAAGATGGACAAACAGTTATACATTGATCGCATGCGATACATGCTTCATGATCCCAGTTTACACGTCCGCCGGCAACGCTCAATGCCCCTGACGGACAACCACTTACACAGATTCCGCAGTGATTACATAGTCTTTGCGTTTCTGGATTATGACAATAGGCACAGGCTAGGTTGCATCCTTGTAAAAAGATTGACGTTCGATTCCCCGGGCCATCGACAAGACTCATTGGGATAATCTTGTTTATCGGAGCCCTTGTCATACCCCTCTTACCTTTCGTTCCTTAAGCTGGTTATGATCGTAGTTTGGTGCACCAAGATGTGTAGTTCCTTGAAGAACTACTTGCTCATTTTTGTATTTTTCCATCTCACTACGTTTTACTAAATAGCCGGTAATACGCACCAAGTCACTATTTTCCTCGTAAAAACTAATATATTTTGATCCTAATGAAAAGGCCCCTTTTACAATATCTAGAATCGCACTAGGATTATTCCGTCCGGTCGTTTCAAATGGGAAAATATCTCCACAGCCAGTTGTAATTTCCCGGTGGAATCGTGCACTATGTCTTAGGTGGTCGTAAACATTCTCCAGTTCATCACCGACAGGGATCCGTACACCTGAAGTGATTCCTATATCGTAGTCCATCCCCACCTGCGCATGGAGCATAAGATGGCCATTGGCAATTTTTGAATACTTGGCAGGAAACTGTGCTACGAACTCTGAAATAATCGTCATAATTTGATCAGCAAGATCATCGGCCTCAGTATCGTGCCCGTAACGTTTCCCACTTTCACCCATTAGAATGTTGGTACACTCTGCTAAACCGGTAATTCCTAACATGCCAATAAAGTTATCAGGGTGAATCAAACCTTCCTTAACAAGGAAAGACGACTCAAAAAAGCCAGATTGTTCCACTAAAAATTCGATTCGTTCATTCATATAATTTCCCAATGCATCTAGACAATCAGGAAGCAGTTCATGTAAAAACTGTTCGTTAGATGTCGCAACTTGTGCAAGCCCAGGCAGAGTTATTCTAGAAAGCGTATAGGCACCACCACAAATCGGTAAAATATTGTAGCAGCTTGAAATCCCGTAATCAGTGGAATAGGTCTTCTTATGAACCTGATGATTACAAAAAGCAGGGTTGGCAACGAATAAGCTAGTGTGAATCCCCAGTTCAGCATAGTCATCAGGAGTAATATCCGGGTCATATTTTAAGGTAAAGTTCGGAACAGCGTTCTGCAGTTCCTTTTCCAACTCAAGAATCAATTTTCCTGCACGAGTTGCCTCAGGACCAATATTCGCATGACAGAAAGAATCGGTAATCGTGCGATCAAGATAGTTTAAGAATAGTCGAAGCTTTTTCTTTGCCTTCTCATCGCTAACACCATCCAAAAATGGCTCGATGAGCTTATCAATGTTACCGAGAAACACCGGGAATCCGGTAATTGACGGAACATGTTTATAAAGAATCATCAAGGAATTTAATAATTCATCCAAATCTTCCGGTGGATCAATCTGTAAAAATGCACTTCCATTTTTGATAAACTTCTCATAGTCCGGCATAATATATCGCGGGCGATAAGGTGCATGGCCTTCATAAAGGTCGTCAATTGCATTTATCTCAAAATAATATCTCGTTTTCTCTGGAATTCTTAAAATAGACAGGGTGTCTTCTGCCGCATGTGCAAGTGACATTACCTTTTGCTCATAAGTGAGCTTTTTGGATGTGACAATATCTAAAACTTGATTCATCCTCTACACTCCCTCTTTTTTATTAATCAATCAAACAAATTTATTACAACTTTTTAAATTAGCATTCCAGCTATCGCTGCACTTAAAAGATTGGCAAGCGTTCCACCGATAATTGCTAAGAATCCAAATTTCGCTAGTATATCTTTACGTGATGGAGCGAGACCACCTATTCCGCCCAGCATCATCGCCATTGCTCCAAGATTGGCAAAGCCACATAATGCAAAACTGATGACAGCAACGGTTTTAGCGGAAAAAGTTCCAATGTCAGCTGAAAAAGAGCTGTAGGCCACAAACTCATTTAATACAAATTTCTGACCAATATAGGAACCTGCTCTAACGGCCTCATCCCAAGGAACTCCGATAACGAAAGCAAGTGGTGCAAAGAGTATACCTAATATTTGTTCCAGAGTAATAGATTCAAAGCCAAATAAACCACTTAAAGAACCAAGTCCTAAATTGACTAATGCAATTAAGGAAATAAACGCCAACAGCAATGCACCAATATTTAAAGCCATTTTAAGTCCTACCAAGGCGCCATTCGCGGCTGCGTCAACTATATTCACAGCATCTGGATCTTTTTCAATAGTGATATCTTGCTTTACAGTCTGTTGTTCAGTCTCAGGCACCAATATTTTCGCAATCAATAAACCCGCAGGAGCTGCCATAAAAGCTGCAGCAATTAAATACTCAAGTGGAACCCCTAATAATGAATAACCTACAAGAACGGATCCAGATACAGAAGCAGCTCCACCCGTCATAACCGCAAATAATTCTGATTTTGTCATGTTTGCCAAATAGGGCTTTACAACTAGTGGAGCCTCCGTTAAGCCTACAAAGATATTAGCGGATGCAGACATCGATTCCGGTTTGGACGTTCCTAGGATCATTGACAAGAAACCGCCAATAATTTTTGTCAAAAGCTGCATAACACCGAGATAAAATAATACGGAAATAAGTGAAGAAAAGAAAATGATGACCGTTAATACCTGAAAAGCAAAGATAAAGCCCATCCCTTCAACACCAAACATTCCACCAAATAAAAACTGAATGCCATTATTTGAGGAATCGATTATACTTTGAACAATGGCGGTTACTTTACTAAATATATTCCTCCCAGTTTCCCACTTTAAGACGATAAATCCAAAAAGAATTTGAATCCCGAGAGCTCCGCCGATTGTCCTTAGATTAATAGCTTTCTTATTTTTAGAAAGTAAAAATGCCAATAACATGATGATAAAGATTCCAAAAATACCCCATAAAATATCCATACGTATCTCCTTTTTTGAATCTACTAAATTTCTTTTTTCTGTTTTCTCGTTAGCTAATCTATCATTATTGTTTCGCAAGGGATTACAAATGACTAATTCTTAGCTACTACCGGGTTAATTACTAAATCAACAGGAATTTAATCATTCACCCAAATCCTCCGATGGGTCAATCTAATTGTTGACATCCCCCTCATTTTAGACCATAATTAAAAATGGATAAAAGTGCATAAACGCAGATAGTAATCATCCATAACATATTTCTCAAAATAATATCTTGTTTCCCACACATACTTTTATTTACTGAACTTTTTGTCAATTGTTTCTAACAAATGTTCATAATGTTGGTCAGAAATGACAATTTTCCCTCCTTGCTTTGTAAGAATCCCTTCGTCTGAAAGCTTTTTGATTGAACGATTAACCGTCTTCGTACTGAGACCTGTTTCATCCGCAATCTGTTGTCGATTCATTTGAATAATGCATGATTTGTTTTTTGCATGCTTTCGATAATATTTTGTCAAAAAGAGCATAAGGCGGTCGATTCCGTCTAGAAACAAATAGGTACGTTCTTTTTTCGTCTGTTCGAGAATAAACTTCATAGTCGTACGCGTACGTAAAAACAACGCCTCGGAATCATTCCTTATCCAGTTTAAATAGTTTTCCATCGGCAAGACGATAAACTGACAATCTGTAGAAGTAACTAATGTCGCTTTGTATGAAGATAAACCTGATAATCCCTCCACTTCCCCAAACAATTGTGGCGCTTGAAATTCGGTAAAAACATAGACATCACCTGAAATCTGCTCTTCAATTGCTCTTATACGCCCTTCAATTAAAATCCAGATTTCATTACAGACGCTGTTTGCAGATATAAATTTAGTATCCGCTTTCATTTTAACCACACGGCAGGAACGACTAGATATGGGGATGTTTTTAAATAGTTGCTGCAAATATTCCTGTTGAGGCTCGGGAGCCATGCTGATTGCTGCGATTAGATCCTCCATATTGATTTCCTCCTTCAAATCAAATTATATCGATACAGTTATTTTACCCATAGGACATGTGTCCTTTATTTTTTTATTTTTTTTATAGATAACAGGTGTGTTCACACTTTGTTCTTAAGTGTATATACACGTTATAAAGAGTGAAAATCAATGGGTATTTTTTCCTTATGTTCGTCGTCAATTAAACTGCAAAGAAGCATGGACATTTTTTCTTAACGATCCCCCAAGTGAAGAAGAAGTCGCCGAAAAGGCGAATGAATTACTAACAAAAAATGTGAGTTTTATCGTTTAATGCCTTTGTGTCTTGGAAGTTTGGCCAACAAACAAAGGCACAACTAGCATTTATTCGCTAGTTGTGCCTATTTTTGCGACCGCCCCAATTTCTAATTTAGACGAGTGGATACGATCTTTAGTTAGCAATTTTGTGTTCTTCAACTGTATTTACTGATTTTTTCTCGGCTATACTTGCTTGGATTTCTTGCATTTTCTCAGCACTTAACTCATAGCGAGTCATAATTAAACCTGAGACGAGTAATGCTAGAGCCGGAATACCAAATGCTAATACAATTGTAACCGCTTTAAGTTCAGGTGTTAGAACATCTGTAACTGTTGGGAACGCATCTTTAAATCCGATAATAGCAACGGCAAAACCAACGATGGCTGGTGCTAAAGATGTGACTAGTTTATCGATGAAAGAGAACATCGTTCCAATCATTCCTGGTACATATCTTCCAGACTTACTAGTTTCATAGTCAGATACATCCGCAATCATTGGGTTTACAAGAGTTGATGGTACTTGCCCAAATCCCATTGCCAAAGTATATAACACAATGAAAAGGATTGTTGCAATCCCAATACTGCTCATTGAGATTGTTGAACCGTCGATAATCAAAAACATTCCAATTAATGTAGCGAAAGCACCTAATGCAATCCAAGTTGAGAATAAGAAAGCTTTCTTCATGCCTGTTTTTCTAGCTTTTGCTACTGCCCAGAATGTTATCAATAATGTTGGAACAATAGTAATCATTGAAATGGTACCACTTAATGCATAGTCGCCGATTAAGATACCAAATAACATAACGACTACTACTGCGTGACGTAACATTGAGAATGCTAATTTGTCAACAGTTACTGCTACAACTAATTTTAATAATGGTTTATTGTTTTTCAAAATTGGCCAGAAATCGCGGAATTTCGTTTGAACAGTTGCCTCTGCTAGTCCGAAATATTCTTTCTTGTCCTTACTTGATATCCCAATTGCAGCTAATATTGTAAATACACCCGCAAGAATAATAGCAAGAGTGTTCAATTCTGTAAATAATCCCATATTGAAGTCGCCATGTTTTTGAATTAAATAAGACGCTACATAAATTTGTCCAACTGTGAAAAGCAATGTGTTGTAAATTCCATCAAAAATCGCGAATAAAGGACGTTGTTTCGGGTCATTTGTTAATACTGTTTGAGCTGCTTTTGTAACAGCCGTTTGACATGTATACCCGACAATATGAACGGCATAAATTAAGATAAAGAATACAAGTCTAAATGATTCAGGGATTAAGTGTGTTACATTATATAATACAATTATCGAAGTAGCTAAGATGATATTTCCGATAATCATAAATGGTCGAAACTTACCGAATTTCCCTTCCGTTTTATCCACTAAATATCCTATGATTGGATCTGAAATCCCGTCAAAAATTCTCATGCTCATTAAAATCGTACTTATTATAACTACAGCAATTCCAGCAATTCCAGCTGCATAATAAGATACAAACGCCAAAATGAATAGATACAAGTTTGTTGCGGTATTATTTAATGCAAAGAAGCCAATTTCCCAAAGCTTAGCCTTATTGTACTGCTGATTATTAATAGCTGTTGATGACATATCTTGTTACCTCCTTAGCGAATAAACCGCTTTCAAATGTTTTATTTGTTTTTCCACTAAACCAACTAATAAGCGAACTATCTACTGTTTTAGTAGGTAGATAGCTTTATAATTTGTTTAGCCAACAAATTAACTTATGACCTAATATTAAATGAAAACGCTTTTATATACAAGCTTTTTTTTTTGCTAAATTATAACTTTTTTTCTGTCATAGAGACTTGCTTTATCCGAAAAGGGACTGTCCGACAAGTAGGTTTTTAAGGCGGGGGCGGAAAACCAAAGAATGCTGTTCTATCACCTTTCTTTGGTTTTCATCCCGGGGATATTTTCCCACACAATCGGACTTATGAAATACTTTACCCGCTCATACCTTCCCACCTATTTCGTAACAACAATCGCTTGTTCCTGGGCTTTTAAGCACAGCTCTGCTGCTTTAAAGGCATGCTCTTGTGACATCGCTTTTTCAGTCCGATTTATACAATCTAAAATAAGTTGTCCGAAGAAAGGAAAGCCAACCTCTCCTCTTAACTCATAATGTTTTTCACCCTCTTTATTTACTAAGAAGAGGTGATCTCCTGATTCATTTTTAGCAACATCAATATACTTTCTTAATTCAATCGTGCCCTCAGTACCAGTAATAAACGTACGACCATCACCCCAGGTGCGTAAACCATCTGGTGTAAACCAATCTACCTTGAAAATGAACGTCGCACCATTTTCACCTACTAGCGTTGCATCCCCATAGTCTTCTAATTCAGGATATTCTGGGTTATTGTAATTCCCAACTTTACTATGAAGAACTGTTGCATCCTTGTTTCCTGTGTAATATAAAAATTGTTCGATTTGGTGGCTTCCGATGTCGCAGAGAATGCCGCCATATTGTTCTTTCTTAAAGAACCAGTCAGGGCGACTATCGGCGTTAAGGCGATGCGGGCCAAAACCTGTTACTTGAATCACCTTGCCAATTGCACCTTGATTAATTAAATCTCCAGCAAATACTGCAGCCTCTACATGCAGCCTCTCACTGAAATAAACCATATACTTTTGACCTGTACGTTCTACTACTTTTTTTGTTTCTTCTAACTGCGCTAACGTAGTAAACGGAGTTTTATCCGTAAAGTAATCCTTGCCAGCTTCCATTACCTTTATCCCTAATTCACTGCGTTTATTTGGGATGGCCGCGGCTGCTACTAACTTAATTTCCTTATCGTTTAATACTTGTTCTAATGACTCTGCTGCTTGTACCCCCGGGAATGCTTCAATAAATTTTTCTACCTTTTCTGAATTTGGATCATAGACCCATTTTAATGTTGCACCAGACTCAACTAATCCATTACACATCCCATTAATATGCCCGTGGTCAAGGGCAACTGCAGCAAAAGAGAACTCCCCTTCTTTTACGACTGGATTTGGTTTCCCCTTTGGTGCATAATTCATCCCATCATTACTCATTTGTTGTATCACTCCTATTCGTTGCATTGAAAAATACAAGCACCTGAACGAGACATGCATATATCAATCAGGTGCTTGCTTTATATTTTTAGAACCAGTCAGCATAACCAAGCTTTCGTAAATGTTGTGCAGATACCTCAAGACATTCAAATGGATCACGTCCATATGTGTCATCTTGTTCGATCAAGAAGTATTGCACGCCACTTTGCAGTCCTGCATCCATCATTGCTGCAATATCTAGGTTTCCTTCACCAAGTTCTGCAAATTCAATAATATTAGAAAATTTGTTCATGAACCCTGCCATATCCTTTAAGTCATCAGGATTAAATTCGAACGAACCGATTCGATAGTCTTTTAAGTGAAGCAGCGAAATACGATTTTTGTATTGCTCAATGATTTTAACAGGGTTTTCACCAGCACGTTGAATCCAGTGTACATCCAATTCAAACCCTAATTTTGTTGTGTTTTGTTTAATAAGGTCTAATAAGTAAACACCATCATATTTTTCGAATTCAACATGATGTGTATGATAGTACAACTCAATTCCATGCTCCGCTAGACGATGTGCATATTCTTCTGCTCTTTCGATAAAGCCCATAATTTTTTCTTTATCACCCATTACTGTAAAAGGAAGCATACCGATACGAACAAAATTACAGTCTAGAGTTTTACAGTCATTTACAATTTTTTCAAAATCCGTCGATAAGGCCTCGCCTGGAGCATTTGGAAACATTGGCTCTACCGCCGCAGATAACGCAGCAATTTTTATATTAAAATCTTCGCTTGCTCTTTTTAATTCGGCTACATTTTCTTCTGTCATTGGAATTTGGGAAACCTCAACTGCGCCAAATCCAAGCTCATGAAGCTTTTTCATCGTTTCATAAACACCAAGTTCTTCTACTTTATTCTTAAGCATCATCATTTGAACGCCGATTTTGCCTTTTGTCATTTGTATACCTCCATTTTAATTGGGATTTTCACCTCAGAGGATCTTCTGATTGCACTAATCATTTCCATTGATGTTTGTGCATCTCGAACAGGAATATAATTGTCTGTATTGTTCATAATCGCATCATAAAACTGATTGATTAACGTATCATGACTTGCACCATAGTAGAACTTGCTTCCTGGAAGCTTCGAATCCTCTTCCAGCTTTTGTTTCACGCCTTCGCTATTTATCATCGTCAAAATACTATCTTTAATCGTTAATTTCCCTTTTTCAAGAATGACCTGAAATTCAACAGATGAATTCGTTGCATACGTTGTCGTGGCAAAGAATAATCCAGTTGCACCATTTTTAAATTGAATATTCGCAACGGCTGTATCTTCCACTTCGTACCCGTAATCAAGTAATTGATCAATCGATCCACGGATGACTTCGATTTCTCCCCCGATTAGCTGCATCAAATCCAAAGTGTGAATCGACTGATTGATCATGACTCCACCGCCGGCAAGCTTCATTTTCCCACGCCAAGGTTTTACATCATAATAGGCTTTTGGACGGAACCATGTAACTAAACCTTTCATTCCAGTAACTTGTCCCAATTCTCCACTATCGACGATTTCCTTTAGCTTAATGAATGTTTCATTTAGGCGGTTTTGCAAACTTACACATATTTTAACGTCGGGATGAGATTCTTCTAAATCGACAACGAACATGCCTTCCTCTGCACTTCTTGCTAAAGGTTTTTCTAAAAAGACATGAACGCCCTTTTCGACACATGCTTTTGTTGCGGAGTAGTGAAGATAATGAGGCAAGCAAATATGAACACAGTCTAATTCTTCATTGTGAAGCATTTCTTCAATATCTTTATAGAAATTTACTTTTTCCACAGAATTGCGAAGTTCTTCATCTATATCACAAACAGCCACTAATTCAGCCTTCGTACTATTTTGGATGGCAGGGATATGAATCTTTGAAATATCACCTAAACCAACTACTGCTACTTTAAGCATAGGATCCCTCCTCTAAGAGAGTGAAAATGAATAGTTAGAAACCGGCGAATGCCGATTTCTAGCTTCATGCTGTTATTTTTTAATCGGATTCTTTCTTTCTTCTTCAATGCGCTTATTCAACTCTGCTAAATAAAGTTCCTCATCAACCGGAAGTTCTACTTCTTTTCCAAGGAAGCTTGATAGGTGAATGGCATTTGCTAATGCTACCCCGTTGATTCCATCGCTTCCTGATGCGATTAATGGCGTTCCATCTAGTATGTTTGCAGCAAAGTTTTCTAACACAGCAATATGCTGACCGCCCCATACGCTTTCAAATTCTAATACTTCTTCAGTGAAAATATTATCATCGGATTGACCCATAAAAATCTTCATGACATCTTGCATACTCATGCTGTTGCTCATTTCATTTTCTGGTCTTGTCAGACGTTTAATCGTTACCTTCTTACTATCATCAACAATGATTTTTCCCTTATCTCCAAGGATTTCAAAACGATCTGTTCCGACAATATCATGTGTACATGTTATAAATACGCCCGTTGCTCCATTGCCATAATCAAGCATTGCTGTAACCTCGTCTTCAACCGCAATATTTCTTTGGAAACCATACTTAACATTTGAATAAACCTTTTTCGGCATCCCACAAATCCATTGAAGAAGGTCTAATTGGTGTGGAGCTTGGTTTACAAGAACACCACCGCCTTCACCTTCCCATGTTGCTCTCCATGAACCTTGATCATAATAACCTTGTGGTCTCCACCATGTTGTAATAATCCAGTTCGTACGGCGAATATTACCGATTTCACCATTATCGATCATTTCTTTTACCTTTTTATAAAGGTCATTTGTTCGTTGGTTGAAAAAGATAGCAAAGGTTAATTCTGGTTTTGAAGCAGCAAACTCGTTCAATTCTTTTACTTGTTTCGTATAAACACCTGCTGGTTTTTCGACTAATGGATGAATATTTCTTTTCATTGCCTCGATGGCCATTTCAGGGTGCAGGTAATGCGGGACCGTCGTTACAATCGCATCTACATCTCCACTCTCCATCATCTCGATATAATCTTCATAGAATGACACATTTGGATACTTTTCTTGAGCAACCGCTTTCTTTGCTGGATCATTGTCACAAATCGCTCCAATTTCAATGTTTGCAACTCTTCCGTCGGCAATAAAACCTGCATAAGTTCCACCTTGCGCACCTAGACCAACAATACCTAATCGTACTTTTTTCATTTATTCTAACTTCCCTTCTTCTGTAATTTGTAGTTTACGATAATCCTTTGGGCTCATTCCAACTTTGCTCTTAAAATAACGGCTAAAATGGGAGGCGCTTTCAAAACCGCAATCAAATGAGATATCCCTTAAAGGTTTATTCGGTTCCATAGCAAGCATATATTTTGCCTGTGTGATTCTTGTCGCCATTATATATTCCATTACAGTAAACCCAGTTATTTCTTTAAATAAATGGGACAAATATGACTTACTTAAATTAAAAGATTTTGCAATTGAATCGATCGTTAACTTCTCCATATAGTGTTCCTGAACATAGGTAACAATATTCTCAACATAATCGGTTTTGTCATCCTTTGTTTCAGGCTTTTTATATGAATTTGCACGACGCATCTTATCCACAAGGATTAATATTTGGATAAGTAGAACTTTCATTTCTGCCTCGGCAACCGAAAATTGGTTGTTATCTGACGCCCTATATAGTTCGTCTAGTAGACAAATTAACTCCTCCAATTTCTTCGATTGTTCGTTTTCATTTGTCCGAATTAAACAATGCTGTAATTTCCGGAATACATCCAGTAAATAGCCAGCATCCAACTCCATTAAAACGCTTTCAATCCATTGTGGGCAGAAGTGAACCGTACTCCGAATGTACTCGTTTTCCGAGGAAACAATCGGTTTGTGAATTGTTTTTCCATCCATCAAGAGGATATCACCAGGTTCCAAATCATAGATCTGATTTTTAATTAGATAACGGCAGGAACCACCATGAAAAAAATAAATTTCATATTCTTGATGAGAATGATAGTCTAGTATGAATTCTTGCCTGCCGGTTAATCGGTAAATGGGCAAAATTGGCTTTCTCACCTCTACCATCCCTTTCAAGCTTGATGACAAACTTATCGTATCACAAAAAAAGTTAAATTATTTGCCTGAAACAACTGATTTTTCTGAAGAAATTGTCTGAAACCACTTTCATTTTGACATTTTGATAAAATTACTCGCATTCATGTAAAGAAGAGGATGTTACCCCGTGTTTTTTTACAATCCAAAACTCAAAACTCAATTTCAACCGATAAATTTCGGACTTCGTTCATAAAAGGGCTGTTTTTCTTAAGGTGAATGGTTACATATCTGTTATAATTAAATTATCTACTAAACCAACTAATTAAATGTAAGCCTCCCCAAAATGGTTTGACATTATTTTCCTTCATTGCGATTTTTTTACCCAACGCAATGAATGTAAAGGAGTAAATAAAATGGTCACAGGTGATAGTTCATATATAAAAAAACTTAATAGAAGTTTAATTTTACAAAAGATCATTGAACATGAGATTTTATCAAGGGCAGATTTATCGAAAATTACAGGCTTAAACAAGGCAACCATTTCTGTCCAAGTCGCTGATTTGTTAGATGAAGGATTAGTTTGCGAAACTGAATTAGAACATCATTCAGTCGGAAGAAAGCCTATTATGCTCTCAATTAATGAAGGTGCGGGGTATGTGTTGGGGATTGATTTAGATTATAAATCTATTATTTACACAATTTCAAATTTAAAAGGTCAACCGGTTTATGAAAATGAAGAAAAAATTGATACTGATGATTATGATTTTATTATAAACAATTTAGTTAGGAAGATTAAAGACTATCAGCTTAGATTCTCGAACAGTCCGTATGGGATTGTAAATGCTGTCATTGGGATTCATGGGACTGTTAATAAAAAAGATGGAAGCATCCGTTTTAACCCAAGATATAAGTGGCTCCGAAAAAATATTAAGGAAGATTTACAAAAAGAATTAACCGTTCCGTTATTCATTGAAAACAATGCTAATTTATCAGCATTTGCTGAAAAAGTTTATAAACACCACCATAGCAATAACCTGCTTACCGTGATTCTAACTTCCGGGATTGGCTCGGGCATGATTATTGACGGAGGTTTGCATAAGGGGTTTCACGGTTATGCTGGGGAAATGGGGCATATGATCATTTTCCCAAATGGGGATCCTTGTCGTTGCGGCAACCACGGCTGTTGGGAGCTATATGCTTCTGAGCCTAAATTATTGAAGAAATTAGAAGCTGAACTTCAGCAAACAAACTTATCTATTTCAGACATTCAAAAATTATTAGAAGCCGACCATATCATTGTAAAGAGTTATATAGACCGCTTTTTACAATATATTTCAATCGGCCTTAACAATATTATAAATATGTACAATCCTGAAACGATTGTCATGAATAGCGAATTATTAAAAGTTTATCCCGAGTCTGTCGAAAAATTAAAGGGATACCTCATTTCTTCTGTCAGTGAATATGGCGAATTAGTTCTCTCTGACCTTGAAAATCATTCCTGTGTACTCGGAGCTTGCGCGTATGGGACTCAACATTTTTTAGATGTTCAGGAAATACAATTTTCCTTTCCCGAAAAACAACGCTATACGACAAAAAACCCTGTCTCTTGACAGGGTTTCTTAATGTTAGAATAATATTCCTGAAAGATAAATCATAATTGAAACGGTTATCGCGCTAAATATTGTTGAAAATAGAACGATTTGAGCTGCAAAACCGGGGTAATTATTGTATTCCTCTGCGATAATCGCACTATTAACAGAAGTAGGCATACTTGAAGCGATAAACAGTGCTTGGGCAAAAATCCCTTCTATCCCAAACAGGAAAATCAAAACCAACGCAATCGCCGGCCCAACTAAAAGGCGAAAAAAAAGACTCCAGTATACCTTGGATAAACCCGCTTTAAAATTGATTTCAGCAACTTGAGCACCCAATGTAAATAAGGCAATTCCTACCATCGCATCAGCAATATAGTTTGCTGGGACCCACACAGAAGAAGGAATGGGAATGTTTAAATAGTTTAATAGAATACCAGCTAACATCGCATATAATACGGGCATTTTAAAATATCCTTGCATTGCTTTTACTTTTCCAATTTTGATCGATTGTAAGGAAAAGACCCCATATGAAAAGGTTAAAATATTTTGTAAAGTTAGCACAATAACCTGTATCGACATTGCAAATGGGTCTCCCTTAAAGACGAGATCATTTACAGGAATACCGTAATTCCCTGAATTAAAAAAGATGGCACTATTAGAAAACGTCATCTTTTCTCCATTTTCAAGCCCAAGCAGCTTTGCTGCAATAGTTGAAATCACATAGAGTAGGACAATAATGATAATGAAAAACAATAAAACAAAGCCCATTAATTGGAACGATAATTGCGTACTATATAATTTAACGAATATAAAGGCCGGTACTAAAAAGAACATATTTATTTTGGCTAATGTTGGTACGTTCATACGGAACTTTTTTTGGAGGGTATATCCAATTGCAATAATGATAAAAATCGGTATGATAATTTCCCTGACTATATTAAAAAACTCTATCATCTCACACACCCTCTTTTATTAATAAAAGAAAATGGCCGTATTTGGAAAGTTCTCAAAACCACCATTTTATTGTTTTTATCCTCTATTTTCAGTTACCGTTGAAATCCCACGAGCATGATGTAAGGATTAAATACTATCCGCAATGATTCTCGTATCATCCGTTAATTAATTAGGTTGATAAACAAATTGCATCTAAATCAATCATATGAGAAAACGCTATTCGTTTCAATAGAGAGATATTGGGTTTATCGGGGAGGACAGACTTCTTAAAAAGCATAACTTCGTCTGTATCATTGCTGCTTTTATGCAAAAGCACTCCACGAAATGGGGGAAGTTGTCTGAATGAGGGCCGCTTTCGGACAAAGGCACTCTTCCCCCTTCGTGTCTATGCATTTTTCCCTTGAACTTGTCTCAATCAAACCCGCTTTCGACCCAAGTCTAGGATTGCTCCCACTTAAGCTTCGGCGCGTTTCTTTACTTCTTCCCACACCGATTCGTCGGCATGAATTCCTTCTGTTTGACTGCGTTTTCGGTTTGCCATTTGTCCTTCACCAGGGTAGCGTATCTCCTTGCCTTCCTGTGCAGGCTGTACATTTTTAATTCCGGTAATCGTTTCTTCGATGATGCGTTCCATTTCTTGTTCGGAAATAAATCGCTTTGGATCAAATGCCATAAAAATTTGCGTACATCCGACGCAACTGCCTTCACTGAGACGATCCATCTTTGCAGTCGAATTTCCATCTGCAAGAACCGTAGCAAATAAATCAAGCAAAATCGCCAAACTCGAACCTTTCCAATATCCTGTCGGCAAGATGCGGCCTGACTCATTGATTTGGCCCGGATCCGTCGTTAGCTGGCCCTCGGAATCGAAGCCACCTGGAATTGGCAACTGTTCCCCGGCTAACTGAGTTACTTGCAATTTCCCCCAGGCAAATTGACTCATCGCCATATCGAGAACAACTGGTCCTGCTTCTCGTGGAATCCCCATGCAAAATGGGTTATTGCCAACATTTTTTTCAGCTGAGCCCCAAGCTGGCATACAAGACTCCGTGTTTGTCCAACTGATTCCCATTAATCCTTGTTCGACCAAATCCCACATATATGTCCCGCCGCGCATCCAATGGTTCGTATTTCTTAAAGCAACAATTCCGACGCCGTTCTGTTTTGCTAACTCAATCGCGCGGTTCGTCGCCTTCTTCGCGTTGATAATTCCTATCCCTAAATTGCCATCATATCTTTCAATGACACCAAACTGATCGACAAGCTCCAACTCGCTATTCAAATTCACCCAACCATTATGAACAGAATCAATAAACCGCGGCACACGATTTAACCCATGAGACTCAATTCCGTCCCGACTTGATTCAGTATGTACTTGTGCACAGATTTCCGCTTGTTCTTCATTTAATCCTGCTGCTAACAAAGCTTTTTTAATTAAACTTTTCATTTCTGCAAATGTAACAAACATCGTGGGAATCCTCCTTTTGCAATGCCTTCATCTTTATATTAACAGAGTTTTTTATTAAAGTTATCTCATCATCATAAGATTATCACGGATAAGATTATCACGGTATTTAATTATCCCGTTTTGCCCCCATTGTTATTCAATAGTGGCTGGTTGCTTCCTCTTTTTAAAAGGATAAAAAAAACTGCCATTAGGCAGCTCTAAAAGGTGTTAAGAAGCTTTTTCATTTAACTCACTTTTTTGTTTCCATATATCCTCCATCTGTTCGAGTGTTTTCCCTTTTGTTTCAGGTACCCACTTCCAAACGAAGATTGCCGATAGAATACTCATTAATCCGTAAAATCCGTAAGTCATCCCACCGCTGAATTCCATCATCATTGGGTATGTGGAAGAGATGAAATAGTTTGCCGCCCATTGCGCAGCAACAGCAATTGCTACCGCCTGTCCACGAATTTTATTCGGGAAGATTTCTGAAATCAACACCCAGCAAATCGGTCCCCATGACATCATAAACGAAGCTGTGTAAATAATAATGAAGACAAGCGTGCTCATGCCGATGATATTCGCAAACGCAAGTCCTGCAACACCGAACATCCCTAGTGCCATCCCAATCGAACCTGTGATTAATAGTGGCTTACGTCCCCATTTATCAACCGTAAAGATCGCAACGACGGTAAAGACAACATTGACAAGACCCATCACAATTGTTTGCAGCATCGACGCGTCCTTTGCCGCTCCCATGCTTTCAAAAATCCGTGGGGCATAATAAAGTGCGACGTTAATGCCGACGAATTGCTGGAACACAGACAGCAATATTCCGACGACAATCACTAGTTTTCCGTAGGCAAAAAGCTTTTCTTTATTTGCACTTGCTGAAGCCTGTACACTTTCTTTAATATCCTTTAAAATGACCTTTGCTTCCGACGCTCCATTGATTTTCGCTAGAACAGAAAGCGCCTTGTCTTCTTTGTTTTGCATCGCTAAATAACGCGGCGTTTCCGGAACAAAGATTAATAATAACCCAAACACAAGTGCTGGAATCGCTTCCGAAGCAAACATATATCTCCAGCCAATTTCATTGATCCACTCGACCGTTTGTCCATTGGCAATGCCCCAGTTGACGAAATAAACAACAAGCATCCCGAAGATTATCATAAACTGGTTAAAGGATACCATTTTCCCACGGATATCGGCTGGAGCAATTTCTCCGATATACATTGGCGTAATCGCTGAAGCTAAACCAACGCCAATTCCGCCAATAATGCGGTAAAAGTTAAAGGTAAACAATAATGCAAGCGAAGGTTCGCCCTGTGTATAGAATAAAAATTCAGGATAAGAAGACCCCAATGCAGACACAAAAAACAGAGCCGCCGCGACAATCAATGATCTTTTTCGGCCAAATTTTGAAGCAAATATCCCTGAAATCAATCCACCAATAATACAACCAATTAATGCACTCGATACAGTTGCCCCGTGAGCAAAGGAACCTAAACCTAGCGGCTCAATTAAATAAGCTTGAATTGATTTTTCCGCGCCCGAAATTACCGCTGTGTCATATCCAAATAATAATCCACCGATGGCCGCAACAAGTGTCAATGAAAAAATATATAATGCATTCCGTTGATTTCTCATCGTTTTTTCTAAAGACATTAATTAAATAATGTTGACCGACTGATGGTGCCCGCACAGTTGAATCTTCGGCACATTATTTTAAATGATGTCTTTATACTCCCTTCTATATATATTTATCTTTTCCTATCCGTTTCCTGAACTATTAGAGACAAGAAAATTTGTAGATGGTCTTCGATTGATGGCATGTATTCGGTTCTAAAACAATAGAAGGAAAATGCGGATGATGAACAGCATCAGGCAGTGATTGTGTTTCCAAACATATTCCTAAATGTTTTTCCGCTTGCACGCCACGAATTTGAAAGTCATTCCTTAGCATATTGGATGTGTAACAAACGACACTCGGTTTGTCTGTCTCTACAACAAGCTTGCGTCCACTAGTTTCGTCGATTAAAATAATTTCCTCACAATGATGATCACTTAACAGGAAGGGATGGTCATATCCGCCAACAAGCTTGACTTGGTCATGCTCTGATTCGATCTCTTCACCAATTTTTTTCATCGATGTAAAATCAAAAGGAGTGTTCTTAACATCGAGAAGCTGCCCTGTCGGAAGCAAGGAATCATCCAATTCTAAAAACTGCTCGCTTTTCAGCTGCAATTGATGATTCAAGATGTTTCTCTTGCCGTCTCCGCTTAAATTAAAATAAGAATGGTTTGTTAAATCGACCACCGTTTTTTTATCAGTCGTGCCCTGGTAAGAAATCGACAATTCGTTTTTATTATTTAAACTGTATTTCACAGTCACTTCCAGGTTTCCTGGATACCCTGATTCTCCATCAGGACTTAAGTAAGTAAATTGAATGCTGCATTCATCGCCGCCCTCTGCAACACTTGAATCCCAAATCTGCCTCTGAAAGCCCTTTGGTCCTCCATGAAGATGGTTATCTCCTTCATTCTTCGGTAACTCGTAAGTTATCCCATCTAAGTCGAATTGCGACTCTCCAATCCTTCCTGCTACACGGCCAACTACGCAACCGAAATAAGGAGAATGCTGGAGATAATTTTCAATCGAATCAAAGCCTAAAACAACATTTTCAATTTTACCATTACGGTCCGGAACAGAAATGTTCGTAATCGTACATCCATAGTCGAGACAAGTTATTGCCATGCCTTGATTATTGGCCAACGTATACGCTTTCACTTGTCTTCCTGCCAATTCACCGAAAATTGTTTCTGTTACTTTCATTTAAATCTCCTTATCTCAAAAACGGGGGAATCGCTTTCATTTGTTTCTTACCGCCGTCAAGATTCCCCGTAATATATAGCTTTTTACTGTTTTCTAAACGCTTTTAATCCTTCATTTAATTGTTTCGTTTGTTTGTAAACCTGCTTGTACAACAAGAATAATTGTCGGTATTTCTCCACGTTTGCAGGGATTGGAGTGTACTCCTTATCAGAAGAAATGAACACATCGGCGCATTGTTCCAGTGAATCAAACCATTGACAGCCATAGGCTGCTAACATTGCTGCCCCTACTGCTGGTCCCTGTTCACTTGTCAACTTCACAATCCGCGCATTGAAAACATCCGCTTGGATTTGCAGCCATGTTTCATTTTTCGCTCCGCCACCAATTGAGATGACTGTATCAATCGTCTTGCCACTTTCTCGGAAGATCTCAATCGATTCATTTAACGAAAATGTAATCCCTTCAATTACCGCGCGAGCAAAGTCATCCTGCCGGTGCGACGAATCCATTCCAATAAAACTGCCGCGAATCACTGAATCTGCATATGGCGTCCGTTCTCCAACAAGATATGGCGTAAACAATAAACCGTTTGCCCCGATTGGTACTTTGCTTAATTGGGCTAATAATTGATCAAACGATTCATTTGCTGCAAACGTATCTTTAAACCAAGTTAAACTGTGGCCGGCCGCGAGCGTGACACCCATCGTATATAAAGCGTTTTCTTCTCCATGGTTAAAATAATGAACTTTTCCTTGAAAATCACGATCATTCCGTTCCTCGTAAGAAAGGACAACACCACTCGTTCCGATACTGCACAATGTCTTGCCATCAGAAAGAATTCCTGAACCAATCGCTCCACAGGCGTTATCTGCTCCACCAGCAAACACTTTCGTTTCTGGAGCCAACCCAGTTTTCTCAGAAATCTCGGTTGTGATTTTGCCCACAAATCCATGGGACTCGACAAGCGGTGGACAAATTTTCATATCAATTCCTAATTGCTCGCATAATTCCGCGCTCCATTGCTTTTCAGCGACATTTAATAATAACGTTCCCGCTGCATCTGAGTACTCACTATGAATCGCTCCCGTTAATCTGTAGCGCAAATAGTCCTTCGGCAGCATGAAAACGGCCGCTTTTTCAAACAGCTCTCGTTCGTATTGTTTTACCCAAAGCAATTTCGGCAACGTAAACCCTTCCAATGCTTGGTTTTTTGTTATCTCTAACAGCTGGGCTTCGCCAATTTGATGATAGATTTGCTGGCATTGCTCTGTCGTTCTCGTATCATTCCAAAGAATCGCATTGCGCAGCACTTGCTTGTCCTCATCCAGCAAAACAAGGCCATGCATTTGTCCAGAAAAGCTCAACCCTTCAATGTCTTCAGGTCGCCCTTCAAATTGTCTAATCAGTTCTCTCAATGCATAAATCGTTTTTTCTACCCATTCATTTGGGTCTTGCTCACTATACCCTGACTTTTCCTGAATAAGCGGATAGGGTTGAGAAACTTCATTACAAACCTTTCCTACTTGATCCATAAGCAGTACTTTAACTCAATGGCCTTGCACGTCAGTAATTAATTTGAATTAATTCAAAAATTTTACAGTTGCTTTACTATTCTAGAAGAAAAAAAGAGAATAGGGTCTTAATATGACTTTGTTCCCTTTTTTTTCCTTTTTAATAATTACCTAATTTTCTTGGGTTTTTTCGATCTTCCTTTTTCTTAACTTCTTTTACCAGGGCTACGTTTCCAAATGATGGTGCTTTTTTCTCAATTGGAATGGGGACTTTCTGCCTTCCCCTCGATTTTTTCTTCTTTTTTGGCCGTAACCCTTTCTTAAAAGAACTAACAGATTTATATAGATAGGTTTGTAAGAACCGAAAGAATTCCCATGGTGTCTTTTCTGAGTTGGATTGCAATTTGACTATCAGGGAAAGTCCAAAAGCGATTAGAGCTAAGAACATTTGATTCCAAATACCTTGAGGCTTCGTACTCCATATTTTTGTTAACTTTAAATGTTGTTTGATCCATTTGAAAAACAACTCGATGATCCAACGATTGCGGTAAATTTCCATTACTTGTTGGTCGGTTAAATCGAATCTAGTTGTTAAAATCCTATAGCTTCTATCATATTCATCTACAAACTCGATGTACCTGACTGGCTTTTTAGATATACCGTATAATACTTTGGCATCCTTAATAACAGACGAGTGAGTTGGTTCGTATTCTTCAAGTGTATATAATCGAAGAGCCTTTGTTATTCGAACCACAAAAGAAATCTCTTTTTCTTGCCAATCCATGAGGTTCTTTTTAGAAGGATAACCACGGTCCATTACGTAAGTAGCATCAGCTTCTTCAACGAGTATATCTGAACTTTCAAAATCACTCACTGTACCTGTTGAAGGAACAATCTTGTCTGGATATGCAATACCTGGTGAAACCACGACCAATCTAGTATGCATTTTAACCGCATTATGGCCTTTTGAAATAAAGGCCCAATCACACAACTGTTCTGGTAATCGAATCTCTGTGGAATCAATAATTTTCAAACGCCCAATCCCACCTGGCAATCCTTTTCTTGATTGTGTGAGATTGTTAATTTTCTGAACAACTTTCACAAAAAGGTTTTGGACCCATTCTGTTGGTAAATCATTGATACGGCGGCTTAATTGAGAACCGCTTATTTCAGAAATACCAATCTCCTTACACAGTTTTGGATAAGCATCTAACTTTTCTGTCATATGAGTGTATGAGCTCCATTGATCTAGTTGAGCAGCGACAAAAATTTTAAGTAAAGATTTCGTAGAAAGCTTGTATTTCCCGTAATCGATCAAAGGACAGTCAAAGTCCTCTGTTGGAAGCAGGGATAGGCATTGACAAATTAGCATTTCACGGCCTATACTTTTATTATTCATTGGAAAACTCCTTTGTAGAAGACTTGTTTGTTAAGGGAACAAAACAAGGTCAACCACTTCTACAATAGGAGTTTTTTTAGTGTAAGTAAATACATTTTATTGAAAATATGTGAATATTTTCAAACGATGCAAGGCCATTGACTTTAACTGCACTCGTGCCAAGATCGACTCCAATTACATATTTCATGCGTATCCTCCTTTTACAGGATTCGGATGGACCTAAGCATTCCAAGTCCATCCTTTTTATAATTTTTAAACGGTCACCGTCGCATAAGCTTCTAAAATGTATTTGTTCAAAGTTGCCTTTAACTGCTCTGTTCTGCCAGATTTATTTTCAATCTTAGTTAAATTAAGGGCATGCTGCTCAAGCTGGTGGAAATCAGTTTTTCCCTCCACAATGTCAAGACCAATCCCTTCTGTGAAACTGCTATAACGATCGGCAATAAAGTTATCTAGCACCTTATCATCGATTAGGCGTTGTGCAACTTTTGCACCAATCGCAAATGCGTCCATTCCTGCGATATGCGCGAAGAATAAATCTTCTGGATCAAACGATGTTCTTCTCACTTTCGCATCAAAATTCAAGCCACCTGAACCGAGGCCATCATTTTTCAAGATTTCAACCATCGCAAGTGTCGTTGAGTAAATATCTGTTGGGAACTCGTCTGTATCCCAGCCGAGCAACGTGTCACCTTGGTTTGCATCGACAGAGCCTAACATGCCGTTGATGCGCGCAACATGTAGTTCATGTTCAAAGGTATGACCTGCAAGTGTTGCATGGTTCGCTTCAATATTGAATTTAAAATCATTCTGTAATCCATACTTTTGTAAAAACGATAAACTCGTTGCCACATCGAAATCATATTGATGTGTCGTTGGCTCTTTTGGCTTCGGTTCAATTAAGAACTGGGCATCAAAGTTAATCTCTTTCGCATAATCCTTTGCCATATGGAAGAATCGTGCAAGATTATCTAACTCAAGCTTCATATCTGTGTTGAGCAATGTTTCATATCCTTCTCGTCCACCCCAGAATACATAGTTTTCAGCACCTAGCTCTTTCCCAACCTCAAGACCTTTTTTAACCTTTGCCGCCGCGTAAGCAAAAACATCAGCATTAGGGGCTGTCGCTGCGCCATGTAACCAGCGTGGATGCGAGAACATATTTGCAGTGTTCCATAGTAGTTTTGTTTTGCTTGTTTCCATATATTGTTTAATCATCGCAACAATTTCATCAATGTTTTTAAATGTCTCGGTTAACGTCTCTCCTTCTGGAGCAATATCAACATCATGGAAGCAGAAGAAAGGAACATTTAGTTTTTCATAAAATTCGAAAGAAGCTTCAACTCGTGCTTTCGCCAAGTCCATTCCCGTAAAATGACCGTATGGACGCTGCATCGTTCCTTGGCCAAATGGATCATTTCCTTCCATTGTAAAGGTATGCCAGTAAGAAACGGCAAAGCGAAGCAGTTCTTCCATGCTTTTTCCATTGATCGTTTCTTTCGGATTATAATATTTATATGCTAGCGGATTATTTGAATTTGGTCCTTCGTATTGAACAAGCCCAACATTTTTAAAATAACTCATTAAAAATTCCTCCTACGTTGTACGAGTTTTGTATTCGTTTTCACCAAGATGAAAACGCTTGCTGTATTTGAGTACAATTTGATTTTAACACCATAAACTTAGTTTGTCTATCAAATAAACTAAGTTTTTTATATAATATTTCTGCCCCAAATTGAGGTATAATGGATTCAAGAACATCTATAAAGGGAGAGAGCTTGCCTATGACGAGGCAAAAAACATGGAATAATCAAGTCGTGAAACAAAAAAATAAAGAAACGGTACTAACAGCAATTACCACCCATGCTCCGATCTCCCGTGCAGATATTGCTCAACGAGTAGGACTTAATAAAGCAACCGTTTCTTCCTTGGTCAATGAATTAATCGAGGAAGAGTTAATTTACGAATCAGGTCCCGGCGAATCAAGCGGCGGACGCCGGCCAGTGATGTTACTATTTAATCATCAGGCTGGGTATTCAATTGGCATTGACATCGGAGTCAATTATGTATTAGGAGTGCTCACAGACTTAAAGGGCCATGTCGTTGGTGAAAAACTGGAGACGATTACAAGTTCCCATACGGATGAGTTAATTTCCCTTGTGAACCGAACGATTCATTTTTTAATCCAATCTGCTCCTCAAAGTACCTATGGCATTATCGGAATTGGCATTGGCGTTCCTGGAATTATTGATCGTTCGGGAAAAGTGTTAATGGCTCCTAACTTAAAATGGGAGGACTTAGACTTAAAGGGCCTTTTTACACAAGAATTTGATTATCCGATTTTCATCGAAAACGAAGCGAATGCAGGAGCTTATGGGGAGAAGCAATATGGCGCTGGCAAGCACCATGACTCAATTGTTTATTTTAGTGTCGGAATTGGCATTGGGACGGGCATTATTCTAAATGGGGAGTTATACCAAGGAATCAATGGCTATTCCGGGGAAAGTGGTCATACGACGATTTTTTATAATGGAAGACCTTGCACATGTGGAAACCGAGGGTGCTGGGAAGCTTATGCTTCTGAATTTGCTTTATTAAAACACGCCGAACAAGAACTCAAGCTAACGGACCCTACTCTAGAAGAATTAATTCAACTAGCAGATGAAGGAAATGTGCAAGTCGTTGAGCTTTTTGAAAAGATTGGCCATTTCATCGGCGTTGGTATTACCAACTCGATTAAAATGTTTAATCCGCAACAGATCATCATCGGTAACCGAATGGCTAAAGCACGTCATTTGATGGAAACGTCAATCATCGATACTGTAAAATCCCGAACCTATCCATTTCATCTAGACGAGCTTGAAATCAGTTTCTCAGAATTATCCACATACTCAGCAGCAATCGGCGTCGCCGCCTTTGCCACTGAAAACTTCTTAAAAATAAGCAAAGAAATATAAAACGAAACTTCCATCAGAGGGTGTTTTCTTTATCCCCCTCTGATGGTTAGTCACGCATAGCCTGATTGGTTTTTCTAAGGGCTGAAGCCCAAAGAAAAATTTATCTCGCCAATTGGACATTTACTGGCAGTTGGCCCCACTTATACTTACTAGTTGGTCTGGGGTCTTGAAGTCGGGGTATTACTGCCAGTTAATCTGCGATAAAGCGAAACTTCCATCAGAGGGGGGCTTCATCCCCCACTGATGGTTAGTCACGCATAGCCTGATTGATTTTTCTAAGGGCTGAAGCCCAAAGAAAAATCTTATCTCGCCAATCGGGCATTTACTGGCAGTTTGCCCCCACTTATCCTTACTAGTTGACCTGAAGTCTTGAGGTGGGGGATTACTGCCAGTTAATCTGCGATAATCTGAACAACACCTGACCCTTAACGGTGAGGGTCAGGCACGTTCAACCGATGCTCACTAACACCTCACATATTTACGTTTAAAACCAAGCCTTCCTCGATCTACTTCTTTTTGAATAGTTTCAGATGCAAGCAGGATGCTGCTTTTTTTGTTGTCCCGCTTGATTTCGACCGGGCCAACCGCCTGAGCGGTTTCCATTGCCTTCTCATGGAGTGGTAAAAAGGATATTCCGACTGTGTAAATAAAATTATTCATCGAGGACTTCGTTCGATTAGGAGAATCGTGAATTGTATCTTTCACTTGGTCAAGCATACTGGCTAGTTTGCTTTCGCTAAATTCAGTATCTGGGCGATTCCCTAACAACCAGCAATAACAACTCCAACCTGCCGACATCCTCAGTTCTTCCCCGCTTGCAATCCATTTATCGGCAACAGCTTGGGCAATATCAGTTTCTGACAAAGTGACAGAAACGACATTATCCGACAGCATATAAAAATAGGCAGCATCGATCCACCGCTCAAAATCTGCTTCAGTCATCGCCATTGGGTCGGCAATGATGCCAGCAAAATACATGGCATCATAGTTTCCGGTGGCGTAGAGCTGCTCGGCTAAAGGCTGATTTTTCTTGATTGTCTTTGCGAGCGGCTTCATTGCTCCGGTTGCCACTCCAAAAAGTGGCTCATGGGCACCATTATTTATGTAAGACTTTTTCGTTCTCTCCTTGCCCAGTGCTTCCAGCTCTTGCATAACTGTTTCGATATCCATCTATTTACACGCCCTTCCTTTCATTCATTTTAACCAGCTAGTTTCTATCTATTACTTCACTGCATTATAACAAAACTTTAGCTTTTTAATGGGTGGCATGGAATAGGTGTTCTTTTGACGGTTGGTTTTTTCAGTATGGTTTACTGCGCTTGGCGATTTATTCCTACTAGTTGGAATAAAAAGTCGATTACCAGCATTATCGTTCAAAAAACTCATTATTTTCCGAGTACTAGTAATATCGACGCGGATTTTTCCCCTGTATACTTTTACAAACTTTAGCCGAGTAAGTGCCCCCTAAAAAGTTGGAATACTCACAAATTAGTTGTATAGTAAAAATGAAATGTTAAATTTTAGAAGAAGAGTTAGCCAAACACTGTTATTAACCTTAAGTGAGGTGGGAGTAAAATGAAGAATAGAATTGCTCTATCCATTGCCCTTCCTATTTTTGCTATTATTGTAGGTCTCGTTTTGAATTTCCCAGAATTCTTAATGGGTAGCCCCGCAACCTTGAAGAATTTATTTGTAACGGTTCTGTATATCGTAATTTGGATTTATAGTTTAATGATTACTTCAAAGGGTAAGAATCGGAGGATTATGAAATATTATTTAGGATTTTGGCTATTCACACTATTTTTCGCCATTTTAACTGGTTTTGTTAATATAATAGATGTTAATGTTGACTGGGCAATCCCTTTTGTGGTTCTTTTATTAACTCAATGGTATGGATTTGAGTTATTGGTAAATCATTATCTAATCACATCAATGATCATTTCATCATTATCTTTGATCATGTTTATTGCCACTTTTATTTCGCTACGCCTCAATCGAAACAGTAACTGAGACGATCAAAGATGCTCTCAGTTACTAGTTTCCCGAAGATCATTCGTCTTTCTTACTTTTCACCTGTAAACAGATTATATTTAATTTTTTCCTTGAAAATTAAGTCCTGGTCAACATATACTTTACAATTTAAGCTGAATACGCCACCTAATTTCACCTTCACTCTTCGCTCTTCAACGGTCCCAGTTAGGGTTTGATAAGGGATAAGCCAAGAATACCAATGATTTCTCTTTTTCTCAGACACTAATTGATCGTTTATGTACAATTCTTCATGATTATATGTATTTATAATTTTTATATCGTTATTTTCATATTTTATATTCCATGTTTTCTCGAAATCTTTTTTTACACTCTCCATCGCTTCATCCCATGTTTCATAATCCTGCTTTTCAACGTCCACTTCGTTGGCATTTCTTTTTTTCTTAAAGAGACTAATGAGCCATTCAAATAAGAAAATAATAACAAAAAGACTAAGCAACATGACCCAAAAATTGTCAAATATCGTGCCGTTTGTCATTTTCCCGTAATTATATCCAATAAAATAAAACACGGCCAAATAGAGTATAAATTTAATCATTTTAACCACTACCCCTTATGAAATATAAAAACCTTGGTATTATCGCTCCTCTAGTTTAATACAAGTCTAAGGCAATATCAGAAAGCCTATTTCTTATGACCAACTGAACTTTCCTTGCTTTTTCATCTAGTTCTATTAAGTCCTCAGTTTGTTGTTCCCATGATAACTTCGTTTCTCTTTCAAGCTGATTCACTTCATTTTCGATCCAATTTGAATAATTTTCATAGATCTTAATCGCAAGAGATTCATCCTCAAACTCCTCTGGCAGTCGATAATCCAATTCACTAAACCACTTTCGAAATGCTGCTTCCCCATGTTCATTTATTCGATTTTTAAAAACATCCACTAGTTCTATTATTAAACCTCTATTAAAATTCATCTCCATCATCTTGGCATGAATCTTTTCCAAAGTAAAATTTTTTAATTTACGGTCTCTAAAACCGAATAATCTTTTCATTATCACGTCTCCCACCTCTTCTCAGGAATTTTACCATAAATACAGAAATTAGAAAAAGGGCGAATTTTTCCGTCCCCTAAAATAGGATTTAAAATAATATCTTCTGAAGAAGAAAAGCAGGCTGTCAAGAAACTCTTGATTTGCCTGCTTTTCTGCTTTATATTTAATTTTTCACTGAACTAATTTATAAGCAAGTGTCATTCCAATTGATTTCTTTCATCAAAGGAATTACCTCCAAGACAATTCTTAAGACTACTTCAATTCCTTCATTTTTTCGACTACTGCATCCCCAATTTCATAAGTACTAGCATTGCCACCCATATCTGGTGTCAACATTTTTCCATCTACCATCACCTGTTCGATTGCCTTTAAAACTCCTTTTCCCCATTGTTCATAGCCAAAAAAGTCAAGCATCTGACTTGCTGACCAAATGGATGCTAAAGGATTAGCGATTCCTTTTCCGGCAATGTCTGGTGCAGAACCATGGATCGGTTCGAACATGGATGGGAATTCCCGTTCAGGGTTAATATTTGCACCAGCAGCTAGTCCCATTCCCCCTGCAATGGCTGCTCCTAAATCGGTTAATATATCACCAAATAAATTAGAGGTAACGACGATTTCAAAACGTTCTGGCTGTTTAATAAAGAACATGGCCGCCGCATCGACTAAATAGGAATACGTTTTTACATCGGGGTATTCTTTTGCTACCTCATCAAATACTTGATCCCAAAAGACCATGGAATAATTTAATGCATTTCCTTTACTGATGCTCGTTAACGTTTTCCCTTGTTTTCTCGCTTCTTCAAACGCATAGCGAATAATTCTTTCTGTGCCTACACGAGAAAAAACTCCATTTTGTAAAACGACCTCATTTGGCTGCCCTTTAAATAACCAATCCCCTGCTCCAGCATATTCGCCTTCACTATTTTCACGAATGACCAGCATATCAATTTGATCACGCTTCACATCTTTGAGTGGACATGGGGCACCATCAAGTAAAGTAATCGGTCGAAGATTGACATATTGATCAAAACCTTTGCGGATTTTTAGTAAAAGGTCCCATAAAGAGATGTGATCCGGTACTCCCGGAAAACCAACTGCACCCAAATAAATCGCATCAAAAGCTTTTAATTGTTCCAAGCCATCATCGTCAATCATCTTTCCATTCTTTAAGTAATATTCACAACCCCAAGGGAAATGAGTAAATTGAAATTCGAAGGAACAATCGAGCTCAGCAATCGTTTCTAACACTTTTATTCCTTCATTTAACACCTCTGGTCCAATGCCATCCCCAGCAATAACTGCTATTTTATACTGTTTTTTCATCGTTTTTTCTCCTTTTATTTCAGTCCTATTTTAAATTCAACAACATGAAATTCTGTTTTAAAAAGTTCAGCTGATTTTTTTAATGCGGTCACGACCGGTAATTCCTCACCGGATAAAAACCGAATCAATGCTCCTCCACCGGTACATATATAATTCATCCCTTCTTGAAGATGGTACTTATTCGTTGCTGAAATACTATCTCCGCCGCCAATAACAGTGAATCCTTTCGTTTCAGATAGTGCTTTCCATATTTGTTTTGTACCTAGTTCAGTTTCGTTCTTTTCAAATATCCCCATCGGGCCATTGACGAATATAGTTTGTGCATTATTGATCATATCTTTATAAATGGAGATTGTATTTTCACCGATATCAACGAGTCCAAACTCATTTGGGAGTTGATGAATACTCGCTTCTATTCGTTTCCCATTGACTACATATGCCAAATCCGTAGGTAGGATTATTTTATCTTTGTATTTTTCAATTAACTCTTTGCCAGATTCAATGAATTTTTCATAACCTTGTTTTTGGATAAAATGAAGCGAGGTTTTTCCAATATCCACCCCATCCGCACCCAATAAGATGTTTGCAACCACACCACCTGTTAAAATAAAATCAGCTGATTCATTCTCCAAAACTGTATTCATCATTGAAAAAGCATCTGCAATCTTTGCACCACCTAAAATAAAGACACAATCTCTTTCAGGCTTTTCCATCATCCTTGAAAGTAAGCCATATTCATCCTCAAACAGCCTCCCCATTACGGAAGGCAACACTTGTTGGAACCCACATAAGGAAGGTTGGTCTCTATGGGCAGCTGCAAAAGCATCACATATATAAAAATCTGCAAGCGGGGCTAATTTCCGCACAAGCAATGTTTGAGCTTGTTCCTCGTGTGATAATTTAAGATTTTTCTCAAACAATGTTTGCTCCTCGGAAATAAATCTGACATTATCAAGGAGAAGAATCTCACCATCTTGCAAATTTTTTATTTCTTCTAATGCCGCAGGACCACAGACATCTTCGATAAATTTCACTTGCATATTTAGAAGTTCAGAAAGAACCTTTGCATGTGGCTTTGTTGTATAAAAGTTATGATATTCAATATCACTGCCTTGATGGGCTAAAATAACTACCTTAGCTCCTTTTGCATGCAATTCTATTAATGTCGGAATGGTTGCTCTTATTCTCGTAATATCTTTTAATGTTTCCGATTCTTTATCAACAGGCTGATTAATATCTAAACGCAAAAGAACGGTTTTTCCCTTAAGTGGGATATCATCAAGCGTATTAATTCCGTACTTCATAAACGGTCCTCCATTTGTAAGAAATGAATATCAAATTCGCTCCGTCGATTTTTTATTGATAAAGTGAAACTTCCATCAGTGGGGGTTTACTTCATCCCCCACTGATGGTTAGTTGAACCAATCGGGCATTTATGGGCCGTTTATCCCCCACTTATCTTTGCTCGTTCACTCGAAATTTTGAAGTGGGGGGTATTACGGCCCGTTAATCTGCGAGAAACTTGTCATGATATGAAAGAGCCACTTTTTAGGTGACTCTTTCATGATAGTTATGTTGATTTATTTTCATACTAAAGCAGGTGCTTTCATACCTAGATACTTATTTGTTTCATTCGTTGCCGCTTCACCTGTTAACTGCATACTCATGGCTGCTCTGATTGCATCGATACTCTCTGGGATGACGACGGATTCTTGTGGAATATGAATGGCGAACATGATGTCATCACCTGAATTTACGATCGACTCGTCCCATAAAGCGATTTCATAAAGATCTCCTCTTAATTTGCCCATATCTCTCGCATACCTAAAGATTGATGCGTTTCCAATGAAACCATCTTCTATTTTTACTGTTCTTATCCTCGGATGAGATTCAATTATCTCTAGGGTATTTTCTTTATTCATTTTCTTCCTTGTTTTTGCTACAACCGTGATAATATGTCCATGTGTAACCGGAGTATGGACTAAGAGTCCTGTAGCGTCAATATGTGGCATAATGCTCATTAAATCAACGGCCTGATGGTTAGGTGCTTTTTCCATCTGTAAGGCATTTGTCAATCCTCTATGATAATCGCCTGGGTCAGCTACTCTTCTAATAATTGTTATGGCAAGCTTGTCTACACCGACCGCTTTGTCAAGACAATCTACCACTCTTATTAAGCCGGTTGTATTACATGATGTAAGTTTCAAAAAGTCTTTTCCAAGTCCTTTTTCATAGTTCGCATATCCGTGAAAAAAAACATCGGCTACTTCGTTTTTTTCCCCGCCCTGAAAGACAGCCTTTTTTCCCATTTTTTTATATAATTCTTTGTTTTTCAATCCAACTCCACCTGGTGAAGCATCCAAAATAATATCGCATTGTTCTACTAAATCTTCCATACTTCCGGAAATGGGTACTCCTGCTTCTTTCAATTTTCCTTCGTTTTCTGGCATTGCATTATAAAATTTATACGGCATCCCCGCCTCAACCAGGCCTCTTACCGAAAGTGTCGGTGCCACATCGGACACTCCTACAAGCTCCATATCCTCTTGTAAAGAAACACCTGTCGCTAAACGAAGCCCAATGACACCATAACCTGCAACCCCAACTTTAACCTTTCTCATTACGATTCCCTCCTAGATTTTTTGTCTTGATTATTCGTTACGATTTAATTCGTTCCGTTTAAGAGTGAATTCCTTTTCCAATTAGCGCATTGGCTGATTCCATCAACACTTCTGAGACAGAAGGATGAGGCTGAATCATTTGCGCCAACTCATCGACAGTCCCTTCTAAAAACATATAAGCTGAAGATTGGCTAATGATTTCAGTCACATAAGGGCCAACCATGACTACACCTAAAATTTCACCGTATTTTTCATCTACAATAACTTTCGAAAATCCTTCTGTCGCTCCCATTGTCATTGCCTTGCCATTACCGGCTAGGGGGAATTTATTCACCTTATATTTGATGTTCTTCTTCTGTAGTTCCGCTTCACTCATCCCTACACTTGCAACTTGTGGTTGCGTATAAATACAGCGAGGAATGACTTTGTTATTCATTTTCGTTTTCTTTTCATCTAAATTTTCAACCGCCGTTAGCCCCTCTGCACTAGCAACATGAGCAAGCTGAAAGCCACCAATCACATCACCGATTGCAAAAAAGTCCTTTTTACTTGTTTCTAAATAGTCATTTACTTCTATATATCTACCATCCATTTTTAAATCTAATTCTGATACAGCGGAGAGATTTGGCTTTCTTCCTACCGCTATTAATAGTTCGTCCGCCGAAATCACCTCGGTATTTCCTTGTTTAGAAGTAATCTGAATGGTCTTTTTATGACTAGTTTCTTTGACTGATGTTACCTGATTATGGGTAAATACTTTGATTCCTTTTTTCTTTAGTGTGTTAAGAATGATTTTTGACGCCTCTTCATCTTCTGTCGGAATGAGTCGATCAGCGAGTTCTACGATTGTAACTTCCGATTTTAGACCTGAAAAGATGCTAGCTAGCTCTACACCGATCACACCGCCTCCAACAATTACAATTGATTTCGGCAGTTTTTTCATATCAAAAATCGTATCTGTCGTATGGTAGTTGACTGAATCGATTCCATCAATTGGCGGGATTACCGGTTGTGAACCTGTTGCAATAATGATCTTTTCACCGGATATTTGTTGCCTCCCAGCTTCCGATTGAATGGTAATGGTTTTATCAGCATGAATCGTACCATGTCCATTGTAGACATTAATTTTCCCTTTACTTAATAAATGGTTAATTCCCGCTCTTAAGGTAGAAACAACCTGGTCCTTACGGGAAATCATCTCAGCTAATGAAATGCTCACATTCTCTACTTTAATTCCCCAATTTTTTACCTTTTCTAATTCCTCGATGATTTCTACAAAATTTAATAGTGTTTTAGAAGGAATACACCCTCTGTTTAAGCATGTACCTCCTAAATGCCACCCTTCAACAAGAGCTGTTCGTTTCCCATTTTTAGCAGACCTGAGTGCGGCAACATAGCCGCCCGGTCCACCTCCTACGATTACAACATCATATTTTTCCAACACTTACACCTCAGATGATTAATTTATATGGATTTTCAAGGGTCTCTTTTAAACTAGTTAAAAACTCTGCCGCCGGAGCACCATCAATAATTCGATGATCAAACGATAGACTTAGAGTCATCATTGATCTTAATTTGATTTCGCCATTTACTCCAACTGGTTTCTCCACAATTCTGCCAACTCCCAAAATCGCTGATTCCGGCTGATTAATAATCGGTGTGAACGCATCAATTGCATACATCCCTAAATTACTAATTGTAAATGTTCCATTTTTCATTTGTTCTGGAAGCAATTTTCCATCTCGAGTAAGTTTAGCCAATGTTTTACATTCTTCTGTAACCGCTGCAAGCCCCAATAAGTTCGCACTTTTCACAACTGGGACAACAAGTCCGTTTGGCACAGCGACGGCAAAGCCTACATTTACTTGTGAATGGTAAATAATCTCATTGTTTTTTAAGGAAACATTAATAGCAGGATGATTTCCCAGTGTGTGTGCTGCTGCTTTAACAATGACTTCATTATAGGAAAGACGATAACCGTTCAGCTTTTCAATTACAGGCAGCAATTCTTTACGCAAGTTAATACAATTGGTCATATCCACTTCAGTAGTCAATGTTACATGTGGTGCCGTATATGCACTTTGTGCCAATCGATCCGCAATGACCTTGCGCATGCCTGTAAATGGCACTCGTTTTTCAGCTTGATCAATAGCTACAATTTCTTCTTTTTCATTTAAATGACTTAGATCGTCTTTCACAATCTTTCCATTCGGTCCAGTTCCTGTTATTTGTTTATAATCGATTCCTTGATCATCTGCGATTTTTTTCGCTAGTGGTGTGATTTTCTGTGAATGATTTTTCAAGTAATTTTCTACATCAATTTTTTGAACCCGTCCCAGCGGTCCGGTTCCGGCTATCTCGCTTAATTTGATTTGACTTTCTTCGGCAAGCCTTCTCGCAGCTGGCGTTCTTCTAATTCTATTCTCAATTGTTTTAGGGTCTATCGTAACGATTCTTTCTTCCATTACTGCTTCCTGAACTTCTTCAGGCTCAGCATCAACCGCCACTAGGTTTTCAACACTTTCTCCTTCTTCACCGATGTAAGCAATGACCTCTTGTACGTTTACAACACTGCCTGCATCGTATAAAGTTTTTAACAAAACCCCATCTGTTTCTGCTTCTACCTCGATGACAATTTTATCCGTTTGTATTTCAGCAATAGGGTCACCTTTTTCCACTGGCTGACCAGCTTGAACCAACCATGAAACAATTGTTCCTTCCTCCATTGTTGCGCCCATTTTAGGCATTAAAATCTCCGTTGACATTATGTCACCCCCTTACCTATTCATTAAATTTCTGCACTCACGAATAATGTCATTTACCTGTGGAACGGCAGCTTTTTCTAATTCTGGATTATACGGAATGGGTGTGGCTTCCCCTCCTAAACGCTTAATTGGTGCATCGAGGTAATCAAAGACATCGCTTTCAGCAATCATACTAGCAATTTCTGCTCCGTATCCCCCTCTTTTTACTGCTTCATAAACAACTAGTACTCTACTAGTTTTCTTAACAGAATCTAAGATTGCCTCAGTATCTAAAGGGACTAGAGTTCGCGGATCAATGATTTCTACACTGATTCCCTCTTTTCCCAAATCTGTCGCCGCTTCAAGCGCTCGGTTTACCATAATTCCTGTGGCCACAACTGTAAGATCTGTACCTTCTCTTTTTATATCTGCTTTGCCTAAGGGAATCTCGTACTCCTCCTCTGGCACTTCTCCGTTTACATTGTAGAGGAGCTTATGTTCATAGAAGATAACTGGGTTATCATCATTGATGGCCGCCTTCAATAAACCTTTCGCATCATATGCACTAGATGGCTGGATAACCTTCAAACCTGGGATATGTGTCATCCACGCTTCTAAACTTTGTGAATGCTGTGCGGCGAAACCTGCACCTGAACCATATGGCATTCTTACAACAACAGGAACTTTGGCTTTCCCGCCAAACATGTAGCGCATTTTTGCAGCTTGATTCACAATATTATCCATAGCAATCATAATGAAGTCGGAAAATTGAATTTCTAAGATTGGTCGCATCCCTGTCATTGCCGCACCAACTGCGCAGCCACTAATCGCAGCCTCTGAAATAGGGGTAATTCTTACTCGTTCTGGCCCAAACTCATCAATCATCCCATTTGTTACACCAAACGCTCCTCCGTAAACTCCGATATCTTCCCCCATAATAAATACATCTTCATTACTGCGCATTGTTTGACTCATAGACTCTCGAATTGCTTCTGAATAACTAATCTCTCTCATTTTATTCATCACCTTTCTATTATGCGAAAATGTCTGTAGTTAAAGTTTCTAAACTAGGAGCCATACTATTTTCAGCAAATTCTACTGCTTCAACCATTTCTGCTTCCACTTGTTGTTCAATTCTTTTATATTCTTCTTCTGTGATTACGTTTTCGGTCATTAACTTTTCTTTAAACAACTGAATAGGATCTCGATTATTCTTCCAATCCTTTTCTTCTTCTCTCGTTCGATATTTTCTGGCATCACTCCGTGAGTGGCCTTCCCATCTATATGTAAGAGCCTCTATTAATGTAGGGCCTTCACCATTTCTAGCCCTTTCTACTGCCTTTTCTGTCGTTCTCGCTACCTCCAATACATCATTGCCATTAATCGTAACGCCTGGTATTCCATATGCCACACTCCGTTCTGAAATATTTTCGATATTGATTGTTTCTCTAATTGGACCTGACATTCCGTATAAATTATTTTCACAGAAGAAAATAACTGGAAGTTTCCATACAGATGCTAAATTAAGAGATTCATGGAAAGCCCCTTCATTTGATGCACCATCACCGAAAAAGCATAAAACGACATAGCCTAACTTTTTCATTTTTGATGTTAGTGCTGCACCTGTACCTAAAGGTAAGCCTGCACATACAATTCCATTTGCTCCTAAATTGCCTACCTCCATGTCGGCAATATGCATTGAACCACCTTTTCCTTTGCAATACCCAGTTTCTTTTCCTAATAATTCAGCCGTCATTTGCTTAACATCCGTACCTTTAGCAATACTATGACCATGGCCACGGTGGGTACTTGTGATTTTATCCTCCTTTGTTAACGCTGCGCATGCCCCAACAGCCGTTGCTTCTTGGCCAATACATAAATGCATCGTTCCGTGTATTTTTCCTCGTTGATAAAACTTTTTTAATGTATCTTCAAAACTTCTAATTAATATCATGTCGTGTAACATTGTTTTTAATTTTTCTGGTGTATAAGAAGAGTTGCTGACTTCTGTTAAGTTCGCCATTGTTTTACCTCCTAGATTTTTCGATGATTCCTTATCGACTACTACGAATAGTCAATTCCACCAAATTATTGATTATCGATAATATATTTATTGAAATTCCCTCTAGATTCATAGATCAAGAGGAGCATGTACTTTCTTTTTCTACTCTTTTTTCATAACGATAGCCGTTATGACAATCTTTATATTCGGAAGCCTCAAATTGCCCTAAGGGGATTCCATTAGGAAAAGCAGAACAAGTCATATACCAACCATTTTTTGATAGCAAATGAACACAATAATCACAAGCACAATAGAGTCTTCTCATGTAATATCAACTCCTGTTGGTTTATACGAGATGTGTTTAAACAATTAAATTTTCAACCCTACAATTTCCCAAAAAACATTTAAGAAATATTTTCAAGGTATACTTGTACAATGCCGCCGCAGGCCATTCCTTCTTCCTCTGCTGCTTGTTCAGTCATTACATACTCAACTAACTTCGATTTCCCGTCATACATACATCTTATGGCCGTATCATACATTTTGGCTTCAACGCACCCACCGCCGATCGTTCCAATCCTAGTCCCATTTTCTAAAACAATCATCTTCGTCCCAACACCTCTTGGACTCGAACCTTTCTTTCCTACAATCGTAACCATCGTTTTCTTCATCGCTTTTGCTTTTTCATCCTGTCCCACCGCAGCAAGAAGGAGCTCTTTATCGTATCCAGTAGTAGCGGAAATCGCATTTTTCTCTTGAATAATTTCAGCTATAATGGATATCGCAATTTCTTCTGGTGTTTCCGCGTTGATTTTTAAGCCAATTGGAGAATGGATTGACTTTAAAAGCGCCTCATCGTAACCTTCCTTTAACAATTCCCGATATTGTTTGTATGCCCTACCTTTGCTTGAAATCATTCCGATATAAGCATGCTTCTTGTTAAGAACGGCTTTCAGGCATAATCGGTCGGAACGATGTCCCCTTGTGACGATGACAAAATACGTATTATTATCACCATGTATTTTTGCTAGCGCGTGTTCAAAATCCTCACAATACACTTTGTCAGCATTTGCTTCCTCCGCTTGCTTTACAAAATCATATCGATCATCGATGACTGTGACATGGAACCCCAACATTTTCCCCATTTTGACTACGGGAATGGCAACATGACCTGCGCCACAGATGACAAGCTTCTTTTCCTCATTCAACATTTCCGTATAGACTTTTTCACCCTCAATTTCGAGAATTTTACCAATCGGGATTTCCATATCACTTGGAAAATTCCTTTCCCAAAACTCCCGGTCTTGCGTACAATAAAATAGTTTACGATCAGACCAGATTGCCTTTTCGCCATTTCGCTGACCTGACAGAATTTGAGCCGTAATATATTTGTTACCAGGTTTTAAGTTATAAATAGTATCGTAAAATCCCATTTAAGGTTATCCCCCTATCCCCTTCACTATTATGGTTCGATGTCTGTTCTTCTATTTTTGCGGCTTAATCATTTCCATTAATTTCTTTATATAAATTTCTTTCTCCATCAGCTCTGCAACAACAGCATCTGTATCTGCCTTGAGATGCTTTTCAGCTGCTTCTAGGAGTTCCGTAGTTAAAAAGATTAATTTTCTCGTTGTCTGCTCAAAATATTCCATTGTTTTACTATCAAAAGGAGCTAAACAAGTGACTTGCAGAACCGCCGCACTAACCCCCATTACACTTAGTACTCTAGACACACCAAAAGCAAAATCGACAGAGTCAGAGTCTGCAATTAAAGTAATATCCACACCTTTATTAATGACCTTTGTCGTTCCTTCAAAAGCTAGCGATGGTAGTATAAAAATCCCTCCTGTCACTCTTAATCCATCATTACTCAGTTGGTAAATTCCAGCTAAAATACCTCCAATATGGCGCGCTTATTCTTTCACTAAAGTCTTCCATGTCGACATTGCTCCAGTCATAAATGCCTCTGCCAGCTTTCACTCCGTATGCACCTTGTTCCATAAGATCACAAATTAGTTTTGGTGCCTTATCTGCAGCGCTTAAATCCTTGAAAAGGTAATTTTCAATATTATAATTTAAATCCACCCCTGAATTATCCAGGTGTTCAAAGATTCCAATCGAGGTATATCTAGGCATAAAACTGTACATTGCTGCCTTATCTACATCCCTTGCATCTGCAATTCCCTGTTCAACAATATGAATTGCTTCCCTGAAAAGAGCATGCTGTAAGCGATTGGCAATGAATCCCGGTGCACTTTTCTTTAGGACAACGACCTCGCGGCTAGCTGATTCAAGCAATTCAACAGCATCTTCTGTAACCCCGGCAGCTGTATAGGAGCTTTTAACTACTTCAACAAATGGAATTAGATGAGGCGGATAAAACGGGTGCGCAACAATTAACCGATCTTTAAATTGATCTAGTCCCTTAACAAGATCGTCTACAGACAAAGCTGAAGTTGTCGACACAATCGCTTTTGGGTTTTTAATAAACTTCTCGATTTCCTTGTAAATACTGTACTTTACATTGATATCTTCACTTGTACATTCAAAAACATAATCAACGTCAGCAAGATCCTCATACTTCTCGGTATAATTAAGGTATTTCCCACACACCTCTGCCTGCTCTTGCTTTACAAGCTCTCTGTCAATCAGTTCCTGAAAAAAGCTGTCATACTTTTTCTGGCTCTCCGCTTGTTGTTGCTCATTTAATGTATAAAGAGTCGTTTTGTAGCCATGTCCCGTAAACAGGACCGCAAGGCTTGTTCCGACCATCCCTGTGCCAATAATGCCGATTTCGTTAATATGATCTAACTTCATAACTTCATAACTCCTCCCAAGATCTCTAATGACTGATTGTTGTACGACTATCCGAAATTCCAGTCATATCATCCAGTCGTTTTTTACACATCCTGTTAAAAACCGCAATCACTCGACCAACTAGTAGTCCGGCGGCAACCGTTCCAATTCCAATCCCGATTGGATAATGAAAATAAACCATCGAAATAATGAAAGCAATTCCGATACTCAACAAGTCCAAAATATTCTTTCCTGTTCCCAGTCCAAATCGAAATCTCTCACCAATTGCTTGTGCCAAACCATCTGCCGGGTTAGGCGCCTTCTTCATCGCTACTGACATGGCTACACCAATACCGGTAAGGACAATAGCCAGTCCAAGAACGATTAAGCGGATGAGAATCGAATCTTCTTCCGTAATCCAAATCCAGCCAGTAAATATATCGAGCAACTTGCTGATCACCAGGCTGATTGGGAACTGCATGAAATCAAATACTTTAAAGTTTTTTCCCTTCAAAGGAACTTGCAACAAAATAAAAAGGATATAAAACAAAAAAAGTGTGAAGGCAAAATTCCAATTCATCATCTCGGAAACGCTTAAAGGCATCGTTAAAATGGGTGCAACACCTAGGTAGCTTTTTACGTTTAATGCAAGACCAAAGGACAAAATCACAATTCCCAGAATATAAATGATATATTGTTTTACTATTTTCATATATGAAGGAAAAGTATTTCCTATTTATTTAACTTGCCCATTAGATAATCATAAGCAACCATTACGTTATGTGTCTGAATGTAATCCATCGCGTCTGACTGCCCAATATCGACTGGACATCTGTCAGCAAAATTGATATTGTTCACACATTCTTCTTTGCTCCATCCTTTTGCAATCCCATCGGAAACGGCAGAAAACCAGTCATATACAAATTTCTTATTCTTGAAAATTGCTTCTTTCGTTACAACCGGGCCGTGACCTGGAACGATGTAATCCACATCCAAACTATTTAGAAAATCAAGAGATTTTAAAAGCTCATCCGGCTGTGCCGAATGTAACCAAATTTGACAATCAGCAAAAATGGTATCACCGACAAAAACGGTTTTTTCTTCCGGTACATAAACGGCTATTTGGGAATCACAATGCCCTGGTGTATGGTAAAGTTCAAAAGTATGGTCGCCTAAGCGGAAAGACATTTGGTCAGAAAATGTTATATTTGGAGGATTTAAAATATACTCTTCCTCTTTCGGCATATTCTTTAATCCTCCTGGATCTTGGCGCTTAATAACATCTAAGCTATAATCATAGGTTGTCTGATTAAATGCAGGAGGTATTTCCCAAAAATCCTTTCCAAGCTTCTCATGACCAATGACAGGACATTCTCCGGCAAACCAGTGATTTCCAAAAATATGGTCAATATGTGGTTCAGTATTGATTAAATACTTGATTGGTCCTCTTTCTAAAGCAAACTTTCTCATTTCCAGCAATGTTGTAATCCACTGGGCTGTATCAATAAAAACTGAACCTTCTTTTGTGAAGACGATACTTGGATTAGAACCACGAATTTTTGTTTCTGTATAGACGTTTTCAGTTAATTTCTGCATGTCTTTCTCCTTCTACCATGAATAGAACACACCTGAGAAATATTAGCCTGTCTTTTCTCAGGCTGTATTCTACTATCGTGGTTTTATTAACCTACTAACACTTTGCTAGTAATCTTATTAACCGCTTCTTCAATCATATGTTTAACATTTACGTAAATCATCTCTTTACGATACTCTTTAGAAGCGCGCTGATCAGAGATCGGTTTTACCAAGTCTCTTGCCATAGCAGCGGCCTGCTCAATGACATCCGAAGTTAATTTCTTACCTTCTAGATACTGCTCAACCTCATACGCACGGAGTGGGGTTGGCGCTACAGCTCCTAAGGCAATCCTTACTTTTCTTACAGTGTCATCATCTGCCAGCTGAATTCTTACTCCCACACATACGATAGAAATATCTGTATCCCCACGAATCGCATGCTTATGATAAGCTGCTTCACAGCGATCTCCCTGATAAGGAAGGGTAAAGCTCAAAACCAGTTCATCTGGCTGGAGAACTGTTTTGCCTGGCGCGACGAAAAAGTCTTCGATGTTGATGTCTCGCTTCCCATTCGGACCTACAACATTGATAACCGCATCAGAAATCATGAGACCTGGGACCGCATCAGCACTTGGAGATGCATTACAAGCGTTGCCTCCCAAGGTTGCACTATTTCGAATTTGTGTGCTTGAAACATGACCTGCACCTTTGGAAACAATTTCCCATTCGCTGTTTTTAAGTTTTTCATCTTTTGATAGGCTTCTTAAATCTATACTCGAACCGATTACTATACCATCGTTAGTATAGTTGAGTTGTTTTAGCTCTGGAATTGCGTTAATATCAATAACCGCATTTGTTTTTAGCCCATTAATTTTGAATTTAAGTACTAAATCCGTCCCGCCAGCTAATATTTTGCAGTCATTACCATATTCCTGTAATAATCCGATTGCTTCTTCTACTGAAGTTGGCCGGAAATATTTATTAAACTTTATTGCCATGATTTTTCCCCCCTTATGAATTTACACTTATCTTTTCTTTTGATGAAACCGCGTTCATTTCGTCACGAGCCACTTCAATCGCTTCTGTAATTTTCTTGTAGCCAGTACATCTGCACATATTTCCATGTAAAGCTTCGCGAATATCATCTTCTGTTGCATTTGGATTTTCATCTAATAAAGCTTTGCCTGATAAAATCATCCCAGGTGTACAGAAACCGCACTGAATCGCAAAAGTTTCAATGAAGGATTTCTGTAATGGATGCAAGCCATGTTCTTCTGTTTCAAGGCCTTCAATGGTCACAATTTCTGACCCTTCAGCCTGTCCAACCAGCGTACAGCAGGCTTTTGTTGCATTACCGTTCATAATAATTGTACAAACGCCACAGTTAGAATCGTCGCACCCATGCTTTGTGCCCGTAAGGCCGAGGTCGCTGCGTAAAACTTCCAATAACGTTTTGTTCGGTGCTGTAAGGACTTCTCTTTCTCTGTCATTTACTGTGAATTTTACGACAATCTTATCATCAAATGTTTTCATTACAGTTTTCCCTCCATTGCCTTTTTCTCTTTAATCATTTCGAGTACACGCTCCGCCGTCATTGGGAAGTAAGTCGGTCTTATTCCTATTGCTTGATATAATGCTTCTGCAATCGCCGGTGCAACTGGAATTGTAATCGACTCAGCCATTCCCTTAGCACCGAATGGTCCATCTGGAAGTGGATCAGGATTAATTAGCGAAAGGAAGTTTTCCTGCTTAGGTGAAAGGAGGAAATCACCAATTCGATAATCGGATAATCCATAGTTGCTCATATGACCATTTTCATCGTATAAATGCTCTTCATTCAGTACATATCCAGCCGCCATAATGATACCGCCTTCAATTTGGCCCTCAACCATCTTAGGATTGATCGGGTTCCCTGTATCAGCAGCACTTGCTACTTTCAACAATTTAATTTCTCCAGTTTCCTCGTTAACCGCGAGTTCTAATGCACATGCTGAATACTGGAACCAGTTCCACATACGCTTTGTAAGTCCGTCTTTGTCCCACATCTTGATTGGTGCTGGACAGAACACACCATGACCTTCTACTGGCGAAAGTTGCTTTAAGCCCCAGTTCCCTTGCTGGAATGGTGTAATTGGTTTGAACAATGTGGATAATTCTAACTCCTGAATATCTGAACCAACAACAGTGGCTTTGCCGCCTTTGATTTCAACAACTTTGCTCTTATGAACGCCAAGTTCTCTTCCGACTTCTTCCTTGAACTTTTCAATTACTTCTTCACATGCAATTTTCACAGCGTTTCCTGTTGTATAAGTCGTACGTGAGGATGCAGAATAGTTATCAAAAGGTGTGACGACCGTGTCACCCTTGATGATTTTAATGTTTTCCATAGGGAGTCCCAATGTCGTTGCGGCAATTTGCGCCATAACCGTCATGGCACCCATACCATTTTCATCACAGCTGATTAATACTTCGACACTGGAATCACTGTAGTAACGAACAACAGCTTCAGCACGGCCAAGCGGTGTATTTTGCTTCCCACCGACTGCAATTCCTTTTCCTCTTTTCCAAGGTGAATTTGGTTCCTGTTCGGATGGCTCTTCTACTTTGATCTTCTCGTTAACGGATTGCAGGCATTTGTCGACGCCAATACTTGTAACGATTTCACCATAGCCGTCTTCGCCGCCTTTTTTGATTGAGTTTTTGATACGAATATCAACCGGACTCATCCCCAGCTCGTCGGCAAGTTCGTTAATCATCGCTTCTATACCAAACTCAGATTCTGGACAACCTAATCCTCTGAAAGGACCTACCGGTGTAGCATTTGTTACGACCGCACACGTATCCATTTTTATATTTTCAACATCATATACACATACCGCACCAGAAGAAGAAAGGCGACCTGTGTAGCCGATATTATTTTGGATTGCTCCGATTTCTTCAACAAGATCGTAATCTTGTGCGATGATACGTCCATCTTTTGTAGCACCGAATTTAACTCTTGTATATACTGGCCAAGCTGAAGGTGCACCAGTGAATTGTTCTTTTCTCGTATATTGATAAGCACAGCTTTTCTTCAGATACAAGCTCATCATCGCACATAGAACTTCCACATAAGGGGTAAGGCGTCCGCCAAAAGATCCGCCAACATATGGCTGAACAATTCGAACCTTTGTTTCCGGGATTTCAAAAATATTGACTAACGCTGATTTAATCACACCATGAACGCCCATCCCATTGCCATAAAGTGTGAGGCTGTCATCTGAATTATATTGACAAATTGCTGTTGCTAGCTCTAGAGAAGTCGTTGTTCTTCTTCCCGTACAGAATTCTCTTTCTAAAATAATATCTGCTTTCTCAAAGGCTTTATCGACATCACCTTTGTTCATCACATAGTTTCCTACGATATTTGGAGAAACATTCTCCCCCGTATATTTGCTTTGAACCTCATTATGACGCCCAAACCCGGCAAATGGATTCGATTTGTCAATCGCTGTACCTTTCCCAGAATAGGGGTCAACAATTGATTTTGGATTTGGCTCAAGTGCTTCATAAACATTTGTAATATATGGAAGAATCTCATATTCAAATTCGATTGTATCCAAAGCTTCTTCAGCTAGTTCGACCGTTTCTGCCGCTACAATCGCAATCGGTTGACCTGCCCAAATACATTCGTTATCTACAGGAAATCGGCAAATCTCTGGTAATCTTTCCATTGGGAAATTAGAACGTTCTACAGTGAAAATTTTGGCAACCCCTGGAATCGCTTCTGCCTTTGCCACATCTAATTTTGTTATTTTACAGTGTGCAACTGGGCTTCTTAAGATTTTGACATGCAGTAAATCGGGAATGTACTTGTAATAATCGCTGGCAAAAAGACCTTTACCTGTAGCCTTATCGTATGCATCGACACGTATAGGCGTTTTTCCAATATAATTGGTGTCCTTTTCTGTAGAAATACTCACAATATTTCCTCCTTAAATGGATTGTTTTTAGCAGAATTTATAACGTTGTGCTATAATTTCTACTATAATTAGTAATAGATTATCGATTATCTATTATCTATAAAAATTGTAAGCCCTTTCAAATACTTTTTCTATTCTACAAATCTGCACTTTTTTTCATTAGACTTGTGCAGGTTTGCATAACCGAACAAAAGATTTATTGTTACCGGTTAAAGTTTTACTGTACCAGCTATACTATCGATTATCGATTATCTATAATAACTATAAACCCTTTCAATCCTTCTTTCTATCCTACAAATCCGCACTTTTTTTTATTAAACTTGTGCAGGTCTGTACACCATATCCGAAAGGGATTTTATGCTCATTGACGCTATTTTTTACGTTTGTTAGACTGAAAATAACTACAATAAAAGGTGATATGTATAATGTACTTTTCTCTTTGGAATTTTGCAGATTGGTTTTCAAAAGAAAAAATTGTTTGTATCCCCTCTATTTCAAAAGACACAGCTGATATTCATTTTTTGTCAACCGTTAATTCGCGTAACTGCAATCAATTATTGCAAGGCTCAGCTACTATTTGCGATGGAACTCTTGCAGGGTACCCGGACTACCGTACGGTTATGTTCAAAGGGGAAGACATGATTTTGTTTCCATCAGCGACGCCCTCACAAATTATAAACTCAGGAAATCAGATGATTGAAACTTTTTTTAGATGGGAAGACAACCTACATGACATAATTCTAAACAAAGGGACGATTTCAAGTTTATTAACTGCCGGTGAATCCATGTTACATTTTCCCCTTGCAATTATATCTTCTGATTCTGGGGTTTTATACTCGTCAACAAACTGGCCCCTTTCACTCTCACATTTCGATTTTGGATCACCTTCTGAGAAAGAAGGATTATACTCGTTAAACCCTATGTTTCGTACAATTTATGCAGAAGGAACTAGAACCATCTTGACCCAAAGTTTAATTAGCGAGAAAAATTATCTTGGCGAATTGATTGCTTTTAAAGGCGTACCCAAATTTTCGCCTGGCGATTTCATTTTATTTCAGGCTTTATCAACGGCTATTTTGAATTATTTCGATATAAACGAACGGTTAAATGAGTTAGGACAATCACTAGATTCATTTTTTATCGATGCTCTTTTCCGAAGTTATATAGATACTAAAAAATTTCATTCCCTGTCAGCCAATGCAGGCTGGCCGGAAAATCTTTTATTTTCGCTTTATTGTATTAGGCCGATAAAAGAAGACTCCTTCAAACAGCTTGATTCTCTGACCTCTGTGTTAAAAAATATCGTTCCGACTTCTAGTTGTTTCATATATAAAAATGATATTATTTTTATTTCCTATTCGAATGCAGATACAATTAGCTCTGTGACCAAGCAAATACGTGCATCTGTTCCAACTGATTGCTTTGTTATCGGACAGAGCCTTTTATTTGATGAATGTTATAATCTTCCAAACGGCTACAAACAAAGTATTCATGCTGCAAACTATGCACAAAAATTAAAGCTGCAGTTTATTTCTACGGAAGACATATTGCCACAGATTATTTTCGAATCATCTGGAGACAATGAATGGCTCCATTCTTTAATCCATTCTGATCTCCTTAAATTAATGGAAATAGATCGCACAGGCCACCAAGAATTATTAAAGACTTTATATTATTTTCTGATTTTAGGACAAAGTGGCTCGGCCGCGGCAGATGCTCTATGTATTCATCGGAATACACTGCGTTATCGAATCAATAAAATCAAATCAATCCTATCCGTGGATATCAATCAACCAATCGTAATCGACCAACTATTAGCCTCTTATTTAATCGCGGGTAAAAATTTCATTTTTAACAAATAACTGACGTTGATCTAGGTAATTCAACGTCAGTTAAAAAAGATTCGGCATATACTCCAATCCGCTCTCATTCAAGGGGTGGTTTTTTGTATAATCTTCTTTTTGCAGATGAATCAACCTTATCCTTTGCTCTTAAAAAGAATCCTCTACCATTTCCTCAAAATGATGTTCCATCACATCAAACGCTCTCTCGATTTGACGATTTTTCAAAACTTCATAAATAACTTCATGAGAATTGGCAAATTTAATAAGATTTGCATTTGATATTTTAACATTAAATTTTGTCCATAATTTAATGTTGCAAAGATTCCACATTTTCATTAACTCAGTTGTATCCGCCAGTTCTACAATTCTTCGGTGAAAATGAATATCTTCTTCAATAAACTCTTCCCATTCACCTCTTTTAGTATGCTCCTTCATCTTATTCAAAATCGCACTCATTTCATTTATGTCTTGGTCGGTTGCTTTTAAAATTGCATTCTTTAATGCTACCCCCTCAAGTCCACTTCTTACTTTATGAATATCCAATAAATCTTTTACCGTCATTTGTCGGACAAAAGTTCCTTTAAACGGGATAGAAACAATGATTCCCATCGATTCTAGGTCCCGTAAAGCCTCCCGGACAGGCGCCTGTGACGTACTAAATTCTTTCGCCCATTCAAGTTCTATTATTCTTGCTCCAGGAAGAAGATCCCCATTGGCAATTTTATCGTAGATTGCATTCCTAATTAATTCGCGATATACCATCCGTGATTGAATTTTTGGATTTGCCATATTCTACTTTACTCACCTCATTTCTCAAGGAAGTCGAATATGCATTTTCTCTTTTACCTATTAAAGTTTCATATTATCGATAATCTATAATTATTGTAAGCCCTATCCGCTTATTTTTCTATTCTACAAATCTGCACTTTTTTAAATATATATTGTGCATTGTTTCACACATAGAAAATACAGTTATTTGGAAATCTGAATAATCTTCCAAGCAAATACAGACAATATATTCTCCGGATTTTAAAAAAACTGACGTTGATCTAGGAGATTCAACGTCAGTTTTTTTAGGCACTTCTTGTATAGGCGTTTCTACTTATTAGGAGCGATAATAGGAGGATTTCTTTCCCTTGACTATCAGATAATTTCTCCCCAATTATTTCTTTAATTCTTTCCAGCCGATAATTAAGGGTGCTTCGATGTATTTTTAATTGCTCAGCTGTCGCCACGCCATTACAACCATTCATTAAATACATGAATAATGTGTAACATAACTGGGATTGTGTATTTTTATCCGCATGCTCAAGCTTTCTCACTTCTGTTATCACTAATGATTGTAGCCACTGATTGGAATGAATTGATTCATATGTATATTCGGAAACGAAATTTTCTGCACTTAAATATGGAGAGTCCAATTTTTTGGCTTTTTCAGCTGTATATTGTGCCTGTCTAAAAAAATGATGTAAATCATTAAAGTTTTTACTAATGCAGCTTTGTCCGATAAAGCCTGTAGTCCATTTGGTCATAGATTGCAACCATGTTATTTCAGCATCTATATCCTTTTTAGCAATGTTACTGATAATAACAATATGAAAATCTATATTAAATACACATACATTTTTTAAATTATTTTTAATCGAATTTATTATTTTAATCAAATCAAAAGAAGATAAAAATGATTTTGGGTCTAGGTAATAGATGAGATAATCGTCGTCAGCATTCCACCGGAGCAGATCGAGGGTAACGCTCAACTCTCCCTGTATAGGCTGGTTATCCCTTATACAATTTTTAAAAACAAATTCTGCGTAGTTCTTACTGGTGAGTTCCTTTTTATTCTTATTAACATTTAATTCAATTGCCTGTGCCAATTGGTCGATTATGCCAATATCAGCCAATGTAAATACTCCTGTTTCGTTAAAAGCAATTAATTTTGCAAAACATTTGCCTTCCATCCAGATATTATTCATTAATAACTGGTAATTCTCGAAGTAAGGACTTTCTGTTATTACAGTCTTTTTCCGGTAGTAAATTTCCTGTAATTTTACATCCGGACAATCATCATTAAATACATGTATATCCATTTTCATGAATTGGTTCCAAATCTCATTCACCTCGTTTTTGTAACTTGGCGAATGGCAAATAAGCTCATCATTACGAATCAGAACGATAGGAAACGGAAAGACTTTTTCAGAGCACTCTAGAAGTTCTTTCAGCAAGCCATTCATTATATTTATTTTCTTTAAATTTCTTCCCCATTCTCTATAGGTGGATATCATATTATTGGCTTCATTTATAACTGTTTGGATATCAGTATTGTGGAAATTCAGATAATTTCCTCCGTGGATAAGCGCGACCAAATCATCAGCCGTTTTGCAAATGACGGCAAAATCTTCTGTATCTGAGCCAGGATCAGCGGAGCGAATCCCAGCAATCAATCTTTTTTCAGAAATAATATGAACATCATGTGGAATGTAAGCTTTTTCAAACCAGCTGTGAAAATCCCATAAACTGAAATTCATACACATCCTTATACCCTCATCTCTTCATACATGACCTTGACTGCAGAATATTCCTGTGGTGTATCCATATCATAGATAATTCCCCAATCATTAACCTCCAAGTATTCCATTTTACCGGTACAATATTTAATGGCTCCATGAAGTCCATAATCACCAGTATATTCAAGGAATTCCTTTATTAATTCATTTGAAACTAAAAGAGGGTGTCCCTTTTTATTCTGCCAGGTCGGACATATTAAATCGGATCGAGTGTTAAGCATGTTAATAATCGTATCGACTCCAAATAAAGGGATATCAGCAGGTGTAAAAAACACTCTCTCACACATATCAAGAATAGCCGAGAAGCCAATTTTTGCCGAGTCAAACATTTGACTTTGGGCATATATTTCATTTCTGAAACACTCCACACCCATATCAGCAATATGTTTTTCCAATTGATTTCCATTAAATCCTGTTACCACTACAATCTTATGAACACCGGCACTTTGAAACGTTTTAATGACTTTTCTAATGACCGTCGTTTCTCCTAAGGGCAACATTGGTTTAAAATCACCCATTCGACTAGAGAGACCTGCTGCAATAATAACTGCTCCCGCTTTTATCATTTGCTCCTCCTGTCATACGATTATTATGAAAATTATCAATTATCGATAATTTTCTAGCTAAAAATAGTATATATTTTTCCATTTCTAGTGTCAATTTAACATCAGAATGTTCACTAAATCGTTAAAAATAGCCGGTTCGTGGCTGTACGAATCCGGCGACTGTGGTAAAAGTCACTTCAGTGGGTACGATGATCTTCTTCAGAAATTTCATCAACTACTTCTACAAAATGGTGGTCCATCACTTCATAACATCTTTCAATTTGACGATTTTTTAATACTTCGTATATCACATCATGTGAATCTGCAAGTTTAATAAGCTCTGCCCTTGATTTTCTAACATTAAATATCGTCCATAATTTAATGTTGCACAGTTTCCACATTTTCAATAACTCAGTTGTATCCGCCAATTCCACAATTCTTTGGTGAAATTTAATATTCTCATCGACAAAGGCTTGCCATTCTCCTTTTCTTGCATACTCCTTCACCTTGTCCAGGATTTCCTTCACTTCGTCTATTTCTTTGTCAGTCGCTTTTAAAATGGCATTCTTTAAAGCTACAGTTTCAAGACCGCTTCTTACACTATGGATGTCCTTTAAATCTTTTATCGTCATTTCCCGGACAAAAGCTCCTTTAAAAGGAACTGAAACAATGATTCCCATAGATTCTAGATCCCGTAAAGCCTCCCGAACAGGAGCCTGTGACGTATTAAATTCTTTCGCCCATTCAAGCTCAATGATTCTTGCTCCTGGGCCAAGCTCACCGCTTACGATTTTATCATAGATTGTATTCTTTATTAGTTCACGATAAACCAGCCGTGATTGGCTTTTTGGATTATCCATATTACTCACCTCATCAAAATTCAATATAGCACAAAAGAATCAGGCCAACAATAAACTATCGATAATTTACTGTTCGAGGATGCGTCTTTTTCATGGCTGATTTAAAGCTTAGTAAAGATTAAGGGAGACCATTTGGATTTAAAAGAATGGAAACAGGGAACCCACCATTGGGTCCCCTGCTTTCAACCTTTATGTTCTGTTTCAACAAACACGTCATCGTAATTATACTAAATTCCGCATTTTTACACATTTTAACAGAACAAGGGGGTTGCCGCCCTATCCTACCATTTCCCGTTTCTCATCTGCTTCTGCTTGTTCTTTCTTATTTGATTTCCTTGCCCAATACGAAGCGAGGATTGATCCATTAATGACATGCAGGGTAACGGCAACCGCTCCTGGTAATGCGGTTAGTGGCGAAGCGGCAAAATGGACTTTCGCAAGTGAAACTCCTAAACCTGCATTCTGGATGCCTACCTCAATCGAAAGAGCTCTCCTTGTTTCAGCATCTAATTTCAGGAGAACACCGACCATATAACCAACAAATAATCCAGAGTAATTGTGTATTAGAACCGTTACAAATATAATCAATCCTGAAGCGGCAATATTATCTCGATTTCCTGAAACGACAGCGGCACATACAAGAGCAATCGCAATAACCGAAATGAGCGGCAGCAAAGCTCCCCCTTTTTCCACAACCTGTGGCGCCAACTTTTGAATGAATAATCCTAGAGCAATTGGCAGGATAATCACCTTAATAATTGAAACGAACATGCCAATCGGATCGACCGGCATCCACTGTCCCGCGAGCAAGTACAAAAGGGTCGGGGTGAGAATCGGCGCAAGTAACGTCGATAAAGAAGTCATCGCAATCGAAAGAGCCGTATTTCCTTTTGCAAGATAAACCATAACATTTGAAGAGGTCCCGCCTGGAACGCATCCTACTAAAATAATCCCGGCAGCCAATTCCGGAGGAAGCTTAAATAGAACAGCAATTCCGAAGGCAAGCAAAGGCATAATTGTAAATTGGGCTAAAACCCCGATAATCACCGGCTTTGGTTTGGAAATCACAAGCTTAAAATCCACTGGTTTCAATGTCATCCCCACGCCGAACATAACAATCATAAGGAGCGTGGTAATATAGGACCCTAACCAAACAAAGTTCTCATGCCAAACAAAAGCGGCAATTGCAAAAAGCACACTAATCACACTAAAATACTTATTAGCCAATTGACTAATTTGATTCATTACTTTCATTGTTGCTAACTCCAATCTCTATAGATGTATAGTTTTTTCTTTTGCTACTCTTTTCGAGTAGGCCCACAAACCTACTACTTTTTGATAATATGAAAATTTTAAAAGAATGCTTGATATTATAACGCTATAATTCGAAAAAGTCTATAGGATTCTGAAAAGTTAAAAAGGCGCATATGTGCTTAGCCCTTTAAAGCCACTAAAAGGGAAGGTATTTTTCCATGATTTCATCTTTTTCGTTTTTTCCTTTAAAATGAGTTTAATGATACTGATACAAAAGGGGAATTTTTATGTTCGAATTGTTAGGAACGATGTTGGAGAGGCTAGGCATCATTGTGATGATCGCCTTTATTTTAACGCGATTTCCCTTCTTTCGGGATATGATTTACCAGGATCAGCTTAACCGGAAACAACAGTATACCGCCATCGTCTTTTTTGGTTTTTTCGGTATTATCGGCACTTATACTGGACTTAGCCTTAGTACAGAAAGCTTGGGTTTCAGCCGTTGGACGGCCGACCTTGCATACGATGAAGCCATCGCCAATTCCCGAGTCATCGGCGTCGTATTAGCCGGGCTTCTGGGCGGCTATAAAGTAGGCATCGGGGCTGGGCTGATAGCTGGGATTCACCGTATGACATTGGGCGGCTTTACTGCAATCGCCTGTGGGCTTGCTACAATCATCGCCGGCATCATTGCTGGAGCGTTTCACAAGAAAAATCAGCATGTAAAACTGCGCTCGGCGTTTCTGATTGGGGCCGCAGCGGAAGCGATTCAAATGCTGATTATTTTACTGTTTGCTCGTCCATTCGAACAAGCTTTAACACTCGTTGAAATCATTGGCATCCCAATGATCGTCGCCAATGGACTTGGTTGTGCGATTTTCCTGCTCATTATTAAAAACGTCATTCACGAAGAAGAAAAAGTAGTCGCGGTCCAAGCGCAAAAAATTATCCGGTTAGCCGATCAAACACTTGGTCATTTGCGAAACGGCATCAATACCGATTCCGCACAGGCAATATGTAAAATCCTCCATCAAGAAATCAAAACGAGCGCTGTCGCGATGACAAACAAGACAGAAATTTTAGCTCATGTCGGACTTGGGGATGATCATCATCGCTCGAATAGTCCGATTCAAACACAAATTACCGTTGAAACCATTCAAAAAGGTACAATTATTGTCGCCAATCAAGAGATGATTCACTGCCGCGTGAACCGCTGTCCACTTGGTGCGGCAGTTATCGCACCGTTAAAACTACGCGGGAAAACGATCGGAACTTTAAAATTTTACTTCCGCTCAGAAAAAGAAATTACGAACGTAGTCATGGAGTTGATTTCCGGGCTTAGTATAATGATCAGCAATCAACTCGAAATTGCTGAAGCCGATAACGCCTACCAGCTCGCCAAAGATGCGGAAATTATGGCGTTGCAGGCGCAAATTAGTCCACATTTTTTATTTAACACTTTAAATACGATTGTATCGCTCATCCGGATAGACCCCGCAAAAGCGCGGAAATTGCTCGTCTCCCTTTCCCATTATTTACGGCAAAATCTATCGGTGACGACGAAGCGATTGACAACATTAGATCAAGAACTAAATCATGTAAAAGCCTATTTAGCGATTGAAGAGGCGAGATTTGTTCATAAATTAGAGGTAGCTTATGATATTGACGAAGACGCTCTCAGTCAAAAAATCCCTCCGCTCACACTCGAACCTTTAGTTGAAAATGCGATTAAACATGGCTTTAAAAATAAAGAAACCAATTGCTTCGTAAAAATTTTAATCAAAAAGCGGCGAGACATCATTGAAGTCATCGTTGAAGACAATGGCCAAGGAATCGACCAACAGCGAATCGCACAACTCGGGAAAGCCAACCTCGAATCCGAAAAAGGAGCAGGGCTTGCGTTATACAATATTAACCGCCGCCTTTCAATCATGTTCGGGGAGGATGCGGCTCTTGTAATTACCAGTGAACCGAATAAAGGAACAAAAATCCGTTTTTCAATCCCATATGAAGAGGAAGCGAAAGAAGATGGAAACCTATATTAAAACGTTAATTGTTGATGATGAATTATATAGTCGCGATGAGTTAAAACACTTGCTTCAGGAATATCCTTTCATCCAAGTGATAGGCGAAGCGGAAACTGGTGAAGCAGCGATTATGAAAACAATCCAACTGCAGCCTGATCTTGTTTTTTTAGACGTCGAAATGCCGAAATTGAACGGGATGCAAACCGCGAAAGCATTAATGGAGTTGAAAAAAACACCTTTAATTGTGTTCGCAACCGCTTATCCGGAATTTGCTGCTGAAGCATTCCGTTATAATGCCGTCGATTATTTATTAAAACCATATGATGAAGATCAATTGAAAGAAACAATGAAACGAATCGAAGAAAGGCTTGCGCCACAAACAGCAGAGTCAGGAAAAGCAGCGGCGAAACTGGCCGTAGAAGCCGATGGAGAAATTTTTTACCTCGAACCAAGTGAGATTCTGTACATTTTTAGAGATGAGAAACTGACGCGCATCATCGCTAAAACAGGAAGTTACGAGACGAAAACACCACTCAAAGAGTTGGAGTTCCGCTTAAGCTCGTACTCGTTTTTCCGTATTCATAAAAGCTATTTAGTCAATCTCGAGTATGTTACCCGCTTAACTCCTTGGTTTAACGGTGCTTATCAACTCGAAGTCGCCGGACAGAAGGAATTGCTTTCCGTCAGTAGAAACTATGTGAAAGCATTACGCGCTAGGTTAGAAATTTAGCTATGGCATTATGGGTAAGTTGAAATTCCCAAAAGCATTGCGTGCAAGGTAAAAAGTTTAAGGGAACAGCGGGTTTTTGCTTCACATTTTACGTGCATCTTAATTCAAATTAACAACATCTTAATCTTGATTTTCAACCTTTTAATCCTAGAATCATCTATTTCTTCTAATCTCTTACTATACTAGTGGTAACAAAATGAAAACGCTTTATCCATGAGTTTTATACAGAGGGGGAGAAATGGATGTATACATTCTTAGCTGGGATTGTCTTACTGATCATCGGTTATTTCACTTATGGAAAATTTATTGAAAAAGTTTTTGGGGTAAAAGAAGAACGTGCAACCCCAGCGTATGTGAATAGCGACGGGGTTGACTATATCCCAATGAGTACACCGCGAAACTCATTGATTCAGCTTTTAAATATCGCAGGTACCGGGCCGATTTTCGGACCAATTATGGGAGCGCTTTATGGACCTGTCGCTTTTATTTGGATTGTGATTGGTTGTATTTTTGCCGGAGCTGTCCATGACTATTTGACAGGGATGATTTCGATCCGCAACAAAGGAGCTCATTTACCAGAGCTTGCAAGTAAATTTTTAGGGAAAATTATGAAGCATGTCGTCAATGCTTTTGCGGTGCTGTTGCTGTTATTAGTTGGGACCGTGTTCGTGTCAACACCAGCTAGCTTGCTTCATGTATTAATCGATGGAAAAATCGCCCTTGGTGTTATTATCGCCGCAATCTTCTTTTATTATATTTTAGCTACTTTACTACCAGTTGATAAAATCATCGGACGTTTGTATCCATATTTTGGGGCCCTGCTGTTAATAAGTGCTTTTGGGGTTGGGATTGGTTTAGTTGTCACTGGGGCACCAATTCCGGAGTTGTCACTTACCAATTTCCATCCTAATAACTTACCAATATTCCCACTGATTTTCTTTACGATTACTTGTGGAGCACTGTCAGGGTTTCACGCGACCCAAACGCCAATTATTTCACGTACGACCCAAAAGGAAAAACAAGGTCGGAAAATTTTCTATGGCATGATGATTGCAGAAGGAATTATCGCAATGATTTGGGCAGCTGCCGCAATGAGCTTGTTCAACGGCTATGGTGGTTTAAATGAAGTGCTAGCAGCTGGCGGTCCTGGAGCCGTTGTCAGCGAAGTATCCGTCGCAATGCTTGGAGCAGTCGGTGGAACACTTGCAATTCTTGGGGTTGTCGTTCTCCCAATTACATCTGGAGATACAGCCTTCCGTAGTGCCCGGATGATTATTGCTGAGTATTTAAATGTTGCACAAAAGAAGATTGGCAGCCGTCTTTGGATTGCGATTCCACTTTTCGCTATCTCTGTTGTGTTAACACAAATCGACTTTAATCTTCTTTGGAGATATTTTAGCTGGGCGAACCAAGCAACAGCGGTAATTGCTCTGTTTGTTGGTGCGATGTATCTATATATTGCGAAAAAGAATTACTTTATCCCATTAATCCCTGGCGCATTTATGCTCGTGATGGTCATTACCTATATTTTAAATGCTCAGATTGGATTTAGACTTCCAATGACTGCTTCATGGATAGGCGGTGTCATTGGTGCGGCCGTACTGATTGCCCTTTTCTTCCGAGCAGCGAAGAAAAATCGCGCCAACCAGCTTCCACTTGAGGAAGATATATCTGATTGGAATCGAGCGGCATCTTAATATCCCGGAAAGGGCAAGCTTACACGACCTTCTTACTATAATCCAAAAGTGCACGTGGATGAACCACGTGCACTTTTTTGTGTGAAGCGAGTGTATTGGTGATTTTTATTTCGAACGCTTGGATTAAGTTCACTTTTCTTGACGGTTTTATTCCGAGTACTCGCATTAAGTTCACTTAGCTTGACGGTTTATCCAAGTACTCGCATTATGCTCGTTTTAGCTGCTGGTTTATTCCGAGTACTTGGATAAAACGAGTTTTTAGCAGATTTTTAATTCGAGTACTAGCATTAAACTCGTAAAAATAATGCTAGTACTCGTCATAAAGACGATAATGTCACAAAAATAATCTTAGTACTTGGATTAAAAAGCTATTTTAATAGGCTATAATCCTACTACTAAGAATATATATACCTACTACTCGGATTAAAAAGTCGATTACCAGCATTATCTTTCAAAAAAGCTATTATTATCCGAGTACTAGTAATATCACGAGACTATTTTACCCCATGTTCGCTAAGCTTTTTATCGAGAAATGCCTTTCACAAAAATAAAAGTACCGGCTCCTCCTACGCCGAATACCATGATAGCCACACATGCTATCCCCACTACCTATACACTAACTCATAAATGTGAAAATTTGGATTAGCCCATGTAAATTAGATGTAAAAAAATATTAAAACAAAAACTATTCGTAGCCATTATCAGAAGGTTAAATTACCTAAAATAATCTTAGTACTTGGATTAAACAGGGCTTTTACTTGGTTCTAAGCCTACTTTCACAAGAATATATCCCCACTACTCTGAATAAAAAATTGGTTACTAGCATTATGATCCATCCCAATACTAGTAATATCATGAAGCTGAATAACTAGGTCTATGATTAAGCACTAATCCTTTTTAAACGTCAACAACTCATGACTGAAGTCACGAGCTTGTGAAGGCAAAAATCGCCTTCTGGTATCAACAGCCCAATATACGCCCGTTGGCATACCGATTCAATCACCTTATTTAAGAGGTGGACTGTTTGACGAGGAACCAAGCGAACCCCGTATTGATAATCACATGCGCTTGGCTATCGCTACATGTAACGGTTTTTTGTTCGTGTTGCTTGAACATTTTACGATGCAGAGCTTTTCCTGCATCAACCCTATATGTTCAGTTTTCAAAGAACAATTTCTAGTTATATTATAGCATGTATAATGTGGGATACAAAAAGATTAGCTGACATGTCGGATACTTAATCTAGTACAAAATCTCGCGATTTTCGAGCACTAGACCGTATCCGAAGGCGATTCATCTCATGACTGAAGTCACGAGGGTTCTCGCCTATTATCTAAAAGAGCAACTCACCAAAAATGAGTTGCTCTTAATAGATTTTACGCTCCCAATACGTAGAACACGTATCTGCTCATGCCTTCTGCAATGACAAACACGGCTAATGCGGCATAAACTAATGAAAAATTCACTTTCGGTTTGTTGCTTAAAGATAAGTAACCAAGAACGGCTAATCCTGCGATTTCAATCACCCAGCGAACCCCAATCATACCTGAGTATGGAGCAAGCTTTGCAGCCGCTGTTTCACCTGTGATCATTTGGATTTCTGGCGTGTATGCGGCAAACATAGCCGATCCAATTACTTGGATCATCACACCTAATACCCCAAAACTAAAGGCCCATTTAACAATTTCCTTGACTTCTTTCCCTTTAAAAGATGGGAGAATAAGACTTGCGCCAAGAACAGGACCAAGGGCAAGTACAGTACCAAAGAACACGACGTACGTATTAAGATGATCCCAGCCGTTAACACGGGTAACCGCATACGTTTGGGCCATCGAGAAGATTGCAGCGAGACCAACCATTCCAGTAATGAGCATCAACGTCGGACTTACCTTTTTGTTTAAGACTGCAAGTAAAGCTAGAATACAAGCTAAACCAATAAAGATACCTACAAATACGATTTCATTGCTCATCCATGAGCGACCAAATCCTCTAAGTGTGTTAAATGCGCTCATCGGACTGCCTAAGTGGAAGAACGATCCGATTAAACCTACAACGGAAACGATGGCGATAACGATTAGGGGCAGCTTCATTTCCGTTCCCGTTTTCGCTAAAATCCGGTTCATAAACCATAAGAACAGAATCCCACCGACTGCTGCTGGGATGGCAACAGTAAAGATTAATAACGACCATTCATGCATGTAAATCCCTCCTTAATTTGCAAATTTATGTGGAGTAATGACTATATTTGGATTCGTTATTGAAGAGTTTGGCATTCCTTTTACTTGATCCGTATGACCATATTTTGCGCGAAGCTCTTCAATTGGGCCAACCTCAATTGCCCGCACCGGACAAGAGCCTTCACACGCTGGGCGCTCCCCTTTATCCAACAAATCTACACATAAGTTGCATTTCGTCATCTTGCCTAATTCTTTATTATATTGAGGTGCACCATATGGGCAGTTCCATTCACAATAGCGACAACCTGCACATTTGTCTTGATCAATCACGACTACGCCATCTTCATTTCGCTTAAACATTGCTCCAGTTGGACAACCTTGTACACAGGTAGGGTTGTCGCAATGATTACAGGAAATGGAAAGGAAGTATGATTGGACATTTTGAACAAAAGTTCCATTGGCATTTTGTGTAAACGATCCACTTTCATATGGATACACACGTCTAAAATTAACGCCTATTTCATTATCGTTTTTATCCTTACATGCAATCACGCATGTTTTACAACCGATACAGCGAGACTGGTCGATATAAAATCCTAATTGTGTCATTTATAATCCCCTCCTTTAAACCTTTTCTACTTCAACTAGATTCGTATGTTGCGGGTTTCCTTTTGCCAAAGGTGAAGGTTCTTGAGTCGTTAATGTGTTAATGGACCCGCGAATATCGATTCCATCTTTATCAGCTGTATGCCAAGCCCCTTGCGGGATCGCAACCGTTCCTGGAATAATCCGATTTGTTACAGTTACTGGAATATGAACAATTCCTCTATCGTTATAAACCTTTACCAAGTCATCCGTCTTAATATTTCGCTTCGCTGCATCCATTGGGTTCATCCACATTTCTTGCCTTCCTGCCTCTTCCATCCAAGGGTTGTTATCATGCATAGAGTGACAACGGCGCTTATAATGCCAGCCAATTAACTGCAGTGGAAATTTCTCCAATAAGTTACTTTCAGGTCCTTCAGCTACGGCAATATGCTTTGGAATCGCTGGAATATCTTCGTGTTTATTCATATCCCAAAGCGCTTTTGAAAAGATTTCGATTTTCCCTGACGGAGTCGAGAATGGATTATTTTCAGGGTCTTTAATTTGTGCCTCAAATCCAACCGTTGGCTCTTTAAAATCCCATTTATGAATCCCTTTTTTCTTCATTTCTTCCCAAGTAGAGAAGCTTGGATCTTGCTTGCGTGTTTCTTCAATCACCCATCTTGCCCATTCTTCCTCTGTTTTTCCTTCGGTCAACTCTTGTTCCACACCCATTTTTTTCGCGAGCATCGTTAACCACTCATAATCCGACTTGGTTTCATATATGCTATCGATTACTTTTTGAGACAGGATTGCGTAATCGCCGTACGTCCATGGCAATCCAATATCATAGCGCTCAAAGAACGTATTCGATGGCAATAAAATATCGGCAAATTTGGCTGATGGCGTCATGAAAATATCACTGACAACAATAAATTCGACAAGACTTTCATCTGCAAGAATTTCTTTCGTTTTATTGATATCACCATGTTGGTTAACTAACGCATTGCTCGCCATATTAAAAATCAATTTAATATTCGCTGGCAAGGTTTGTCCTTCTTCCAACCCTCTTACACCATCTTCTGGACCCATTTCTTTGCCGCGGGTAATTGCATCCGTAAAGAGGAAGCAAGGGATTGATATGTTTAAAGGGTTCGGCACATTTGGAACAGCGGCAACACCAGTACGACCAAAATAACCAGCTCCAGAAGCCCAGCCACCTTTAATGCCGACATTTCCAGTCAATGACGCTAAAACGGTGCTGCCACGAACAATTTGCTCACCGTTCATATGACGTTGTGGGCCCCACCCTTGAATCAATGCTGCTGGCTTTGCTGTAGCATAATCACGGGCCAACTGGCGAATTTTATTTGCTGGTAATCCACAAATTCCTTCTGCCCATTCAGGGGTTTTTGGTGTGCCGTCTTTTTCGCCGAGGATATAGCTTTGAAGCGATTCTCCTTCAGGAATTCCTTCAGGCATATGCTCTTCATCATGTCCAAGGCAATATTTATTCAGAAACTCTTGATCATGTAAATTTTCAGTAATGATGACATGCATCATCGCCGCCATTAACGCATTGTCTGTCGTTGGACGAATCGGGAACCACTCGTCGGCTAAGGCGACAGCTGAATCTGATTGCCTTGGATCGACAACGTAAATTTTCGCTCCAGCCTCTTTTGCTTTTTGTAAATAAAAATTCGTTGGCGTTCCAAAAATCGTTTCGGCAGGATTAAACCCCCATAAAATAATCAATTGCGAATGAGACCAGTTATCCAAACTACTTCCCGTAGCGGTTGTACCATAAGTGAAAGGAGTCGCATTGGACGTTTGCGCGGTACTATAAGTGTTGTAATAGCCTAAATACCCGCCTGTCGCTCCGAATAGTTTATTAAACATCACTCGTCCGCTAACAATTCCTCCCCAGTTTCCTGAGCCGTAGTTGCTATAAACCGCTCCACGCCCGTATTGATTTGAAATACGTTCCGTTTCGTTATAAATGGTATCGATCGCTTCTTCCCAAGTGATGCGTTCGAACTTGCCTTCGCCGCGTTTGCCAACCCGTTTCATTGGATATTTTAAGCGGTCCGGATTATAAACAAACTTTCGATAGCTTCGCCCACGTATACAAGCGCGAATTTGTGGACATGTTAGCGTGTCTTCTTTTGCATCATCTGTAGAGATGCGAACTATCGTCCCATCTTTTACATGTGCTTTTACTAAACAGCGTCCGCCACAGTTTGTCGTCCCACAAGTAGGAATAACCATCTCTTCTCCTGTTTCAGCGGCACGAACTTTCTCTGTTAATTTATTCGTGGCCACAACCCCACCGAACGCGAGCGGAGCACTTATTGCACCAGACCATTTCAAGAATTTTCTACGTGGCATCTTATGTTCAGCCATTTTTTTAAACAAGTTCATAATCCAATACCTCCTTTAGTTGATTCATATATTGATAGTCTTCATGAATCAAATCCTGTAAAAATAATGCAGAACCCTTATAAAGCGAACTTGGTGTCGAAGAAAGAATATCTTCTACAAAAGGGGGAACCCATTTAAGCAAATGTTCCTCTAGAAGAGAAAATTGAGTTTGTATTGCTTTAAGGAATTGTTCTTCGTCTTGGCTGATTATCGCATTGATTGTCGTTTGAATTAAATAACCCATAAATTCTAATTCCGTTGCGATATGATCTTCCGGTTCATGACCATCTCCTTCAAAATGAAGATCGAATGATCGCAGCTTTTCTCTCAATTTTAACGTCTGTTCGCCAAAAAGAAGTCTCTCTCTCGAGCGATAAACCGACTCCCATGGTGGAGCTGGAATCACTCCCGGGCCAACGAATAACTGCATAAACTGCTCCCTTTCAAACGCTGCAACTTCACTTAACTCACGTACGCCTAGTTCTTTCGAAAAAGCAAATAAATATTCGTTTCCATTAAGCTCTTGTTCTTTCAATGATTGAAAGACTTCGACTGAAAGGGGGTGACTAAAAATCAATTGCAGAAGTTCATATTGCGCTTTCCGTACATTCATCTCCAATTGAAGATTCTCTAATTCTTTTTGCACTCCGTTCACCTCACATCTTAAAATTTCACCAGTCACTCTCGTTTCAGAAGCGAACACAGTATGAAAATATTTTTCGACCTTTTTTAAATTATGTGATTAACTTCACATACAACTTAATTTTAAATGATATTGCACGCCTTTAATATGGTCCCACCATACAAATTCCCCCCGCCATTTTTGTGCGTGGTGACCACCAAATTTTACATCTTTGTGAAGCCATAGATTTGTCAAAAACACTAGAAGGTTATAAAAATAAGGTTTCTGTTAAAAATAAAAATCAATCATCCAATCGTCTACTTCGTTGAATATTACCAATTTTGTATCAATTTAAACGAATCTTAGCCACAAATTTGTTTTACAATGAAAGAAAGACAAGGAGGGATCAGCATGGAGGAAAGAAACAAGCCCGTCACAGAGGTATTGTTGAAGCATAAAGAACAACAGTCGACAGTTGAATTTGCCACGATGCTTGAAAAAATTGCCGAGAAATTAAAAACGGAAGGTCAATTCACCTTTGTCCAAGGCGAAGAACAAATTCTTGTTCAGCCTGCATCCCAAGTAAAAGTGGAATATAAGTACACGCAAAGAGGGGACAAACACTCCTTCGAGATTGAATTTGATTGGTATACAGGAGAAAGCCAACAAAAATCTATGGGAATCGAATAAGATCATCAAAAAGGGAGAAAAGCACAAACATGAAGTTTTTGCCTCTTTCTTTTTTTGCACCTAAATTTTGTAATTTGCGATGGAAAGACCATCCCTAGATCCTAATTTAAAAAATTAAAAGGAGAAACTACCACATACTAACGGCAGCTTCTCCTTAATTTGCGATTTATTACATACTTTAAGTAAATGGGAGTCTTAAAAACACTAAAATCAGCTCAGTTGGACGAGGATTTTTGATTGGCTCTTATCTTTTACTAATAATTCCAAACCATCCTGAACTAGATGCTCTAAATCAATTTCTTTTGTTATGACTTGTTTAACATCCATTAATCCTTTTGCTATTAATTGAATCACTTCTGGAAATTCATTGGCGTAGCCGCGGCTAAAATATAACTTTGCTTCCTTTTCAAATAAAATATTAGGATTAAAGGAAATCTCATGTTCATAAATTGCGATGACGGAAATGGTACCGCCGGATTTAACGCTTGTAATCGCCTGACTAAAGGTTTTCTCAACACCGGCTGCCTCAAAGGCTACATCTACTCCTTTTTGAGTGACGGATATGATTTTTTGAATCACATCTTCGTTCATTCCATTAATCGTATAAGTTGCACCTAATTCTTTCGCTTTATTTAATCGCTCCTGGGAGATGTCGATGACAAAAGTTTCTGAAACGCCAGCCGCTTTTGCAGCGAGCAAAGTTAGAAGTCCAATCGGGCCAGCGCCAAAAATTGCAGCTGTTTCCCCAATTTTCAGGCCGCTTTGTCTAACCGCATGTACAGCGACAGCCGCGGGTTCAATAATGGCTCCTTCTCTTAACGTCACATTTTTTGGCAATTTATGAAGTAAGTGAGCATCAGTTACACAAAACTCGGCAAATCCGCCATCCCCATTTACCCCTAAACACCCAAATTGTTCACAGTAGTTATAATTGCCTTTTTTACAAAATTCACATATACCACAATAAACGAAAGGTTCTACTGCTACTTGATCACCTAGCGATACATTCTGAACCCCTTCTCCTACTTCTACTACAGTACCTGAAAATTCATGCCCAAGAACAATCGGCGGCTTTTTCTGTGTAAGCGGGTGAGCTTCATCTGTTAGCATCACCCCTTCATGATAAATATGGAGATCGCTTCCGCAAATACCTGCATGTGCGATTTGGATTTTAACTTTTCCGCTTGTCACCTTTGGAACTTCCATTTCTTCAATTCTCAAATCTTTTTTCCCATAGATTAAGCCTGCTTTCATATAACTTTGCCCCCTAAGATTTTTCTAGAACGAGTAAAAAGAAAGACTAGGCGTTCACACTTCTTCTTCTTTGCGATGCCTTTCTTACACCAGTATTTTTAAATGCAGGCATGACCTTTCTTGCAAACAATTCAATTGAACGGTACCATTTGTCGTCTGTACCCCAATCTCGGTTGTTAATAAATAGATAGCCGAATCCACCTGTTTCTTTTTCTATTCTTTTAATTTGTTCAATACAATCCTCAGGACTTCCGATGATCCATGGCATCGCTTCCATCATGTACTCCATGGTGACATCTTCATCCTTCAGAAAGTCATTTGTTTTCATATAGGCAGCAAATCCTGCGTCTAATAAATAATCATATGAATCACGAACGCCTTGACGTATATCTTCAATCGCTTGTTCTCTACTTTCTGCAACATATACCTCCCGAATGATTCGCCATTCTTTTCTTACCTCTTTAGGGTCACGCCCTGCATTAATCGCTCCTTGATCAAGTGCAGCTGCCTGATCTTTCAAGCTAGGAATTGTTTTTTCCCCTTCAGCGTGAACAGCTGTATGAAAAATACTTATTGGATAATACCCTCTTTCACCTGCTAATTGGTAACTATTTACCGATGTAACCCCTGCAACGGCAATTGGCAGTTTTTCCTGATATGGCCGCACTTGGATTGAACGTTCATTGTACTTATAAAATAAACCTTCATGGCTGATAGGTTCTTCGTTATTCCAGTATTTTTCTAAAACCTCAATACCTTCTCTCATTCGCCCCCTTGTTTCCTTCGGGTCGACCTCATATAACACACCATCAGCTGGCATCCCAATTGCCCCTATTCCTGCGATTAAACGACCATGGGTTAATTGGTCTAAAAACGCTAATCTTTCCGCAACTTGAAACGGATCATGAATTGGCATGCTGACTACACCTGTACCCAACCTGATTCGGTGAGTTAACGCAGAAGCCTTTGCGATCATGTACTCAGGAACTGGAACATTTTCATAATCTCCCGTATGGTGTTCCCCAATCCAAAATTCATCAAATCCCATTTTTTCAGCATAAACAATCCGGTCAATATCACGGTCAAAAGAAAGAGTCCAGTTTTCCCAAGGGTAGTGTTCTGGCATGGCAAAAAAACCAAATTTCATAAATGCTCAGCTCCCATCAAAACTATTAATTGTTCTAACTTCGTCAATATTAACGCGATGCTTTATGTAAAAATGGAAAACTAAGTTAATAGGGCTCAACTTAGAACAATCAATTTTCATTTTAAAAGATTGTGAGGTTTATTTCAAGAATATTTTTAATATTCAGAAATTTTATTGACTATTAAAAATAAAATTGTTAGTGTTAATTTAGGCAAATATATTTTTACATCATTGTATGTGACAAAGATGGAATATATTAGACAAGAATGAAAGGAATGATTGAATGATTCACAAAAATTTAGATCCTGAACTGGCGCCTGCCGTTGAGCCGATGCAAGCCATTTTTGGAGAGATCGACAAGGCTTCACTCACACTGGAGGATATCCCTGTTATGCGGAAAGCATTGGCTAGTGCTCTAGCAGGTATGGCTACAAATGGCGTACAAAATCCGAATATTATCTGCGAAGAAAGAAGGATTCCTGGTCCAGAAGGAGATCCTGATGTACGAGTCAAAATTTACCGACCAACCGATCAATCTGGAACACTGCCATGTTTTTATCATATCCACGGCGGTGGCTTGATTTTAGGTGGCATTGATGAAGAACAATTGAAAATGGAGTTATTTGCCGAAAAATTAAATACAGTCGTTATTTCCGTCGATTATCGACTGGCCCCTGAGCATCCATTCCCTGCCCCAGTTGAAGATTGTTATGCAGGACTTAAATGGGCAGCCGAGCATGCAAGTGAGCTGCGAATTGATCCTGATCGGATTGTCGTTGGAGGTGAAAGTGCAGGCGGCGGTCTTGCTGCGGCAACAATTTTGTTGGCCCGTGATCGAAATGGACCGAAAGTCTCTTTTCAATATTTGATTTATCCAATGTTAGATGATCGAAATATAACCCCTTCCAGCCAACAGTTTACCGGGAATTGGCCGGGATGGTCAAAAGAGTTGAATGAGCTCGGATGGCTGGCCTATCTTGGTGACCAAGTAGGCAGTGACAATGTGTCTCCTTATGCCGCTCCTGCACGAGCAAATGATCTTTCTAATCTACCTCCAACTTACATAGAGGTAGGTGCGCTCGAGAATTTTCGCGATGAAGATATCGATTATGCCAAGGGCTTAATGCAAGCAGATGTCTCCGTGGAATTTCATGTATACCCTGGGGCTTTTCATGGATTTGAAGTAGCTAATCCTATGGCAAAGGTAAGTCAGAAAGCGTTAAATCTCCGATTGAGTGCCCTTGAACAAGCTCTGCATCCTAATCGCGTAAAAAGTCAGACATAAGTGGAAAATAAATCGATTAATGAGTTCAATACTTTCATTCTTTGAATATATTGAACTCTCCAATTCAGAGGGTATTATCCACCGTAAAAACGAAGTCTAATCCTAATTTTTAAAATAAAGTTTGATAGATAGGGAAAAAAGGGAGGAAAAAGATGACTTTGCATTCTCAAATGGAAACAAACAAATCTGTTCAAAGTTTTGATGCCGTTGTAATTGGCGCCGGGCTCTCGGGGCTATATATGCTTCATCGTCTTCGTGAAGAAGGGTTTTCGACGCGCGTCTATGAAGCAGCCGAAGACGTAGGCGGAGTTTGGTATTGGAATCGTTATCCAGGAGCACGCTGCGACTCTGAGAGTATTTATTATAACTTCACGTTCTCTGAGGAATTGTATAAAGAATGGACATGGACTTCCAAGTTTGCCGAGCAGCCAGAAATCCTCCGTTATATTAACTTCGTTGCTGATAGATTAGATCTTCGTCGCGATATCCAATTTAACACACACGTACAATCTGCTCATTATAATGAGAGAAACAATAAATGGGAAATTCATCTAAATAATGGCACGAACATCACCGCTAACTATTTGATTACAGCTGTTGGTTGCCTGTCTGCTGCCAATGTTCCAAATTTCAAAGGAATCGAAAAATTTAAAGGCGAGTGGTACCATACAGGCAAATGGCCGCATGAAGAAGTCCAGTTCAAAGGAAAACGTGTCGGGATTATCGGTACTGGCTCTAGTGGAATTCAAGCGATCCCAGTTATTGCAAAAGAAGCAGACTATCTCACCGTTTTTCAACGAACACCACAATATAGCAATCCAGCAAATAACTACAAACATGATCCTGAATTCATTAAAAAGACGAAAGAAAATTTCAGCGAAATTAAGCGGCTGATGCGGACTACTCCGAGCGGACTTGGAGTCCTGCATACTGCTGAATCGGCAATCAAGCTTCCTCCGGAAGAACGAAAAAAAATTTATGAACAGGCTTGGGAAAGCGGCGGGTTAGCTTTCCAATTCTCATTTGCGGATTTATCGACTAACGAGCAGTCTAACGAAACAGCATGTGAATTTATTCGGACGAAGATAAAAGAAATCGTTAAAGACCCGGAAGTAGCGAAGAAACTTATGCCATCATATTATTTCCTTACGAAACGGCCGGTGATGGATTCTTATTATTTTGAAACATACAATCGCGAAAATGTGAGTTTAGTAGACGTGAAAGAAACCCCGATTGTTGAGATCACTCCTAAAGGAATAAGGACGGCGGAAAAAGAATACGAGTTAGATATGATTGTATTTGCGACTGGTTATGACGCGATGACAGGACCATTATTAAAAATTGATATTCGTGGAAAAGCTGGAATCTCCCTTAAAGAAAAATGGCAAAATGGAGCGAAAGTCAGGACAAATCTTGGTATTGCAACAGCCGGTTTTCCAAATCTGTTTATGATTACTGGTCCAGAAAGTCCATCTGTGTTGGTAAACATGCCATCCGCTATCGAACAACATGTTGAATGGATTTCAGATTGTGTGAAGTATCTTCGTGACCACGATATTGAAACCATCGAACCAGAAGTGGAAGCTGAAGAAGCTTGGAATAAACATTGTCAAGAAGTGGCAAACCAAACACTGTTCCCTAAAACACCGTCCTGGTACACAGGGATGAATATCGAAGCCAAGCCACGTGGTTTTCTCATTTATATAGGTGGTTTGATGGCGTATAGGGAGAAGTGCAATGAAGTCGCTGCCAATGGCTATAATGGCTTTTCTTTAGTTTCAAATTCGACTGTTAACAAATAATAGTTAGCGAATGGTCTAACGGGTTCCGTTTCCTATCGCAAAACGCCAATTTGCGCAGGAAAATGTAGGGCTATTTGTAAGGCTGGAGAGATTAAAAAAACATTAGAAATAGCATGGGTTTATACCCTTGCTATTTTGCTTTGCTTAATTGCGAATTATACTAAAAACCACTTTCGCCTTCTCCGTATCGATTTTTGTGTAGGTTTGAGAATGAATAAGCGGAGAATTTCCTGCTATTGTAGATAGGGGAAGCTTAAGTAGCGGAAATAAGCCGAGATATTCCCGTTAACCGCTCTAAAAAAGAGAAAATTTAGTCAAGTCCTCAATATTGTGTAAAATACAAAACAATGTTTTCAATTAATATCAGTTAAATGTAATTACTTTGGGTTAAACGACACAACCACCCTTTACATTTTTCGAGCGAAACTTCCATGGGTTTTATGCTCCATACCCAGTCAAGGGTGTCAAAGGCGGGTTTTCCTTTGATAGCCTTGACTGGGTATGGAATAATCCAAAAATGGAAGTTGCCTTAAAAATTAAACATAGCTACTTTTTAAGAGATTTTTGTTTCGAATATACGGTATCTTGATACTGCATTAAAACAGCCCCAATTAAACGGAAAGCAGATTGAGTATTAGGAAAAATACGGATTACTTTTTCTCTTCTACGTACTTCTTGGTTTAAACGCTCCAGTGAATTAGTACTACGAATATGGCAACGAACATCCTCTGGATGCTCCATGTATTGAATGGTATCTTCGAACCCTTCATCTAATATATTAAGTGCAGCTTCGTATTTAGGATTATCTCCAAACTGGCTCATCAATTCATCTTTAAACTTTCTCATATCCTCAATAGTGACAGCTTCAAAAGTTCGCTTAATCATCATACGAATTTCGCCTGAGTCTTTTTTAGGAAGCTTCGCTATGATATTTCGTTTAAAATGTACATTGCACCTTTGCCAACTTGTCCCAATAAATTCCCGTTGAATCGCTTTCTGGAGCCCTTTATGAGCATCAGAGATGACTAGTTTCGGGGATTGTAGGCCACGTGACTTAAGTTGTTGGAAAAAGCGACTCCAGCTCTCAAAGCTTTCAGCGTGATCTACACTTAATCCAAGTATTACCCTTTTTTTATTCTCTGTAATTGCAGTCGCAATATAAACAGCTTTTGAAACGACACGGTGATGTTCACGCACTTTAATATACATGGCATCTACAAAAACGAAAGGATAATATATTAGATTCAAGGGCCTTTTTGCCCAATCATTAACAATAGGATCAAGTTTCTGAGTAAGAGAAGAAACAAATGATTTAGAGAAATCTTCACCACATAGTTGTTCCACAATATGTGTTACTTTTCGTGTAGATACACCATTGATTACCATCTCCAACATGGAAAGAACTAATGCCTGATCACATCGTGCATATTTTTCAAAAATGGAAGTTGAAAATTCACCATTCCGAGTTCTAGGAACTTTAAGTTTGATTTTACCGATACTCATCGTTAATTCACGCTCATAGTAGCCATTCCGATAATCACGACGCTCCGCAGAGCGTTCATAAGCATCAGCCTTTAGATAATCATCTCTTTCTTTCTCCATATACTCATTCATGACAAGAATAATGGCGGATTTAACTACTGTATCTAAGTTTGAACTCATCACGGATTCTTTTAAAAGTTCCAAATCTAGGTTAAACTGTAATTGGGTCATTCTTATTCCTCTTTTCATTGTTTATCGTGGTTGAAAACATTGTTTCCAAGAGGGATAAAAATGAACCCTTTTCTTTTTACACAATTATATGGACTTAATCGAAAATTTAAAGATTTTGATCATATAGACGGAAAAACTCCCCTTATTTTCAAGGAAATATGAGTATTTCCCAGTTTAGCGGGAGTTTTTCCGTTTATTTTTTAGACGCATGGAAATCAAGATTCAGTTATTTTGCGATAGGTAACGGTACTCGTTACGAATGGTCAGCCCTCTCTTTTACTGGTTTCAGGGACTGACCTTTTTTTCATGAACCGGGCTTCAATCACTTTCAATCCTGCAGCTTCAGCTGATTTGTGAAAAAGTTTACCTACCAAGCAGTGAATCTTAAAAACAACAAATCGAATGAGCGGCCAAATTCAATGTCCCCCCTTGCAACTAAAAATACCCCACCCCCTCCAAAATGCCTGAAAAACCAAATCCTTCAAACCACCACTTTTGTTCATGAAACTTGGTATTTTATAACCAACCGATGGACTGCCAAGCAAAAATCTTGAGTCTTTTTCCCTATTTTTAAATAATTTTAAAATGTGAGAATATTCCCGTGTTGAAAGCGTTTTAAAGTGTTAAAATCTCCTTATAAGTTTGTTTGGTAACCTAATAAATAACTTATAGTTATTGTATTGAACATGTATAAGGGGTGTAGTTTTTCAGCTTTTTATTTGGGCAAACAATGAAAGCGCTTCATAGATTAGCTGAATTTAGGCTCACATCTCAAACCGTTTTAAAGAGTATTTCATATTAGAGGGGGAAGAAAAAAATGGCATCAATATCTTCAAGAATTAGAAAGAGAAGTTCAAAACTAAAAAAAACATTGTTAACAAGCACCCTTGCCTTCTCGCTACTAGTTCCAGTGATGGCACCACAAGTTAGTGCGAACAGTAATGAAGATTTAGGATATGTTGATCCATCGACGGGTACTCCAGGAGGCTCAGGGGCAGACACAATTACCTACCGAATCCCTGCGAACCCGGATACTGGCCAGCCCGAAATTGAAGCAGCTAAAAAAGGGGTTATTACAATCAATGGAAAGCATTTCCGTGATGCAAATGGCAACAGAGTTCTCGATGTTTACGAGGATTGGAGATTACCAGTTGAACAACGGGTAGCTGATCTAGTTTCTAAAATGACACTTGCTGAAAAAGCCGGTTTAATGTTGATTAACACACATACGCCACTTGCTGATCCAGAAGACGGCAAATATGTGAAAGATGATGATCGATTGCTTGTTGCCAATAAAATGCGCTACGTGATTTTCCGCCAAACGCCAACAATGGATGTTATCGCAAAATACACGAACCAACTGCAAGCAATCGCTGAGCAGTCAAGATTAGGGATTCCAGTCGTTGTCACTTCGAACCCACGTAACCATGCTTCAACAGATTACACGAATAATAGTGAAGGATCAGGACTTCATACATTTTGGCCAGGACCACTCGGTTTTGCTGCAGCACGCGACGCTGAGGCTGTGAAGGAATTCGGTCAAATCGCAGCTGAGGAATGGAGAGCTGCTGGAATTCGCAAAGTATACGGCTATACGGCTGATATTGCGACAGACCCACTTTGGGCAAGAATTGAAGATACATTTGGTGAGGATCCTGAACTTGCGTCAGAGATGATTTACAATGTTATCACTGGTTTCCAAGGTGAAGAGCTTGGAGAAGACAGCGTTTCCATTACAGTAAAGCACTTCCCTGGCGGCGGAGCACGTGATAAAGGGTTAGACCCTCACTTCCCAGAAGGTCAGTTCAATCCTTATCCAACAGAAGGAAGCTTACTTAAGTACCATATCCCTCCTTTTGAGGCAGCGATTAAAGCTGGGGTTGCTTCTGTCATGCCGTATTACGCCTACCCGAGCAATGAAAGTGCTGATCAAGGGTTGCCATGGTATAGTGAAGACCAGCAATTTGAAGAAGTTGGTTTTACATTAAATAAAGGGATTTTAGATTTCTTACGTAACGACCTTGGATTTAAAGGATATGTGAACTCTGATACAGGAGCGGTCGGAAGAAATGCTTGGGGTGCAGAACATTTATCAGATGCTGAAAAAGTAGCGAAGGCAATTAATGCAGGTACCGATATCATTTCCGGATCATCGAATCCGCAGCCGATCATCGATGCTGTTAATAGTGGCTTACTTTCAGAAAAAGTAGTGGACAGGTCTGTCACTTTATTGCTCACAGAGATGATGAATTTAGGCCTATTTGAGGATCCATATGTCGATCCAGAAGAGGCGCTTGAAGTCGTTGCAAATCAAGAATCACAAGTATTAGCAGACGAAGCCCATCTTAAATCGATTGTGTTATTACGCAATGATAAAAATATTTTACCATTGAAAGATGCAACAATTGATAAGGTAAAACTATATGTTGAACTGTTTACAGGCGGAGATGCTGAAGCACAAAGCGAAGGTCTGAAAGAGCAAATTAAACAGCATGATAGCCAAATTGAAATCGTTGACTCACTCGACGAAGCGACACATGCCTTTGTTTGGGTGAAACCGGCGCAATCGAACTGGGATAATGATCCACGCATTACCATTGGTCCAGAAACAGGCATTGCCAATGTTGATCGTATTGTTGAAATTCAAAAAGCCGTTCCAACCATTACAGCCGTTAACTTTATCAGCCCATGGTTAATCGACCAAATTGAACCAAATGCTGCCGCTGTTTTAGCAACATACGGAACAAAACCAGAAGCGATCATCGATGTGATTCGCGGTAAATTCAACCCGATCGGAACACTTCCATTTGCAATCCCTGCGAATGAAGAAGCTGTTGAAAATGAAGTCGGCGACGTTCCTAGCTTCGCACCAGAAGAATACGCTGATTATTCTTATGTGAATAAGTCTGGGGATAAATACGAATATGGATTTGGTCTTTCCTACAATCAAGGAAAAGCAGTTGGAAAGCCTGACCATGCGGGGCAAACAGGGAAGCCTGCTCATGCGGGGCAACAAGGAAAACCAGCAGATGCAGGAAATCCTAGTAAATAAAACTCATTTATAGTTATTCGTGGGAAACAAAGGAATTCGCTAGCTTACCAAGTGATCAATTAAGAAAAGGTAGATAAGTTAAAGGACATTACATATTTTATATGTAATGTCCTTTCTTATTCCGTAATCAAGCGCCGATAGTGAATCAATATACAAAAAATCGCACTTGTGTTCAATCAACAACACGCATTGAATATTTTTTTTGCAGCCATAAAAATAGATTCGTTAAAAATCGTGATACCAGAAATGTAGCAACATAGACGAACAACAAGTGAATATAGTTTACCTTTCCATACAATTTCAACACACCGATCGCTTCCATAAGTGGCTTAAATATGAATGCAAAAAAGGCAGCAGTAAGAAAAGAATAAAGATAAAAATTTTTATTTCGATTTAACGTCCATTGATACACCATCATAAAGACGACAGGCACGATACTCGAATCCAATACCAATCCGGGTAATCCCGGAATTAATGGGAAAGGAAAATTCCAAAAACCAAGATTCCGGCCAAACATATCTATATATCCAACCGTCATATGGATACTATATCCATAAAATCCAATTAAAAAGATCTTATTTTTATCAATTTTGATGAGCACAAAGACTAATGGAGCGATGAATAATACAACCATAAACCAAAATTCAAATGTAGTATACAGTGACCATTCCAGCCAATACTCATTTAACGCTTTATAGCCATCTCCAATGGTTTTGACAATTTTATCAAATTGTTCTACACGAGTATTATTATCCAACGCAATCATCCTTAATATTTCTTAGTTAGGCTTGTCAATATATAAGACATTATTTATACCCGCGTATGGGATATTCCTTTTATTGCCTTCTTAGAAATATTCTGCGTTTTTATGGAAAATATATGTACCGTTATAAAAACTAGTAAATGCCCGAATGTTGAAAAAGGAGAACAAAGTTCTCCTTTAATTATAGCTTTTACAGCTCAGGGATAGATATTAAAAATGATACCGCTTACATATTTGACGTCCAATATTTTTTATCCCCTGTAAAGGATTTGCTGAGGTCACTAGCAGCTGTTTTGTCTGACATCCCAATAGCAACCGCAAAAACAGTAAATAAAAATCTAAAATATCCCATCTGTAAACACTCCTTTTAAGTTCATTAGTTTATTCACCTTCATCCCAACAGGGCAAACACAACCATTTATTCGTTTGTAATTACATAATACCATATTATTTTTAAATTTTCAAAATAATTGTATTAATCAAACTATAGAGAGATTAAGAGTGACTACCATTCCATAAATCGAACTCTCAACCAATCGCCGATGCAGTCAATAGTGGTTACTTTTAGAAAAATAGTAGACAGTCATCAACTAAATGTCATACTGATCGAACTCGGTTCTTCAAAGAGAGGATAGGCACCCTCTCGATTTCTAATTCCCTAGACATACAAAGGGCATCACCCAAAAAAAGGATGATGCCCTGCACGTTGTTTAAAAACTATTTTTTATAACCACTTCGGTTACATTAAGGTTTTTTCTAGGTTTTATATTGTCCATGATGATCTCTGCGACATCATCTGGATCCATTAAATTTTTAATTTCTTCCTCTGAAAAAATTCCATCCCAGAATGCTGTCCTCATTCCGCCCATATAAGCTGCATACACTTGTACGGCACTATCTTTTAATTCAACTAGTAAACTTTCTGTAAAGCCACGAACACCAAACTTACTAGCACAATAGACGGATTCAGTTACCTTTCCCTCAATGCCGGCGGTAGAAATAACGTTAGCGATTTTGCCTTGATTTCTCTCCTTCATATCAGGAAGAACTGCTTGAGTACAAAAGATTGTGCCTTTTAAATTGATATCAATCATCTGATGAATGGCTTCTTCACCAATATTTTCGGCAAGATCAAAAACACCTAATCCTGCATTATTGATTAATAAATCGATTGGCCCCGCATTTTCCTTGATAGATTGAAATACGATATCCACTTCGCTTTTAGATGTAACATCCAGTTCGTAAATAGAATATCCGTTGACCAATGTCTGAGCTGTTCGTTCTAGGTTCGTTCTTGTCCGTCCAAGTAAACATACATGGCTTCCCAGCTCAGAATATTTTTTAGCCAATGAAGCACCTAGCCCACTGCCTGCCCCTGTAATAACGACAACTTTTTCATTCATTAGAAAAACATCCTTTTCTATATGTTTTATAAGGTTCAATCACTTTTGATCAATTGCCTTGGAAATTAAAATAACTTTAGCTGTAAAATTAATTCTTCTGTTCCTGCTTTTGAACGATAAACAAGCTCGAAATGAGTGCTAAGACTATGAAGCCAACAGAGATCCCAAAACCTGTGCTAAAATCGCCTTGGGCAACAAATGGAGCAACAAATGCAAAACCTAATGATGCTCCGATACCAAATGCCGCCCCGTTAAGTGCTGGCAAGGCTGAAGGAGCTTCATCCGGTGATTGGATTACTCCAAGCCCATTAACTGTCGTAAGAATTACTCCGTTATAAGTGAAACCCATTGCGACCACCGCAGCGAACACCATCCATTGGTTTTGCCAAAAGACTGCGAGCACAATGAGGATAGCAATGTTAACCGCAAGCCCAATGCGAATCAAGCGAATCCAGCCTACTTTACCAGCAAGCCAGCCAGATAATGGTGCACTAAACAAACCAATGATTGCACCTGGCATAAGAAACATTAATCCGGTCGTAGCAGCACTGAATCCAAATCCCACACTTTGATTTTGACTTAACATAATAATTGTGAAGTTGATCACTGCGAAAAGACCGCTCAAAGACAGTACTGTGGTCGTAAGCACAGGCCATACTTGACGAGAACGGAGATGTTCCACCGGAAACAGTGGGAATTCACTGTTCTTCTCGATAAACCAGAAGGCAACCATCGCGACAATTGTCCCTAAAAGGTAAATAAGTGTGATTGGCGCAAACCAACCAACGGTAGAACCCTGTGATACGAAGGTCGACAAGCAGATCAGTACAATCGAAATGACAGCCGCACCCCACCAATCCATTTTCCCTTTCGTTTCACCTTTTCTCGTTTCAGGAACATTGGATTTAACACCGAAAAAGGCAATTAGACCTACCGCTAAAATAACCACGAATATGAACCGGAAACCGAAATTATCACTGATCAGGCCGCCAAGGTAACCATCGATACCAGCAAGTCCTCCGTTTGCAGACGTGAGGATGCCGAGAAGGATGCCGAATGTCTTTGGACTCACTGTCTCCTTCAAAATCACGTAACAAAGTTGGAAGGCGGCGCCGATGGCTCCCTGGAACATCCGACCGATCATGAGCACAGTGAAATTTGGTGCAATCATACATAGAAATGACCCGAATCCCATTAAAAAGAGAACGAGATAAAGGGCACGACGCCTCCCTATGAAATCACTCCATCGAGCAAGAATGACGCCAGAAATCGATGAAACGAGTAGGAGCAAGCTTGAAACTTGCGAGACACGATCAATACCGACATTTAAGGATGCTGCGATATTAGGAAGCGCAGGGGTCACCATACTTATATTAAATTGATAAGTCAGCACACATAAAAACAAGGATATTGTTAAACCGACGATGCTGACTTTTGATGCGTTTCCTTTCGGATTTTCCAACTGAGCTTGGGATCCCATAAAAATACTTCCTTTTACTTGTTATTTTGAAATAAAGCTAATAACGTTTCATTTAAATCGTTTACTAAAGCCCGTGAATCTACCCCAATACACACTTTTACATTTGGGTGAGGATCTCTTAATTTAGTTGAGTCCCCTATCGTTCTGCCCTCTGCTTCGCCCTCAGTAACGACAGTCAGATGCATTGGCAACATCGTAAAATATTCAGGATGGACAGCATTAATTACAGCAGATGGGTCATGGAGGTAGCAACCTTCAACACCAATATTCTGAGTAATATAGTAATCTACCATATCTGCATATGTCATTCCTGGTACGCTTTCTGTCTCTCGCCATCTTTGTGTATCTGCATTCGTTAACGTAGAACGCTGCGTTACATCTAAGCCAACCATTGTAACGTCTAAACCGCTCTCGAAAAGTTGTTTCGCCGCCTCTGGGTCTTGTGAAATATTGGCTTCTGTATATTGATTTACATTCCCTGGAACTGTTAACGCTCCTCCCATAATGACAACTCTGCCAATCATGTCTTTTATCTCTGGAGCTTTTTTTAATGCCGTCGCAAGATTTGTCTGCGGCCCGGTAGCTACAATGACTAATTCTTTCCCATATTTCTTTACAGATTCAATCAGAAAATCAACTGCACTTTTCGTTTCTTTCTCCCTCGGGGAGGTTTCCATTGCAACTTGTCCGACCCCATTTTCGCCATGAATTCGGGCACTAACTTCTAATCTAGTAAAATTGTCTTTCGATAACGGGTGGCTCTCCCCCGCAAAAACCGGGATATCGTTCACATTACACATATGCATGATATTCAAAACATTTTGTACACCATCTTTTGTATAAACATTTCCAAATGTACCTGTCACACCAATTAAATCAATCTCTTTACTTCCAAGAGCATAAGCTAGCGCCATTCCATCATCGACACCTGTATCTAAATCCAAAATCATCTTAATCATCATGATTTCCCCTTTCTATAATACTTTTTAACTTTTCTCTATATAATGAGTAACTTAAACATAAAATGTATACTTGTATGTATTGCTGTATGTTTTATACAAATATGATATACTTATCTGTAAATACTGTCAACATTTTACTTACAAAAAAACTTCTTGGTTTGAATTCTCTAAGCCAAGAAGTTTTCATTTTTTTATGTAATTTAATTATTTCGAATAACCTTAAAAACGGCACGTTCAAAAGGGATATAGAATTTATTATAAGTGATAATATTCCCCTTTTTATCCGTTATCCGCTCAGCAATCATTTGATAATACTCTGACACATTTCCCTGATAGGCTTCTTTTATATTTTCTGTAGCTGGTACGATGCGAACTTCAAGCATAGAAGAAAGGCCATAATCATATATCTTGTTTTCAAGGAAATGTAAAACTTCATCCTGATTATTTAAATCAATTGAATTTATATAATCAAAATCAGTCGCTACATGAGAAAAACAAGATCCTTTAATAACATCATTTTGCTTATAATATCTGTAAATAGCGAGTACGACCGAAGTCTTCCTATTAAAAATTCGTTCAACATGCTCACTTGATGGTTCAATTTCCATCTCAATTTCAACTTGATCAATAGGATCTATGCAGCTTTTATAAAACGGATTTGCCATTCTTTCATGTCCAACATTGTCTTCATTTAGCGTTTTACGAACAAAGTTCCCAATTCCCTTTTTAGCTTCTAATATTCCATCTTCCTGTAATAACCCTAATGCCTGTCTAAGGGTTGACCTGCTTATACCTAACTGTTCTGCTAATAAAGGTTCACTCGGCAGTTTACTTCCTTCCGGATACAAACCATCCCTGATCATTTTTAAAATTTTATTATAGGCAATCGCGTATCGTGCTGCTTTTTTAAACAACCGCTTATTTTCACTCATTTTATCCTCCCGCATACAGCATGTCTTAGTTATTATAGGAAAATAGAAATATTTAAATACAAATTTTGATATACACCAAGCCAGCCTCAATGCAAAAATTATACATCTCCTGTCATTTTTAAACAAGTGGAAAAACAGAGAAACAGGGGGACGGTTCTGGTGTTTCAGTTTTCTGAAACACCAGAACCGTCCCCCTGTTTCCCCCTGTTTCCATTAACTTGAGATTGTGTTTATAAAGTGATTGATAAATTCTTCCCTTTTCAACCCAAGACAAACAGATGCATTGGTGTCGGTTTGTGGCTTTCTATAGTCAGCAATGGTTGCACCTGTCGTATACTTTCCTTCATTTTCAACATAAACGTGATAATTTTCCGTTTGAACAAAGGTTGGATTGATCACAACTCCTACTGCTAGTGGATCATGTAATAATCTTTGTCGGCCTTCTTCCATCTTCTCACTTGCCTCAAAACCAAATGTCACAATATGTTTAATAAACGAACTTAGCGCTTCCTTTTCGGGACTCATTTTATCCATTAATCGATTTAAATGCTCTTCCCGGAAATCTGCTTTTCTCGTGACATCTAATCCAACCATCGTGATTGAGAGTCCCGATTCAAAAACTTCCTTCGCCGCATCCGGATCTCCGTAAATATTAGCCTCTGCCCAACCAGTCACATTCCCATATGTCTGTAATGCGCCACCCATCAAGACTAAACCTTTTACCTTGCCAACGATTGAAGGGTCCTTTTTCAAAGCTAATGCCAAATTGGTAAGTCTCCCCACAAATAGAAGCGTTAATTCATTTACATTCTCGTTAATTTTCCGAACAATAAAATCCGCTGCATGCTCATCAAGTGCTTTCTGCTTTGGTTCTGGCAAAGTATAATCTCCAATTCCGTTCTGCCCATGTACATGTGCAACAGTAGGTCGTTTCGGCCGATACAATGGTTTTTCAGCACCCATCGCTACTGGAATAGAATAACTTGGCTCCGCGAGTTCAATGACTCTTAATGTGTTCGATGTTGCTTGTTCATTCGTGACATTCCCAAACCCTGTTGTGATTCCTTCCAAATGGATCTCTTTTGATTTAATTGCATAAATAATTGCTAAGGCATCATCGATTCCTGTATCAACATCTAGGATAACTCTTTCCATGACCTCACCCCTTTTCTCTAGCAATTTACTGTTTGATATTGTTTAACCTCTTCCAGGGAAGGCAAGGATGATTGTGCTCCTTCTCTTGTAACGGTAATGGCTGCTACTTTACTTGCAAATTGTGCAGCCTCTACACTAGACATGCCGTTCGTTTGCCCAACAGCAAAAGCGCCAATATACGAATCACCAGCCGCTGTCGTATCAACGACTTCCACTTTTTCAGCTGGAATATGCACTTCACAGTCATTATTGATTAAATAGGATCCTTGACCACCCATGGTCACAACGACCTCTTCAATCCCAATGGATTTAAGATATTTTGCTGCTGCCACAATCTCTTCTTGGGTCGAAGTCGGCATATCTGTTAGAATCGCTAACTCTGTTTCATTCGGAATCAACGTATGGACACCCTTTAGCAGATTAGGTGATAATTTTTGGGCGGGTGCTGGATTCAAGATCACTTTTTTACCAAGTTTCCCAGCTAATTCAATCACGTACTCGACAACATTTAACGGGATTTCAAGCTGTAAAATAATGATGTCACTACTCTTGATTACGTTTTCATATTTATCAATATCCTCAATACTCATTTCATTGTTGGCACCAGGAACAAGAACGATATGATTCTCTCCTTGCCCATCAACCGCAATGAATGCCATACCAGTTGTTTCACTCAACTGAATATTTTCCGTATGAACACCAGATTGTTGCAAATTATTAAGCAGTACCGTTCCATAATTATCGCTTCCAACTCTGCCAATCATCGAAACCTCAGCACCAAGCTTTGCAGCTGCTACTGCTTGGTTGGCACCTTTCCCACCAGGATTGACATAGAATTTTTCACTAGTAATTGTCTGCCCTGGTAATGGTAGCTGCTCGACTTGAGAAACTAAATCGATATTTAAACTACCGACTACTAGGAGTTTTTTTGTCGTATTTTCCATGGCCTCAATCATCCTAATCATATTTATTAATATAATGAACCATTTCTTCTACATTTAAAATTTGGCTATTTAAACTCAATTTATTACTTAAACTGCTAATATATGGCTGTTTGAGTCTACCTTCTTTTAACACAGGTAGGTTCCAAAAGATTTCCCTTTTATCCGTATCAGCAATCTTTTTCTTATTCGCCATGACAATCACGCGGTTGAAATTTCGGACAACAAATTCCATATCATGGCTGATTGTGATTACCGTTTTCCCATCTTTATTTAGCTTGGCGATTGCAGCTGAGAGAACATCCATCGATACAGCATCCTGTCCAGCAGTAGGCTCATCCAAAATAATCACACTAGAATCCATCGCGATAATCGAAGCAATCGTGACAAACTTTCGAATCGAAAATGGTAGATTGTAAGGATGTTCCTTATAGTATGGTTTCAACCCCATCAGGTCTGCCGCATATTCGACATTATCTTTTACCTGCTCAGGAGACAAACCTAAATTCTTTGGTCCAAATTCAATTTCACTATAAACTTCATCATGGAAAATTTGTTCATCCGGGTTCTGGAAAACATATCCTACCTTTCGGGAAATTTGTGCGGTCGTATAATCTTTTGTGTTCCAGCCGTCGATGATGACATTTCCTTTTGTCGGCTTATAAAGCCCATTTAACAACTTCATCGTTGTCGTTTTCCCCGCCCCATTCTGGCCGATGATCGCAATTGATTCTCCTTTTTCAAACGACATATTCACATCTTCAATGGCGACAAAGCCATTCGGATATTGAAAGGTAATATTATCAAGTGTCAAATAGCTCATGCAGTAACTCCTTTCTTCCTTAGAAGGTTGGAAATGAGTGAAATCGCCTCGTCTTCTGTAATCGGAATTTTATGGATGCCTTCCTGATTCTTTTTAAGCTCTAATCCTAAATGTGAATACTGCGGCAACGCCCCATCGTGATCTAACACAGTGCTATCAGATAAAACATCCTTCGTTTTTCCCTGCATTTTAATTTGGCCATCCTTAAGAAGAACTATATAATCCGAGTACTGAGCGATTAATTCGATTTTATGTTCAACAAGAATGATTGTTTTCCCCGAGTTTTTCAGGATTTCGATAATTTTAAAAATCTCTTCTGTTCCATCTGGATCAAGCTGTGATGTTGGTTCATCGATAACGAGAATATCCGGTTCCATGACAATGATTGATGCAAAGGCCACTCGTTGTTTTTGCCCACCGGACATTTCATTCGGGTTGTTATCTCTCAAATGTTGAATATTGAGTAGATCGAGAACCCATTCCACTTTTTCTCTAATCGTTGGCACATCGACGCCGAGATTTTCTAATCCATAAGCAATTTCTTCAAAAACTGTGTCCTTAATTCCACTGATTTGTGTAAATGGGTTCTGGAAAACAAAACCAATCTGTTTTGCAAGATCACCCATTTCCCATTCGCGGATATCTTTGCCTTGTATGAGGAGCTCTCCCTGTAGCTTCCCTTTGTAAAAATGAGGGATATAGCCACGGATCGCATTACAGAGCGTCGTTTTTCCACTTCCATTTCCGCCAATTAGAGAATAGAGCTTCCCTTTTTCTATTTCCAAGTTAATGTCAGTTAAGATATCCTGTTTACTTGTTGGATATTTATAGGTCAAATTTTTTATTGAAATATAACTCATAGAAATCTCCACCCAATCACAATGATCAGTGCTAAACCAAACAAGATTCGCACAATTGTATCATTTTTTGTTTTTTCCAAATGATGCAAACTCGTTTTCTTCCCTACGACTGTAAATCCGCGCGCTTCTAGGGTAATAACCCTTTCCTCCGTACCCGAAATCGCACCAAGAATGAGTGGGCTCAAGGTAGGTAAAAAGGCCTTTGCTCTTACTTTTAAGTTCCCTTCTGTTTCGACCCCTCTAGACCGTTGGGCATCCATAATTGTTTTCGAAGTCCTTCTCAACTCTGGAATAATGCTGAGTGTCGAAAGCACGACATAACTTGCTTTCGGCGGAACTCCCATCTGCTCTAAAGAATAAACGAAATCTTTGATCGGTGTGATCGCAAAATAAAGAATAAATGCCGAACCTAAAGCGAGAATTCTAGAAGTTAAGACAAGGCTAAATTGAATCCCTTCCATTTTCATTTCGAAAATCCACCAACTCCACAGGACGTTCTCTCCTGGATAAAAGAAGATTTGCAGTAAGAAAATGATCAATACAATCGGGATTAATCCTTTTATTACAAGATTCACGACAGTCGGTTTCCCTGCTAATAGTGCGATCACTAACGCGACTAGTAGCAAGGAATACTGATAGATAAATCCTGGCACAATAAAAGCAGTAAGAAGAACAAAGAGCACAAATAAGAATTTGGTCGTCGGGTAAAGATTCAGTATTACGTCATTTATTTTTTTCATGATTAAAAGCTCCTTTATGGTGATTAGCTAGCATCTTTCATATACTGTTCTCCATAATGATGCTTTGACAAATATCGATCAGACATTTTTTTCACAATCCAAAATGCCACCATCACCGATACAATCTTATCGGCACTTTCAACAAACAGTTTTTGAGTAATAACCGCTGTCCAAATTTGTTGTCCTGAAGCGAGTAGAACGGCAGTAAATGTGTCAGATCCAGTACCGGAAATCCCACCAAACATTAAAACTTGAATTGGAGATGCAACCACAATAGTAACCAAAGTGATGATAACGCCTGCTACAATTGCACGTTTGAAATTTTTTAACATTCCGACAGTGGAAAGCAAACCTGCGGCAAATCCAATAGCCATACTAACTGGGGCAAAGGCAAAACTAACTGGATTGAATAATCCTTGAACTAAGTTTGTCACTCCTCCAGTAACCAAACCGACCCATGGACCTGCGACCATCCCAACAATCACTGTGCCAATCGCATTTAAGAATAGCGGCAATTTTAAAATTTGAACAATCTCGCCAATGACAACGTTAATCGCGACACCTACAGGAATTAGCAAAATAGCAATAAGTGTAAAATCATGTTTCCAACCCTTTTTTGTCATAATCATATCCTCCTCGGATGATAAAATGTGTTTTATAAAGATATAAAATCAATAATAAATGCTTTATTTCTTATAAACTTGACTACTATCCCCGATAATTAAATGGGGTTCTAGATTAATAGATTTTATCTGATTATTTTTATCATTGTTAATCTGATCAAGTAAGATTTCAGTTGCTAACTCGCCCATTCTGTAGGTGGGTTGATCGATTGTTGTTAATTTGGGTTGTAACAGCCGATTATATTTAATATTGTCAAAGCCTACTACTGAAAGATCATCAGGGATGGTTAAGCCAAACTCTTGGGCAGCTTGATAAACACCAAACGCCATTAGATCATTGAAAGCGAAAATAGCGGTAACACTATTTTCCTTGAGTAGTAGTTTTGCTGCTTCATAGCCTCCTTCCATTTGGTAATCTCCTGTTTTTATAAATGCTTGATTAATAGGAAGACCTGCTTCTTCCAGAGCCCGTTTATATCCTTTTAATCGATCTCGCGAACTCTGAATATTATCTGGACCAGTGATACAGCCAATTCTTTCATGTGAAAGCTCGATTAAATGTTTGGTAGCCATATAGCCAGCTTTTTCGTTATCAATACAGACTCCACTGAACTGATTTTCATCCAAACCACGGTCTAGTAAAACAATTGGGATGTTGTTGTTTAAGATTTCTTCAAATCCTCCATGTGCATAGGTGTAAATAACTCCATCCACACTTTTTTCCTTCATTAGATTAAAGTATTCTTTTTCTCTTTCGATATCTCCGTCTGTGTTGCATAAGAAGACCGTATAGTTGCTTTTTTTAGAGAAATCCTCAACCCCTCTTACTAACTCTGGAAAAAAGGGATTTCGAATGTCGGGAATAATCAGACCAATCGTGCTTGTCTTCTTTGTTATCATACTTCTCGCAATCGTATTGGGTTGATAATTATGTTCTTTAATCGCATCTAAAACTCTTTGTTTCGTTTCTTCCCTTATACCATCTGCTTTGTTATTAATGACCCTTGACACAGTAGCAATAGAAACGTTTGCATTTTTCGCAATATCCTTAATCGTTACAGCCATTTTCCACCTCCTTTACTGAGTTGAAACTCAATGTAAACGTTTTACTAAAACGTTTACATACAGATTATTATATAAATACTGATTTGTCAATAAATTATTTTTTTGATAATTCGGTGATTTTATAGGTTACTAGAGTGTAAAACGTGTCAATAGAATTAAAACAAACAAAAAGGCACACTCGAGTAAAAAATTACTGAATGTGCCTTTTGAAATGGACTTATAGTAAAGCCTTATTTATACTATTTAATTCAATAAATCATTTAGACAGCTTCCTTAACCTTCTCTTTGCTTTGTTTAGCTGTTTTCTTGCGTTCCATCCTTACTTGACTTAATCCGAGCTCTTTTGCTTCTTGATTTAAAGATTTTAGTAAGCTGCTGACCATTAATAACATAATGACTGAAAATGGCAGCGCGGCAATGATCATTGTATTTTGAAGAGCTTGCAAGCCCCCAGAATAAAGGAGAGCTAGCGTAGTAATTGAAAGGAAAACTCCCCAAGTCACTTTAATCGTTCTGCTTGGATTTTGCGAGCCATTTGTTGTCATCATCCCGAGAACAAACGTACCAGAATCCGCCGATGTCACAAAGAACGTGACAATGATTAAAATCGCTAACAGTGATAAGGCCATGCTGAACGGAAACCCTTCTAACACGCCGAAAAGAGATTCCTCGGCAGCTAAGGAAGAAATTGAAAGCAGCCCTGAAGCTTCAGTGGCAATCGCCGTACTTCCAAAGGTTGTAAACCAAAGGAATCCGATCAGTGACGGAACGAGTAAGACACCTACAATAAACTCTCGAATCGTCCGGCCCTTTGAGACTCTAGCAATGAACACACCAACAAATGGAGCCCAGGCAATCCACCATGCCCAATAAAAAATCGTCCAGCCATTAATCCATTCCCGGCCGCCTTCATTCAGAGGAGCAATTCGGAAACTCATGTTAATGAAATTTTGCAAATAGGCCCCTACTGTATCGGTAAATAAGTTAAGGATCAAAAGTGTTGGTCCAAAAATAAACACAACCAAGAAGAGGACAGCCGAAAGACCCATATTCATATTACTTAACGTTTTAATCCCTTTACTTAGACCCGTTAAAGCCGAAATCATAAACAATACAGTCACAACGAGAATGATGACGGTTTGGGTTGTCATCGTAATAGGTACGCCAAATAGGTAGGATAGTCCCCCATTAATTTGCATCGCACCAAACCCTAAAGAGGTGGCAACCCCCATCACCGTAGAAATGACCGCAATCACATCGATCGCTTTCCCGACAGCTCCATCCGCATGTTTCCCAATTAGCGGCCGTAACGTTCGACTAATTAAGCTTAGTTCGCCTTTTCTAAAGGTAAAATAGGCCAGAACCATCGCAACTGAACCATAGATGGCCCATGCATGAATCCCATAATGAAAGAATGTAAATCTCATTGCATCCTTAATTCCTTGATTCGTGCCCTCTTGGCCTGTAGGAGAACTAATCATGTAATGGCTAATAGGTTCAAATGTACCATAAAAAAGTAACCCAATCCCTATCCCTGCGCTAAAGAGCATTGCAAGCCAAGTTGGGCGGGAAAACTCAGGCTTATCCTCCTGTTTCCCGAGCTTAATCCGGCCAACTGGGCTTACTAATAAATAAAGACACACAAACACAAACAACGAAACAAGCACAAGGTAATACCACCCAAATGAATCCGTAATGAAACCTTGTGCACTACTTGTAACCTGTTCCAACGTTGTGGGCATCGTGATTCCCACCAAAACAAGACCAGTCATTATTGCTAATGATACGTAAAAAACCATTGAAGCATTTCTCATATAAAATTTTAACTCCCATCTTTGATTGTGAAACACCGGGACGGTTCTGCTGTTTCTATTAAACTATAACAAGAAAGGTGAAATAAATCACATTCGAGATTCAAGCTTATTTACGGCTCTCGTCCTCCTAATCCTTCATAGAAAAGGCAATCAAGATATTTTCTTAATATAACTCTCGAATCCTCTTGATCTGGCCGAAACACGGACGAAACACCGGGACGGTTCTGCTGTTTCAAAGAACATTCTCCTAAAAGATGGAACTAAATAAGGGTTCACACGTATATAAATTGAGGAATTGCAGTAGAAAGAGATTCAACAAAGTGTAATCGTTTTAATTAACATCAGCTTAAAAAAGGGGAGTAGCAAATGAAACATTTTTAAAAAATAGAATGTCCAGAATGTGGTGGGAAAGAATTAGAGAAAGGGGAACATAGTGGGCATAGAGTGAAGCAACTAGATAATAAGATAAGTTTAGAGTCAGATATTGAATACATTATTTGTACAGAATGTGGATATACTATTGAAGGCTATGTAAAAAACGAGAAAAATTTTAAGCAGACCTTTTTTTGAGGTAAAATATAAGGAAAACAGTGGGATCGCTCTCGTGTTTCTGTTGAATAGGGAAAGGCAAAAACCAGTTCGCACTAGAAAAACGGGAGAACTGTCCGCTTGCTCAAGAGGTGACGTTAATGATGATTGAACCAATCGAAATTGAATACTCATTAAAATTTGAAACAGACCTAAATATCATAAATGGATCAGGGCGCATTTATACTTATCTAGATGATGAGTATGAGGAAGAGACAAGCATTGGTCATCTTTCCTTTAATTATTATAACGGCTTTGAATTAGGCGATGAATTGCTGCTTGCAGCTGATGCTGTATCCGGTGATGAACTGTATATGGTTAACACCCTGCTAGAAAATGATTTTGAATATGATATGAGGCTCGTTACACTTGATCAAATAACAATTAATAAACAATTTTATACGGAAGAACTAGAAAAAGAGATTTTAGAAAGCTTTATTCAATACTGCAAGTACATGATGCTTGATTACTTGTTAGTGATTGCTACTAACCCTCAGAAAGGCTCAAAACAAGGTGTTCTTGAATTTCCCCATTTAAAACTGTATAAGGAATTCGGTTTTGAAAATATTGGAGGAAGTGAAAACCAATCCCCTGTTATGCTAAAGTCCTTAGGAGAGAACTTTTATGAATGGTAACCCAAAATACCAAGTATTAGTGGAAGAAAAGGCAGGAAAACGATTTTAAAAAAATTATGTAATAGCTCAGCGGGGAGATTACCGTCCCGCTGTTTCACTCTGTTTTGTTCAAGCCCTAAAGACGAGTGTCAACGGAACTCCCAGTATTCTCGCGATCTGACGTAATGATATTCCGTCTATTCTTTTTACTTTTCGCAGTATTTCGTTTCTCTCTTCCTTAGGCAAGCTTTTTACTTCCGGAATCTCTATCATCGAAAGAATCTCCTTCATTTTCAGACTAGCTTCTTCATCTGTTAACCTCCTATCGTTCTCTTTCTCTTCCAGACATTGATCATCATTTTTACTTTCATTAAATGCCTTAAATTGCTCTTCAGCGACTTTTATATCCGGAGAAAACATTTTTAAAAGTAAATGACGATCCAGTATCCCTCGAGGGTAGATTTCTTGACCATAGTACCCGCGACAGCTGCTCCACTTCCAATCATCCGGTCGCATCACCATCCCAGCCTTTACTGGATTTTGATGAATATATCTAACAACTGTTAGGAAATAGGAGCGTTCCTCCACATTTTCACTTTTGAACCGATCTTGGAAAAGGTGGCCTGTTGTATTGTATTTCATATTATAGGATCTGGCATAACTCACACCGATTCGTTTCATCGTATCGGAAATACTTTCATCCCCTTCCTTCACTAACAGGTGGACATGATTATTCATTAAACACCATGCAAAGATGCTAAACTTCAACTTCAACTTATATTTTTTCAAAATATCTAAAAACGTTTCCCAATCCTCTTCATCATGGAAAATCTCCTGCCGGTTTGCTCCTCTCCAAATAAGGTGATAGGTTCCTGTTTTACTTTTCACTCTCGCTACACGAGGCACGTCAAACACCGCCATTCATTTGGTTATTTTATAGTTTTTATACTTTTCCTGCTTAAGTCTATGCTTTCGAAAGATGCGTCCTCTTCGAATGCGCTTGCACTAAATAGATCATCGGGAATGCCACAGCTACAAATGATAAAAATGAAGGGTATAATAAAGTCATCGGAAATCGGTGGAAGATCGAGAGGAATAAATCCTGGGCTGGACATATCTGAAATATGTCTTGAAATAACTGAGCGATAATAAAATAGGCCATCGGGGGTAAAGCAATTATTTGGTGGTCATGAAGGGAAAGTAATAGATATAGAAGTAAATGTTTGTTTATTTGCTAGTGTTGGCATGGTGAAAAAAGGGAATAAACGAAGGGATTTGAAGAAAAGCGAGTTTTATAGACTCATAATTTTTATTCTATTTTCTACTTCTAAATTCCTGCTATTTTGCTAAAAAATTAGGAAAAGTTGCATCCCCCATGGAATGGGTTAGTGCGCATGGAAAAATTTAGGGAAACGGCAGAACCGTCCCCCTGTTTCTACACTGGTTTTTTTAAGATTCCTAATAAAATCGCTGAGACAAGTGCTCCTACGACAACGGCCAATAGATAGAGCAGCCAGTTGCCGTCAACTAGCGGGAACACAAAGACTCCACCATGAGGGGCACGCAGGCTGATTCCAAATAACATCGACAATCCTCCTGCAACCGCTGATCCAACCATTACCGATGGAATCACTCTAGCCGGATCGGCTGCGGCGAACGGAATCGCTCCTTCGGTAATAAACGAGAATCCCATAATATAATTCACTTTTCCAGCCTGCTGGTCTTGTTTGCTAAATTTCTTTTTAAAGAGTGTAGTAGCTAACGCGATTCCGAGCGGCGGCACCATCCCTGCTGCCATGATTGCAGCCATCGGCTCGTAAACACCGTTTGCCAATAAACCAGTCCCAAATACATAGGCCGCTTTATTGATCGGTCCACCCATATCAAATGACATCATCAATCCTAAAATAATTCCTAACAACACGGCATTTCCTGTCCCAAGGCCGGATAACCAGTCTGATATCGCTGTATTTAAAGCTCCCACCGGATTGTTGACGACAAAAAGCATGATTAGTCCAGTTAGAGCGATACCAAATAATGGGTAAAGTAAAATCGTTTTAATTCCTTCTAATGACGCAGGCAGTCCTTTAAATACGTTCTTTAAGCCAACAACTAGGTAACCAGCTAAGAACCCTGCTACAAGTCCACCTAAAAAACCTGCTCCGCCGGTTGCCGCTAAAAGACCGCCAACCATACCTGGGGCAAACCCTGGACGGTCAGCAATACTCATCGCAATGAACCCGGCCAATACCGGAATCATCAGTCCAAAGGCATTTCCGCCGCCAATCGTATTTAAAGCCGCGGCAAACGCATTATAAGATGGATCATCAGGGTTTACCGCATTAATGCCAAACATAAAGCTGATCGCGATCAGGATTCCACCGCCGACCACAAACGGCAGCATATTGGAAACCCCGTTCATTAAATGCTTGTAAATTGTTGACCCGATGCCTCTTTTTTCTTCTTTTTCATTTTTAGCCGCTTCATTGCCGTGATAGCGGGGAGCATCTTGTTTCAAAGCCCTCTCAATTAATTCTTGCGGCTTACGAATCCCATCGGCAACAGCGGTCTCAATCACATGTTTTCCGTTAAAACGGTTCATTTCAACTTTTGTATCCGCAGCCACAATAACAGCAACAGCTTCTTCAATTTCCTGAGCGGTTAAGCTATTTTTCACTCCGCTTGATCCGTTTGTCTCAACCTTTATATCCACACCCATTTCAGCAGCTTTTGCTTTCAATGAATCCGCCGCCATGTAAGTGTGAGCGATTCCCGTCGGACAAGCTGTAACGGCAATAATAAAATTCTTTTTGCCTGCCATCGACTCGTCTTCTACTTCATCTTCCTCATCATAATGATCAATGATGGTTAACACATCTTGTTCTGTCTTCGCTTCTAATAATTGGTTCCTTACCTCTTCGTTCATTAAAATCGATGATAGTCTCGATAAGGCCTCTAAATGGGTACTGTTTGCGCCATCTGGTGCCGCGATCATAAAGAATAAATGTGCAGGTTGTCCATCTAACGATTCATAATCCACGCCGTCAGTTGAACGCCCAAACGCAATCGCCGCTTGTTTAACCGCCGTCGTTTTCGCATGAGGAATCGCAATACCTTCACCAATGCCAGTCGTGCTTTGTTCTTCTCGTTTTAAAATCGCTTCTTTGAACATTTGCCGGTCTGATAAAATATGTGCAGAATCTAACACGTTCACAAGATCTTCAATCGCATCCAGTTTTTCACTACCATTTATAGATAAACAAATTGTGTCTTTTGTTAATAGTTTTGTAATTTTCATAAGGATTCTCCTTAACGCTTTTCTATGTGGACTTGCTCAAGCAATTCTTCCACGTTTTCACGAGTGCATAGTCCAAGTGAAAAAGCGGTCGCACTGCCAGCAGCAACACTATATTTGAAGGCTTCTTCCACGTTTCCTATTTTTTCAAATGTGGCCATAAACGCAGCAACCATTGAATCTCCCGCTCCCACAGAACTTTTCATTTCCCCTTTTGGAACATTTGCGACTAATGTGCATGCTTCATTCAAAAATACCGCACCTTTATCAGCTAATGAGACGATGACATTTTGCACACCCATGTTGATCAGCTCTCGACCATGGGGGATCGCATCTGCAATACTGTCAATTTTTGTTTGAAAGAACTCACCAAGCTCATGATGATTTGGTTTGATTAAAAATGGTTTCAACGGAACAATTCGTTTTAACAGGTCACCTTCTGCATCAACGACAAATTTAGTCCGATTCTGAATGCAGATTTCAATCAATTCTTCATACATCGTTTCCGGCATCGAAGCAGGGATGCTGCCTGCCAGGATGAGGCAATCCTCGCTCGTTAAGCGATTGATTTTGCTTTTTAAAGAGCTTACTTCATCAGATGTAACTGTAGGCCCGTTTGCATTGATTTCGGTCTCTTGTTCTGAGCGCAACTTGATGTTCATTCGTGTATCGCCTTTTATTTCCACAAATTCCGTTTCAATGTCGATGGATTTTAGATAATTTTCAATGTAGGCCCCTGTAAATCCACCAAGGAAACCCATCGCTTTGCTTCTTACATCAAACTTTTTCAAAACTTGGGAAACATTAATACCTTTGCCTCCAGGAAATTTTGCTTCTGTTTTTGTTCGGTTCAATTGTCCTAACGTCATTTCATCGACTTCGACGATGTAGTCAAGTGATGGATTCAACGTAACTGTATAAATCATGCTGTCACAACCTTAATTTTTGTTTGACTAATAAAAAGTTCTTCTGCTTCCGCGCTTAAATGATCGGTAATAATGGAGGCTTCACTTAGCTCAGCAATCTTGGCAAATGCCACTTCGGAAAACTTCGATTCATCCGCAAGGACAAAGCTTTCCCTCGCAAGGGATAAAGCCATTTGTTTAATTGAGGCTTCCTCTTGATCGGGTGTCGTATACCCATACTGTGGATGAATTCCGTTTACACCTAGAAAGCATTTATCAAAACGATATTTTTCCAGGCTATCGACGGCTCCCCGACCGACCATTGCCTTTGTTGTCGGCTTAATAAAGCCACCAATTAAATAGGTTTTAATCTCTTTTTCAAGCAGTTCGTTTGCATGTGTTAATCCATTTGTGACAACAACGATATTGCTTGGAAGATACGGAATCATTTCCAGAATCGTCGAGCCAGCATCTAAATAAATGCTCTCTCCCTCTTCCACTAATTTCGCAGCAAATTGAGCAATCTGGTTCTTTGCTTGAAGGTTTTTGGAAGATTTCTCTGTCATCGTCGGTTCAGTAAGATTCCCTTGTAGTCTTGCCGCGCCTCCATGAACTCTCTTCAGCAGATTTCTTTGCTCTAGTTGAGTTAGATCTCTACGGATCGTTGATTCAGAGGAGTTTGTCAACTCAACAAGTTCTTGGAGCTTGACCGTATTCTTATTCTTTAATGCTTCTAAAATTTTTTGGTGGCGTTCTGGTTCTAGCAAAAGATAACCTCCTAAAACGCTTTCATAATCTCAACACAATTGTATTTTACTTCCGAAACCATCAAAAGTCAATCAAAATGAATCATAAACAATCACAAACAACCAAATAGGGTCAGTCCCCCAGTAAAGTAATACGTTACCGTGGCGGGGGACTGACCTCCATGGAAAAATTTAGGGAAACGGCAGAACCGTCCCCCTGTTTCACAAACAAAAAGGACGGTTCACCTGTCTTTTCAAACAGGTGAACCGTCCCATGCTATTCAAACACGATGAGTGCTTTTCTGACTGTGTCTGGGTTTTCTTCGACGTATTTGAAGGCTTCTTTTACGTCATTAAGGGCGAATTTGTGTGTGACTAGGCCGTTATGTTGTAGTTTCTTTTCGTTTAGTAACTGAACTACTTTTTTAAATTGGTTTGTTTGCAAGCGTGAACCAACGATTGCTAGTTCTTTCTTTGTGATTGGCAGCTGCGAGATCTGCGATGGACGCTCATCGAAGCCTAATACGACGACTGTCCCTGCAACAGAAGCAACTTTCGGACCTAATTCAAATGTAAACGGCAGACAGACGGCATCAACAACAACATTAGCTCCTTCGCCATTTGTATATTCCATGACCTTCGCTTCGACCTCTTCACTTCCGGCATGAATGATGAAGTCTGCTCCATTTTCCTTGGCAAACGCCAGGCGTTCTTCTTTTAAGTCAGAAATCATCACGGTTGCCCCTGCAAGCTTCGCCATTTTTAAGGCACAAATGCCGATCGGCCCTGCACCTTGAATGAATACCGTATCCCCTTCTTGAACATTGCCGCGCCATGTCGCTTGGGCACCAATCGTATAAGGCTCCGCTAACACCACTTCGTCCCAATCAAGGGAAGGGTCAACTCGATGCAATTGTTTTTCAGGAAGAACGACAAATTCTCGCATGCCTCCATCTTCATGAACTCCAAATACGGAAAGTTCTTTACACACATTTGGACGTCCTTGACGGCAAGCATAGCATTTTCCACAATAACGGATTGGCTCGACAACAACATGATCACCAGGTTTCAAATTGGTTACCGCTTCACCAACGGAAACTACCTCTCCAGCGACCTCATGGCCAACAACGCGCGGATAAGTCGCAAGCGGATTCGTTCCGTGGTAAATATGCATGTCAGATCCGCATATTCCTACACGCTTAATTTTTACAAGCACTTCATTTGCGTTACTAATTACAGGTTGTTCCACTTCTTCTAAAATAATTTCATGTGGTTTTGGAATACGAACGGCTTTCATAATTTAACACTCCTAGTCAAATAAACTTGGTAAATACAACGTAATACTCGGTACAAAGGCAACAAGCAAGAGGATGAATAATAGAACACTAATAAACGGAACCAATTCCCTTACTGCGGTTCCCATTGAAACCTTTCCAATCTGGGAAGCAACGAATAAACAAACCCCGACCGGCGGCGTCACCAGACCGATCACCATCGCTAATACCATTGTGACCCCAAATTGAATTGGGTCCATGCCAATTTGTAAGGCAACAGGCAAAAGAACTGGGAAGAGAATAACTAACCCGGCAATCGTCTCCATAAATGTACCGACAAATAAAACAAGTAAAATAATTAACAACACAACAATCACAGAATTTGTTGAAATTCCTAATATCGTATCGGCAACCATTTGTGGAATCTGTTCAGCGACTAAAATCCAGCCAAAAAGGTTGGCAAAGCCGACAAGCAGCATGATCGCTGCGGTTGATGTGATTGTTGACAACATGATTTCCGGAATTTTTTTAACAGGCAGTTCCTTGTAAACAAAAATGCCGATTACAAATGCATAAAGAACAGCGACAACAGATGCCTCTGTTGGAGTGAAAATCCCGCCTAAAATTCCATAAAGAATAATTACAGTCATAAACAGCGCCCAAAATGCACCAGTAAAGCTTTTCCAAATTTCTTTTAATGAAGATTTTTCACCTTTTGGATAGTTTCTCTTTACAGAAATCAGATAGGTTGGAATCATTAAACCTAAACCAATCAAAACCCCCGGAACAATCCCAGCTAAAAACAAGTCACCAATTGATAACGAAGCAAGGGTACCAACAATAATCATTGGCAGTGATGGTGGGATGATCGGTCCAACTACTGAGGAAGATGCTGTTATGGCAGAGGAGAATCCGGCACCATAGCCTTGCTTTTTCATTGCTGGAATTAAAATCGAACCAATACTTGCGGTATCAGCTAATGCCGTTCCTGAAATTCCCCCGAATCCCATCGAAGCACCAACGTTTGCTAACCCAAGTCCACCGCGAACGTTTCCGACTAGTCTATTAGCAAACTCGATAATTCGGTCAGTAATTCCGCCGGAGTTCATCAAGTTTCCAGCGAGAATAAACCCAGGAATACAGAGCAAAACGAATGAGTTTAAGCCACCGAACATCCTTTGCGGAATGATGTTTAAGGGGATATCATTTATAAATAAATAGAGCAGTGATGATAATCCTAAACTAAATGCGACCGGAACACCGACAAAGATTAAAACAAGAAATGAAACAAATAACAGCAGGGCCATCATAGTTCTCCACCCCCATCCACTTCATATGGGTTCTTTTTATTCGTAAATAACCAGCCAATTTTCACAAGTGAAAAGAGAAGCAAGAACAGACTCATGATCAAAATCGTGGCATGGATAACGGACATTTGAAACGGCATTGTTGCCGAAGATTGCACTTTGCCAAGTTGGACAAACGTATACGATTCTTTCACCATCACGGCACTTAAAGCTAAAATTGTGAAATTAATTACAATGTCATAGATTTTTCTCACTTTCCCTTTAAATCGACCGACAATCATATCAACCGCGATGTAATCATTTCGCAGCAATGCAAGCGGCGCCCCAAAACAAATCGCATATAGGAACAGATAACGTGTTAACTCTTCTGTCCAAATGTAAGAATAAGGTAAAAATCGTGATCCTATTTGAATCGAAACGGTGATGATCACACCGGCGAGACATAGGATAGCTAAGACGGACATGATTCTCGTTACCCATTTTAAGAAGGTCATGGTGCAAAACTACTCCTTTCAAGAAAAATGAGGCTGTTAAAAGGAACAGCCTCATTCTTTTTTCATATTATTCAACAGCTAGAATTCTTTCATAAAGGTCAAGCTGGTCTTCTGATAAAGACGATTCGATCGCTGGTTTCATTGCTTCGCGGAACGCATCTTGATCGACTTCAACGAATTCCATACCTTCTGCTTTTAAATCTTCCGTAATTTGCACAATTTCAGAGTCTAATAGGCCTGCTGCAAACGCTTGTGCTTCTGCTGCTGCTTCTTGAACGGCTGCACGCTGCTCATCTGTTAATGCGTCAAATTGCTTATTACCAACTAGAATGTAGATCCAAGAATGCACATGCTCTGTTTGGTTGACATAGCCTTGAACTTCATATAATGCACCACTCTTAATTAGGTCAACAGGGTTTTCTTGACCTTTGATGACGCCTGACTGAATCCCAGTGAACACTTCGTTAAAGTCCATAACTTGCGGTTTTGCTCCCGCTGCTTGCCATGCGTTTAAGAATAGTGGCACGTTCGGAACACGCATTGAAAATCCATTTAAATCTGCAGGCGTTTGAATTGCCTCAGTAGATGTTAAGTTACGTGGTGCACGCTGCATATAAAATAATGGAGTTAAGCCAGCCTTTTCATGAATTTCAGCTGCAATTTCATCACCAATTTCACCTTCGACAACTGCTCTTACATGATCAGCATCTCTAAATGCATACGGTGTAGCCATTAATGCTGCTTTTGGTGCCCAGTTTTGTAAAGTTTCACCTGAAATTACAAGATCAGCCGTACCAGCGGCAATCGCATTAATTGTGTCCGTTTCTCCACCTAAAGTGTTGCTTGGGAAAACAGTAATTTCAATTTGACCATCTGTCTTTTCATTAACTAAATTTGCAAACTCTTGAGACGTTTTATGCCAAATATGATTTTCATCTGCTAAATGTCCTAGTTTCCATTTAATCGTTTTCCCAGCATTTGCTGCGCCATCTGAACCGTCGCCTGAAGCTTCATCTGAAGAACCACCGCCACATGCGGCTAATAATAAGACAATTGCTAACAATGCTGATAGAATACTAAACTTTTTCTTCAATTTAATTTCCCCCTCATATCTATTTTAAAATTTTTGTTTTACTATAATTAGTTGGTTATAGACTCCCTAATCCCCCCTTTCAAATCATGCTTTTCAGCACTTACTTCAAACAGATTCCCGTTCAATTAAAATCGGCGGATAGCGTAAAATTTGATATTCTTCTTTGAGCTCTTCATGATTAATTAACTCAAGAATCAAATTTGCTGCGTCTTTCCCCATCTCATGGGTAGGCTGAGCAACAACCGTAATCGCCGGTGTCGACGCCGCCAAAAATGGTGAATCATCCATTGTGATCACGCTTACATCTCTAGGAACTAATATGTGTTGCGCTTTCAAAAAAGTAACTAGTTCAATCGCCGCCATCCCATTAATCGCATAAAAAGCATTGGGACGGTTCGCTTGATCCTGCCAAAGTGATAGCAATTGCTTATTCATTTCAGGAGAGTCCGCTGTTATGATCCATTTTTCATTTACAGGTAGTCCGTTTTTAAGCAATGCTTTTTTATAACCTTCGATACGTTCAAGACGCGGTGTGATTCCGCTTTCAATCGATTGCGCTACTAAACATATTTTTGTTTTTCCAGATTTAAGGAAGCACTCAACGACTAATTCCGATGCTTTCTCGTTATCTAGCAAAACGGTCGGATAAATGATCGGTTCCATTTTACGGTCAATAAACACTACCGGGAATTGAGATTTTTTTAATTTTTTATAAATCTCTGTATTTCCGGATGTTGGAAAAATCAATAAACCATCTACTTGTTTAGCCATTAGCATGTTAATATAACTGCGTTCTTTAGCTGGGTCATCATCTGCATTACAGACGAAAATATGAAAATCATTTTGTTTACATGTATCCTCAATGACTCTAATAATCTCCGTTGTAAATGAATGCATGATATTGGCAACAATAACACCTATCGTCGCTGACTTTTTCTGCTTTAAACTCTTGGCTACATAATTGGGGATATACCCAAGCTCTTTGATTGCGTTTTCAATTCTTTCCTTTGTAGCTTGAGCCATATATTCATAGCGGCCATTGATATACTGAGATACCGTACTCTTAGAAACCTCTGCTTTGGCTGCAACATCTTTCATTGTGACTTTTCTCATTGCAATCCCTCTTCTAAACCGATTTAGTAAACCGGTTTAGTTAGAGTATATTTGAAAACACTTTCATTGGCAATACCTTATTTCAAAAAAATTTTTTTATACTTTGGTAATCCCATATTTCTCCAAAATCAGCTCTTTAGGAGGCTAAACCTTGTTCTTTTTGAGATAAAATGACAGGATAACAGTGGGATTGTTCTCGTGTTTCTGTTGAAACTTTTATGATTGATAACTAGAATTACCAAGCATTAGTAGAAAAAAAGGAAGGAAAACCATTGAAAAAGTTATTTTTAAGCTAAGGCGGGCAGATTACCGCTCATTTATTAGTGGTAGTTGTTGGTGAAAATGGGGGTATTTAGGGAAACGGCAGAACCGTCCCCATGTTTCAAATTTCAATTATCGGATTTTTGATGACGCAGTCGATGTGGACGCCGGCTTCGGTTGTTCCGCCGAATGATTTGTTGCTGCCGAAGGCGATGTGAGCGGTTCCATAGACTTTTTCATCTTCTAATACGTTTCCGGTTAGGCGGGCGTTTTTATTTGTGCCGATGCCGAATTCGGCGATGATTCTACCGTCTCCGTCACCAAGTAATTCTAGTAATTTCTTTCCTTCTTCACCTGTAGCATCTACTAATCTCCCATTTTCGATTGTTAATAATACAGGTTCACGGACAAGGCCGATTCCAGCGATGGCCCCGTCGATGAGCATCGTTCCATTCGCGGAATCTTCGATTGGCGCAATATAGCTTTCACCAGAAGGTAGATTGCCCGATTGTCCTTGTTCACGGAAGACACCGGTACTCGCGATCGCTTTTCTTCCTTTTATTGAAAAAGTTAAGCTTGTATCCTCTTTCTTAATCGTTACTTGCTCGCCATCATTAAGCAGACCGCAATAATGATCTGTCAGCTTCTCAACCTCTGCATAATCTGCGGTAATGGCTCCGTAATGGAGCATATCGATGGTAATCCCCGGCATTGTCGCAACTCGTGCACCTTGAGCGGAAGCTTCTTTCCGAGCATTTGTATGGGTAAGAGAATGATGCGTGATGCACAAAACAACTTCTGCTGATTTCATTGCAGTGGCGACTGTTCTCGGTGGCTCTTCACCTGATTTGCTTCTTGTCGGCATTTCCAGCAGCAATGTTTCATTTCCCAACAGCATACCAGAATGATAAAAAACATCAGCAACTTTTCTTGATTCTGCATCGGTAACAATTAAAATCTCTTCATCTTCTTTAATATTAAGATTATATTTTAGGATTGATTTCCCCACTTCAATCAATTCATCCATCTATTCTAACCTCCAAAGCATGTTAAACTTTTAATTTTAATTGGTACCTTTGAATAATTTGACTGATTTCATCTCTTGTCTCTTGTAGAAGGGGCAAAAAATCCTCTATTTTTTCATCAGACATTCGATAAACAGGACCTGAAACGGTAACAGAACCGATGATTTCTTCATGATCAAACAACGGCACAGCGATAGCGATGACATCTGCCGTATACTCTCCAAGGCTTTTGGCCCATCCTTGCTGCCTGATGCTGTCAAGCTCGGTTCTTAATTCGTCTCCATCTGTCATTGTCTTCTCTGTATACTTTTTCATATCAGAGGCAATCACAGATTCAATGACCTCATCAGGCAAATAAGCTAAGATTGAACGGTATGAAGCACCAACGTATAATGGCGCTCTGCTCCCTACTGAAACGGAGAATTTCACTTTATTTTCAGGTTCGACCGTTGCAAGTGTCACTGCTTCATTCCGGTCAAGAACGGTCAAGAAGATCGATTCCCCCGTTTTATCCTTTAGCCGCTCAAGAGCAGGATAGATTAACGTATGAACATTAAGATTTTCATACATGATCATCCCCAATTCCCACGTGGCATATCCTAATGAATATTTTTTCGTCACTTTATCTTTAGAAATAAAGCGATTTTTTTCAAACGTTTCAAGAATCCGATAAATATTTGTATGATTTACCCCAATCTCACTTGCCAATTCTCTTACGCCCCAAACTGGCTTTTCCCGCGTAAACATCATCAGGACTTTTAACGCCAGATCCAATGTTTTTAACATTCGACATCCTCCTTTCCCAGACAATTTCTATCTTAAAGATACCATACGAATCTAGCAGTTTTCCGATTGATGAGAAAAACTGCTAGATTCGTCATTTTTCAGTGATTATTCACTCTTTGCTTCATACAGAAAGTCAATCACGGCAGCAATATAAACCTTTGCACAACGAATGATATCTTCAACAAGAACCTTTTCATTGTAACCGTGAATGCTTGGTAAATAAGCAGGCCCATATTGTAAAACAGGAATGTGATAATCCCTAAAATGACGGGCATCACTGCTCGCCCATTGCATCACACCATATGCTTCTTCACCAGTTACAAACGTAATATTGTCAACAATCGACTTACAGACAGCATCCTCTGCCGACGTATAGTTTGCATGGCTTCTAAATCCAAATGGACGAATTTCATAGCGAATTCCTAACTCATCTAGATGTTTGCGAAGATAGGCCGTCACTTCATCCTGTGTCACTCCAAAAGGCAAACGACAATCGACTTGAACTTTACAGCTTTCGGGAATGACATTTGATTTTGTTCCACCTTCAATGGTCCCAATATTGACGGTGATTTTTTCAAACACAGGCTGGAATTTTGCTCTGTCAGCTTCAACTTCACGCATATACTTTTGCGATACTTCAATCAAATCTTTTACTTCTTCAGGAATGTCAATTTTTAGATCCCATAGCGTTCTAATTTTTTCAATCGCTGCAATGGCATCAGTAATGGCGTTATTTCCCGCAAGTGGTGACAGACTGCCATGACCTGGTTCCCCATAGACTTCAAGCTCAAACCAGTAGGAACCTTTCTGACCAATCGTCGGATTTAACGGAGAAGAAGGCTCGGCAATTAAGGCACCATCTCCTTTGATCAAGCCCTTTTCCAACAACCATGGTACACCAAAATCTCCGCCTGTTTCTTCATCAGGAACGATCGCCAGTGTTAGTTTCCCAGGAAGCTCCACCTCTAACCTCTTCAGTAAGGTAAAAGCAAAAATGATTCCGGCTAGTCCTGCTTTCATATCACTTGCCCCGCGCCCGAGCATCCAGCCATCCTTCACTTCGCCTGAAAAAGGATCGAAATCCCATTTCGAGCGATCCCCAGCCGGTACGACATCGGTATGACCGCAATAAACCAGTTCTTTTCCTTGTTCATTTCCAATGCTAGAAAGAAGGTTAAACATTTTTTCATTTGATTCATGCCATTGCACATTTAGCCCGAATTGATCAAGATAATTCGCAATAAACTCGGAGATTTCCGTTGAATCTCCAGGTGGGTTTTCGCTTGGAATTTTAATTAGCGCACCACATAGGTCAATTAACTCTTCCTTGTGTGCTTCAACTTCGTCTATTAATCTTTGTTTTAAAACATTGAGCTCACTCATGCTTTAGCCACCTGATTTCCCATCGTTTGCAAATGTGTCATTTTTCCGTAAAGTGTTTCTAATCGGGCAAATTCCTCGTCATCGTAAAAAGAACATTTCTTTTCACCAAACAGCTTCGCTACTTCGATGGCATAGCGGACAACTTGTTCGACGTCTGTCGGATGTGTTGCCCCTGTTCCGCAACCAGCAACAGCCGTCTCTGCGGTAATCGCCACCCCGACAACTGGAGCTTTTGTAGCAACTGCAGGCTGGAGAATGCTGTTAACATGGTAAACACCGTTTCCGTAAGGAGTAATATCTTGCGTCGTAATCGGCAAAGTAACCGGCAGGCGCCCAGCTGATTGCGTGTATACATGCAGCAAGTCACTGCTCACTTTTAAAATATAGCCTTCTTTAACAGTTGGCGTAATTGCAAACCCTTTATGATTGGTAATCATATTCCCTTTTGTCGTATCGATTGATAAAATTGCATCCATCTCTTCTGTTACTTCATGTTGATTCATCGTTAAAATATCGACTGGGGAATCCATGAACGGAACTGGATCATGCGGCAATGTTGGCGCTGTTGGACAAATATGCGTCGTTAAAATAACGTCGCCATTCAGACGGTCACCTTTTCCAAACATATCGAGCAGTTTCGCAGCTGCTGACATACAAGCGAGCGCACCGTCGCCGTCAGAAACAAATCCTTTTACTTCAGGTCGAGCGCCAATTCCACCTAATCGCCCAATAATTCCGAGTGTAGGAGCATCTCCCCCATTTGATTTGCCGTTTTCTCCAGGAATAACGACTTTAATAAAATCAGTCGAGCCAGCTTTCCCTTCTACGGTTTGTACGGTAATCTTTCCAGCAGTTGACACCTGTTCAAGATAGGTTTTCACATCTTCACCGGTCACTTGAAGTTGATCCATTAACTCTAATACTTCCATTACATATTTTAACGACATAACAATTCCCTCCAGTTGGATGTATGAGACTCCATCCAGTATTTATTCTATTTCTCTATTGTTTAGTAAAGATGGCAAGCAACTTGCTGACCTTTTTCTTGCTGTTCCAGTTCAGGTCGCACACTTTTGCAACGATCAAATGCTTGCGGACATCGTTCATGAAAATGACAGCCTGACGGGGGATTCATTGGACTTGGCACATCCCCTTTTAAAAGAATTCTGTTTTTCTGTTCGTAAGGACTTTCCTTTGGAATTGCTGACAGCAATGCTTTTGTATATGGATGAAGCGGATTTTCATAAATTTCCGCAAACGTCCCGATTTCAACGACTTTCCCGAGGTACATGACAGCAATTCGGTCACACATATATCTGACCACATTTAAATCATGGGAGATAAAAATATACGTCAAATCAAACGTTTTCTGTAAGTCTTTTAAAAGGTTGATCACCTGCGCTTGAACGGAAACGTCCAGCGCCGACACCGGCTCGTCGCAAATAATCACATCCGGATTTAACGCAAGCGCACGAGCGATATTAATACGCTGGCGCTGCCCACCAGAAAACTCATGCGGGTAACGTTCGGCATGATAGCTGCTTAAACCAACAACCTCTAATAATTCATAAACGCGCTCAAGTCGGGATTGTTTCGTGCCGACATTGTGAATATCCAAAGGTTCTATAATCAATTGTTTAATCGTTTTCCTTGGATCTAGTGAACCGTACGGATTTTGGAAAACCATCTGGATTGATTTACGAATCGCGCGGATTTCTTTCGTTTCCATTACCGCTAAATCCTGCCCTTTAAAAAGGACTTTTCCTTCAGTCGGACGAATTAATTGGTTGATTAATCGCGCCATCGTCGATTTGCCGCAGCCGGATTCACCAACAATCCCCAATGTTTCGCCGCGAAAGACTTCAAAGCTGACACCGTCAACCGCCTTAACGCTTTGCGTTGATTTCATAAAAGGGATTGAGCTTTGAACTGGGAAATGCTTTTTTAAATTTTCAACTTTAAGAATCGCCTCAGCCACTATACGCCCTCTCCTTTCTCTTTAAACGGTCGGTCTTCGTTTGGAAATGGCAAGCAACAACATGATCCGGTTTAACTTCGATCGGCTCGGGCTTCTCGGAAAAGCAAATATCCCCAGCGTATGGACAGCGATCAGCAAAATGGCAGCCTTCCATTTCCTCCCGTAAATCTGGCGGTGTTCCCGGAATCGCAGGTAGCTTGTCTTCGTTGACAATATCACTTTTAATCTGTGAATCTAGCAATCCCCAAGTATATGGATGAAGTGGCTCATCATAAAGCGCCTTGACGCTACCAGATTCAACGGTATTGCCCGCATACATGACGATGACTTTATCACACATTTCCCAGACAACCCCTAAATCATGGGTAATCATAATAATTGATGTATCAATCGTGTCTTGTAAATTTTTCATCAAATCCAATATTTGCGCCTGAACCGTCACATCGAGTGCTGTCGTCGGTTCATCAGCAATCAATAGCTTTGGATTACAGGCTAAGGCAATTGCAATCATCACCCGCTGTCTCATTCCACCGGAAAATTCATGCGGATACATTTTGATTCGCTTCTCCGCTTCGGGAATTCCAACGAGTTTCAACATGTCAATCGCAGCTTGTTTCGCTTCCTTTTTGGAAACTTTGCGATGGATGCGAATCGACTCCATAATTTGATCACCAACGGTAAAGACCGGATTTAAACTCGTCATCGGGTCTTGAAAGATCATTGAAATTTCATTGCCACGAACATCACGCATGTCATTTTCCGATAAAGTGAGAAGGTCCTTGCCATCAAAGAGGATTCGGCCCCCGGCAATCTTCCCCGGTGGGCTTGGAATCAAGCGAAGCAGGGCGGTTGCCGTCACACTTTTCCCTGAGCCTGATTCGCCAACAATTCCGAGCGTTTCTTTTTTATTTAATGTAAAACTAACACCATTTACCGCCTTTACAATGGCAGATGATGAACGAAAATGCACTTGTAAGTCTTCTACTTTTAATAAAAAATCGGACAAGCAAATCACCCCCAGCTACTATACTTTCATTTTTGGATCTAAAGCATCTCTTAAGCCATCACCAAACAAGTTAATCCCAAGAACAGTCAACAGAATCGCCATTCCAGAGAACGTCGCCATATGCGGGCTTAACACTAAAAAGTCCTTTCCATCTTTCAAGATACTTCCCCATGAAGCGGTTGGTGGCTGCACCCCTAGACCTAAGAAACTTAAGGCTGCTTCAGAAATAATCGCACCGGCCACGCTCATCGTTCCATAAACAATCAACGGAGCAAGACAGTTCGGCAAAATATGATGAAAAAGGATTCGGCCATGGGTAGCGCCCAATGACTCTGTCACTTCAATAAACTCTTCTTCCTTCACGCTCAACACTTGGCCGCGGACAATCCTCGCAAAACCAGGAATATTGGCGATTCCAATGGCAATTATTACATTCATTAACCCTTGGCCTAATACTGTCATTAACGTAATCGCTAATAAAATAAATGGGAACGCGAACAGCCCGTCCATCGTTCTCATAATCATCGAATCAAGACGTCCACCGAAATAACCAGAAACCAACCCGAGCAGCGTACCAAAAAAGGCTCCAAATACGACTGCAGCAACGCCGACAATCAACGAAATCCGTGCACCATAGACAAGGCGGCTGAACAGATCTCTTCCATAATTATCCGTTCCTAATAAATGACCATCCGTTCCTGGAGGTGCCAAAGTGTTGGCGATATTCATTTCATTCGGATGCAATGGAGCAATCCACGGAGCAAAGGTAGCAACAATTACCATCGACAACGTAATAAAAAGTCCTATTGCCGCGAGACGATTTCGTAAAAGCTTTTTAAATAAACCCGCCTCTTTTTTCGCTTTCTTTTGTTGGTTTTTATCTGCAGCTGGAAGATTGTTCTCTAACATAGCCATTATTTTGACCCTCCTTTGCTGGAAGAAAGATTCACCCTTGGATTGACCACTTTATACATGATATCGACAAACAGATTGACGAGGACAAAAATGACTGCGATAAATAAAACCGTTCCTTGGACGACGATGAAATCACGCTTGTCAATCGCATCGACAATCAAGCGACCCATTCCAGGCCAGCTGAAAATCGTCTCAGTGAGAACTGCACCGCCAAGCATCATCGAAATTTGCATTCCAAGTACAGTCAACAATGGAGTTAAGGCATTTTTAAACGCATGTTTGCAAATCACCCAAAACTCGCTTAACCCTTTCGCACGGGCGGTTTTAATATAATCTTGTGAAATGACTTCTAGCATGCTTGAACGTGTAATCCGGGCGAAAGTCGCCATCGGAATTGTCGCGAGCGTCACACTTGGAAGGATGAGATGTTTTAAATAAGAAATAACCCCATCATCAAGCGAGCCCATTCCAGTTGCCGGAAACCAGCCAAGATTCACACTAAAATAAAGAACGAGCATGATTCCTAACCAAAAGATTGGCATCGATACCCCGATTAACGAAACAAGCATAACTCCGTAATCCAAAAATGAATTTTGTTTTGAAGCAGCGATAATTCCTGCTGGTACCCCAATCACAAAAGCAATGATTAAGGCACTGACCGCCAGAATAAGGGTATTAGGAAAACGTTCCATAATGAGTTCAACAATCGGTTGGTTGTAAGAATACGAAACCCCAAAATCCCCGCGGACAAGATTGCTAATATATTGAAAAAACTGGACATAAAGCGGATCATTCAAACCAAGTTCTTCTGTTAACGCTTCAACATCCTCTACACTCGCCTGCGGCCCAAGCATGACACTCGCCGGGTCACCTGGGATCATTCGCGTAATAACAAAAACGATAATGGCAACGACAAAGATCGTTGGTACAAGGTCAATGAACCTTTTAATGATAAACTTGCCCATAAATAACCTCCCCTTCAATTATTCTCCATTTGAAACAGCGTTTCAGTATTTGAATCTTTTTAAAAGAATAGCATCACAAAAATAACTTGTAAATACGAAAAAATCTAAAAAAGTTCTTTTTTGTTAACATAAAAAAAAATGATTTACTTCTCCTCTTTAGTGTGATAAATTTATGAAAAATTCAATATTCGAATTAATGTTTCGATATGTGAAACAGGAGGGAGAAAACATGAAAACAAGATCATCTCGTTACTGGCTGTTACTAACTGTCTTCTCGATTATTTTAGTTTTAGGAGCTTGTTCTTCTGGGAACGATACTGGTTCTTCAGATGATTCTGCAAATGAGGAGGACACTTCTGCAACGGAAACACCTCAAGATGGAGGGATTTTAACGATTGGCCTTTCAGCAAATCCAAAAACATTGGATCCTGCAAAGTACACTGGCGTTTATGAATCACAAGTAATGAATCAAATTGCCGATACATTGATCGTCTATAACAAAGAACTAACAGAATTCATCCCTTCCCTTGCAACCGAATGGGAAGTATCAGACGATATGAAAGTTTATACATTTAAATTGCGCGAAAATGCGTATTTTCAACCTGGGGAATACCAGGATGGCCGACAAATGACAGCTGAGGACGTCAAGTACAGCCTTGAACGCTCTGTAAATGAATCAGCCATGAATCGCTTGCGTGGCGTAGAAAAAGTCGAAGTAATCAGTGAATTTGAAGTTGAAGTTCATTTAACGGAACCTAATGCAGCTCTATTTCCGATGTTAACAGATGCTGGAAATGTCATTGTTCCGAAAGAAGAAGTGGAAGGCTGGGGCGATGATTTTGGCAGCCACTTAATTGGGACAGGTCCTTTCATGCTTGACAGCTGGGCAAAGGATTCAGAAGTGAAGATTGTCCGCAACGACCAATACTGGGGCGAAACACCACATCTTGATGGGGTTACTTTTAAAATTATCCCTGACCAAAGTCAGATGGCAAATGCATTACGTGCGGGAGATATCCATGTAGGAATGGATATTAAAGGGCAAAACCGCGAGCTTATTAACCAAGATGATAATCTCGTCCTTCTTTCAGAACCTGCGCTTTCGTTAACTTATTTAGATTTAAATAATATCAATGGCCCAACCGCTGACCCGAAAGTGCGTGAAGCGATTTATAAAGGAACAAATGTCGAGGAAGTTGTCCAAGGAGCCAACCAATGGGGCGGTGCAGAAAAATCATTCATGGGACTTCCGAAAACATCATGGGGTTACAGTGAAGAGTTAGAAGCTTTAACTCCGACATTCGATCCAGAAGCTGCGAAAGCGCTCCTTGCTGCAGCAGGTTATCCGGACGGATTTAAAACAGAGCTTTATGTTTTGGAAACTCGTATTCCATACGCGACTATATTCCAAAACCAAATGAAGGAAAACTTGAATATTGACGTTGAACTGAAATCCGTTGAATGGGGAACATACAGCGATACAGTTGCAAAAGGAAATGCGCCAATGAATATTGGCGGCTGGACTTGGTATCCAGATCCCTATTTCTTCTTATATCAATTGTTCCATAGTGATCAAATTGGTTCTTTAGGAAATGGTAAGGGATATTCCAATCCTGAAGTTGACAGCCTTCTTGACCGAGCTGTTGCAGAAACAGTTGACCAAGATGAACGAGCAGAGCTTTATCAGCAAGCGCTTGAACTCATCTTAAAAGACATGCCTAGAATTGAACTTGATAATGTCGATGCAACAGCAGGCATAAGTAAAAATGTCGAAGGCTTTAATGTTTCTCCAGATTTCACAATCAAAATCGCTCATCCAAACGGAACAAATGTATCACTTAAACAATAAGGCGAAACTTCCATCAGAGGAGGGCTCCATCCCCTCTGATGGTTAGCTTTAGCCAATCGGGCATTTACGGGCAGTTTATCCCCAAAAAGTGGGGATATTACTGCCCGTTAATCTGCGATAGTTAACAAGTCAAAAGAAAAGTAGGGATGACATCTCTACTTTTCTTTTCATTGTATTTTGATGTGAAGGAATCGTACCGTACGCAAACGTTTATGAGAATGGGAACGGCAAATTTCCACTAAAACTTACTGACTTGGAAATGAAAAAAGAAAGGGGTATGATTATGAAGCAAACAGTCGGAATAATTACAATTGGCCAAACGCCACGAATTGATATGACTCCTGCGATTAGGACCCATCTTCCCGCTGACACGATCATTATTGAAAAAGGGGTTCTTGACGGTAAGTCTGAGGAGGAAATTTATGCTTTAGCTCCTGAACACGGACAAACGACACTCGTTTCCCGCTTAAAAAATGGCGAGAGTGCCGAGATGGCGAAGGAAAAAATTCTCCCCATGATCCAAGAGTTAATCGATGAGTTGAATGAACAAAACGTTACGCTTATTATCCTTGCTTGCACAGGGAAATTCCCTTTATTTAATAGTAATATTCCGATTATTTACCCAGATCACCTACTGAATTATGTTGTAAATGGACTTTTCCGCGATGGGCTAATCGGGGTGATTGTTCCACTTCAGGAGCAAACCGTTTATATTATTCGCAAATGGCAGGATGCCGGCTTTGATGCCCTCCCCGCCGTCTGTTCACCTTATTCATTTTGTGAGGAAGAGTTGATCAACGCCGTAAAGCAACTTGACGTTCATCCAGTTAAAGCAATTGTGCTTGATTGCATGGGCTACACCGAAGAAATGAAAAACATCGCCCAAACATTTACAAAAAAACCAATCCTCTTATCGCGTAATATCGTCTACAAAAATGCCGCCGAGGTTTTGTAGGTTCTGGTGAAACACCGGGACGGTTCTGGTGTTTCATTTGTTGGGTGTGAAACGCCGGTGAAACGCCGGGACGGTTCTTTTAGGGGACAATCGGAAGTTTTGCGCGGAAAAAGGCACATCAAGCGTTTTTAGCTGCTTGATGTGCCTTTTTGGTTCTTCCTGTTTTCTCTAACTGCAAAATTTTTGATTGCCCGAGAAGAATGAAGTCGCGGACCCGAGGGTGGGCTCCTCCTATGGGGTTTCAAACTTTGGTTCTCCTCTGTTTTTGGGTATTTGAGCTAGCGAGTCATCATGCACGTGGCTATTCAAATTATTTTTCATGCTCTTCTGGGTACAGTTTCCCCCTCCCCACTGAAGAGGCTTTTTTAAAATGACTATTAAGTTCAAACGAATCATGGTACACTCCATGAATAAATTTCCTTTAAATGCGCTTTTTTGCATCCTGTACATAATGTAACGTCTTTTTTAAAAAGAATGGATAGGACTTCGAGTGTATTCTTTCCTTCAAATATTGGTTTATAGATTTTGCTTTTGGTTAGTTTTCTACAGAGAACCAACTTGGTCTTTCGATTGCGGTTTGCCAATAAACCGTAATGCCTAATTTTCACAAACCTCTTGGGAAGGACATGCATGAGAAACCGACGGATAAACTCGACTGTTTTCACGGTGAGCGTCCTATTTCGATGATTATCTTTATAATCTTTCACCTGAATTTTAACGGTTTCTTGATCACTAGAAATAATACGATGATTTGAAATCGCTATTCGGTGTGTATAACGGCCAAGATATTTCACAACTGCCAAGGGACCGGAAAAAGATCTTTTTGTATAGCTATACCAGTCGATCCCATAACACTGATCAATTAGGTCTTGAAATTGTTTCGGATCTTTATAGATTTCCGTACTGTTATAAAAGTTCAATTGGTTATGATGGTAGTACCGCTTTAAATAATAAAGAAATTTCCCACGAAACTTCTTGGAAAGTACCCTTACGGGAATGAAAAATTTCTTGCCCGTTTCACGCCATTGATTTTGTTTGGATAATCCTCCAGCTAGTACGACTGAATGGATGTGGGGGTGAAAATGCAAATCCTGTCCCCATGTATGCAAAACAGAGAAAAAACCAATTTGCGCCCCTAAATATTTTTCATCACCCGCAAGCTCCATCAAGGTTTCCGCGACAGCCTTATACATTAAATCACAGAGCAGTTTCTGATTATGATAGATAAGCATATGAAGCTGTTCCGGCATGGTGAAGACCACATGAAAATAGGGGGCATCTAAAATATCTTTTTTTCGTTGATCCACCCAGATCTCTTTATTCACTCCTTGACATGATGGGCAGTGTCGATTGCGACAGGAGTTGTAGCTGATTTCTGTGTGTCCGCAATCTCCACACTCATATTTATGGCCACCTAATTTCGATGTCCGACAGTTAAGAATAGCTGTGGCAGCTTTTGCTTGTTCTCCAGATACTCGATATTTCTCTCGAAATATTGAATAAGAAGTACGAAAAATATCCTGTATCTTACTCATCCGAAATGTCTCTTTGTATCCAAGGTATCCAGGGGACTTTTTATTCCCATTATACTTTTGGAAGTCATATGCAAATAAATTTGCGTCGTTTTTAGACTTTTATGTCCTAATAATTGTTGGATAAGTACCGTATCAACTCCATCTTCTAAGGCATGAGTGGCAAAGCAATGCCTTAAGGTGTGAGCTGAAATTCGAGAGTCGAGTCCCTGCTTATCTCTCCGTCTTATCATCGTATTTTTAATCGATTTAATATGATAGTGGTTGTCTTTGTTTCGTCCTCGAAACAGCCAATCGTCTGACTTATAACCCGTTTTAGCAAATTCTTTTTTGAAATATTCACGGAGAATCTCAAGAGAAGTTTGCGACAAAATCGTATATCGATGGGTATTATGTTTCGCATGGTCGACCCGAATGCGCATCGTTTTACTGCAGATATCTCTGATTTTTAACCGCGCGACTTCACTGACACGAAGGCCACTTCCATAAAGTAACATAAGAATAGCCTTATGCTTCAAATTAGAAGTGGTATCGATGAGGGCAAGAACCTCTTCTTTTGATGGAACAACGGGAAAGTGGGTCTCCCTTCTCATCCTTGGAATTTTTTTAGCATTCCAATCCTTCTGCAGGACATAGGTATAGAAAAAACGAATCGCAGAGATGTAATTATTAATCGTGCCGGGTGATAGCTCTTTTTCTCTTTTAAGGAACAGGATGTACTGTTGAATGTCTGTTTCATTCGTGTCTTCAATCGATTTCCCAAGATCCTGCATGTAGGTTAAAAAAGCCCTCATTCTTCGAAGATAGGATTCTTGAGATGACTCTGGGGTACCTTTTAATTCAAAATATAACTCGATGATTTCTTTATATTCATCCATAAAATAGAAGCCTCCTGATTCTGGTTTATAAGCTGTTACTAACCAAAATCAGAAAAGAGGTGGAGGTGGAGGTGGAGGTGGAGGTCGAGGTCTGTTTAAAATATAGTTGTATAATTTTCTGTAGCCTTGTGATATAATCTTCATAATAAAAAGTGTGCTTTCTTGGATTGTTTGGTTTGGCGATTAAACAATACCACAAGAAAACACACTTTTTTTGTTTTTCCACTAATGTTCAGGATTCTGTCAAAAAGCCATCGCGTTAGCGATTTCGTTCTTCTGCTGTTTCTTTTTGCGGAAACACCATCTTCATATAAAAAGTGTGCTTTCTTGGGTTGTTTGGTTTGGCGATTAAACAAACCACAAGAAAACACATTTTTTTGTTTTTCCTCCACTAATGTTCAGGGTTCTGTCAAAAAGCCATCGCGTTAACGATTTCGTTCTTCTGCTGTTTCTCTAACAGAAAATTGGAAATATTTAGGGAAACGGCAGAACCGTCCCCATGTTTCCCCACTATATGATGCGCCCTTCGTGGCGCACGAACCGCCCCTTTGCTCAGTTCTACACAATCGATTAAATCCTTCTATCAATCCGGTCTAATAGTCGGGTAATAGGAATTAGTTTTTAGTTTCTGCCGTTGATATAATCAAATCGTAAAGAGTTATAGAAATAAAATATTTTTTCAAACACACAAGGAGGCTTACCATGACTACACTAGCACCAGAAAAATCATCAGCAAAAATCACTAAGGAAGAACTTGAAGCTTACAAAAAGAAAATTCGTGCACTTGTTGAAGGTCCATTTGATCAAATGCAAGATGAAATTGAGGTAACAAACAAGTTCCCTCAAGAATTCTATCAAATGTGTATTGATAACGACCTTTACCGTTGCTGTCTTCCGTCAGAATACGGCGGCTGGGATTTAACAGAGCAGCAAATCCTAGAAATCCAAGAAGAGTTTAGCCGTGGACCTGGTGGAATGCGTATGCATTTACACTATGCAATGGATTTAAACTGGAGACCTCTTTTCGACTATGGTAGTGAAGAATTAAAAGCAGAATTAATGCCTGGGTTCCAAGACCGTACTGTATTTACAAACTGGGCCGTTACAGAAGAAAAAGGCGGCACAGGTATGGACATTCAAACAATTGCAGTAAAAGATGGTGACGATTACATTATCAATGGAGAGAAATTCCTAATCTCCCACACAGACTGCAGTAACTATTCTTATATCACATGTGTAACAGATCCTAACGGAGACAAAAATAGCCGTCTTTCTACTTTCATGGTACCAGCAGACACTCCAGGATACGAACTTACTCCAATGCCACATATGATGGGTTGCCGTGGTTCAGGTCACACTGGATTAAAATTCACAAACATGAGAGTACCAAAGAAATACCTTTTAGGTAAAGAAGGACAAGGTCTTGAAATTTCCATTCATTCCCTATCTGTATCCCGTGTGCATATTGCTGCAAGTAACCTAGGAATGGCACAACGTATGCTAGAAATGACACTTAAGCGTGCTCATGATCGTGTAACATTCGGAAAACCAATCATTGAACGTCAAGCGATTCGTATGAAAATTGCTGATATGTCTACTTATATCCATGCTCTACGCACAATGGTTCGTGACTTTGCAAAAGATTACGAAAAGGATCCTAGAGGAGAGTACATTGAAGAAAAAGCAGCAATGTGTAAACTGTTCAGTATTCAAGTAACAAAATTAGTAAGTGACGAAATGCTAGAAATCTTTGGTGGTATTGGCTACTTCGAAGACTGCGAATATGGTCCAGTTGAGCGCCTATACCGTGATGCTCGCGCAATGTGGTTAGAAGAAGGAACTCCTACAGTTCAACGAATTACAATCTCTCGTCAAACAATTAATCACGGCGGAGTTTTAGAGTACAACGATTAATTTCGACAAACTAAAAACTTAGGCATCGGCTCTTCTGTCCGATGCCTCCTGCTATTTATCATTTGAAGTGGAAAAATTTTGAAGAAAAGGAGAGGAAAAGATGACCGAAAAAGAGTTTAGCCCATTACGAAGTAAATTACCAAGAAAACCTTGGCCACACTGTCCCGATGTGGTCATTTTCCGCTGCCTTAAGTGTGGTCATGTCTATCAAGCATTAGATAGCGATTCCTCGAGTCGTGAACCAACCTGTTGCTCTCTAACAATGGAAAGAATCGAGCCACAACCTGAAGAGACTGCCGCAAGTTTGTTAGATTACAAAATCGTTGGTGGATACAATCAAAGTGCAGTTCAAGTCTATTGGAGAACAAAAAAACCTGAGGATACACCTCAGTGGATTTTATTAAAAACCTATACAGGCGGCTATATTAAATATTTAACAGATAAAAAAATCCCCCCGCTTGTCTTTCCATTGGCTGACGAGGACGCCTATGTCTATTGCGACGAAGACCCTTGTTTACAATGCGTATTTCGCTGTAAACGAGGCTTTATTATCTATGCCTACAGCAAGACAAAAGGGTTATTCCAAATGCCACTGGACAAAATGTCCGCCCAGTACTGACAGCCTTTTTATCAATAGGAGGAGCTCGTTCACAAGTTTTTGCAAACAGTTTCACATATAATTCGAAAAGATAATATTTTCTGACCAGTTATTCTAGTAAAATAAACTTGAGTGGATTGGTTATTAATAACTGACTGTCCACTATTTGGAAGGAAGTCAAAAATATGGATAAAAAAGTCGGGAAAAAGCGCTGGATGATCATTTTCTTACTGTTTTTATGCTATACCATTTTATACATGGATCGATCAATCATGTCGATGGCTGGACCTGCAATGATGGAACATTTCAACTGGAGTCCAACTGAATTCGGCTGGGCAACAACTGCATTTTTTATTGGTTATGCAATTACTCAAATTCCCGGGGGGAGATTAGCCGATCGATTTGGCGGCACGAAAGTTATTGTCTTAGGGTCAATTTTTTGGTCGATCTTTGTCTTCCTCACTCCTTTTGGTTATACTTTGGCACTGATGATGCTCATTCGTATAGCGATGGGGCTTGGTGAAGGAATTTCACTTCCTGCAATCCATTCGACACTAGCAAGTTGGGTTGCAAAAAAAGAGTCAGGGAAAGCCACGGGCTTCGTTCAGGCTGGTGTTCCGTTTGGAATTGCGGTTACAATGCCAATTGCTACTTGGCTCATCCTTACTTGGAGCTGGCAAAGTGTGTTCTATGTATTTGCTTTTACGGCACCGATTTGGTTGTTATTTTGGTGGAAGCTCGGTCGAGACAAGCCTGAAGACCATCCAACTATTAGTAAAGAAGAGGTTGCTTATATCAAAGCAGGCCAAGGAACCGCAGGTGGATTATCATCCAATGAACCTTTATTAACCAATAAAGAAATCTTATCAAAAAAGTCCATTTGGCTTTGTGCACTCTCTTATTTTTGTGCTAACTACCTCTTTTTCTTATTCATGACTTGGCTGCCAACTTATTTCGTTAATGGTCGAGGAATTGACTTGACTGCAAGTGCTTTTTATTCGATGCTCCCTTATCTCGTTGCCATTTTTACCTATCCACTTGGCGGCTACTTAGCTGATAAAGCTTCATCCAAATTTGGAAATAATTTAGGAAGAAAAATTACGCCTATTGTTGGCTTAAGCATATCGGGAATTTTCTTAATCCTCGCAACACAAGCAGCAACAATTGGTGTTGCTGCTGGATTAATTACCGCTTCAAACGCGTTTTTAACTCTTACAATGGGTAGTTACTTCACTATGCCAATTGTCTTTTCCCAAAGAAATGCGGGAATCATTACCGGCATGTTCACAACTCTAGGAACAGTTGCAGGTATTTTAGCACCAGTTATGACTGGTCTCATAATTGATCTATCTGGTCAATACAACTATGCCTTATATGTAGGGGCAGGAGTTGCTCTGTTTGGCGCGATTATAATGGCAACATTATGTTCTGTGAAACCAATTGTTGTAAAGCCAGATATAAGTTCAGCTAATGAAATAATATCTTAATATATACTTACGTTTTATTTTTACCATACAAATGGTAATAAATCAAGATACTAAACCCAGTGTTTGACGATGTGTTCGTCCCTTTTTACCATGTGTAGCTTGTTAGTTGAACAACACCATTATTGGAGGGGATAAATAGTGAATCTTTACCAGCTTTATTATTTTCGGACGACAGCTAAACATCAACATTTCACAAGAGCAGCGAGAGAACTTTCATTAACACAACCAAGTTTAAGTCATGCTATTGCTGCCTTGGAAGATGAACTCGGTATAGCATTATTTGAAAAGCACGGACGAAATGTTCGGCTAACCAAATACGGGGAAAAATTTCTTCCATATGTCGAGTCAGCGATACAAGAAATTGAAAATGGTGCACAAAAGATGCGTGAAATGAGTGATAACGCTAACAGTAACATTAGCCTTGGGTTTATTTATACGTTAAGTTCGCATTATATCCCCGAAATTATTAATGGTTTTAAATCTAACATTGACAATCAGCATATTAACTTTTCAATCAAAGAGGGTTGTACGGACCGACCATGTACAGCGGATTTAGTCAAGTCATTAAAGGAAGGGAAATTGGACATTATTTTTGCATCACTAATACCGAACGATCCAGAGGTTGAATTTATTCATATCTGTGATCAAAACTTAATTGCGCTTCTCCCTAATAATAGCCCGTTAGCAAACCAGCCTACCGTCGATTTACGAGATACAGAGTCCTATTCTCTTATTCATTATAGTGGCAAATCGGGCTTAAAACAGGAGATTAACCAATTATTCGAAATGGTCAATATCGTTCCCAAAGTATCTTGCGAAGTGGAAGACGAACCATCAATGGCGAATTTTGTATCGGCAAATATGGGAATCGCGATTATCCCTGATAATCCGTCGATTCGACATTACCCAATTCAAGTTAGACCAATTAGCTACCCTTCCTATACTCGAAAGATTTACGTTGGCTATATGAAAAATCGTCGCCAGACAGAATCTATTCAAAGTTTTATCGACTATGTTTTAACATCAAAAATGCCTTTCTGCAAGAAAAAAATAGAAGAATTAGCAAAAACCATTAAAGATAAAAAACTAGTACTTGCCTGAAAACAGCCCAATAATTGAACCAAATAAAAAGACCATTAGTACGAGATCTTACTTGTCATAATGGTCTTCCCTTTTGCCTTCTATCATACCAAGACTAGCAATTCTCCATTTATTTTTTTCTTTATGTCTTCTCGCAATATATACTTCTGAATTTTACAGGATCCATTTTTCGGCATTTTATCGATAATTTCGATTCGTTCAGGATATTTATATTTTGCTACATTCATGTTGGAAAAGAAGGCTGATACAGCTTCCAAATTCAAATTATCCTGTGGTTGATTTAGGACGACATAGGCACATGATCTTTCTCCTAACCGCTCATCAGGCATACCGACAACAGCCACCTCTTTTACATTTGGATGCTGCAGCAAGATATTCTCAATTTCGGTAGAGCTAATATTTTCCCCGCCACGAATGATGATATCTTTAATTCTGCCATTTATGCGAATATACCCATCTTCCCCCATTGTGCATAAATCTCCACTATAATACCAGCCATCATCGTCAAGGACTCGGTTCGTTAATTCAGGCTCTTTTAGATAGCCCACAAATACATTAGGCCCCCTAGAGGCCTCTTCTCCTTGTACGCCTGCGGGGACTTCACGACGCATGTTATCAACAACCTTTACCTCGATTCCTGGCATTGCCTTTCCATCAGTTGATATAATTTTCTCAGAGGGATCATCTATTCGGGAGGCAGTGTGAGGGACACTTTCTGTTGATCCATACATTCCCATTACTTTAAAACCAGCATCAAACGCTTCTTGAACAAGATGTCTCGGAACTGGTGACCCACCGCATAAAAAGAAACGCAGCGACGTAATATCATGATTCTTTTTTTTTGTAAGATTAACGATGTCATAAACAAAGGCTGTTGCTAAATTTCCGCAGCTGCATTTTTCCCGTTCAATTAATTCAAGACAAGCCTCTGGTTTAAAAATATCCTGAAGGACACTAGTGGCCCCAAGCAAGAATGAGGCTGTTACCCCATGATGAAAACCAGTTGCATGAGCGACCGGTGCCGGCATCAAAATTGTGTCGTAACTAGTAAGATTAAATGTTGCCGCATAGGCTTTTTCACTTGAAATAATGTTATTATGGGTTAACATGACTCCTTTAGGAACGCCTTCCGTTCCTGATGTAAATAACACGGCTGCTAAATCGTCTGCCTGACGACCATTATTAATAGGAATAGGTTTATATTTCGTTAAGATTTTCTGTAGGGTAAGCCCAGCAAAAACCGCCTCTTCCTTTTCGACTACAACGACCTTTTTCAGACTTGGAATTTCTTGATAGAGTGATTGAAACTTTTGATAGAATTCACATTTACGGAACTTCGCTGGAATAAACAAGACTTTGGATTCACATTTGTTAAGAATATAGGATACTTCCTTTTCACGGAGATTTGGCAAAATAGGGTTGACAACCGCTCCGACTTTTAGGCAGGCTATATAAATCAGTGTAAATTCAGACCAACCGGGCAATTGCATGGAGATAAAATCCCCCGGCTTCACTCCTATTGTTTGAAAAAAAGCTGCTAGCTTGTTAGCTGCAAGATCAAGTTCACGGTAACTATATTTTGTGTTTTGGAGATCGACAACAGCTACTTTTTCAGCAGAATTTTTCACTGAACTATTCCAATAGTCTTCAAGTGTCGAATCACCCCAGTATCCTTTTAAGCGATATTCACGTTTTTGCCATTCATTTATTTTAATCCCCAGTGTCATTTCCATAGCCTCCTCGGAAAAAGCATTCGTCCCCATCTTATTTTTTCATTAATTATTTCGTTCAAGACTGGTTAATCGAAAAAGGATGAACCACACGAAAAGGAATAAAATCACATTTTTTTCGATAAAGTGAAACTGCTATCAGTGGGGGTTATCCCCCATCCCCCACTGATGGTTATTCGGGCGAAGCCCGATTGATCCCCCACTTATCCTTTTTCGATTTATCAAAGTCTTGAAGCGGGGGTCTTACTGTCCGTTAATCTGCGATAAAATGAGATTACACAAAAGGTGCGATGGGTCCTTTTGTGTAATTTAAACTATGAATATTATTATCTATGGTAGTTTGGGAAGTTTGATTGAAACGATATTAAGCTAAAACTAGTTGGCGATTTTTGATTTCTTCAACTAGCACTGGAACGACTTCGAATAAATCACCAACAATTGCGTAATCAGCAATTTCAAAAATAGGTGCATCCGGGTCTTTATTGATTGCAACAATAACGTCAGCAGCGCTTATGCCGCCAACATGCTGAATGGCTCCTGAAATTCCACAGCCGATATATAATTTCGGTGCAACTTTCTTTCCTGATTGTCCAATTTGCTGATTTGCCGTCATCCAGCCAGCATCAATACATGCTCTTGTGCCTCCGACTGCCCCGCCTAAAACAGCAGCCAACTCATTTAATAATTCTACATTCTCTGCTTTTCCTAAACCACGGCCTCCAGCAATAACAACATCCGCTTCTTCTAATTTTATCCCTTCTTCAACTGAAGCTAGGAGTTCGATCACTTGCGAGCGAATTTCATCACTGGGAGTTTGAACCTCCTCTCTTACTACTTCTGCAGATTTTGTTAAATCAGGTTCGCCTTTGTCGTAAGCTCCAGGTCGAACAGATCCCATTTGTGGTTTTGTACCAGGGAAGGATACCGTTGATAAAAGATGTCCGCCATAAATTTCTCTTGTCCAAGTTAATACTCCATCCTCACCAACATCTACTGCTACACTATCAGCAGCAGATCCTACTTGTAACTTGGCAGCAACCCGAGAAATCAAATCGCGGCCTTTTTTCGTTGCTGCCGTTAACAATGCAGATGGATTATATTTTGCTACTAATGTTGTTACAGCATAGCTATAGCTATCTAAGTTGAAGTGTTGATATTGATCGCCATCCACAACAATGATTTCATCGGCTCCATAAGCGGCTACTGTTTTTAAGGCCTCATCTGTCGTTGACCTAAATACAACAGCAACGACCTTTTCAGCTTTAGCTTCAGCAAGCTCTTTCCCACGTTTAAGAAGTTCTAAACTTGGGTTTATTACTTTATCATTTGTTTTTTCCACCAATACCCAGATATTGCTAGCATCTTGACTCATCTTGATCCCCTCCAGTTATACAATCTTTGCAGCAGCAAGTTCTTCTACTAATTTTTGTGCTGATTCTCTTCCAGTTGCTTCTTTAATCTTGACACCTGCCTCACGCTTCGGCAGCGCAAAGGTTTTTAGCAAATTCGTGGCAGTTAATGACCCCTCTATGCCTAAATCAGCTGCAGTAAGCTCAGCGATTTTCGCCTTATTGGCTGCCATCTTCGTTTTAATCGTAGCTAATCTTGGTTCATTGATTGAATCTAGGACAGTACAGACAGCTGGTAATTTTACCTCTACAACTTCAATTCCTTCATCTAATTCGCGGTTGACGATGACTGCACCATCTTTCGCTTCAATCTTTGCGACATTCGTCGCCTGTGCCACTTTTAAATGTTCAGCCAATTGCGGCCCAACTTGACCAGCATCTGTATCAATTGCCTGATTTCCACAAAGAATCAAATCAAATTGTCCTAACTTGTTGATCGCTGCCGCTAATATTTTACTTGTTGCTAATGAATCAGCGCCCTCAAATAATGGATCATTTACCAATACAGCTTCATCGGCTCCGACCGAAACACACTCTTTTAATGCCGCTTTTGCTTTATCTATTCCTAATGATAAAACGGTTACCTTACCGCCAACTGCTTCTTTTAACTGTACAGCTGCTTCAAGGGCATTTTTATCATAAGGATTAATGATTGTTGGATACCCATCTTTGAGCGTACCCGCATCTAAATCAATTTTAATTTCTTCTGTATCTGGCACCTGTTTGACACAAACCAAAATTTCCATGGATGATTTCCTCCGTTCTTATTATAAAAATGTAAAAGATGTGATTAATCTTGCAGCATTTGTCTAGCAATCGTCACCCGTTGAATTTGGTTGGTTCCTTCAAAGATTTGGAACACTTTCGAGTCTCTCATCAGCTTTTCAACAGGGTACTCCCTGCTTACACCATAACCGCCAAAAATTTGTACTGCATCTGTTGTTACTTTCACAACCGTATCCCCGCAGAAAGTCTTAGTAATTGCACCTTCGAGGACGACTGGCATATCGTCATCCATTAAGTCCATTGACCACTGAACTAAATTTCGTGCAGCTTCCGTTTGGATTTCCATATCTGCTAACATCATCTGTACCGCTTGGAAATCACCGATTGGCTTGCCGAACTGCTTTCTTTCTTTAGCAAATTTAACTGATTCATCAATGGCTGCCTGGCAAATACCAACAGCTAGTGTTCCAACGAATGCACGAGAAACGTTTAATGTGTTCATCGCAATTTTGAACCCATCGCCTTCATTGCCAAGAAGGTGAGAAGCAGGAACACGAACGTCTTCTAGGATTAGGTCCGTTGTATTTGATAAGCGGAGGCCCATTTTATCTTCATGGTTTCCGACAGATAATCCTGGACGGTCTCTTTCAACGATAAAACCAGAAATCCCTCTTGCACCCTTGCTCTTATCTGTTACCGCAAAAACAACATAAACGCTTGCGACACCACCGTTAGTAACAAAACATTTTGTTCCATTTAATACGTACTCATCTCCATCTTTTACTGCTGTAGCTCTTAATGAAGCAGCATCTGTTCCTGCATTTGGTTCCGACAATGAGAAAGCACCGAATCCTCCAGGGACAATAAAATCAGAGAATAGTTTTTTCTGCTCATCATTTCCAGCGTAAATTACGGAGCGCAGGGCCACGAATGTAGTAACTAATGAAATTGCAAAGCCCGCATCGACCTTTGCTAATTCTTCAAATACGATCGCAGTTGTTTTAAAATCCAAGCCAGATCCGCCAAATTCTTCAGGAATTTCAAGAACATGCAAGCCCATTTCGAATGCCTTTTCAAGAATTTCCTGTGGGAATTCTCCTGTTTCGTCGTAATGTTTTACATGTGGTCTTAATTCCTTCTCTGCAAACTCTCTAACTAACTCTTTCAATCCAATCTGTTCTTCTGTGAATTTATGATAGGCCATAATTTATCCCTCCAGATAAGTTTAAAATTTGTTGTGAAATTGAGTTATCCCTCGCGAAATACGACTCCCATTCCCGCCTCAGGATAGTTCCAAGAATATCCTTCCACTTCATTGTGGAGCCGTTCACAAACTAGGCGACAGTTGCCGCACTCGAAACAACCAACATGGTCGAAACTTAATAGATCATTCACTGTATCCCATTTATATCTTTCAGCCGGACATGAGGTTGTACACGCTCGATGATCACAAGTCCTGCAACCTTCTTTATCAACGATAATATGTGGATTATGGTCGTCACTATCAAATCTGGTCTTTGATAGGCGGTCATCCATTGACATCAGTTTCATAGTGATTTTCCTCCCTTCAGGGCATCCTTTAACACACTGAATACTGGAATTTTCCCTTTTACATTCTCTTTCACTACATCCATCACTGATTTTGTTGGATTTCCATCGACAGAGTACAAACCTTTCATTAATTTCGTTGCCACTGCAGGATAAGTTGTAAACATATGCTCGGTATGAGCAATATAATCATGTGAGTTTTTAAACGTCTTTAAATCTTTTAAAACCACTTCTTCAAGCTTACCTTGGTAGCCAGCTAAGAAACTCTTAGAGTAATTACTCGAATCAATTGCTTCAATTGCTGTTTCAGCAGCAGCTATTCCTGATAGAATTGCATAATCCATGCCGCGCACGGTAAAGCCTCGATTGACGACTAAACCAGCTGCATCTCCCGTTACAAGAAAACCGTCAGAATATAATTGGGGAAGTGAATGGTATCCACCCTCTGGTACGAGGTGACCAGAGTACTCGACTAGCTCTGCCCCTTGAAGATACCGAGCGATTGCCGGATGCTGCTTGAATTCTTCACCAATCTCAGCCAAAGGCAGTTTTGAATTTTTCCAGCCGTTTGAATCAACTACTAGTCCAACCGAAATACTGTCGGTATTTGTATAAAGAAACGCGCCGCCACTAATCCCTTTTGTGCAGTCACCTGCACAAAGCATCGCCGTTCCTTTTCCGCTTTCTGTATTAAAACGGTCGTTAATTTTCTCTTCTGTTAATTGATACACGTACTTCAAACAGACAGCCACATCTTTTGCTTGAACTGGTTTAATTAGTCCAGCTCGTTCGGCAACAATTGGATTGGCACCTTCAGCACTAATGACGAGATCTGCTTCGATCTCTTCCCCGCCCGTTTTAATTCCACATACCTTTCCTTCTCTGATAATCAGTCCGTCGACAGTCGTTCCTGGAATGACCATTGCTCCCTCTTCTTCTGCTTTTCCTGACAACCACGGATCTAGTTTTGCTCTTAAAACGGAATAGGACGGTTGGCTAATATCCGTAAATAGCGAGTCAATTGACATGCTGTCTTCAGCAGTCATCATCATGATAACTTCCCGGGTAATATCACGTTCAAGCGGTGCCTTTGTCCAATCGTCCGGCATCAACTTCTCAAGTGCGTGTGTATACAAGCGTCCGCCGGTCATGTTTTTGGCACCTGGCTGACTGCCCCGTTCGACCAGCATGACTTCTATGCCTGCTTTTGCAAGCCGATAGGCAGCTGCGGCCCCAGCTAGTCCAGCGCCAATGATGATTACTTGAAATTTATCTTCAGACATAGTGTTTTCCCTCCTTTAATAATTACATTTTTGCAATATTCTGATACAGGATGATAATGTAATTATTAGTTCAGCAGTACAATCTCTGGACGGTTTAGACTAAAACCACTGCCTTATCTGAACTCATTTGTTCAATTTGGGGTTTTGAAAATCCTAACTCTGTTAAAACTTCCTCAGTATGATAGCCAAGCGGCTTTGAAGTAGCTAAGTCTGGATCGCCAATACTGTTAAATCTTACAGGTGCTGTTGGAATCGCCACTTCTTTTCCTGAAGGATACGTTAACTTCCGCAGCGCATCATTTGCCCAAGCTTGTTCGTCGACAACAACTTCATCAAGCGTATAGCCTTTTTCAATTGGAATATCGTTTTCTTTAAATAATTTCATAATGTCATCAAGATTAAATTTGACTAGCTCATTTTCGAGAATCTCAATAATCTCACGGTTTTTACCTCGACCATTTACAGCTTCAATTGTATTGTAATTATCATTGGCAATTAAATCTTCCCTGCCGAGCAGGCCCATCAATTTCGGGAAATAGCGATTATACTCTGGCGCACAGAACAAGAACCAGCGATCATCTTTGGATTTATAGGTGTTATTAAATGGATTGGAAACTTCTTTACGGCTCTTCGGATAAACATTGCCTGGGAACTGTGACGAAACAACTGCGATGTTCAACATAAATAGGGCTGTATGATGGAGACTAACGGTCACTTTATCGCCTAATCCTGTTTTTTGTCTGCCCACTAAAGCTGCACAAATCCCTGAAGCAAGTGTCATTGTTGCTTGGAAATCACCGTAAGCATTTGGCTCTAGAAATGGCGATTCTCCTCTTTCAGTCATCGAAACTAAAGCACCGCTGCGGCAAACATAAGCTGTTGCATCATACCCAGGTGTATCTTTTTCCGGTCCTTTTTCGCCGTAGCCTAAAATTTGTCCAAACACTAATTTAGGAAAACGCGCACTTAATTCTTCATATGAGAAACCTAATTTTTCCAGTGCTTTTGTACGATAATTGGTGACAACCACATCAGCAGTTTCCAATAATTTATAAGCGGCTTCTTTGCCTTCCTCTGATTTTAAATTAAGGCAAACGAATTTTTTATTAAAGTTGGCAATGTCGAATGCAGGGTTTTCGTCATCACTATAAGGCATATTAAAGACTCCGCCTTGGGTTCTGCTTGGATCGCCTGCTGGCGGCTCAATTTTAATGACTTCTGCGCCCCACTCAGCTAGCACCCTTGGAACCGTCGGCGCTGCATAAAATCCAGTTAGTTCAACAACTTTTATTCCTTGTAATGGTTTCATATCGCAAACTTCCTCCTTATTGTAGAAGATCTTATTCATTGAAATCCGCTTCCCTACACTGACCATCCTTCTAGTTAGCGCACTTGGCAGGGAAGTGGTGGACATAAGGTTATGCAGACAATTTTTGCGTATCTTTTGGAACAATTGGCTTAATTTTTGTAATTGTAAGTAAGAAAGCTGCTCCGGCGATTGCCATACCTGATCCTAAATACATAGCTGTTTCATAGCTTCCTGACATGTCAATAACGAATCCTGTAAGAATTGGTGCAGTGATTCCTGCCATTGTTCCAATCGTTCCATATAGACCGACGATCATTCCGGCATTTTTTGGAGCAAGAATAATTGGAATTGAGAAGAATCCACCTTGCGTTAATGTTAAAGCCCCCATAGAAATAGATAGTAAGACAATTGCCATTGTTAAACTGCTCGTTTGCGTTGCATAAATAAGTGCAATTCCACCGAAAATCAAACCAGAAACTGGAAACAGCTTTCTTCCAATGTTCTGTCCAAACTTGCGTGCTCCCCAGTCCGCTAACATTCCGCCGATAGGATAGGTGAAGACGGCAACAAGATATGGGAACATTGTTGCGTATCCTGCCTCTGCTAAGGATAAATTACGGCCAGCAGCAAAATAAGTTGGCAGCCATGTTAATAATAGATAGAAGACATAGTTGTAACAGAAGTATGCTATTGTTGCTCCCCAAACTGCTAGACTTCCATAGACTTGTTTTGAAGTAAGCGTTGGTCCTGCCACTTCTTTCTTGCCTTGACCCGAAGTAATATACTCCAACTCTGCCTTACTAATTTTCGGATCGTTCTCAGGCTTGTCTTTCCCAAAGAACCACCAAACTACTACCCAGACAGGGCCAAGAATTGCGAATAAGTAGAAAATTGTTTGCCAGTTAAAGTTTTCAATCAAGAAAACTCCTAGCGGCATCGTAATTGCTACTCCAAGTGGAACCCCAATTAATGTAAACCCTTGGGCTTTCCCAGCTTCATGACTTGGAACCCATTTCGAAACCATTGAGGATGCTGAAGGTAATGTAACCCCTTGCCCCATACCAACTAAGGCACGAATTGCAACGAATAATCCAATCGATCCTGCAAATGGACTTAGTAATGTAAATAAAGACCAAACCAATGTTCCGACAACAATTACTTTTCCAGCCCCAAACTTATCTGCTAAATATCCAGCGGGCATCATCGTTACTGCATAACCGATGAAAAATGCGGTTGAGACCAATCCGAACTCTGTTGCACTCCAACCAAAATCCGCCATGATGGTTGAACCAGCAATTGAAATACTTGATCTCCCTAAATACATAAATGTGTAGGCTAGTACTAAAATAAAAACGATCAACCAGCGTTTTTTTCCGACATTAGACGCCATCTTTTTTCCTCCTCTTTCCCATGAATGAAGCAATATCATGGGCTGTGTTTTAAGGATTTTCCGTATCTTGCTTACGTCCATGAAGCCTGATAGTTAATTAGTAAATGATTCCGTTTTGCTATCTCCTTTCTTTATTAAGATTTATATTTTTGTTAGTATCCCATCTCCAATATCATCATAAAATAGAACCTCCTTTATATCTAATTGGTATTTTTGCAGGAGAAACAGCAATCAATAAACTTTGCGCATGTATTCACAAGTTAGACATAATCTAGCAGCATGGGGGGCGGGGGACGGTTCGAGACCAGTGAAAAAGTAGGGAGTACATAAAAATCAACTTAATTAGGGGGTACCAAAGTGTCTCCCTCTGTAAGTAACGCGTCTTAGAAGCGATTCTAGAGCCTCGTTTTTCTATCTTCTTTTCTCATTTAATAAAATTTGGACTTTTTCACCAGTCTCGGACGGTTCTGCTGTTTCGCTGCTTCTAGTTTCTTCATTTGTAAAGTCTTTAGTGGGTTCCCATTAAAGAAAAAGGATAGGAATATTAATTGAAAACAGTAGTTTTATCATCATAAAACAACGCTCAGATTTTCTCTGAGCGTTGTTGTTCTTTCATTTTGAATATTCGTTCCTTCATGTCATTGCCCACACCGTCTTGATACAAATCGACTAATGCACTTGAGCCGAACCCGTTAAGAGGGCTTGCCAAATTGTTTTAGCTCAGTGGCCACCTTGATTCACTTTTGCACATTAACACTGCAGCTTAGTTGAGCGGAGTGCTGATTCCATCGACGAAATAAATGGGGATATTTATGAAAACGGTACAACCGTCCCCCTGTTTTCGCTAATAGGTTTTGCTTGCTTCTGCCATAATAAAGTTAGGATAACTCCTAATGCTAGGACTACAGTTGCAAAATAGTAGGGGTAATTAATATCAATGTCAAATAAGATTCCTCCAATAATTGGTCCGCTAATGTTCGCTAAACTTGTAAACATTGAGTTCATTCCACCTACGAAACCTTGTTCATTTCCAGCGATATTCGAAAGATAAGTGGTAACAGCTGGTCGGAATAAATCGAACCCTACAAAAACGACAAACGTAACAAGTAAAATTGAAAAATAGGAATGAACAACGGTCATTAGATAGACAAGGATACCCGATATAAGTAAGCTGTATCGAATCAGTTTAATTTCACCCCAAATTCTAGTGAGCTTGTCAAAAAGGAGAACTTGTGCGAATGCACCAACAACGGCCCCACCTGTAATAACAATGGCAATATCTGAAGGAGTAAATTTAAATTTATGATCTACAAACAAACTAAAGAACGATTCGAAAGCCGCCAAACCAAACGAGGCAATAAAAATTAACATAAATGCAATGAAGTATTTTGGTTCAAGAATCCGTGTCAAACCATTTTTACTTACTGGAGATTGTTCATTATTTTCTGTTGCACGTTCTGGCTCAGATACAAAAATAATCGTTAAAATTGCAGCTATTGTACCAAGTGCACCTGCAAAGAAGAATGGTGTACGTGTTCCAAACTCTGCTAAAAATCCACCGATTCCTGGACCAATAATAAATCCTGTACTAATTGCAGCTGACATATAGCCTAGTGCTTTCGGGCGAGTTTCCAAGTTTGTTATGTCCGCAATAAATGCAGTCACAGCCGGCATAATGAAGGCAGCACTTACACCACCTAAAATCCGCGAAATAAATAACACTTCGATTTCTTTGCCAAGCCCAAATAAAAATTCTGAGAAGCCAAAAATAAATAAACCAAGAACGATCATAATTTTTCTTCCAAACTTATCGACAGCTTTCCCGGCAAGCGGGGAAACAATCAATTGTGCAAAAGCGAAAGCAGCCGTGAGATAACCAACCGTCGTTCCATTTATCCCCAACTCCTTCATCAATGTAGGTAAGACTGGAATGACGAGACCAATTCCCAGGAAGGCTATGAATAAATTAAATAATAATAATCCTAAAATAATTTTATTTGACTTCATTTCAACATTCTCCTCACCAAAACAAATGACCTTAAATAGGTCCTATTCATTGGTTTTCTTTACTGCATTTATCCTACTGTATATAGTAACTATATAGTCAAGAATGGCGGTGTAAAAATGGAGAAAAAAAGTGTAAATTATTTAACTACAGGTGAATTTGCAAAGCTTGTCAACGTGAACAAACAGACACTCTTTTACTATGATCAAATCGGTCTATTGTCTCCGATTTTTAAAAATGAAAAAGGATACCGTTATTATTCAGTTAACCAAATAGAGTTATTTTATATGATTGATTTATTAAAAGATCTTGGGATGTCGCTAAATGATATTCAACAATACACGCAAAATAAATCTCCTGAAAGTTTTTTAACTTTAATGTATCAAAAGAAAGAAGAGATTGTGAAAAAGCGCCAAGAAATTGAACTGAAGGAAAAACTTATTGAAACAAAAATAGCCTTAATGGAAGAGGCCTCACAACTTAACTTTGATCAAATTACGCTTGAACATTTACCAGAAGCGACACTTTATTTAAGCAGAAACATCGAAAATATTACCGATGAAAAATTTGTAGAGGTTCTTTCGGAATTTATTGGTGAATTGAACGAATTACAGCTTGATACTGGCTATCCGATAGGGGGGATAATGAAACGGGAACATGTTTTAAAGGGTGATTTCTCTAAATACAGCTATTTATACATTGAGCAACCACATCCCAAGGAGGGATATCCATATTTCCAGGCTGTAAAGGGTACTTTTCTGATTGGTTATCATATTGGAGATGACAAAACCATCCATCATACATACAAAAAGCTTTTATCAGAGTTGGAACGATTAAATTTAACGTTAGGGGAATTTGTTTATGAAGAATATATTTATGATACCCTTGTGAGGAATCAAAAGGAACAATACGTTACCAAGATTATGATACAGGTCAGGTGAAACGCCGGGACGGTTCTGCTGTTTCATTTGAGGAAAACACTGAGATGTTCTGAGGACCTACTCTATCGATATGTAAATAGAAATATTTGGAGGAACGGCAGAACCGTCCCCCTGTTTCACTTTAAGCTCCTAACACATAAAACACATAACGGCTCATGCCTTCGGCGACTACAAGGACCGCTAAGGCTGCATAAAGGAAGGAATAATTTAATTTCGGTTTACTGCTTAGCGATAAGTAACCTAGTACGGCTAATCCTGCCAATTCAATGAACCACCGTATGCCAATCATTGTTGAATATGGAGCAAGTTTCGCTGCCGCTGTTCCACCAGAAATTAACTGTACTTCCGGAGTGTAAGCAGCAAACATCGCTGAACCGATTATTTGAATACCAATTCCGAAAATCCCGACCGCAAATGCGATTTTAACAATCTTTCTTCGTTGTTCTGCTTTTAACGATGGAATCAATAGACCGGCACCGAGGACAGGTCCTAACGCAAATGCGGTTCCAAAGAAAACAGCATAAGTATTAAAATGATCCCAACCATTGACCCGTGTGAACGCATATGTTTGTGCCATCGAAAAGATCGCCATAAGTCCAATCAAACCAGTGATTAATAAAAAGATGGGCTTCACTTCTTTTGACAGAACAGCCAGTAAGGCCAGAAGGCAGATCAGCCCGATGAACGCACCTACAAACACAATTTCATTGCTCATCCAAGAGCGGCCAAATCCGCGAATTGTATGAATCGCAGCCATTGGGCTTCCTAAGTGAAAGAAAGAGCCAGCCAGACCAATGAGTGAAACGACGGCAAGCATGACTAATGGCATTTTAAGCGTAGCTGTTCCTGTATTCTTTTCCACTAGCTGGCTGAAATACCATAAAAATAACACACCGCCAACAACTGCCGGGACGGCAACGGTGAAAATTAATAACGACCATTCATGCATGTTTTTATCCTCCTTTCGCTATTTACTTATTATTAATGACTAAATTTGGTTTTGTAATCGATGAACTTGGCAAACCTTGAATATCTGCATTTGCACCATATTTTTTACGCAATTCATCAATCGGACCAAACTCGATTGCCCGCATCAGACATGAAGAAACACAAACTGGATCTTCGCCATTTTCCCGTAAATCAATACATGTATCACATTTTGACATCTTTCCAAGCGCTTCATCGTATTGTGGAGCTCCATAAGGGCAGTTCCATTCACAATATCTACAGCCTGCACATTTGTCTTGATCGACTAAAACAACTCCATCTTCGTTACGCTTAAACATGGCTCCGGTCGGACAGCCGACAACACATGCTGGTTCATCGCAATGATTACAAGAAATAGACACATGCCACATCGATGGTTTTGGAAACGCTCCTGCTTCAAAATCATAGACTCTGCGGAAATTTCTTCCTACTTCAAGATCATTTTTATCTTTACATGCAACCGTGCAAGTTTTACAACCAATACATTTTTTTACATCTATATAAAATCCTACTTGTTCCATCTCGTTGTCCCCCCTCTTTCAAATGTAAGACTCAATAATTCAAATTTCCCCAATGGTGTTTTTCTGATGCACAGGACGGATTAGTATGAGGTCTATAATTCCACTGGTTTTGAAAAAATGGGAATGTTTAGGGAAACGGTAGAACCGTCCCCGCGTTTCCCCTCACCATGTTCCACCTGGGAATAATTAGGGAAACGGCAGAACCGTCCCCGTGTTTCACAAATAATTAATCACTCGTTGCGGTAGTTCGACATCTGGCTGTAGCTTTTCGCCTTTCCATTTTTCGACTTTTACGATTTGGGTGTTGTATCCTTCTGTCCCGAGTCCAGTTGCGAATGAGCCGGTGAGGATGTTTTCTGACCCCGCTTTGTCGATCTGATCTTTTTCATTCATGTCGACCCATGGACCGTGTGGCAATGATACGACTCCAGGCATCAGTGTTTCTGTAAGTGTGGCAGGGCGTAATGTTTTCCCGTATTCACTTGTAATGAGAACTGTATCGCCTTCGTTTATCCCTAAGCTTTGGGCATCTTTTTTATTTAAATAAACCGCATTTGACCATGCTTCTCTTAAATAAGGGACATTATCTAACGTACTATGTGAGCGTCTTAAATAATGAGGGTTGACTAATTGGAATGGGTATTCGCCTTTTTCTTTGTTATCCCAATTTTTAAATGTGTCCTCATAGCCTTTTGCTTTTGGCAAGTATTTAGGGATTGGTGGGACTTCACTCCAAAGCTTTTTAGAAGCCTCGTTCAGTGATTTTGAATAAATCTCGAATTTCCCAGTTTCTGTTGTTAATGGATTCGCTTCCGGATCTTTAATAAAATTCTCATAAGCGATATATCCATAATGATCATTTTTCGAGCGTTTTACCTGATAAATCCCTGTATTTATAAAATCATTCAATGTGATTCTTCCTGTTTGTGGAGTTCCGTCAACGCCCCACTCATTAATATCTTTTTGAGTGATTGTTAGCAATGGCTCATACTCGCTACCATCTTCTTTCATCACGGTCGTGCCAGCTAATTTATTGAAAAATTGCTGCTTCTCACTAATTGGGTACACTTCATTCGGATCTTTGCCTAATCGTTTCAATAATTCTGCAGCGACCCATTGATCATGCTTTGCTTCGTATAATGGGTCAACGATTTTCGAATGAACGATTAACATTTCCCGGTTCCCAGAAAGCAAGCCGCCTTCCCGCTCCCATTCAGTCGTAATTGGAAGAACGATATCTGCATATTTTGCGTGAGTCGTTAATACATAAGCATTGGCAACAACGAAGTCCATGTTGCGGTGAACTTCAATGGCATCCATTAAGCCAATTTGGCCATTCAATGATTGGAATTCATGGTAAATCATTTTTATATTTAACGGTTTTTCCCCGTCGCCATTGCTTACATATTTCCCTGCTTTGATGGCACTGTAAATTTCTGCTAAGTTGACTGAAATGTTTACTGGGTTCTCGACCGCTGGTAAGCCAGCGCCGCCAGGAACAACTAAATCAGGGCCTCCATTGGCTGCAAAAGAGTGAACGGATAAACCAGTCATGCTTCCTTTTCTGCCGATGTTTCCAGTCATATAGCCAAGAGTCATAAAGCCTTGAACAACTCCTTCAGCATTATTGATTCGCGCAGGTGCCCAGCCTGTTAATAAAGCGACTCTTTTTGTGCTACCAATCTGTCTTGCCACGTTTCGAATCATTGCCGCATCTACACCGCAAATTTCCGCAGCCCATTCTGGACTTTTCGCTTGTCCATCATAGGTTCCTAATACATAATCTTTTAAGTTATCTTCACGAGCAGCGCCTTCTGGCATATGATCGGCATCAAAACCGACTGTACAGCGATTTAACACATCCCAGTCGATTAGTGGATTTGTCATCGGATCATCTTCTTTAATCAGGACATGCATGATTGCAAGAATTAAAGCATCGTCCGTACCTGGTCGAACTGGAACCCAATCGGCATCAAACATATTTGCAGCATCTGTATATTTAGGGTCAATAACGATGAATTTCGCTCCTGCTTTCTTTGCCTGCCAGTAATTGTTCATCGGCATTCCTGGTGAGCTCCAAGCAGGATTTGCTCCCCATAAAACAATCAGTTGAGAATTAAGAAGATCATAGCGATCATTCACTGGAGGAATGGAATAGCCTTCAGAAGAGCCGATGTATGGGCTTGTTGTTAACCAGCCACCATATGAAGAGGTTCTCCAATCTCTAACACAGCCACCAAACTTTGATAACATTTTCACATGTTCGCCCGAACCAGATGCCCAAATTGCTTCATTGCCGTACTGGTTCACAATTCGGTTCGTCTCATCAGCGACATAATCTAATGCCTCGTCCCAAGAAATTCGCACCCATTCGTCTTGTCCACGCAGTTCTTTTTTTCCACCGCCTGGTTCCCAATTTTTTCTCTTCATTGGGTATTTCAAGCGATCTGGTCCGAAAATTTGCTGTCTTTGTGAACGTCCGCGTAAACAACCTCTTTGCTGTGGGTAATCAACACTATCCTCGTGGGTATCATCCGTTTTTTGACGAACGACGACGCCACCTTGTACAAGCACTTTGTTTAAACAACGTCCACCGCAGTTATGCCAGCATGCCGCGGTTTTCCAGACGCCCTCTCCCTCTAGTCCTTCGTTAGCAAGTTGTGCTTCTGCATTGGCAATTAAGCCGCGACCGACTGGGATTGCTGCTGTTGCTGCAACTGCAGATGTCCAACCGATAAAGGATCTTCTTGTTATTTTAAAATCTTGGATTTTTTTGATTAAATCAATCATGTTCATTGCCTCCTTTTAGACAATTTCAGTATTCACCAATTGCTTGAGGACTTCTGAGTCGACCTGTAAGTAATGATGTAAAATTTTTGCTAAGCCAGCATAAAATTCTGTATTTGCTTCTTTTCCTACAAGCTCACTAAATTGCGGAACAAATTTTAACAAATGGTCTTGTAGAAATTGATGTTGTTCTTTAATTAACTTACTAAAAGCGCGGTATTCATCAGGATTTCCACCTTCCGCTACTTCAAGGCAAAATTTATTTAGATGAAACATGAAATCGAGCTCTAAGCCGATATGATCATCCGCTTCAATATTGTAATCCGTCACTTCAATTGCATATTTTTCATAAATTTTACGAACATTCATCGTCGTTCCTTGAAAAAGGAGCTTATCTTTGCGAACATACGCCGACTCCCAAGGAGGAGTAGGAAGCTCAAATGGACCGACGAACATTCTAGTATAATCCCAATGTAAATCATCATAATGTTTTTCGATATTGACGACGTCATGAGTTGCCAAATAGGATTCTACTTGGTTCATTCCTGCTCGTATGCCTTCTGAATCGTCAGCAAACGGAAATAATTTGATCATATTTTTTTGAACAAATTCTTTTAAATATTCTTTTGACGGTTCTTCGATAAAAAACCTTCTCAACATGTCATAAGCAAAATGCCTAGCGTAAAAAATATTAACGGCTTCTTGTACCGATAGGACTGTTTTCGTCACGTCGATTCCCCATTTCTTTTTTAAATATCTTGTTCTTCGAATAAAGCTGGTGTTGTCCATGCAATATCGACTTCACGAATTTGCGTGCCTTCTTTTCCTTGTTCAATGACATTGGATGAAATAATCAAGTCAATATTCTTTTTCCCGAAATACTTGATTGCATCGATTGGAAATTGAATATAATCAAAATCTGCATTGAATTCATAAGAGATTTCTTGCTGATCTAACAGTTCTTTCACTTTCCGTTGATCTTTCCCAAATGCTTTTGCTGTTTTTAAGAAGTAATCCCTTTCGGAAAATGTATACAGCTCTCCAATTGTATGATCAATATTTTGTTGATAAATTTGTCCGGTAAACTTGTTTTCTAACGAACAATAATGAACGCCTAGATTCAATTTGTTCTCAATCGCAAATTCAACAAGTTCTAAACAGATTTGCTCACTTTCAGCGACAGCGAGGCCGCCTGCATACCAATAATTATAAAAGATTTCATAAGGCGGGTTTTTTAATTTAAAACCTTTCTCGCGAAATGGTTGTGGATTTTCAAGCGGGAAGCAGAACTCTAATAAATTGATTCCGAAAATCTCTAACTCTTCTAATTCAAGTATGAGCTCTTTCATTGCCTCTTTTGTTCCTGGAATGACAGGCATTTCAACCATCACTCTCGGAATATATTGTTTCGCCAAGGCAATCTTTCCTAAAATATGCTTTTGTTTTTGTGAAGAATCTTCCATTTTAATGCTAAAACGAATTTCATCTAGATGATATTTATTGAAACTTTGCAGTGTTTCTTCATCTAAAAGGTCCCCTGCCGTATATAATCTTGTATACGTCTCAGGTGTGAGTTCATCCGCTTTCCGGAAGAAATCAATCGCTTCTTCCTTATGCAATAACGGCTCTCCTCCTGTTAAGGCAAGATGCTTTAGTTTCACACCACTAGCTAAAAGATCTGTCAGTTCCTGATTCACATTTTTTTTATTTTTCAAATAGAATTGATAATTGTCTTGGTTTTTATTAAAGCAAAAATAGCAATCTCGATGGCAATTTAACGAAACAAAGGAGGTGTAACTCCCTGTTCCTGTTTGACAAGCCTCACATGCGCTTGAGATTTTCCCATTCGAAACGATGCTTTTTTCGTTGTTTCGAACCAAGGCCCCACAGTTTTTTAGTTCAGTAATTTTGTTTCTTCTATAATCATTTTCTTGTTCTAATGGCAGCCCAAATGATTCGATCGTTTCTAAAGTTTGACTCTTTATTGAAGAATAGATTTGCGAATAATCTACAAGCGATTTATTTTTAATCCGTGCAATCGTACCGGCTGTTAGTTCAGTTAACATGGAGTTCACCCCTTTATTATTCTTACCTTATTTACATTTAACATAGTGTTTAACTTCACATTTAGTAACTAAACAAATTATAGCATTGCAATTATATAAACGAATTATTGCCAATCATCGTTCACTAATTGTTAAAAACATAGTTACAATAAAATGATAACTGCGATTGATTCTCAATTAGTTTTGTGAAAACGTACTACTTTCAGTGACGATTTAGCGAATTGGTGTGATGAATATCACTCGGCGCGTCACTGTGACGCCCCGAAGTTTATCGAATTTTGTCGAATTTGAAGGGTTGCCTTTCCTACTCACTAGGGGCAAGCTTCACATTAACCGAGTAGGAACTGACACACTGGCAATAACTGTTCAAAACTGTTAACAATTTTTAGGGCCTATAAAAAGGGATGTAACAAATTTTAGATTTGTTACATCCCTAGTTAATTTTAAGTTGTGGTCTCGTTTGTTCGTTTTACTCTACGATTTTGTCCATATACTCTACGATTTTTCCCGTTTACTCTACGAAATCATTTGTTTATTCTCCAAAATCGTCAACTCACTCTATAAAAGACAATATGTGGAAGGCCAAATCTGGCCCTTTTAATTCTGGACATTCGACAAAATTCGGGGCGTCACTGTGACGGTAAAAGACTCAAACTCAACTGGCTTTATAGAATTCCCTTTATATTCCAACTGTCTTTCGTTGCCATTTCCGTCAATTTCCACGCCGCCACCGGCTGAGGGAATGACTAAATACGGAGTGATTGTCAATTCGGTCACCTTCGAATCAATCGGGTCAAATTGCTTATTACTCGTAAACATAATATGGTCCTTAACCCTTTCACCTGATGCTCCACCTGAGCGACCTGTAATTTCATTTCCATCTTGATCAACGACTAAAAATTCAATATTTCCTCCGCGACTTAGCTCAAAATCTGTTTCCACTTCCGAACTCTTATAGGCGATACTTACACCTGTTTCACTAACAGACATTTCTGTTACATAAAGGGTCAAACCATCAACAGTCTGTGAATGTTGCACCGGAATTTTATGAATGTCGGTAATTTTTTCAACAGGAGTTGAGAAATACCACGTTTCTCCATTTTCCCCATGTAACATTAACCCAAGTTCGAACTTCTCAGGAATATCTTCGGTCACATTGATTTCTTGAATCGCCGTCCGAGTGGTTGCCGATAGAATATCTTCCCCGTAACTCCCGGTGTATCTAGTAGGGTTTTTTCCATTAATTACAAAATTCATCCCAGCACCAAAATAAAACTGATCAAGTTCCTTATCAGATTCAATGAAAAGACCGATCGTAATATTATTTTGATCATATAAAATTTCAGCAAGCGTTACGGAAATTCCATTGATCGTCTGCGTCTCGCCAATTTCATTCGTTAACCCATTTTTTTGAGCTTGTTGTAAACCGATTAGATCAGAGTTCCCGAAAACCGAACCGATAATCGGGAGTTGCGACAAACTGCTTGCTAATGTCGGAGAATAGTAAGAGGAACCTACCAATATTCCAAAAACCGCTGCCACACTACTCAAAGCATAGAGTATTTTCCTTTTCCTATTAGGTCTTCTAAAACGAGGTGTATCTAATTGCTCTTTCGCCTGAACAATTCCCGAACGGATAGCGGAACGAACTTGATCTCGTGGAAACTCCTCGAAAGAATCATGTGATTTTTTCATTTAATTGATAACTCCTTTCTAACTCCTTTTTTAATTTTTCCCTCGCCCTCCGTAAATTCGTTTTCACTGTCCCAACCGGCTTTTCCAACACCTCAGCAATATCCTTAATTGACAGATCATGATAGTAAAATAAGATGATTGAAGTTTGATAGGACGAATTTAGCCGCGATAATGCCTCCCTTAAATGAAAACAATCAATCTCTTCGTCCTGCTTGCGATCTAATTTCTTCAACAATTCGCTTTCCTCATAAGGAATCATCTGGTCTCGTTCTTTTAACAGCCGATAACATTCACGGATTAAAATTCGAAACAACCAAGTGGAAAAATACTCTGGGTTTCGCAATTGGCCGATCGCCAGGTATGCATTGTACGCCGTTTCCTGAATCGCATCCAAAGCATCTTCTTTGTTGCCAACGTAAGAAAGTGCCTTATAATAGAGCATCTTTTCTTCTTTAAAAAGCAACTCTTCAAAAGCTTCAGCGTCCCCTTTAATTGCTCGTTTCACCGTATATAAATCATGCTTCATCGTGTGATCACTCCCTCCTTTCACTAATTAGAGTGAATCTGGGTGTGCAAAAGTTTCAACTTCCCCATTTTTCCTGAATTATTTTGGTTTTATTAATATATAGACTATCAGACAGATAAAGATAAAAAAAAGCATGTTTTGATCTGTTTAATCAAAACACGCTGCATAATTTAGCCGAGCGAGGGCCATCTCCTAAAATTCGACAAATTCCGGGGCGTCACTGTGACGCCATTCTTTTTTCAAAAACTTGAGTTAAGTATTGAATAGCAGGCCCAGTACCTAATGCGGTTACGATCGTGATTATTCCGAATTTCCCACCTAATAAAACACCAATCACGAGGAGGCAGAGGTCCATCGTTACTTTTGCTCTTTTCATGCTCCATTTCGTTTTATCCCGTAGCGTCAACATTAATCCGTTAATCGGATCCACCCCGATTTTACAAGCAATAAATAAACTAAGACCGACGAAGAACAGTGTGCACCCGACAACTCCTCCTAAAATCCTCTGAAAATAGATACTATTATCAAACAGGAGCGGATAAAGATAGCTACCAAAAGAAACTAAAAAACCATACGGAATCAAATATAATAATGTACCAATATTTATATATCTCCTGCCAAAGAATAGCAATATTAAAATTAAGGCTATGTTGATATAATTCGCAACGACCCCTAATTCTGCCTGCGTATAATCTAGCGTAATTCGAATCCCATCATAAACAATTCCAACCGGATCGTTGCCTAGCAGAGTTTGATTATTAAATGCTACGCCAATACATAGCATAGAAATTCCAATCATCGAGAAAAACATTTTCTTTCGTGTGATTCTTGGAAAATCCGATTTATTCCGTTTCTTCTTCATGAGCTACCTTTTCTGACCTCTCACCTTTGTATTTTATCTTTTCAATTTCTTTTTCCATATGTCCTCCTTCATTCTTACCACATGTCTTCCTATAAGAATGAACACCGTTTTACTTGAATTTTTTCAGAATAATAAAAAACGAGAAAAATCGCAACTGCAAATGCAAAGAAAGAAGCGACTTCCCCAAGTTAGGAAAATCGCTTTCATTCAAAAAACCTTAACGGTATGATAAAGAAACTTCCATCAGAGGGATCTTACTTCCCGTTAATCTGCGATAAAATATATTTGTTATACATCGTATAAGATTCTGGGAAGCATAGGTTAAAAAAGGCCTTTTTAAAAGCAATATTGTCAATCCCCATATAAACATTTGCGTTTTTCGGCTCGGCATCCCCAGGGGAAAATTGGACTACTGTCTGCCCTTTGCAAATTCCTTCACATTCCATTTTTAAGTTAACCCGTTGAAAAACATCGTCCTCACCGCTCAAACTAGGGTCTAGTGCTAGCATGACCGCCACTAAATCATGAACAACTACCCCGGTGATTCGTAGCGACTTCCAATAAACTTCCAAATAGTGATCGGACATCTCACTTAATAATTTCCCCAACTCACCACACTCTGTCCGTAAAAAGAATAAATCATCCAAAGTGAAACGAGTTTGTTGGGTAACGTCTAAGCCAATCATATTGATTTCAACATCTTCTCCTAATTCATCAAAGGTCACCTTTGCTGCTTCAGGATCCGCCCAATAGTTAAATTCAGCGACAGGCGTACGGTTTCCATTGCGAACGCCACCACCCATCGACCAAATGGTTTTTACTTTTTTCATTGTTTCTCGGTCTTTTTGAATCGCTAACGCAATATTCGTTAGCGGGCCTAACGTAATCAATTCCACTTCTCCAGGGTTCGCTTTGACTGTTTCTAAAATAAAATCGACGGCATGGGTGTCCGATTTCTTCGAAAAGTCTGGAGTGAGTTGAACCGTTCCAAGCCCACTTTCGCCATGAACCGAACTTTCGATTTCATAGGCTTGATTCTGAGCCAATCTAGTTAAAGATGCCGGTGCCCCAGAATATACGTGGCAATCTGCATTCATTAAGTTGACGATTCCTAAAGCATTATTCACACAGGGATCGAGTCCAACATTTCCTGCAACGACCGTGATGCCTAAAACGTCGAAGCCCTCATAGGTCAAGGCCGCGACGATGGCATATGTGTCATCGATCCCAGGGTCTGTGTCAATGATAATCTTTCTTTTTTCCATGTTGTCACCCCACATAGTAATTGTATAAAATCTACCTATTTATCGGCTAGGAAAGTTTCCACTTCTGCCCGTGTCGGCATCCCAGCCTGGGCACCAAATTTTTGAACCGATAGTGCTGATGCTGCATTTGCAAATTTTATCGCCTGTTCCATGGTTTGCTGTTCAGAAAGTGCAACACATAATGCTCCATTGAACGTATCGCCTGCACCCGTTGTATCCACTGGAGTCACTTGATAAGCAGGGATCATCAACCGTTCATCGTTTACCCGATAAGAAACCCCATGCTCACCTTTCGTGATAATTAATTTGTCATCCAAGTCAGCAGTCATAGGATTGGCGTTAAACAACTGAGCGGCTTCGCCTTCGTTAGGGGTAATATAAGTTGCTTTATTCCAGTAGTCAAATGGGATTGTTTTAGCTGGTGCCGGATTAACAATAATCGGAATCTTGTTTGCAGCACATAAATCTAGGCAGAACAACACAGTCTCAACAGGAATTTCGAACTGAATGAGGACAAGATCACTCGCTAAAATTTCTTTTTCATATTGTTGCACGTATTCCGGGGTTACTTCATTATTAGCTCCTGGGACAATAATGATGCGGTTATCTTGATTCGAAAGGATAATATTTGCAACGCCTGTATTTATATTTGGAACCTTTTTAATCATGTTTGTTAAAATATTTTCATTTGCTAATGCTTCGAGCATATCGGAGCCATTTTTATCTTCGCCGACACAGCCAATCATTTGGACATTTGCTCCTAGGCGAGCAGCTGCTACCGCTTGGTTCGCGCCTTTTCCACCCGGCTTCGTTTCGAACGTTTCTCCTATCGCCGTCTCTCCTTGACTTGGCAAGCGATTCGTACCCGTTATGAGATCGACATTTATACTTCCAATCACTGTGATAGTAGGGTTCTTCACATTATCCCTCCTCTAATTCTTCGTCGTCTTTCCTTTTACTAGTTTCGTTGGAAACTCATAAAATCGTTTGTCTAATTCCTGTTTTTCGATTTGCTGATTTAATAAATCTACCGCTAATGCACCCATATCGTAAATCGGTTGTTCAATCGTAGTTAATGAAGGAATAAACATTTTCCCCATTTCGATTCCATCGAACCCAACAATTTGCAAATCATCTGGGATGGCCAATCCTAAATTATGAGCCGCTCTAATTACACCAATTGCTACCGAATCACTGCTAGCAAAGACTCCATCAATCTTTGGATGATCTTTTAAAAGCTTATAAGTGATTTCTTCAGCTGCTCTTACATCAAAGATTGTTTCCATCACGACATAGTCTACATGAGCCTCCTGAACAACTTCTAAAAATCCTTTCTCACGGTCATCAGTTGTGATAAGCCCACTAGGACCTCGTAAATGGGCAATCGATTGACAGCCAACTTCAATTAGATGCTTTGTCGCATTTATTGCTCCAACTCTATTCTCTGAAATGACCGTTGGAATCGTACTATTTATCGTTCGATCCAATGCCACCACCGGTAAATGAAATTCTGTATAATTTTCCGCTTCTAATTGGCTGGTTGACACGATAATTCCATCAATCCCCTTTTGCTCAAGTGAACTGATATAATCCGACTCCGTTTTTGAGCTCCCATCTGTATTACAAAGAATAACGGTATATCCGTAAAATCGCGCTCGGTCTTCTACAGCACGTGCTAGGGCTGGGAAGTATGGATTCGTAATATCAGGTAAAATCAGACCAATGATGCTCGAAGTTTTTTTATACAGTGTACGAGCAACAAGATTTGGCCGATACTTTAATTTTTCAATCGACTCGTTTACCCTTTTTTTTGTCTCCTCACTCACTTGACCTTTATTATTTAATACCCTTGACACTGTTGCCACCGACACGTTTGCATGTTTTGCAACTTCTCTTATTGTTACCATTTGTATCACCTTAACATTCTATATTTTTATCTTCATAACAATGAAGAATGGGAGTGCCTGGCAAATGATTAAATAGCATTACGGACAAGTTCAGCCTGTGTATCTAGCACTTGCATTGATTGCCTTCGGCCAAACATTGCCCACTCTATCTAGTATGGAAATAATCAGGAAGAAGCTGGTTGCTAAATAAGCAACCGCTCCTTTCCCTTGTGTCATTCATCGTTCAGTCAAACGATCCAATATCAGGTCTTAAATAATTTATAAATAATGAGGAGAAAGAGATTAACGAGAATAAGATGTTAACGCTCTTGTGAATAAATCCCAAAACTTAGTTGAATCTAATTGCGAAGCAAAGTGTACATTTGGTTGTTTTCCAGTTACGCCTAAAGTATCGACGACTGTCATGCCGTATGTGAGATCCCCTTTTGTTTCAACGCCTACATGTACATGCTTCATCTCGAAAATTGATGGATCGATTAAATAAGCGACCGTACATGCATCGTGAATTGGACCACCGTCAAAGTCAAATACTTCCTTATAGGTCTTTGCGAAGAATTTCAAGAGTTCAACGACAAAGTCAGCGACATCATTATCAATTTTAGCAAGATCATTTATAATATCGTTAGTCGCAAGGGCCTGGTGGGTGACATCCAAGCCAAACATCGCAATCGGCACACCACTTTCAAAAACGACCTTTGCTGCTTCGGCATCGACCCAAATATTAAATTCAGCTGCTGGCGTCCAGTTTCCAAATGTGCCCCCACCCATTAAGACAATTTCTTTTATTTTTGGAACAATTTTCGGTTCCCTAATCATCGCTAAAGCAATGTTTGTCAGTGGGCCTGTAGGAACTAAAGTAATATCACCGTCTGATTCCAACACCTTTTCAATAATTAAATCAACCGCATGCTGTTCAATTACTTTTTTAGTAGGAATTTCAGGAAGCGCCGGACCATCTAAACCCGTTTCGCCATGAATCTCTTCTGCAATCTGTCGTTCTTTAATGAGAGGTCTGTCTGCGCCTTGAGCGACCGGAACATCTTCTAACCCGATAATATCGCAAACTTTTAACGCATTTAACGTATTTTTTTCAACCTCGACATTCCCTGCTACGGTCGTAATTGCCTCAATTTTTAAATTACTAACCTTTGAGGCTGCTAAAATTATCGCAATGGCATCGTCATGTCCAGGATCACAATCTAAAATCACTCTTTTTAATTCACTCATCACAATTCCTCCTTAAAAATAATCAAGAAAACTCGCCGATTGGCAGTGCCCCTAAGGGCGAAAACAGAGGCGTAGTCGCGCTGTGCCCGATTGATGTTCCTAAGGACTAAAGCCCTAGAGAACATCTTATCACGCAGAGCCTAAATGATTTTTCTAAGGGCTAAAGCCCAAAGAAAAACCTTATTGCCCTGATTGGTTAGGAAAGCATGAATTAAAAAGTTCATACTTTCCTGCTATTAACTTACAAAATAAACATGCCTGCAATCGCAGCATTTAATAGGGAAGCTAATGTCCCACAAATCATTGCTCTCATACCGAGTTTTGAAACGTCTTTTCTTCGATTCGGAGCGAGCGTGCTTAATGCCCCAATTTGAATCGCAATCGATCCGAAGTTCGCAAATCCAGCTAAAGCAAAGCTTAGAATGATGGCTGTTTTATCAGAAAGGGTATCGATAACTCCTCCCAAACCTGCATAAGCAACAAACTCATTAATAACAATTTTTTGACCGATGAATTGACCGGCAATAACCGCTTCACTCCACGGAACGCCAATTAAGAAGGCGATTGGAGCAAGGAGAACACCTAATATTCTCTCCATTGTTAACTCGATTCCAAAAACGCCACCAACGAGACCGAAAATACCATTAATTAAAGCGATTAATGCGACGAATGCCAATAATGTTCCAGCGATTTCAATGGCCATTTTCAAACCTGTCGACGCTCCACTTGCAGCGGCATCAATGATGTTTGCTGGCTTTTCTTCATCGTCATTTGAAATTTTTAATGCTTTATCGCTTTCGCCGCCAACTTGATCTCGAATTTCTTTCGGAAGTGGAAGGACAATTTTTGCGATTAATAAACTTGATGGTGCAGCCATGAAACTCGCTGCTAACAGGTATTCAAGCGGAATCCCCATTAATGAGTAACCAACGAGAACCGAACCGGATACAGAACCGAGTCCCCCTACCATCACAGCAAATAACTCTGAGTTATGCATCTTTTTAATAAATGGTTTTACGACAAGCGGTGCTTCTGTATGTCCAACAAAGATATTTGCTGCCGCAGCTAAAGATTCAATCTTCGTCGTTTTTAGCAGTTTTGATAGAGCGCCACCAATAATATTAATTACCCTCTGCATAATCCCTAAATAATAAAGAATGGAAATTAAGGATGAAAAGAAAATAATGATCGTTAATACTTGGAAAGCGAACACAAAGCCATCACCTTCTACTAACGAACCAAATACAAACGAAATTCCCTCATTTGCATAATTAACAATCCCTTGGAAAACGGATGAGATCTCTTGTAATACAGCTCGTCCAATTGTTGACTTTAATGTCAAAAACGCAAAGATTATCTGAATCGCTAATGCTCCTAAAATCGTTCTCATATAAATTTGTTTTCGATCAAGACTCAAAAGATAAGCTAGACCCAACACAGATATAATACCGACTATTCCCCACAATATATTCATTTCTTTCACCTCTCATAAGATGTGTAATTCGTTTGCTGTAACCGGTTACCGTAACCGGTTACATTTATAATAATATTTTATTCGTATAACGTCAACAAAATTTTAAATAGAATTTAATTTACTAGTTTCTAATAAGTGCTGGGTTAAGATTAGCTTCTTCTCAAAATACTGATTTATTTTATGATTTTTCATTCATAAAAGAAGATAAAAAATAATCCATAATTTGTAAACGATTTCATCATTTCTCAAAAAAAATAACTTCTATAAAGATCATTCAGGGGAGATTCCCCCCACTGAATGTCCACGACTTGTCAGCCTTTAGCCAAGACGACAAATCCATTTGCTTTATAGAAGTTAAATGAATCCCAATTAAAACGCGTTACTTCTTATTATTTTGTAATGCTGTTATAGTTCACTGCTAGTTGGCTTCCCACTTTCGCATTGTGTTTAACTAGTTCGATATTAGCAACAAGGCTTTTGCCGTCTGTTAATTCTTTGATTTTCCCAAGTAGGAATGGTGTGCTGTCCTTACCTGAAATGTTGTTTTCTTCCGCTTCTTTCACTGCCTTCGCGATAATCCCATTGATATAATCTTCATCCATCGCATGCTCTTCAGGAATTGGGTTCGTAATCACTGCGCCACCTTGAAGGTTTAAATCCCATTTTACTTTTAATGTTTCAGCGATTGTCTCAATTGAATCCGTTGAGAAGTTTAATTTATGTTCACTTCTTCTCGTGTAGAATGCTGGAAGTACATCTGTTTCATAACCGATAACAGGCACTCCTTTTGTTTCAAGGTACTCAAGTGTAAGAGCCAAGTCGAGAATTGATTTTGCTCCCGCACAAACAACTGCAACATTTGTTTGCGCTAACTCGTCAAGGTCAGCTGAGATATCCATTGTTGTTTCAGCACCTTTGTGAACACCGCCAATCCCGCCTGTTACAAAGATGTTAATCCCTGCTAATTCAGCACAGATCATCGTTGAAGCAACAGTCGTTGCACCGAGTTTTTTCGTCGCAACGATCGCTGCTAAGTCACGTCTAGATACTTTAGCGACATCTGAGCTTTTACCGAATAACTCTAGCTCTTCATCTGTTAAACCAATTTTAATTTTCCCATCGATAATCGCAATCGTTGCTGGGACAGAACCATTATCACGGACGATTTGTTCTACTTCACGAGCCATTTGTACGTTTTGCGGATAAGGCATTCCGTGAGAAATGATTGTAGATTCTAACGCGACAATTGCTTTGCCTTCTTCTTTCGCTTTTTGGACCTCTGCAGAAAATTCAAGATATTGTTTCATTTATATTTCCTCCATATCTAACATGAATTGTTTTTGTGATAGTTCTTGTCGAACCGTGTAGTTTGACATAATCGTTTTATGAGAATTAACCAAACCAGATTTGATGATAAAATCGGTGTCTTTCTTTTGCAGCCAGGAAAAGATCACGGCTGAACAGAAGGAGTCACCTGCGCCTGTCACATCTACAACATTCGGTGTATCAATCGCCGGGTAATAACGGATTTCTCCATCTTCTCTTCCGACCATGACACCTTTTGCTCCATTTGTGACAATGATGTTTTTCACTCCTAATTCCATCCATTTTTTAATGGAAAGTTCCCAGTCTTTCTCGTCGTTAATAGAAATGTTCAAAAAGGTTTCTGTTTCGTCTTTATTGACGATTAGCCAGGTTACCGCATTTAACGATTTTGGTAGTCGACTCATTTTTGGAGACGAAACCGGGATAATGACTAATGGAATATTGTTTTTCGAAGTGAAGTAACAAAGAAAATCAATCGTTTCACTTGGACAATTCAAATCGACAACGATACATTTCGCTTTTCGAAGAATCGTACTGTTTTTGATTAATAACTCAGGGGTGATCTGATCAAAAACTTCCATATCAGCCAAAGCGATGTTCAGGTCCCCATTTTGATCCAAAACGGCAGTGTAGGATCCAGTCGACGCATGTTCAAGCTTAGCAACATGCTCCAAATTCATGAATGGAGAAGATAGTTCATAAATTTCATCCCATTCTGAATCTGTTCCAGCTGCAGAAATAAACGTTACTTCCTCTCCTAGTCTTCCCAGGTTTTCCGCAATATTGCGGGCAACGCCGCCAACGGATCTAGACGATCTTACCGGATTGGACGTTTCAGCCGTAATTTTACTTTGAGCATAGAATTTTCTGTCTATGTTTGCTCCCCCGATGCAAGTAATCGGAGCCGTTTCGTTAAGAACGTAAGCTTTGCCAAAAACATACTCTTTCTTAATCAGACTAGCAAGAATATTCGCAAGGGAGGATCTCGACATTCCAAGCATTTCTGCCAGTTCTTCTTGAGAAATAAATGGATGGTCTTTGATTGTCCCTAAAACTAATTCTTCTTGTTCATTCATTGCATTCGTCATCTTGACACCTCCTTGCATGACAAATGTTTATCTCGTAAACATGTGTTTAGTATACGTTTGCATGTCGAAACCTGTCAACAAAATTTTCTCAGGAACTTTTTTTCAATTCGTAAGAACGACTTGTCCCCATTGATTTCGAGCCCTTTTTTTTATTTAGAAAATGATTCAGCAAGGTCGGCAAACTCATTCCTAGCAGGATAATGACGATTCCGGCGATTTGCAGCGGCGTCACCGTTTCACTTAGCAGAATGACGGACACCATCACTGCGACCGGCAATTCAATTGCACTTAAGATTGAAGACGTCCCTAAGCCCACTTTAGGCACGGCGATTGAGAATAAGTAAACAGGAGTCACAAGGCCGAATAAGCCCAAAGCTAAGCCATATATCCAAAGTCCTTCGCTAAATAAGGTCCCATTCCAAATGATTTCTGGCGACTGGAAAGCAGCCGTCATGATAAAAGCAAAAAATGAAACCAAAACTAACCGGTTAGATGTACTCATGTTCGCGGTTGCCTTGCCATTGGCGAATAAAAACAGCGAATAACAAAGCGCTGCCGCTAATCCCCATAACCAACCTTGGATTGGGATTTGTGATACATCGACATCAATCAAGCCAGCTGCTGGAATCGTACCCCCAACGAGGATAAATAGGGAGATTAATTCCAGTCGGGTCGGAAGCTCGCGTTTGGTGATACAAGAAATCAGCATCCCAATCCAAGTAAATTGGAACAGAAGCACAACAGCTAAAGAAGCCGGGAGGTAATTAAGGGAATGGCCATAAACAATATTGGTCGTCCCTGTCAGAACCCCTGCGATGATTAAAAGCTTTAAACCGTGAAATCTTAATTTTCCACGATTGAGGACAAGGAAAATACACATAGAGAGACAAAATCCGACAAAAAACTGGCTCGTCACAGCCTCAGAGGCAGTAAAACCACTGCCCATCGCTAGTTTGATAATCGTCGAAACGACACCATAACTACTGGCTGCAATCACGACTAACAAGGGATACAAATACATCTTCATTAGTTTCCTTCCTCCTGAACTTTTTATAATATGAATTATGATTTTGAGACTTTTTTAAAAAATCATAGACTCCAATATAAATCAGCGAGAGAGTGTTTTACAAACATTTTTTTTGGTTCCAACGAATTTTTTATGTAAAATAAAGCTGTAACATTGAAAATTTTTAAACATTACCGAGCAGCGAAAAACGTTGGTATATCAAGGTTTTTTTATAAAAAAGGAAAATAATTTAAGCGTTTACAAACAAATGTTTTTATGATAAACTTTTGTTTTATAAGAAATGAGGGTGTACCATGGATAAGGAGCAACAAATTTTACATCATATCAAAATGAATCCATACATTTCACAGCAGGATTTGTCACAAAAGGTCGGATTATCCAGGCCTGCCGTTGCCAACTATATTGCGAACTTAACAAGAACTGGGGTTATTAAAGGGCGTGGCTATATTCTTCGAGAGGAATCGTCGATCATTTGTATCGGTGGCGCCAATATCGATCGGAAAGCGCGTTCTGATCAGAAGGTTCGGTTGTATTCATCTAATCCAGTGAAAATGGCAGAAGTGTGTGGTGGAGTGGCCAGAAATTTCGCGGAAAATATTAGCCGACTAGGGCTTAACGCTTCACTGATCACTTGTATCGGAGACGACAGAGAAGGAAACTGGATCCTTGAGGAAACGAAAAGTCAAGGAGTCGATGTGAGCCAAGTATGGGTACTACCGACGGAAAGGACAGGAACCTTTACCACTCTTTTAGATTTGGACGGGGAAAGCATTGTCTCCATGGCGGATATGAATATTTACGAAAAATTAACCCCTTCCATGTTCGAGGAAAAATGGTCCCATATCGCGGCCTCTAAAGCTGTTTATTTGGATACAAATATTCCGAAAGACTGTATTAGTTACTTGATAAACCGCTGTAACGATGAATGCATTCCTTTGTACATTGACACAGTGTCTTCGGCCAAGGCAAAAAAACTTCCCATTCGTCTGGACGGAGTCGAACTCTTACTCCCAAACAAAGACGAAGCTGAAATGCTTGCCGAAACAAAAATTGACTCGATCAATGATTGTCAAACAGCCTGTGAGAAAATTAGCCAACTTGGCGTTAAAAATGTGATTATCACACTTGGGGATCATGGGGTGTATTATTTCTCTCCTGAAGAATCTGGGCATTTGCCTCCAATTCAAACGGATATTGTCGATGTCACAGGGGCTGGTGAAGCATTTGCTTCCTGTACAATATACGGGATCATGAACAATGAACCATTGGTTCGTGCCTGCCAATTGGGACTTGCTGGAGCTGCTCTTACCTTGCAATCAGAAAAGTCAATCTCACCAATGTTAAAACCTGAAAGAATTCATGAACTAGTCGAGGAGTATGCCTCACAATAATGGTTCGTTCAGTTTTTTCGGTGAAAGTTGGATATTATTATGTTCTATTACATCGTTCTAAGATTAATTACGCGGTTGGTTGTAAAATAATGGGTTTTTATTCCCAGTACTCGGATTAAAAAGGTGGATTGTTCAGAAGCTAGGCTAAGTTTTATTGCTAGTACTGGGATTAACAAGGCGGATTGTTCATAAGCTAGACTAAGTTTTATTGCTAGTACTTGGATTAACCGTGGTTATAAGACTAGTTTTATTGCTAGTACTGGGGTTAACCGTGGTTATAAGGCTAGTTTTATGCTAGTACTTGGATTAAACCGATTTTTGGCCGTTTTTTATCGCTAGTACTTGGATTATATTGGCCTTCTGACCTGATTTTATTGCTAGTACTGGGATTAACCCCTCATTTTACAACGTTTTATTACGAGTACTAGCAATATATCAACGAAATTTGGCTTTTTTATTACGAGTACTTGGATTAAAAAACGCGTTACCAGCATTATCGCTCAAAAAACGTAAAAATCTCTCGTCTAAATTTACATAAAATTACCTTATGCGGAAAATCAGCTGTGCTTTTTATACAGTACTCGGATTAAAATTGTGAAAAATAATCTTAGTACTTTGTTTAATTAGATTTCCAGGGCGTCACTGTTCCCCTTCTTCTCTCATACACGGTAACATAGAGCATGCCCGGAATCATCACAACAGCAACAAATAGTAATACCACTGCCATTGTATTCATGCCTCCTACGCCCATTCCTGTCGCAAACGCCACACCATAAATACTTGAAGCAAGGATATTTCCGATAAATCTCGATGTCATGAGCAGTCCAGATGCAATCCCACTTTCCGAAACGCTAATATGGGAATACAACAAATTTTGCAAGCCGATATTCTGTATCCCATTACTAACCCCCGTAACCGCAAGCACGATGCCAATCCAAACTAAAGCAGATTGATCCTTAACTGTAAATAATAAGATTACACCCACGATTCCAAGTAGTACACTGACCATTAATGGAATGCGAAATCCTGCCAGCTCCATCCATCTAGTCGCAATAGGTGTGATAATCATGGCAAAAATCGAAAGCGACAGCATCACAATTCCCGCCATTTGAGAGCTTTCCCCTAACACAGTTTGAATAAATGTTGGGAAGCTTAACAGCACGGCAAAGAATATTACTGTTGATAAAATATACTGACCAAAAATAAGGGCTACATTTAAGTTTTTCCGAAAGAAATTCACATTGATAAATGGTTCATCCTTTCCTTTCTCATATATGTAGAAAACAATCGTTAGGATAATCGCAAGAATCAATGTTCCGATTTGAACCCCTTGCTCGAGTCCAAGTAAAAAGACCATCCAACAAGTAATAAAAGAACTAAATAAAAGTACTCCAATTCCATCCAACTTATATGATTTATCCGTATTTTTCTTATCTTTCGGGATAAACATCAACGTTAAAGCAATCCCAATTGCCAAGATCGGCAAGTTCACATAAAAAATAACCGGCCAGCCACCGAACTGAATGAGCAATCCACCGATCGTTGGTCCGAATGCCGCAGACGTTGTTGCAAAAACAGACAATGTCCCAATCACACGGTTTTGATTATGCTGAATGGCGTTCCGGATGATCCCAACTCCAGCTGGAAAGAGTGCCGAAGTACCAATTGCTTGGATTCCACGCATCGCAAGTAACACAGGCATATTCGGAGATAACGGTGCTAAAATGGACGAGACCACGACAAGCAAAAGACCGATTAAAAAGATTAATTTCCGTCCATAAATATCACTCAATTTTCCAATTAACGGCGTAAAGATCGCACTAATAATAAAATAAGAAGCAATTAGCCATGAAATATCTGTTGCGCTCAATTCGAAATCCTTTTGAATGGCTGGCAATGCAACAGTAATCATCGTTGTATTTAATGGATTAAGGATCACTCCCAATGACACAGCTAATGTGATTAGTTTTTCATTTTTCCCCACAGTCATTCCGATGTCTCCTCTATGAAAATACTATTCCTTCATTTTAGCACAATCATATCGTAATACATGCAGCGCAAACTCAATCCTGTCTCTCTGTCTCATAAAGCAGGGTTCCACGGTAACAACGGCAATGGACGAGTGAAGGACTGCCTCCGAAAATTCGACAAATTCCGGGGCGTCACTGTGACGTAAACTGATACAAACATCATAGCACAATTTACCTATATTTAAGTGAAGGAAATCATTGTTATATATAACCGAGTATACTGTTCAATTCTTCGTACCATATAAGGTAAAAAACATGGAAACGGCAGAACCGCCCCATGTTTCGCATGTTTCGTTCGACAAATTTCGGGGCGTCACTGTGACGAAATTCCCTTTACGACTTCTTCAATCGTTACATTTTCGAGTACCTTCTCCAATGCAGTTTGAGCGCTGAAAAAGAGTGGTTCAATTGTATTTTGAATATTTCTTCCGACGGGACAATCAGGATTTGGATTTTCGTGAATACTAAACAGTTCGTTGTCCTTGACAACATTAACGGCTTTATAAACATCAAGCAATGTAATATCCGATAATTCCTTTGCGAGTTCTGCTCCTGCAATACCAGGCTGCACTTTAATTAATCCTGCTTTTTTTAGCATCCCCATAATTTTTCTGATCACGGCGGGGTTCGTGTTTACACTTCCGGCTAAAAATTCAGATGAACTTACTCCATTTTTATTGATTTCAATTAGCGTTAATATATGAATTCCAACAGAAAACCTGCTGCTGATGGACATCTTCAGTCCCCTTCTTTCGTTCTTTTTTTTCGATTATATAAAATATAAATGAATATGTTCAACATGTAATTCATTCGATTACAAGTTTATTATAACTTAAAAAGTGAATCATATTAAAAGTTGATTTTAAATAGTTGACAATCAACTATGTTGTAATTAAAATAATTACAGGTAATCAAGATGATTACAACTAAATTAATCATTGTTGGAGGACTATAAAATGAAAATAGGAATTATTGGTGCAAGCGGAAAAGTAGGTAGTCTTATTTTAAAAGAAGCAGTTAGTCGCGGGAAAACCGTAACAGCAATTGTACGAGATGCGGCAAAGCTTTCAGATAAGAGTGTTTCTGTTATTGAAAAGAATATATTTGACCTCACATCAGAAGATATTAAACCGTTTGACGTTGTCGTAAATGCTTTCGGTGCTCCACTTGGCGAAGAGCAAGCACATGTAGACGCTGGACATGCTTTAATTGAGGCTTTAAAAGGAACGAATACAAGAGCTATCATTGTCGGTGGGGCTGGCAGTCTTTATGTCGATGAAAATAAAACGGTTCAGCTAATTGATACACCTGAATTTCCAGACTTTGTGAAACCAACAGCAAAAGGGCAAGGGCGAAACTTGCAAGAATTACAGACAACAACTGGCATCACATGGACATTTATCAGTCCTTCTGCCGTATTTGACCCGGAAGGAAAAAGAACTGGATCTTATAAGAAAGGAAAAGATCATCTTCTTGTCAATTCAAAAGGGGAAAGCTATATCAGTTATGAGGATTACGCAATCGCCGTTTTAGATGAAATCGAGAATCCACAGCACATTAACGAACGTTTTACTGTCGTTGGCGAAGCAGAATAAGTCATGCTCTCACTAGTGAATGAACACAGAAATTGATAAAATGCCTTGCAGATAATTCGACAAATCTCGGGGCGTCACTGTGACGTGAATGGTACAATACAAGCCTCGAGTGAATCCATTCATTAAAGCCATTATTTTTGGCGGTTTTGGTGCATTTGTCGGTCTGCCACTGTTAACCATTCTTGATCTGTATAAAAGAATTGATTGGTCGTTAGCGTATTCATTTATTATCTTAACGTTCATGTATTTACTTGCTCACTGGTTTAGCCTAAGGAATTCCTTTGCAGAAGTCAATTCAAACGGAGATAAACAGTAAAAAAATGGCTTGGATTCTTCACCAAGCCATTTTTTATTATCCTTTTATGACCGTCTAGGCAGCCTAGGACATTTTTGTAAAGCGTTCTTCGACTTCAAACTCCGGGGCGTCACTGTGCAGCGCGCCCTGCGACGGAATTTTCGAAAAAAATAGGAAAGCATAGAACCGTTCACATGTTTCGCTATAACCTCGGATCAACCGCTTCTTCCTCGAGAGCTAGTGTTGCGAGAACGCATTCATGGATTCTTTCTAGCGAATCTTTAGTTACAAACCGTTTGATTCCTTCAATGCCTAAGGCAAACTCCATTAGTGCATGTCGCTGCTTTTTCCCTACGCTTCGTTTTTTCAGTCTTTCTAGATTTTCTGGAAGTAAATAATCAATTCCATAAATGATGTGCAAATAATTTCGGCCTCTGACTTTTATCGCAGGTTGAAGGAGCTGGCCTTTTTGATTCCTTGAAATGAACTGCTCTGGTTTGACAACGAAGCCTTCGTGGCCAACTTTGGTCATTTCTGACCACCAGTTAATCGCTTGTTCCATGGATTCTTGGTCTTTAACAACCATGAATTCTGTAGGGATAAACAGTTCTGATAAGGAACTAAACTCACGATTCTTTTCCATATGCCAAATATGCGATTTATCAAAGAAAGTCTGATTACTATGTGCTAAAAGATGAAATGGAGCAATTTGAATTCCATCCATCCCATTTGTATTCCAGCAATATTTTTGGAACACTTCTCGAAACACGTTCACATTCTGAGCTTTTGTGTACAGTTCATCTAGCCACGAACCAACTTCTCTGCCCTCTTTTTGAGCTTCCTGCAATTTTTCAATCAACTTCAATCGATGTAATAACGCTGCTTCCCCTACATGAGCATACTGAGTGCTAATCAGTTCTTTTGCCTTTACATTCCACGGTAAAATCTCCGCGTCCAGCAATACATAATCCGTCTTTTGCTCATAAAAATAACATTGCAAGTCTTGAACAATTTTATCGATGATTTGCTGTTCCGTTTCTTTTGAAAAAAACGGTCGACCTTTACGAGTATAGATTGCGCCAAGTGTAGGTCTTCCGACATACTGTACGGCTGCTTCTTTATTTTTAAAAAGTAGAAGAATACCTCTGCTTCCCATATGTTTTTTTTCAACCACCATTGTTTCAACCCCATGAGAACGATAATAATCAAATGCTTCCTGAGGGTGTTCTAAATAATCAGGAAGCTTTGAAGGTTCAGGGGTCGGACTCATCGTTGGCGGAATGTAAATTAATTCCTCTATCGGCACCGTATAATGGGAAATTGAATCGATTGCCGCCTTTACAACACTATTATGAGTATTTATTTCACCGTATTGTTCGGTTAAAACGGAGTATCCATTTATAAATCTTGCAATATTCGGCGGGTTCAAACGCTTACTCTTCCATTCTGCAATCGGATTATCGGTTGTTTCAGAATAATCCTGCTTTGCCTTAACGGAAAAAAATGTCCGTTCTGGATATCTGAATCCCGTTAGCATGCCTCCAAACACTACTCCTTGGTCGATATTAAGTGTATTATTCATCAACAAGGCTTGCGGCTTCGGGTCATGCCCCCAGATGATCAGCTCTTTTCGTTCATGATGAGCATACCAGTCTTTGCGAATTGGTTTTCCTCGTTCATCCACTCCATCTGTGTCCCCGTATCTGCAAAAATCAGAAATAGCGTGAGATTGCTTGCCAATATAATTATCCTTTATCCCTGCATGAGCAGCCACAACGACTCTGACTCCATTCTTCAGAAAGACGTAGTGTGAAGGTGCATTCAACAAAAAGTCCTTGAGCTCTCTCTTTAATTGATTCGTTTCCTCTTCGCCAAACTGTTGCTGATATTGTTCAAATTCCGCAGCAACTTTTTCATCACCATGTGAAAGCGTAACTTTTCGACCGTCAAGCCATCTGGCAACCTTCCAGCCGTGATTGCTGTCAATCATCAAACAAAGGTTTGCATCAACATGTCTCTTAAAAAAGATCATGCAATCTAACGACCGTGGCCCCCGGCTCATCACATCTCCGACAGACACAAACCTTCTCCCTTCAGGATGAACATATAGCCCTTCTTCATTGGCTGCATAGCCTAATTGGCCTAACAAATCAAGAAGCTCATCGTAACAACCATGAACATCGCCGATAAAATCAAGCCCTACACCTACATCTCGCTCAATTGGGTTCGTTTCTCGAACAAGGTCTATCGCTTCGACTTCATTAAGCTTTAAACTGTAATAAAAACGAAAGCCCTCTTTTTGAATAAACCGCTTATTTTTAGCAAATATTTGCACCTGCTGTTTTACCCTCTTTTTCCCTCTCGGAAAATCCCGATTCTCATCTCTTTCCAACAAAATCTCTTGTGGGAGATCAAACACAATTGCGACACACGGAATATGATGCTCTTTCGCCATTTCTATATATTTTTTTCGATCTTCTGCGTGAAGATGGGTGGCATCAATAATCGTCAACCTGCCTAACTGAGCTCTTTTGATAATCATGGAATCCATCGCATCAAATGCATGCTTAGAAATGAGCTTATATTCTTCAAACAAAACATCTGCTTCATCCTTCGGTCGATTTGACCACTCGATAAAGTCATTATCAGCAACTAATAGTCGAAATTGGTCTGAACTAACGATTTCAGACGCCTGTAGCACACCTTTATCCGTCCATTTTTTTAAAAAAGTCGTTTTGCCACTATTAGAAGGTCCAATTAATAAAACAATTCCAGCATAAGGGAGCATTATTTTTTTGCTCATTCGTTCCCCTCCTTTTTTACAAAGGTGCACATTTGGGTTGGATGCCCAAATTCTTCATGTTCTTGTCCGATCCCCTCAAACTTGGTAGTATAAGGGAAGTTTTGAATCCATTCTTCACACTTCGACTTAAATTCCGATCTTGTCCACTCAAAGCGATGGTCCAAATGACGCATGTTTTCATTCAGATCATATACAGCGTTATACTCTTGGTTTGGCGTTGTCACAATCAGTGCCTTCGGCTCGTATTCTCCTAGGATCATCTTCATAATACCTTGCAGGCGATGTTCATCAATATGCTCGATGACTTCACATAAAATTATCACGTCCGCATTGAGCAATCTCTCATCATAATAAAAAAGGGAACCCATAATTGGAGTTGGCAAAAGATAATCACCATGCTTACCCGCTTTTTCAAATCTCTCCATGGCTTTAAGCTGCGCAGATTCGGAGGGCTCTACAGCTAGGATTTCTTTTACCCCTTTGATTGTCCCTAAACGAACAGAAAGTTTCCCTTCCCCGGACCCAAGATCAACGATTCTTTGTTTTAATGGAAGAGAGCTTATTTTTTCGACAATTGCCTCATAGCGAAGTTGATTCAATCTTACTTTTGGGATCGTTTGATTTTTTTGACTCACTTTGTTCTTTTCATGATCACTTTTAATAGGAAGAGACTGTTCCGCCTTTTGAATCACATCTGAAAATCGGAGGGATTGTTTAATAATGTAATCTCTTAACGGATGCTTCTCAAGCCACCCTTCTCCGTACCGTTCTAATTTATCAATCTCACGGTCATCAATAAAATAATGCTTATAGTTATCGATAACCGGAATAAGAATAAACAGATGCCTTAATGCATTTTGTACAGTTACGTTGCCTTTCAAAGTGAGGAATCGTACCGAACTACGTTGTTTTAAGTCAAATGAATAATCCGTTTGTCCACGCTCAATTTCAAGGCTATAGCCGAGGGGAAGAAACAGTTCTCTCAACCCCTCATCAGAAATTTGAGAGGCGATTGGACCAAAGCCAATCTCTAAATCGAACTTATGATCCACCCATTCAAGATATTCTTCTTTTGGCTTCCCATTTAAAGCCGTCCCTAAAGCTTTTCTAATCGAAGTACAAAACAAACTGCTAACAACAAACTCCCGATCGTTTATATATTGGGTAATGTCGTATGTATTTGGGCTGTTTCTCACTAATTCCACTGAATCAGGGGTGACAAAAATAAGTGCCTCTGATTCTTTTTCACCAAAAGTAGGAAAGACGAATCGGACTCGGAAGAATTTTTCATCCCGGTCATAGAGATTATTAGGGTTTTTTGCCAATAAATAAGATAAATTCTCTGCACCTTCCCCTTTTGCTTTTATCCGTAACTGCATGCATTTCAGCACCCTTCAGTTGGTCTATTTTACAATGATAATACCATTAAACTTCACTTAAAATACGTTCTAAATTTATTTGGTTGTGTTTTTAGAAACTACGTATAGCATATGTAGGAATTAAAACTTACAAAAGTTATTACCCTTTATTTGCCATTATACATTGACACCAAATTATTTAAGAAGTCATAAAATCGCGCTATGGTAATATTAGGAACACAACAAGGACAATAATCGAGCCGTCTGTGACGAGCGCTATGTTCCAAGAATATTCACTAGAACTCCTCATATCATTTTAATAAGAAAAGGGGGGATTATTTTGTTAAATAGAATGGCTGAGTCATTTTCAAAGTTTGTTTCTCGGTATTTGCCAGATGCCTTTGTGATTGCTGTTTTGATGACTTTATTCGTATTTATATTAGGTTTTTTCAGCAGTCCGAAAGACCCGCTCGATCTCGTTAGGTCTTATGGCGATGGTTTTTGGGTCTACTTGGCTTTTACCATGCAGATGATTTTATTGTTAATGACAGGGATGGTGCTAGCGACGGTTCCTTTTATTCGAAAGGGATTAGAGAAGATTTCAGCAAAAGCGAATACAGCAACTAAAGCGTATCTTTTTACCTTTTTCATTTCTGCTGCTGCCTACTATATCAACTGGGGCCTTGCAGTTGTCGTAGGAGCCATTGTTGCCCGAGAAGTTGGAAAAAGAAATGACAAGGCACACTTCCCGCTACTTGTTGCCTGTGCTTATACTCCAACCGTTCTTTATACAGCTGGATTATCAAGTTCAATCGGACTTACGGTTGCCACAGAAGGTCATTTTTTAGCAGATGTGATGGGGGTTATTCCCACTTCGGAGACAATCTTTCATCCCGGAACAATCATCATTTTCCTAACGTTGCTGCTAACATTGCCTATTTTCATCCTACTATTAGCTCCGAAAAAAAATATCATTCCTTATACTCCTCCAAAAACCAAGCCTTTACCGAAAAATAACACTCAAGATGCTGATGAATCTGTTCCAGCCGTTTATTTAGAAAAAACGCCGATTTTAGGAATTGTCATTGGGGCAATTGGCTTAATATATGTCATTTTAAGACTATCGAGTAACAGTGATTTAGACTTAAATATCATTAATATGACCTTTTTATCACTTGGTTTATTGTTTCATCGTTCTTTATGGCAGTATGGAAATGCTTTTAAAGAGGCGGCAAGTTCAATTTCACCGATCATTCTCCAATTTCCATTTTATGCAGCCATCATTGCAATTCTAGGAAGTTCTGGTCTTGGAGAAAGGATTATCACCGGATTAGCTTCGATTTCAAATCAAGAGACATTTGCCGTCTTTTCCTATTGGACAGCTGGAATCGTTAATATTTTAGCTCCATCAGGAGGAGGCCAATGGGCTTTACAAGGACCTCTTCAAATTCCAGCGGCCATCCAAGCAGGGGTCGATCCCGCTACGGTCGCAATGGCTGTCGGCTGGGGAGATGCCTGGACGAATCTAATTCAACCATTCTGGGCATTGCCAATCCTGAGCATTGTTGGCCTCCACATAAGACATATCATGGGATACTGCATCCTCCTAAGCATATGGGTCGGCGTCATTACATCCATTTTAATTTACTTTGTTTATTAAAAAATAACAAAGAAGCCTGGTTCCATTCAGAACCAGGCTTCTTTGTGTCATGGGCAGTTAAGAACCCTCTTTATTTCGACAAATTCCGGGGCGTCACTGTGACTCTACGGAGACAAGATTAACTGTATTTGCAATTGTATCGCCTACAGGGCAGTGTGCTTCGATATATTCTTTATATGCCTCGACTTTTTCTTGAGGTGCTGTTGTTTCAATATGGAACGTATATCTTATCGTTTGAAAACCGGGGCGTACATCCGACTTACCGAGAAATCCGTCAATGTCAAGGTCCCCTTCTACTTCAACCCAAAAGTTTTGAAGATCAATCTCGAATTTTTTCGCATAAGTTCTTGCTACGATTGCTTGGCAAGCACCTAAAGCAGAAAGAAGGAGTTCAACCGGATTCATTCCTTTGTCTGTTCCCCCTAGTTCTGCAGGCTCATCGATAATAACCTTATGACTTCTAGCCTCAGCTTCCACTAGCACGTTCTCTTTTAAAAAAGTCTTTGCCTTAACTGTTGTTAATGCCATTATGTATCTCTCCCTTTCATTCCATCGTAATTACTTCGTGTAACTTCCTAACCTAGATTTTCACTTTTAATCTACTTTTAAAACCAAGTAATCGTATATGACTTTATGTATTTATGTTATCATAAAATTTTTTATAATCAATAACTATTTTTGTTTCCATATGCTAGTTTCATTTGACAATTACGGTACAAAGTTATTTTGAAAATTTTATTAACCTAATTAAAACGCCCCCCTTAACGTCAAAAAAATAGACATAAAAACCTCCACACGAACGAACGCTTCGTGAAAACAAAAAACACTTAAGCCAAGAGGGAGACTTTCCCCCACTCAACTAAAGCGACGTCGGCTGCCCCTTGTCTTCACTTTTCTTGCCTTTATACGCACGAGCGATTGGCATAATAAGTGTGAAACAAGTCAACAGAATAAAGATAATTGAAATTGGGCTTTCAAAGAAGATTTTCATGCTCCCGTCCGACATAATCAATGATTGGCGGAGGGAACGTTCCGCTAATGGGCCGAGGACGATGCCAATTAACATTATCGGGGCGTCACTGTGCGGACTGTTATTTTACCGGCCCTTTCGTAATCTCAGTCAGTTTCGAATTAATCGCAAAAATCTTTGCATTGACATCTGTTATTCCAAAGCCTGCTAATCTTTTTGTATGCATATCAATATATTTTTCAGCGGTTTCTTTTGTTTCAAAAAGATACACTCCACCAGCTTCCTGTGTTTCGGGATTCTCCGTCCAAATTTTCCAGATGAAGCCCTCCTCTTCATTGATGCTTTTCGCTAAATCAGAAAAACCTTCCGCCATTTCCTCTCCAAATGGTCCATTCATTTTAAAATCCACCTGTAATACGTATGCCATGTTCATTCCTCCTTGTTATTTTTTGGTTATAATGGGTTTCACCTAGAAGTTCGTCTCTAAATCACAAATTTATAATGATACTTTTCCAATATATTATCCCCCATTTCAAAAGAACTAGCGAGGAAAAAGCCCTATGCCCGTGGAACATCCCGTGAAACAAGATTTTTCGGGGCGTCACTGTGACGGTTTTTTCTGTTATAATTGTTTTCATTAGTAGAAAGAAGGGATTAAGTGAATAAGGGGATTGGGTTTAATAAGTGGCTATTCTTTTTTGTTGGTCTGATTATTTTGGGGCTTGGGGTGGCTTTTACTGTTAAGGGCCAACGTTTAGGTGTCAGTTCTTGGGACGTACTGCACATCGGTTTATTTAATAACCTAGGGCTATCGATTGGACTTTGGGCGATTATTGTTGGCATCATCATTATTATTATCGCTTCGATGGGTTTACGTGAGTTTCCAAAAATCGGAACGTATATAAACTTGATTCTTGTTGGTATATTTATCGATTTTTTCAACTGGATATTGCCAGATCCACATACTTTTCCGTTCCAATTATTGAATTTTCTCCTTGGTGTTGTATTGATGGGGATCGGCGGGGGTATCTATCTTTCTGCTAATTTAGGTTCAGGTCCAAGGGATAGTTTAATGCTGCTTATCGTAAAAAAATTCCGTTGCAGCATAACTCTCGCACGAACCGTCATGGAAGTCGTTGTCGCTATCACAGGTTTTCTTATAGGCGGGCCGATTGGAATTGGAACGGTCATCATGGCCTTTGCACTTGGGCCAATCATTCAACTGTCGCTCGGATATAGCCGAAAAATATTAGAGAAATCCATGAGCGCCAAACATGTGGTTGGTAATAACTATATCGGCTTGACAAGGGAAGAACGAATGTAAAAAAGCTTGCAGTAAAATTTATTATTTGCTGCAAGCTTTTTTTTATTTTCTTGCATCACTTGCGCGGGACCCCCAAGAACCAACCTTTCCAATCCACTCCAACCTAAAATCCGGCCGTGGAACAATCCTTGTGAAACAAGATTATTCGGGGCGTCACTGTGACGACACGAAACATTCTCCTAAAATCTCCTCGATTTGATAACTATTTGGCAACAGCTCTTTTTCAATAAATGAGCGAACGGCTGATTTCTCTACATCATACATGACTTCAATTTCCTTCGAGAACAATAGCTTTTCCTTTTTAAGCAAGCTAGAAAGAGAGGGTTGTTGTTTTGGTTGTAGTTCTTCCACACCGAGAACTTGTTTTAAGCCGTCAACATAGGATTGAATCGGGCGACCGCCAACAATTTTCACACCTTTATTTTCTTCATTGATCATAACAATCGTCGGAAAACCTCTAGCGCCTAAACTTCTCGCTAACGCAAAATCTTCATTCAATAATTGTTGGCCGCTTGGTTGTTCAGCTTCTTCTACAATTGCTTTTCCATCAAAACCAAGTGCATCAACGATTTCAATCATAACCGCTGGATCTGAAATATTTTTATTAAAAATGAAAAGATCTTCTCTAGCACGGCGCAAATATTCAAATGCTTTTTCATCACTATGATTCTTTTGAATCACCTTAAAAACACGGGAAGGTGGATAAGAGGATTGCACAGGATTATCAATCATTAAAGACCCATCAATTGGCATCCTTGAATATTTCCCAACTTCCCTCCAGTGGCCCGCAACGTCGGCTGGTTTATAAATACCATTTGCAGGGTCGATTGGTCCATCATGCCACTTTTCAAGCAAACCACCCATCACCGTATGAAAATGAAAATAAGCTCCATACTGCTCGACAAAACGACGCAGCTCAGGTTCAATCGCCCAGCAATGAGAACAAATAGGATCCGTCACATAATATAGTCGAATAGATTTTTTCGGTTGATTAAAATCGATGATCTCCATTTCCTCCTCCCCAGCTACTCCACATACCCCTGTTTCTAAATCACATATCATATTGTTATTATTTTTCATTCCATTTCCCTCCAATTATATAAAATTAATGAGGCTACTCCCCACTTTAATTCTTTTTTTATCATTGTTTTCCAATCCATTAAACCGAGCTGAATGACGAAAACCATTATTTACCCTATAATTGCATTTTAAGCGATAATAAAAATCATCAACACCAATAGTTCTGTGGAATTGTCGTATATCCAACACATTGGAGAAATTGTTTAAAAAGTAGGAGTGAAAACAAAATGACTCAATCAAAGACGGATCCGCGAGTTGTACGTACTCGCAAATTAATTATGGATGCTTTCATCGAACTTTCAGGACAAAAAGAATTTAAGGATATAACCGTTAAAGATATTACAACTGAGGCGATGATTAATCGTGCCACATTTTATTATCATTTTGAGGATATTTATGACTTATTGGAAAAGGTATTATCAGAAGTTTTGTTAGTTAATTTGGATGGTGATTTTTACCAAAATAACGAATTAAACGAAGAATCGTTTGTGAACATTTTCAAAGCGACCACAAATTTTCAAAAGACATTATCCAGTCGTTGCCATCGAGGATACGAAGACACTATTGCTCGGATTATTAGGGAACAACTTGAACATATTTTTTACAAAATGTTGCTAAAAAAACATTCCATTGACGAAAATAACGCACTAAAGCGAACAGCTGTCATGTTAAGTTGGGGAATGTACGGAGCATCTGTAGAATGGAGGAGAAATAGTGACGTACCACCGGAAGAATTTATCAAATCCCTCCTTCCTTTTATTATGAATGGAATCGAATTTAAAGGTCACTTTAGTTGAGTGGAAGCCCTGAAGATTATTCGGGGCGTCACTGTGACAGTTCGACAATTTAATCAAAATGTGTCGAAAGTTTGAAAATTTCATCATTAACGATTATGAAAATTTCGTATTATACTTGACATGTGGAAGCGTTTTCGTCTGCCAATTGAAAATCTAAAAGTGGAGTGATTTATATGTTAATGGAAAGATTAACCAATCGTTTTATGGAAGAAAAGAATCAGGCTCCCCTTCACGCGAATGAACTACTAGACTTTATCCAAAAGCAGTATCTTAATAGAGAAATCTGCATCGTTGAATATAAGCAACTCTACTTTGAACTTGATAAGCGCCAAGCAGAAAAACCCCAATCTTATATCATGAAATTTAACCAAAACCATCTGCAAAGAGTAAACATTCCAGGCTAAAAACAAAAGGATCAAAAGAAAAAAAGCCCTAAACCAGGGCTTTTTTTCCTTTATTTAAAGTCAAACAGCTGTTTTTTCGTGGAACAATCCTTGTGAAACAAGATTTTTCGGGGCGTCACAGTGACGCAACTCCCTTAAACACCTCCACCGCAGTTTCAATTAGTTCGTCGCGGAAATCATAGTCAACTGTATGGATATGCGGGTACGTTTCTCCGTTTCCGATGAAGATCATGGCTCCTTTTGTAAGTTTCGTATAATAGCCAAAGTCTTCGGATGCCCGGAATGCTTCCGTCATTTCATTTAATACAATTCCCTTTGCTTGGCACACCTTACGCACCTTATCAATGCTTTCCTTGTGGTTCACCGTTTCTGGGAAGACATCATGATAAGAAAAACGTACCTTTAAGCCGTATTTTTCGGCTTGTTCAAGTGCAAAATCTTCAAGGTTGTGCTGGAGCTGATCCAACTCTGCTTCATAAAATGCGCGAATCGTTAACAGTAACTCCCCTTTACTAGCAGCAATTCCAAACGCCCGTTCGCCAACTGCCACTTGAATAACTGTGCAAAGGACCGTCCCGTGATTTTTATCCGCAGCAGTGAATTCTGGAATCCGGTCAATGATCTTCGCTATCGCAAATGCAGGGTTGACTCCTGTTTCCGGCTGGCTTGCATGGGCAGGGGTGCCTTCCATATGAATGGTCATTCCCTTTGACGCATAATGGGCCGTTCCCTCAATGACATTGACCGATTGAAGCGGCATCCCGCTCATATTGTGATAGGCAAACATTTCGTCAATATGATTTTCTTTTATAAAAGAAGCGCACTGGATGGCACCGTCCCCTGTTTCCTCCGCATGCTGAAAAAGAAAAAAGATATTTTGATTGGCACCGTTTTGATCGACTTCAAGTGCAAATGCGGCGAGGCTTGCAGCATGGCCGTCATGACCACATTTATGAGAGATTCCTGGAAACTTTGAACGATGAGGAATGTCGATTGTTTCATCGATTGGGAGCGCATCGAAATCGGCGCGAAACGCAATATTCCGCTTCCCTTTCCCAACACGGTAAACCGCATAAAACCAAGCCCCTTGGTCAACAATTTCAAGCTTTGTGTGGATTTGTAGAAACTCCATTAAATGCTGCTTCGTCCAAACCTCCTTATTTGATAGCTCAGGATGCTGATGCAATTCATGACGCAGCTGGATCGCTAATTCTAGATTTTTCCTATCCAATGTCTCTCTAACTCCTTTATGATGTTATTTATCTTTAAAAATGTAAAAATCAATTAATTTCAAATGGAAAGCAGAGTGTGTGAATGATTATCTATATTTATTAATATACATTCAACTGTCCGATTAACAAGATTTTTCGGGGCGTCACTGTGACGATTTGAAAAGAGGAGAGCCCAACATGTTTAAATGTTGGGCTCTCCTTATAACTTCCATTATAATTCCCGGTGTGGTTAGACACCTTGTCCGTGGAACAATTTTTGTGAAACAAGATTTTTCGGGGCGTCACTGTGACGTCTATTGTGCTGTATAACCACCATCTACTAAAAGATTTGCACCAGTAACAAATGATGATTCATCACTAGCAAGGAATAATACGCAATTAGCAACTTCATCAGGTTTTCCAAGACGTCTAGCCGGCACTAATGATAATAAATGATCAATGATTTCTTTAGGTGTGCTTTCCAAAATCGGTGTATCAATGTATCCTGGGCATACAGCGTTTATTCTAATTCCTCTGTTAGCATAAGTAACTGCTGCTGCACGAGTCATATTTACAACGCCACCCTTTGCTGCTGCATAAGCAGAAACTGCCATTTGTCCAACATGTCCTAAAATGGATGCACAATTGATAATAGACCCACCGCCGTTTTTTTCCATTGCTGGAATTGCATATTTATTGCAAAAGAACACACCAGTTAAATCAACACTAATCGTTTTATCCCATTCTTCTGTAGTACATAAAGCAAGTTCCTGCATATCGCCAACTCCTGCATTAGCAAACAATACATCTAATCTACCGTATGTATCAACCGTTTGCTTCACAAGATTCTCTACGCTTTCTTCACTAGATACATCAGTCTTAACGAAAAGAGCCTCTCCGCCTTCTTCTTTAATTTGATTGACTAAATTCTCACCTTTTTCAGCATTACGAGCAGCAATGACAACTTTCGCGCCTTCCTTAGCAAATAAACGCACAGTACTTTCACCAATACCAAATGTTCCACCAGTAATAATTGCAACTTTACCATCTAAACGCATAGTCTATTCCTCCAATTAATTAATTAATATAATGTCCTGATCAAACTCGAATTTTATATTTTTGTGAACCAATTCACAAAATGTTTACATCTTGATTATATCTCGTTGAGCGCTTTCATTCATTGTATAAAACAGATAAAATTAAACCATTTTTAGTTGAATTTGCTAATATATATTGTTAAACATGTTCATTCGATTTTGAGGTGCTGGATTTTACATATGTCAGGATTCCGATAACATAAAAATAATCGATAAAAGGCGCTCTATCACCAGTCACGAACATAAAAAAGACCCCTTATTTTTACACATAGGGGCCTTAAAACTATGAAATTAAAACCAAAATAGGGTCAAGTAAAGAGGTCTATTTTAAATAGCTAGTAATTCTCCCTCTTTGTTTGACACATTTTCCGAAGAATTTTCATTATTAGCAACAACGCGGGTACCTGTTTTTCCAGCAATCGCATCCTGGAGCTTGTCAATGGATGTAATAATGACATTCTTTCCTCCTTTTTGTAAGAACAGGATTGCCGCTTCAATTTTTGGCCCCATGCTTCCTTTTGGAAATTGTCCTTCATCCATATACTGAAGTGCTTCATCAATAGTCATTTCGAATAGGTTTTGTTGATTTGGTTTTCCAAAATTAATAGCAACCTGTTCAACACCAGTTAAAATAAATAAGTAATCTGCGTCAATTTCAGCAGCTAATAGAGCACTAGCAAAATCTTTGTCAATAACTGCCTCTACACCTTCAAGTCTACCGTTATTTTCTACAACAGGAATTCCTCCTCCTCCTGCAGTAATCACCGTAATATCTCGATCAAGCAATGCTTCAACAGCCTCTTTTTCGACTATTTTCAAAGGCTTTGGAGAAGCTACTACTCGTCTATACCCTCTTCCGCTGTCTTCTACAAAAGATAGATTATCTTGACTAACAATCTCTTCCATTTCTTCTTTTGTATAAAATGGTCCAATTGGTTTCGTAGGATTCTTAAATGCTTCATCCTCTTTAGAAACAACCATCTGGGTAACAACAGTTGCAACCGTTTTATCAATACTGTGCTCTGTCATTTGATTTTTAAGAGCCTGCTGAATTAAATATCCTAAGTTTCCTTGAGTTTCTGCATCACATACATCTAATGGATAGGATGGTACGACTGATTCAGCCATTTTAGATTTAATTAAAGTATTCCCCACCTGCGGGCCATTTCCATGGGTAATTACAACTGTATGACCTTCCTTTATTAACTCAAGAACCGGTTTACAACTTTCATTTATATTTTTTTGTTGCTCGCTGATTGTGCCTTTTTGTCCTTCGTTGATGATTGCATTACCACCGATAGCTAGAACAATTTTACTCATGATTAGACCGCCTCATTTCCGAAATTATTTATGATTTTTTTTTATTGTTCTAAAAGATTTCTAAAAAGCTTGCCTGCCAGAATGTTAAAGAATGTATATAAGCTTGTCGTTGTAACCTGTTCCTTTTCAAGCAGGTCTGACATTGTTTGATTAAAAAAACTCTAGTCTAAAGACTAGAGCCTTAGCAAAATTTAATTTCTAAGTGACTATTTCATATCTAGGAGGGATTAACGACTGACAAATATCACATTCTGTACGTCAGTCGATTCGTCGCTGAGTGAAACCCTTCCGTTTTTCAAGTTTATTTTGCAAATGCACCTTTATTGTCATATGCATTGTTGTGAACCACATCTGAAATTAAATATTCATAAACAGAATCAACGATATCAATGCCTTCTTTTTCCGAACGTTTTTCTCTTATCGAACTTCTTTGTCCCGGATAATAAACTTGATCGTAACCTGTAGCAGGTTTAACATTGTTTAGTTCTTTCATCGTATTAGAAATACCTGCTTGGAATGCTTCAAGTCCGATAAAGCAATCAGGGTCAATGACAATATGAAGTTGTCCAAGATTTCTACCTTCTGATAAATCATGGTACATAGAAGAAACTTTATTCCCAGAAGGAACTCCCAATAAAATACCTGATAATACATCAACCATCATCATTAATCCGTATCCTTTTGGTCCTGCAATCGGTAATAATGCACTTACTTTGAATGGGTCTGTTGTAGGGTCACCGTTACTATCCACTGCCCATGAGTCATCAATGGCAGCATTTTTTGATCTGGCATCAAGAACTTTCCCCCACGCTTGAACGGTAGTTGCCATATCAATAATAATTTCATCCCCATCTTTTCCAGGGAAACCAAAAGCGAGTGGGTTTGTGCCATAGAATGGTTCTGCCCCTCCATAAGGAACTGCCATAGGATCTGACTGGCACATTGAAATTCCAATTAAGTTTTCTCTTGCAGCCTGCTGAACAAAGTATGATAGTGCCCCACTATGTCCTAATCTTCTTTGCCCAACAACGGCAACTCCGTTTTCTTTAGCCATTTTAATCGCTTCATCCATGGCAAGTTTCGCAACTACATGACCTGCTGCATTATCACCGTCAAAAATAGCTGTGCAAGGACCTGTTTTTTCGAACTTAAATTCAGGATTACAAGTTGTTCCGCCTTTGGCAATTCTTTCTGCGTAATATTCTGTACGCATTGCACCGTGAGAGTGGTATCCTCTTGCATCCGCATGGGCAAGTACATCTGCTACAATATAAGCATGTTCTTCTGTTAAACCTGCTTTATGAAATTTAGTTGTCATTAAATCGATTAATTGTTCTTTCGTTACTTTCATTCGTTACACCCTCTTATGATTAGTTAAAATAGAAAATGCATTTTCTGTTCGAAGTAAATCTTTTACCTCATTAATTAAAGTGTAAGCGTTTCAAAGCACATACTCATTATCGTATTTAGATAAACTTAATCTATTTTTTGTCCAAAACAAACAAATCGTTTCCGTATTTCCACGAAACCAAGGTTTTAACTTATGCTTTCTGGAATTCGACTTGTAGATACTATATTACGATTAAATAGTGCCACTTTAATTTTAGAGTTAAGCAAAAATCAACTAAAAAACCGCTAAATTGCGGCTTTTTGTAAAATTATTTATAAATTTTTTTGTTATTGAAAAAAAGCGCTACCCGTTACTTAGACTACTATTAGGAAACTTCTTTCTCTACTTCTCTCTTTACTTCTTTCTCTACTTCTTTCTTTACTTCTTCTTTTGTAATTTTCTTTCCATGAACATACGATAACACTGGGACAGCCAACATACCTAAAAGCATTAATATGATTCCAAAGTTCAAAAGACTAGGTATATGCTGGCTACCTCCAAGATAGAGAAAAGGAAAGGAAACAACGGTGACAATAAGGGCAATTGTTTGATGTCCTATTTTGGTTGAAAAAAATTCCCTCATATTATATCCCCCCTAGAATAAAAATGTAAAAATCGTTAGTATTAACCCAGTCAAAATAGCAACAGCTAGTACAATAGGCAAAATCATTTTTAAAGCGCGACCTTCTTGACCAAGAATCCCAGCTGTTGTTGTCCCAAGAATGATTTTACTTGGCGCTAAAACAGATCCAAGTGCACCACCTGCAGTATGAGCCCCTAATATTGACGCTTCATTTAAATGCAATAGCGTAGAGGTAGCTTTTTGGAACCCGCCAAATAAGATATTAGATGACATATTACTGCTCGTCATAAATGAACCGAGTACACCAATAGCTGGTGCAAAGAATACATATGTCTGGCCCATCACTCCAGCAGTTCCCATCGCAAGTTCGGTTGTTTGCCCAGTTCCCCCCATAATTTTTGACATAATAATTAGTGCAATGACTGCGATCGTAGAGGGGATTGTTTTTTCAATCGTTCTCCTAATCGCCTTCATTCCTCCGCCTTTTTGAATTCTTCCCTTGCTCTTAAAGAAGAGAAAACCAATGATTGCCGACAAGAAGAGGAATAACCCAGAATTCGTTAATGGTATAACAGGTGAGAATAAATCATAAGCATGGTTCGTTATCCCATAGCCAGTCATCGTCTCAGGAAAGCTAAGACCTACTTTCCATTGTTCAAGAAATGTCTTTAATGGAGAAATCAGTAAGACAAACAATGTAATTGCGGTTAACACATAGAAAGGGAAAAACGCTTGATTCATGGTAAGATTTCCATCGTCAATCTTTTCAGCTTGTTTATTTTCTTCTTGACGAAGCATAATTGGGCTATCTTGGATACTCCATGATTCCCTGTAAATTTTCATCTTGCCAATAAAAAATATCGCGACGAGTGACAACAATGATGGAATAAATGCTGATAAGGTAGGACTAAATTGTGTTAAAATCGTTTGTCCTCCACCCTGAATCAAAGAGATGATGATGATTGCTGGCAGTGCTTTCTTAGTCGCTGCCCAACGACCATAGGCCCAGCTAATGATAATCCCAGTTACTATATTGATAATCCAAATAAATAGAGAAGCCCACAAAGCAGTCTCCAATAATGTTGAGCCTTGAATACCTGTTTGGGAAACTAACGCGTCCCAAGCTACAGCTAATGTTCCAAACGTATTCCCCCATGCTTGACCAAATAAAGCGATCACAACAGCCCATAAGGGTCTTACACCGAGTCCCACTAATAACGGAGCACAAACGGCAATCGGTACACCAAAACCTGTAATCCCTTGCAAAAAGCTGGCGAATACCCAACCTAGAGCCATTATTTGAAGAAGTTCATTTGATGTGAACTTCTTTAATCCATTCCGCATGGAATCAAACGCTTTTGCCTCATAAGTTATTTCATAGATAAGAATGGCCGGCAAAATAATGAAGATTACATTTAGTGAAGTCCAAATCCCTTTTGCACTCTCCAATCCAATTAATTCTAAATTCGATTTATAAAAAACGATGGCAATGATAAATGCTGCCAAGAGACCAATGGGTGCGGCTTCGGCAGCTCCCCATTGGAACTTAACCATGAGTAAAATTAGGATTACTATCGGTACAGCAGCCATTAGCCACAACAATATATTTACAGGTAATTCCATTTTTGATTCCTCCCAATTTAAACAAGTTAATAAAACGATTACATTGTCTTTCTAGAAACTAGAAACTATTAACATCCTCAATTTGATACCAGTTTCCCTATCGTTTTTTATACTTACAATAAATGTATACCAATTTTTAAACACAATCATTGTACACTGTAGATAATCTTTCGTTATATTTTGTCTAAAAAAGACAAAGTCAATAGACTTTTTAAACTTGAGGAAATCATTTCTTTTGATTCTGAGACAGGAAAAAAACTATTTTTTATGAAACCGATTTAATGGCAGGGGCTGTATGGTGCTTAGAACCTGGTCAACAAGTAGTTAACCACTCACATTCTACATCAGATGATATTTGGATTTGTATGCGAGGGACAGGTACCTTCTATCCAGGAAATGGTGAAAAGGTAGAAATTACGAAGGGCGATATTTACAACAGAATAAAGTGCAAAAAAAACAAGATCATCTATCTTATTCCTATACTAAAATAGATGATCTTGTATAACTGTATTTTATTAAATTTTTAGGAAATTGATTTATTTAAGGATAAATTGTCCTATACGGCTATCAGCAACGCCCTCTTCTTGACTGTAGATCGTTTCCCCACGAAGAATGGTTCTAGCAATTTGCGCGCCAATTTCACGGCCAATATATGGACTAAGTTTATTTTTATATTCAAGATTTTCAGCCTTTAATGTATAAGGTGCATTCGGTTTAATTAACACGAAGTCAGCATCTTTACCAACGGAAATACTTCCTTTTGTATCTAGGTTAAAGCGTTCTGCTGGATTTGTAGCAATGATATCAGCAAACATTTTTAATGACATCCCACGTTTTTGAACACCTTCATCAAATAGGACATCGACATTATTTTGTACGCCTGCAATTCCACCCCAAGCTTCAAATGCATTCTCTTTGTCTTTCAAATCTGGTGTACATGGAGAGTGATCAGATGTAATAAATGCGATTTCTCCTGATAAAACTTTCTCCCACATACCATTTTGGTTTTCTTTGTCCCTAATTGGAGGGGAGCACTTTACTACTGGTCCAATCGCATCTAATTCTGAAGTGTCAAAGTACAAGTAATGTGTGCAAGTTTCACACGTTACATCCACACCTTCGTTACGTGCTTTTGTCACTTCTTCTACCCCTTCTGGGCAAGCAACGTGACAAATATGGATACGACAACCTGTTTCTTTAGCAAAGAAGATGGCACGTCTGATTGGTTCAACTTCTGTAAATACAGGACGGCTTTCTACATAAGCTTTTAAAGTAGTTTCGCCATTCTTGTAAGCAATTTCCCCTAATTTATCTGTAATGGCAGAGTTTTCCGCATGAATTGCTAAGACTTTCCCCGTCTTTGCAATTTGTTTCATACCTTCATATAATGCATAGTCATCGGCATTCATAAAGTCGCCTTCAATCGAGCGGTCTCCACAAGTAGCCATGAAGCATTTATAAGCAGCAACTCCACCCTCGTCCAACTCTTGAATGCCCCCATTTAAATTAAAAGGAACTAGTCCACCAAAAGATGCTACGTCAACTGATAATTTATTTTTACCAGCTTCATATTTGATTTGTAAAGATTCAGCATCAACAGTTGCAGGAACTTGGTTTAAAGGCATTTCCATGAAGGATGTAACTCCACCTTTAGCACACGCTTTCGTTCCAGTTAAGTATCCTTCCCAATCATCACGATAGCTGCCACCTGGATCCGTAATGTGCATATGTGCATCTACCATCCCAGGGCTCACAACTAAGCCTTTTGCATCAATTGTTTCTTTTGCTTCACCTAACTCTTTACCAATAGCCGCTATTTTTCCATCTTTAACCGCAATGTCTGTTTCAACTTCTCCGTTATTTAAGATAACAAGACCATTCTTGATAATAATGTCATAACTCATTTTTATTTCCTCCTACAATATAATAATTTTTTTATGATTGCATACTACACACCTATGTTGAAAAAGACTATTTTCTATACTTTTTCAACATAAGATATGTAATGAAGGCCAACGAGAATCCAATTAACCATGATAAGTTAGAAACCATTTGTAAAGCTGGGATAATTTGACCACTAACCGAAACGACCACACCTATTATAGTAGCAATGTAGGCTTCTACATTGACTCCTCGATATGGATTTTGATCATTACTTGCTTTTGAATCCATGTACAATGCGTCCAAATCGATTTCTCGTTTCTTTACAAAATAGTAGTGAGCAAGCATAACACCAGCAACCGGTCCTAAAATAGCACCAATGATATTTAAGAAGGCAAAAATACTATTAGCATTCTCCATCAACTTCCAAGGCATAATCATGAAACTAATAACCGATGCAATAATTACCCCTTTTTTGTAGTTTACTTTTTTAGGGAATAATGCGGCTAATTGATATCCAGCTGGGATGATATTCCCTGTTGCATTTGTAGATATCGTTGTCATAAGTAGTACAATAACTGCTAAACTTGCCGCTGGTAAACTATCCCACTTATCTACAATATTTAATACATTCCATTCTTGAACACCGTAATGTATAGAGCCGCCAATTAAAATAGCAACACTTGAAAATGCAAAGATGATATAGGCAACTAACATACTAGCTGTTTGGCCAATTGCTTGAGCACGTGTCGATTTAGCATTTTGAGTAAAATCGGAAACACTTGCTCCAGGTGCTGCCCAAACCGCTAAAACAGAGTTAATAATAATTAAATAAACTAATAGTGGTGTATGTTGTTGTACGGCTTCTCCAGTTGGAACGAAAGCTAGAATATTTCCCATCCCACCCGCTACTTTAATCGCCCAAATCGTCATACCACCAAAAACAATATAGATTAATGGGTTTAAGATGGCTGTGAATTTATTTAACGCACCACCACCACCAATCCCAATTAAAACATTGATTAGGAAAAAGACAGTGAAAGCGATCAAGCCTGGCAAGTTGATTCCAAAGAAACTAAAATCCCCGCCTATGCTTAAGAAGCCCGGCCATATCTTACCGATTAAAATCAACAAAGCTAATGATCCAGCAAAATTTTGTAACCCGAACCATGCAATCGCCGCCACACAACCTCTTAAGAATCCTGGTAGTTTAGCCCCTAAATCACCATAAGTAGAACGCAAATGCATGGCAAAAGGGATCCCATACTTTGAACCTGCATGTCCGTTAAACACAAAAAACACAGAAACAATCAAGGAACTTATAATAAGCGCTATCATAACATTTATAGGAGAAAGTCCTAGGAATAAAAATCCCCCTACCGCAGTGTAGTTGGGAATATTATGTACAGATCCCATCCACAGCGTAAAGTAGTTTCTCGCACTCATATTACGCTTCTCTTCAGTTTTCGGTAACAAGTCATCGTTGTATCCGCGCTGCCTAAATGAATCAAGTTGATTATCGTGTACATAAGAATCCGTTTCTTGTACTTCTACATTTCTTTTAAGAGCTTCCAACTATATCGCCTCTCTTCTATGAAAACGTTGTCAACGTTGATACTTGTAGTTTATATTCTTGTGATTGCATTCACATTATTTAAAATCTACAATTCTCAAAAAAATTTTATACAAATTACACAATGATATTCCCACTATTATTGAAACTTACTTCATGATTGACTGCCAGTTAATCTGCGATGAATTGTACTGGAAGATCAAATGTAATATAGATTTTATACTATAAATTTATTAAGCGATTTACAACAACAAAAAATCTTCCAAAATGTGATTTTGGAAGATTTCATGTTGTTTATTATGTGTTACTTTGTACGAAAGTTTAATGATTTAAATAAACATGAAGAGCAGCTAGTACGCCTTTTCCAGGATTGATTGGTGCACCATGAAGTATAAGGGCCGTCTCAAAAGCAGCTAGAACATGAAGTACATTTTCCTTTCTGCTACTATAACCCATATTTCCAATTCTCCAAACTTTCCCTTTTAGTTGGCCGAATGAAGAAGCAATTTCAACACCAAACTCGTGTAACATCGTTGAACGAACAGCTTCGCCATCCACACCCTCAGGAATGATAATAGGCGTGACCGTTGGCATTTTAGTCTTGCGATTTCCATATATTTTCAATCCCATTGCTTCGATCCCCGCCTGAATAGCAAGGTCGTTTAACTTATGTCTAGCATAGCATGCATGTATCCCTTCTTGAAGAATAACTCTTAGCCCCTCATGTAAGGCATAAATCATACTAGTTGCTTCGGTATGATGGTTGATTCTATCACCATTCCAGTATCGTTGCAGCTGACTTAAATCTAAATAATTACTGCTGATGTGTCTAGGATTTCGATTCTCTTTATTTAACCCTAGCTCTATTTGATAACGATTAGTAAGCACCTCTTCAACACGATCATTATATGTGATTAATGATAGTCCAGACGGGACACTCACACATTTTTGTGTACCCGCAACAGCAATATCAATTCCCCATTCATCAACTTCAACTGGTACCCCACCATATGTTGCAACGGTATCTACCATAAAAAATATTTCGTTTTCTCTACAAAAATTTCCAATCTGATCAAGTGGTTGTATTTGTCCATTTGCTGTTTCACCATGCACCATAGCAACTATTTTTGGTTGGTGATCTTTGATTTCCTGAATGATTTCACTCTGTTCAAAAACGCTGTCCCAATTTTTTTCGAAATAGACAACTTCCGCTTTTGCTCGTTCACATATTTCTCCTAAAAGATAGGCAAATCGCCCGTATGCAGGAATTAGCACTTTATCACCGGGTTCAATTAACCCTATTAGTGCGGCTTCCAAACCGGAACGGGATGTACCATCAATAGCAAATGCCTGTTCATTCTTTGTTCCAAACAGAACTTTAATCATTTCTTTCACTTCATCCATAATGCTATGAAAAACAGGATCATATTGCCCTAGAATAGGAGTAGCCATCGCTCTTAACACGCGAGGATGTGCTTCAACTGGTCCCGGTGTCATAATTGTACGTGTCGGTATATTTAGTTCACTATACACTTTCATTCCTCCAAAACGATATTTTAATCTATTTATCTAGTATCCTTAAGATTAATATAAAATATATTATTCAATTGTCACAAAAAAACATAAATCTTTGTGGCATTTGAACAAGAACAACTTGATAGCACTTTCATTATAATTTAGAATAGAGCAATCAGAAGAGGTGATTTTATGACAACGATGAAAGAGCTATTAGACATTCCCCGTTTTTCCGATTTAAAAGTAATTAATGCATCAGCCAATTTATCATTAACGGTTAAAAGTATTGAAATATCTGAAACCCCAGATGTTGCTCTATATATTCCAAAGCATGCCCTTCTTTTAACTACAGCCATGTCATATAAGGACAATCAACAAGACTTGATCACCCTCATTGACTCCTTAAAGCGTGTAGATTCTGCTGGCATAGGAATTAAGGTAGGGCGCTTCTTAGGAGAACTCGACCAGGCAGTTATAGATTACGCCAATTCGGTGGAGTTCCCTCTCATTCAGATTCCTAATACTACTCCTTTAGGTACACTGTCGCATCAATTACTTAATTATTTGTGGAATACAAAAACAGAGCAAATGTCATTTGCTCTAGATATTCAAAAGCGTTTTTCTAATTTACTCATGAATGATGCTAGTGTAGCAAGATTTATTGCAGACTTCGGAAAAATGATTAAGACACCTGTTATCTTATTAGACCCCTTTCAAGAGGTCATTGCTCAATCGAAAGACTTTACGCGCTCTAGTAAAATTGCTGAATACTACGTAGAACAAGTGCTACTAAAAAAACCACAGCTATTGGATAATGAAACAGATTCATTTTTAATTAATGGTATTGAAGGGCATGAAATTCAAATTTCGATTTACCCTATTAAGGCAAACAATTATTTTCCTTATTTTTTAATAATCTTAAAACCTGAGCAAATTCCCTATCCTATCTCTGAGTTCGCAGTCGATCAAGCGTGCATGGTGCTTTCATTTGTCCTTTATAAAAACCTAAAAGTAGAAGAATCTTTACAAAATTTAGGGGGAGATTATTTTGCGCAACTAATAGAAAGTCAACAGTTATCAGAAAATAAAACAAAAAATTGGTTAGATTCTGGTTTGAATTTTGGAATAATTAATTCGAATTTTTATCAAGTCATCTATATTCATTGCCAGCATGATTATCAGAATGAATGGAAGAAACAATATAATCGTGAAAAGATTCAGTTGGCATCTAATTGGCTTTTAGACAAACTAATTCCTTATTTTCGTGATGCTCAGATTTTCCATATTAAAAATAACAATCATTTAGCCTTATTACTTCAATCTAAATATGACTATGAGTATCTTGAGGAAATTTTAGAGAAGACAGCTGCTGATTTAGAAAAGATTCTCCCTATTTCCTTAGTCTTTTCCTTTGGGCATGCATACAATAAAATAGAAATGATCTCAAACTCCTTTGTAGAAGCAAAAATGTCCTTTGAAGAAGTTTTCGGAAAAAATCATCAACAAAGAATTCATTACTATCAATCACGAGGCATGCAGAACCTGTTCGAAAAGCTGCAAACGGATGAGATCCATTATTTTTGCCAAGCCACTTTAAAAGAGCTAGCTTATCCGAAAGAGGAATCGATGGTTGAATTAAGAAAAACACTAGAAACATATTTAGATTATCAATGTGAAATTACGAAGACATCGAAAAAATTATTCATTCATCGTAACACAGTGAAATATAGGATTGATCAATGTGAAAAAATCCTCGGCACGCCAATAAATGACCCTAACTTTAGTCTAAATTTAAGATTAGCTCTTACACTTTCACAGAGTCATTTAAATGGATAACTTACCGTATGTTCTTAAAAAAATCGACCCTATTCATTCTTATTAAGCCGGATAATGATTAATAGGGTTATTTCCAGATGTTCATATATGAGTTTTTGTTTTTACAGGTAGTAAATGAAAAGCATGAATAGCACAAACCAAGGCCATGGTTTGTGCTAATAAGATTACTGTTTATCATCCACAGTTGGATGACACCGTTCTAGACGTCATTTGTCCATAGAAACCGATAGTTAAACGGATGTCAAAACACATTTGTTTGCGGCCCCTACATGCTTGACAATACGTGTTCCTGCAAGTCCTTTCAAAGCTTCTGCAGCTTGGTCAAGGGAGCAGATAATGGCTTCTTTTCCTTGGGATGCAAAATCAACAGCAGCTCCCATTTTCGGTCCCATACTACCATCAGCAAATTGTCCTTCATTTAAATATTGTTTTGCCTTATTAACCGAAATTTCCGCTAATTTTTCTTGGTTCGGTTTTCCATAATTGATATAAACGTTGTTCACATCTGTTAACATCATAAATATATCTGCATTTAACTGTTCTGCCAGTTTTTTAGCGGTACGATCCTTGTCAATTACTGCTTCAATACCGATTAAATCGCCCTCGGTATTTCGCACAACAGGTATTCCACCTCCACCTGCTGCGATGACAATCGTATTTTGTTTTAACAGTTTATGAATCGATTCTACACCATGAACTTTTAAAGGTTTTGGTGAGGGAACGACTCTTCGATACCCTCTTCCGGCATCTTCCATCATCACCCAGCCCTTTTCCCTAATCATCGTTTCTGCTTCCTCTTTACCATAAAAAGCCCCTATAGGTTTAGTGGGATTTTGGAATGCAGAATCTTCAGCTGAAACTTCTGTCTGAGTTAACAAAGTCAGGACATCACTTGTTAGTCCTTCTTGATCAAGTACATTTTTTAAAGATTGCTCCATCATATACCCGATAAATCCTTGTGATTTTGCACTACAAACATCTAATGGTAATTGGGGAACGACATGTTTAGCCTCTTCATTTTGACGCAAAAGATTCCCTACTTGAGGTCCATTTCCATGCGTTACAACAATTTCATAATCTAGTTTTTCAATTTTCGCAATTAATTCTGCACTAATTTTCACATTATGCAACTGATTCTCAAATGTCGCTTCCTGATTTGGTCTTAATATTGCATTACCTCCTAAAGCAATGACTACTCTTTTAGCCATGACCTTCCTCCTCCAATGGAATATTTATTAGTAGCGCTGCTGTAAACCCAGTCAACATATCAAGTCCAGAGGTATGCCCTAGTGCATTAATTTCCGAAACATTTTTTTCCAGTTCACAACGATTCGTATCTTTACTTAAGTTGATGACCAACCGAATGATTCGTTCGTTAAACCTATCATATAGAGCACAATTTAGATAATGTTCACTGACAAATGTCGTCGGTTTCATATGTGACGATAGAATCTCTGTCACATTTTTATAAAATAATTGTGGTAAACGCTGTATAAATCGATTTGCAGCCACGACCCCTATAAGCATATCGTCTCCTGAAGGTGTTAAACCTTTTCCGCGCCCAACGAGATACTGAATTGCTTTTTTGTTCCCGTCTTGATCACTAACAAATAAATCATTCAAGTAATTCATCGTGTTCACTTGAATACTAGAATTGTTTTTTAGTTCAGATATAGGAAATCCAAAGCCATTTTCTTTCTCTAACTTACCAACAATAGCTAGAAATCGTTTAAAACTCGCTTTATTCAATCGATAATGTGGTGCTAGTTGTGAGGAATAAGTTTTGGATTGATTTAAAAGGATGACTGCATGACCGAAATCGATTTGTTTGCCGGAAATCTTAAGCGATTGATTCACTTTTACAGTTGTTATGAAGTTTCTTAGCATCCCGTCTTCAAGTAAAATAGATTCTGGCATCTTCGCATAACTAGAACTAGCAATGTGAATCAATCGATTTTGTTGAGCATTTTGTATATTTAAGCTTTTATTGAAAACACTGTGGACGGACCAAGTTGATCTTAATTGAAGCATTCCAGTTAATCCTTCATCGATATATTCTGCATGAATAAACACTTGGTCCCTCCCTTTCCAGTTACACTGTTGCTTCTTGGAAGCCTAATTTTTTTGCATAGGCTAATACAGCTTTTTCAAAGCATTCAATTGGTGGGTGAACAGTCCCTGCACCAATTTGGCCTAAACCAGCTTTTTTATTGGCAATTCCTGTATTAATGACTGGTGTAATTCCTGTCTCAACTACTTTTCTTGCATCGATTCCTAAACAAATCCCTTGGAAATCCCATGTAGGAACTGGGAAATTAGGGTTGTGGTCAATACAAATTTCTGTCATTTCATTACTCGTTTGAAGTGCATCCTGAAATCCTCCGCTTCCGACAAAACGAGTAACAGCTGGTGCGGCAATCATTGCCAATCCACCAACACCAAATGTTTCAGTTATCGCACTATCCCCCATATCAGGTGCAGCATCCTCTTCACTGAAACCTGAGAAATATAAACCTTGTGCCGTATTAACTGGGCCAGTAAACCACTCATCACCCATACCAGCAATCCGAATACCGAACTCGTATCCGTTACGACACATAGCAGTGACAATCGTACCTTCTTGGATTTGTCGAGCACCGTCCATTACTGATTTGGCAGCAGCCATCATAATATTTAAGAAGAATTGGTCTGTGTCTGCCAAGAATTGCATGACCTCTTCTTTTTCTGTTTGATCGATATCTAAACGAACAATAATCGGAGCAACTTCCTTTAGGAACGCTAATGATGCTGCAATATTCCGTTGATGAAATTCATCGCCCATCGATATAGCTTTTGCTACTAGTACATTGACGTTTAGTCCACCCTCTTTCGTTTTGAGAGCTTTGCTGAGGGCAGGCCCAAGGACATCGCGCATCCAACGTAGACGAGTAATAACTTCTTCAGAATAGGCACCGAATCGTAAAACTGCACCAATTCCTTCGTTCATTGTACAATAGGCCATATTTCCGTCCGTTCGATTTTCTACAACTAAAACAGCCATATTCCCTGAAGTGATTCCACCCATAGGGCCAACTGCGTTTACATGGTGACAAGGAATAAGCTTAACTTCCCCAGACGCTAATAATTCGCGTGCCTCTTCTTCAGTATCTGCCCACTCTTCAAACAGAGCTGCACCAATACACGCACCTTGAATCGGATCTACCATCTTTTCAAAAGTAATTGGCGGACCAGCATGTAGTAGTACTTTTCCTTCATTGAATTCTTTTATGACAGATTTAGCTGGTACGACATCTAATAAGAAAGGTGATCCAGCCACAATCTTAGCAGCAACCGCTTGATTGGCTTCATCAATTGTTTTATAATTCATCGTTCTTCTCCTCCCTTATTTCGCTTCTACTAGTTCGACTTGATAATTATTTAAGAAATATAATGCTTTTTGTAATGTCACATTTCCACCTGCAACAGGACGCCAATCAAACTGAATAGAAGTCCCACCTTCTTCTCTAATTGCATCAGAAAAACTTCTCAATCCGATGTTAAGAAACTCTTTCGTTCCCAATAAATCTAACATTTTTCTTGATGGTTCTAATTGCTCATTAAAAGTAGATTCAATTTCTTTCATTTCTTTCATATTATCTTTAATCGTCATTCCTAAGATGCCTAAAGCTGTTCGTACAGCTTTATTGTTGCTCATTTTAATTATGACTCCTGCTTCTTCTAAAATTTGTCGCTGTTCGTTAAACCCTTGTGGATCAAGATCTGTTCCAACAATCGTTCCGATAAAGACTAAATCTCTTCCTTCAGCATTTGCTTGTGCTTTTGCCTTTTTAATCGCAGGTGCCAGCTGACTAGCCATATCTGAATGAGAACCATAACCTAGTACAACATCTAGTAAAATAACAGCTGTCTCTGGATCGCTTGAAGCCTTTTCAATCATTTCAATTCGTTTTTCAGGATCAATCATCGGATGCGGCTTACCTTGAGTGTAAATATCATCCCCTAAATCGAGAATTTCGTACCCATCATTTTTAAGGATATAGCCTTCTTTTTCCTCAGTATCTTCACCTAAATGTAATCCATCCTTCAGGAGCATCGCTGCTTCACTAGCGAGCGTACCACCAGAATAAAAGCCTTTAATATATTTTTGTTTTTCTGTTAATTTTACTAGTGGAAGATCAATCTTTTCTTCTTCAAAAACAATTTCTTCTTTCCGTAGAAGTTTTACTGCCAAGGAAGCAGTCTCTTCTAATGAATAGGCATGATATAGATTCTTTTCATGATACTCAGGTTTTTCACCTAAGAAGAGAGTGATGGCCGGTTTTGAAATTTTCCTTAATAAACCTAATACTTTTTCCCGAACGACAGGAGAAGGTGGTTTTGAAATCACGACAATGACATCCGTGTTTGGATCTTGCTCTAAAGTAACAATGCTATCCATTAATGTGATACCACCAATATCTTCCTTCAGATCACGACCGCCAGTCCCAATTGCATGTGTAACCCCTTCACCTAATTTATGAATAAGTGTTGTCACTTCTTGAATTCCAGTTCCGGATGCACCGACAATTCCAATTCTTCCTGGTCTTACAATATTTGTGAAAGCTAAAGGAATTCCATTGATAATTCCAGTCCCACAATCAGGCCCCATTAATAAGAGTCCTTTATCATGTGCAATTTGTTTCAATCGTTTTTCGTCTTCAATTGCTACATTATCACTGAAGCAAAAAACATGTTTGCCTTCATGAAGTGCACGTTCAATTTCTAATGCAGCATATGTACCAGGAATTGAAATCAATGCAAGTGGTGCGTTTTTCGCCGATTCTAACGCTTTATCCCATGTACGAACAGATTCTTCAACTTCACCGCCTACTGATCCTTTAGACTGTTCTTCTAAGAAGCGATCAATTTCATCGAAAACGGCTTCAATTATTGAATCATTTTCAACATCTAAGACAACAACCATATCGTTAGAAGATGCTTTTTCTAGTTCTGGGGTATAAAGTCCACCCGTTTTAAAGATATCTTTATTAGCTGGTGTCCCCATCATGATTGACACTTTATTTACGCCTTCAATCGTGCTTATTTTGTTTGTCAACAGCATCAAGACGATGGAATCTTGATAACTATTAGATTTAATGATTGTATTTAACATTATGAAACCTCGCTTTCCTAACCTACATTTTAAGCTTGCCTATGTTTTAATTCGTTGATGGAGCCCTGTTGACATAATTGCGGGAAATTTGTTTCCCGCATTATTTAGATTTTGGGATCACGGTTACAATCTTTTGAGTATACATAGCTTAGTGGCTCGTCCCTACCAACAGCGTAAGCAGCTTGTGGAACATAAGCACCCATGAAGATGTAATCACCCTTCTCCACCGGCATCCATTCGTTATCTAAGTTGTACATACCTTGCCCTGATAAAATATAGGCACCATGCTCTTGTACATGAGTTTCTATATATCCATGACTTGCGCCCGGTTTAAATGATAAGATGTGGAAATTCATATCAAAGCCCAAATCTTTTGGAAGTAAATCCCAAACTAAAACATCTGTCATCCCTTCATATTCCACTGGTTCTAACTCATTCGTGTTCCCAATCACCTTATGCGCTTCATACCCTTCTAATGGCTCATAACGCTTTTTATATAGGAAAATTTCGGTATTTTCATCCTGGGCATTTTCTAAATACATTAATGATCCTGCTGGGAAGTATGCGTAGCCTCCCTTTGTTAACTCATGTGATTCCTTAGCATCACTAACTTTTAATTTCCCATCAACGACATAAACAAATGTTTCTATCCCTTCACCGCCGAACCCTCGCGTATTTTTCCCGTCTTTTAACAACGTGATAATATAATCTACAAAGCTCGCTCCCAATTTTTGTGATCCGAGAATCGTTAAATCACAATTTTCAAATCCTGGAACGACATTCTTCACTAACCCATCATGGGGAATAAGAGCATAGTTATCTCTTTTGATTACAGACCTTGATTCTAATAAACCATCTCTATAGCCAAGCTTGTTATTTTTGTATCCCATTTTTCATCATCCTGTTCATTAATATTTGTGGGCGAAGAATTGTCTCATGCCCTCTTACTCAGCTTAAACACTTTTTTCATTCATTTTGAAGTTTTGAACATAGACCAATATCGAGCATAAGCTTTAACTTTTATTTATACGCTAACTCATAAAGAGTCCCAGCCAATGTTTTTATACCTTCTGCTAAATCTTCTATTTTGGTAGCTTCTGCTGGATTATGGCTAATTCCGTTAATACTTGGAACAAATATCATAGCTGTTGGATAATGCGGGGCAATAATTTGAGCATCATGTCCAGCTCCACTATGCATGATACGATATTTCATATTTCCTTTTTTAGCGGTTTCTTCAATAATAGATACAATTTTTTCATCCATTGGAACGGGTGCTTCATCCATCCATAAGTTAATCGATACTTCCATTTCCAACTCAGATGCTATTCTTTTGATCATTTCTTCCAGTTCAAACGTAAATCGATCTAGCGTCTCTTGATTGGTATGACGGCAATCAATCGTGAATAATACTTCACCTGGAACAACATTAACTGTATTCGGTTTTGGTTCAACTTTACCAAATGTCAAAACGAGTGGATCGCCTTCTTGTTTTGCCTTTTCAATTGCCTCCACACAAATTTTGCTAAAACCGTAAATAGCGTCTTTACGATAGCCCATTGGCGTGGTTCCGGCATGATTCGCTTGACCACTTAAAGTAACCGTGTAGCGTTTCTGTCCAGCTATGCTGTTCACGACACCGATTTGGAGTCCTTCTTGTTCCAACACATTCCCTTGTTCGATATGAAGTTCTACAAATGCTTTAATATCGTCCCTTTTCTTTTCTTCTCCCGATTTAAAATCAAATCCAGCTTGATGCATCGCATCGACGAATTTAACACCTTCAAAATCAGCAATATCAATAACGTCTTCTTTTTTAGCTTCATTCACGAAGTTTTTGCTACCCCAAAAAACAGTTGGAAATCTACTTCCCTCTTCTTCTGCCAATGAAATAACTTCTAACGAGCGAAGTGGCTGTCCATATGTTTCTTTTAAATAAGCAATGGCTAAATAGGCGGCAATAATCCCAAATTGTCCATCTAAATTCCCGCCATTCACAACGGTATCAATATGGGAACCAGACAAGATTGTTTCATTTGGATAGTTAGAGCCTGCTAATCTGCCAATCAGATTTCCGATTTCATCAAATTGCGTTTCCATCCCTAGTTCTTCTAATTTTGCCTTTATTCCATTTTGGGCTTCGACCCATGATTCGGAATAAAGTAAACGTGTCATCCCTCCTGTGGGATCACTACCGATACTTGAAAGCCAATCCATGTTATCTTGAATTGTTTTAATCCAGTCCATATCATCAATTCCTTTCTCGGATCTCCTATAGATAGTGTAAGCGCTAAAAAAAACTATCGCATTATCATTTTTTACAAATTAAGATTGGTATTTGTCTACTTTGAATAATATTACCGAGGGTTATATATCTTCACTCATCGATTTATTGAATCGTTGGAATTTGCGTGTTATATTCGGAAAACCGGAAAATGGATCGATGCTCTCTTAAGCGATAAATCGGCTAGGAAATTTTACAGTCTATCAAAAGATGATTTGCTAGCTCTTCCCCCTGTATTTTTAACTGCAAGTTCAAAAGATCAAGATGTTCCGTATCTCGTTTCTCAACAGGCTGCTCAAATCATTCCTAATTCCGTTTTTCATCCAGTGTTAGGAATGACCCACGATTTTGATTCAGATACTACAAACGTAATAGGCAAGCAAATCTATCAACGAGTCCTACAATGGTTGGACCGTATTCGATAAAAGCCAGTATTTGTAAAAAATGAGTATATAAAAACGCTTGAATCATTCCAAGCGTTTTGCTGTACCCATTTAACATAATCGATGTTCTGCCACATTGATTTTATTTTTTGTCAATTAATAGCATCATTAAATCATTCACATTTGTACCTGTAGGACCAGTAAAAATTAAATCTCCACTACTTTTTAACGCATGATAGGAATCATTATTTTCCAAAAGACTTTGGATGTCGGAACCACTTTCTTGCATTCTACTTAAACTGCCGCCATCTACCATTCCACCAGCTGCATCAGTGGGGCCATCCGTTCCATCAGATCCTACGGATAGAAAAACGACATCACCCAACCCGCTTATTGGAAAGGCTGCAGATAATGCAAGTTCTTGGTTACGACCACCTTTACCATTTCCTTTTATTGTTACAACCGTTTCCCCTCCAGCAATAATCGCACACGGAAGTGGAATATCTTCTTGTCCAGCAACAATTCTTTTCGCTAATTCTCCAAAGTCCTTTCCAACCAAAGAAGCTTCATCTTCTATAGAAGAACTTAACAACTTCGTGTGAAACCCTAGCGAACGTGCAATCTTTTCCGCCTCTTGACAAAGAATTTCTACACTGCCTATCATTATCGTTTTGACATTCTCCAAGCTTTTAGGTGTTTCTATTGTTATGGCTTGAAGTGACGTTTCGGAAAGAGTTAATTGATATTTTTCGACAATTTTTAAAGCTTCCTCTACTGTGGATGTATCCGGGCAAGTGGGACCTGAAGCAATCGTATCAACTCGATTTCCTAAAACATCGGATAAAATAATCGAATAGATCGCTCGCGGATAGCAGACTTGAGCAAATCGCCCACCTTTAACCGCAGAAAGATGCTTTCTGACCGTATTCATTTCGACGATGTTCGCACCACTTCTCAATAATTGCACATTCACGCTTTCCAATTCCTCTATTGAATTGTTCAATAATGGTTTTTCAAATAATGAGGAACCTCCTCCAGAAATTAAAAACACAATGGCCTCATGTTCAGGAATAGACTCAACATACTCGAGAATCTTCTCCGTTCCTTCCAACGTCTGTTGATCAGGAACAGGGTGGCCAGCTTCCAAAATTTCCATTTTGTCTATTTGACCTAAGGAATGCCCATATTTTGTTAACACCATTCCTCCCATAAACTGATTTCCTAACATCTCAACCGCTGCTTGAGCCATTCTCCAAGCTGCTTTTCCAATTGCAATAACATGCACATTCCCCTTGATATCCTCTTGTTTTAAGGCCTTTTTCACTGCATTATCCGGTAAAACTTCCTGAATCGATTTTTTTATAATATCAATCGCATCATCTCTAAGTCTCATACCGCTTCACCTCTTAATCGTATGATATGAAAATAGAGATGCAAAGAATTTGCATCTCTATTCAACTTCGTATCTACTATTTAACAAATCCTGTTTACATGCTTTCCATTAAGGAAAGCTTCTAAATTGTCAATGGCAATGTTTAATAACCGACTTCGTGCTTCAATTGGAGCCCATGCAATATGTGGGGTTATGATACAATTTTTAGCGTGTAATAAAGGATTTTCTTCAGAAATAGGCTCTACCGAAACGACATCGACTGCCGCACCGGAAATTTCGTCATTATTCAATGCATCCGCTAAATCCTGTTCAACAATTAATGCACCACGGGAAGTATTGAGTAAAATAGCGCTCTTTTTCATTTTCTTTAAAGTGTCGGCATTAATCATCCCTTCGGTTTCAGGAAATAAAGGACAATGAAGGGAGATGACATCCGATTGAGTAAATAATTCATCTAGTCCAACAAATTTTATTTGTTCGCTTTCTACTGATTTATTACCACTACGGTTATAAGCCAACACCTCCATACCGAAGGCATTTGCTATCTTTGCTACCGCTTGTCCGATTCGCCCGAAGCCGATAATCCCCATTTTTTTACCAGATAATTCAATTAGCGGATAATCCCAAAAGCAAAAATCTCCCGACTCTTTCCAACGACCTTGTTTTACAGCTTTGTCATGAGCTGCTACATGATGACATACTTCAAGTAATAGCGCAAAAGTAAACTGTGCCACAGAGTCAGTTCCATACATTGGAATATTTGTAACTGCAATATTACGTTTTTTAGCCGCTTCTACGTCAACAACATTATACCCTGTAGCTAAAACGCCAATATAACGAATCGATGGGCAAGCATCGAAAATTTCGTCTGTCAAAGGTGTTTTGTTCGTAATAACAATATCTGCATCACCAATCCGATTTATTACTTCGGATGGGGGTGTTCGATCGTAAATTTCACAAGTTGCAATTTTTTCTAAATCTTGCCAAGATAAATCTCCCGGATTTAAAGTATATCCATCTAATACGACAATCTTCATTCTTATACCTCCTAAATTATAAAAGACTCCACGCACGATTTAGAGTGCGCTTTGCATTTGCCACAACAACATCCGCATCCTCATCTAACCATGGTTTCACTTCAAAAGAAAGTACTGGAGGGTTATCACTGTTTAAGAAATTTTCTTCTTTTAATACTCTCAAAAAGTCTAACAACTCCGCTACATCATTTACGCTATTTGGGAACCCGAAACGTGGGTGAGTATCTCCAAAGGCTTCGGCTCCCTCTTCAATAACTCCATTACCGATGTGAAAATGAGTAATATATGGTTTCGTTACTTGAATAGCATATTTTGAAGTTTCATGGGTCTGAGGTATATGTGATAAGTCCATCATCAACCCAAAATTATTCACTTTATGTCTCATTTGAGCGGCAAATTCTGCTGCGTATGGAGCTGGACCGATCAATGATTTTTTATCCAAATCGTAGTCAAAGACTTCCAACGTAATGGTCATATTCTTTTCACTTGCGTAATCACAAACATTTTTCGTTGTTTTTAATAATTGTTGAAAGGCTTCATCTTTCGTTTCTTCTTCATATTTTCCAGCCAAGAAAGCAATTCCACTAGCTCCTAAAAACTCTGCCTCATCAACCGAATCGATTAAAATCGCTTCAGCTTTTAAACGCTCTGTCTCATTTAAAGCATTAGGATTTAGACCAGCAGTCAACAACCGAGGTTGAGCCCCATAGCAAACTTTCATATGGCTAGAATCGAGAAGCTTCTTGATTGCAAGACGATCTTCTTCTTTTTCAATATGAGTGATTTCAATCGCATCGAAATAATCATCTAAAACAATTTTTCTTACTGTTTCAACAATGTTCCCTTGATCCTTCCAGTTCATTGCTTGAGGATATGCCATAAAATGTACGATTCCTATTTGTAAATATTTATTCATATATTCTTTCATGCTAGCTTCCTTCCTCTCTTCGTTTAAGAATTACTATTTTTATTTTGTTCATGTTTTTAAAACGACTCGCTCATTAATTCACAAATCACTATGCGAATGTAATCGTTTTTAAAAAAAAGGAACTTATTTTAGACTTGCTTAAACAAACTCTCTTACACTTGTAATGCTTTTACCCATCGAGCAATCTGTTGTTTCTTCACATACAATATCAATAATATAAGGTTTCTTCGCAGCATAAGCTCTTTCTAAAGCTGGTTTAATATCTTCTGGTTTGAACACGCGTTCTCCCTCACAAGCAAACCCTTCAGCAACCTTGACGTAATCCATTAAACCTTGATTCTCACCCATACGTACGGCATTCTCAAAATCAAAAGCATACTTTTGGTTTTGTCTAATTAGACCAAGATAAGAATTATTTACAATGACAACAACAAGTGGAATTTCGTATACTGCTGCAACTGCAATTTCCTCGACCATAAAGGTAAATCCGAAGTCTCCTAAAACGCTAACCACTTTTTTCCCTGGTGCTCCAACTGATGCTCCAATAGCCCCTGGAATATCAAAGCCTAGTGTACCTGCACCACCTGATGGAAGGTATTTTCTTGGACGATTGATATCCTGTAATTGCCCTGACCAGATTTGAGTTAAGCCGCACCCAGTCGTATACATTACCTCATCCCCGAAAACCTCATTCATCTCTTTAAATACACGTTGTGGTTTGATAGGTGCATGATCATAATCTGTTTTTCTTTTTAGCTCACTTCTTAAACTTTCTAGTTCAGATACATATCCTTTTGCTTCAAATGGTGCTTCACCCTTTGCTGCCTCTATTAAAGCTTCAATCGCTAAACGAGCATCTGAAACAATTCCAATCTCAGGTTCAATGATTCTACCAATTTGAGTAGGTTCAATATCAATATGGATGAACTTACGACCTTGTGTATAGACGTTAATATCACCTGTATGTCGGTCAGTAAAACGACAGCCTATCCCTAATACAACATCAGCTTCACTGAACACTTTGTTACCAAGAGGTCCACCTACTTGAATACCAGCATGACCTACATTTAATGGATGGTTAACAGGAATTCCTCCTTTAGCCATATACGTAGTGATAACAGGCAGCTGTAACATTTCTGCTAGCTCTACACACTGTGATGTTGCTCCAGAAAGTATAACGCCTCCACCCATAAGAAGTACCGGTTTTTTTGCATTTTTGATTAGGTTAATGGCTTCTTGGATTTTCCCCAAATTTGGTTCGACCTTTTTAATTTCAGCTGGTTGATATGTATCAATATCAAAATCAATTTCTTCCATTTGAACATCTAAAGGTAAGTCAATTAAAACGGGACCAGGTCTTCCTTCTCTAGCAATTCTAAATGCATTTTTCATTACAGATACTATCTCTTCTGGGTCTGTTACGCACCAAGCACCTTTCGCAACTGGTTTAACAATAGCTGCGATATCAACTGATTGAAATGCATCCTTATTCAATTGAGATCGTTCAGATTGCCCCGTGATAGCGATTAATGGAATGGAATCAATGTTTGCTGTGTAGATACCGGTTACAAAATTAGTTGCTCCTGGGCCAGCAGTACATGCAGCAACTGCAAGTTTTCCACTTGATCTAAAATAACCATCTGCTGCATGAACACACGCTTCCTCATGCCTCATTAACATATGACTAATTTGTTCTGATTGATCTAAGTACTTGTACACGGGATTTATTCCAGCTCCCGGAATACCAAAAACATCTTCAATGCCCTCTTTTTCTAAAATTTGAACAATTACTTCAGCAACTAACATGTTTTGCCTCCTAACCAGTTTCACTAGGTGAAATCTAATTTTATTTTATAAACCTAATTTAACACGACTAAATAGAACCGTCAACACTTTTTGAAACTAAGTTTCTCATAGTGAAATTATATTTGAGCTCTTTTCTTAAGTATGATAGACTACAGACATTAATGAAGCTTTGTAAACTACAGACATTACTAAAGTTTTGTAAAAAGGTTGACTAAAAAGGTACTATGAACGTTTATTACAAACGATGAAATTTTTTTATAACAAATGAGGAGAGAATAATAGTGATTGAAAAAAAAGTGAAGAAAAATCAATCAGTGGAAAAAGTCCTTCAAATCATTGAATTGATGGTTTCAAAAGGTGGAGAAATGCGACTTCAAGATATTTCAGAGCAAGTGAAATCTCCTACTAGTACTGTTTTAAGATATTTAAGCACATTAAGTTCATTTGGATATGTCTATCAAAATGCAGATTCTTCCAAATATGCATTAACATTAAAATTAGCTCAATTAGGAAGTTTAGTAAGTGAACAACACGATATTCGGAATCTTGTTCATGATTATTTAGTCGCTTTATCGGAAGAGTTTCAAGAATCATCCTGTTTAGGGATTGAGGAAGATAACGAGGTCGTATACATCGACGTGATTAATGGCCCAGATAATATGCTAAAAACGATGCAAAGAATCGGCAAAAGAGCTCCTTTACATGCCACTAGTGTCGGTAAGAACATTTTGCTAAATTATTCCCGTGAAGAAATTTTAAAAATCATTGAGAAAAAGGGAATGCCTGAACTGACTATCCACACGATTACCACTCCAGAGGCATTATTTGATGAATTGGAAAATGTAAAGAAAAAGGGATATGCATTAGATTTAGAAGAATGTGAAGTTGGGGCGAAGTGTTTGGCGGTACCACTCAAAGACTATACAGAAAAAGTTGTCGCTAGTATCAGTATCAGTGGACCTACTTCAAGAATGACTGATGAAAAGATTAAAAAAATGAAGACATATATGATACAAATGTCCGAAGAAATTTCAAAAAAGCTTGCCTTTCATACGTAATAACTCAAAATTCACATACTAAATTCAACAAATACGCTTTGAAATACGATGGAAACTAGATTGACTCCTGTTTCCGGCCGGCTTGCATAAGCAGGCGTATCTTTAAAATCCAAAAATCGAATAATTAGCTTTGATCATTATAGTAATAAAACGAAATTTCCATCAGCGGGGGTTTTCTACATCCCCCACTGATCAATATATCTTCTTATATCCGTGGAACAATTTCTTGTGAAACAAGATTATTCGGGGCGTCACTGTGACGCAACCTGAATCTGTATGATATAATTTTTGGGGAAAATAAAGATAGAGGTGACCATTCTTGGCGATACATGTTGTCCTATACCAACCAGATATTCCGGCTAATACTGGAAATATTGCCCTTACTTGTGCCGCAACGGGTACGGCTTTACATATCATCCGCCCTCTTGGCTTTTCAACCGACCCAGAAATGTTAAAACGAGCAGGGATTGATTTTTGGGACTCTGTCAACATAACGTATTATGATTCTTTGGATGACTTTTTTTCAAAAAATCAAGGTGATTTTTACTATATTGAAACATTTGGTGAAAAAACACATTCATCCTTTGATTTCAGTGATGTATCAAAGGAACATTATTTTATGTTCGGAAAAGAAACAACCGGTTTACCAATAGATTTACTAGAAAAAAATAAAGATCACTTTTTGAGAATCCCCATGAATGATCATGTTCGCTCACTGAACCTCTCGAGTACAGCTGCTATCTTAGTGTACGAGGCTTTACGCCAACAAGGATTTCCTAATTTAAGCTAAAAAATCTTCCGTTTTGGAAGATTTTTTGTTTGGTTTAAATAACCTTATTTACGATTACCTGCCTATTTTGTCATTCAGAATTTATTTGTCATGAATAATTGCTAAAATAAAACGAGCAAGGCAAATATTAAGGGAAAAAATTTTTACTTTATTAAACAAGCTTGATGAAAGTATTAATTTTTTTCAGGGGAATTTTCGGGGCGTCACTGTGACACAAGGAAAATCCCTTCTTTTCTAGAATGTAATTAAAAAGGAGTTAATCATACTAAGGGGGTTGCGTTATGGATTTGCAGTTAGCTGGGAAAAAAGCGCTTATTACTGGAGGCAGTAGAGGCATTGGTAAAGCGGTTGCTCGCCAATTGGCTTTAGAAGGGGTCGATTGTGTAATCTGTGCACGAAACGAATCGTCGCTAAAAGAAACCGCTAGAGAATTAATGGAAGAAACCGGGAGAAATATTTATCCGATCGCCGCGGATATTGGCGACCCTGATTCAATTAAACATCTAGTGGAACAGGCCGTAGAGGCGCTCGGCGGCATTGATATTTTAGTGAATAATGGAGCACGTGTCAGCGGTGGAGACCCTGAAGACTTTCATCATGTAAAAGATGAGCTTATTTTAAAAGATTTTGAAGAAAAGTTTATGGGCTATTTCCGCTGTATACGAGCGGTTTCTCCATATATGATTAAAAATAATTGGGGACGGATTATTAATATAAGTGGATTGGCTGCCAGAAGTGCTGGAAGCATTAGTGCTGGTGCACGCAATGTATCTGTTGTTCATTTAACGAAGTCTGCTTCAGTTGAATTAGGGAACCATGGAATTACTGTCAATGCCGTTTACCCAGGTGTCACAGAAACGGAAACAACTAGAGATCGATTCCCGAATGAGACGGATTTACTTGAAGTCGCTAAAAGGAATGCAATCGGACGCATAGTAAAAGCCGAAGATATCGCCAATGTGATTACATTTTTATCCTCCCCACTGTCTGTTTCGATTACAGGCGATGTGATTGATGTATCTGGAGGAACAGGGAACGCTGTTCATTATTAACATTACCAATCATTTTGGAATAGTAGATGGAGAAATATCGAAGGAAGAAGTATCACGATTATGAATTTTACACCTAAAATGAAAATGCCCACAAAGAATACAAGTGGAGAGCCCATCATGTCTATATGATGGGCTCTCCTTATATCCTTCTATCACAAAACCCCGGTGGTGAGTAGACACCTTTTCCCCGTGGAACAATTTCTGTGAAACAAGATTATTCGGGGCGTCACTGTGACGAAATACCTAGTTCAAATTTTCAAAATAGTCCGAACTGATTATTGAGCAATATAGGTCAGGATGTTATTCTATTATTATAAATATTAGTTCGTTAACCTAACAAATTATTAAGAATGGACATATTTTGTAATGTAGACTCGCCGATTCGTTCGCCTCAAAGGACATAACAGAGGCGTAGTTATACTTATGCGTTAGAAAAGGAGAGGTTTAAACATTGATTCTTTTCTATTAGCGAACAAATCATAAAACAACCGATTCATCGCGTTTAGATTAATGTTTACATCGATAATAAACTTTTAAAATTAAGTTAGTATGTTTAATAAACAAAAATATTCGATAGGTTCCTCTACTCCATTGTTCTTCATCACAAAATCGAATCCCTTCATTGTTTTTCATAGTAATATCAAATCCTACTTCATTGTTTTTCTTAGCAAAAATTGCAAAATCAAATACCAGGTCTTCTAATTTTAAAAATATGAAAACGCTTATCCATTTTAAGGAGGTGGTTCATATATTAAATGTCTTTCAATCTTTTATTATCGTTAGCGAAAGCGGTAACAACAAAAAGGAGGGGTAATATGCTAGGCAAATCTTCAAAGCTGAAAAAATTTATGGCAGGTTCACTGACATTATTATTGACCGTGCCACTGTTGCTGCCACAGGCGAGTGCAGAAAGCAAGGTTGTCGAAGTTGAATCTCGTGCAAAAAATATTTTAACGATTGATGGCAAAGAGTTCAAAGATTTAAATGCGAATGGAAAACTTGATCCATATGAGGACTGGAGGCTGCCGGTTCAAACCCGTGTTGATGATTTAGTTTCCCAAATGGAAACAGAGGAAAAAGCTGGGTTAATGCTTATTTCGTCTCATTATATGGGAGACGGTGGTTTTGGTGGTACAACTTGCCCGCCAGTAGCCGGTAGTTTGCTATGCGAGACAGATTCTTGGAGCGAAACAAACCGATGGGCTCAGCCTGGTGATCCGAACTATGAATTTGATGCACCTGTTTTAGATGCTTCAGCAGCTACTAAAGGAATTCTTGAACGCAATTTACGCTACCTGATTATTCGTGACAACCCAACTGCAGATAAATTAGCAGAATGGACAAATGAATTGCAAGAACTAGCAGAGAGCTCAAGATTAGGAATTCCAGTCGTCATGACATCAAATCCACGAAATCATATCAACAATAATTTAGCATTTGGATTTTCTGAAGCGAGCGGCGTCTTTTCTGTTTGGCCTGGTGAATTGGGATTAGCTGCCACACGTGATGCTGATCTTGTAAAAGAATTCGGTGAAATCGCCGCAAAAGAATGGCGCGTATCCGGAATTCAAAAAGGCTATATGTACATGGTCGATATCATTACGGATCCGATTTGGGGAAGAACAAATGGAACATTCGGTGAGCACCCTGAACTTGCTGCCGACTTGATTTATGCTATCGTAAAAGGGTTCCAAGGTGATCGCCTTAGCCCAAGCAGTGTTGCTCTCACAACCAAACATTTCCCAGGCGGAGGAGCACGTGATGATGGAAAGGATCCACATTACTTAGATGGGAATTTTAACCCATATCCGACTGAAGGAAGCTTACTTAAATACCATATTCCACCATTCCAGGCTGCCATTGATGCTGGGACATCATCAATCATGCCTTATTATGCCTACCCAAGCAATGAACACAGTGCGCCTAATCAGTTAGGAACTGGACAACCGTTTGAAGAAGTCGGCTTTGCATTTAATAAAGCGATTATTCAAGATTTATTGCGCGGTCAGCTTGGCTTTAAAGGCTATGTGAATACAGACACTGGAATTACGACTGCGATGCCTTGGGGTGTCGAGGAATTAACACGTCCGGAAAGATTTGCTTATGCTTTAAAAGCTGGAGTCAATATTTTCTCTGGAGAAGCAGATCCTACACACTTAATTCAAGCACTTAACGATGAGCCTGAATTAATCGAATATGTTGATCAATCCGTTAAATTTTTACTATCAGAAATGATGCAGTTAGGTTTATTTGAAAACCCTTACGTTGACCCAGCGAATGCTGTCGCGGTTACATCAAATCCAGAATCTCAGAAAATCGCAGATGAAGCACACCGCAAGTCAGTTGTTCTTTTACGTAATGATGAAAAACTTCTTCCATTAAATGATGGACAAATTAAAAAGGTTAAGCTTTATATCGAAGTATTCACTCGCAATAATGCAGAAGGCAGCACAAATGCGTTAAAACAGACAATTAAGAAACATGATGACGCGATTACGATTGTCGATACAGTTGAAGAAGCTACACATGCTTTTGTATGGGTGCATCCAAATACATCAACGGCCTCCCCGTCGATCGAACTTGGACCTAATACAGGAATTAGCGATGTAGAAAGAATTGTTGACATTCAGAAGACTGTTCCAACGATTACGGCGATTAACATGACCAATCCATGGCTAATCGAGGAAGTTGAGCCAAATGCAGCGGCTGTCATTAGTACTTTCAACGTGAAGGCTGAAGCAGTTGTCGATGTGATTCGCGGCAAATTCAACCCAACAGGAAAACTTCCATTCACCATTCCTGCTGATAAAGAAGCAGTAGCAAATGGAAACGGAGACATTCCTGGATACGAAGAAGATCCTTCTTACGTATATAAAAATAAAAATGGCGACGAATACTGGTTTGGATTCGGCCTCTCTTATAACCAAGGCAAAGCACCAGACCATGCAGGAGAAAAAGGAAAGCCTGCACATGCAGATGAAACTGGAACACCAAGTCATGCTCGTAACAATAAATAAAGTCTTGGTTGAAGCACGAGAACGGTTCTCTTAAGGGACAATCGAAAGTTTTGTACGAAAAAAGGCACATTGAGTGGGTTCTAACCGCTCATGTGCCTTTTTTCTATTCACCTATAACCACTTAAAGAACCAAAATGATTCCTTGCATGACCATTTTCATAATCCTCTACACTTTAGCGAAAACAATCCAACTCTCCTTGAAGAAGGACAAATGTAATCTAGGCATTTATAAATTAAGTAGAAGCCCCAACCATCTCTTCCTCCAATGAAAACCTCTACAACACTAAAAGAGTCCGTGGAACAATCTTTGTGAAACAAGATTATTCGGGGCGTCACTGTGACAATTCGACATATTGCTATTCCAAAAATGACGGTTCTTTCCTATTTCCACGATAAAAAACGTAGATATGATATTGTGCAATAGCTAACAATCTTTTAAATACTCTAAAAATTTTCAATTTATTAGTGTTTTTTGATTGAAAGCGAATACATATCCATTTATAATGACTTTTAGAGAACAGTGTCCATAATTAATAGAATATGCCGAATGTTTTATAAAAAAAGTTTTTCATTATATTAGAAAATGTCGAAAAAGGAGGAATATTTTCATGACTATCAACCCTGAAAAATTAATTGCAACAAGTAAATTTAATCGTTTTCACTTTTGGCTGCTCGTTTGGTGTTTTATCATTATTCTATTTGACGGATATGATTTAGTCGTATATGGAACCGTATTGCCTATATTAATGGAGGAATGGGGGTTAACCTCTGTAGAAGCAGGAACAATCGGAAGTTATGGAATGTTTGGAATGGCTTTTGGTGCAATCCTATTTGGTACACTTGCTGACCGACTTGGAAGAAAAAACGTGACGATCCTATCAGTCTTTTTATTTAGTTTTTTCACGATGTTATGTGGATTTGCTGACAATCCAACCATGTTTTCTACTTATCGTTTCCTAGCTGGGCTTGGTTTAGGTGGCGTCATGCCCAACGTTATTGCCTTGTTAACTGATTACTCACCGGGAAAATTAAAAAGTATGGTCGTTTCGATTGTATTATGTGGATATTCGATCGGCGGGATGCTCGCTCCAATTTTAGGGATGACGTTGATGCCCACTTATGGATGGGAATTGATTTTTTGGGTAGCAGGGATTCCAATTCTATTTCTCCCAATTCTTTTTAAACTATTGCCAGAGTCATCCGCTCATTTGATTCGAACTGGGAGAAAAAAGGAACTTATAAAAATCCTTGCAAAAGTGAATCCAGAAGCTACTATTTCTGAAAAAGACGAAATTGCTGACATCAAAGAAAGTGAATCAAAAGTTCCTGTGATGGGACTATTCCAAAATAAGCGAACATTAAGCACATTAATGTTTTGGACAACCTTTTTCATGAGTCTTTTAATGGTTTATGGATTAAATACATGGCTACCAAACTTAATGATTGAGGCTGGCTATGGTTTACATTCTAGTCTTGCGTTCTTAGTTACCCTTCAAGCCGGTGCCATTATCGGCACATTGGTTATTGCTAAGTTAAATGATCGATTTGACTTAAAGAATCTTCTTGTAATTTTATATGCACTCGGTGCAATTGGGATTACATTATTAGGTTTTGGTGGAAGTACGTTTTATATTTATATATTAGTAGGTATTGCTGGCGCAAGTACTATTGGGGCACAAAATCTAATTCAAGCCTATGTTTCACAATATTATCCGGCTTCACTTCGTTCAACCGCACTAGGAATGTCATCCGGCATCGGTAGACTTGGCGGCATGCTTGGTCCAATACTAGGAGGGTTTTTATTATCGATTTCCCTTCCTATTCAATTGAATTTCATTGCGTTTGCGATCCCTGGCTTAATTGCTGCAATTGCCTTAACAATTGTCCCTAAATCAAGAGGTCACGTAAACAATCCGGCAAACGAAGCCAGCTCTCTCCCTACATCCAAATCAGAAGAAATCCAATCAGTGTAAGCTGCTGATTGGATTTTTCTTGTTTAATAACATATTGGACGGTCTTCGTGGAACAATTTTTGTGAAACAAGATTTTTCGGGGCGTCACTGTGACGCAACCACACTCCGACAATACCTCTCCCGCTTCTCCTCCTCTGTCCCTTGATAATAATCGAGTATACAGTTCAAGTTTATATACCTGGGTGGGACAGCGAGTTGATATTTATACAAGTAAAAGCTGCTCCAGGGATAGGATAGCGGGTGCTTCACCATATTTGCGACAACTGGGTTAAGATGAATATAGCGACTGACTTCTAGCATGTCCTCTTCATCATAAATCAATTTGTCATAAAAGCGTTTTTCATACACATGGCCAGTTAATTCGTATTTGGAGTTAAAGTAATTGGCATATCGTTTATTTAGAAGCGACATTATTTTTGAAAGAGGAACTTCCTGGGAGCGAATTTGCAGGTGAACGTGATTCGTCATGAGGCAATAGGCGGACATTTCAAAAGGATACCGGTCATATAGTTGGTCAAGGATATGATGGTAAGCTAGGAAATCATCGACATCTCGAAACAGCGCATCCCGCCTATTTCCCCGACAAACAACATGATAAAATCGCTCAGGAACCCAAACTCTCTTCTTATAAGGCAACAACACTACCTCCCTTTTTAATCAATCTTAATACTAATATTTAAACACCATACGGTTATCGCCTTTCTAATCGATACTTCCGTAATTCTCCGCACACGCCCTGCAAATCCAAATCGTTCTTGAAAACAATCGTTCAGGCTTGTGAATAATGTTAAAAATAAACCCTCAACGATCACATATTCGGTGACTTCGAGCAGACATCTCATTGAACCTGAACAAGGATAACCATCAGGCCTTTCAAACCGGTACTCAAATCTTAAACCGTCAGCTATTAAACCTCCTGAGAAAATAAACTAACTAGCTCTTGTTAATTGAATAATGAGATGCAACTTTGGGATAGAAAAAGAAAGAAGTTTAAAATAAAGAACAGAAGATATTATAGAAGGAAAATAATAAGAAGAGGGGCGAAAGAAAGGTAAACCAAAAAACGATAACAACACTATATTCCACAAATAACCCAAAACTCCTGCAACAAAACTACTTAAATTAAAAAAGATAAAGCGAAACTTCCATCAGAGGGGGTTTTCTCCAATCCCCCACTGATGGTTAGTCACGCGGAGCCTGATTGACTTTTCTAAGATCTAAAGCTCTAAGAAAAGGTCTTGTCGGGCAGTTACTGACAGTTATATCCCCCCATTATCCTTACTAGGTGACCTGAAGACTTGAAGTGGGGGTTTTACTGCCAGTTAATCTACGATAAAAAAAAGAAGCACCAATATCAGCACTTCCAACTTATTTTGGACCGTGGAACAATTTTTTGTGAAACAAGATTATTCGGGGCGTCACTGTGACGCTACCAACCAATCCATTAATTTACGGTTGTTATGCCATAAATCTAGGTGTTGGTCGGCATAAATGATCGCTTCTGCTTCATCCCCCGGTTGATAGCTGTTCGGAAGATAGAGCGGAATAGCTTTTTTCCCTACTAAATATTTCGGTACATAAGGGTTTTGTCTTTTTGCCTTTTGTAAAAGCTGTTTCGCCCGAGAAGTTGCCCCGTTTTGTAAAAACTCAATAAGCACCCGATTGTAGGACCCACTTGCTGACATGTCCTCATTATATCTGTTCAACAGCTCTTCTGCTTTTTTCAGCAGGCCTTTTTCAACCAATGCGGTAAATAAATCATAGCGGACACCTTGATTATCGTTAGGGTTTAGTTCTAATAGCTCTTCATAATGTTTAATGGCCGCTTTTGTCTTTTCAATATCCTGTAAAAGAAGGGCATAATTGTATTTTGCACGCATGTAGGGGCGTGTGCTGACAATTCCCCAAAAATGGCCTTTATTTTCTTCAAAAAAGCCTTGTCCAAGCTCCTTTTCGCCAACCTCAATCGCTTTTAATAATAGTTCTTCTGCTTTAACGGGATTCATTTCAAGGTCGGCTAAAATAGTATAAGCCTCAGGGCTATCTGGATATAACTTTAATGCCTCTTTTGCCAGCTTCCTTCTTTTACTTCCGGTTGCCTCCAACGCGTCAAATAATAATTCCTGTGCTTTTTCCTTATTGGTTAACTTCTTTTGTTGTCCTTCACGGTTATTCAATCGTTGGTTCATAAAATGATTGACTTCCTCTAGTGAGTCAAAATGATGATCTTCCATTTCAGATTCTAACCGAAGCAGCTCACGTTCCAAGCTAACCCTACTGTTGGCCAAAACTTTTTCCTTCTTTTTAGAAAATAATTGGGCATCTCCCTCTTCAAAGAAAAGATCATCGTCATCATCCTCATCTAAAAATAGATCATCGTATATTTCTTCAAAATCGAAACTCTCAAGTTTTTCTGCTAACTCAAGAATTTCCCCGTGTAAGACCGTTTCCATATCTCGATATCTTGCGGATAACGTGCTGCTAGAAATTCCAAATTCCTCAGCCAACTCTTTTTGCGTCAACATCTCCCCAAAAGGGTTTGTTTGGTCGACCAAGTAAACTAAGGCAGCTGTATAGGTGTTGGTTTTGATGATTTTCGGATTTTTACCTGAACAGTATTGATACCATAGATACAGTCCTAGCTCGATGAAGACCTCATCTTGATACTCTTCCATGTAATTCTTGAATTCCAATGCCACTTCTAGGTGCTTTGGCGACTTCCAATCTAGCTCTTCGATAGCGGGTTTTGTCGCAAATAAAAAATCGTAAAGGACTTCAGGATAATTTTTAACTAAATATTCTCCTATACTAGCCTCATTACTTTCTTCAAATAAAGCAATTACTCTATCGTTAACGCTTTTCGCCGAACTTTTAGGCAAATCAATAAAGGAAGTAAAGAAGTAAGATGTTTCCCCTGAAGGAAGAATTGTTCCTAGCACAGCTCCGCCTGTTTCAACCGGATGATCCTCATCTAAAACTTTTACCTTATGTATTTGATCACTAAACATATCACGAAGTGTTAAAAGTTGTTTGTCGTCTTGATCTTGAATGATGGTAATGGAAGGTCTTGCATTTTTCCATGATTGGATAAAACTCTTGACCCGTTGACGATTCCATTTAGCTGGATTTCTATCAACATAATGTTCTAAAATCGTTTTTCCTTCAACTTCAATCGAGGTAATAAACCATGTGACGGTATAAAAGTGGAACATTTCCAAAGCGTCTTCTGGAATGTCGAACGGCCCAATCCAATCTGCTAAACTATCGCTCATTTCCTCCTCATAATGGATGAGAGCAAATTGAACGATATCCGCTTGTATATCCATTATTTCCTTTTCAATCAATTGTTCCATGGAAATCACATTGTTTTTTCCGCAGCATTTTTTATATTTTTTCCCGCTTCCACAAGGACATGTATCATTTCTCCCGATTTTCTCCACACCGTTTCATCCTTTCCAGTCCTATTTTTTCTCTATTTTCAACTCTATCATAAAATAAAGACGAGCTAAGTGTTAGACATTATTTACACATTCTTCGTCAGATAATCTTTTCCCTCTCTGATCTTTTTGAAACGCCGGGACGGTTCTTAACATAGCACTTGGAAGTTTTGCTGATATTTCGAAGTATTTTATAAAGCAATGAATTATCCATCGAAAGAGTACTATACTCAGTAACTATCGCAAAATTTCCAAGTGCTAAGAAGCAGGATAGTTTTTTAAGTTTTTGTGATATAATTCGACATTCAGCGAAAAATTTCCTGCTTCTGGTGTTTCTTTTATTCGGGGCGTCCCTGTGTCGAAAAAAAAGAGAAGGATTTTTCAAAGTTATACAGAATTCGATATAGAGGAGGAAAGTATCTATAAAACAGTCTATCCGCAAATTATTGTCGAAACATTCAAAAAATGAGGTGTAGAAAAAATGAGTAAGAAAGTACAACTTGGGAAATCAGATCTTTATATTAATCCGATTGGTTTTGGAGCAAATTCCGTTGGCGGCCAAAACTTTTACCCCAACCTTACAGACGAAGAAGCAGGAAAAAAACTGGTGCATGCCGCGGTCGATGCCGGAATTAATTTTATTGATACGGCCTACTTATATGGGCCGGGAACTTCGGAGGAATTAATTGGGCAAGCCCTAAAAGAATCAGGGAAACGAAGTGAAGTCATTATCGGCACGAAAGGGGGCTATAGACCCGTTGGCAATGAAATGGTCGTTGACAACTCCCCAGAATTTTTGCGTCAAACGTTTGAAGAGAGCTTAAAACGGTTGCAAACAGATTATATTGATTTATATTATATTCATTTCCCAGACGAAAACACCCCTAAGGACGAAGCGATTGGAGTATTGAAGCAATTAAAAGATGAAGGGAAAATTCGGGCAATTGGCGTATCCAACTTTTCAATTGATCAGTTAAAAGAAGGCAATAAAGACGGCTATATCGAAGTCTTTCAAGGAGCCTATAACTTGGTAAATCGTTCAGCTGAAGAGGATTTGTTACCATACTGCGCCCAAAATAACATTTCTTTTATTCCATTCTTCCCACTTGCCCAAGGACTGTTGGCTGGAAAATATACAAAAGATACAAAATTTGATGACTTCCGCAAAGGCAGATCATTTTTAGAAGGCGAAGGCCTTGTACGAAACTTAGAGAAAGTGGAACAGGTTCGTAAAATTGCTAACGCAAAAGAAGTTGAAGTTGCTCAGGTTGTGTTAGCTTGGTATTTAACACATGATGCAATTGACTCAATCATCCCAGGTGCCAAGCGTCCTGATCAAATCTTAAACAATTTAAAAACATTAGAAGTAGTCTTAACTCCAGGAGAGATTCAAGAAATTGATCGAATCTTTAGCTAAATAACTCCAAATCCAAGGCGTTGTTGTTGGTTCCTTGCCCCTGTGAAGGGGCAAGGAAACCTGAAACACCGGGGCGGTTCTGGTGTTTCTTTTTGGAAACGGCAGACCGTCACACATGTGGAACAATCCCTGTGAAACAAGATTTTTCGGACCGTCACTGTGACGCTACCATAAAAAGGTCAAAAAACGTTATAAAAGCCAAACTGACCTAGAAGTTGGAGATGCCCTTTCATACCAGTTAAACTCAGGCAAATATGCAATTTTTCGTGTGATCACCCATCATACGAATGCTGGCGGGACAAACCCAGTATGTGAATTATGTGACTGGATTGGAAAAGAAATACCCTCACAACAGGAAATCGAAAAATTACCTACTGTAAAAGAAACTTTTTTAAAAACGTTTAACGAACTTCATTCTAAATTCATTTTAGGCCAGCTATCACCAAAAGATTATCCGAACGCTAGAACAAAACTCGTAGCAAGAGAACTGAAAATAGAGGATAAAAATGAACCTGGTGACGGTTGGGTCCTCTTATGGAAAACATTAGATAAACAACTTAAGGAATTATACAAATTCTCATGAATAAAAAAATCGCCAAAGTGGCGATTTTTTTTTGAATCCTCACAATCGATATGACACCTTCTATCAACCTAAACACTTTAACACATTAGCTAAGTGGCGGACCTCAAAATCCGACCGTGGAACAATCCCTGTGAAACAAGATTTTTCGGGGCGTCACAGTGACGCTACCAAATTATAATACCTCAAAACCAACACCACACTGACTGCTAAAAATAAAACAGCTGTATAATAAAGTTGTTTAACAAACGGCCCCCCTGATTTGGCAAACCAAGATTTGAGTAATACTACCCCTTGGATGATTACGAGTAAAATCGTAAGTACCGGGATATAGAGTGCTAGTTGAACAGCTAGTGGCAAATCTAAAAATACGGAAACAATACCATCCATTTGCGATATTCCAATCAGTAAGACCGCTAAATACAGTAAAAAACTCATGCATATTAGGATGTTTAGTTTTCCAGGATTTTTATACCAGCTCGGTTGCCTAACGATCGTGCTGCTTTCTTTCTTCCTTTTTACGATTTTCTTAATCAATTTTACAATTAAAATCAACCCTGTTCCGACTGATAGTAGGAAAAAAAGACCGATAAGAATCCCATGCAACAGGACATTTTGATACCAACTTCCTTTTTCAAACACAAAACTGCTGGAATCAAACATGTGGGTAATATTCCCTTTCCCATCCTCTTCAAAAGCAATATACTGCACTGTTTTAGGATCGAAAAATACAAGAGGTTCCACTTGGATAAATCTCCGTTCCTGATTTAAAAACTGAACAAGCAGTGAACGATTGGACCCTTGACTAATTTTGATCGAAGGGGACAATGCCAACGTTATTTTCGACACATCCTCACGACTGTAGCGATTCGTGTAATAACTGCCCTCATACCTTTTTAGATTAGTTTCTTCTATAATATTCTCCAAATCCTCAATCACTGCAGCAGATTCACTTATCGGATAAAAGTGGTTAATAAAAGTTTGCGGGAATTCTGCGGTCATCAAGGCCCCTGCATAACCATTATTAGCGATAAAAACTCCGATATTTCGGTCTTTATCAATCATTAGCATACTATTTGTTCCACCTGTATTCCCGCCATGCTCTAGAAACCGATGGGAATTCTGCAATCGTTCAAAAAAGCTAAAACCAAACCCTTGTACGCTCGGATGTTGCGAGAATTGACGTTCGTGCATCAGCTTAGCCGTATTTTCGTTGATCACCGTCGCACCATTCCATGTGCCGTTATTCAAATGAAGAAGCATAAATTGGGCCATATCTTCAGCTGTCGCTAACACCGAACCCGCAGGAGGAAAATGAAAATCATATAAGGGCTCCTCTTTAAAACCGTCCCCGATGGGAAAATATTCTCGGGCTAATTGCTCGTAAACAGTTGGATTCATTACAACATGTGTATCGTTCATCCCAAGCGGCTTTAAAATATGGTCTTCAATGTATTGTTCATAAGATAATCCCGAAACTTCCTCAATAACTAGCCCTAATAAGCCCATCCCATAATTGCTGTATTGGATGTATTGACCAGGTTCACGCAACATCTTCGGCTGATTTTCTTTTAAATAATTCCGTAAAGGCTTTCGCTCACGATAATGTTCAGCAGCCATTCCAATAATCAACTCATCAAAGCCGGCAGTATGGGTCAATAGATGCTTCACCCGGACTGGTTGGAAATCTTTCGTGTCAATTTGAAAATCTGTCAAATAATCATTCACATTCGCTTCAACATCAACCAATCCTAGTTCGACCAACTGCATAATCGCCGTTGCGGTAAACAGTTTTGTGACCGAGCCAATTCGAAATAACGAGCCACTTGGGTCTACCTCAAGCCCTTTCTCAAGATTGGCAAACCCAAATCCCTGTTCATAAAGAATCTCATTATCTTTGACAACAATCATAACCGCCCCAGGAATCTGATTTTCTTCCATTCTTTTTGTAAAATAATCCTCGGAAAACATTTGCACATTTTCTTTCGTGATTGGGACACTTTCCACTGGCTTCGTTACAGCAAAACTATGTAGAGGCAATAGGAGTAAAATACTGATCATCATGAATCCAATCCGTTTCATCAACTTAACCCTCTCCCACTATTCAGGTGAAACGCCGGGACGGTTCTGGTGTTTCGGTTGTCTAGGCTAAAGCGCAAACACCCTTCCGTTCACACTAGGTGAACGGGCGAACCGCCCAAATGTGTTTTTGTTCTGTGGAACAATCCCTGTGAAACAAGATTTTTCGGGGCGTCACAGTGACGCCATTCTAAATCGTCCATTGATCATGAACAACGGCAACTAATTTCCATTCGCCAAATTCGTTTTGTTCTAAAACCAGTTGGAGGCTGGACCAGTCCATGCCTGAATATTCTTCTGTTCCATAGCGATGATACTCAACAAACACTGAATTTGGGAAAACTTCTTTTATATTATTCATGGTGTTTCCGCGTTGCTTGACTTCATTCACGACGACCTCATCAGGATGCTGAAAATCTTGGTTGTAGATAAACTTTTCATAATATTCCTCTGTCGTCAATTCAATTGGGAATCCACTTCCGTCATACACTCCCCAGAGAAAAACTTCGGAATCATTACTAAAAAACTGCTCAATTTCTGTTTGTGAAAAAACGAGAGCATCTTCAGCGATATAACCATATGGTGAGAAGAGAATTCCTTTATCTGGATGGACATAGGAAGCTAAACCTGCCATGTCTTTCGCAGCAAGCAGATCCAAAACAGTCTCTGCAATCTCTTCAACCGTAACTTCTTCCATTTCAACATTGTCTAAAAGCCATTTGCCATCTTGGAATTGAAAGGAACATTCGAGGGTCACATACCCGAATAAAGCATTTTTCTGCTCTTGGATCAGTTTCACTTCGGTTTCCGTTATTTGTTCCAGTTCAAATGGTTCTTCTTCCTCTAGCCAGACGGGACCACCTCTTGGGATGAGATAAACCCCATCTTCTGATTCTGTAAAATTAGACTCCGTATACCTTGAGGCGTAGTCAACAGTTAAATTCTCCCGGAAATACTGTTTTACTTCTGTTTTAGTTTGAACAGAAGAAATTTCTTGCTGTTCATTTTGTTCGTTGGCGAGAGAAAGGAAGTCCTGTTTAAAGCCAGTTAATCGTTCTCGCGCCATATCTTCAGTCAAAGTCGGGATGCCTTCGTCTTGAGTAGGTGGATTCACTGGTTCCTCTTCATTCGGAGTTCCATTTTGCGGTGGTTCAGCGTTATTTTCATTACAAGCAGATAAACCAAGCAACATCCCAATACCCATTAAAATCAATAAAAACCTTTTCATACTAACTCCCTCCATTCATTGGGGAAACACAAGGACTACAGTGGCGGTTCTTCAGATTCATGTTGTGTATCTTCTATAATATTAGTCGTATAATGAGGGACTTTAGTTACGGTGAAACGCCGGGACGGTTCTGATGTTTCTTTTTGAAAACGACAGACCGACCGTCACACATGTTTCTGTGGAACAATCCCTGTGAAACAAGATTATTCGGGGCGTCACTGTGACGGAAACGGATTGACAAACGCAAAAATTATCTTTAAAATTACACTAGTATATCAACATTACAAATGTATACCTTTACAATTGAATTTTTCGCTTAATCTTTTGAGCGGGGGACCCAACCGTACTGTTTTTTGTACATGGGGTGAATCCTTTTTTGGTAGGGTACTCTCATACCCGAACCCGACAGCTAACCTCGTAGGCGTTTGAGAGGAAAACACTGCATAACTATGCACAGTGGTTTAACCTCTGTGTTTTTTTGTTCCTTTTTTAAGGGAATTTTTGTGGAGAAACCCCTCATTATGCACTTTTTTAACTAATAACACAATAGGAGGGATTATATCGATGAAATTATCGACTAAAATTGTTCTTGCTTTAATCACCGGAGGAATTACAGGTCTGTTGATCAACCTTTTCGCTCCAGGTATTTTTCCACCACTTGATCAGTATCTTTTCACCCCTCTGGGAAAAATTTTCCTAAGTTTAATCAACATGCTTGTCGTGCCGATTGTCTTCTTTTCCATCACCCTAGGAACTGCAGGACTCGGTGACCCAAAAAAGCTTGGAAGAATCGGCTTGAAGACCGTTTCGTTTTTCCTAGTGACAACGACAATCGCGATCACGATCGCGATTTCACTTGGCTTAATAATGCAGCCTGGAAGTGTCGGTAGTTTTGAAACGTCAAATATGCAATATGAAGCAAGAGAAGCGCCGCCTGTCAGCGAAACGTTACTGGGAATTATTCCGACAAACCCGATTCAATCATTTGCCGAAGGAAATATGTTGCAGATTATTGCGTTTTCAATTTTCGTTGGATTAGGCTTGGCGATGCTGGGCGAAAAAACAAAAGGACTATTAAACCTAATTGAACAAGGGAACGAATTAATGATGTACCTTGTTAATCTCGTTATGAAATTTGCTCCATACGGAACATTCGGCTTGATTGTCTCTGCGATTGGAAGTCAAGGTCTTGGAGCCATTAAAGCGATGGGACTCTATATGATAGTTGTTCTACTAGCCCTTCTGCTTCACGCCGTTTTTACTTATGGAGGTTCCGTCGCATTAATCGCAAAGAAAAATCCACTCTGGTTCTTTAAAGGCTTTGCTCCTGCAGCGAGTGTCGTGTTCAGTACTTCAAGCAGCAGCGCGTCTTTGCCAGTATCGATGAAAACAGCTCAAGAGAATTTAAAGATTCCGAAGTCCGTCAGTAGCTTTGTCCAACCGCTTGGGGCGACGATTAATATGGACGGAACGGCGATTATGCAAGGGGTCGCCACCGTTTTTATTGCCCAGGTATTCGGCATCGAGCTCACAGTCACACAGTTAATCACCGTTGTGTTAACAGCCGTACTAGCCAGCATCGGTACAGCAGGAGTGCCTGGCGTTGGTTTGATTATGCTTGCGATGGTTCTAAACTCAGTAAATCTACCAGTTGAAGGAATCGCCTTAATCATTGGCGTAGACCGTCTGCTTGATATGACTCGTTCAGCCGTGAACAGTACAGGAGATGCAGCCTGCGCGCTCATCATCGCAAAAACGGAAACTGAAAAAGAAGAGATAGAACTTGAAAAAGAAGTGCAAACAAGCAAGGTACTATTGCCACAAAAACAATTTAATCATTGCCCACAATGCGCTCAGCTCGATGATTGAAACACCGGGACGGTTCTGGTGTTCCACTTCAATAGGCTAAAGCCCAAAAAAACATGTGCCCACTTGCCCTACTAAGATTAACTTGTGGAACAAGATTTCTCGAGGTGTGCACCGTGACACAAATAAAGGTTTCGTTCATCAAATCTTGATGGCCGAAACCTTTTCTTTATATTTCGTAAAAACACTGCTTGTATAAAATTTGGACTGTGGAACAATTTTTGTGGAACAAGATTTTTCGGGGCGTCACTGTGACAGGATTTGTTGATCATTTTCAATGGCCTTTAAGCGGTCAACTAATTCTTTATGGTGTTCTTTTTGTTTGATCTCTATATCTTGTAGTTTATTTTGCGTTTTCAGTTGGTCTTGCTTCATCTCTTGTTGGTCTTGCTTCATTTCTTGCATGTCTCGCTTCATCTCTTCCATGTCTTGCTTCATCTCTTGCTGATCAGCTTGAATAGTTCCAACCATCTTAATTAATTGGGACAGCATCTCTTCCATTTTCTCACCATTCATAGTATTCACCTCCATTATCCATCATCATTATTTAACATCCCTATCATTTTAGAAATCCATTCTTTGAGTTGAGGCGAGGGTCCCACAACCCAGCATTCCTGCTAGAGACATGGGACTGATCTGGTGTTCCATTTCAATAGGCTTAGGCGAAAAAACTACGCGCCCCCTTACCTTACAAAATTAATCTGTGGAACAATTCCTGTGGAACAAGATTTTTCGGGGCGTCACTGTGACGGCATTGCAACGGCATTGCAGTCATCTGTACCCAGTGTTATAATCATTATGTTCTGAATTTTAAAAATATTAACAACCATCTTTGTTAACGTACCAAAAGACTATGCGAACGACGAACAGAACAAGAATAGGGAGAGAATAAATTTGGGAATACAACCTCCACGATTGTGGACAAAGGATTTTATCTTAATTACGCTGACATCTTTTTTCATTAGCGTGATGTATCTTTCACTGCTGACAACAACCACGCCCTATGTGATTGACAAGTTCAATGCAACGGAAAGTACTGCAGGGCTGGCAGCAAGTGTTTTTGTTCTCGGGATTCTACTTTCTCGTTTAGTTGTCGGCAAATACCTAGAAGTGATTGGCCGCAAGAAGCTATTCTATTTTGGTGTCATTTTTGCCTTTATCGGTACGCTACTTTATTTTCCCATCGAAAACTTAACGATCTTAATCATCCTTCGGTTCTTTCATGGGATCGTCACGGGTACTGCGTTTGCCGTTATGCAAACCGTTAGTATGGATATGATCCCAGATGAACGTCGCGGTGAAGGAATCAGTTTTTTTACGTTGAATTTCATTCTTGCCTTGGGAATCGGGCCTTTCGTTGGAATCTTCATTAATCAAGTGGCAACGATGCAGACATTATTTATCGTTAGTACCATCTTGGCGGGCATCAGTATGGTCCTATCCTGTTTTTTATCGCTTCCAAAAACAACGATCACGGCCGAACAGCTTGAAGAAATGAAGGGATTTCGTCTAAAGGATTTCTTTGAAGTAAGAGTACTTCCGATTGCTTCCTTAATCGGAGTTCTGGCTTTGGCCTACTCTGGGCTTCTCGCATTTTTAACTACGTATTCGCTTGAAATAAATTTAATGACAGCGGCAAGCTTCTTTTTTATTGTCTATGCTGTAGTCGTGCTCATTTTCCGCCCGATAACTGGCAAAGTCTTGGATAAAAAAGGCGATAATATTGTCATGTATCCCGCTTTTCTTCTCTTTTCAATTGGCTTGTTTATGCTAAGTCAAGCCGAGTATGGCCTAATAGTACTGCTGAGTGCCGTATTCATCGGTCTCGGTTTTGGGAATTTGCAGTCGGCCCTACAAGCAGTTGCGATTAAAAAGGTACCTAAATATCGTGTCGGGCTCGCAATATCAACCTTCTTTATTTTTCATGATATTGGCGTCGGACTTGGTCCATATGTTCTCGGCTATCTAATTCCTGCTATTGGTTATCGCAATATGTATTTAACGTTAGCGGTTATTGTTGGTGCAAGTGCATTTTTATACTATCTCATCCATGGGAAAAAGAAAGCCTTCAATGAACAACTATCTTCACAGGTCTAAAAATGCAGCTCCCCTTGAGCGAAAGGGGAGCTTTTTCCTTTTTAAAAGTTAGGCCCTAAACAAGTTTGTAATTTACAAAAACGAATTGTCCATTAACTTCTTCTTAACAGTCAATCTCAACAATACATGTTGTGTTATTTTACATATTTCGACAAAACACAAGCAGTGACACTGGTTGCACCTCAACACAGGAGTCGGCAGAACCATCCTCCTGTTATCCCTTGTATGCTTTCTGTAATTCGGCAAGTTAAATTTCTTCATTTTAAGAAATGCCTTCGTTAGGCGGGCGAGTTGTTCTCGTGTGGCCTTGTTCATCATTTCGTCCATCTCACTTGGGACAATCTGCCAGGATAGGTTAAACTTATCTTTCAGCCAGCCATCCATTGCAACAAACCATTGGTTTTCTAAACTAAAATCAGAAAACATGATGGCCCTTTCTTACACTTTAGCTGAGCGGGAGGCTGACACCAAAATCTTTGGTGGGTCATGGTGCCTATCCACATGTCCTCCTCATTCGACAAAACTCGGGGCGTCACTGTGACGAAATTAACGAAATTAAAATACCGGTTTTATCATCGGCTAGTTTTAAACGTGGGTATGCTAAGCAATAGGGATCCCCTGTTTCTAAGTGGTGAACATGGTTGTAAAGCTGAGCCAGTCCAGATTTGAAAGCAAATGAAGCGGTTTCGAGCCACGCCTGTTGTCCGCTCGCTTTTTTTGTCGGCAATTGAAGGCCATCGGACAATAATAAAATCTTCTTTACTTTCTTTAACGAAAGAAGTCCATATTCTATATGCTCGTTCGCATCACGGCTTCCGTCTAATACTCCATAACCTTCGCTAGTATTCATCTTTCTTCTGTTTTCTACTAAAGTATCCAGGATTTCTCCACGACATTCCTGAAAAATGCTTTCGTTCATTTCTACGTCCTTGGAACGCAACCTAAGTAAATGATGAAACTTCGAGATGGAAACGGAATCCAATGGAGATAAATGATCGTACGAAATCATTCGAATATCGCCGTTCGTTAATTGCAAGAACAGCATGCAGTCCCCAGTTTGAACATACTCCATCTGCAGCGTATCTTTCGTTATTTTAACAGCTGCTAGGCCGCATGAACTTCGTCTTTCCTTTAAAATATCCTTCATAGACTGGGCCTTAGTCACCTTGAGCGTTTTCTGACCGAGGATTTTATTGGCCAATTGGGTGCTTTCGATTAGGCTTTTCGATAAAGGCATCTCTTCGATTGAGTCTTTTATGGTCGTAGCAGCTAAGCTCCCAGGCAACCCACCAAGGCCGGTAGCACCATCAATAACAGCAAATAACCCTTCTTCTCTTTTTAAAATATAAGCATCTTCATTGGTGTGATTGCTTCCTTTTTCATGAATGTACTCAATTTGATTGAACATCATGTCCTCCTTACATAAATGTATGGATGGCAAAACCTAAACCTAACAGCATCATTCCGAGGGAAAAGGCCCCGATAATTTTCCATTTATTTGTGTTTTTATTACTGAATAAGATCGTAAATGCCACATAGCTGATAATTAAACAGCCTGTTAACACAAACAACAAAAAGACCGTATCCAAAACTTTGTCTAGTTTGACGAGATTAAAAGAACCAATCGTAAAAGTAATAATTGCAATAAAGAAGCCAAGCATTTGTAAATTCTCGGTTTTTGTACTCTCGAGGGATTTTTCCAATGTTTCTTTTGACACCGTCAACTCATGGATAGATTCTTCCATTTTAGCATTTAACTGTTCATTGCGAATGTTTGCTAGGTAGTTTTGGTAATCATTGATCCTTAAAATATAATCCGGTTTATCGGAGTCTTCTAAATCAATCGCCTTTAAAATCGATTCCGAAGCTTCCTTATATTTCTTTTTAAGAACCAACAGCCTCCCTTTCGTACAGTGAAATTTTGGATATTTTGGTGAAATGAACATCGCCTTTCTAAGGTCCTTTTCAGCTCTGCTTAAATAGGCAGGCTCTAATTCTAACCCTTCTTCTGCGGCGACAATCACCGCCTCCGCATAATTATGTAAAACCCCTTCCTGTTCCGGCAGCCTCCGCACTGCTTCCTCTGCGTATTCAACGGCCAAGGAAAAACTATCCATCGTCCGCAGTTCTCGATACATCATGGAACACAAATGGGGATATAACTTAAACGAAACGAACTCATGGCCATATTTTTCAAATAGTGCTTGATGTTTAGAACCGTCTTTCAATCTTCTCAGATATACACAAAGGGAGGCAAAAGCAGTAAATCGAATTGATGTTGGATTTTCATGGTAAACTATCATTTTGCCTTCCAGGAGGTTATATAACAACTCACTTTGCGTTTTGGCATGTTCAAGACTCCAATCCGCAATGGCCGTTTCAAACTTGCGTGCCGTGTCCTCCGGCAACGAATCATGGAACCCAATAAAAGCCTCTAATTCTTCAGAAGTTGCCACCTGTTGCATCATTTATTTGCACCTACTTACTATTCTATTTATACCTATAATTATACTAATTAGGTGAAGGAGATGCTATGGAATCGTGGGACATAGCAATGGGACATTTTACGGAATAAGACTTCCAACAGAGAAAGTGGTTCTGTTTAAACGAAATACTTAATTTTAAAATCAACACACTAAAGCATCGGGGCTGACACCAAAACCCTTGGTGAATCATACCTATCCCCGTGCCTCCTTGATTTAGGCCAAAAGAATCGTTTTTTTCGTAAAAAGGAATGAACGTACAAAAAATGACAAAAATACTCGAATACTGTTCATGAAGGTTACGATTAGGAAAGGGGGTGATTTTTTTGCACTTCCGTCAAATACTTATATCATGTCTTGTAATTGGAGCCGCCATGTTTATACCAGGCAATGTGTTTGCTGAGAAGAACGAACATAGTGGACAACAAAATTCCCAAAAAACTTCTGGGCAAGTTCAAATGGATAACCAAGCAGTAAAACCTAATATCTTGGCAAAGGAAAAAACTGTAGTAGCGTCTGAAGCCGTTAAACCTAATGTTTCGGCCCAGGAAAAAGCTGTGGTAGTACCTGATTCCGCTATAAAAAATCAAGGTGGGGTAAAACAGCAGCCATCTAAAGTTTCGCCTAACAATTCTGCTTCCCAAAAGGCAGGTGCAGCATTGCAACATTTGCCGGATCCAGCAAAAGGCAATGGGAAATCTGCTGTAAATAAGACTGTGAAAGCTCATGAGTCTAAAAAAAGAACAGCTGTTCAAGAAAAGAACGATGGGTTAGGAAGGAATGCCCAGATTCGGGAACGAGAGTTTAGAAATATTGCTTTAGATACCGTACATGATTCGGAAACTAGAGTGAATACTCAAAACGAAACGATAAGAGTTGAAACTCAAGGAGAGAATACTCATTTATCGGAAAATCATTCTGAATCGCTTGTATCTGAGCCACAAGAAAAGGGTAATATCCCATCAGATGAGCGTAAGATTCCAAAGGTGGTAAAACAGATACCGAATCCAACACAGCGGACGAGCGGCCATGAGGGACCACCGACTGATCGAGTCAGTCAGGGATTAAGCACCAATAGTTTTCTAGATAAATGGTTTACATGGAATTCATACTATGAAATCCAACTTGTGCAATCATATCTTTCTCAGGAAAAATGGTTGAATAATCAATGGGTGAATGCTCCACCTTCACCACCGCCCCAAGAAGCTCTCTTTTAAAAACCGTAACCCGAAAGCTTTGAGCCACGGAAAACGATAATAAAGGGAGCGAATTTAATAATGAAACATTATCTTAACACGAATAAAATTGTTAAATCTTTTGTACTTGTTGGAGCATTATCAATTGGGGTTTTTGCTGGAGGCCATTTTACTGAGGCTGCAGGACCTAATAAAGAAAAAATAGAACAAAAGATTCAAGCAAATGGTGCCAATAGTGCTAAGTCTGAGGTTAAAGTGAAACCTGCAGTTCCTGCTGCACAAGTAGCAAAGGATCAGGTTCAAGCTAAAGTAGAAGTAGAAGTAGAAGCTGAAGCTAAAGCAACAGTGAAGCCTAAAGAAGAGAAGGCTAGCAAATCACAAGCAAGTGTCAATGCAAGCGAGACTGCAAAGATCCATGCTGCCCCAAATTCAGCTGTTCACGGGAAGGTTGACCAAGCTGATGAAGAAGAAATTACGGAAGAAGCTCCGGTTCAGGAATCCGCACAAGAAGAAATGGTTAATACCGAAACGGAAAAAACAGAAACAGAAGGTAAGGATACTGAAGAAACAACTGACCTTGAGAGCGATGTAACTGTAACAGAAGAAGAGGATCATGGTATTGCTCCAGAAGAAGACAATACAGACATTGATTCAGATTCGGATTCAGATGTAAGAACTGAAGAGGATCAAGAGATTGAAGAAAATTCAGATGAAGTAGTAAACTTAGAAGACAAGGAAGATAGCAAAAAAGATTCAGATTCTAATACAGTCATTCCTGATTCAGATGCAGTAATCAAATCGGAAGATGACGAAGAAGATTCAGCTACTGAGGAAGCTTCTGAAGAAGATGCAGAGAAGGACGCAAAAGTAAACCCATCTGCAGCGAACAAAGCAAATTCTCAAGCGAGTGTAAATGCAAGCGAAACGGCAAAAGCACATGCAGCGCAAAATTCAGCCGTACTAGCTGGCGATGAAGTTGCTGAAAATGCTACAGAAGATCTTGTAGCTGGAGAAGTAACTGAAGAATAATTTATCCTACCAACGAAACCTAGGGAATTTCCCCCTAGGTTTCTTTGCATCTAAGTAGAAACACCGGGACGGTTCTGGTGTTCCACTTCAATAGGCTAAAGCAAAAAAAATCCACGCCCCTCCCTTGCCCTAATAATATTAACCTGTGGAACAATTCCCGTGAAACAAGATTATTCGGGGCGTCACTGTGACGGAACTTGTGACGGAACTAGGAATATTTTCCCCCCACCCCCAAAAAGTCCTGTCGAAGAACGAAGGATATTGTCGATTATATTTTTTTGAAAATATTAGAGATAGGTATTTTAGGGGGAGTCAGTAAGTGAATTCTATTACATTAAAGAGAAGAGACAGAATTGCTAAACTTCGTAAAGAAAAGAGAAACTCACGAAACAAGAAGATTACAGTTGCCGCTTTTGCAGGAACGGTTTCTTTACTGATTTTTATGAACAGTAAAGCAGGCGCATACAGTACGGAATATACTGTTAAAAAGAACGATACTTTATATAGTCTTTCGAAAAAACATGGAGTCACTGTGGATCAACTGAAGGAAGTCAATAGCTTAAAATCCGATAAAATTATCATTGGTCAACAGCTTTTAATGCCGGACCGACACCTTGTAACGATGGACGAAAAACACACTTATAATAAGTACACGATTCAAAAAGGAGATACACTTTACTCGCTTGCAAAAAAATTCGGAACGACAGTTGGCGAATTGAAAAAAGCAAATCATTTACAGTCAGATTACATACTAGTGGGCCAAAATATCTCCGTACCTTTAGAAACCTACACGCATGGCACCGAAGAAATGTATACTGTTTTTCCTGGTGATACATTATGGGGAATTGCCAAACGGTTTGGAGTAACGGTGAAAGCGCTTATGAACGAAAATGGGCTTAATAACGAAATGGTTCTCATTGGACAACGTCTGATGATTCCCGGAGAAGTTGAAATTTCAGAGGTAGAGGTAGTTGGTGCTGCTGACAATTTTACGGTTGAATTTAAACAACAAGGAAAAGCGTTCGTTTTAAAAGTCCCTTATGGTTCAGCCTCCGACTACGAGAAAAAGTCTGGCCAAAAGGCAATTATCGTCCATAAAAACGGTGCAGTCATCTCATTGATTTAAAAATAAATTAAAAATGACCGAGTGGAGTGCGACAAACACTCGATCACAAAACAACCATGCTGCATGAAAAGCAGCTAACCATTTATTTCAAAAGTAACTCCCCTCGTTCCTTGGCTGAACACGGATGGAGTTACTTTTTTTATTTGTGACAATCAGCGATACCCCCACCGCTCTCCTATCAAGAGACGGGCAACCTTCCATCGACACCCCAAAAAAAGAGAAAAATCATAACCCTATCCTTTTCCCGTGGAACATTCCGTGAAACAAGATTTTTAGTGTGCGTCACTGTGACGCACACTAAAAAATATATAGCTCCAGCGCCTAGCAAGGCGCTGGAGCTATATAAATTATTGAGTTAATGAAACGTTGTGGAAGAATGGTGTTCCACTAAAGTTAACGAATAATCCAGAGATTCCGTTCATACCATGAACGAAGTCAGGGTGCTGCAAGTACACCATTGGAACTTCGTCGATTAAGATTTGGGAAACTTCTGCATATGCAGCATTACGTTCTTCTTGATCAGTGGATGTACGGCCAGTGTCTATTAACTCATCCACTTTCTCATTAGTGTAGAAAGAACGGTTACCAGGAGAGCCAAGCATAGAAGAATGGAATAAAGCATACAGACCATAGTCAGCATCTCCGGTTACAGTAGTCCAGCCAAGAACAAACATTTCATGTTCTCCAACCGCAGTCTTTTCAAGGAATGCGCCCCACTCAATTGTTTCGATAGAAACCTTGATGCCAATTGCCGCCAGTTGTGACTGAACAAGTTCTGCGATATCTGCGCGTTCTTTACTTCCTTCATTGATGTAAATCGTTGTTTCGAACCCATCAGGATATCCAGCTTCTTCTAATAATGCTTTTGCTGCATCTACATCGAACTCAAGTGGTACAACGTTCTGTGAATTCCCAACAACAGTAGGTGCTAACGGACCAACCGCTGCAAGCCCTTGTCCGTCAAGAATACCATTTACGATGTCTTCTTTATTAATCGCCATTGCAATCGCTTGGCGAACCTTAACATTATCAAATGGTGCTTTGGTTGTGTTAAAGCCTACATAGTCCATACGTGTACCTTCAACTCGGTCAAGTTGAATTCCATCGATACTTTCCACAAGACTAACATCAGAAGACCCGATAAGCATTACATTTGCTTCCCCAGTTTCAAGCATTGCTACACGAGTTGCTTGTTCAGGGACAACTTTGAAAACAATGGAATCAAGGTTTGCATTGTCACCCCAGTAATCTTCAAAGCGGACGAATTTAATTTCAGCACCGCGGTTCCAAGCATCAAATTTGAATGGACCTGTTCCGACTGGATTTTCATCTACCGATTTACCGCCATTATTTTCTTCTTCAATCGCAGAAGGTGCAATAATCGATCCAGCATTATGTGCTAAGTGTGCTGGAAGAGGAGCAAATGGCTCAGCCGTTTTAATATGGACAGTATGATCGTCGATAACGATTACTTCAGTAATCATGTTAAGGACAACCGCACGTGGTGATGCGAACTCAGGGTCGATTAAACGCTCAAGACTCATTTTAACAGCCTCAGCAGTGAAATCAGATCCGTCATGGAATTTGACTCCTTGACGTAAGTTGAATTCCCAAGTTGTATCATCAATTGCATTAAATTCTTCAGCTAAAGCTGGAACAACAGAACCATCCTCTGCATATTCCGTTAAACGATCAAATAGTTGAGTTGTAGCATTTGTAGTCGCAGTATCATTCATACCATGCGGATCCAATGTTGGAGCGTCTGAAGGAGTTACGAACACCAACTCTCCTCCTTCTTGAGTTGCCGGTGTTTCATTAGTATCTGTACCTTCTTCATCGTTTGCAGAATCATTTCCGCCACCACATGCTGCTAGAATTAATCCAAGTGAAAGCATGAGCAAAAAGAATATATTCCTTTTCAGCTTCATTTCATAACCCCCTATATGTATTTTTTTCGTAAAATTAAACACCATGTCTTTTTACATGGGTTCTCAAATAATGATAATTGAATAATTTTCGCTAATCAAGGAATATACCGAAAAACTTTAAGTGTTTTTGAATTTTTATGCGTTAAAGCGATAAAGCGAAAAAAGTTTTTTTAGAATAATTAAACTAAAATGAATATACTATTTTCATAAGGTTTTAAATTATAAAAATACCAAAAATTAGTTATAAAAATAATAGGCATATAACAACCAAACTGTTGTAATATTTAAGAGTAACAGTTAAGATATTACTTATTGTGGAAAATGCAAATTTTGTAGAAATTTATCAAAAAGTGAAAGGAAGGGAATAAAGTTGAGTCAACCAGAACTTCAAACGACAGCAACTGTTCCTGCTAATAAGCTAAGCTCAAGAGCAGCTTCGTGGAGAGCATTCTACCGGAAACTGGCTAAGAACAAAGCCGCTTTAGCAGGGGCATTCATTGTTCTTATATTTTTTCTCTTAGCGCTCTTTGCTCCAATTATCGCACCTCATGATCCACTCCATATCGATATTTCGAAAAAGTTAGAAGGCCCATCAGCTGAACATTGGCTTGGTACGGACGATAAAGGTCGGGATATTTTAAGCCGACTGCTATATGGTTCAAGAATTTCATTGACTGTAGGAGTCTTATCTACAGTGCTTGGTGCTGCTGTGGGAATTTTAATGGGAATTATCGCAGGATATTACGGTCGGTGGATTGATTCTTTATTAATGAGAATTTGTGATGTTTTATTGGCATTTCCAGGTATTTTGCTAGCTTTAGCTATTGTAAGCGTTTTAGGGGCCAGTACGACAAATGTAATTATTGCTGTAGCTTTTTTCGCGATTCCAACTTTCGCACGGATCGTCCGCGGTTCAACTTTAAGTGTGAAAAAACTAGAATATATAGATGCGATACGGGCAATGGGAGCAAGTGATAGTAGAATTATCTTTAAGCATATTCTTCCTAATATCGTCTCTCCTATTATTGTTCAAGCAACACTATATATTGCTTCCGCCATTATTACTGCTTCTGCCCTTTCATTTTTAGGGATGGGGACACAGCCACCAGATCCAGAATGGGGCACGATGCTTAGTCAAGGACGATCTTATATCCGTCAGGCACCACATATTACGCTTTTCCCAGGATTAGTTATTTTGATCGTGGTTATCGGTTTTAACTTATTTGGGGACGGACTGCGCGATGCACTAGATCCGAAATCGAAAAAATAACTATGGGAAGGTGATCTAAATGTTTGTATTTATCCTACGAAGATTATTTCAAACAATCCCTGTCATGATCGGGGTTACATTAGCGGTATTTTTAATGATGCACCTTATCCCAGGTGATGCAGCTAAAATAATGGCAGGAGAAAACGCAAATCCAGAACAAGTAGAACAGATGCGTGAGAATTTAGGTTTGAATGATCCGTTATATGTGCAGTATTTTCGCTTTATCGGGAATGCCATTCAAGGAGACTTAGGTACTTCGATTCGAACTTCACGTTCTGTGACAGAAGAAATTTTTAGTTCTCGTTTTGCGATTACAGTCCAGTTAGCGCTTATCGGGACTGCGGCTGCTGTTTTACTCGGATTAATTGCTGGGATTGTTTCTGCAACTAAAAAATATACATTGGCTGATACCGGCATTATGTTGACTGCATTATTTGGTTTATCGATGCCAAACTTCTGGTTGGGGATTATGTTAATTTATCTTTTTTCAGTTAACTTAGGATGGCTTCCTGTTGCTGGTTGGGGAACATGGCAGCATATTATTCTTCCGGCTATCACCTTAGGTACTGGTGGAGCCGCCATTATTGCAAGGATGACCCGTTCAAGCATGCTTGAAGTATTAAATCAAGATTATATTAGAACAGCTTACTCTAAAGGTGTAAGTGATCGAATTGTTATTTATAAACATGCATTACGTAATGCTTTAGTTCCGGTCGTGACAGTTGTTGGCCTTCAGTTTGGTGGCTTGCTCGGCGGCGCAGTGATTACAGAAACGGTTTTTGCCATCAATGGGTTAGGACGTCTAGTCATTGATTCGATTCGCGCCCATGATTTCCCAATGGTGCAAGGAACAATTCTAGTAATTGCGGTACTTTTTGTTTTTGTAAACTTCCTTGTCGATATTACTTATCGAGTAATTAACAAACGTATTGACTTGAATTAAGGAGGGGGAACTTGAATGACTATATCAAATAGCGATAAAATTCTCGAAGTGAAAGATCTGCGCACCTCCTTTTTCACAGATGAGGGAGAAGTGAAGGCAGTAGATGGCGTTGACTTTGTAATTGAAAAAGGGAAAACGATTGGAATTGTTGGAGAATCAGGGTCCGGTAAAAGTATTACCTCTCTTTCAATTCTTGGCCTTATCGAAGAAGGAATAGGAAAAATAGTAGGCGGGGAAATTCTTTTTAAAGGAGAAAATCTGACCACTAAAACGAAAAAAGAAATGATGAAAATTCGCGGAAATAATATTTCGATGATTTTTCAGGAGCCAATGACTTCGCTCAACCCAACAATAACTTGTGGGGAACAGATCGCTGAATCGATTCGTATCCACCAAAAATTAAACCGTAAAGAAGCTTGGCTAAAAGCAGTTGAAATGCTGGGTCTTGTCGGAATACCATCACCAGAAAAGCGCGCAAAGCAATATCCATTTGAATTATCAGGCGGAATGCGACAGCGGGTGATGATTGCGATTGCTTTAGCTTGTAACCCTGAATTGCTAATTGCAGACGAACCAACTACTGCGCTTGATGTAACAATACAGGCACAGATTCTAGAATTAATAAAAAAATTACAGGAAGACCTTGGTACTTCCTTGATGATGATTACCCATGACCTCGGTGTTGTGGCAGAAATGTGCGATAAAGTTGTTGTTATGTATTGCGGGAAGGTTGTTGAATATGCAGATGCTAAAACAATCTTCACGGAAGCTAAGCACCCGTATACTATCGGTCTATTAAACTCAGTTCCAAAGCATGACCAGGACTATGAGGGAGATTTAGCTGTAATCCCTGGATCTGTACCAAGTCCCTTTAACTTACCTCAAGGCTGTCGTTTTGCACCGAGATGCCCGCATGCAACAGAATTATGCCACTCAGAGCTCCCTGAGTTAATGGAGACGAAAGACGGAGACCAAGTTCGTTGCTGGATTTTTACCGATAAGTGGGAGAAACCAAAGGAGGTTCAACAATCGTGAGTGCTAAAAACTTACTAGAAGTCAAAAACCTCAAACAGTATTTCCCGATTAAAGGGGGCCTTCTAGGGAGAACCGTCAATCATGTTAAAGCAGTTGATGATATTAGCTTTACTGTTCAAGAAGGGGAAACGGTCAGTATCGTTGGTGAGTCTGGTTGTGGTAAATCCACTACGGGAAGAGCTATTCTTCGTTTAGATAATCCATATGCTGGGGAAGTTTTTTTTGATAGTGTCGACCTTCTTGCTTTAAGTAAATCTGAGATGAGAAAGAAACGACAAGATCTTCAAATCATTTTCCAGGATCCATATGCATCTTTGAATCCAAGACAAACAGTAGGTCAAATTTTAGAAGAGGCCTTGGAAATTCAAAATATCGTCCCTAAAAATGAACGTCGTCAGAAAATTGCCGAATTGCTTGAAACTGTAGGAATTGGGGCTCACCAAATCGACCGACATCCACATGAGTTTAGTGGTGGTCAACGCCAGCGTGTTGGGATTGCCAGGGCATTATCGGTTAATCCTAAGCTAATTATTTGTGATGAGGCCGTTTCTGCTTTAGATGTGTCGATTCAAGCGCAAGTGTTGAATCTATTAAAAGACCTCCAACGAAAGTTTGGATTAACATATTTGTTTATTTCCCATGACCTTGGAGTTGTCCGTCATATTTCAGATCGGATTATTGTTATGTATCTAGGAAAGATCGTTGAGGTTGCAGATAAAACATCTTTGTTTGAAAATCCTCAGCATCCTTATACGAACGCTTTGTTATCGGCGATTCCTAGTACTAATATTGAGAATAAAAAAGAGCGGATTATTTTAAAAGGGGATGTTCCGTCACCGATAGATCCACCTATGGGCTGCCGTTTCCATACTCGCTGTCCATATGCTTTTGATCGTTGCAGAAGCGAAGAACCCAAGCTTCACAGCGTCAATGGTACACATCAAGCAGCTTGTCACTTAGTAGAAGATGGAAAAGTAGATTTCTCCAAGCTACCAACTAACTATTGAGTGAAACACCGGGACGGTTCTGGTGTTCCGGTTCAACGTGAAACACCGGGACGGTTCTCGTGTTCCGGTTCAACAGGCTAAAGCGAAAAAAGTCCACGTACCACCCCGTGTCCCAGACGTAATATAACATAGAAAAGCAACCTTCCTAAGCCTTTACTCAGGCTCCAGACGGTTGCTTTTTTCTATTTGTGCCAAACAATATTAATCCGTTCACAAAATCAAGGATTGGAGTGTGGAACAATACTTGTGAAACAAGATTTTTCGGGGCGTCACTGTGACGCACACTCTAATCAATTCCTATCCTACTCTTCTTGCTCATCTTCCATACTATAATAGACCGTATAATAGAGGTCGGCTATCGCATCACCATATCCCCAACCGATTCTCTCTGCTAGTTCTACTACCTTGTACAATCGCTCTTCAAAAGCGTGATAGAATGTTTCATCGGCCGCACACGCTGATATGACTTTGTCATACATGGTAATCATGTTATTATAGAAGCTTTCGTCGATATCTCCAAAAGAGTCGGTGAAATCCGTTCCCATTTCAACATAATATAACAATAAGTCCACAGTTCTCATCTGATCATTTGTCAGCTTTTTAAAATCCAAAATGGCTTTTTTAGCCACTGTTAAGCGCAGTTTCCCATCCCCTCGCTCAGGGAAAAATTCATTCTTCACCTTCTGTTTCGCTTCTTGAAACAGTACCTCGACCGCTTCCTCTCCGTTAAACTTAGTCGACAACAACTGTTTCACTTCTTTATTCGCTTTATACAAATCAACGATTAATTGAATCAATTGTTTCTGATTCAATTCCTTCAGTTCTTTTTTTAAGTCGTTTATTTTAATGATTCCATCAGACTTTTTAACCTGCACTATTTTTTACACTCCTCTTCTTCGGTGAAAACTTTTATACATTCGTTCGCATTTTTATGACAAGATCCTTAATTCTGGATTCCTTGGGCTTTATGCTGGCAAACGAAACGCCGGAACCATCCCCATGGAACATTCCTGTGAAACAAGATTATTCGGGGCGTCACTGTGACGCACACTCGACTCCGATAATCACGTCATAGGTTTGATCATCGTTTACAAAATCCTCTTTTTTATAATCAATCACACGGGTAGCACCAAGGGATTTTGCAATTTCTATGTTTCTAGTACTCACCACAGCGGTCACTTCTGCACCAAATGCCTTCGCAATTTGAACGGCAAATGTCCCCACTCCACCTGAAGCACCATGAATCAGTACTTCCTGTCCGGCCCTTACCCTCCCTTTGTCCCTTATCGCTTGTAATGCTGTCCTTGCTGCATAGGCATGGCAGCGGCTTCAGAGAATGTTAGATTCTTAGGCTTTAAAGCAATTTCTCTCTCATCGATAACTACATACTCCGCAAAAGCGCCCCAACCGCTGCTAGATAAGTCGCCATACACCTCATCTCCTACTTGAAATTGGGTAACATTCCCCCCACTGCCTCCACTATTCCAGACATATCCCCACCTGGAATAGAGTATTTCGGTTTCATAAGGCCAAATGCTAAGCGGGCAAGCCATGGCTTCCCTGTTAATAAAACAAGGTTTGAAAAATTAATCGATGATGCCTGAACTTTTATTCGTACTTGATTTTGTTTTGGTATCGGGGTAGCAACCTCACGTAGTTTAAGAGTGTCTGGTGTTCCATATTGTTCGGAAAAAATTGCTTTCATTTAATCCTCCTCCCAAAAAATAATAAGAAAAGAAGTTATCATACTATGTTCCCGGTAATTTATATATTACAACCCTATAGTTCTGTACCAATCACTTTTTCAAAAATTTTATATATTTTTTACGTTTTTGCTTTAGTCGTAGCTGAGCGGGGTCAAACCCAAAAGCTCATCCATTCCCGTGGAACATTCCTGTGAAACAAGATTAATCGGGGCGTCACTGTGACTTGTTCAAGCAACGTATATTTTTGGAAAATAATTTTTTATAGATAATTTTAAAAAAGATGTTATAATTTATCGTATCTTATCAAATTTTCTGATAAATATAGATGATATAGGGGGACTTTAGATGAAAAACAGCAAATTTTACTGGATGTTGTCAATAATCGTTATGGCTTTCGTTTTAACAGCATGCGGTGGTGGCAATACTAGTAACGAAGATGGAGCTTCTTCAGATGGAAGCACAGACGAAGGACAAACATATTCTTTTAAAGCAGGACATTCACAAACAGAAGAACATCCTTATCACGTTGCATTGGTCGATTTGGCGAAAAATGTCGAAGAGCGTACAGATGGTAAAGTGACAATTGAAATTTTCCCATTAAATCAATTGGGAGCGGAGCGCGAACTGACAGAAGCACTTTCTATCGGAACAGCCGATATGTCTATTTCTTCAACAGCGCCAATCGCAAACTTCTATCCGCAAATTGGAATTGTTGATTTACCGTTCTTATTTGAATCAAGAGACCATGCCTATAATGTCCTTGATGGGGAAGTTGGACAAGGTCTATTAGCTGGTTTAGAAGACAGTGATCTTATTGGTCTTGCTTGGGCTGAAAATGGTTTCCGTCATATTACAAACGGAAAGCAAGCAATTACAAAACCTGAAGACTTAAAAGGCTTAAAAATCCGTACGCAAGAAAATCAAATTCACCTTGATGCCTTTACAGCGTTAGGCGCGCAACCTACGCCAATGGCTTGGAACGAAGCACTAACCGCCCTTCAACAAGGAGTCGTTGATGCACAGGAAAATCCACTAATTATTTCAGAAACGTATAAGCTTCATGATGCAAACCAAACTCATATGACTTTAACAGGACATATCTACTCTCCTGCAGTTGTCATGTTCAGTAAACCAATTTGGGATACTATTCCTAGTGAGTATCAAGATATTCTTCGTGAAGAAGCAAAGATTGCTGGAGACAAAATCCGCGATCTTAGTACACAAGCTGACCAAGATTCTTTACAGTTCGTAAAAGACAACGGTGTACAAGTTGTTGAAGACGTTGATGTGACGCCATTCCGTGAAGCCATCCAGTCTGTATATGAAAAATACGAGCCACAATTCGGAAAAGAAAACATCGAAGCAATTTTAAACGGAAATTAATTAGAAAAGCGCAAGCAAACTAAAAGTTATACTTTCTTATTTAATAAAAACAGAAAACTTGGGGAGTGCTTTGCACAATCCAAGTTTTTTCTAATAAGGGGAATATAGAGTGGCCAAAAAGTTCGTTAACTTATTAAATACATGCATAAAATGGATCCTTTTTATTCTTTTCTTTGTTTTAGTCGTTGTTGTTTTTCTACAAGTTCTTTTCCGCTTTGTATTTGAACAACCATTGGCTTGGACAGAGGAATTATCTCGTTATCTACTCGTGTGGCTAACATTCCTTGGAGCCGGCTATGGGATGAGTATCAAGGCCCATCCTAGTGTTGAAATTCTTTACGAAAAAGCCGGTCCCGCCTTAAAAAAGGTTCTTTCTGTTGTTACTACCGTGTTAATCATCTTTTTCTTTTGGCAAGTAATCGTAAATAGCTTGGAGTTTATTGGTAAAAGTATGACCCAAACATCCCCTGTTTTAAGACTTCCCATGGGCTTGATCTATACAGTCATTCCAATTTCAAGTGTGCTGTTTGTGATTAACCTCCTATATGTAGTCATTACTGAGTGGAGAAAGGAGGCGAAGAATTAATGGCATGGCTATTATTCGGGTTATTACTTGTTCTTTTCCTCATCAATATTCCAGTTGCCGTTGCTCTCGGACTAGCCTCCGTAATTGTTCTCATGATTCAAGATAGTGTTCCATTAATGGTCATCATCCAAAAGATGTTCACCTCAACGGACTCTTTTACCTTAATGGCGATTCCTTTCTTCGTATTAGCAGGAAAGTTAATGGAAGTAGGAGGAATTTCTAAGCGACTTGTCGATTTCGCGATGACGATTGTCGGAAGAATGCATGGAGGCTTAGCGATTGTATCGATTGTTACCTGTATGTTTTTTGCAGCGATTTCCGGATCGGCTGCAGCAACAACAGCCGCTGTCGGGGCGATTCTTATCCCCGCCATGGTAAAAAAAGGATACGATAAAAGCTTTGCGACGGCGATTCAGGCCGCCGGTGGAACGGTAGGAGTAATGATTCCACCAAGTGTACCGCTGATTTTATTTGGCGTCATTGCTGGAACATCGATTGGCGATTTATTCATTGCAGGCGTATTACCGGGAATTTTAGTTGGATTTTCACTAGTTTTAGTTGCCTATTTTATTTCACGAAAGCACGGCTATGGAAAAGAGGATAAAAGCTCCGCTCGTGAAGTTTTCACAGCATTTAACAAGGCAATCCTAGCGATTTTAATGCCCGTTATTATCCTTGGTGGAATTTACGGGGGGATCTTTACGCCAACAGAAGGATCCGTTGTTGCTGTCGTCTATGGATTAATCGTTGGTCTTGTCATCTATCGAGAGATAAAGTTGAAGGATTTGCCTCAAATCTTTATTTCATCAGCAGTTACTTCGGCGGTCATCATGTTTATCATTTCTTGTGCGTCCATTTTTGGTTTTATCTTAACAAGGGAACAAATTCCGTTACAACTATCAAACGCAATGCTGGAGATTTCATCTAATCCAATTGTCGTACTACTGATTATTAATCTGATCCTATTAATCGTCGGTACGTTCTTAGAAACTTCGGCGGCCATTATTATTTTAGCACCGATTCTCCTTCCTGTTGTCACGGCAATTGGAATTGACCCGGTTCACTTCGGAATCATCATGGTTGTTAACCTTGCGATCGGATTTATCACACCTCCTATTGGAATCAACTTATTCGTGGCATCCAACATCGCAAACGTACGATTAGAGAAAATTGTTAGGGCCATCATTCCCTTCCTAATTATCTTAATCGTCGATGTCATCATCATCACTTTTGTTCCATCCATTAGTTTGTTTTTTTTAGATTGATGTCGGGATGGTTCTGAACTGAAACCAAAAAATTATCTATGGATTTAGACAGCTATAATGGATTGTTCTCTGTATTGTGCGGGGGGCAATCCATTTTAGCTTTACTTTATTGCTTTGGCCTTCTTCAATGCCAGGCAATTGTTGCTAATAACGACTACAATTATCCCCACCCTAAACCTTTTATAATTTCCTACCGCACAAAAAAAAGAGACAGACAATAATCCCACCCATCTCCCGTGGAACAATTCCTGTGAAACAAGATTATTCGGGGCGTCACTGTGACCATATTCAATGTATAATAATAGTAGCAAGAACATAAAATGGAAATTGACCAAGTGCGCGAACACTCTGTTTGTGCCCCCACTATGATACTGTAATCTAGAGTTTTAAGAAAAAGAGTTCTTAAATTAATTGGTAGATTAGTTGAGTTTGAACGACAAAACCGAAGTGATAATGGCACTAAAGTGATCACTATAACAGATTAACGCTAAACACTTTTGCTGAACGGGAGTCAGGCCCCAAGGAGGTAATACATGACTTTCGAAATTATTTTGATCGGTTTATTTTATATAATCATTTATTTATATGCTTATAAGTTAATCCCTTCGAATCGAATGAAGCGAAAAATGTGGATTTCTTTTGTCGGCGGAATGGCCGCTGCCTATGTTTTTGTCTATGTTTTGCCTTATTTTCATGACCATCAACAAGCGATTAAGGAAGAGTATGGGCGATTGGCAACACAAACTGAATTATATTTTGTCGGTTTAATAGGGTTACTTATTTTCTATGGTGTTCAAAAGTATGTAGAGCATGGGAGATATAGTAAAAAAGCAGATAAAGAACCCCGTTTTTGGGTACAAGTGATTTTCTTTGCGATTTATAACATGCTTATTTCTTACAGCATTGTTTCCACAGACATCAGTGGAGTAAAAGCGATCTTTTATGCCACTGCAATTGGTCTTCATTTCTTAGTAGTTGCCCATGATATATGGCGATACAACCCTGATCTTTATGTTACAATAGGACGCTTCATCATGGCTTCAGGTGTGTTTATTGGATGGATGATGGGGATGTGGCTGTCCATTTCCTATTTAATCGAAGCAATCATTTTTGCTTTTATTTCTGGAGCAATGATCCTCAACGTTCTTAGCAACGAATTACCAAGACACCGAGAAGCTCATTTCCCAACATTCGCCTTTGGAGTCATACTATATACAAGTGCAACAATGGTATTAAAATTGTTTTTTGAATGGTAAAAAATCAGAAGCATTTCAAGCTTCTTTATTAGTATTAGATGGGTGGAGAAATAGCATTGAACTCTACCACTCCCGTGGAACATCCTGTGAAACAAGATTATTCGGGGCGTCACTGTGACTGACCTTCACATTTTGTACAACTTTGTTAAACGTAAATAGACGCTATTATTGTTATACTTAAGGAAGTATATTTATTTCTCTTTCAAAGTTATTTTTTTTGCCTTTAAAACATAAGTTTATTTTAGTATGCACATTACTTTTAATTTTAAACGTAATTTACTATAATAATTACATAGTAATAATTATATTTTAACAATAAATATAATTATAGTTTTAGAGTTTTTAAAACTAGCTGCATAACTGCAAATATTTATATAGAAGGAGAGATACAAACTATGGATGCGAAAGACAGTAAGAATATCGGAGGTTGCCCATTCCACGGTGGTGCTACTAGCAATCATTCAAGTGGTACGACGAACCGAGAGTGGTGGCCAAAAGCATTAAATTTGAATATTCTCCATCAGCACGACAGAAAATCGAACCCAATGGGAGAAGATTTTGATTATGCAGAGGAATTCCAAAAGTTAGATTATGAGGCACTTAAGGAAGATATCAAAGATTTAATGAAAACAAGTCAAGACTGGTGGCCTGCAGACTATGGCCATTATGGTCCATTCTTTATTCGGATGTCTTGGCACGCTGCAGGTACGTATCGTCTAGGTGACGGCCGCGGTGGTGGCGGAACTGGGAACCAACGCTTTGCGCCACTGAACAGCTGGCCTGATAACACAAGTTTAGATAAAGCTCGCCGACTTCTATGGCCCATTAAACAAAAATACGGGAACAAAATTTCTTGGGCAGATCTACTTCTTTTGGCAGGTAACGTGGCAATTGAAGATATGGGAGGCCCAGTCATTGGTTTTGGAGCAGGACGTCCAGACATTTGGCACCCAGAAGAAGACATCAACTGGGGAGACGAAACAGAATGGTTAGCGAATAATAATCGTTTAGAAGACGGTCAACGTGAGAATCCACTTGCTGCCATTCAAATGGGACTTATTTATGCAAACCCAGAAGGTCCAGACGGAAAACCGGACCCGATTAAAAGTGCTCAGGAAGTCCGGGAGACCTTTGCACGTATGGGAATGAACGATGAGGATACAGTTGCCCTTATTGCTGGAGGTCATACCTTTGGTAAGGCACATGGTGCAGGCGACGCTGCTCAAGTTGGTCCAGAACCAGAAGCTGCTCCCCTTGAAGCACAAGGCTTAGGTTGGCAGAGCACATATGGAAAAGGCTTCGGTCGCGACACGATCACTAGCGGATTAGAAGGTCCTTGGACTCCTAACCCAACTGAATGGGATAATGGTTACTTTGATATGTTATTTGGCTATGAATGGTGGCTCACAAAGAGTCCAGCAGGCGCGTGGCAGTGGATGGCTGTTGATCAAGATGAAGAGCATCTTGCACCAGACGTAGAAGATCCATCGATTAAAGTTCCAACAATCATGTTTACTACAGATATGGCAATGCGTTTTGATCCTGAATATGAAAAGATTTCTCGACGTTTTCATAAAAATCCAGATGAGTTCGCAAACGCATTTGGACGCGCATGGTTCAAACTTTTACACCGTGACATGGGTCCGAAATCAAGGTATCTAGGTCCGGAAGTTCCAGAGGAGGATTTCATCTGGCAAGATCCTGTACCAGCTGGGAATTATGATTTAACAGATGTAGATATCGCTGAGCTTAAAGCAAAAATTTTAGATTCCAAACTTACGGTTAGCGAGCTAGTGACCACTGCTTGGGCTTCCGCAAGTACGTATCGTGGCTCTGACAATCGAGGCGGCGCTAACGGCTCCCGCATCCGTCTTGCTCCACAGAAGGATTGGGAAGTAAATGAGCCGGAACAACTTGCAAAAGTACTTGATGTTCTAGAAGGCATCCAAAGTGAATTTAATAAAGAAGTCAGCCTTGCCGATTTGATTGTTCTAGGCGGTAGCGCTGCAATCGAAAAAGCGGCACGAGATGCAGGCTTTGATGTAACCGTTCCGTTTGCTCCAGGACGTGGGGATGCAACACAAGAGCAAACAGATGTAGAAGACTTTGAAGTGTTTGAACCTTTTGCTGATGGATTCCGCAACTATCAAAAGGAGCAGTATAGTATAGGTTCAGAAGAACTTCTCATTGACAAAGCTCAGCTGTTAAACCTTACAGCACCAGAAATGACCGTTCTTATTGGTGGTATGCGTGCCCTCGGCACCAACTACCGTGGCACTAAGCACGGTGTTTTCACGGACCGTGTCGGTCAACTTACGAACGACTTCTTTGTTAACTTATTAGACATGGGCATCGAGTGGAAGCCTGCTGGGGAAAATGTCTATGAAGGACGTAATCGTCAGACAGGGGAAGTCGTGCGGACAGCAACTAGAGTCGATCTAGTGTTCGGTTCAAACTCCGTTCTGCGTTCCATCGCAGAAGTTTATGCGCAGTCTGATAACAAAGAGAAGTTTGTGAAGGACTTTATCGCAGCCTGGGTCAAGATAATGAACGCAGATCGCTTCGACCTAAAGACCGTTAATAAAAATAAGATTCAAATTGGGTAATCATTCGCTTTCAAACCGAAAAGGATACTCTAATGCACGTAAGAAACCAAGTCTAATATGGCTTGGTTTCTTTTTCTAATTGACAGCTCCCACAGCTGAAGCAGTGGCTTACCCGTTCAGGAAGCTCTGTATAAAATTTTGCCACATCACATGCTTTCATACAGCAATCTGTGGCTTTTTTTAATGGATTACACATGGCCAGCATTACCCTTCTAATGATTCGACCAAATGTATAGAATCGATAGGACGTTTATCGACAAAATTCGAGGAATTTCGGGGCGTCACTGTGACGGCACTATTCCTTCCCCACGCGTTTCTTCAGCCGAATAATGATAACTAGCAAAATGACAATGATGCTGCTTAATGAAATAATTCCAAGCAAATACCAGTTCATTTCTGGTTCTTCTAATTCAACAGCTTCCGTGTTTAATGCCACTGCTTCCTCATCTATTGTAAACTCTTCTTCCCATTGCCATTGATCTTGCTCTGTAGTGGCTGTCAGTTTTAATCGATACGTTCCTTGTTCTAGCCTTTGATTTTTCCAGTCAATCACAACATCCAGATTCGAGTTTGGGGCCATACTGATTTTATTCATGACCTTCTCGTGCAAAACATCTGATTCTCCATTTTTATAGATGGAAGCATGAACGTCGAGATTGCTTATGAGCACCGGTTCGCTGTTTTGGATATTGGCAACAACAGCTGTCCGGTAGTTAACGAGATCAGGTCGAATCGAGTTGAAGTGAAGCTCAGGGAATACTTCATGGTCATCTTCCCGCAATTGGACTCCGATCACATAAGCGTATTTATTTTGAATTTGGACTGCCTGTGAAGACTCAGCTTCGTCGTCGTTGATTTTTTCAAAATGGAGGCCCCCTAAAATGATGCCGCCAAATTCTTCTTCAGGCATGGAAAGTTGAGCTGTGACGACCTTAGAACTCTTTGACGGAACAGTAATTTCATCTTCTTCGATTATTAAGATTGTATTCAGAGGGATTTTTAAACTTGGATCAAGCTCTTCAATTGGCTCATAAACAACGAGGCCATTTTGGTTTGTCGAGGCATTATAAACAGACACCTTCACTTTCAGCTCTTCATTGCCACTGTTATAGACAACGGTTTCAAGCTCTTGTTCCTGATTCGGTCTCATTCGCAAATCAAAATACGTTTTTTGTTTGTTTCGGGGCGTCACTGTGACGCTAAAAAAATCTTCTTGTATTTATTTCTCCATAGTTTCTTCAAAATTTCCAGATAAGATTATATCCAGCACAATCTTAGATTTCAAAAAAATTATGTAGGTTTTTATAGAATGGTCAATAAAATAATGCTGTTGATCCAATGAAATATATAAACTAACCGGTATTTTGTTAAAAAACTTTAAATGGAGCAGGGTTATTCTTATGAAAAAAGTTATCTCAATATCTACATTGATTCTATTAATTCTAGTTTTTAATACTGTTGTTTATGGCGCAGAAGAAGAAACGTTATCAATAGAGAGGCCAAAGGCAATAGTAACGGAAATAATAGAGACCAATAAAGAACTAGATCTACAGACCGGTATTTACATCGGGTTTCAAATTGTTGAAGTAGAGATATTATCAGGAATTTTTCAAGGAGAGCTAGTTTTTGCTGAAAAATTTAATTATCCAGGCGATGCGAATTTTTGGTTAGAAGAAAAGGACAACATTTTGATTCAAATAGAAGTAGTAAATGGAGAAATAATTACTGCGGATATAGTGGATTATACTAGAGATTATTCAACCTTGATCTTAGTAAGTATTTTTATTGCCTTGTTGATTTTCTTCGGCCAAAAGCAAGGGTTGAAATCTGTTTTAACGTTAGGTTTAACACTATTTCTTCTTTTTAAAGTAATGATACCGCTACTATTTGCAGGATACAACCCAATATTATTAGCGTTAATCACAGGTGGTATTGTTACAGCTACTACATTTTTAATCGTTAGTGGTTTTACTAGAAAAACTCTATCTGCATTAGCTGGTACAGTTGGAGGCTTATTCTCTGCTGCTGTTATATCCTTCATTTTTTCGAGAACGATGAATCTATCAGGGTTGCATGGTGATGAGGAAAGAATGCTATTAGTAACTACTTCGTCGGAACTGAGCATGGACTTTACAGGATTGCTTTTAGCAGGAATCATTATCGGTGCCTTAGGTGCAGTAATGGATGTCGCCATTTCCATTGCTTCATCCATGGATGAGGTCCAAAAAGTGGATCCGGATATATCTAAAAAACGCTTGTTCACTTCAGGAATGAATGTAGGAAAAGATATTATGGGCACGATGGCAAATACATTGATATTAGCGTATGTAGGGGCCGCCTTGCCATTATTACTCATTCTATATTCACTAGAAAGTCCTATTTTTGAATTAATTCACTTGGAATTTTTAGTAGTGGAGATACTACGAACAGTAGCAGGAAGTATTGGTTTAATATTATCCATTCCAATAACTGCGATCGTTATGGTACTACTAATCAAAACACGAACTAGCTCAACTCTATAAAAAATACAATCTACCAGACAGTTTCACCACAATTAATTTTTCTAATGTAGGTCAATTTGGGGATGGAAATTGTGTAACCAATAATTAGGAGGAAATGTTATGGATTTATCCTATTTAGTGCTTCTTTTATGTCCGTTAATGTTGATTTTCATGTTTTTTATTATGAAAGGTATGCATGGTAAAAATGGTCATTCTGAACAGCATAAATCAGATGCAATTGAATTAAAGAAAAATATGGAAAAGTTAATGGAACAAAATGAAATACTCGCAAAAGAAATTGAATCAATGAAGCGAAACAGATAATCTACAATTCTTTAAGTTACTAAAAATGGATTTTTATATGGAAGGAGGTAATATAAAATGGACTCTTCATTATTAACCGTTGCTCTATTGGTATTGTTGGTCTTTATGATGTTTAAATGTGGAAAAAGTATGGCAGGAAAAAAAGCTGGGTGTTGTGGACCTAAAGTAACATCTAAGACAACATCCAATGAATTGGTGTCGAAGTTAGACCACATAGAAAAGCAAAATGAAATACTAAAAAAGGAAATTAATGAAAGAAAATAATTCAAAAAACACGTTGTCATTGGATAGGAGGAAGGATTTGGATAACTATTTGTTGTTAGCGATAATTGCTTTAAAAGGGGTATGTTTATTCTTCTGCTGGAAAGCTATATCTGTATCTACTAAAAATAATAAAGGCTCACAAAATAATACTAGCTTACCAGACGAAGAAACAGAAATGCTGAATGAAAGAATGAATCGAGCAATCGTACAAAATCAGCAGCTTCAAAAAGAACTACAAGCTTTGAAGAAATATGGAGAAAAATAATACGAATTGATTAATAAATAGATGCCTGCATATAACTTGGCATCTGTTTTTTTATTCTTCAAGGTTTTTCTGCATTTTTTTAGGTAATAGGCGAGAACCCTCGTGACTTCAGTCATGAGATGAATCGCCTTCGGATACGGTCTAGTGCTAGAAAATCGCGAGATTTTGTACTAGATTAAGCATCCGACATGTCAGCTAATCTTTTTGTATCCCACATTATACATGCTATAATATAACTAGAAATTGTTCTTTGAAAACTGAACATATAGGGTTGATGCAGGAAAAGCTCTGCATCGTAAAATGTTCAAGCAACACGAACAAAAAACCGTTACATGTAGCGATAGCCAAGCGCATGTGATTATCAATACGGGGTTCGCTTGGTTCCTCGTCAAACAGTTCACCTCTTAAATGAGGTGATTGAATCGGTATGCCAACGGGCGTATATTGGGCTGTTGATACCAGGAGGCGATTTTTGCCTTCACAAGTTCGTGACTTCAGTCATGAGTTGTTGACTAGGCTTAGATTAAAAATGAAAGTGAAACTGTAACCGTCATCTAATCCGAAGAAACCCATTGTACTATTGGCAGCTTAGTTGAATAACAAAAAAGCCAGCAATATCAGCCAGCTCTTCTTGTATTACAATCCACTTGTTAAAAGAAACGCCTAGTCTTCCATAAAAATTCGTGCGTAGTATTCCGTTTCTTCATCTAATTTATTGTCTTTTCTCAATTCCTCGATTGTTTCTTTTCGTTCATCTTCAATCATTTGAAAACTTCCTGACACATTCGGTGCTTTCTCTTTGTTTTTATCCATACCTGCACCCCTCCATCTAATTTATATTACGGTATTGATTTCCCTTTTTATTTTGTGCTTAATTGATTACTTTATTCGAATGCTCATTATGGTTTCTTATTCATGCAAGTGCTAGAGATGCAGATCTATTCGGACATGAACATAAGACTCGTTACGAAGGGGATTTTTTAAAAATTTATGGCCCTCTAATACCTTCTGGAACATTCGCACTCTTCTGAGGCAGTTTATCCCCCACTTATTTTTACTAGATGACCTGACGTCTTGAAGTGGGGGTAACTCGCATGAAAATAGCATTTTCATACATGTTGGTGAAGCTTGCTACATGGTTGACTGCCAGTTAATCTGCGATAAAAATTGAATGGTTTTTTGAAAAAGGCAAAATTAAAAATAACTGGGTTATTGATGAACTTTTTAGAAATCCAATTTTTTAGCAGCGGAACAAAAATCGTTTTTCGTTACCGCTTATTCTGAGATTTATTATGATGATAATGGCGTTGTGGACTCATATGTGAGATGGATACATTTAAAACATTTGCAGCTATTCTTGCGTTTCTGTCGTCGTCCTTTGCCTTTTGAATGATCTGGCCAACATACCGTGGTGTGTGTTCAAACATAACAATTCACTTCCTTTGTCTAATTTTTTCTATTTTCCCCATAAGTGAATTAATCAATCCCAAATAAACCTACAGAGCTCTCTAATAAAGTAAGCCCTTTCATCCTATAGGAAAATATAAAAACCGGTTATGGCCTATCACCCTGACACGCCATAACCGGTTCTTCTCTTCCTAAATATCCACCTAATCACCAAATACACAATCACACCTACACTTGCTCCAGCACCATCTATAAGCACATCCTTGATCTCAGCACTTCTCCCCGGGATAAAAAGCTGGTGAACTTCATCAAAAACGGCATACAGAATACAAATGGTCAGGACAATTCCAATTCTTCGATAACCTTGAAATTTCCCGCACCGCCTCAAGGCAAACATCACCAACATGCCCAGCACAAAAAAGTTGAAAAAGTGGGCATTCTTTCTTACGGTATGATTTAAGCTTCCTGCATTAAACTCCATATTCGGAGCAATCTTTTCAACCTTTTCGGCAATCGTCTCTGTCACTCTTGTACTTAGCTCATTTGAAACGGCAGCTGGTTGATGTGAAAAATAAAAAATAACTGCCATCCAAAGAATGACAGCCGTCCAAGAAATGATTTTATCCATATATAAGTTCCTTCTAATTTCATAGTAAAAGTCAAATTATTCTTTATTAGTTAAATAACCTGTTAACACAATTAAGTCTATCATACAAGAACATCAACAAAAAACCAATCAATAATAACATTAAACCCGCACTTAAAAATATCACTTTAACACATTAACGCTGGACACTTTAGCTGAGCGGGGGTCTGACCCCAAAATTGCGCGTGGAACATTATCCTGTGAAACAAGATTTTTCGGGGCGTCACAGTGACCGCGCTTCTAATTATTCGAAAATTCTATATAATGAATATAAGTGGAGTTCTACAAGTGTATCTGCGGTGCTCCAAATAAAAAAGCGAAAAGGATGGGGGCGATAATGCAATGTCTAATGATAATGAGGTTGAGGTTGTAGTAGATAAAGAAAAACAAGATGCTTCAAATATCAAATTAGAAAGAAAAGAGGGTGAACCGACCCCTGCTTTCAAAGGGGCTTCCTGGGCAGCACTGTTAATTGGTGTTACGTCTTATTTGATTGGTCTGTTTAACGCATCTATGCAACTGAACGAAAAAGGATATTACTTTGCAATTTTGATTTTTGGACTGTATGCAGCGGTATCGTTACAAAAAGCAGTAAGGGATAAAGACGAGGGAATCCCAGTTACGAGTATCTATTATGGGATTAGTTGGCTTGCACTTATTATTTCTATTTCATTAATGGCCATCGGTTTATACAATGCAGGCAGTATTGTTTTAAGCGAAAAGGGATTTTACGCAATGGCATTTGTTCTTAGTTTGTTCGCAGCGATCACAGTTCAGAAGAATATTAGAGATACACAGAGAGCTAGGGAAAGATAGAGCATGGGGAAACAGGGGGACGGTTCTCGCGTTTCATAGAAAAGGTAAAATAACCTCTCCTTTCTCCCTTGAAACAAGTTTATTCTGGGCATCAGCGACAGAAAGTTAAGTTGGGAAAAAATAGGGAAACGGCAGAACCGTCCCCCTGTTTCACGACTACCGACTACAATAAGTCTCTTCTCAAGTCCTCGGCAGATCTTGGAGATAATAGTCCTGGTGCAACATCAAAAACAGATTTCGCACCAGCTTGTCCTTCTTTATTCAAACGATAAGCTGCTCTCGCGTAAGCCACTAGTACACTTGCGGTAAATTCCGGATTGCTATCTAAGTTAAGTGAAAATTCAACGATTTGTTTCGTGTCTTCCCCTGATTTACCACTGCGAATAACAAATCCACCGTGCGGCAATTTTGAGTGATTTTCCTTTAATTCTTCTGCTGTAATAAAGTTTACTTCTGTATCATAGTCAGCAAAGTAGTTAGGCATTGTTTTAATTTCATTTTCAATTTTTGCGGTATCATAACCTTCTTCCGCGACCACATAACAAACACGACGGTGTTTTTCACGTGTAGATAATTCAGGGTTTACACCACTCTTCACTTTTTCAATCGCTTCATCAACTGGTACGGTGTATTGAACACCAGCTGCAACACCCTCTACTCTGCGAATCGCATCTGAATGTCCTTGGCTAAGTCCTTTGCCCCAGAACGTATACGTTTCACCAGCCGGTAAAATCGCCTCTGACATTAGGCGATTGAGTGAGAATAAACCTGGATCCCAGCCGACAGAAATAATACTAGTCTTGCCATTCTCTTTTGCTGCGCGATCAACCTCACTAAAATATTCAGGAATCTTTGCATGCGTATCATAACTATCGATCGTATTAAACATTTTCGCAAAATAAGGCCCTTGTTCTGGAAGATCAGTTGCTGAACCTCCGCATAAAATCATGACATCAATTTTGTCCTTATATTGTTCGGCACTGGAAATATGTAATACCTCTACATTCGGCTCATTTATTGAAAGAGTTTCAGGTGCTCTTCTTGTGAAAATAGCCACAAGCTCCATGTCTGAACATTTCTTAATTGCCTCAATTGCTCCTCTTCCAAGGTTGCCATAGCCGACAATTCCAACTTTCATTTGATTGCTCATATTCATTTCGCCACCTATCTTTTATTTTCATTATAGATTCGCAATTTAAAACTTAAACCTCGATACCTCGGGTCGAGGCCTTAAGTCCAAGCTATCAGCAGAATCTTTTTCACTGTATTCATTCTATAGATTTTTCAGCAAAAAAACCACCCTGCAACATTCATATAATCGATTTTTTCTGAATAGCGTCACTGTGACGCCCCGAAAAATCTTGTTTCACAGATTGTTCCACGGATTCCCCCCTGCTGTCATAGTTTTGGGTAAGCATCTAGCTTTTCGGTCATATGAGTGTATGAGCTTCATTGGTTTAGTTCAGTAGCGACAAAAATGTTAAGTCCCCCAGAGCTCAAAGAGCTGAGCGGGGGGCACCCCTGAAAACAGTGACTTCCCCCTCACCTATCTGCTAAACTAATGGAAAAATGCCTTAATTATTGTTTCGTTTCGAGGAGGGACAAGTTTGATGACTAATGCAACGGACAAAATTTACCAAAAATTACTAGAAAATTACGATAGTGACAGGTTGGATCTGGCTGGGGTTTCCGGTAAACGCTTAGCAAGCCGTATGAAGGAAATTGCCGAGATTGGCCTGACTAGTGATGGGGGCTCGCACCGGATTGGGTTTTCAAAAGAAGAACAGCAGGCAAAAAAACGGATCATTCAATGGATGGAACAAGCTGGACTGACGGTTACACAAGACGGCGCCGGGAATGTATTCGGGCGCATCGAGGGGCGTAACCCTGGACTTCCGGCGCTCATGTCAGGGTCCCATGTCGATACCGTCCCAAATGGCGGCCATTTTGACGGTGTCTTAGGAGTGCTAGTCGCTCTTGAAGTTGCGGCGGCGTGGAAGGAATCAAACTATATTCCTGATCACCCCTATGAAGTGGTGATATTCACTGATGAAGAAGGCTCTCGCTTTAATGACGGCTTTACCGGCAGCCGTGCAGCGTTTGGATTAGCCACGGCTGAAGAGCAACTGAAACTAGCCGATGACCAAGGCATGCAATTTGCACAGGTGCTTGAAGATAACGGGCTGACAACGGAGCAATTTTTCACTGCGAAACGGAATGTTGCGGACATTAAAGCCTTCATCGAGGTCCATATCGAGCAAGGGCTCCAGCTTGAAAAAGAAAACCTTCCTGTAGGTATTGTCAGTGGGATTGCCGGGCCGTGCTGGCTTGAGATCACCTACACCGGTGTCGCTAGTCATGCGGGCAATACCCCCATGAATCTTCGCTCCGATGCGCTCGTAGCCGCGGGAGAGCTCATTTCTCACATCCCTCCCCTGCCGAGCCAGGTTAGCTCCACCGCAGTTGCTACGGTAGGTAAAATCGAGGTGAAACCGAACGGGATCAACGTCATACCTGGAGAGGTAACGCTGTTCGTAGACATTCGTGATATTCAATTAAAAACAAGAGATGAAGTCATCACGAAAGTCATTGACCTCGCGAATAAAATCGCTCACAAGTATCAGTTAGATTATCAATGGAAAGAACTTCTTAAAGTTGAGCCCGTCCCGCTTCCAGACGAAATTGTTACCAGAGTGACTGCTGCGGCTGATGCGAATGGAATCAAACCATATCTTCTGCCAAGCGGCGCGGGCCACGATGCCATGATTGCCGGCCAGTTTGTGCCAACAGGGATGATTTTTGTCCGCAGCAAGGATGGCCTCAGTCATAACCCATTAGAGTGGTCGTCATTAAACGATTGCGTCCAAAGTGTCCATGTTTTAAAACACGTATTGGAGAGCTACAAAGCTTAATTGAAAAAGTTTTCATATCAGTGAAACTTCCATCAGTCGGGCTATTACGGCCCGTTAATGCGATAAAAATAAAAAGGCTGGAACCTTGATTCGTCTAGGTTCCAGCCTTTTTTATTTTTAGAAAAGAAGGAAAAATGAGACGAGTCAGTTGTCGATAAAACAATTAATCTTCCGAAAATTGAACAAAAAAAGTCTTGCTTAACATAAATATCCTAATGTAAAATATCAATAAATGATAACCGATTATCACTAAATGATAATTAACCAAAAATAACCAAAAGGAGTGTAAGAGATGAAAAAACTATTGAAAAGCTCTTTAATCATAGGTTCGGCGTTATTGTTTATGGCTGGATGCTCTGGAGACGCGTCAAACTCAAATGATTCAGACGCGTTCACATTTGAGTTAGGTCATGGTGGTAGTATCGATTCCCACTTAAATGAAGGGGCAAAGAAGTTTATTGAATTAGTTGATGAAAAATCCGATGGCAGAATCGTGATCAACAACCATCCTAACTCACAATTAGGTGCAGAACGCGAAATGACGGAATCTGTACAAAGTCAGCTATTGGATATTGCCATTGTTTCAACAGGCCCTGTCGGTAACTTCGCAGACAAAGTAAATGCCCTAGATTTCCCTTTCCTATTTGATGACCATAAACATGCTGAGGACGTTCTCGATGGTCCTGTTGGCGAAGAAATCAATGCTCAGCTAGAAAGTGTGAATTTAAAGAACTTATACTGGGTTGACAATGGCTCTTATCATCTTGTTTCAAACAATAAACCAATCCGAACGGTTGAAGATATGAAAGGGTTAAAATTTAGAACACAAGAAAACCAAGTCCAAATTGATACAACCAATGCTCTAGGTGCATCAGCAACACCGATTGCCTTCAGTGAACTTTTTCTCTCGGCTCAACAAGGGGTCATCGATGGCCAAGGGAACTCATTAGCGGTGTTAATTCCAAACAGTTATTATGATGTGCACAAATATTTAACAATCACGAATCATATGTACTCTGCTGGAATGATCCTCATGAATAACCAAAGCTTTACTTCCCTTCCAGAAGATGTGCAGCAGATTCTATTAGAAGCAGCGAAAGAAGCGGGTACGCACCAACGTCAATTCGTTCAAGAGCTAAATGCAGAATATTTAGAAACCGCGAAAGCAAATGGCATGGAAATTATTGAAGACGCTGATTTAGAACCGTTCAAAGCGGCCGTTCAGCCTGTCTATGAAAAGCACGCTTCCAATTTCGGTGAACTGCACGACAAGATTAGAGAAGCTCAATAAGAGAAAATTGATAGAAGCGAGAAGAGTAACCTAGAGAAGCTCAATAAGGAAATGACCAATCAAAGGGTCTGACCAATAAGGGTGTCTGGCATCAACAAAGAAACACTATAGCTAGAGTGATTCGTACTTCTAACTAGATATAGTATCGTGGTGCCAGACACCCTTGCCTTCTTGATTTCATTTTTAAAAAATAAATGCCTATATTGTAAAAGTTAAAATCTTCAGTATAAGGGGGGAATGCAGATGACGCACTTTATCAAAATGGTTGATGTGATGAACAAGGGAATCAAGGTGATTATCGGGGTTTTCTTAGCGATTATGGCAATTGTTATTTTTACTCAAGTAATCTTGAGGTTCTTTTTCGGAGGAGCTTTTAACTGGGCGGAAGAATTGTCTCGATATTTAATGGTTTGGTCGATTTTTTTAGGGGCGGCGGTTGCGCTTCGAACACAATCTTTAATTGCGCTTGAGTTTGTTGCCGAGAAACTATCGACACCTTTAAAAAGAAAACTGAAAATCTTCGTCTTTCTTGGTGCGATTACTTTCTTCATTATTTTATTTGTCATGGGGATTCAAATGATGGGGAATGTTCAATTTCAAAAGTCGCCAGCTCTACAGATTTCGATGTCGATTCCCTACTTAGGGATCCCGGTTGGATCGGCGGCCTTATTGTTAAATGCAGTAGCTGTATTGTTTGAACTCATCCTGAATAAAACTCCTCAAGAAAGCGAGGGGATCTCCTAAATGACCTTTGTTCTATTAATCAGTCTAATCGTTTTTTTAGTGTTATCATTTCCCATTGCGATTGCTCTTGGACTCTCTTCAGTTATTGCCATCGTTTTTGCCGGAAACATTCCGCTGCAATCCATTGCTCAAAAAGCCTTCACTTCGATTGATTCCTTTACGTTAATGGCGATTCCGTTCTTTATTTTAGCGGGCACATTAATGGAGCATGGCGGGATTGCCAAGCGCCTAATTCGCTTTGCTAATTCCTTAGTTGGCGGGCTTACGGGCGGCTTAGGAATGGTGGTCGTCGTGACTTCGATGTTTTTTGCTGCCATTTCCGGTTCAGGGATTGCCGCAACGGCCGCACTCGGATCGATCTTGATTCCGGCGATGGTAAAGAAAGGCTATGACCGCAATTATGCTGGTGCCTTGCAAGCAATCTCCGGTGAACTAGGGGTCATTATTCCGCCAAGTGTGTCGATGATTCTCTTCGGAGTTGCGACAGGTGTTTCCATCAGTGACTTATTCTTAGCCGGGGTCATTCCTGGGATGTTGATTGCTTTTTCTTTAATGATCGTCGTTTATTTTATCTCGAAAAAGCGCGGCTATAAAGGAGATTCGAATATTCCAAAAGGCGAAGTATCGGCGGCGTTTAAAGACGCAATTTTAGCGATACTGATGCCTGTCATTATTTTAGGCGGAATTTACGGTGGAATCTTTACGCCAACAGAAGCGTCAGCAGTTGCGGTTGCCTACGCGTTTATAATCGGAATCTTTGTATACAAGGAGATTAAAATTAAAGACTTAATCCCCATTTTCACAAAATCAATGATTACGACGTCAATCGTTATGTTTATCATTTCGACAGCGGGGATTTTCAGCTATATTTTAACGCGCGAAGGGGTTCCACAAAAAATCGCGGCCTTCTTTGGGGATCTTACAACCTCACCGATTGTCTTTTTGCTCATTATCAACATTGTATTGTTAATCGTAGGGATGTTCTTTGACGGCAGTATTGCCATTATTATTTTAGCGCCATTATTAACACCGGCAGCGATGATGCTTGGCATTGATCCTATTCACTTCGGAATGGTCATGATCGTCAACCTAGCGATTGGTATGTGTACACCGCCGCTCGGAGTCAATCTGTTCGTTGCTTGTCAGATTGCCAATATCAAATTAGAGGGCATTGCAAAAGCGATCTTGCCTTTCTTAGCGGTCATGGTCATCAACGTGTTATTAATCAGCTATATCCCGCAACTAAGCTTGTTCTTAGTTGAGTTATTTAAATAATTCAAATCAGTAGAGGAGAGAAAAACATTGAATCAGAGCTTTTCGATTAAAGGCAATCTTGTCCTTCCAACAGAAGTTTTGTTTGATGCGTATGTTACCGTGGAAAACGGAAAGATTACGTCGATTTCAAAAGAACCGAACGGTGCTGAAATTATTGACGCCAGCGGTCAATATATTTTACCTGGAGGGATTGATGCCCATGTTCATTGTTATAGCGCATTGAGCGAAGGGTTTACCGCGGCAACAAAATCCGCGGCAGCAGGCGGTGTGACAACGATTATTGAAATGCCATACGATGCCGATAAACTCATTTGCAGCCAAGAGCTTTTTGAAGAAAAAATTAAGCTTTTGGAAAAAGAAGCCGTCGTCGATGTTGCTTTATTGGCAACAATCGCTCCGAAAGACGGTTTGAACCAAATTCCACTTTTAGCTGAAGCTGGAGCTTGTGGGTTTAAAGTTTCGTTATTTAACACCGATTCTACTCGTTTCCCAAAGATTGATGAGGGAACGCTTCATGAGGCGTTCCAGGAAATCGAAAAAACGGGACGACCTGTTGGCGTTCATTGTGAAACCGATTCGATTGTACGCAAATACCTCGATCAGTACGCAAGTGAAGGCCTTGACCCTGTTGCCCACTGCAAGAGCCGCCCGAAAGTTGCCGAGTCGACAGCTGCTTTAACCGTGCTTGAACTTGCTCACGATACAAATGTAAAGCTGCATCTCTACCATACGACGTTCCCACGTGTTTTTAACTTAGTAGAGTACTATAAAAGTCAAGGAACGAATGTGACAGCAGAAACGTGCACGCATTACTTAACACTCGTGGATGAGGATATGTCTCGTTTAAAAGCAAAAGGAAAAATTAACCCGCCATTGCGTTCGGCAGAAGATAAGGAAGCCTTATGGACACTGCTCGCAAAAGGCCAAATCGATATGGTCACGTCCGACCATGCGCCATGGACCATTGATAAAAAACAAGCAGACAACATTTTTGACAATTCTTCAGGTGCTCCTGGTGTTGAAGCCCTTTTACCCGTTTTATATAGTGAAGGAGTGGCGAAAGGAAAAGTCTCCATCCTCCAGCTAGTAAAACTACTAAGTGAAAATCCGGCGAAGCGGTTTGGATTAGGACACCGTAAAGGTCAAATCGCCATTGGCTACGATGCCGACCTTGTCGTTCTCAACCCTGAGGAGCATTGGACGCTAGATGAAGCAGAGCAGCATTCAAATGCTGGCTGGAGCCCCTATCACGGCATGGAAATGCATGGTAAAATTAAAAAGACGTTCGTTCGCGGACAAGAAATTTTTAATGAAGAAGTAACGGGACAACCGGGCGATGGTACTTTTATCCGTGCCGTTCATAGCCGGGAGGTGTAGAAGATGACTATTTTTGAGCAAAATGATGAGCGCATGAAACGGGATATTCTCACGCTAGCAGAAATGATTAATAAAGAGGTTGAAGGCTATACAAGACGACCGTTTACTGAATGGTATGCCCAAGGCCGCCAATGGCTAGCTAGTGAAATGGAAAATGCTGGGCTTCATGTCCAGATTGATGCTGCATCAAACTTAATTGGCAAACGTGAAGGAAAAAATGCGAATCTCGCCCCGATAGTCATCGGTTCCCATACGGACACGGTCACTGGCGGCGGTCGCTTTGATGGAATTATCGGTGTGTTGGCGGGAATTGAAATTGCCCGCCAACTCAAGGAGAAAAACATCGAGTTGTCGCACCCATTGTGGATCGTTGATTTTACCGCTGAAGAACCAAGTGAGTTCGGCATTTCGACAATCGGCAGCCGTGGAATGGTTGACAATCTTTCCGAAGAGATGCTGAATCGAAAAGATCCGAACGGACTTATTTTATCAGAAGGAATTAAACTTGCTGGCGGCCGGCCAGAGGAGATTTCAAGCGAAGCGTTAAAACATGGCGATGTTGCGCTTTATTTAGAATTACACATTGAGCAAGGTCCGGTATTGGAGCAAACCCAGCATGACCTTGCGGTTGTCACTGGAATTGTCGGTATTCAACGCTATCGCGTAACCGTGGATGGCCAGCCGAATCACGCAGGAACGACGCCGATGAACATGCGCTTTGATGCCCTAACAGGAGCATCAGAACTTGTGTTAGCCGTTGAAAAGATTGCCAATCAAACGTATGACGAGCAAGTCGTCGGAACGGTTGGCCGTTTGTTTAATGAACCGAATGGCGCCAATGTTGTTCCAGGGAAAGTAATCTTTGATATCGAGCTGCGCTCCTTAAGCACGGATGTCATCAATCAAATGGTTACCCAAATCGAAACGGCGATTGCGGCCGTTAGAGAAAAGCGGAACTTAACGATTTCAATCGATAAACTATCCGAGTCAGATGCGATCATCATTGCTGATGAAGTGCGAGCTGGAATCGAGAAGAGTTGTCAAGAGATTGGCAAGACGTTGCAGCTGCCAAGCGGGGCTGGCCATGATGCCAACCAGCTTGCAAGGATTGCGCCAATTGGAATGATTTTCGTTCCAAGTAAAGACGGAAAAAGCCATTGTCCAGAAGAATGGACCGATTTTGACCAAGTTGCCAAAGGAATGCAAGCATTGGGAAATGCTCTATTGCATTTCGACCAAAGTTTTAGCAAATAAGAAATCATTTACCCTTTCCTTGATAGGAAAGGGCTCCAAAAAGGGATATAGGAGAGTAGAAAACCGATGAGTACAATGAAAACTCTAGAAATACTAGACTTATACGATTTAAATACTAGGAAGTTAACTGTACCGGAAATGGCGAAACGATTAAATCAGCCGCAGAGCACCGTCTATCGTCAAGTGCGGATGCTAAAGGAAAAGGGCTATTTAATGGATGAACATGATGGTGGTTATCGGCTAGGATATAAGTTCTTAAAGTTTTCAAAGATTGTCAGTATGGACACCAATATTACGGTTGTCTCCTATCCTTTAATGCAAGAGTTAACGGAAAAAACAGGGGAAACCTCCCTACTGATGGTCTCTTCGGATTTACAATGCATTTGCCTTGCCGCAGCGAATTCAAGTGAAAGCATCAAAGTCTCAGCTGAGGTCGGTCAGATCTTCCCTTTGTACGGTGGGGCTTCGGCAAAATCGTTATTAGCGTTTTTAAACGAAGACATCGTCAATCAACTATTCGCGAAAAACATTGTGAAGAAACATACCGAAAAGACGATATTAGATATCGATGAACTTAAAAAAGATTTAAGCGAGATTCGCGACAAAGGCTACGCCTTTACGGTCGGTGAAATCGATGAAGATGTCGCCAGCTATGGCGTCCCGATTTACAACTATAATAATAGGGTCATTGCATCGTTAAGCATCGTTGGGCCAAGCGAAAGACTATTGGCAAAAAAACGCGAAGACATCCTCCGTGACCTCGAAGCAACCAGGGACCGGATTCAAGAGTATTTATAGACTCTTTTAAGTGCTAGGTACTGTTCTCCCTAGGGTGAACCTTATACATCAACCACAATAACCCATCACCAACTTCCTATTAGAACGTTGGTGGTGGGTTATAATTGTCAATGGATTTGCATGGAGTGGTTCCTCCAGATTCACAAACGGGCCAGTTATTTTTTCTAGTTGTGACAATCAGTCATACCCTCACCTTTCTCCTACCGGAAGACAATCAACCTCAACCGCCCATCGAAACCACCAAAAAGAGAAAGATAATAATAACGGGTTCCTTTAACTATCGCAAAATATTAAAAATGTAATACAAAATGACCTTCCCTGTTAGAACTAGATGTTGATTTCACTACGTCTGAAAAATAAGGGGAAAAATTCCGGCTAAACTGGGAAATACCGATATTTCCTTAAAAATAAGGGGAGTTTTTCCGTTTATATGATCCAAATCTTTGGATTTTGTCTTATTTAGAGCAGTTAAGCGGAATTTCTCCGCTTATATCCGCTTCTTAAGCTTCCCCTATATACATTAGCGGGAAATTCCCCGTCTATTAATTCTCCCGTGGAACATCCTGTGAAACAAGATTTTTCGGGGCGTCACAGTGACGTGAAGCCAGCCAAATATTTAGCATACCGAAAGGGCGATGTGACAATCTTTTTATAAAGAGTGCGATCACCCATATGAAGAGGAAATCGGTGATACGTATCAAGTGTATTGACCTCTAGAATCCAGATATTCTCATCTTGGTCTACCATTAGGTCCATTCCTAAGTCTCCATAATTGCCATATTCGCCAAACACCTGACAAATTCGAAAAGCAATCTTCTTTAGTTCTTCTATTTTCTTCAAAGCCTGTTGATCATTCATATTGAAGGCAATCTTTAAGGTGTCTATTCCTGAGCGTATAAAACCATTCCGAGTAAAGTTCGTAATAATATTGCCGCTCTTGCCAAACTTCCCAAATATTCCAGGACATTCCCATTGTCCTGCCCCGTTTTTTTGCATGATAACGCGAAAATCAATTGGTTTGTTTTTGTATCTATTCATCGTTATCGCTTGCTGGGCAAGATATTTTTTACTTTTGAGCTTATTAAACCATTGGTCAATGCTTTCTTTTCTATCCAAATGTCTTAGAACAGGCCCTTTCCCTTTTTTTCGCTCGGGATAGGTAATGAGATATCCAGTTGGGCTTTTCATTACCTTCATTATCCCTTTGGATAATGTACCGCCTGAAGGTTTTAAATAAACAGATTGATGGGCTCTGAGCATGTTATCTAAGGAAGGAAGATCAGTTAACTGCTCCGTAGCAGGGAGGTGACGGTACAGTTCCTCTACTGGCGATAATCGTTTCCAAAGCTCCCACTTATTAAAGGAACCGTTGGAATAGCTGTTAAAGACACAATCTCCTATAGTATCTACTAAATCATAAAAAACAGCCCTTGGCATGGCAGTTCGATTATAGGCAGAGTTTGGATATGGAAACATACCGAATTTCCAACGTTTGCTGTCGTCTTTTTCATAACAGTCATAGTAATAGCCCTTTATTTGTTTCCTTTTCGTATCAATAGTGTTCCAAGCACATAGATAAATGAAGCCATTAATTTTAGCATATTCATAGAAATATCCTTTGTAGCTATTAAGCTTTGAGGGAGTCATTTCGTTTAACTTAGAAAAAACAATGAAAGCAATAACAGGCCCTAGTTTAAGAGTATTATTCACTTTTTTAAGTTCATAGGATATGTCTGGAATGGCTAGATGACTGGTCCAATGCAGAGGCAGTCCAATTCTGTCTTCAGGAAAATCTGAAACGATTTGAACATCTATTTCTTGTTCAAAAGAGCCGAATTGAAATGTCATCAACCCTCCAGAAATCTGATATTTATTTGCTGTTTGCAAAGCCAAATAAACTCGATTGTCCCTTTGGCCCGTAATCCATTTTATAAACATATCGTAGCGATCCTTTCTAAAACCTTTCTTATTAAAATGCTCCCTATGAGCTCTTTCATGGCTCGCGTTTAAGGCACTTTCTTAACAAAGCGCGCACCATGAACCTCCCATGGCTCCCGTCTGCGCAGTTTTCTTTTAAATTATTCAGATTAAATGGAGTTGCTTGGACAACTGGCTAGATAAAGTGATTAATAGAAAAATTATTCGGGGCGTCACAGTGACGTAAAGCCAGCCACCGGAAGACAGTCACCTCAACCGTCCACCGAAACCACCAAAAAAGAGAAAGTTAATAAACCGAGTTCCGTTATCTATCGCAAATGTGAAAAATGGAAGGCAAAAATGACCTTCCCTGTGTTAGAACTTTATGTTGATTTCACTTCGTCTGAAAAATAAACGGAAGAATTCCGTCTAAACTGGGAAATATCGATATTTCCTTAAAAATAAGGGGAGTTTTTCCGTTTATATGATCAAAACCTTTGGGTTTTGTCTTATTTAGAGCAGTTAAGCGGAATTTCTCCGCTTATATCCGCTTCTTAAGCATCCCCTATATACATTAGCGGGAAATTCTCCGCCTATTAATTCTCCCGTGGAACATTCTGTGAAACAAGATTTTTCGGGGCGTCACAGTGACGTGGTCCAACCAAACGGATCCTCATGGGAGCCGTTTTGTATGCCTGTTAATGTATCGTAAAGCATTTGGGTGATTTCGCCAATTTTTCCATTGTTGACGATGATTCTGTCGTTCTTTGCTTTTAATTCACCAATTGGCGAAATGACTGCTGCTGTTCCGGTACCAAATGCCTCTTCTAACGTTCCGTTATGATATGCCGCTATCACCTCGTCGATTGAAATTCGGCGCTCTTCGACGGGAATATTTTTTGCTTTTAACAATTGAATCATCGAATCTCGCGTAATTCCTGGCAGGATGCTCCCATTTAACGCAGGTGTGATGACGGTTCCGTTTATTTTGAAAAAGACATTCATACTCCCTACCTCTTCCACATAACGGTTTTCTTTTCCGTCTAACCATAACGTTTGCGAATATCCATCTTTGCTTGCGATCTCTTGTCCTTTCAAGCTGCTAGCATAGTTTCCGCCAGTTTTTGCTTCACCCGTACCCCCGAGGGCAGCACGTACATAATGCTCTTCTACGAGGATTTTCACTGGTTTCATGCCTTCTTTATAATAAGAACCTACTGGAGACATAATGATGATAAATTGGAAGCTGTTCGAAGATGATATACCTAAATACCGCTCTGTTGCGATAATAAATGGGCGGATATAAAGCGATGTCCCAGGCTCGTCTGGAATCCATTCACGGTCCACTGTGATTAATTGCTTGAGCGCTTCTAATGCAAGCCCCTCGTCAATAGCAGGAATGCATAAACGTTCATTCGACGCGTTTAACCGTTTGAAGTTGCTTTCTGGACGGAATAATTGCACACTTTTATCGACTGTTAAATACGCCTTTAACCCCTCAAATACGGATTGACCGTAATGGAAAACCTTTGCCGCTGGATCGAGAGAAATGGATTGATAGGGGACAATACGGGCATCGTGCCACCCTTTTCCTTCTATATAATCTAAAATAAACATATGGTCAGTGAAAAATTGTCCAAAACCTAGTTGATTCATATCCGGCTTCACTTTTTTATTAGTTGTTAATTCTGTTTTTATTTCAATCATCGCCATATCCTCCAGTAGCAGTTATAAAATGAACATTCCAAAGAGAATGAATAATTAATATTCATTCTACTCAGCAGATTTCAATTCGTAAAATACATATAAACTATAGAAACTATGCGAAAAAGTTATAGAAACTTAAAGTTTATTCGCCTGAATATACTCGATGAACGTCCGGGCGGCAAAAGGAAGATATTTATTCTTTTTAAAAATAAGCACTAATTCCCACTCGATTAGTGGATCTGAAATAGAAATTGCCCGGACATTGCGATGATTAAATCGACTCACCATCGAGCGCGGAATGATCGAAATTCCTAACTTCGTTATAACCATTTCACCGATTAAATCCCATAGAGAACTTTTATAAGCGACGGTTGGTTCGAATCCCGACTGGATACATGCTTGTGTCACCACATCATGAAGGGCATAATCTTCTGTTAAGAGGATAAAAGATTCATTTTTCATTTCGGATAAACGGGCGGACTCTCTTTCGGCAAGCCAATGTTCACTGTCGACAAGCACAACTAGTTCTTCAGAAAACAAAGGGATCGTTTCGAAAGGCTCGGAGTCGACCGGCAGCACGGTAATTCCTAAATCGATTTCTCCTTCTTCTACCTTCCGCTTTAATTGTTTGGCATTGTGTTCGACCATTTCGATATCAATTTGCGGATATTCTTTCTTAAATCCAGCAAGTACATTAGGAAAAAGCAGTACACCGGTTGTAGGCATTAATCCCAATTTGATCGTTCCTTTTTTGACTTGAACCACCTCATTAACGGAAGCATAAACATCTTCGACCGACTGCAAAATGTGCAAAGCATGTTCATAAACGACAACCCCTGCATCCGTCAGTTTAAGTTGTCGCTCTGAACGATCTAATAACGTAACCTTTAGCTCGTCTTCAAGACTTTTGATCATCTTACTGATAGATGGTTGCGAGACGAGGAGAATTTGCGATGCCTTTGTAAAATTCCTTTGTTTAGCGACTTCTACGAAATATTTAAGGTGTTGAATATCCATTTCAAAAAAATTCCTTTCATTGATGGATTCGGGGCGTCATTGTGACCCTACTCTAGCCAAAATTTCAAATTTTATTCATCATCTACTAGCCTCATTATATAGAGAGAAACGATCAATATCATGATAATAGGAAGAAATGCAAAGAAAACTTCGGGTAGCAAAAGCAAGAAATGATAAATAAAAGGAGATATTCTTAGGAAGAAATCAAGAGGAAGAAATACAAGGGGGAAATTTAAAAAAACGATAACATCACTATACTCGACGAACATCTTAAAACTCCTGCAACAAATGACCAAAAATTTTTCGGGGCGTCACTGTGACCGCACACCCCTGTTCGATTTATTATTCAAATAAAGCCAACTTCCATTCACCAACAATTTCATCGTCTGCAGTTAAACAGGTTTGCAACACTATAGGTAACTTTATTCCCATTTTCTCTGTTTCAGCTGTATCAGTGATATTATCCTTAACATCCTTTTGCAAATAGAGATCACCTAATAACTTATTATAATACCGAACAATTGAAGCAACACCATATTCCCCAATGTATTCCTTATACTGGACTTTTATCCTTTTAAAGCTTTGCTTTTTCCAGTCTTCAATGGATAAATCTTCAAATCCGTTCGTGTGCAATGCTCTAAAACTACCATAAACATAGGCCTTATCTTCTCTCGATAATGACTCCCAAAATAGTTCAACATCATCACTTTTTAAAGAGTTCAAAAAATCAGAGACCAAGCCCATTTGTTGTGGCTGTATTTTATCAGTAAATTGATATTCCATGTAACAACGACCTACTTTCACTTATCAAGATTTTTCGGGGCGTCACTGTGACGCTTTTAAATTGGAAAATAATAGAGAAACGGCAGAACCGTCCCCGTGTTTCAGGTCCCCCTCCATTTCAAAGCTACCAACCTAGCTTCATCATATGAAAAATTTCCAAGGTTTTCAAATAATAATCACATGCCCCACTGGCCTGCCGAAAACCAATCCCAGGTGTATTTAATCTCGCTCTACAGCAGGGGAAGAATCCGTGGAACATCCTGTGAGAGAGATTTTTCGGGGAGTTCGTGGAATCACTGTGGCCGCGCAATGAACACAAAAGTGGATGAGCCATTAAAAAAGCTCATCCACTCATGTGGAACATCCTGTGAAACAAGATTATTCGGGGCGTCACTGTGACTTAATTCATGAACATTTCCATGTCAGCTTTTGTATTAGAAATGCCGCCTACACCGAAGTTCTCAACTAAGAAGTTCGTTACGTTTGGTGATAAGAAAGCTGGTAATGTTGGTCCAACGTGAATATCTTTCACACCCAAGTAAAGTAAAGATAAGAAAACGATAACCGCTTTTTGCTCATACCATGCGATATTATAAGATAACGGTAAATCATTTATACTTTCTAATCCGAATGCCTCTTTCAGCCTCAATGCAGTCATGACTAGAGAGTAGGAATCGTTACATTGACCAGCATCAAGTACTCTTGGAATCCCGTTGATATCACCTAATTCCAGCTTGTTGTATCGATATTTTGCACAACCGGCTGTTAAAATGATCGTATCTTTTGGAAGCTCTTCGGCAAACTCTTTATAATAAGTTCTGCTCTTATGGCGGCCATCACAGCCAGCCATGACAAAGAATCGTTTAATATCACCCTTTTTCACAGACTCTACAACTTGATCCGCTACTTGAGCCACTTGATTATGCGCAAATCCTCCAACAATTTCACCTTTTTCAATTTCTACCGGTGGCTGGCATGTCTTTGCATGCTCAATCATAACGGAGAAATCTTTTGTACCATCTTCATTTTTAGGAATATAGGTTACACCCTCAACAGCAGATGCCCCAGTTGTATACATTCTTCCTTTATAAGATTCCTTTGGTAGTACAATACAGTTTGTTGTCATTAAAATCGGACCGTTGAAGCTCTCGAATTCACGAGTTTGTTCCCACCATGCATTTCCGTAGTTACCGACAAAGTGATCATATTTTTTGAATGCTGGATAGTAGTTCGCTGACAGCATTTCACTATGTGTATACACATCTACTCCCGTGCCTTCGGTTTGTTTTAATAACTCTTCCATATCTTTCAGGTCATGACCGCTGATTAAAATTCCTGGATTTTGACGTACACCAATATTTACTTTCGTCATTTCAGGATGACCATACGTTGATGTATTTGCTGTATCTAAAAGCTCCATGGCATGCACGCCGTACTTTCCACATTCCATTGAAAGATCAATCAATTGTTCCATACCAACTGTATCATCTGTAATCTTTGTAAGTGCTTTTTGCATAAACGCATTTAACTCTTCATTTTCGTAGCTAAGAGCTTCCGCATGCTTTAAATACGCAGCCATTCCTTTCAAACCGTAAGTCACTAACTCTCTTAAAGAACGAATATCTTCATCTCTTGTAGCTAAAATACTAACTTCTTGAGAAGCAGATTTCATTTCAAGCTGAAAATCGGTTTCACCGTTCCAAGTGACAAAATCGCTATTGTTGTCTAAAGTGTACCCTGCATTTCTGATTGCCGCTTTAATTTCTTCCCGGATATTTAATCCTTCTCTTACTGTTTTAAAAAATCGATTCTTATCCCAATTTGCATTTGTAATCGTCATAAAAAGACCATTTACAATAAAGTGATCTGCTTTATTTTGATTAATCCCGATCTCACGAGCCATTGCGTTTACAATCGCTACTCCCTTAATCGTGTAAATCAATAAATCTTGCATATTTGCTAAATCATCTTTTTTTCCACATACTCCAACAATTGTACAACCTGTTCCTTTTGCGGTTTCTTGGCATTGAAAACAAAACATACTCATTAATCATTACCTCCAGTAAATGTTTTCCGATTTTTAATTCTCTTCTATAAACACTTTGTCTTATTTAGTGTGAATTTGAATAAGTTCCATAAGTTAATAACAATATAATCAACACGTTTACGTTGTAATTATAAATTCATTCATCTGGAATTTGGACTCTTTATGAACCTGTTCACAAACAAGTCAATAAGATTTGAACACTTCGTGACAAAAAGAAAAAGTGGATGAGCCATTAAAAAAGCTCATCCACTCATGTGGAACATCCTGTGAAACAAGATTATTCGGGGCGTCACTGTGACTAACTCTGTGACTAACTCTGTGACTAACTCTGTGACTAACTCTAATTTAAAAAAGCACACTTTTTTAAAATAAGTATGCTGTAGAATCTATAGTGGATCGGTGTCATGTTCACCAAAAAATCTTTGCAAAGTAAAACCTGTTAGAGCAGAATAACAGGCATCAACTAATACCTTTTTCTCTGCTTCTAGGACTTCATAAACGACAATAACATTGTTAATATACATCCAATAGTAACCGTTAAATTCAAAGTTCGGATAATCTACAACATCATAAGCTTTTTCCTGTGGTTTTACTGACAAAATACTTTTAGAATTTCGGAACACCAACTTGGGACCAATTTTATATGGTTTCATTTCAGCAAGTTTCACTCTTGCCTTTTGCCCCCAAATGACATCATAGTGTATTTCTTTATCTGTCACTGTTAATCTCATCCACTAATTTATCGAATTCTATTTCATCCCCACTATAATTCGAAAAGTCGCTATCTCTATTTTTTCTAGCGTCTCTTAATTGTTCTAAAATATCATCATTTGAAAAAATTGCCTTTGTCATTCTCTTTTTTTGTTTCTCTGACATTGTACTTAAACCATGTACATCACTCGACTCTGAAAGAGAAATTTCGAATGTTTTAGTTTCCGTTTTAAACGTATAGGTGTTTTCATCTACTTGGAAAGCTTCATACATTTTTCCATCATCATTCTTAACATATATCTTCATGAAGGACACCCCTTCCTTCTTTTTATAATAAGCGATAAATAAACTTCTTCCGCTAAATGACTTTTAATCTATATCATCATTATAAGTGATTATTCCCCTTAATACTAATGCTAAAATTGGAACTATACAATGTGGTATATATTAACCTGATAACACCAGTATATGATGGTTCATTCAAACTTAACATACCCTTCAAACCCTGCCTTCTTTATTTTTTCTAACAATTCTTCTCCATTTTTCTTACTTGAAAATGTCCCAACTTGCACACGAAGTAAAACCTTCTCATCAGGAGGCTTTTTCGTTAGAGGAGCTGAAGTTTTCATTACAATTAAGAATCCTTTCTAGGTGTATTTAAACTCGCTCTACAGCAGGGGCAGAATCCGTGGAACAATCTAACAATCTGTGAAACAAGATTATTCGGGGCGTCACTGTGACAATCTGCCAGTAATTCATTTAAATAAAAATGCTAGTAAACTACAAAAGTGGATGAGCTATTAAGAAAGCTCATCCACTCATGTGGAACATCCTGTGAAACAAGATTTTTCGGGGCGTCACTGTGACGCAGGTTGTTTTTGAACTTCACTTGTAATGATAAACTCTGCTTCACCAACAAACTTTTTTTCATCTGCAAGGACCACTTCATCTTCGGCAAGTGCAGCTTGCCATTTCTTAAATTCAGCATAGTCGGTGAACCAAAACTCAGCCATTCCATTATAGTTATACGGTACTTCACCTGAAGGATACGCATCGTATTCAATATGATTTTGTACATAACGGTTGCAATGTTTCCACCAAGGTCTGTTTTTTACTAGAGGTCCATGAGTGTTCAACCAATAGTCATGATATTCCTCAACAGATAGATGCGCCGCTTTTCTTATTACAGCGACCGCTTTTATTTTGCTCTTTTGTTCCCAATCCGGAACTGCCTGGATTTCCTTTTCATTCGTGATGAGCCCACCTAGCTTGTCTCGCTCGAATAATTTCTCTTCATCTTCAGCGATTACACTTAGTTCTGGAAGCTGCGCCCAGCTTTGGTAACTTTCCAAAGAATCAAACCAAACTTGCGCAACACCATCGAATGCCGGGGGATTGTCCTCATACATTTCATGCAGAGTATGAGTTTGCACATATTTACGGATATAACTGTACCAAGAAGGGGTACGCATCGCAATATCGCAATGTTCATTGAGCCAATATCTGTGAAACTCCGGGATCGAAAGGTTGCGATTTTTCTTTAAAAGTACGGACATTTTAACCACTGAACCACTCCTTTTATAAAATTTATAAGATGCCTATTCTACTAGTAGATTCTTTTAAAATGATATGTGGATAATCATATAAGAAGAACATGAAATCTATTTTGCCTGTAAAATTGGGAGGGAAAGCAGAGCCTTCCCCCTGTTTCAAGGTGTAATTAAACCCACTCTACAGCAGGGGGAGAATCCGTGGAACATCCTGTGAAACAAGATTTTTCGGGGCGTCACTGTGACGCTCTTTGTGACGCTCTTTGTATACCCTTGCAAATATAAATGAAAACCTTCATATTTATAGAGAAGGAGGTTCGATATGCGAAGCGATATACAACCAAATGAACTAGCTTTTTCTACAAAGGAAGTAGCAGAAGAAGTAGGGATTGCAACTCCCACTGTCCGGAAATATAGCCAAATCCTAGAACGGAATGGATATGAGTTTTTAAAAGATGGTGATCGACGTATCTTTGTTCAATCAGACATCGTAGCGCTTAAAGCGTTACGCGATACGGGCAAGCCATTAGACGATACAGCCAAAGACCTTGTACATCAACAAAAAGAAAGATTAGAAGAATCTAATGAAATAGAGATAGCGCTACCCAATACATATGAAAATTTACCAGAAGACTCTAATCAATTAAAAGAATTCTTAAAGTTTTTAGCCAATGAACTCGCCGCTACACGAGAAATGAATGACAGATTGACAAACGATATGTCCCAGCTTAAAACAACCGTCTCCCGACTCCAGCAAGATCATCACGTTATAAGTTCCACTATTGGGAACTCAACCCAAAAAACGAATGCTAAAATTGAAAAATTTGCAGAACAACAAAATAACAATTATGAAACATTACTGCAATTAGAAAAACAAAAAAGTGAACTCTTACAAAAGGAAATCCAAGATATGCGGAACGAACAGAAAAAAGAATGGGGTTTACAAAATGATTTTAATAAACGATTTGAAGAAGCGATACAAAAGCCTAAAGTAAAGAAGGGATGGTTATTCTCCATATTTCGCAAATAAAGTCGATGCAGCAAACGAAAATCGTAGTTAAAATAACATTGATTCGTAACAGAGGGGGGCGTGTCACCCCCATTTTTTGATTCGTATCGCTAAGCGATATAACCTGAATGAAACACGGGGACGGTTCTGCCGTTTCTCATCCCTTCAAATGTAAGAAAGAAGGTTCTGAAATGCGTTATGATATCTTTTGGAATAAACACGTCTTCTCTTCCAAGGAGTGAAGATACAGGAATAAACGTTCGATGTTGTAGCCAGATTTCAGAGCGATGGATAGAGGTTTTGAAAGTTAGTAATTGACCTATCACTGTTCGCTCAAACATCGGAACACTTATAGCGTTACGCGATACGGACAAGTCATTAGGCGATACAGTTAAAAACTTTTTGCAAGGCAAAAGTAAGATTAGAAGAGTCCACAGAAACTGACCCAATATAGAAAATTGCCCCTTACGACTCTATTCCCTATTTTTTATCACATCAACGGGTAAATTAGAGTCAAATGCATTTATACTTAAATTCCTTTTTTCGATTATTAACACTAAATATTTTCAAATCCCAACAAAAATTCCCGGGAAATATCTACAAATTATGAGCAGATATCGACAATGAATTGAGAGCAAGGCCAGTGGTCAGACCCCAATGGAGTGAAACGGCAGAACCGTCCCGGTGTTTCTTGATATTATTGTCGAAAATATTATACTAGAATGTAGCTTTTACATAACTTCAACATAGGTAGGTCATTTATGAGAAAAATTGCAATTGAAATTTCCCTTGTCATCATTGGGTCAGTGATTTTTGCGCTATCAATCAACTTATTTGTCATTCCTAATGATCTAGGGGAGGGCGGCGTAACAGGTATTACGATCATCCTCTATTATCTGTTTGGCTGGGCACCGAGTATCACCAGTTTAATTTTAAACGGGATTATCATTTTGATAGGTTATAAGTTTTTGAATAAAACGACGACCATTTACACAATTATTGCGACGGTTAGCTTGTCCGTTGCCTTAGGCTTGACTAAGGGCTGGTCCATCCAATCGGATGAAGTCCTGTTAAATAGTATTTTTGCCGGAGTTCTTACTGGATTGGGATTGGGGTTGATTATTCGTGCTGGTGGGACAAGCGCCGGTACGACGATCCTAGCTAAAATTACGCATAAATACCTTCGTTGGAATATAAGTTATGCATTGTTATTTTTCGACCTTATTGTTGTCTTTGCCTCTTGGTTTATCATAGGCACAGAAGGTTTAATGCTAACGATTTTAATGCTCTATATTACCACGAAAGTGATGGATTATATTATAGAAGGTTTGTCTTCAAAACGGGCGATTACGATTGTATCGAATAATTATGAGGAAATTGCCTGTAAAGTGAACGAAGTGATGGGACGGGGAGTAACGGTCTTATCAGGCTATGGTTTCTATTCGAAACAAAAGAAAGACATCCTGTACATCATTATCAGCAAACAAGAAATTACTCGTCTGAGAAAAATCATTATAGAAATTGATCCAAACGCCTTCATTACTGTCCAGGATGTGAGGGATGTCTTTGGCGAAGGCTTTGTGAAAATGAGTGATAACTAAAACCGATGCCATTGATGACATTGGGTCAGACCCCACTGGCCTCCCACTGGTCTTAGGTTCGTGGTAAATTAAAGTCGGCAAGTTAAATTGTTAAAAATTAGTGAAACGGCAGAACCGTTCCGGTGTTTCACCGGTGTTTCACACAAAAGAAGTAATTACCCAACTCTTTGGTCGGAGCGGTGGGCGATTACTTCTTTTTTCTATTGGTGATGCAAGGCCAGTGGTCAGACCCCAATGGAGTGAAACGGCAGAACCGTCCCGGTGTTTCACCCCTCTGACCAGACTCCTTTTAAGGATTTTAGGGTTTTTTCACGTATTTGGATTCGGTTGATATAGTCTTTTGCTACGAGTTCTGTGTAAATTAGGTCAAAGTACAGGAAGAGTGGTAAGGTTGGTGAGATGTTCTGGGCCATATGCATACTATTTTTGCTCATGACTAATAGGGGTAAATCTGCTAACTGGGAGAGTTCCGATGCTTTTTCACTGGTGATTGCTAAAATGGTTGCGCCTTGTTGCTTGGCGATTTTAACCGCATCGATGACTTCTTTTGTTTTTCCCGAAACCGAAATTCCAATCACTAAACTGTCTTCCGTCGTTAATGCTGCGTCCATTACCGCTTGATGTGGATCGGTAATCGACTCCACATTGACACCCACTCGAAAAAACTTCCATTTAAACTCTTGTGCCGCAATCCCAGAGTTGCCTATTCCATAAACATGAACCTTCTTAGCCTGATTTAAAAGCGCAACGGCTTGTTGAATATCCCGATACGTGATTTTTCGAAAGGTCGTTTCAATGATCTCTAAATGGTTTTGATAAAGGTTAGAAAAGTAATCAATTTCCTTGATGTCACTCGTCGTAGTCGGTTTGTTTCGCAAGTCAATATACCGTTTTAATTCGTGCCTAAATTCATTAAATCCTGAAAACGAAATTTTTTGGCAGAAACGAGTAATTGTGGCTGGCGAAACATGAATTTTTTTGGCAATTTGACTAATTGATAATTGGCTGACTTCATCTGAATTGGCTATAATATATTTTGCTAGCTCTGCCTCAGAACTAGTAAATTTCTCCATACTACATACGATTCCATGGATCAGATTCTCACCGAGATATTCCATATTTTGCTCCTCTTTTAGAATAATTCACTCGTTCATTATACTCGAAATTCATATGTTCATTGTACCAAAAATTCATATGTTCATTGTACCTGATAATCCATTCGTCAATTATACACGTCGATACCACTATTCTTCATTAAAAAGGGCAAAAATATAACAACTGCAGCCAATGAAGCACTAACTAAACAGACCCCATCTGTTTTTTGCACAAAAAATAACCCAAGCAAACCGCCTGGGTTAAAAAGTTCCGTCGGCATTAATCTAGCTTGACGAGGATAATGCCCCTCGCGAAGCCTTTAATCCCCCTTAATCTTGCAATGCCTCAACAAATTTTTTCGTGATCAGCTGTGGTCTTGTAATCGCGCCACCTACAACGACCGCATGAACATTATAATCTAGTACGGACCGTGCGATTGCTGGCGTCGCAACATTTCCTTCTGCCAAAACCTTTGCTTTAGTCACTTTTTCCACAATTTGTTTTATGACGTCATAATCATGATCATCAATTTTCAATCCATTTGTTTCCTCTGTATAGCCATACAACGTCGGCGCCACAATATCAAACCCTAACTCATCGGCAAACATCGCTTCTTCAACCGAAGAGACATCCGCCATCAACAAGACATCAGGATACTTGGATCTTACCTCTTTATAAAATGTCACTAAATCACAGCCATCAGGTCGGAGTCGATTCGTCGCATCTGTGGCAATGATCTCGACACCCGTTTCTGCTAAGGCATCAATCTCTTTCATCGTAGGGGTAATAAAGACTGGATGGTCCCCGTACACTTGTTTAATGATGCCAATGACCGGCAGTTCTACTTGTTTTTTGATTTCGACAATGTCCGAAACGGAGTTGGCACGAATGCCAACCGCTCCGCCCTCTTTTGCAGCTACTGCCATACGCCCCATAATGAAAGAACTGTGTAACGGTTCCCCTTCTAAAGCCTGGCAGGAAACAATTAATCCCTTTTCAATCTGTTCTAACACTTGATGCATATCCAAACACGTCCTTACTATGAAATCTTATTTATCACTCACCTAAATACTCTTCCACTTCGTTTTTCACAATCGTCACTTGAGGTCCGTAAATTATTTGAACACCCGTTCCTTTTTTAACAATCCCTTTGGATCCCGTCTGTTTGATGACTTCGTCTTGAACCAATGATTCATCTTTAATCGTGACCCGAAGTCGCGTTGCACAACAATCAACAATCTCAATATTATTCGCGCCGCCTAATCCTTCAACAATTGTTTTCGCACGGTCTGTCGCAGAAACTTGCTCTGCTACGGTGTCTTCCTTATCTTCACGGCCAAGAACCTTGAAGTTCTTTTTACGAATTAAGAATTTAAAGGTAAAATAGTACAAGAAGAACCATGGAATCCCGACAACCAATACATATATCCAGTTCGTTTTATCAACACCTTGAAGAACTCCAAATAGAATAAAATCAATAAATCCACCTGAGAATGTTTGTCCAACAGTAATATTGAAGATGTCAGCCATCATAAACGCAAATCCATCAAAGATTGCGTGAACTAAATACAGAAGTGGCGCAACGAATAAGAAACTAAATTCAAGCGGTTCAGTAATCCCTGTTAAGAAGGAAGTTAATGCTGCTGATAACAGAATTCCCGCAACCACTTTTCGGTTTTCCTTTTTGGCACAATGATAAATCGCTAATGCCGCACCCGGCAAACCGAACATCATCGTAATAAACCGACCAGACATAAATCGTGATACACCTTCGTAATATTGCTCGGTGGACGGATCAGCCAACTGCGCAAAGAAAATATTTTGCGTACCGCTGATTAATCTGTCGCCAATTTCCATCGTACCCCCAAGAGCCGTTTGCCAAAATGGAAGGTAGAAAATATGATGTAAACCAAGCGGCCCAAGCATCCGTAAAATAAACCCATACAACAGCGTACCAATTTCTCCTGTGCCTGTCACAAGCGCGCCCAACAGATTAATAAATTGTTGGAAATAAGGCCAAATGACAAAGAGCGCTGCTCCGACAAAGATCGCAGTAAACGAAACAACGATCGGAATAAAACGAGATCCTCCAAAGAAACCTAACACTTGTGGCAACTCAATTTTATTGTATTTATTGTGTAAAGCAGCGGCAACAATCCCGATGATAATCCCGCCAAATACACCCGTTTCCAATGTCTGAATCCCAACGGCCATTCCCTGACCTACTCCAGCTAAATTCTCTTCAGCCAGCTCCCCTGAAATCGCAAGCAGGGCACCGATGGCACTATTCATAACAAAATAACCGATCATCGCAGCTAATCCAGCCGTCCCTTTATCAGAACGAGCTAAACCAACCGCAACACCCACCGCAAAGATAATTGGCAAGTTTGCAAACACGATACTACCGGCAGCACTCATAATTGTAAAAATAGCTTGCAGCCAAGCGATATCTAAAAACGGGTAAGCTGATACCGTATTCGGGTTGGACAGCGCTCCACCAATCCCTAATAACAAACCAGCCGCCGGTAAAACCGCAATTGGAAGCATAAACGATTTACCAAATTGCTGAGCTTTTTCAAAAGCTTTCTTCATCAAATATTACCTCCCTTATGTTCTCTCTAAAGTGGTATGAGTAAGCTCACTTAAACCTACACTCGTATCATATAGCCCACTCAGTCGATATTCAATGGAGTTGCAACCGGTTTCACCGGTTTTCATTATCCTACACTCAACACTGAAAATGTTTTCATTGCTCTGAAAGGAACAAAAGCGGAAGCGCCTTGGTCAGCCCCGACAAGCGCTGGAAGGCCGTCTAATGAAGTCGTTCTTTGACTTCATTAGACAGACCGAAGCGACTCGAGGGGCTAGACGCTGGGGCTGTAAACAATAAAAAAACTACTTGATGGAGAGATCCCCTACAAGTAGTTACATTCACGCTGACAAGTTATTCAAAAGACAAGATGTCCTTTTCCCCTTGTGCTGTTTTCCCGAGCTTTTTCACACTCACCTTTGTCGAATCGGTAAAGACTACAGGAACAACAGAAGATGTCGCCGATTTCTTAATAAATTCTAAATCAAACTGCAAAAGTTCCTGTCCTTGCTTTATCTTCTCTCCGTCTGTAACAAGGGCAGTGAAACCTTCTCCATTTAACTGAACCGTATCAATGCCCACATGAATGAGAATTTCGTATCCTTTCACAGATTTAATTCCGATGGCATGTTTTGATGGAAAAACATTAATGATTTCCCCATCTACAGGTGAAACCACTGAACCAGCCGACGGAATAATCGCAAATCCGTCACCCATCATTTTTTCAGAGAAAACAGGATCTTCTACTTCAGTAATCTCAATAATCTCACCTTCAATGGGCATAATAAACTCATCAACCGTTGTTGCCTTATTTTTATTTTTAAATAGACCAAACATCAATATCCTCTCCTTACATTCATTATTTTTACATTCCCCGTCATGCTACGCTTCCATTCATTTTTTAAAATTAATCTGATGTTACACTTAAAAAGCATATCATCCAACCACTACAGTTGTCTATACCAATAAGGAACGCAGTTATCCACTAGACTACGGTTAATATTACCATACACGAAGGCAATTCCAAGGTATCCTTACCACCACTTCATTAAGTGGTATAGACAACTATACCTTACTATGCTAAGATAATGCCATCATTAGAAAGGGTTGAATGACGATGAATCATAAAAGCAAACCGATTCTGTTAACCGGAATGCAACTGTATGCGGAAGATCAAATACTAGCGACTGGATATCTTCAATTAAAAGACGAAAAAATAATTGGCTATGGGTCCATCGAGAATCTACCATCAACAGAAGGATTCGAGGTAATCGAGGTTCCCTCCACCTTTAAAGCAATTCCTGGTCTAATCGATATCCATATACATGGTGTGAATGGTGCGGACGTCATGGATGCAACAACCGATGCATTAGCCACTATGGCTATCGCATTGCCAAAAGAAGGAACAACCAGTTTTTTAGCGACGACGATGACCCAATCCACTACAGCGATTGAAAAGGCACTCATCAACGCGGGTAATTATATCAAGCAACAGCAATTGCCTGGAAAAGCTGAGGTACTCGGTGTCCATCTTGAAGGACCGTTTGTAAATAAGGTCAGAGCAGGAGCACAACCGGTCGATTTTATCATTGATTCTAGCATTGAGAAATTCAAAAAGTGGAACAGCTTAGCGAAACAATCGGTAAAGATTGTCACATTAGCACCGGAACAACCAGGTGGACTAGAATTGGTCAATTATTTGATAGAGAATGACATCATTGCCTCCATTGGCCATTCTGACGCCACTTATCACGAAGTGGTCAAAGCCATCGAGGCCGGAGCGAACCACGTCACACATCTATTTAATCAAATGCGCCCCTTGCATCATCGTGATCCTGGTGTAGTTGGTGCTGCTTTTTTACACGATAAATTACTAGCGGAAATCATTGCGGATGGCATTCACGTTCAACCTGAAATGGTGAAACTTGCTTTTCAGAATAAAGATGAAAAAGGGTTGATACTCATCACGGACTCAATGCGGGCAAAATGTTTAAAAAACGGTGTTTATGATCTTGGCGGCCAAGAGGTAACCGTTGCGGATGGAAAGGCACTTTTAGAAGATGGAACGCTTGCTGGAAGTATTCTTAAGCTCGGCCATGCTTTGAAAAACATGATGAATTTCACCGGCTGCTCACTAGAAGCGGCGATTAAAATGGCCTCCGTCACCCCTGCTAGACAATTAAATGTTTTCGATCGTAAAGGGAGTATTGCACTAGGAAAAGACGCTGACATCGTCATCTTGGATCAACAATTAAATGTAGCGATGACATTTTGTCGTGGGAAACTTGCTTATAATCAAGGAGGAGAACAACAATGAAGATGATAAAAGTGAAAAATTATGATGAAATGAGCCAGAAAGCGGCGGAGATGTTCATCGATAAAATACGCCGCAACCCGGAAATAAACCTCGGACTAGCAACCGGCGGATCTCCGGTTGGACTATATAAACAGTTGGTGTATGACCATCAAACAAATCACACTTCCTATAAAAAGGTCAAAACCTTTAATTTAGATGAGTACATCGGACTTTCAGGTGAACATCCCAATAGCTACCGTTATTTTATGAATGAGCAATTATTTAATCATCTCGATGTTAACAAATCGAACACTCATATTCCGCTTGGCGATACTGAGAATCCCGAGCAGCAATGTAGCGACTACGAACAGCTCCTGAAAGAACATGGTGGCGTTGACCTCCAAATTCTAGGCATCGGCAGCAACGGCCATATTGCCTTTAATGAACCGGGAACTTCCTTTCAATCGGAAACACATATGATCGAATTAACGCCCTCCACCCGTGAAGCAAATGCACGATTTTTCACCAGCCTTGAGGAAGTCCCTACCCATGCGATTACAATGGGGATTGCCAGTATTATTAGAAGCAAAGAAATTCTATTAATGATTTCTGGGGAAAGCAAACAAGACGCGTTATCACAACTTTTACAAGGAGCTATAAATGAAAACTTCCCTGCATCTATTTTACGAACTCACCCTTGTGTTACAATTATTGCTGATGAGGCTGCTTTAGGAAAAGTAGCCATTTAAGTAGTGTTTTTAGCTGTATTTTTATCTGTGTGGAAAGGATTCAGGTGAAGATAAGATGATTAATAAAGATTCTCCGATTCCGATTTATTATCAATTAGTCGAACTAATTCAAAAACAAATCGAGAATGGCGACTTACAGCCCGGTGAAGCCCTTCCGTCTGAGCGCGAATACGCCGAAACATTTCATATTAGTCGGATGACGGCAAGACAAGCCTTAACTCAACTTGAGCACAATGGCTTAGTCTATCGGATCCAAGGGAGCGGAACGTTTGTTGCTGACAAGAAAATTGAGCAGCCGCTGCAAGGCTTAACAAGTTTTACAGAGGACATGACCGCCCGAGGCATGAAACCTAGCAGTCAATTGCTCCACTTCGAGGTCATTCCGGCCACGATGCAAATTGCCAATCAACTGCAGATTCAAGAATATGGGCCGGTCTATGAAATCAAGCGAATTCGCTTGGCGGACGACGTGCCGATTGCCTTAGAAACGAATTATATTTCGGCAAATCGGATAAAAGGACTCACCGAACAGATTGTCAATCAGTCAATCTACGCTTATATGGAAGAACAACTTAACTTACAAATTGAACAGGCCACACAAACGATTGAATCTTCGATTGCGGAACCGCTCGAAGCCCAATATTTACACATACAGCCAGGAGCCCCGGTTATGCTTATTCAAAGAAATACCTTTCTTCAAGATGGAACTCCCGTCGAATTTGTCAAATCAACCTATCGCGCCGATCGCTACAAATTTATGATTCAAATGCGACGAAAAAATTGAATGAAAGCAGGAATGGGTCAACATGTTCAATCACTATTTTTATAAGCTAAAGAATTTACTGGACCTGGTAGAAACAACGGAGAAGGAGAAAATCAAAGCTGCGGCTACTAAGCTGGCAGCAAGCATTCAACACAATGGCATCATTCATGTGTTTGGCTGTGGTCATTCACATATGATTGGCGAAGAATTATTTTATCGTGCAGGAGGACTTGCTCCGATTAGTCCGATCTTAATCGAAGATTTAATGCTTCATAAAGGGGCTGTTCGCTCCTCGAAATTAGAAAAAATGAATGATTACGCTGAAGACTTTATGCGAAATGTGACGATTCTTCCAGAAGATGTCGTCATCGTCATTTCAACTTCCGGAAAAAATCCAGTACCGATTGATGTCGCGAAAATTGCAAAACAACAAGGAGCTTTCGTGATTGCGATTACTTCCCATCTCTATGCCCAAAACCAACCATCTCGTCATAAAAATGGAGATTCTTTAGCAGATGTTGCCGATCTTTCCATTGATAATCACATCGAAATCGGCGATGCGCTAATAACATCAGATGAATCGAATGCCTCATTTGGCTCAGGATCTACTATCGTTAATATGAGCATTGCCAACGGAATCATCGTAGAAACGGTCCAAATGTTACATGAAAACAACATCCACCCCCCTATTTTCAAAAGTGGAAATATCGCTGGATCCGAAGAACACAATCGACAAATCATCAACACCTATAAAACAAGAATCCCCATGCTTGAAGAATAAGGAAGCACGAGGCCGGTTAGCTTAGCGGGGAGGCAGACCCCACTGGTCGATGGAGCAAACGAAAATCGTTGTTAAAATAACATTGATCCGTAACAGAGGGGGCGTATCCCCCCTTTTTTTGATTCGTGGAACACGGGGACGGTTCTGCCGTTTCTCCGCTTTATTATGGCGTGACTAGTGACGGGAAACAAACTAATGCTTTATCTCATTAACACTTTACACTTATATCTGAGCGGGGGACTGACACCGAAATTCCATTTCGCCTTCTATGTATGGATTTTTGTGTAGGTTTGAGAATTAATAGGGGGAGAATTTCCTGCTATTGTATATAGGGGAAGCTTAATAAGCCGATATAAGCGGAGATATTCCAGTTAACTGCTCTAAATAAGCCCAAATCCAAAGATTTAGATAAAATAAACGGAAAACCTCCCCTTATTTTTAAGGAAATATCGGTATTTCCCAGAATAGACGGAATTCTTCCGCTTATTTTTCAAACGCAGTGAATTCATTATCCATTATTCAGTTATATCAGCCGAACCTTAAATAAAAAACCAACAATATATTTCAGTATATCAATTTGCAATTAAAAAATAGTATATTTTGCTGCGGTACACTGGTGATTGTACCCCCACATTTTAATATAACAATTGCACTACAGGATTGATTTAGCCCAAAGAAAAACCTTATTACCCTTATACTCTCCCACTAGCCAAAAATAGACCACCAAATTTAACTTTGTTAAGAGCTGAACACAAAACCCTGCTTTGTGGAACATCCTGTGAAACAAGATTATTCGGGGCGTCACTGTGACTCGCCACGCGAAACTGCAGAACCGTCCCGGTGTTTCACTGTGACTCACCACGACGGTAAAATTTAAACTCGCTTTTATTAGCGTCTTTTGCTTCGTATAGAGCGATGTCTGCATATTTTACAAGGAGTTTATAGTCGGAGGTTTGATCTGGATAAAGGGCCACGCCGATTCCTGCACCCATTTGTATTTCTTTGTCTTGGAAATGAAACGGTTGTTGAAAGGACTGAACGATTCGTTCTGCGATCTGCTCGGCCACTTTGACGGAATCAATTTCTGGCAATATAATCGCCATTTCATCCCCACCCATTCGGGCTACGGTATCATTATCTCGAACACAAGCTTTCAAACGCTTGGCCATTTCAACAATGACAGCATCGCCAGCATCATGTCCATAAGTGTCATTAATTTGTTTGAATTTATTCCCATCCAGCATCATCACCGCAACTTTCTTTTCTGAACGATCAGCCTGTTGGATGGCGATTTGCAGACGGTCATGAAATAACTGTCTATTTGGCAATCCCGACAAATAATCATAGAAAGCCGCCTTTTCCAACTCCTCTTGAAGCCTCTTTTTTTCCGTCGTATCACGAGAAATCGTCACCAGCTGGCGAACTTCCCCATTTTCTACAACTGGAGCGGTGTTGGACTCTATCCAAATATAATGTCCATCTTTATGACGGGCTCTAATTTCAGAAGTGGACGGATTATGTCCTTCAATCATGTCATTAAATTTTTCTTTTAGAAGGGAAACTTCATCTGGATGAATATAGCTTAAAAAAGACTGTCCAATATATTCAGCAGCCGAATAACCTATTAATTTTTCATTCGAGGGAGAAACGTACTCAACTAGACCAGATGGATCGAGCAACTCAATTACGTCAAAAGCATTTTCAGTGATTAACCGATATTTTTCTCGGCTTTTTCGAAGCTCCCTTTCCGTTTCTTCCAACTCTTTTGTTTTTCTGCGAATCTCCTCTTTTGCCTGTTTTTCCAAGGTGATGTCCTCACCAATCCCATAAACACCTGTAAGGATTCCATCAATAATGATTGGGATACTTTTCACATGTAAGGGAATACGCTGTCCGTTTTTATGATAAATCGATGTTTCATATTCTTCATTGCTTCCGTTTAGCGCCTCATTAAAACGCCAAAACGTATGCTCCAAGTCTTCTTCGGCAATGAATGGCATAAAAGATTTTCCCAAAACCTCTATTTTATCATAACCCGAGATTTCCGAAGCCCTTTCATTGATATGAACGATATTTCCTTGTAAATCAAACTCAAAGGCGGCATCCCCATTATGTTCAAAGAGGGATTGATATCTTTTTTGATTGATGTTGAGTTCCAACTCCTTTTGTTTTCTATCTGTTATATCTCTAACGATAGCCACCACAAATTTTCGTTCACCATCCTCAATTTCAATTGGGTTAAGTGAAATTTCACCAATAAATACACTCGTTTCAGTAGTAATTTCCTCAGTAAATTCAACTGGTTTTTGCGTGGATTGAATCAATTTATATTTTTCAAGTAATAACCTGGATTGTTCCTCTGGTAAAACTTCCTCTATCTTCTTGCCAAATACACTTTCGCTCATATTATGGATCTGTAACGCCGACCTGTTCATATAGGTATAGCGAAGAGAGCCATCATCCACTTCCATCAAAACAACCAAATCCTTAATGGAGTCAAACATACTAGAAAAAACGAAAACGTTATCTTCTATTGTATCCAACAAACGTTTCATGACAATGATTCTCCTTTCAATAGTTCAACTGTTTTTCTCCGTGATATCACGGCCAACAAAGATAAAATGTTCGACCTCGCCGCTTTCACCAATTACGGGATTTCCTTGAGCTTCGACATCAACCCAATCCCCATTCGCATGTTTCATTCTAAATTGCAAATATCCAGGTGACTTTGAAGAATACATTTGAAGAAAGGACTGTTCAATCCGCTCAAAATCATCAGGATGAATTAAATGAGGAGTCGTTTTCCCTTCATATTCCTTCTGAGAAAATCCTAAAATCCTTTCATGAGAAGGCGATGCATAGATGAGTCTGCCAGCAACATCCCAAACCGATACTAAGTCCAACATATTCTCGGCAATTAAACGATACTTATATTCACTTAATTTAAGAGCTTCCTCCGCCTTTATTCTTTCTGTAATGTCAACGCATGAGCCAATCACCTCAACGACTTGTCCCCCTCTAATCACAGGTCTAAGCGAGGCGATATAAGAAATTCCATTGATTTCCCCAAGATAGGAGACTTGATCTTCCCCATCCCACGCTCTCTGATAGCATTCAGTCTTCGTTTTAATGTCCATATCCGCAGCAAAGTCTTTAAGTTCCTTCCCGACAATTTGTTCAGAGAGTAAACCAAATCGGTACATTAATTCACCGTCAGCTAAAGTGTGAATAAATTTCCCCTCCACTTTCACATACTTAAAAATCATCCCCTGTTGCTGTCTAATCGTATCCAATAATTCCTGGCGGGCGATTTTAAGAGATTCCTTTAACCATGTTTGCCTTGAAAATTCTTTTGAAATTCCACTCTCATGCGTAACTTTTTCAATTTCATCCCATTTTTGTTGGAGTTCCTTTGGAGGAAGTGGCCTGCTAAAAAAATACCCTTGCCCTATATTACAAAGATTTCTTTGGAGGAAAACCAAATGTTCTTTTAATTCAACCCCTTCAGCAACAACTTCCAATTTTAATTCATGAGCCATGGCGATGATCGCTTTAACAATCGCGGCATCGTTCCCATCGAAGTAACAATTGCGAATAAAGGATTGATCAATTTTCACTTGATTGATTGGATAGTCCCTTAAATATTTAAGCGAACTGTAGCCTGTTCCAAAATCATCTAAACTTATTTGCACACCAAGATCTTTTAAGTTTCTAAGAACTTGTAATCCCTGTTTCGTATCAATCAACATACTTTCCGTGATTTCAATTTCAAGAAACTCTGGAGCAAGTCCAGACTCGGTTAATACTTTATCGATCATATCAACCAAATTCGGTTGATAAAGCTGTCGTACCGAAAGATTAACTGATATGACGATTGGTGGAAGCCCTTGATCCTGCCACATCTTATTTTGCAAACAAGCCGTTCGCAAAGCCCATTCACCAATCGGAATGATAAGCCCCGTTTCCTCCGCCAGAGGAATGAACTCTGCGGGTGAAATTTGTCCCTTTTCCGGGTGTTGCCAACGGATTAACGCTTCAACAGCAATGATTTTTCCGGTAACTAAATCTAGTTTAGGCTGATAAAACAGTTGAAACTCTTGTTGTTTTAATGCTTTATGGAGATCCATTTCTATTTCAAACTTTTCAAATGCCTTCTTCCCTTCGGTTGAATCGTAAAACTCATATCGGTTGGTTCCATTCTTTTTTGCCTGATACATAGCTGCATCCGCCTTTTTCACAAGAGAATCGACATCCTTGCCATTTTGCGGATAAAAGCTGATGCCAATACTTGGCGTCGTATAGATTTCATATTGTTCAATTTGAATAGGGCGAACAAAGCAATCAACAATTTGTTCGGCCAAAACAGAAACTTCCTGAACATTTTTATTCAATAGCGCAATCAGAAATTCATCTCCGCCATTTCGAACGAGTATCCCTTGTTCTCCAATACAATTCTCTAAACGATTAGAGACTTCCACTAATAACTGATCACCGATTCTATGCCCCATCGATTCATTAATGATTTGAAAACGATCCAAATCGAGGAAAAAAACGGCCAAATTTTCCGTCTGTTTCTGTATCAGAGCCTTCTTTAGAAAATTGTTAAAGGAAACACGATTCGCTAAACCAGTTAAGGCATCATGATTAGCCAAATAATCAACCTTTTGTTGAGCTTGTTCTCGCACAGTTGCATCCGCGTTCATTTCCGTTAAATCTACGATCTCGCTTTTATATTTCTTTTCCAAACGATTTTTCACTAAAATCAAAATGAAAACATTAAGTATCAACATACTGACAGCGATTATTAGTTCCATATTTACCCCTTAAATCAAAAGATTACTGAATTTGGGCATAAAAAAAGACTAAACGATCCCCTTTTAGTCAAAAAGCATCGGTAACTGGCTGACATAATCATTCGATCTTAGTCCCTATAGTTTTGCGTCTTCACTTTTCAATGAATTTGCCTTTTTCAGTATTTACTTTTTTAAAAATAGCAGTACTAAACTCCCATAAATCACACCCAAACTAAATGAGCATGACCCTATAATACGACAAAACACACTATTTTTCGAGGTGTTTTGATAAGTTTACCATTACAAAAAAAGGAATAATTGGTTGCTAAAGGTAAACAATTCAACCTTAGCGCCCTATTTTTTAAGAGAATTACTTACCTTCCTACTGCGCCATTAATCAATCGTTTGATTAAAAACAGCCTGAAATTCCAACGATTGCTCGAACAGTTCCCCAAGTAAAAAAAGAAATCAACAGACGAAACGTCCGTTGTTTCTAAATATAAAAAAGTGGATGAGCCCTTATTAAAGGCTCACCCCCCTGTGGAACATTTTCGTGAAACAAGATTTTTCGGGGCGTCACAGTGACGCCTTTAATGATTCAGCTTTATTTGCGCTTTTTTTCTTCGCAACGAGATTCACCAAAAGCGTAATGACGAACGCACATAGTAAGCTTCCAAGCATGGCAATGATAAATCCACCTGTATTGTTAGATAAGAAAGGCGCCATGACTGAAGGAACATAGGCTGTTCCACGTACACCGAATAGACCGACAAGCAAGCCTCCAAAACCAGAGGAGAGGATCGCTCCTGCGAAAATGAACTTGTTTGAGAACATGAAAGGATAAGCCGCTTCAACAAATGTCCCAAATCCGACGTTGATCAAAAATCCTGGTGCAGCGACTGCCGCTTCTCCTTTGTCCCGAGGAGCGACAATATTGGCTAACGTGATGCCAGCTGACACCATAACGAGGCCGACCATGTCAATGGCACCTAGAAAGCTATTTCCTGTCCGTTCCATTTCTAGTAAGACGATTGGCAGAATCGCCGCATGATAGATGCCAGCGATAATCGACGGCCAAATAAGTAAACCCGCGATTAAGCCTGCAAGAACAGGATTCATCGCTACGAGTGTATCGAGTAGAGAGCGGATTCCTTCACCTATTTGCAGGGCAATCGGAGCAATCAGAAAATAAACGATCAGTCCTGAGATTAATCCGGCAATGCCTCCAGCTGCAATATTGACCGTTGTTGCTGGAAATTTCCACTCAACGCATTTTCTAAAAATAAATTGAACCAACAGTCCCGCACCAATTCCGCCGATAATACCGCCAATAATTCCGCCGTTGACAGATAGTACCCCTGCCACGATGCCAGCAACGATCGATACATCATCCAGGTCGGACACTTGCTTTGCGGCAATGACAGCGAGAATGACTGGGAGTGCTTTGATCATGATATCAAAGACATCACCAAGCATCGATAACGCTGGAATTTTACTCAATGCCAATACTAAGGCCATCGCAATAAAGCCTGGCAGAGAGGACAGCATCATCCCACGAATATTGATTCTTTTCCAAGGTGATTCAGAGGTTACTTGATTACCTTCTGAACTGGTTGCCTTCCCGATAATAGGACGATAGGCGATCTTCCAGTGCTTGCTTAATGATGTCATGAACGTCACCGCGCGTGTCCGATTAGTCGTTCCGGTCGTCCCAGAAGTAGAAATCACATGGACCCCTTTTGAACTAATCGTTGCCATCGAGGTACCACCGGTTCCGGTTGCCGGCAGCTTTCTTTTCGCTGCGGCTTCCACAACATGCTTGTTCGCCCCATTAGGATCCGCACTCATAAAAATCAAACCATCGATTTCGCCGTTGGCAATTTTAGCAGCGATCTCTTGATCCATTGTTTCAGCTTCGGCATTGACTTCCTTTAATGTCCCTTGAGCGATAACCATAGGCTTATTCAGCTCTTGATCCCAGCCATAAAGAGTGGTCTCGGTTGTGTCTTTCACAGAATCCATCGATCTTTTTGCTGCAATAAACTGAATCGATGCACATTCCACACCTGCGGCTTCTATTTGTAAAAGAAGCTCATCTAAAAGTTTCAGCGGCTCCTTCCCTCCAAGGGAATAAAGATTCCCCCCACTGCTGCCAATGATAGCCACTCTCTTTTTCATTATGTAATCCCCCAAATATATAATCTAATGTAACTATTATACTTTAGTCTATTAAATAATTAAAGCGTCAACATGATAAAATCTAACAGGGGATTGAGGACAGCCGACATTCAGAAAAGCTTTTTGCAGTTACTAAAGGAAAAGCCTTTCATGAAAGTATCTGTTCGAGATATTACAACAATTGCAGCTATTAACAGAGGGACTTTTTACTTGCATTATCAAGACAAATATGATCTTCTTCATCAAATGGAGGAAAACTTGCTTAGAGGACTCGAATTGCATTTGCAGCGCCTGAAACCAGACGTCTTGCTTTTAGAAGCAGAAAAGGGACAAATTTCAACACTTGCTGTTGAAGTATTCCGCTACATACAAACGAATGCAGAACTCTTCCAAGTGTTATTAGGTGAAAATAATCACTTTGGCTTTCATAAGCGGCTCAAACTATTTTTTGTCAATCACTTTGGCGAAAAAATGATACAAAACAAGACGTTCTTTCAAGGTTTAACTATACGAAAAGATTACTTCTCATCATTTGCAACCTCGGCTTTTTTAGGATTGGTCGAGCAATGGCTTGATAATTCCTTAGCCGAATCTCCAGATGAAATGGCTGATATGTATATTCAAATCATCTTTTTTATAAGGAAAATGTGATTCATGGAGTAAATGGAATCGCTAAAGTTGATTTTAGACTAGATAAAATAAAGTCTATCCAATCTCGTTCCCCTTCAAAAGGTTTAAATCACCCTAGAGATTGTTTGTGGAACAATTCCTGTGAAACAAGATTTTTCGGGGCGTCACAGTGACGAACCCTAACGGCATTGATATTATTGTCGAAAATATTATACTAGAGGGGAGCTTCTACATAATTCAATATAGGTAGGTCATTTATGAGAAAAATTGCAATTGAGATTTTCTTTGTCATCATTGGGTCAGTGATTTTTGCGCTATCAATCAACTTATTTGTCATTCCTAATGATCTAGGGGAGGGCGGCGTAACAGGTATTACGATCATCCTCTATTATCTGTTTGGCTGGGCACCGAGTATCACCAGTTTAATTTTAAACGGGATTATCATTTTGATAGGTTATAAGTTTTTGAATAAAACGACGACCATTTACACAATTATTGCGACGGTTAGCTTGTCCGTTGCCTTAGGCTTGACTAAGGGCTGGTCCATCCAATCGGATGAAGTCCTGTTAAATAGTATTTTTGCCGGAGTTCTTACTGGATTGGGATTGGGGTTGATTATTCGTGCTGGTGGGACAAGCGCCGGTACGACGATCCTAGCTAAAATTACGCATAAATACCTTCGTTGGAATATAAGTTATGCATTGTTATTTTTCGACCTTATTGTTGTCTTTGCCTCTTGGTTTATCATAGGCACAGAAGGTTTAATGCTAACGATTTTAATGCTCTATATTACCACGAAAGTGATGGATTATATTATAGAAGGTTTGTCTTCAAAACGGGCGATTACGATTGTATCGAATAATTATGAGGAAATTGCCTGTAAAGTGAACGAAGTGATGGGACGGGGAGTAACGGTCTTATCAGGCTATGGTTTCTATTCGAAACAAAAGAAAGACATCCTGTACATCATTATCAGCAAACAAGAAATTACTCGCCTGAGAAAAATCATTATAGAAATTGACCCAAACGCCTTCATTACTGTCCAGGATGTGAGGGATGTCTTTGGCGAAGGCTTTATGAAAATGATTGATAACTAAAAGCGGTGTCAGGATCCATCCAGTAATTGGATGGAATCCGGCACCTTTATTTTAAATTCCGCATAAACCCCACCGTCAACCGTGATCATATCAACTAGTTTGAGTTTATTTCCAATTACTAAGGTACTAAATGAGCAAAAAGAAAAACGCTGAATCATTTCAAATACTTATCAAAATAGCAATCGAACCATTCACTAACTGACCCCTTAGCCCCTAGATTTTTGCAAAACACAAAAGTCGATGAGCGTATTTAAAAAGCCCATCCACTTATGTGGAACATCCTGTGAAACAAGATTATTCGGGGCGTCACAGTGACCAACCTTTGGGCGGGGGATTGACACCAATGTCTCGATCTGCACGAAAAAACAACCTAATTTTTCGGACCTCCTGCTACATAAAGTACCTGACCATTAATAAAAGACGACTTCTCATCAGCAAAAAAAGTAACTGCATTTGAGACATCAGAAGGTTTCCCACTTCTTCCTACTGGAATCGTTGTAATTCTTGATTGAACAAAATCCTCGAAAGGAACACCAACTCTTTTCGCTGTCTCTTTCGTCATTTCTGTTTCAATAAATCCTGGAGCAACGGCGTTTGTTGTTATCCCGTATTTCCCAAGTTCAATTGCAAGGGTTTTTGTAAAACCTTGTAATCCTGCTTTCGCTGTTGCATAATTTGCTTGACCGCGATTTCCAAGAGCCGATGTTGATGATATATTAATAATTCGCCCATATTTTTGTTGCACCATATATTTTTGAGCTGCCCGTGTAGCATTAAACGCCCCTTTTAGGTGAACATCCATAACCTGCTGCCAATCCATATCTGTCATTTTAAATAACAGATTATCCCGAGTAATCCCAGCATTATTAACTAATATATCAATGGACCCAAACTGTGAGTTCACTTCCTCAACCGCATTTTCTACTTCTTCATAGTTTACAACATTTGCTTTTTTCGTATATATTTCAAACCCTTTATTCTCAAACTCTACTGATATCTCTTTCAATCCATCTTCATTAATATCGATAACAGCTACTTTAGCGCCTTCTTCGGCAAACGTTTCAGCAATCGCTTTTCCAATCCCTCGGCTGCCACCAGTAATAAAGGCGACTTTACCAACAAACCTTCCCGCCATTCAACATTCCTCCTATCACAAAAAAGGGGTTTTTAGATGACTAGGATGTGAATCATCGTTTGTTCTAAAAACCCATTCCTTTTAATCTTCAACTAACTTTAAACGTCCCTGTACTAAAAGCAATCCGTTCTTTTCGTTCATTGTATATTTCGCCTTCGATAAAACATGTACTTTTTCCTATTTCAATCACTCTTGATTTAGAATACAAGGGTTCATTAATCGCAGGCTTTAAATATTGTATATTGATTTGAATCGTTACAGGTGTTCCGGTTAATAGAGTTCTTGCGGTCATTCCCATCGTTGTATCTAAAAGCGCCGCAAGGATTCCGCCATGGATGGTTCCTTTAATATTATTAAATTCTTCTCTAGCTGGTAACAATAATGATACCGAGCCCTTCTCAATTGATTGGACTTTAAAATCCATCATCTTCCAATGAGGCCCTTCTTCGTAGTTCGTTATTACTTCAGCAAGCTCAGCAGGTACATCTGATTTATCAACTTCCAACACGAATACTCCTTACTCCTTAATATTTTTTTACAACTGTAGCAATTCCTTGACCAACACCGATACACATCGTTGCCAATCCATATTCGGCGTCGCGTTTTTTCATTTCATATAAAAGCGTAGTTAAAATTCTTGCACCACTGGCGCCTAATGGATGGCCGTAAGCAATCGAACCTCCGTTTACATTGACCTTTTCCACATCTAAAGATAATTCATTGATACATGCAAGCGACTGGGCCGCAAATGCCTCGTTCAATTCGACCAAATCTAAATCATCCACCGTAATCCCGGCTCTTGCAATGGCTTTTTTCGAAGCTGGGACCGGCCCAATTCCCATTATCGATGGATCTACCCCTGCGACGGCAAAGGACTCAATTGAGGCCATCGGCGTTAATCCAAGTTCCTTTGCTTTCTTCTCACTCATGATTAATAGAGCTGCCGCACCGTCATTCACTCCAGATGCATTTCCTGCTGTTACAGTTCCACCCTCATTCACCGCTCTTAATGAGTTTAATTTTTCCAGTGTCGTTTGAGGACGTGGATGTTCATCTTGACTAACAACGATTTCCTCTTTCTTAGTTCTTATAGAAACTGGAACAATCTCATCCTTTAATCTTCCAGATTCCATCGCCATTTTTGCTTTTTGCTGACTATTAAAGGAAAATTCATCCTGGCTTTCACGTGAGATGTTAAACTCTTTGGCCACGTTATCAGCCGTTTCGATCATCGAATAAGGATAATGCATTTCCGCTAGTTTCTTATTAATAAACCTCCAGCCAATCGTTGTATCATAAGTTTCTACGGTTCGTTGGAATGGCTTTGCCTGCTTAGCTGTCACGAACGGAGCTCTCGTCATACTTTCTGTACCGCCAGCAATAAAAATATCCCCTTCGCCACACATAATCGCTTTAGCAGCTTGGTTAACAGCGTCAAGACTAGAGCCACATAAACGATTAACGGTCACCCCGCCAGCAGTAGTTGGAATTTCCGCTAAAAGTGAAGCCATTCTGGCTACGTTACGATTATCTTCACCTGCTTGATTCGCACAGCCCAAATAAATATCTTCTATTTCCTCTACCGGAAAATTATTACGATTAACAAGTTCTTTAATAACTAGCGCTGCAAGGTCATCTGGACGAACATCCTTTAATGCTCCACCGTATCTTCCAATCGGCGTCCGAATTGCATCAATAATTACTGCTTTTTCCATAAAAATACCTCCAATTATCTGATAACTATTTTCCTTCAAACACTGGTTTTCTCTTACTTAAAAAAGCCTCAATACCTTCTTTAAAATCATCCGTATTCATACAAATCGCCTGTATAACTTTTTCTTCCTTCAACGTTTGTTCAAAACTCTTTTCAAAAGAATCATTGACCATTTGTTTAATATATTGGTAGGAAATTGAAGGTCCTTTTATAAAATCGTCAGCCATCTTTAAGGTACTTTCCATTCTTTCTTCCGCAGATACAATTTCATTGATTACCCCTAATTGATAAAATTCTTCTGCTGAAAGAGATTTTCCCAATAACATCATTTCTTTTGCCTTAATCGGTCCTACTAATCTCGGTAAAAGCCAAAATCCACCACAATCTGGAACAAGACCAATCTTTGAAAAGCTTTGGGTCAGCTTCGTACCTTCCTCGGCAATAATGTAGTCACAGCTTAAAGCTAAGTTTAAACCTGCTCCGGCGGCATTTCCATGGATTGAAGCAATGACCATTCCCTTCCAACTGCGAAGCTTCATAATAAAATCATGTAAATCATCTAACCGTTGGCTTGCCTCAAGAGCTGAGGAAATACCAGTCATTGAACTGATATTTCCTCCGGCAGAAAATACCTTGCCATTGCCATTAAGGATTAACACTTTATAAGAACAATCCATGATATGGGACATTACATCCGAAAACTCTCTTCTCATTTCAAGATCCAATGCATTTAAGGACTTTTCATCATTCAAAGTAATCATGCATATGTTAGTTGAAATTTCTTGAAAGATAATTTTGTTAAACTTCATCGGATTCACCATTTATTCCATCACACCAATTTCCTGATAATATTTCACCGCTCCTGGATGGAAGTATGAGCTATCTAATCCCTCGACAGCAACTTCGGTAGTAAAATAGCTACCTCTTGATGGGTGGTCTTTAACGATAGTGTCAGCATTCTCCCACATGGATTTAGTCATTTGATAGACTTCCTCTTCAGAAATATCACTATTAACATTAATCATGCTTTGGTAGGCTAAAGCCGAAACATCTTCAGCCTGATCTTTATAGGTTCCTGCAGGGATTGGAAGATCAGTTCTATAACCAAATTCTGTTAGTTGGTCTAATTTTGATTGATCGACTGGAATGATTTTAATTGAATTCAATGTTTCAACTTCTTTAAATGCCGGAATATCAGGTGCTCCGCCTCCAATTGCAACATCAACAATTCCATCTTGTAATTGTGTTGCAGCGTCACTATAGTTTCCAAATGAAACTTTTCCACCTGCTGCTTCGATCTCTTCATAGGATAATCCGTGAACCTCTAATAATCTTTGAAGCGCCAATTCTGAACCTGTCCCTTGAGCACCAGCATGAACTTTTTTACCTACTAAATCTTCAATTTTCTCAATTCCGCTATTTGCTGAAGTGACAAACGTTAAATAAACAGGATAACTCAATGCGATAGTACTAACCTTTGAGATTTCCTCAGATTCAAAAGACCCTTGCTTATTGACTGCATCCATTAAATCTGGAGTGTAAGCCCATCCTAAATGCATATCTTTCCCTTCGTTTACACTTCTAAGGTTCCCAATGGAGCCACCTTCCAACACATTTACATTCAAGCCTTCAATATTATCCATCCAGATATCTGCTACTGTAATCGATACGTTATACCATCCTGAACCGAGTGGTGCTGTGCCGATTGACATATTTTTGCTGCTACCACCTGTTGCACCATTACTGCCACACGCAACCAAAAAAGCACTTAATACAAGAATAATAGATACTAAAAGATTTTTTTTCATTTCCATTTCACCCCATTAGTTTTTTTTGTACTTGTTCTGCTACTAGCTCGTCAGACTTCTTTTTAAATATTTGTAAAAGGATTCCCGCAATTAGTAAAGCGACGCCGGTGATATCTGTTAAAATTCCAGGAATAATGAGAGTAATAGCAGCCGCCAAAAATAATAGCCGTTCGCCCCAAGAAGTCTCTCTAATTAAGTACCCTTGGAGAAAGAATACAAAAGCTGCTGCTCCAATAATCGAAGTAATAACAGATAAAGCAATGGTAGATGTATCTCCTTGCAGCAACAATGCCTCATTGTAAACAAAGATGAAAGGAACGATAAATCCTCCCAGTCCAATTTTCGTAGCTGTAAAGGCGGTTGCATTTGGTGAAGAACCTGCTAATCCTGCAGCAGTATAAGCTGTAATCGCTACTGGTGGAGTTAGACCTGACATGACACCGTAGTAAAACACAAACATATGAGCAGCAACTGGAGAAACTCCTAAGTTGATAAGAGCTGGTGCTGCCAAAACGGCCAAAATAACATAGGCAGATACCGTTGACATCCCCATACCGAGAATAATCGAAGCGACCATAACAAGAATCAGCAATAATAGTAAATTCTCACCAGAAATATCAATTGCAAGTCTTGAAAAGCGTGTTCCTAGACCTGTTAAAACAACTGAACCAACAATAATCCCCGCGCCCGCACAAGCGGAAACAACAATCATTGAGCTCTTGGCTGCGCTTTCAAGACATGCTAGAACATCACGCCAACTCATCCAATTCTCTCTTTTTAAATAACTAAGACCAATCGTTAAGAAAATTGAATATAACCCTGCTTTAATTGGGCTGAATCCCATTAACATTAACCCAATAATGAAAGCGATCGGTAAAAAGAAATACAGCCTTTTCAACACTTCAGTCACTTTCGGGATTTCTTCATCAGAAGCTCCTTTTAACCCTAATTTGCCTGCTTGTAGATAGACAATGATCCCGGCAACTAAAAAATAGAGGAGAGCTGGAATAAGTGCATAAGCAATCAGTTCTATATAGGGAACTCCCGTCATTTCCGCCATGATAAAGATTGCTGCTCCCATAATAGGTGGCATTAATTGTCCACCTTGTGAAGCGACCGATTCGACTCCTGCAGCAAATTTTGGAGAATAGCCAATTCTTTTCATCATTGGAATGGTAAAGGCTCCCGTTATCGCCACATTAGCAGCACCGTTTCCGGTAATGGTTCCAAGCATCGCACTTGATGCAACGGATGCTAATGCCGGACCTCCACGCCTTTTTCCAACTAAAAGAAATGCAAAATCAATAAAAAATTTACCTGCCCCAGACTTCAGGAAGAAAGACCCAAAGATAATAAACAACACAATGACAGTGGAACTTGTATACACTGGGGAACTAAAAATCCCTGATGTGCTAATAAATAATGTGTCGATCATTTTTTTATAGCTATAACCTTGGTGACCTAATAAGCCTGGAAAATAAGGTCCGAGGAAGATATAAAACAGGAAAAACGTAATCAGGATCGACATTAAAATCCCGTTTGTTCTACGAACTCCTTCAATAATCAAGATGATTAGCAATGTCCCAATCATTATATCCATTGAATTGGGCTGCCCTGCACGATATTCAATGGCAGGATAATCGAAAAGTGCATAGGCTAAAACTAGACTACTTAATAGAATTGGGATCAAATCATAAAATTTAAATCCCTTCTTCTTGGAAAACGGAAAAAGCATAAACAATAGAAGCAACCCAAAGCTTACATGAACAGCCCTCTGCTGCCATGAGGGAAGGGAGCCAAATCCGGCCGTGTACAAATGAAAGACGGAAAAAGTAATCGCTGTTAGGGCGATAATAATCGCTAATACTTTAGGAAGACCCTTTAAGTTCGATTCCTTCTGAGTCACTTTTTCGATATAAGTTGTGTTTGCACTCATCTATTTTTCTCCCCTCCTATTTCCCAGTAAACGAAGGCGCCCTTTTCTCTAAAAAGGCGGATGTTCCTTCGGCCTTGTCTTCGGTCCCATAAAGGATGGCCTGTGCCGATAACTCATAAGAAAGACCCGTATTCAAATCGGTTGCTGCTCCTATATTTATCGCTCTTTTTGCCATTTGAACAGCCAAAGGCGGTTTTGCGACGATTTGCTCTGCAAGCGCTAACACTTCTTTCCTCAACTCTTCACGTTTCACTACTTTTTCTAGCAAACCCAGTTCCTTTGCTTCATCCGCTGTGATGATTTTCCCTGTAAAAATAAGTTCCTTTGCCATTCCAATTCCTACTAACTGTGCTAATCGCTGTGTCCCACCAGCACCTGGGATAATTCCAAGGTTAATTTCAGGTTGTCCTAATTTTGCATTCTCACTAGCGTAGCGGATATCACAGGCTAAGGCTATTTCACAGCCACCGCCAAGCGCATAACCATTAATTGCTGCAATGACTGGTTTGGAACATTGACTTATTTTATTACATACATTTTGAGCGGAAACTTTGAACATATCGTTCGGAACCCTTTTATTTAACCAACTGACGTCAGCCCCTGCTACAAAGGCCTTTTCACCGGCTCCTGTAATAATACCAACACGAATTTCATCATGATTGGAAATATAGTCGATGGCGTTTTCTAATTCTTGCCAAGTTTTTTCATTTAACGCATTTCTTACTTCTGGCCTATTAATAGTAATGGTGGCAATATGTTCATTCACTTCTAAAATAATATTTTCGTATTGCATGTTTTTATCCCCCTTGTTTCTTATCCTTTAGTAGTCATAGACCCCTTTCCCTACTTTTCGACCAAGCCTTCCTGCTTTCACATACTTAATCATTAGCGGGGTTGGACGGTAACGGTCTCCTAATGTTTCATGAAGATAGGTTAATATTTTCATCCTTGTATCTAATCCAACCAAATCACCTAACTCTAAGGGACCCATTGGATAATTCAACCCTAGCTTAATCGCCTTATCAATATCTTCCGCAGAAGCAACCCCTTCCTCCAACATCCGAAACGCTTCATTTCCAACTAAAGCGCTCACACGACTCGTCACAAAACCAGGTGCTTCATTGACCATGACCGTTTCTTTCCCCATTTGTTTAGCCACATTTTCGGTGATCTGATAGGTCTCATCGCTCGTTTCTAAACCTCTAATGATTTCTACTAGTTTCATTTTAAAAACCGGATTGAAGAAATGCATCGCGATGACACGATCCGGTCTATTTGTAACCCCACCCATTTCTGTTGGGCTCATCGTAGACGTATTAGTAGCTAAAACGACATCGGGTTTACAGATATCATCCAACTTTCTGAAAATATCACATTTCAATTTAATATCTTCCGGTACGGCTTCAATGACGAAGTCTGCGTCGGAAACGGCCTCATTGAAATCGACGGTTTGCTGGAGCCTGCTGATCGCTTGTTCCATCTCTTCCTCACGATAAAGCCCTCGTTTCAGTCCTTTTTCCATATTCGTTCTAATGTCATTTACAGCCTGACTTAACTGCGCTTCCGAAATGTCATAAAGAGTCGTTTGAAACCCTCCCATCGCAGAAACATGAGCAATCCCTCTCCCCATCACACCAGAACCGAGAACTGCAATCTTTTTAATTTCCATTCCCATCCAACCTTTCATTTATGTTCTGTTTTAACTAATAAAAGCGTTTATCCCTTGGACCTTTTTAAAATCCTCTGCCACTTCATAGTTAGCAGGTGTGATTTCTTTTAGTTTTTCAAAGGAAATATCATCCGTTAATTCCACAAGATAGAGTTTTTCATTTCTAAATTTAAAAACAGCAAGTTCGGTAATAATCGTATCGACTCGTTTCTTAGCCGTTAATGGATACGTACATTCTGGGAGAATTTTAGGCTCTCCTTTAGGAGTTAAATGAGTCATTGCCGCAATGACCTTTTTCGCCCCAACAACTAAATCCATCGCTCCGCCAACCCCTAGTACATCTTTTCCTGGTATGGCCCAGCTGGCAATATCTCCTGTTTCGGATACTTGCAAGGCCCCAATCACAGTCGCATCTAGATGACCGCCACGCATCATTCCAAAAGAGATCGAACTATCAAAATAGGAAGCATGAGGAAGTTCTGTTATTGGCAGTTTCCCTGCATTCACCAAATCAATATCCACTTCATCCGGTTTCGGTTCTGGTCCAACCCCAAGAATTCCATTCTCAGAATGGATCGTAACCGATCCTCTTGAAAGGTAATCTGCAACGAGGGTCGGAATCCCAATTCCAAGGTTAATAATTCCTGAAGTCAGTTCTTGTGCACATCTCCAAGCTATATAATGTTTCAATCGATCGCTCATGACAATTCCTCCTTTTTCACAATAATATCAACAAAAGCGAAAGGTGTGACAATCGACTCTGGGTCAAGCTCCCCGATTTCAACAATTTCCTCCACTTCCACAATCGTTAAATCAGCTGCCATCGCCATGATTGGATTAAAGTTTCGTGCTGTTTTTCTATAGACCAAATTTCCTGCTTTATCAGCCTTATAGGCTTTTATGAGTGACACGTCTGCGAATAACGAGTGTTCAAGGACATGCTCGCGGCCATTAAACATCTTTGTTTTTTTGTTTTTAGCCAAATCAGTACCTGCTGAAGTTGGCGTATAAAAGGCAGGAATTCCAGAACCGCCTAATCGAATCGCTTCGGAAAAAGTTCCTTGCGGAAGCAGTTCAATATCAATCCTACCTTCTCTATAGGCCTGAACAACTTCTTTATTCGTCGTAAAGTACGTCCCTATCGCTTTCTTGATACGATCTTGTTTGAACAAAGGATATAGATTCGTATCTCTATTAATGTTATTGCTAATAATCGTTAGACTATCGATCTGTCCTTCGTCAATCAAAGCTTGCAACAAATACTGCGGAATACCAGTAACCCCGAATCCCCCAACCATGATAGTCGCACTGGAGTTGATTTTCCTTATCGCCTCTTCAGCGGAGAGAAATTGGACATTTGTCTTAGTTGAATTCTCAGTTCTCACATCTTCTACCCCATTTCAATTATAATCTTATTTTTTAAAAATGTTTCTCTAATACGAAGAGTTAGATAATTTTCTAAATTCCATATATTTATTCTAAAATCATATATGATTTTTGTCAATGATATATTTGCAAGCGTTTCCACATTGTATTCTTGGAAAAATCGAGTATAATTATAGTATTAGTTAAGCAAAATCTGAAAAAAGATTACTTTATATAACACTATATAAGCATTTCCTAATAAGAGAGGGATAAATTTAATGGTAGCTATAACTAAAACCGAAAAAGTGTATATAAAACTCATGGATAAAATAAAAAAAGGAGAGGTTAGACCTGGTTCAAGATTGGTAATTGCACAAATTGCTAGGGAGTTTAATGTAAGTGAAATTCCAGTAAGAGAAGTAATACAAAGACTAGCACAAGAAGGGTTTATAACCTTAACTCCTCACGCTGCTCCTACTGTAAAAGGCCTTTCTTCCAACGAGGTTCGACAGATTTTCGAAATACGGTCTAGTCTTGAACCTTTGGCTGCTAGACTTACTGTAGAGCACATATCAAACGCCCACATAAAAGAACTAGAGCAAATTGTAGAAGAATCAAAGGGAATCTGCGAAAAGGAGGATTTCCAAGGATATTTACAAGCGAATACTTATTTTCATAATTCACTTTATCAATATTGTAACAACGAAATGTTAATTAAAATGATTAATGAAATAACTGGACTTTCCTCAAGATATCCAAATTATTATCAAGATAAAAAGACTATGCAGATATCTATTAAGGAGCATGAAGAAATATTGGATGCGCTAAAAAAACGAGATGCAGAATTGGTTGAACAATTAACAAAAAAACACCTATCGAAGGTAATTCCAAAATTGGTTAAAATAGTAGATGAATTCCTAAATTAGGGTCGATAGTTTTTGAAATCATCAATCCGATGAGCATCGGAATCGTCTTAATCGTTTCTGCGCTAGTATCACCCGCAGCTGCCCTATGGTATTAATGCCGTCCTTATTGTTCAAAATATTGGCATCAATCCCAACCGCATCACGAAAACAAACTTTCTGTTTTCCATCATGATGTGTACAGTTTGTACTTTTTTTGAAGGATATGTCCGACCCAGATTAAAGGAAACACATGGAGAAGTATTTTTTACCCCTTCAATTTGTAAGATTTATTTTGATGGCAGTTGTACTTCTTCCATTGCTCAGTACGATAGGAGATTTTAGTTTTCTTTTAAAGTTTATCTTTTTTAGGTAATAGGCGAGAACCCTCGTGACTTCAGTCATGAGTTGTTGACTAGTCTTATTCGGGGCATCACTGTGACGAACCCCAGAAACGTCCCCATACTTAAAAAAATATTTTCGTTATCTGAAAATTCTATATAATTAATGCGAGTGGAGCTCTACAGTGTATCTGCGGTGTTTCATTACAATATTGCGCGAAAAAAAGCACATCAAGCGGTTTTAGCTGCTTGATGTGCCTTTTTGAGTTTACTTGTATTCTCCTACTGCAAAATTGTTCATTGCCTGAGTAGAATGAAGTCCCGAACCCGAGGGTGAGCGACTCCTTTGGGGTTTCAACCCCTTCTATAGGGAGATGGTCAACCGCCATCCGCTTTATGTAGTTGCTCTATTGAGCGTAGCAACTAAAAATGTATAAAATCTATTAAAATTAAACAATCATTCATGAATATCGAATAAACAAATCGATAAAAGCATTAAAACCCCACTAAAAACATCACTTTAACACGTTAACGCTCAACACTTTAGCTGAGCGGGGGACTGACCCCAATGTCACTCTTCCCAACGTTATATTCAATAAAATTTTATTTATTTCCCTCTATTTGACTCGCAATTGCCCTGCAGTCATTTATTATATGTTTCCTCATACGATCCTCAGCTAAATCGGCTTCACGGTTTTTAATTGCCTCAAAAATCCCATAATGTTCCTTCATAAATGTAGGACGGAATTTATAGGAACTGATAAAAGTACGATAAGCTAATACTTGAGATCTTATTTGCAGCATCATATGCGTTAATGTGGGATTATTGCTGGCACTTACAATCGTATCGTGAAAAAGGGTGTTTTTTTCTGCAACTTTTTCTAACTCCCCTTCTTCAAAATACTTCTCTGCTAAAAAAAGGCATTCCTCTAATAAAATGAGGGATTCATTATCAATCAATTCAGCCGCTTTTCTTGCGGCCAACCCTTCCAGCACAGAATTACAATCAAATAGAGAATCCATCGCTTCTTTCGAAAAGTTTGTTACTTCAACGCCATGGGAAGGACGTGAAACGACTAAACCATCCATTTCCAACCGTCTTAATGCCTCTCGTACCGGGGTCCTACTGACCCCCAATAAGTTTGCCAACTTCGATTCTGTTAATTTTTGTCCTGGGGAGTAATCCCCCTTAATTATTTTTTCTTTAATTGAAAAATAAACCTGTTCATATAGGCTTTTTTTATCTTCCTTTGTTGAACTCAATTTTCCTATTCTCCCTTTTCAGTGAAATCATTTCATAATGAATATAAATGAAACGGGGGATAACCCCCTTTCCTTTCGTTGCATCAATTATACTATTTTTTCGGATTAACACTAAGAATGGACTGATGAAGAAGCCCGATTTACTCTCCAAATTTTGCTATCCAAGTCTTTCCCGATAAACTCACGAAGTACATTAGAAGTTTCAAGCATTTTTGAATGATTAATTTCTGTTTCAATCCCCATTTCAGCTAATAGACTTGCAAGGTCTTCTGTTGATATATTGCCTGTTGCTCCTGGCGCATATGGACATCCTCCAAGTCCGCCTATACTGCTGTCGAAGGAACTTACCCCTGCCTGAAGTCCAGCTATCACATTTGCTAATCCTCTTCCATACGTATCATGAAAATGCAATTCGAATTCTACGTCCAAATAAAGTTCTTTTAACTTTGTCATCCATGTATAGACCTGCACTGGATTAGCAACACCAATGGTGTCACATAGCCCGATTCGTTTAAATCCCATCTTTTTTAATTCACCAACAATTTGAACGATCCTTTCAATCCCAGGATTCCCGTCAAATGGACAACCAAACACAGTCGAAAGAGAGGCTCTGTACTGCACTTTATCCTTTTGTGCTCGTTGAACAAGCGGCGCTAACCTATTTAGAGATTCCTTTGTTGTACTGTTCAAGTTCTTCTTACAGTGTGAATCAGTGGCAGATAGAACAAAAGTAACACCGCCCCCCCCACTCTGAATCGCCCGATTGTATCCCCTTTCATTAGGAACTAGTGCAAAAAAGGTTGCTGGCAGATGTCGGACAGCTTTAATTACTTCTTCTGCATCAGCTAGATTTGGTATCCACTTAGGATTCACAAAAGACGTTGCTTCAATTTCCTTAAATCCGCTTTCCACAAGCTTGTGAATTAACGCTATTTTTTTATCGGTGGATAAATTTGTCGGCTCATTTTGCAGTCCATCCCTTGGTCCAACTTCAATAATTTTTACTTCTATTGGCATATTCATAGTATTTCCCCCTAAAATTTCACAGCTTTACAGTTCATTATTGATTGAATATCTACCCTAATAAATTCGGTAAAAATAAGACAATTTCCGGAATATAGGTTATCGCTAATACGACAACGATTAATGCTACAAAGAATGGGATGATCTTTTTGCTGACCTCTTCAATGGTCGCCTTAGCGATATCGGATGCAATAAATATATTTAATGCTAATGGTGGTGTAATCATTCCAACGGAAGTATTAACTACAAGCAGAATTCCCAACACTAATGGATCAAGACCAATATGACTAGCTATAGGTAAAAGCATAGGTGTAATCAATAAAATAATCGCATTTGTTTCTAAGAAAATACCAAATAACAATAAAATGACATTGATTAACAATAGAATAACCACTGGGTTATCCGTTAATCCTAAAACAGAAGACGCAATTTCATCAGGAATACGCTGGGAGGTAAGCAACCACGAAAATGCACTAGAAGCGGCTATTACAAAAAATACAATCGAAGTGCTTTTCCCTGCTTCAACAATAATACTAGATAAATCTTTTATTTTAATTTCTTTATAAACAAACATAGTTATAATTAACGCATATACACAGGCAATTGCCGCTGCCTCGGTTGGGGTAAAGATTCCTCCATAAATTCCACCTAATACAATAATAGGCATTAATAGCGAAAGAATAGCATCCCAAAATGACTTCCCTAATTCTCTCATCGTTATGCGACCCGCTGTCGGCAAATTATTCTTCTTAGCAATAAAGAAAATGGTTAAACATAAAACGAGGATCATTAGGATTCCCGGAATAATTCCTGCTATAAACAAAGTACTAATCGAAACTCCGCTTATAACCCCATACGTAATCATCGGTACACTTGGAGGAATAACTACCCCTAATGTTCCTGCCGAAGCAACAATGGCTCCCGCTCTTGCTTTTCCGTATTTGTCTTTGGTCATAGACGGAATCATTATTTTCCCAATAGCAGCAACAGTTGCAGCATTCGAACCAGAAATAGCACCGAAGAATCCTGACGAGAAGACTGATATCACCCCTAAGCCACCAGGTAACGAACCAACTAAGTTTTTCGCAAAGTTAATGAGTCGTGCTGAGATTCCTCCAGATTGCATGATTGCGCCAGCAAGCATAAAGAATGGTATCGCCATAAACGGAAAGGAATCTAGAGCAGTAAACATCCTTTGTGGAATAACGGTTAAGGGGATGGAAACATCTCCAAATAAAAAAGCGGCTATCGTTGCAAGTCCTAAACTTACGCCGATTGGTATATTTAACAGGATTAGAACTGCTAGGCTCACAAACAAAATAGTTACTGTCATATTTAATATTCCCTCCTTATAACTGGCTATTTAAACGCTCATCATCAGGTGAAGTGGGAGGCTTAATTAATAATTGGAGCGTTCTGATGACTATAAGAGCAGATCCAAGAAGTAAAGATGCATAAACTGACCAAACTGGTATCCCGAGTGAAGGAGAAAGTTGGCCATTATTCATCTGGCTGACGACTACTAGATAGCTATAGTAAAAAACAATCCCTCCAAATAGGATTATCAATACAGCTCGAAGATAATAAGCTGCCTTTTGAAGCGGTTTAGGCAATAAATTCACTACAAAACTTAGACCCAAATGAGCATTATGCTTAAAACCTAATCCTATTCCTGCAAATGCTAGCCAAATCATTAAATATCTTGAAGCCTCTTCCGCCCAGGTGATTGATCCTATTCCTAGATAACGGAAAACAGTTGCTAAAAATATAAATAGTACCATTAAAGGGAATGCAATATTCAAAATGTAGATTTCAATATTATCTAACTTTTCTAACAGCCTCTTCATGATTTCCCTCCTAAAAAAGATAGAGAAATAAATCATTTCTCTATCTTTTTATGAATTACTTTACCTCTTGAATCTGGTCGATAAGATCACCAAATTCAGATCTATACTGTTCCCAAACTGGTTCAGACGCTTTTCTAAAGGCATCTAGATCAACCTCATTTACTTTCATCCCTTGATCTTCTAATTCTTTAAGATACTCTGCATCTCCATCAGCTAATAACTGCCTTTCATAATCTCTTGCTTCATCAGCTGCTGCCTGAACTGCTTCTTTCATTTCATCGGAAAGTTTACCCCATGCTACTTCAGAAATCAGCACATGGGCTGGTCCATAGAAATGTTGTGTTAGGGACAAATATTCCTGGGCTTCATAAAACTTGTTTGTTGCAATTAAGGCTAAAGGGTTTTCCTGTGCATCGATTGTTTTTTGTTGCAGAGCCGTAAATAACTCTCCAAAAGCCATGGTTGTCACGTTCGCATCCCACTCTCTAAACGTATCAACATACGTGGAGTTTTCAGGAACACGAATTTTCAATCCTACAAGATCCTCTGGCTTCTCAATCGGCTGCTTACTGTTTGTCACATGACGAAAACCATTTTCCCAATAAGATAGCAGTCGCACACCCTTAGAAGGGAGGTCTGCAGCGATTTGCTCGCCAATTTCTCCATCAAGCACCTTGTATGCATGTTCTCGGTCTCTAAATATATAAGGTAAATCAAAAATTTTCATACTTGGTTCAAAGGCAGATATGGTTCCCGGAGCAATGGCAATATCTACAGTACCTAATTGTAATCCTTCCGTTAAATCGCGTTCACTGCCAAGTTGAGAACTATGAAAAATTTCCACTTTAATCGGTTCAGGTGCATTTGCTTCTAAAATTTCCTTAAACTTTTCTGCACTTAATTGATAAGGGTGACTAGGGGCTAATACGTGTCCAAATGTTAATACGAGTTCTTCACCGGATGAATTTCCGCTATTAGACTCTTCAGCAGATCCGCCAGAGGACGAATTGCTTCCCCCGCATGCAGTAGCAATCAAAACAACAGTAGCAATGACCACCATGAACAATAATCTTTTAAATTTCATGTTTATCCCCCTTTTTCTACTTTATTATAACTTTCTATTCTTAACTTAATAAACGCTATGATAGATTGATATTAAATCATTCTTTGATAACTCTACAAAATTATTGATTAGTAGTCTTTGTTGGCTTTCTATCACTTTATCAACATACTTTTCGATATTCTCTTCCTTCACACCGTACTCACGTAATGGCTTTTTCGGTATAAGTGTATCGATAAGCTCCTCTAATGCTTTGAAAGAACCCTGAATATCTTCGTCAATCCCTAATGCTTCATTAATAATTTGCGAAACTTCCAACAGTTTTCCTTCTGGCGCAATTTCGGCATACTTATTAAATACTCCCATCAAAAATCTTCCAGTTGACTCCCCATGAGGGACATGGTGGACACTTCCAAAATGCATCGCTAGTCCATGAACAGCTCCGCATACCGTATTCGATAGAGCAATCCCAGCAAATGTACTAGCTCTTAAAAATTCCTCAATATGATCAAACCTAGCATCTAATCCTTTTTCTGCAAGATCTTTGTAACGCGAAATAATTATTTTTATAGCCTTCTCACAAAAAACATCATTATACGGGTTTCCAGTTGGTGCGACAAATATTTCTAAGGCATGAATTAAGGCATCCACTGAGCTGTATAGGAAAACCTTCGGCGGTATACTATCAAGTAATTCCTCGATAAGCACAGCTGAGTCAGCAAAGTTTGCCTCAATTCTCTTGCCAATTTTGGTCTGTCTTTTTGTCATGTCGACAACAGAAACACAAGTAACTTCACACCCTGTTCCACAAGTTGTTGGGATGAGGATAAGCTCCTTATCACGAACAAGTGGAATCTTATCTTCAAAAATTTCTTCCGTAGAAGTCGCATCCTTGATACAAAGAAGCTTTGTGATATCGAGGATGGTTCCTCCGCCAATGCCGATTATTCTCTTAATTCCTTTTCCATTAATATCTTGTAAAATCTTATCGATAATAATGTCACTTGGCTCGCCAAGACCATAATCATCCTGAAAGATAAACTGACAATCTACCTTATCTTTCATGTATTTTTCATATAAGAACTTTTCTGTGAAAATCGTATCCTCAGACGTTACATTGAAACCTTCGATAAAACCACTAAATGTTTTATACTCATGAATAGCTGGTCCTATTTTGAACTCACCCACAATATTCCCCTCCTGTTTACGCCAATACAACATTTTTGATAAGATCACCGAAAATTTCATCTTCTGAAGGTTCTTCTACATCAATTGGTTCAGCAACCCAAGTAGTGTTCATATAATGTTTTTGAGTAACATTTTCTGAAACGATGTTTCCTCCCCATGTTCCACATCCCAAAGAAAATGTTTTCGCTAATCCATTGAACCAGGCACCGCTGTTTGCTACACCGTGTGGCTGTCTAACAATGACCTTTGTTGTTTTCGTATTCGATGCTAACTGCATAATATGGTCATCATTATTGGAATGGATTCCGCAGGAGTGGCCATATCCAGAATAGGCAGTAATTCGATTCACTTTATCAATCGCTTCGTCAAACTCATTGTATCGATACACCGTTAACACCACTGACATTTTTTCTCCTGAAAACGGGTGTGAAGGACCAATACCCGATTCCTCAACCATAATAAATTTTGTTCCATCCGGAACGGAAAATCCTGCAACCTCTGCAATTTTCTCCGCTGGTTTTGCAACAATGTCTCTTGAAAGATGACCGTCCACCCACATTGCTTTTTGCAGTTTTTCTTTTTCCTCCGCGTTTGCGAGATACCCACCTTGTTCTTGAAGCAGATTAACCATTTTGTTGTAAACGCCTTCATTTATAACTAAAGAATTTTCAGCGGAACAACCTGATGCTAGGTCCCCTGTTTTCCCAATTCTTATCTTTTCAGCTGCATCTTTTAAATCAGCGGTTTCGTCAATCACTACAGGTGCATTTCCGGCCCCTACCCCATATGCTGGTTTACCAGAACTATAGGCTGCTTTAACCATATCTCCGCTTCCTGTTGCCATTGTTAGGTCACACTGCCGCATTAGAGCTTGAGATGCTTCTTTAGAAGGTGTGTCAATGCAAAGAAACAGATCCTTTGGAGCACCATTTTTCCCGAGAATATCTCTCATAATTTCAACGACTCTCATACTTGTTTGTTTGCTTTTTGGATGTGGTGCGAAAATGATAGCATTTCTCGCTCTAAGGCTTAATACCCCTTTAAACGCTGGCGTTGCCTCTGCATTTGTACTTGGAACCAATGCAGCAATCACTCCTACTGGTTTAGCGATTTTCCTTATTCCCAACTCAAGATCTCTTTCAATCACTCCTACTGTTTTTACTTCCTTTATTTGATGAAACACAGCAGGCATTTTCTTGGCAAGCTTGTTCATTTTTGATTGAACATCACCCATATTTGTTTCTTCTAAGGCTATTTGTGCTATTTCTTCTGCTACCTCAGGTCTTGATAATTTATAGACAATTGCTGCAGCAAGTTCATCAAGCTGTCTTTGCGAATATCCTTCCACAACCTTTTGTGCTTTTCGAGCTCTTTCAACTAAAGCGTTTACAATACTTACTGTATCCATAATATGACACCCCTCTAAATTATTATTTCATTATTGAATACAATTATAAAAATTGTATACAATGTTTTGTTGTTTAAATGTTAACTATTTTTGTATACTTTGTCAATAAAGGAATTCAATATTCATATTTTTTAAAAAATTTGTGAATATTTTCACAAGAAACAAATATATATTTTATTAAAATCATAAATGAACTTTTTAACCAACCTGTTTAATGATTAACACTATTTGAAAAAAGGGATTAATATGAACAAACGGGGGTCATATTTTGATGGTCAATAGAGAGGCTTTCTATTAAGAAACATTAATTTGAAAAACCTTGTAACTTGTATTGTTGCTGGCTTGCTTATTATCACTCGTCCAACAGTTCTCATTTAAGAATCGGCAGATAATGGAATTTATTCTCCCCTAATCCACTAATTCTCGCTATCGCCAAATGCAAAAGGCCCTTGCTTCTTATGACAGTCAGAAGTTACTTACAGAATTAAAAAGCGCTGTCGGAACGCTTGAAACATAGGAAAAGGAAGAGCAACTATACAAGTTGATTGGTCAGGTAGGAAAGTATCGCAAACACTTTGGAATTACCGAAAATCGCTTAAGAAACAAGGGATAGACACAAAAGCGATGCGTACGGTGGGAAGTGCTGAGGGAACGATGAGCGTTTTCGCAAAAAGACTGAAAAATGGTCGAAATTGGGTGGAAAATGGGCAAGTGCCATGATAACTGGATTAGTCGCTTTCCTGGATAACTTGGCTTTGAAAATCATATTCGAAAAGAACCCGCCAAGACATTACGTTGTAAAGGTGAAAAGTATAATTTAAGATTAGGCTCTCCTATAATCATTAGAAAATTATGACCATTTATACAAAATTTTATACATTCTCGATTTTGTCTTAATTAAAGCAGTTAACGGGAAATTATCCCCTTATATCCGCTTTTTAAGCTTCCCCTATATACATTAGAAGGAAAATCTCCGCTTATTCATTCTCAAACCTACCCAAAATCGATACAGAGAAGGTAAAAATGGTTTGCAAACATCTTAATGAGTTACATTCGCGCAATCCGGAGAATTAGCAAATAAAAGCAAAATAGCAAGGCGATAAACCCCTACTATTTCTAATGTTTTTTACCCTCTCTATCCTTACTAATTGCCCTACATTTTATAGTGCAAGAGGATTACATTTTCCTGTGCAAATTGACGTTTTTTGATAGGAAACGGAACCCGTTAAGATAATACCCCATCCATCTCCCGTGGAACATTCTGTGAAACAAGATATTTCGGGGCGTCACAGTGACGCTCTTTGTATACCCTTGCAAATATAAATGAAAACCTTCATATTTATAGAGAAGGAGGTTCGATATGCGAAGCGATATACAACCAAATGAACTAGCTTTTTCTACAAAGGAAGTAGCAGAAGAAGTAGGGATTGCAACTCCCACTGTCCGGAAATATAGCCAAATCCTAGAACGGAATGGATATGAGTTTTTAAAAGATGGTGATCGACGTATCTTTGTTCAATCAGACATCGTAGCGCTTAAAGCGTTACGCGATACGGGCAAGCCATTAGACGATACAGCCAAAGACCTTGTACATCAACAAAAAGAAAGATTAGAAGAATCTAATGAAATAGAGATAGCGCTACCCAATACATATGAAAATTTACCAGAAGACTCTAATCAATTAAAAGAATTCTTAAAGTTTTTAGCCAATGAACTCGCCGCTACACGAGAAATGAATGACAGATTGACAAACGATATGTCCCAGCTTAAAACAACCGTCTCCCGACTCCAGCAAGATCATCACGTTATAAGTTCCACTATTGGGAACTCAACCCAAAAAACGAATGCTAAAATTGAAAAATTTGCAGAACAACAAAATAACAATTATGAAACATTACTGCAATTAGAAAAACAAAAAAGTGAACTCTTACAAAAGGAAATCCAAGATATGCGGAACGAACAGAAAAAAGAATGGGGTTTACAAAATGATTTTAATAAACGATTTGAAGAAGCGATACAAAAGCCTAAAGTAAAGAAGGGATGGTTTTTCTCCCTATTTCGCAAATAAAATCGATGCAGCAAACGAAAATCGTAGATAAAATAACATTGATCTGTAACAGAGGGGGCGTATCCCCCCATTTTTCGATTCGTATCGCCAAGCGATATAACCTGAAAATATATCCCCCTATACCTTCAAATTCAGGGGAAGAAGGTTCTGAAATGCGTTATGATATCTTTTGGAATAAACACGTCTTCTCTTCCAAGGAGTGAAGATACAGGAATAACATTCGATGTTGTGGCCAGATTTCAGAGCGATGGATAGAGATTTTGAAAGTTAGTAATTGACCTATCACTGTTTGTTCAAACTTCGGAACACTTATAGCGTTACGCGATACGGACAAGTCATTAGGCGATACAGTTAAAAACTTTTTGTAAGACAAAAGTAAGATTAGAAGAGCCCACAGAAACTGACCCACTATAGAAAATTGCCCCTTGAGACCTTATTCCCTATTTTTTATCACATCTAAAGGTAAATTAGAGTCAAATGCTATTTATACTTAAATACCTTTTTTCGATTATTAACACTAAATATTTTCAAATCTCAACAAAAATTCCCGGGAAATATCTACAAATTATGAGCAAATATCGACAATGATTGAGAGCAAGGCCAGTGGTCAGACTCCAAACCCTAGGACGATACGTGGGCAAAAAGAAAAAGAAAAACAACTGGTGAACCAAAAGATCGAGCAGGTGAAACAGGGGGACGGTTCTTGCGTTTCGAAGAAAAGATAAACTAAACTCTCCTTTCTCTCGTGAAACAGGTTTATTGTGGGCGTCAGTGACAAAAACTTAAATTGGAAATAAATAGTGGAACAGCAGAACCGTCCCCACGTTTCAAAAATCCCTAACTTCTGTGCAATTCGAGGATTAATCCCAATATAAGCTTCCTTTTCATCACTAAGATTCAAGAAGTGAAATTGAGAATTAAGTCTGTAGGGATGATGAGGAGTGATTAACCAAAAAGGGGGTTCCGTCGTTGGCAATTTCTCCCCCAAAGCTAAGCCTCTATCTATCCTTGCACCGGCATTTCCATTCTCCCTTATCCTTTTTCCCTCATTACCAACTACATTCTTTAATGATAAATCTGATATTTTCCCCTCTTGACCCTTTGCAGGAAATACCGGTGCCACGCGCCCTCTAAGATCTGCAAGCTTTTTCACGCCATAAAGCTTATGTACTCGATCATTAAATTGCGCTTCCAAATACTCTTCTTCCGATGAGTGAATGGGAAATGAACAACTGCCAGGCAGAGTCTCTTCCAACCTCAAGGCAAATTCCTTCATTATAATCCATTCACAGCGGCTCTCATGATAAGGGGCAACAGCTTTTTCATTGAAAGCCATTCCTTTATGCCAATCATTCACCACAATATCCAATTCTTCAAAGTAAGTTGTTGTCGGCAAAACCAAGTTTGCCATTTTAGCTGTCGGATTGTTCAAATCCAACAAACGCCCTTTAAAAGATGCAGTCTTTCCGGAAAGCTGATTGTTAAAGATTTTAATAGCGCCCTGCCTAACAAACAAACCGCCTCCATCCTCGCCATGAATCGCAGCCAAGGCTTGAATAGCAAGTAAATTTCCCCTCGCATTGCCATGTCTCTGTAACCCATTGCCAATAACATGAACGACCGGCCCGGCATTACTTAACCAGTCCCCCAAGAGATCAAGGGCTCCGTTGGAAACTCCGCATCTAAGAAGTGCATCTCCCGATTGAATATCCCAAACCTTGTCAATAAAACTAACTAGGTTTTCCAAAAACCCTAGATTATTGGACTCTACAGAACCTGCCAATTTATCCATAAAAATTTTTCGGACATAAGTGATCCTTGCCGTCCACAAATCCTCCCGCAACCACTTCGGCCTCAAGGAGTCTTTTTAATAATAAACCAGCTAAAATCCCATCCCCACCGGGGCGAACCTGGATAAATAAATCTACCAATTCGGCCGTTTGGGTGTACAGCGGATCGATGACAACAACCTTTGCCCCTTTCACTTTCGCTTCAATGATAAAAGGGATGAGATGGATATTAGTAGCGGCAGGGTTAGCACCCGAGATGATAATTATAGACGCCTCTCTTATCTTAAGCGGATTCCCTCCCACTCCACTCTCAATCCCCATCGCTTCAAAGGATTCAAAAGAAGACGATGAATCAATGATTCTCGTAAATTCTCCGATGCTGGCAAAGAACTGTTCCGTCACAAAGTGGTGAACCCTTTACTAATTTCTATTCTTTTGTGATAAATGTTTTATTCCCTTCTATACCATCAAACTTTGGACACAAAACCATATAACTAAAATAGTTTGGGTCAGTCCCCATAACCGAGGACTGACCCAAAACTTCCGTGGAACATCTTGTGAAACAAGATTTTTCGGGGCGTCACTGTGACGACGCCAACAATTTCTTTATAGCTGACAAAAATACTTCGACGACGATTAATCCAAAGCTTATTGGGATTAAAAGATAGATTGGATAGACTGGAATTAATTTGCCGCCAACTGCAACTGCCATTTGGTCACTGATTCCAGCTTGGGCGAATTGCCAGCCGTAGATGGTTAAAAGTGTAAAGATAATGAGCTCAATGACAAGAATAATATACGATGACACGATTCGAAAACGGCGAGGTGCCTTTTCGATTAATTCACCTAGCTTAGGTTGTACTCCCGAACTATACGTATAAGCAAGTGCAGGAAAAATCGCTATAGGCATTAAGAAAAACTGGACGATTTCAAACGTGCCTGCAATAGGAGCAGTAAAGACATTTCTCATAAAAACATCGGCAACGATAAGAAACATCATACTAAAAGTAGCAATGCCTCCTATAAGGACGCCTATCAGTTTTAATTTATTGTTAATATTTACTATTTTGTTAAATACTCCATTCATCACGATCACCTATTTTCCTATAAAGTGAAACTTCCATCAGTGAAGGTTTTCCTTCATCCCTCACTGATGGTTAGTCGCGCTGCGATAAATTCCAGTGTATTTACTTCATCGTTTGTGGCAACCATGTTGCTAGTTCAGGGAAGGCAATTAATAAACCACCAACAACTATAAATGCAACAATCGAATACACTAGCGATGTTCGAAAAAGTTTTTCAATTGGAATCTTAGTAACTCCGCCAACTGCATAAACACTAATACCCACAGGTGGCGTAATAAGACCTAGCGTACAAATGACTGATAACAAAATACCGAACCAAACAAGGTCAATACTCGCAGCTTGTAAAATTGGTAATAACATAGGTACGGTCATTAGGATTACGGCCATTCCTTCAATAAACATAAATAAAAAGAAGTAGATTAACATAATAATCACTAATAATAGAATAGGAGAGTCCATTAACGGCCCAAGCATATCAATCACTTTTCTCGGAAGCATTGATAACGAAATAAAACGTCCGAATAATGAAGCCCCGATTACAATCGCCATCGCCATTACTGAAACTTTAGTCGTTTCAATCAATGAACTCACGATAAAATCTTTATTTATTTTCCCTAAAACTAGCGCAACAATTAAACTAATAAACGCACCAACTGCACCAGCTTCCGTTGGTGTAAATATTCCAGTATAAATACCACCAAAAATCGATAAAACAATTAACGTACCAGCGATAACAATGATAATATAGCGACCGACAGAGGGATCGTCATCATCCTCTGAATCAGTCACGGTCAAATCGTCTTGGTATTTTCGCAAATAAACAATCGTTACGACAGAAAATACAACCATCATAAGAATTCCAGGAATAAAGGCTGCTACAAACAATTGACCAATTGAAATTTGTGCCGTTACTCCGTAAATGATCAGCAGAACACTTGGTGGGATGATGGCTGAAAGAGAACCTGCTGCAGCTGCTAATGTTCCAGCAAGATGGTCTGGATAACCTTTCTTTTTTAACTCTGGCACCGCAACCTGTCCAAGCGCAGCTGCTGTTGCTGTACCTGAACCCGAAACAGCACCGAGAAATCCTCCTAAAAAGACTGTCAACACACTAAGTAAACCAGTTCTCCCTTTAGAAAGTTTAAACACTAGATTGTAAAAGTCTTTAACAATCCCTGCTTTCATAATAAACTGGGCCATTAAAATATAGAGAGGAACCGTGGTTAAAGCATAACTTGCAACCCGAGTATATGGTTCACTTTGTAAAAAACCACTGAGGAGAGACATTCCTCCTAAAATATAAATACCTAAAATTCCAGAAGTTAACAATAAAGAGCTAATATATTGTCCTGTTAGTAATAAAAAAAGAAAGACAATAATAACTATGATGATAGCAATATTTTCAATCATATCCTCACCCCATTCTCCAATACCTAATATTTTCGCGAATAAAACTCCTGTTCCAAATGATTGATCACCAGTGAGGGGATTACCGCCCGTTAATCTGCGATATATCTCAAAAAAATATTTCATACCTCTTACTTTTAATGATTCATCCTCTCACTTTTCTAAAACAACCGTTTTCTAATTTAATTATTTGAATTTTCAGATATTAACTTCTATCATTCTCGCTGTTTTTTTCTAATAGCGCCTTTAAGAATAAGATATATCAGACATCAATCTCCGTCATAAAAGTGAGTGAATGCATCCCTTTCGAACATCAACATTATAAATGAATTCATATGAGTACAAATGGTTATTTTTAAAATTAGCTATGGTTCTTCTAATTAAGATTGGTTATCCCAATTTAAGAATCAAAACAATAAGTTTCTTATCTTAAATGAGTTTACCCCTGTTTGATGTCCAGTTTATCAACAAATTTTTCGCACATCTCGAACGCTCTCTCTTCATTATAAAATTGTAATATATATAAAGTAGATAAATGGATTAAAAATCCGATTACTTCCCAAGACACATCGTGATACTCGATATCTCTTTCCTCGCCATCTTCCTTGTCATGAATAACATCATAAATAAAATTGGCATATGATTCATAACAGTCTAACAATACCGCTTTAATTTTTGCGATATGAATTTCTGAAATTGCCTGGTAAAAAATTTGGAGTTCTTTTTCATATTTATTAAGGGATTTCAGATACGTTTTTATGATATACGTTAAAACTTCTTTCGTTGATCCACTAGCTTCGTTTCGGTAAGAATTGAATAATATTAACGTTTTTTCTCCCATCTTCCTTAACACTTCAGCAAATAAATCCTCTTTGGAATCAAAATGTTTATAAACGATTGGCTCAGTAACACCTGATAATTTCGCAATTTCTGATACTTTCGCTACTCGATAATTTGTTTCAGCAAATACTTGTATCGCTGAACGAATAATGACCCGTTTTCTTTTATCTGCTGGAAGCCGCTTACTCATACAATACCTCATTTTCTTTAAAAATTAGTCGTTCAAAATATTGTAGCACAGTCCAATTTTGTTAAAAATAATTTGTCATCTTGATGGGGGAAATCATCCCCCATTTTTACTCTTGTTTACGTATAGTGTAATCATTTGCTTTTAAGGGAGATTGAACAGCAAATTTAGTTATTAATTGGCCTGAATTGCTGTCTCAATTTATATTTCAAAATTTTTCCTCCTACCGTTTCAGGCAATCGATCAGTATAGATGATTTGTTTTGGCGTTTCAAAACTAGCGAGCTTTTCCCGGCAAAAACGGATCAACTCTTCCTCTTCAACCTGTTGCCCACCCTTAAGGACGACGATCCCTGTTACCATTTCACCCCATTTTTCATGAGGCAAGCCAACCACTGCAGCATTTCCAACACTTGGGTGCATTCGAAGGACAGTTTCAACTCTTATACTGGAGACATTCTCTCCCCCAGATTTGATCACATCTTTATAACGATCAATCATGATGGCTAAACCTTCCTCATCATACATACAACTATCGCCAGAGTGAAACCAGCCACCTTCAAATGCTTCCCGTGTAGCTTGTTCATTTTTATAATATCCTGACATAATCGCAGGGGAACGATAAACAACTTCACCAGATACTCCAGGCTTTGTTATCACCTCTCCTTGCTCGTCCTTAAGAACGGATGCTAATAGAGGATTAGGCACACCAACATAATTGACAACTGGAGCATTCTTTTTGTACGTTTCTGGCCATTTATCATGCCAAAAACGATATCCTGAAATCGATTCTGTCTGTGCTAACAACTCGTACAAGACTAAATCTTTTCCACATAATTCTTTGAGTTTATCATGATATTCTGGACTTAATGCAGCCCAGCCATAAAAAATGACAGATAAACTAGTAGCATCATATTTTCCTTTATTATTGATAAAGGTATCCGTTAACTTTGCTAAAAAGGCTGGTGAACCCGCCCAAAATGCAGTCACTTTTTCATCGGTAATTGCTTGCGCCACAGAAGGTACATCAAAGGTACGTCCGATCACAAACGTGCCACCTGAGAGGAAGGAAGCAAAAGGGAGCACTTGATCTCCGACGTGAAAGATAATCGGCAAAAAGCTACATATTTTCAAATCACCTTCTAAATGCAACCCTCTTGACAGCGATAAAGCGGAATTAAAAGATGCGAAATACGTATATGTGTGGGAAATCATCACACCTTTTGGCATACTTGTTGTTCCTGAAGTGAAAAGAATTTCCCAAATATCATCCCCATGGATTTCAACATCGGGTTCAACTGTCTCTTGATCGGATACAAACGATTCAAACGACTGACTCCCTACTATCACCTTGCCGTTAATTGGAATCGTAATATCTAAATCAAGATGATGTTCATTAAATACAGACTCAATTTTCGGCCAATGTTCGGAATCTGCTATAAAAACCTTAGGTTCTACTAGATTAATGATATAGGAAATGACATCAGGTGCCAGCATCGTATTTACTGGCACAGCAACCATCCCTGCCTTTGCGACACCAATTTTTGCTATTAATGCCTCTGCTGAGTTATCACAGAAGAAAAAGACACGATCTCCACGGTTTAATCCTTTGTTCATAAGAGCATTCGCAAATTGATTGGCCTTATCATTCGCCTGTTTATACGTCAACCTGGCATTGCTTTTATGTGCGTATGCTCCCTCTCTTGCAACGATTGCTTCTTTATTTGGAAAACTATAAGTTACTCTTTCTAGCGTATCGCCAACACTCACTCTTTCCCATCTATTCACATTTCTTCGATTATAAAGAGAAGTTACATCCATTTCCATTTAACTCACCGCCCCTCATGCTAATAAAAATAATTGATATCGAAATAAGAGTTAAAAGAAACTTCCCGATAAATTTGAAGCTATATAACGTCGATTAAATGACTTTAGCCATTTTTAGTAGTTTTTTTCAAATAATGGCGTCTTTGTTAGCGCCTTTCCTAAACTATGAGCTGGTACCCAAATGATGTCAGGCTTTACTCGAACTTCCCCACTCAGGGAGTTTTTTATCCGCTCTTCTAATTGATGTAAGTTAGATTGATCTGTATTTTCTCCATATTCGATTTTCAATTTCAAAGGTGGAGTCACTCTAGGTGGTTTTTCTTCCAACACAATTCTCATTTCCCCTGTAATTTCCGGGATAAATTTTGCAATGCTATTTTTAATGGCAGCTGGATAAATATTTGCGCCCTTAACAATTAACATATCATCTGAACGGCCAACGACTTTAATTCTTCTGCCTTTAAAACCACAGCCTGGACATTCATCCGTAAACACCTGAATAATATCACCTGAAGCGAATCGTAACATCGGGTTCACTTCCCGTTGCAGTGAAGTATAAATCGCTTCACCAATGACCCCATCGTAAATTTCTAGCGGCTCTTTTGTTTCAGGGTCGACTAAATCATCTGGATATAAGTCATAATCTGGAGAAATAACGTGCATTCCGTAATATTCATCTGAGTCGCATGAATGCGCGATTGTACCAGCCAATGGACCAATCCAATCATAGACTCGACATCCAAAAGCTGATTCAAGTTTCTCTTTCACTTCTGGAATCCCGACGCCAATCTCCCCTACGAGAAAGAGTGCTTTAAAATTAAACTCTCTCACATGTTTTCCACAGACTTTCTCTGAATTGTCGATTAAATATTCAGCTAAAGACGGCGTCATAAACCCAGCATGTGGTTTTGTTAAATTCACATAGTTTAAAATCATTTCTGTCCCTGCTCTTACATCTACGTCGATTGGTAGCGCGCCTGCTTTTCGAATTCCCCACAACACACCAGTAGTGGCATAAATACCAAGTGCATGCGCAAATAATATCCGATCCCCAGGAAAAATCCCCGCGTATTTTAGCATCGATTCGATTTGTAAAGCCAAAGAATCAAGGTCTTTATCGGATAATGTATACGTAAATGTCGGTGTTCCCGTCGTACCACTCGTTGTCGCGGTCAATTTAATTTTTTCCACTGGAGCACAAAGATGCATTCCGAATGGATGACCAAATCGCTCAAGCGATTCCTGCTGGCTCGCTCGTTCTTCGTCTTTAGTCATTAAGATTGGGAGTTTTTGAAAATCTTCTAGCGTTTTTATATCATTAGGGTTTACACCTAATTCATCAAACTTTCGACGATATAGTTCTGAACTTCGATAACAATACATCATTTGATTACGTAACTTCTCTTCTCGATAATGCTTAAGTTGTTCGGCATTCATAAAATTTAACATTGTCGTAGTATAGGTCATTCGTGACATCACACTATTCCTCCTAAACTAAAATCCTAGGTAACAACAATTCTATAACTAGATTATGGTTGTACAGAAATCGATTTTATTATAGTAAAAGAATCAATTATTCAATATCGATAATTTCTTGAGGCACTTTTCCTCCAGCATCCAAAATCGCATCTCTCCAGAGAATCGCCATTTTTTTGCCTGCATGACCTTCGTTTTCTAAATTTTCTATCCAATCAAACCATGTTTGCACGAATGCATGATTAAAGTGTTCTTGTACGCCAGGATCTAAGTCATTGAAATGGACAAATCGCCCACCATTTCCTATGAAAATCTCCCTTGCCTCTTCTTCTAGTGACTGCTGGTATTCAGCGGCAGCAAAGATGTTTTCATCGGTTGCTTTTTTAATCATTTCTTGATACTCCTCAGGGATTCGATTCCACGTTTCTTCGGTCATCCCCGTATGAGTCGTCCCGTGTCCAAAATAGATTCCGTCAATGGCATAAGTTAATAACTCGTCATACCCAAAGACATTCCAGCCAGGAATTTCATAAAACAGACCATCTAAGGCATTACGACTTAGAGAGTCGTACGCATCAGTTGCTGGCATCGTAATCGCCGTTGCATTTAAATTATCAATTAGAATTTCTGTGATTCTAGAAGAGCTTCGCAGCCTTATGTCTCTAGTAAAGTCTTCGACGCGGTTAAATTCGACATCTTTTGTTCCAAATACATATGGATCTGTTAGCGGATTGGGAAAAGCGACAATCCCTTTATCGGCAAACTCGATTTCGTAGTATGTTTTGCCATCTTTAAGAACTTCATCACTATTCATCAAATTGTACATAGCGGTTGAGGCAATGGTTGAATTTGATTCTAATAATGGTAATTGGACAACTTCAGTATAAGGAAAACGCTGGGGATCATATAATCCCGCAATTGTAAAGGCCATATCGACTGTTCCACCGCGAAGAGCATCATACTCATTTCCAAATGGGACTAATTCTCCGCCAACAAACACATCAAAGCTAATCGCACCTTCTGATTCTGCCTCAATTTGTTCGACCCAAGGTTCAAACATTCCAATATGCCAAGGATGTAAACTAGGTATTCCAGAAGTAATTCTAAATTTAAACTGTTGTTCTTCTGAACTTCCTGTACTTTCACTTCCACATCCTGTTAAAAGTAAAGCAAAAAGAACTGCTGAAATAAAATGAATAAAACCAAACTTTTTACGGTTCATATATCTTCCCCCTCGTAATCCTTTTTATTTAATGAAAAAAACTATTGTCTTGGAAATAGCGGACTTGCCTATTCGTCTATTGTGAAATTAACTCCGTTTTCGGTTCACAAACTTCTTCATTTCATCAATAGGTTCCCCTGATAAGATCGATTGTTCAAAAAGCTCTGTATCATAAATCATGACATTTTTCATCAGACCTATACTAGCTGCGTTAGCAATCTTTTTCGTCAACCGAATGGGCATAAATGGGCTAGAATCAAGTTTATTAATGATCTTGTCCACTTCATCCATTAATTGATTTTTTGGAGTTACTTTTGTGACCAAATTCATTCTTACAGCTTCTTCAGAATTGATCGTATCGCATAACATAATCAATTCTTTCGCCTTTGCGACGCCAACAATATTAATCAATCTAGGAGTACTCCCCCATGTGAAAAACATCCCTCTTTCTACTTCCGGTATCGAAATCGTTGCTTGTTCCGTCATAATACGGAAATCACAAGCAAGAGCGAGTGCTAATCCGCCCCCAATACAGGATCCATCGATTGCTACGATCGTTACTTGCTCGAGTTCCTCTAATTTGTTCGTAATTTCGAGACCTTTAGATTGAATCAGTCTAGCAGCTGCAGTTGTATAACTGCCGGCTTCGAATTGCTCCATTAATTTGGAAAGGTCTGCTCCACCAGAAAAATGCTTTCCAGCCCCTTTAAATACTACAAACTTGATCTCGCTGTTATAACGAAGGTCAGAGATAATTTCTAACAGTTCATCCATCATTTCTGGACTAATTGCATTCGCTTTTTCCGGGCGATTTAGCGTGATCGTTAACGTGTTATTGTTTTTTTCGATAAGTAAAGTTTCAAATTGTTTCAATTTTACATCCCCTTTTGCTTAAATTTTTTCAGATATTAGATTGGAAGATCATGATTCATGTTGTTTTTAATTTTTTGATTAGTTAATATTTATTAACTTAAATAAATTTTCAATCTATTTTTTGCAATTATACGCTTATTTGTCTTCCCAACAGAAAAAAATCATCTAACCGTTGCTAATCGTTTTTATGGTAAACAACGAAGAAGTTTGGAGAGAAACATGGTTTGTCTAATGGACCGTGAACTCATTTGTTAGTTAATATTAACTAACTTATATGAATGTTTCAAGTGTTTTTTTTGGCTGAAATACTGCCCTACCTCCAAAAAAACACCCATAAAAGGATGTTTTCATTAATAAAACCCAGTAAACATCTGTGATTACGCAGTTTTTTACTTTTAGAATTAACAATTTAACTTATTTAAACTTTACAATTATATCAGAGCGGGGGTCGAATCTACTGGCCTAATTTATTATTGAAAAAAGTGAAACGCGAGATCCATTCCCGGTGTTACTCGGGATAGTAAAGAGAAAATTAAAAAAAGCTACCGCAACTATATGCGATAACTCTCTCCCTTTAGCAATTCACAGTCCTGGGGGATCTGACCAGATTCACAAAAAAGCCCATCCACTTCCGTGGAACATCCTGTGAAACAAGATTATTCGGGGCGTCACTGTGACGCTTTTTACCACGCTTTTTACCACCCCTAAAGATAAGTATGTATATGCCGGTTAAAATCTGTATAGATACTAGTGATATTGTAAGGCGATTCTTCTCCTAGTATGGTTAATCGACTGATGGAATCGATGAGCATTTCTTTTGTTTTTAAATTTTCATATATCGCTAGATTGGAGTGATTGGGCAATAGGCCCAAAAATTCTAGTTTTTTATACGAGGTGCTAATCTCCCTAGAACTATATGAATCGTTATAGAGTAGCTTCGCTTTTTTCTCTTTAAATTCCTCGTGAAGTATTTGTTCGCCTGCTTGAAGGGTTTGAAGGTATGTATCGTAACACTCTAATATTTCGAAATCTAAATCATCGAGTTGTTTTAATATTTCAAGTGTCTTATATAGCTTCCTGAAGTCAATGTCTTCACTGAAATCAACTTCCCCAGCCCATACAATACAGGAAGCACAATAGCTTCTCATTTTTTCAGACTTTGCTTCCACTGCCTCATGAAAAATGTTCTTGATAAACTGATAAAAATTAGGATTGGTATGAACCAGAAGATAGTTTTTTAAAGATTTTATTTCGTTTTTATCCATTACTTGTGTAATGCTATCGATTGCTTTTTGAATTTTATCGACTTCATGCTCGAATATTACTTCTTTCCCGTTCATATTAACTGTGTTTAACACAGCAGCTGTTGCCCCAATCGCTCCAATCCCTAAATTATAATAAATTTGTAAATCCGCAGGAATATTAGCTGATAAGACCAGGGCATTGGCAGCTGTACCACTAGTTAGCCCTTGAATAATTGATTCTTTTATGACTTCATTGTTTTTTCGTTCGTTGGTCAATTTTCATCTCCTCCTTGTTAGCTTTCGATCCTCAAATCAGTTCCTACCAATCGCTCTTCCTTATTCGGTTATCCATTAAAATTGCAAACAAATAGGAAGGTGCTTGCAGATTTTGTAGCGGTACGGTGTTTTCAAGTGGTACATATTTTAACGCTTCATTAAATATACTTTTTGAGACAGAACGATTGGTCCTACTTAGTTTCAAGGTATTTCCTTTTATCACATAGGTAAATTCTCCGCCTCTTATTTGTTTAAATACTTGTCCTTCATGCTCCTTAATTCTTTCCCAAACCCTTTCTAACATTTAGCTCATCTCCCTTTCACATCCAAGGTGAATTGGAATCAGTCCCCCGGTAATGTAACGCTTTACTACGGCGGGGGACTGATTGAAAAATCTATTTTTATTATATTGTTTTAGAAAACTAAGACCATGAACAATAGCTAAAAATCCCCCAATATTATTGGTGCCTAAGATAGGGCCATAGTGAAAAAGAACATTTCCATTTTTCGTATAAACTCCTTTGTATTCCGTTGCTCCCGGGTTTCCAGAACAGGCTGCATCAACGCAAATACTTTCTTCTATAAAGGAATCATTTTCAAATAAATCTCGGTACACGGTGACGAATCCTACTTCCGGATGATTTTTACACCTAGCTTTTGACGCTCACGACATTGCCTTTTAAATGCTTTGCTCGCTTCTTTATTCCCCATAATAGTGAGGGTTGTAGCAAACTCATCCTTATTGATAGAACGGTATAAGGCATTAATCTTTCGCTTAATATAGTTTGCAAAGTAAAAGGTAAGAATGGCTCTATCACACTCAAAGTCTCTATTCTTTATAAACCAGTCAACTAGGCGTTCAACATGAATTTCATCCGGCATTAGAAATGCTCCATCGAGGTATTGAGCTGACCCAATAATTGTATCAACAGTATTGGTTGCTGACATAACACAACTTGCACCTAGACGGTCATAGTGCTCTTGCCCTTCATATTTGATAGAATAATGTTTAATTAATTGGGTTGCTTCATCTACCTTAGCTTTAATATTTTGTATATCCTCTGGTGTAAGCTTTATAGTTTCACTCATTTTATATCCCCTTCACAAAACTAAACTTTTTGTTAATTTTGCCAAACAAACAAATAGAAGGGCATGTCTCAAAAGTAATCATTTCACAACAAAAAAAATGCCCACCAAGCGACCTGGATTTGCCTACCTGACCCGTCCCATTTTTTGATTGGCTTAATGAATAATTTATTTACATAAAAAGGATTGTTGTAAAACAGAGCAGTGGATGAGTCGATTAAAAGACCCATCCACTTTAATGGAATCATTGGTGAAACAAGAAACTTTCGAGGTGTAACTGTAACGTACACTTTTATCAGTGCAGGGGACCCCAGAACTTAGAAATTACATCTTAACAACCATGATGAGATCACCTTTTTTAACGTCTTGTTGATGTTCTCCGATCATTTCAACCACTTCCCCATTCACTCCTGCTACTACATCTGTTCCTTCAAAAAGTAAGCCTGGTCTCATGGTATAGATGGTACTTACTACTGATTTAGGTTTAACGGTGTCCCCTACATAAACGAACCTTTTATTACTTAAGGTAAAAATCAGTTGATGTGGGTTCCCATTCGTTAAAGAGAGATGGCCATCCTTTGGCGCCACGACAGAATGGTAGGTTTCCATCATCGTTTTCATGCCGGCATAAGCACCTAGTGATAGAATCTCGTTTAGCATTTGTTCCGCTTCTTCCTTCTTACAATGGGTAACAATCGTTGCCGGCAGTTTGGCTATCAGTTTTTTAACCTCTTCCGTCTTCATATCGAGTAGATCACCTAGTCTTTTAATCAACAAAGACTTGTCATGGCTATAGGTATACAGCAAGACTTCATAGATTCTATCCTTTTCTTCCTGCTTATTTTCCAAAATTTCATTTTCAAACTGACCAAATTCGATAATGTCAGCTGTTTCGACCTTTTGAGATTCATTGACAATTTTTAAGTTCCACAACAATTCCAAGACAAAGTCAAACAGATTGACTTTGCAATCGGGGCTCATATATGCCCTGTTTTTTAAATATTGCTGGACCATGGAAAGCTTTAGGTCTCTTTCGTCAAAAGCAACACCAGCGAAAGTTAATTGTTCCTTTACTGTTTCTACAAGGTACTTTTCTTCCCCATTTATTTTCTGTATTTTCTCAATTCCCTTTATCAAAGGCGCTTCATACGGTTCGATTGTTTCGAAGCCGTCAACATTCATTCCCTCAAAAAGCCTTTCCATTAAGTCCGGGCTTTCAACTAAACAAGCATAGAAGGACTGAGAGGAAATCTCTTGCTTAATCGGCAGCCCGATCCCATCAAGGGTGGATTTTAATACCATCAAGTCGGCTGTTGACCAACTTCCTTTTGTTCTATGTAAAAAATCATTCGTAATACATACCATCTTTTCTTCATCCGACAACAAGGAATACTCCGTACCGTTATACATCTGGTACTCAATCGTTGTATTCCAATGCAATAATTCAACATTGCGCTCCAACTTATCTAGGCGCGATTCATGCTTGACGATGTCAGCACGTGTTTGTTTGAAGAAAGCTCCCAGCATTTTATAGATTTGATTAAATTCCTCATCACTTTCTAAAACAAGTGTATTTAACTTATTATTCACTGCTGTAACTAAATCAAAGGTTAATAAATTTTGCTCTGCAAGTTTTTGAATCATTTGCTGGGATGCGTATTGGGAGCGGGCAATGCCTTCATCGATTTGTGCTCTTATCTTTTGATTCTTTCCTGTGAGGTTATTCCAATGTCGTTTGAAAAAGCCTTGTTCCGCTAGTTCATTGGCCCTGCCTTCGCTAGCGGCCAAGGCAGTCACAGAGTCAAAGGTCAGTTTGTTAATCATAGCTGCATTCCCTTTATGGGCAGCAATCGCATGCTCAATTAGTTTATTAATCTCCGCCTTTTCTGGCTCTGAAACTTCCATTCTTTTAGGTAAAACGAGTAATTCTCCCATATGTATCTCCCCTTCAGTTTGTATCATCGAGCAAGTGATAAAGTTCCTTTTTCAGATTTTCTCTTTCAGCTAATCGATCTTTATGCTTCCCGTTAAATTCATGTTCACTGTTTTTCAACTCATTCCAACCAATGCTCATCTTTTGTTGAACGACCGCCATCTGAAAAATCGGTTGAAGGATGTTGATTGTATCCCTATAGCCTTGCTCGATTCTTCTCCTTGACCCGGAAGGAGTAAAGTCCAATGTCCCAGTAAAAAAACCACCTTGTGTTTCTTTCGGAACAATTTCAACAATGTGAGCGTTTGGAAACTGCTCCCTTTCAACAACAGCTGTTCTTCCTAGATGAACCAATAAAATCACATCACAGCCAATCTCATAAAGCGGCCGAATCGGGAGATTGTCTCCAATCACTGGAAGACCGCCATCCCAATAGGTCTGACCATCTATTTTTACCGGATCAAAGATAAATGGAATCGCTGAGGAAGCCAGTAAAACCGATTCGATTTTATCCTCATCAAGAAGGTTCAATTTCATATACTCAGGCTTCATCGACCTCGCGTTCATGCAAGTGGCAAAACAAGGAATCTGGCTAGTCGATATGGAGGATAAATCGACATAGTTTCTAATAATCTCTAATAATCCCGCTCTCGAAAACCAACCGTGGCCAATAATTTTCTCACTTAAACGATTAAATAAATCGAATACTGGGGCTGGAACGTATTTCATCGCTTTGGTTAAGAGTTCTTGTGTATTTGGAGTTAGGATTTTCTCAGGACGAATCTCCAGCCAGACTTTCTCAGCTACTTTCAAATCCCCTTGTAAAAATAAAGCCGTATTCAACGCCCCAACAGAAGTTCCCGCTATTGCCTTAATGTTTTGATCGACTCCAAATTCTTTTAATGCCTTCCAAACACCAACATGATACGCTCCCTTTCCGCCACCACCAGCAAGCACCAACCCAATTTTTTTCATAAAGCCCACCATTCTGTTATTTAAAAATAATTCTTATCTATTTCATTCTAATGCTATAGTCCTAGAAATTAAATAGTTAAAAAGGGGAAACACGGGGACGGTTCTGCCGTTTCTCTTTGCTGAGCGGGGGGATAGACACCAGAAAGAACTTCCCCCATGTCTCCTTATTTACTCATAGTTAGAAAGAACATAAAATTGACCGAGTGCTGTCCCACTCGATTATGCAACTACATGCCGTAATGTATGCCGTATGAAGAGCGGCTGACCAAAACAGAATTAAGTACTAACGAAAAAAAGTAACTATCCTATCCTTTGGTCGGGGCTAGACGGTTACTTTTTTCTATTTGTAACGATCATAAATACTACTGTAATTAAAAAATCAGCTATCTCCCTATCAACTTTCGACAAAATTCGGGGCGTCACTGTGACGCTTTTTTTGCCAAAATGTCTCGTCTTTTTCAAGCCCTTTTAATAGATTAATAAAGTGCTTTTCAAGGTAATCTCGATGAAAATGTTGGGATGAACATCCGTTTATAGCGTAATATTTCTCCGCCAGCCTACACACCCATCGATTTATTTCTTTGGTTCCGTTGGAGGTTCATCTCTCCAAACTTCGTTCAGAGGCGTGGGGACGTACCCTGTGCTCTTTGAATTATGGACTCTGATGGAAGCATAGGATACGTCTCATGCTTCCCCTTTTGATTCGTATCGCTAAGCGATATAACCTTAAAATGACCTATCACTGTTTGCTCAAACATCGGAACACTTATAGCGTTACGCGATACGGACAAGTCATTAGGCGATACAGTTGAAAACTTTTTGTAAGGCAATAGTAAGATTAGAAGAGTCCGCAGAAACTGACCAAATATAGAAAATTACCCCTCGAGACCTTATTCCCTATTTTTTATCGCATCTAAAGGTAAATTAGAGTCAAATGCTATTTATACTTACATTCCTTTTTTCGATTATTAACACTAAATATTTTCAAATCCCAACAAAAATTCCCGGGAAATATCTACAAATTATGAGCAGTTATCGACAATGAATTGAGAGCAAGGCCAGTGGGCAGACCCCAATGGAGTGAAACGGCAGAACCGTCCCGGTGTTTCACTAGTGCGGGGGACTGACACCAAAAAAGTAGATGAGCCCTTATCAAAGGCTCACCCTCCCGTGGAACATTTTCGTGAAACAAGATTATTCGGGGCGTCACTGTGACGCTATTTTACGCTATTTTATGAGCGGGGGCCCTAGAACTGAACTTAGTCTTTTCTCTCTCAACAGCCACCTTGTCAATAACTGATATTTAATACTTTATAAACCCTATCATTGACAAACTCCTTATATACTAATTCAAGAACTCCATTATCAACTAATTCCTCTAGACATTGGCAAACATCTGGATAAATTTTATACCGGCCTGTCCTGTAGGTTTCTGGCGATGCCCCGCATTGTAATACTAAATAATTACTGACTTCGGTTGCCGAAAACTCATGGGTATCTCGTATATAAGCTTTTATCTTTTGTGCAAATTCGCTTTTTTGTAGAGTCGGCCTCTCTTTTTGATTTAGGATAGACTGATTTTCCCGCCACTTTGGTATGAGAATATGCTTTTGTATAAGTGCTTTTTCATTATCAGACTTTGTGGCTAATTCTATTCTTTGTTGTTTCTCTTGCTCATTTACCCTATACTCGACTTCTCTCTTTTTTGCCTCCAGAACGAATCGTTCCCTTTGATTTTTTTCAATATTGGGGTCGCATAATTGTAGTTCTTGATTAGTCCATAGAGCAGTCGATAAGCTTATTCGGTAAGCATCGTTTAAAGCAAATGCACGATACGGATGTTTGTCGCGGTCTTTGATAAACCGTTGGACAGTAAATTCTATACTTGTCTCAGTTGAGTGAACATAATAGACACTTTGAACATCATAAAAAGATGGTGATTTTGTGTGATAATAGGTAAACAGATCAAATATTGAATCACTGAGTGGCATCGAATTTATCATTTTCTCCCATACAACATCTTCAGTTGTCTTTATAGCAATATCGTACTCAGCTTCCCACAAGTGAATGACACGATGATCCATATCTACTGATTGCTCAACATCTTCTATAAACCATATTGGTTCTAAACTTTTCTTCTTAAAATAACTATTTCGTTTTTTTATTTGTTTGACAAGGCTTTCATCTTTATTTGAAGTGACATCAGTTAAAATTATTATTGCAAGTTCTCTTCCCTCGCTATCAATTACAATATCAGGGTAATAACTCCATTTTTCTGATGCTTTTTTAATATATCCGTAATCTACTTTTAAGCGATCATTTATTTTTTCTTGTGTTTTCAACTCATCATATATAATCTCTTTCATAACTGAATGTTTCTTAGATTCTCTTTTTACCTGTTTCTGATAAACTTCACTAGCAACTGACACTTCGCATGATTTGGAGTGGCGATGAGCAAAGTGTTCCTCTCTTATTTCGCCTGACTTTAGAATTAAACTTTCAAGGCAGTATGGACATTGAAAGGCTCCTTTATCGGCTCGTTTTTTGAGTTTATTTATTTCGCCCTTCACATCTGCTATAGACTCCATATGAATCTTTAAATCGAAATACTTGCCTTCATATAAAGCTTCTTGCAACTAAATCACTCCCTTTTACATAATTATTTGATTCAGTTAAAAAGCAGTCTATTAGTAAACTAGCTCGTATTGTATTGTCATTTTTTGGATAACACTAGTGGAAAACATCACAAAAAAAGCATATGGACGTAATCATTTTAAAAGCATCGCTTCAACACATTCGGGGAGTGACACTAAATCTATTCTATCTCCAACTCCATTTTAAGCACTTCGAGACTAACAAAAGCCGAATTTAAACTCATTTTATCATCACCCGAATTAGTATATTTTTCCTAATTTCCATTTTATAGTGTGTTAGTAATAAAGTCTACCATTCGAGTGAATGAAGCAAAATAAAACACCTCCAAAGACCTAGAATTTATATATAAATCTATAGCATTAAAAGCATCCTGCCATGAACTATACGCTAAGTACGGACCTGGCAGATGGAGCAAAAGGCCTACCATACACTAATCGACACCTTTATCACCGAAACTAATTGGAGGACATCATTCGGCGCGTCACTGTGACGCTCTTTTTTTGCCCTCAGCCAACTTTTGAGCACTATACTACGTGGTGCAAAATGGGTTTTCATATTCTAATAGTCTTAACAAGGAGAATGCGTTTAGAAGTTCTTATGCATGGCGTTGCTGTGAGGAAATTTGATACGCATATGCGTTCCACTTTGATTTTTCCGATATGTTATTTTTTCATAAGATTATTCGTGGCGTCACTGTGCATTTTATGTACATGATGGGCCATTACGACCGCTGCGGAAAGTTTTGCGCTAAGGTCACTGATGTAAATGGAACATTCATTGTTGACCAATCCCCAGTTGAAATTCTTAATACAAGCATCCAATCAATCGGCTTCAATTACCGTGGAGCCCTCGAGACCTCTAAATGGCTGCTGGGCGATATCCACATGTGTCCGATTATGGTCAATCCCATCCACCGAATTATCGTGTTTCCGACACGTTCACATAAACACGAAGAAACCATCTGGTTAAACCCCCAACACATCAAAAGAACGATCAGCTACAACCGCAAAACGATGATTCTCTTCAGCAACGGCACCACCCTTGTCATTCCAACTCGATTAGCATCCTTCAACACTAAGCTCCAAACGGCAGAACAACTCGAAAAAATCACGATGTCCTTGAGCACAAAAACGTTTACGTTTGTGTTTGACCCGAGGAAAAGACGGACAAAAGATAAGCATTAATCGCTAAACATAGGGGAGCTTCTCTTATATATGACTTCCCTCTCCCCAAATTCACTACCCCCTACTAAAAAATAACCGAGATGAGATTCATCTAAAAGGAGACCGAAAATGAACGGAATTATCAAAAGCAGAAAAACATCACATTTCGCACAAATTGAAAATCAAGTGTTACAAAGTCAATTAGCGGATATCCGCTCAATCGGCTTACTTGCCCACTTAATGTCCCTGCCCCCTAATTGGAAGATACAGAAAACTCATCTTTATCGCAATTTCGGGCGCGGGCCGATCACGAACGCAATTGCCGAATTAGAGGAGAAGAAATACTGGGTCCACCTTATCTATCGTGACAAAAGCAAGACCGTTCACGCGTATCATGTCTCAGATGTGGCCTTCACCGATGAAGAGGTTCGCACAAGAATCACCGAAATCACAGATGCCGGTTTTCCCATTCGAAAGATCAGCTCCCCTTTCCAACATTTATTGACGGAAGCGGAAATTATTGTGCCTGTTTCGAATGTTGATTTCGTACAGTCCAATATGGACAGTCGAAAGCCGACTGCCGAAAACGAACAACTATTAAATAAACAAAGAGAAATAAAGAAAGAACAAATACATAAAAGGAAAACAAACATTGTTAATTTACAAGACCCGGTCAACCATCTTCTTGAAGCGGATGTTTTTACACAAGCATTAACCTCTGCCTGTCACGAATTTTATCCGCTATTCGCACCAGGGAGATGGAGTAAACAAGCATGGAACACAATGATTGCTGCCTTTGTTGAGGAAACGGTGAGTACAAAAAGATGGAGGAACATCCCAAGCGATCACCTCTCATCTTATGCCAGAGCAGCCATTCTCAACATGGTTCATGCATGCGATTGTAAAAACGGCAAGAAAACGATCCACATGATGATTCCAAAACGACCGGTGCCATTTTATGATTGGGTAAGTGAGAAGCAGACGAAGACGAAGAGGTTGGAACCATCTAATTGCGGAAGAGTCCGTTTCAACATAGGATATTCTACTAGATAAATAGGTACTTGCGGTCAAAAAAAATAGCAGGCAGAATTCATGGCCTATCAAAGGAGTTTACAATCATGTCAGGAATTATTTCCACAAAGTTCGTGCAAATCGAAAATCACCCATTGCAAGAGTTATCCGACATCCGCGCCATCGGCTTGCTTGCACACTTAATGTCAATGCCCCCTGATTGGGTTATTTGCAAAACCCAGCTATATAAAAAATTCGGCCGCGCGATGGTGACAAACGCCATTGCCGTTCTTGAGGAGAATCGTCATTGGGTCCATATTGATTTCCGCGACGGCAGCAAAAACCTTCACGCCTACCGCCTATCCGACATCGCCTTTACCGATGACCAAGTAACCGAGTTGCTCAATGAACTAAGAGAAGCTGGCTTCCAAGTCAAAAATGTCAGTCCATCCTTTCAACATTTACTAGCTACTAGAATTGAACACTCCCATGATTAAAGTCACGAGATTCCGAGATTACTAAGTACAGAAACCCATCGGCTTCTAATTGATTAGACGAACCCCACAGTTCCTGCGGTTAGAAGTCTTATGGCTTCATTGTTTTTAATCCTGCGTTAACATCGACACCTACATCCAATGCCAATTCATTTCCGACAATAATAACAGGGCGCTGCTTCGTTTGATAAGATCCCTTAAAAAGGACATCTGCCAAACAAACATCACCCTGTTTCATCTTACTGCTCATTGTAGATGTCATCTTCTTCATTATCCCACCAGGCATAATTTTTACTTAGTAAAATAACATCCTTGGACATATATTTTTCTTTGATTTTATCGAGTACCTTTTGTCTTTCTTCCTCACTCAACATGTCAATTTCCTTGATAATTTTATCTGGAATAGACATCTCACGCACCTCCGTTAATCTATACTCTTATTATAACTTATATTCGACGGTCCTAGAATGTTCAACATAAAAAGGATTTTCCGGAGCGTCACTGTGCCCAACACTATTTTTCCCGCGCAATGCCCTGTGCTTTTTGCACACTCCATCTCCTTAAATGAAAAGCTTCCCAGATGGACGTGTCCGTGACCTTGTCTTCCCCTGCCAAATCGGAAATCGTTCGTGCCAGCCGGAAAATTTTAATTTGCACACGGTTGCTCCAGTTTTCCTTTGCCGCTACTTTTGTGAGCAATTTTTGCTGCTCAGTTGTTAACGGACTGCATTCTCTCAACAGTTCAAACGGGACCTTTGCATTTGAGACTTCCAATCCATAGCGCTCATACTGAAGTTCACGCGCTTTTTCTACTCGAGTGCGGATGTCTCTTGACGGCTCAGCTAATTTCTCCATTTGATCAAAGGGAACTAACTGTAACGATAATAAAATATCAATCCTGTCGTAAACAGGTCCTGACAAGCGGTTTCGGTACGTATGAATTTGCTTCGGCGAACAAGTACAATAATGCAAATTTGAACCTAAATAGCCACAAGGGCACGGATTCATTGCCGCGACTAAAAGAAAAGATGATGGATAAACAACCGTTGAATGGGCGCGGCTAATCGTGACTGTGCCTGATTCGAGCGGTTGCCGCAACATATCAAGTGTTTTCTTCGGGAACTCGGCAATTTCATCGAGGAATAACACCCCACGATGGGCGAGTGAAATCTCCCCGGGACGTGGCGAAGAACCGCCTCCAATAATGGCAACCGACGAAGCCGAATGATGCGGATGACGAAAAGGGACCGATTGAAACGACTGTCTCTTCTCTCCTGCTAACTGGTAAAGACTAATCACCTCCAACTGAGCCTTCTTCGTTAATCCCGGAAGAATCGACGGCAATGTTTCTGCCAGCAAGCTCTTCCCGCAGCCTGGCGGACCAGTCATGAACAGATTATGTTCTCCAGCTGCGGCAATCTCCATTGCTCGCCTCGCGTTTTCATGGCCAATTACGTCACGGAAATCTTTTTGATGTGGAGTTTGGAATGAAGGAACAACAAGCGATTGAGGAGGGACGAAGGAAAGACTTTCTTGCCCGGCAAGATGGTTGACGACGTCTTCAATATGATGAACAACGATGCATTCTATGCCTTCAAACATATCAAGTGGAATTTGGGAATCATGTGGAAAATAGACTTTTTTCATTCCGAGTTGTTTTGCTGCGATCAACGCTGGCAGCATCCCCTCCGCCCGTTTCACGCAACCTTTCAATGTCAGCGCCCCAATAAACGCCGTATCCTCAGTAATCTCGGTTTTGACGACATTCAACTCCTTTAACGCCGCAATCGCAATCGCTAAGTCAAATAATGGACCATTCTTCTTTTGTTCTGACGGAGACAAACTCACGACCACCTTCTGATCGGTCACATCCGCAGCAAAATGATCAATCGCCGCAAGCACCCGTTCGTTCGACTCTTTCACCGAGGCATCCGGCAAACCAATAACAGTCACCGACTCTGTTCCAGGCGTAATCCTCACCTCCACTTCGACAAGATAGCCCTCAAGCCCTTTCAAGCCGATGCTAGAAACTTGAACAGTCATATCAATCCCTCCAACTATGAAATTTTTATGTTGATTACTGAATCATATTAGGAGCACTCGCCTGCCCCTCAACGTATTTGCGGTAATTTTCTCTATGTGGTTCTGGAAATTGAGCTAGAATTTTTGTGGTTGTAATAAGAGGATGTAAGTCCGTTGAAAGATAAGCAGAATAGCTGCTCCAAGGATAATCAAAAGGCTTTTCAACCATATTAGCTTCGACAGGGTTTAAATGAATATAGCGACTGACTTCTAAAAAGTAGTCTGCAGTCTCAATAATTTCAGCACCATAACGCCCTTGAAAGACATGTCCGACAAGATGATGGCGCTTATTAAAATACATCGCATACTGAGAATTGAGCATTTTCATCATTTCTTTAGGGTGGTGATCAATGGTTTCAATTTGGAGATGAAGATGGTTTGTCATGAGGCAATAAGCATGGAGATAAAAAGGAAAATGGCTGCGGACTTCTTGCAAAATTTCTAAATACGCTTGGTGATCAAAATCATCGTAAAAAATCGCAGCCCGACGATTTCCCCGACACGTAATATGATAGTTGGCACCAGGGTACCAAATGCGTTGCTTTCTAGACAATCCCGTATCACACCTTTCTTCGCATTTACTCCTTACTCTTATTCGACAAATCTCGCACCATCCCTGCTTGCTTTATAAAATATTTTAAAATACCAATGCTTTACACTTTTATCAGGGCGGGGGACCCCAGAGCTCAGAACTTCGACCAAAACTCTCGAAAACGATTGACCATACAAAACACCATATTATAATAAATGTATAGAGGGAACGTGGTACTTCTCTCTCCCGCCCAGGGGCACATTCTGTGTAAAATAATATTGTGGAGTATCCCGCTGGAGATGGTCCAGCAGTGTCGCAAACAAAAGGAAACAGTAGCGATTTATGCAGCTGTTCCCTTTTGTTTTTTAAAATATCACTTTAACACACTAACGCTGCACACTTTAGCTGAGCGGGGGTCTGACCCCATAATTCCATCTAATTCCACATCAAGCCTACATATTCGATATCAAAACAAGCAGGAAAATAATCACAAGTATGTCTGCAACTATAGTAGTGAGAATAAATGGAATAATTCCGATAAAACTGTCCTTTTTCATGATTCCTTTTATGATAATGAATCCAAAGGCAATACCCGGGATAGTTCCTACTCCAGTAAAAGATAAAATAATACAAATCGTCAGCAATATTCCCAAAAGGCCCATTTTTAAATAATCGAATATATTAATTCTAGGTTTTTCTCTTTCGCCAACCAAAATAGCCCTACCAGTTTCATAGGTTGTATCGGCAGCAGTGAAGGCAAATTCAATCACTTTACCAAGCAGATCATCGAGAGACATGTCTGCATATTTTTTCGCTTGTGTTTTCGCTCTCTGCTGAGAGGAATAATAACTATTGTGATCATTTCTTCGTTGCTGATTATAGCTAGAATTATGCGCGCTAGAAGTACCATACCCTAGGAGGCGGTCATAATTCGCCCTAGCACTTGGGTCCTTTAATACTTCATATGCTTCACCAATTTCAATAAACCTCTGATGGGCATCAGGTGCATGATTAATATCCGGATGATAGGTTTTTGCCAGCTTCTTAAATGCCTTCTTAATATCCTCACCCGTCGCACTACGAGATACCCCTAGTACAGAATAATAATTTTTTAATTTAGTAGACATTATTCACAATCCTTTTTAGAATCTTTGTATTGCTAAAATCATACCGTTGTTTAAAAGCATTCCTCATCATCTCAAATAGTTCTGTTTCAGAAACCTTTTCAGAAGTACACAATTTTTGACTAGCCATTCCTCTTCTATATCCCCATGTAGCGGGGGCTTGATCGAGGTGAAAGGTTTCTCCACACAAACCACAAATAATCCTTTTTGACATGGACACCTCTCTCCGCTTGTGAGCGGGGGGCTGACCCATGGCCACAGTGACGTGTCCCTTAACACATACATTGCTAAGTCATAGAAGAATCATGTATAATAAATATAGAAATTAAAAATAATAAGAAATGATTGGGCGCGCTAACACTCGATCAAAGCAGCTACATGCCGCATGAAGAGCGGCTGACCAATTGAATATGAAGTTTTACAAAAGAAGTAATTACCCAACTCTTTGGTCGGAGCGGTGGGCGATTACTTCTTTTTTCTATTGGTGACGAGTGCGATGATTGCCACAATCGTCGTTAACATTGTGGCAAGAAAAATGCCAAATTGAAATAGCTTGTTCATTGCTTTATATGTCACCATGTCGAACACCCCCTTTCTTACAGGGAGTACCTACCGCCCATCCTCTTTATGTAGTTGCTAATATGATTGTAGCAACTACACATGCATAATTCTATTAAAATTTCATCGAGCACTTACATTCTAGCTGCTATCCAATAATGGAATAGCAGCTTATTTTATTTCAAACATCACTTTAACACACTAACGCTGCACACTTTAGCTGAGCGGGGGTCTGACCCCAAAAATTAGTTTAAAAATTAGTTTTATTTAAAAGGCTTTTTGTGTATAATAATATTTGAAGGAACGTATAATAAAAATTGACCGAGTGCGGCAAACACTCAGTCAAAACAACTACACGCCGCATGAAGAGCGGCTGACCCAAAATTAAAAAGATGTATCGAAAAAAGTAACAACCCTTTAACCTTTGGTCGGGAGCAGGGCGGTTACTTTTTTCTATTTTTGACAATCATTATGATAACTGTAATCACTCCAATTAGAACTAAATTAGATTGAAATGCTACAGACATTGCCTCATATGTCGTCATATTCCCACCTCCCTTCTTTAGGGAGATGGTCAACCGCCCATCCGCTTTATGTAGTTGCTAGTATGATTGTAGCAACATCAAACATAAAAATCTATTAAAATTAAACTTATTATTCACGAAAATCAACAAATACCAATATCCTATTTTTTAAATGTCTATAATGTTTTTGTGCAAGGAGGAGGATGTTGAAATGCTTTCAGAAGCTTTAGAAAGCGAGTTGTCCTCTTTGAATAAGAAACACATTTCAAAAGCATTGAAACAAGTTAATTGATTCAAAATGGGAAGCTTTCAAAAAGGTATACTCTAACAAATAGTTAATTTTTAATGTAATACATACGATTGAAAAAACAAATAAACAGCTGTAATCACTTTTGCATCAACCACTTTAACACAATAACGCTTTACACTTATATCAGTGCGGGGGACTGACACCAAGGGTTAATATAAAAACTCCCGAATAGCTGTTGATATTCGCCTCTCTGCCTTATTTCTTATTTGCGATGCACGAGAACTGGAAAGTCCAAAGTGATCTCCCATTTCCTTAAGTGACGGTATTTCACCTTTTAATCCATATTGGAAGTCTAGTATTGTTTTTTCTCTTTCCTTTAGACAGTCTCTATAATGGTGATAGACTCGGATAAACCTTTTGTACTGTTGCGAATCCTGCTCCTTAAGCAAAGGGTAGTATGGCTTTAACTTTCCAATTTTAGGTTTGTAAGATGGACCGTAACTAGAACCAATCATATCCAAATAAAATAACACATCTTCTTTCGATATTTCCTGTTCACCCATTAAACTAGCACCTCAGCTTAATAACAATATTATAAATACACATATAAATAGTTTAGCAAATTACTGAGGATTGTTTAATTAAATTTAATGTACCCTTCAAACCCTGCTGCCTTCACTTTCTTTAAAAGAGCCTCAGCATTAGCTTATTTGAAAAAGCTCCAACCTGTACCCGATAAAAGGTGCCCTTGCTAGGTGGCCCAGCTTTTTCAAACTTAGCACCTACAACAGTTAGATCATCTTTATCAACCCTACTCATAATCCCAGAAGACTCTTTTCCTTTTCCTTGTTTACTTTTCTACCTGATAGAACACATTCCTTGCCACCTCTAATAACCGGCTTTCCACTAGATAAAACCTGAGTTACCTAAGTAGGAAGTAACACACGAACACTGAACACTTTAGCTGAGCGGGATCTGACCCAATTCCCACTTTCCTTATCAATCAATCCTTTATAGTGTATAATAAAGGAAAATCAATCTCATTAAGAGGTGGTATAATGAGTATTCGCAAAGAAGACCTTCATTTACTTGTAGACCTTGTAAACGATAACGACACTAAGCTTGTTTATGACCTTATCAGGGTTGTTATTGAAAAAGACCATGAGAAAGAAATCATTGTTGAAGCTGATAATTCACCATTAACGGAAAAAGAAAAGAAAGTACTAAAACAAGCTGAAATTGATATTAAGAATGATGACCTTGTTGACTGGGATGATCTTCGTGCCTAGATATGTAGTTAAACTAACTAAACCCGCCGTTAAATATTATGAGAAATTACCACCCAAGATAAAAAGTAAAGTCAAAGAAGTCATTAATCAACTTCGTGAAAATCCATATGCTGTCCAAAATGTAAAACCTTTAGAAGGATCCAATTATGATGATTTTCGAATCCGCATTGGATCCCTCCGTTTATTATATCGAATACATAATGATACGTTGATTATTATTGTATTAGATATCGGACCTCGTGGAGATATTTATAAATGATGTTCTTTAAAAAGTTGGTGATGTAATTGGAGCCTATAAGAATTGAACAAGGTGACATAAAAAAAGCAATTCAATCTGGTCATTCATACATTCAAGTTGGTAAAAGAACATTTTTATTGTTGGAAGTAGAGGATTTGTGTAACGAAGGTTGTGATGAAGTGACCGATTCTGAGGAGGAAGAGCGATTAGTCGAGGCTTTAAATGAAAATAATCCAATATTATCAGATGAAGAAATAAAAAAAATGTTAGAGAATTAACATATGGAAATCTTATGGAGAAAATCAGCCATTACATCTTTATTAGAATTAGATAGAGTAATGAACTCCCACCGATAGCCTCATACCTAAAAGATTCAGTTCAAACTTATTTTGAAAAACAAGACTTTTCTATTTATCGCAGGTTAACGTGCCGTAATACCCCCACTTAAACCCTTCACCCACATCAAAAAAAGATAGAATAATCCAAAATCCACATTTCTCCTTATATACTCTATTAGAAAGAACATAATCTTGACCGACTGTGCGAACACTCAGCCAAGACAACTACATGCGCTAGAAGAGCGTAGCAACTACATAAACAAAGCCTACTAAATATCAGCCAACCATTCAGAATATTAATAAACAAGTGATAAAAGCATTAAAACTAACTAAAAAACACCACTTTAACACATTAACGCTGCACACTTTAGCTGAGCGGGGGTCTGACCCCAGAACCTTTGAGTTACTTTATTATCAATCAGGGCGGAGGACCGACCCCATAGCTCTGGATTAAGTGAGGTCAAAGATGATAAAATGTATTTATAAATAAAGGAGCGTGAAAACAATGGCTAAGGATTCGTTTCAAGTGAATTTACCGAAAGAATTTTTACCGCTAATTAATGCCTTAGATGGTTCGAGTATTGATTCTAAAGTAAAAGTATCTTTGGCTATTGGATTATTTGTAGAGAAGCAGATCACTCTTGCAAGAGCTGCACAACTTGCTGGGAAGTCATTAGGGGAATTCATTGATATACTACGAGCAAAACAAATCCCATGGGTGGAATACACAGAAGAACATTTGAAAGATGATAAACGAGCGATCGAGCAATTATTAGGTGAAGAAAAAAATGACTAAAGTAATTTCTAATTCTACACCAATTATTGGTCTATCTATTTTAGGTAAGCTTCATTTTTTATCAGAGTTGTTTGATGAGGTATATATTCCTCATGCTGTTTATCAGGAAGTTGTTCATAGTGATTCACCTAGAAAATATGGTAGAGATGAACTTTCAAAGCTGATTAGTGATGGAACTTTCCAGTTATATCATGTTCAGAACGAGGCACTAGTAAAGAAATTATATGGAAAGCTTCATGAAGGTGAACTAGAAGTGATTGTTGCTGCAAAGGAACTAGATTTATCATTTGTTGTTATAGATGAACATGCAGCAAGAGCATTAGCAAAGACCTTTCTTCTTCAGCCAATCGGAACCATTGGTGTATTGATACTTGCGAAGAAAAAGGGAAAGATTGAGGAAGTAAAACCATATTTAGATGCATTAATTAGTCATGGTTTTCATATCTCAAAGAATCTTTATCAGCAGGCCTTAGTTCGTGCAGGAGAACAATAGAAAGATCGAGATGGAAAAATATTTACGGAAGCATTCATTATGGGTGCTTTTTTCTATTTACAAAGAATCTTACCTTTTACAACAAGAGAGGAAAATAGCGTTTTAGTTTGTTAGTGATACGGTCAATTCGCTGGCCGAATGGGGCATTCTGTCAAGATTCTTCAGGCTATGGGACCCCATAATTAAGAGGGATCCAATCAAAGCCAATCATCATAAACAAAAAAACATCACTTTAACACATTAACGCTGCACACTTTAGCTGAGCAGGGGTCTGACCCCAAAATTCCCAACTGAGAAAAAACCACCATCGTTTGGAAACGTTGCCCTGGTAAAAGAAGTTAAGAAAAAGGAAAATTGGAAAAGGGAAGATCGAAAAAACCAAAGAAAATTAGGTAATTATTAAAAAAGGAAAAAAAAGGGAACAAGGTCAGATTAAGACCCTATTCTCTTTTTTTCTTCTAGAATATCAAATTAAATAGAAAATTTTTGAATTAATTCAAATTAATTACTGATGTGCAAGGCCATTGGTCTGACCCCAAAAATCCAAAAATCATGGGATCCTATATATCCAGCACCGCCAGTTACGAGTATGTTCATTGCAATATCAAATCAATTCTCATAATACGTGCTTTTTTATACTTAAATTGATAATTTCTACTAAATATATATCTTGTATAAACCTTATCCTTATCTTCAATTAAATCAAATCATCTATTTTATAGATAATAAGGCAAATGCAGTAGTTGGCCCCTGCGCCCATGGATAATTACCATATGTCTGTGGATACATACTTACACCTCTACACTCCGCTGAGCAATTCTGCACTACACCATTTGTTGTACTTTTATATAATGCACCTAATGCTAAATTAGTATTTTTAAAATATGAATCAGGCAAAATTTTCAACATGACCCCTCTTCTAATTGCGTAGCTTATCATCGAGGTTGAAGACGTATCTATATATCCTTCCTTTGCCGTAATCTGCCAAGTGAAATTTCCATCTTGACGTTGATATTTAACAACTTGTTGGACTATGTTCTTAAATGCATTGCATAAATACTCGTATTTTTCATGTGATTTAGGTATATACTCAAGGCTATCAACTAAGCCAATTAATTGCCAACCTATCGCTCGCCCCCAACCTATAATACCCAATTTTGTACCACTCTGTAAGTTGTATCCATGGTACGGAAGTCCGGATTCTTTATCCATACCATAATTAACAAAATTGGTTAGTTGATCTATAGCTAAGTTTATTGATGAATCATCATTAAATGCATTGCCGTACCTACATAGAAAAGGGCAAACCATCCCTAAGCTATCTACCAAAACATGATTAGGATTACCAATTCTATATGGTATACTACCTACCTCTGTTTTCTGATGTGACTTTAAGTAGTTAATAAGAAGTTCAATAGGTTTTAAATACTTTTTATGCCCTGTTTTATTATAAAGGTAAACTAAGGAGTAACCATTAATTGCATAGTCTGAATTTTTAAGCGGTATTCCTTTTTTTATCCAATTGTCATAATATTTTTTTAAGCTACGCAAATCTTCCCTATTCCCGTCTACACGATGACCCCATTCCAATGAAGTAGCTAATAATCCATTAGGCCAAAAAAAGGAATCTTTAGTAACTAGGTTTTTCCTTTTTAATAAAGACATAGCAGATAATTTAATATATGCTTTTAAGTTTCTATTAGGATAATTATTTAGTTGCTCCCGTGTGACTTTTCGCAGTTGATTTAAAGTTACTAAATCCATTGATTCCTTATACATTTTTAAATACCTCTCCCTAACTTTAGTTAACGAAGATTATCTCCCTTTGGTTTTAAAAAATGATTTAATTTCTGTTATCTCTTCTTTTTCCAAACTGAATAACCCAATAAATATAAAAACGATCATAATTATCGCACCAGCAATTACTTTATACATAAGATCAAATCCGGACATGTAGAATGCTATTCCTGCCAAACCTAATAGAATCGGTATTTGATAAAGTATTCTCTTACTTATATGTTTTTTTGTTACATGTTTATTTGTAGCAAATAAGTATCCTATCATTAATATTACATCTGTTATTACCATTAATATTGCAGCTGCAACTGCTCCATATATTGGAACAAACAATGCATTTGAACCAATATTAATAACTGCAACCTTAGATTGAATTTTAATTCTTTTTCTCACTAGATTATCCGTCGTTAAAATCGCTCCTATTGACACTACCAAAAAACGAAAAGGTACTGCAAACATCATTATCGTTAATAAAGTACTAACAAAGATTTCATGACTTCCATAAATAATGTAGACAATTTCATCAGAGAAAAGTAATACTAGAGCCGCTGCAAAAAAACCTATTAGTATCATTAGTTTATTTAATAAGCGGTAAAATCTAAAATATTTATCCCGATCATGTTTACTCCATTTAAAGAAAAGAGGGTATAAAACCTGATTGAAAAGCACACCAGCAAAAAAGTAAATTAATTCGGCTATTTTAAAAGCAACGGTATAATAACCTACCTCTATAGGGTTTCGAGAAGCAGACAATATCATGGCATCAGAGCGATGATACATTTGGTACATTGAATTGGCTGTCCCAAACTCTAAAGAATTTGTTATAAGTTTTTTATACTCCCCCTTCTCTTTAAAAGGATTTAGATTATTGAACAGGTTGATTTTATTACCTTCAACTATAAACATAATTATACTGATTAGTAATGATAGAAATTGCGGCCAAAATACTATGGTAAATAGATTTGCTTTTAACACCATACAAACAAGAGTTGCTATCCATTGTATGGAGGTTATAATAAGATTCCATATTGCAATACGAGTATACTCTCGGTTAATCTGCAATAGTGTGGTAATAATCTTTGAAAAAGCAATACGAAAAAAAGCAATACTTAATATATAAGCAATAATCTTTATAGTAAATTCGTACTGAAATATGCTTAACCAACTTATTAAAAATATAAGCGTGATTATTGTATAAAGCAAACTCGTATACAAAGAAGACTTTATTAAACTATTAAGTCTTATATTTGAGCTAGCCGATATTTTTAGTACTGATTGTTGCAATCCGAAATCGGGTAAAAAAGTTAAGAAGGAAGTTACTGCTATGGCTGAAGCATATAATCCGTAATCTTCTGGCCCTAAATATCGAACTAATAATAAGCTGATTAATGGACCTATTACCCTTGTAAAATATTGTGCACCTAATAATACAATTGGTCCGAATGCTTTTGACTTTCTTATACTCATTTATTTATGGTCCTTTTCATCCTATTCTATAATCTTATATTTAATTAAAGTATCTACTTAATAAGATCTAAATCTTTTATACTTTTTTAATGTTTAAAGCCTTCCCTGATAATCTAATGTTTTTTCTCTATTCTTCTAATTCTAAAAGCTGAAAGAGTATGTGAATAATCTATATCAAATATTTTACAATTACATTGAATATTTTCTGTGCTCTTGATTCTAGTTGAGATGTCTTTAACAACATTTTAATTCTTAGTTCATAGAAAATGACTTTCATTCTCTATTAAATACTATAAATGGAGTATCTAATAATACAGAAATTACAGCCCAATGAAAAGAGTCTATACAGAAGACACTTAAGGAAATAATATAATCAATACACTTACTTGCTACCAATAAGTAACGAATCATGAATGATCATGAATGGTGTATATAACATAGCAAAGCATCTACCTCAATATTTTGGACACAAATATATTAAATTTTTGTTGTTCATCGTAGCTTATTTCAATTTATATAATGGAGACAGACATCGAGCCTCTGTGGACGTGGGGATTTGTGAAAGACAAAAGGTTAGTAATAACAACTTTCGCAAGGTGAAAACCTACCACGCCTTCCTCTACAAATAAAGCCATGCTTCGAATTGTAATTGATGCAATTATGCCATATGATAATGAGTTAAATCTTCATTTTCTTGGGGATCGCCAACCCGCTTTTAGTTAATCGTTGTTGTAGAAAATCTTTTTTGATGATATTTTCTCTTTTTTCAACCTTTGATTTGACGGTAGTGCGATTTTTTCCACTATAATAGACCTAATTCCAATGGTAATATGGCACCTTTTTTCAATTGACTCAAATTAAACAACTTCTTTCTTAGATTTCTAACATATCTATGCGAAAATAAGTTACTACTTTACATTTAAGGCATTTTCTAAGTAATCCAAAGCCTTTTTCCTCTCTTTTTCTAATATTGGAACTGTATGTGAGTAATCCGCTTGGAAAATTTGATTATTCGATTTAATATCTTCCGCTTTTCTAGACTCCAATTTAAAAGTTTTTAACAGCGTCTCGATTCTCGAATTCATGGAGGGAGAGTTTCCTTCTCTGTTAAATACTATAAACGGAGTATCTACCAATATAGAAAATACTGCACCATGAAAAGAATCTGTGCAAAACACACTTGCGGAATTAATGTAATCAATGAATTCACTTGGACCTGACAAGTAATGTTTTCTATCTTTTATTTGTGCAAGATGAACAATTTCTAATTCATTTTTCTCAGCAATGCTACTTAATTTTTTCAATCTTTCTTTTGGTATATCTCCTAAAAAATATGTTAATAGATACTTATTTTCCGGTTTATGTTTGGATTCTTTAGAAATAGATAACCATTTTTCTTTTGTCAACATCATAGTTGGATCTAATACAACAGGTGCATCTCTGCCTGTTAGCTCTTTAATGATATTGGCCCCTGCCTCTTCACGTACAGATAAATGAGCCATTTCTGATAACCATTGTCGGTAGCTATTAACAAACTCTGCAGGAATTTTTGATATCCCAAAACTCGGTGCATATGCAATTCTTCTTTCAGGTGGTGAAAAAGTCAAAAATTCAATACTCGATCCTTTTCTATAGTTAGGATTCCAGACTTGGTCACTGCCTGTAACAAAATATGCATAGTTATCTAAAATATCATTCGGAATATTAGCTTCAGATATACTGTAATCTGTTTCCGAAATATACATTGAAGAAAAACTCTTAAATAATTGAGTTCTTTCCTGCCTTAATCTATTGTTATATAAGTAGTTTTCTACTTTTGTAAACCCTATTTTAATTAATCCTGTTACACCTTTATCTTTTATTAATTCAATCTTATTTTTTTTGTCGGTACTTAAGCTTTTTGTGTTGTTTATAATTGTTTCTACTTCAAATCCAAAACTTTTAATTGTTTCCTGTAATGCGTAATTTTGAAGCCTATTCCCATAATTAAAATATCCATTTAATGTTATAATTCCAACTTTATTCATCTAATCCTCCATATTTAAAAGCTCTTAAACTATCTAATAAATATAATATTACATTCTAAATTTGATTATCTTGTCAAATTAGTAATTGCTTTATAAATGAGTATTAGATAAGGAGCTTTCATTAATAAAAAGTTATAAATTGAATCAATTTCATAAATGCCTTTTTTTAAAAAAACAAACCAACAGAATTATTAGTTACCCAAATTTTTAAATTTACATCTGCTGAATTAGATGTTGATTTAGAGTTGCTAATACCACAGTTACTAATTTAGGCAACTTGTTTTTGATTTAATAAGGTATCGATGCGATTTGCAGCTAACCTTGATGTATTATAAACTAACGTTACTAAATCAAAGTGAACTTTTGCGCGTTTCCCTGTACGATAAGGAACATTGTTTAGTTGAAAGTACAATTTGAGATATGCGTTCACTCTTTCTACAGCTGTGCGGCTTTTAAAGATTGTTTTCCAAGCCCTCGAACCTCTTGCAGGTGCAGTATATCTCCTTAGATCTGTAGTGATTTTTACTTTATAAATCTTTTGACATATCCCTTCGTTAGCTAAAGGGCAGTCTTTGCATTCCTTTGGCCTTGTGTATTTGAGTGTTTCGTATTTTGGATCGAAACTATCATAGCGATACGAATGCTCTCGGAAACAAGTGGGAGCGAAATGTTTATCGAACCCTTCGGGCTCAGGTTCATTACGTTTGTTATAGGCAATAACGGACTGTTGGCCCATACGGTGAATTTGTTCATAAATCGGTTCGTAATCATAGCCTGCATCCATCGTTCCATATTTTATAGTAAGGGGGAGTTTTTCAATCCCTTTCAATAATGGAATGGCTGCTTTACCATCATTTAGGTTGCCTGAACTCATGATGGATTGAAGGATATACTGACTTTTTGTACCAACCGCAAGATGAGCTTTAAAACCATACCAGAATTCATTTTTTCCTTCGCTGTTTTTCTTAACACCCCATTCTGGATTTTGGGGAATTTCGGTACGAAGTTGTTCCAAAGAAACGTCCAACTGCTCTTCAATTTTCTTTTCAAAAAGAGGGAGATTGGCTTCAAGTTCTGCTTGTTCAACTAGCCATTGTTCTCTTTCCTCTTTTGTTTTACGCCCACGTTTTTTTGGCTCAGTTTTTGGTTTTTCCTCTTTAGGGGGAGCTTGATCTTTGGCTTCAAAGTGTGTGGCATCAATGGATACAGTATCATCCGTAATAAAACCTTCTGTAATAGCTTGATGTAGAATCGTTTCATTAGCTTCTTCAAGAGCAGTTGATTCACTAATGATCGTAATCATCCTTGAATAGGCTGATTACGAGGGAATACTATCAGAAACCAAAAAACCGCAATCTAAACGGAAAATCATATCATTTTTTAATCGCTTAACAAGGTCCTTGATAAATGGAATCCGTTCCGTTAATCGAGCAACAAGCGAGTAAATCATAGCCGTATAGTTCAGTTTGACTGGTCTACCAAAACGAGACTTCTTCGTTACCACAGCGAAGATTGGCTCAATGTCAATGGCTGAAAAAATAGCTTCAAACCGATGGGTAGGTTCTAAATCGTATAATTCTTGTAGGTCAAACAGGCTTCCTTGTCGTATAATAGGCATAGGGAGTCTTCTTCCAGTCTTATTAGTTTGTGTGGTGCTTACTAAATTCGACATTTTGGGGAGGTACTCCTTTTTTTAGTGCTTAAAAGCCTTGAGCCCGTTGGGCTCATAATTATGAAATTGTTTCAATTTAATGCTAAAAAGAATTTCCAGAGTCAGTTTTTTTCACTTGCTTTTTTTTGCTTGATTTAACCAAAACCATTGCAGATAAACTAATAGAGCATGCAAAAAAGTACCACAACAAAAAATTATAATCCGTCAAACCATTACCAGTCAACCCATATAAAAGGAAAAATGACTGTGAGAAAAAGGAGAACTGTATTCCTGATTTCCACTTTTGTAATGATTCATTTTCCATACTAAAGGATCTTAACATTTGAAATGTTTTATAATACATATACAAAACTGGAAGCATAAAAAATAAAAAACCAAACAACCCAAATTCAGCGAGTAACTGTAAGTATATGTTGTGTGGGTGAGATCCTCTATCTGTATTTATTAACCCAAGTGAATTATTAAAGAACTCATTCCATCCAATACCCATGATTGGATTTTCTTTAAACAATTCCCACGAACGAGCAAATAATACACTTCTACCACTACTAATGTCTTCTCCTTCAACAAGTCCAACAAGAGATTCTTCTAATTCATTGACAAACCCAACAATTGCTGAATCCTCTTGAAAATTAATCGAATTATACAATAGTATTACAAGAAAAATTACTGAAAATATAGTTATTGTTAATTTTGATATTCCTTTAACCATTTTTTTATTATTTAATGAAAATAGTGCAGTTATTAATAATGCCACTACCATAAAAATCAAATGTGCCCTCTTTGCAGTAAGTAATAATGCTATAAATAGAATTATTAGGCATAAAAAATAATATAGCTTAGTTGAAAACTTTACTTTCCAATTCGAAAAAATAAATACTCCAATTGCACTTAATACATACCCTGCAAGATGTGCTGTTTGATTAGTAAACCCAGTATATCCACCTCGTCTCATCAAAGTCAGAATTTCATTTTGTTCATCTGGGTTAAATAGTGGTAAAATATTACTAGTGTAGATACTTGTAAATGAATATTGGAAAATTGAACTTATAGCATAAAAAAATCCCATCAAACTAATAATCTTTAATGGATATTTATAATAATTAATATCTACTTTTACAAGAAGTAAGAAGCATATACCTAAAAGGTAAACAAAAACAGCATAAACAGTTCCTACTCTAATTATATTATTAAAGGCAATATTAATAATGAAGAACATTAGAAAAAAGAACCACATTATATCGACTCGGGTAATTACAAGACCTCTTTTGCTAAATACAAGTGTACTAAATAAAAGAATTACAATTGAAGTCAATAATAACAGGTAGCTTATTTGAAAAGGAATAAAAGACTTAAGTATCACGAAAGAAAAAGTAAACACCAAGATTCCTATCATTGTGAAATTAATTTTAACCTTATCTTCTAAATAAGTATACTTCTGATTTGATAAATCATTTGTCATATCCATAACTGCGCGCTCCTGTAATTTGGTAATAAAATAAGACATATATACTTTCTTTTATATTATTTTCAAACTCAATGTAATTCAAATATTTGATTAACTAAACTGGCTCTAGTTTAATTCAGAAGAAAAGACTCCATTCATTTATCAAGAGTTACTTTAATTTCATTATGAATTCCAATTATCTCAATTACCTTTGACGATCGTTTTCTCATACTCTTTTACTCTAAATTGATATGATGTTAAATTTTTATTTTAGACTAATTAATTAAAATATCTTTTATTTTATTTTTAATTAAAACTGAATTTATCTAAAAAGAAATGTGCGTGGAAGAACTAGAGAAACCTTAAAAAAGTTTTTATAGGAATTTGAATAGTTTATGTCAAGATTTCAGTGTATAGGGGTATTATTCATCTATAATTTATTATTAATTTAAATCTGACATTAGAAACATATTCTTTTGTTCTTAAGTTTTTAATATATCTTACATTTAACTTTTAAGATTTTATACCATTAGAGATTTAAACCCAATTTCAATGTGCCTTATTTAAATATATAGTTGACACTTTTAGCTGAAGTCATTGCCCAAGCAGGAAAAAGTGATGTAAATAAAATCTTTTTAGAAAAAATTTGTTAAGGGTTAATATCTCAATATTTCCACATTGTAAGTTCTCCTTCAACCATTTTAAGTCTTAATCTTTTTTATTAATATTTTTTAAGACCTTTCCTTAATAAAATTAAAGAATAATATAATAAATATAATCTGAACTTCAAAAATATAAACCCTACTTTTTGAAAGGTTCCACTTTTTGCAAAATAATGTTTAATACTAGTATTTTTTATAGCAGAAATATATGGTTCTGAATTACAAAGCTTTTTAATATCATTCACTTTTTTTAATATTGGTTTATCATTGAGCTTATGACAATGTAGTTGATTACAAATTGCAGATATATTAAGTAGTGTCCTATAGTAATATGCAGTATAAAATCTTTGGTTTTTATGAGTTACTTTTAGGCATTTTTCTAATTCTACCATACCATTACCATAATCGGTTTCAGCATTTTTTCTATAACGATAGGTTGCTGATTCACTATGCTTTCTATAATGATATAAAAACTCATTTACATAAATGACCTTCTGGGCTTCCTCTAATGCCCAAAAAGCAAACAAGCCATCTTCAGAAAGTTCAAGTTCAGTATTAAATTTAAAGTTTTTTTCTTTAAGAAATTGTGTTCTATATAATTTACAAACAGCAACACCTACCATACTATATGGCGGACTGAATTTTGATACCGTTTTATAAAGTAGCTGAATCTGTAATTCCTCTCTGTCTTTCTTGTCAAGATACGCAAATTCTTCATCCCAAAAAGGGTTTTCTACTTCTTTTTTAGTGAAGTTAACTTTAAGAGCAAAAAGCAGTAGATCTAAATCTTCTTGTAAAATTATATTCTTTAATTTTTCACAAGCATCCAATTCAATCCAGTCATCAGCGTCAACAAAAGTAATCCAGTCTCCAGTTGCTACATCTATACCTTTATTACGCGCTGAAGAAACACCTTGATTTTCTTGATGAAGCACTTTCACCCTATTATCATGCAATGCATACTCGTCACATACAACTCCTCCATTATCTGGAGTCCCGTCATCAATTAAAATAATTTCTATGTCTTTGAATGTTTGATTAACTAAACTTTCGATACATTGTCTCAAATAAATTTCTTTTACTTTGTATACAGGTACAATAATGCTTATTAAAGGCATTGATTTCCTCCAGTTAAGTGAACATTAAGAATTAATTAATTCCTCATAAGTCTTTTTTAAGCACTTTGCGATAGCCTCTTCACTAAATAATTCATATGCTCTATCTGCTATTTTCTTATTGTCATAGGATTCCATTTCAGCATACATTTGCTTTAAAGCTCTTGCTAAATCCTCTACATTTTCTTGTTCGAACAAAATGCCATTAGATTCATCTATATATATATCTATTGGACCGTTTTTAATTCCAATTATAGGTTTACCACATGCCATGGCCTCAATAAATGGTACTCCAAAGGTTTCTAGGACACTAGCTGACACTAAAGCATTACTTCGTTTAATCAATTTTGCTGTTTCTTTACGGGATAAAAAACCAGTAAGTTGGATTTGATTATTCATATCTAAATCTTTAATTTGACGTTTCAATTTATTGTATAATAAGCCATCCCCAACGATTGTAAGTTGCGCTTCTTTATTTCCTTTAAAAGCCAAAGTGAAAGCTTCAATAACATGATTAAATCTTTTCACTTCCATTAACCTTCCTACTGATACAAAATTGAATTTATTTAGACCTTCCATGTCTGGTTTTTCATAATAGAACTCAGAAGATACCATATTTGGTATTACCATTATATTTCTGTTTGTATTAGTTAAATCTACTACACTTTTTTTAAGTTGTTCCCCAACACAAATGAATTCTGCTGATTCTTCTACTATTTGTTTTAACAGGGTTATACGAAACGGTTCTAAATTTTTTATTTGCACTTTTGTCCAGTGTTCTGTAACTACAATAGGTCTTTTCAAGTCTTTTAACAATTCCCATATTTCTTCGGATAAAGTTAATAATGGAAAATGGACATGAATAATATCCGGAACCCCTTTTATAGTGATAATTTTATCTAGTATTTTCTTGTAGCATTTCTTCTTAATATTAGAAAATATTTTTTGTGGTAGTCCTTTTATTGGAAGATGGTAACCATAAACTTTGACACTATTTGATACAATATTATAATAGCCAAATTTCTGTAAGCTTTTAATTGACCTTGTATCACAAAATGCATAAACTGCTTCACATCCATAATTGTTTAAGGCTTTAGCTTGTTCGAACTCAAAGATACCCATCATACCAGTGGTTTCACTTGGGTAAGCTCTTCCTATAACTAATGCATACATATATATTCACCAACTTAAACTAAATTTTTATAATAGCCAAATAACTCATCTACCATTAATGGTATGTCATATTTAGGTCTCCATCCAAAATCACTGTAAAACGCCTCACTATTAATCAAATTATTAAAGTCACTCAGCCCATCCTTTAATTCTATTTGCAATCCAGGGAGTAAATAGCGCTCAGCAATGTCATTAACCGTTTCAGCTATTTCCAAAACAGATTTAAAATGATAATTACCTAAATTATATGTTTGCCTCCAATTCTCTGAATCCTGATTCATCATTAAAATTAAAGCAGAGACAGCATCTTTTACATCTAAATATGAAACTTTTTGACCAGTGCCATCGATAGTTACTTTTCCTCCTTTTATTGCTAACTTTACAAATTTATTTGTCATTCTCGACTCTAAATCAAATCCTGTTAGACTTGCTAATCTAATATTCGAGAAGTTGACTTTGCTATTTTTGCTGATTAAGGTAACAATTTTTTCAGAAGAATATTTTGCTAATCCGTACAGCGACTCAGGAGCTACAGTAGTTTGCTCATCTGGAGTTGACTTGTTTTTTTGACTATATACACTCTGTGAAGAAATATTAATGATATTCATAATCCCTGTTTTAATTGCATTATTTACCAGACGCTCTGTAAAGTCCAATCCAGCAGCTAATTGCTCAGGATCTGAATTTCGAGGGAATGCACAGTTAATTAAAACGTCAATATTTTGATCATCATCTACTCTATTTGTCCAGTCATTTATATTTAAAACAGTTAAATCGGTATTTTGTCTAAAAGCTTCTCTTAATTCTTTTGGTTTTGAGGTCAAAGCGATGGTTGGATATCTAACTTCTAACAATTGACTAATTAATTCTTTACCCAAAAAACCGCTTGCACCGCTAACTAAGACAGTTTTATTACTCAAACTAATACATCCTCCTCAAGTTGTTCAACATTTGATTAGCTGAACCACAACTAGTAGACTAGCTATGTTGTCAAAAATTATTAACTGGAAAATATGTTTGATACTTTATATTTCAGACCTCGAATCTGTATGCAGGAAAGAAATCTATCTCTTTATCAATATTATTCATTTTACATAACTGCTTGTATATACTCTCATTCCATATTTTTTTTCCAATATGAAATCCAAAATCAGTATTCTTACCAAAACGCTTCTTAAATTGATAGAGTGTGTCCTCTGGATCGTTGGATCTTCCTCCACCATGATGTATTAGCTTATAGCCATTTTCTTTACCCCATTCAGTTACAGCATATCTCAAAATATAAGCAGGTGATAAAGATAGATATTCATTTAAAGTACCCGATAAATGAATATGTATATAATTTTCGTACACGAAATAAAAACCCATTGCTATAGTTTTATCTTCATATATCGCTTCAACTAGCAATAAGTTATCTGGAAAATATTCAAGACACTTATTAAAGTAGGTGTCATCAAAATAATAAAACTCTGATGCATTATTTCTATCCATGGTTGAATAATAAATTTGTTTGAACTTCCCTATATCATTTGGTTTTTCAGTAATTTTATAGCTCACACCATCTCTTAAAGCATTTCTAACTTTTTTTCTACATGATTTTGAAAATTCCTCAACGAATGGCTGCTCAAAGTTTGCTAAATCTGTTCCGACTGTATTTCTGATATGGCTGACGGTATAATATTCGTTAAAGTCTCTTGCATTATCTAAAATAGGGTGGAACCTAACAAACTCACTTACAATGTTATTGGCATAACAATAATTTTGAAACTCATCAACAAAACTATTGATTAAATTGTCTCGTTTTTTATCTTCACAGTTTATTATAACTGGGCCACCATAACCATACGGTGTAATCAAATCATAATAAGTTTCTTCATTGATTTTTGTAGGAATTTCTCTTTTAATAAACATGTGTTGTATATTGCCGTATTCATTTTCAAATTTAAATACTTCACTCTTCCCTTTTTCGATATCTTCACAAAGCCTTCCATAATTAGGGTTGAAATATATATCTACCATTATTGCATATTCTCCTAATTCTCTAATTATTTACTATTAACAATTCATACGCGCTATTCTTTTACGATAAAATATCCGACTTTTTCCAGGTAACTAGTTACCGTTTTCACTACTTCCGTATTGTTATAATACCATTCTAAATAAAGCGTGTTTTCTGGAATGTTATATTTATCTTTATCAATAAGGACACCAGGTTTTTCGGATATAAATTTCGTTTTTACATTGATTATATCTTTATTTGTATCATAATCCTCAATAGTATCACTTTTTCCATAAGCAAGTATTTCTAAAGAAACCTTTCTTAAATCAAGCTCTGTACTTTTGTAAATGAGTCTCCACATGTGACACCCGTCGAAACGAGGAGTAAATTCAATTAGCTTTGGTTCATTATCCTCAAGTTTTATCTGAAAATATATATGCCCATTTTCAAACCCCATTTTTCCATTCACTTTTTCAACTAAAGAATTAATCCTATTTTCTATCTTTTTATTTATAATTCTTGAAGGAATGATATGCTCTTTTATTATTCCTCCTGGGTATTCTGAATAAGATATTCTGTCAGAAACAATAGAAAATTTCAATTCTCCATTGTACATAAATGAGTTCACTGATATTTCTGGTCCATTTATATACTCTTCGATTATTAACTCCTTTACTTTTGAATGTTTTATACTTTCGTTAAATACGTTTATAATATCTTGATAGCTGTTTACTTTATAAACTCCACGTTGTCCAGATCCATCGACTGGTTTTAAGGCTGATGGATACTTATCCCAATTCTCGAAATCGTTAATGTTTCGACCAATTGCAAACTTAACGTTGCCTTCCATTTCACCTAACGTTTGTCTCCAGCGGCCTTTGTTTTCTAATTTCATTAGACTACTAACACTGCAGAAATTAGGTAAATTTAAACTTTCTGAAACCTTAGTTATAGTGGGTATTGCAGATTCTAATGCCATTGAATAAATAAAGTCAACCTCTTTTTCAAGTGCATACTTTTTAACAGCTTCTACATCTTGTATATCAATCCTTCGAAAATCATCCACTAATTTGAAACCAGGCCCTTTATTGTCACGGGCACATGCATAAACCTTCATATGCATTTCCTTTGCAATATTAATTAAATCCACTTGCGAATGTCCAATACCCAAAATTAATATTTTTCTTTCCAATAGACTAACTCCTTATTGATATATTTTTTACTTTAAAACTAATATTGATATTTCATCTAACCTTTTTATATTCTCGATATTTGTCAAAATCCACCAATTCCTTCGGCCTAATCGTCGAGGTACCTTCTGTTTTTAAAACTTTAATAATAGTAATTATTAGTATTTTAACATCTAGTTTAAAGGACAAATTTCCAACGTAATTCAAATCGTAATCGAACCTTTCCTCCCATTGCAAATAACTTCTGCCGTTTACTTGTGCTAATCCAGTTATTCCTGGTAACACATTGTGTCTATTTATTTCCCTTTCTGAATAGTAGGGTAAATACCTTACAAGTAATGGCCTCGGACCTATAAAACTCATATCCCCTTTTAAAATATTAAATAATTGAGGCAATTCATCAATACTTAACTTTCTTATAATCTTACCTACTCTAGTTAATCTCTCTCTATCTCTAAGTTTTTTGCCATTTTTATCGCAAGACTCTATTTTCATGGTTCTTAACTTATATATTGTTATTTCCTTACAATTCTTACCTATTCTTGTTTGTTTAAAAAACGCAGGTCCTTTAGAATCTAACTTAATTAAAATACAACATATGACAGTTAAAGGTATTGAAATTACCAAAAAAGTAAAAGCAAATGTGAAGTCTAAATATCTTTTAATATAGTTTTTATAAATACTATTTTTCCGAGGTCTAATATATATTTCTTTTTCACCTTTCTTATTTTCCATTTTATACATTTCTCCCCCATAATGACTTAATGATATCGCAGACTCTTTGAAGTTCAGAGTCTGTCATTTTCGTATCTGAAGGTAAGCAGATACCATCTTCAAATAACTTCTCTGCAACGTATGTGCCTACAAAGTCATACTTTTCAAAGTACGGTTGTATGTGCATCGGTTTCCACACTGGTCTTGATTCAATATTTTCTTCTTCTAGTGCATCCATCAAATTGAGTGGTCTAATCTTTCCACTTAATGTCATAGTGGTCAACCAAAAGTTAGGCTCATTCCACTCATTATTTGGCATAAATTTAACACCATCCAGATGCGATAATTCTCTTCTATAAAACTCAAATATATGCTTCTTTTTCTCTACTCTCTTATCCAAAACCTTAAGCTGTCCTCTGCCAATCCCAGCAACCACATTGCTCATTCGATAATTAAACCCTAATTCGCTATGTTGATAATGCCTTGCTTGATCTCGGGATTGTGTGGCCCAAAATCTTGCCTTAGCAATTCTCTCTTCATTATTAGAAACAAGCATGCCCCCCCCGGAAGTTGTGATAATCTTGTTTCCATTAAAAGAGAAGATACCATAGTCACCGAAAGTTCCAGTATGCTTACCTTTATAGTAAGTACCCAAAGACTCAGCAGCATCTTCTATAACCGCTACATTATGTTTCTTACAAATCTTCATAATTTTGTCCATATCTGCTGACAAACCATATAGATGAACGACCAGTACTGCCTTTACTTCGGGATACTTTTCAAAAGCTTCTTCTAATGCTTTTGGGCTCATATTCCAAGTTTCATAATCACTATCGATAAATACAGGAATAGCATTTTGATAGATGATTGGATTTGCAGTAGCAGAGAAAGTTAGTGTTGGACAGAATACAATATCCCCTTCTCCGACTCCTGCTGCTTTAAGAGCTAGATGAATAGCAGCTGTTCCTGAAGACAGTGCTGCAGCAGCTTTAGAACCAACCTTCTCAGCAAGTTCTCTTTCAAATCCATTTACGTTTTCACCAAGGGGCGCAATCCAGTTTGTATCAAAAGCTTCCTGTAAATATTGCATTTCATAACCTTCATCACTCATATGTGGTGAAGAGAGGAATATTCTTTCTTTCACTTTTGTCGACTCCATCTTCTAGACTTCCTTCCCTTGTTAAGTTATTATTTTAGTAGATTAGGACTTAATTAGAATCTGTTATTCTTCAATTCTAACCAACTTCTAAACCACTAAATCTTATCTATATCTGATACCCACCTCGTAATATCTATTCAATCACCAACATTCAATCACGTAATTCTTTCATTTTTACACTAATCTTAACCGTGTTTCTTCCTATTAAACTACCATTCAAACAACTCTTAAAAACAACCAAAAACACTCGAAACCCTTATACTCCAAGGCTTTCAGCATCTTATCTGATTACGATAGTCAGTTCCAAATCCACATTCAATCCTAACCACTTCTCTCGATTCATTTAGCTTAAGAAATCAATATTTTTATCAAAGCCCAAATCACTAAAAAATCCAACAACAAAAATATAAATCAAAAGGGCCGAAGGCCCACCCCTTCAACTAAGAATAGCCATACTTCTCAAATAACAACTATCCAAATTCATAGAATGGGACTCCATTATCTCCCTTATCAGGATCCTCAATTTCATCATCAGTGTTAGAATAATTACTACAATTTACTGCCCCATCCACATAACCATAAATCCCACCTGCTGGGCAATGCTCATTTCCATAGTCCAGCAAATACTCTTCGAATTCTATTATTGAATGTACCTTACCCTCTAAATCTAAATTTAATTGATACATTCTTTCAATTTCTAACCGATTCACTTCACAAAAATCCGCCTTAGATTTCTCAATCAACCGAAGAACAGACGGTACTGCAATAGCTGATAATATACTTATGATGACGACGACCGCCAGCACTTCTACTAACGTAAACCCTTTGTTACTAAATTTCACACCTTTCATAACCATTCACCATTCATGCAAATTTTACTCCCATGAATAGGTTTTCGTTTCAAATCAAACGGTGTTCACCCTAGTAGCCAACCAGACCCTTCAATCCTTTACATACACCCAGATCAATTTCCTTAGAAGCCAGTCAGCTGGTTATGAAAAATTAATAAGCCTCGTGAGAGGCTTTAAGTCCGTTAGCAGAAAAGCTAATTTGATGCTCCCCATCAAATCAGCTACTATCTAACCAACTGTCTAACTAATTTCTCAGATTCCACTTGTTTAGGTCCTCGTCGACAAACTCCATGGATAAAAATCCCCTCATCATATTGAACCAATGGCGCTCTTAGTTCACAAATTTACACGCCCACCTTGTTCTTACTTAACTTCTTTACCGTCGCTTCTAAGTATTCTACTAGTTCATCCTTAATCTCTTCATTCTGAAGCGCAAACTCCACCGTCGTCTTCACAAACCCAAACTTCTCCCCAACATCATAACGCGTGCCTTCAAAATCATAAGCAAACACACGTTGAATTTGGTTCAATTTGTTGATTGCATCCGTCAACTGAATCTCCCCACCAGCACCAGTCTCATGCTGGTCTAAATACATAAAGATTTCTGGAGTAAGGATATATCTACCCATAATCGCTAAGTTAGATGGAGCCGTTCCCGGAGCAGGCTTCTCAACAAAGTTTTCTACTTGGTATCTGCGACCATCTCGAACAGTAGAAGGTTCAACAATCCCATAGCGATGCGTTTCATTATCACCAACAGTCTGAACCCCGATGACCGAAGCATGAGTCTCTTCATATTGATCAATCAATTGTTTTAAACATGGTGTCTCACTCTGAACAATATCATCACCTAAAAGCACAGCAAATGGCTCATCCCCAATAAAATTACGCGCACACCAAACCGCATGTCCAAGCCCTTTCGGCTCCTTCTGGCGAATATAATGAATATCCGCTAAATCCGAAGCATAGCGAACCCGCGCAAGCAGATCATCTTTTCCCTTTTCCGCTAAGTTCCGCTCAAGTTCAGGCGCAAAATCAAAATGATCTTCTATCGCGCGCTTCCCTTTCCCGGTAACAATAATAATATCTTCAATCCCCGCAGCAACCGCTTCTTCCACAATATATTGAATCGTCGGCTTATCAACAATCGGCAACATTTCTTTCGGCATCGCCTTTGTCACAGGTAAAAATCTCGTTCCCAAACCTGCCGCAGGAATAATCGCCTTCCGTACCTTCTTCACACAAAACTCCTCCTAATAAGAAACTATAAACCGCAAGGTTTATCAATCAACTACATAAATTTAAAACCCGAAAGGGTTTCTTCAAATATTCTAATATCATAAAGAACCGTGAGGTTCTCTAACAACAGCCAAAAATACGCCCAAGAACCAACCCACCCTCAAACAACCTATTTAATTAACCAACCTCTCCCCCACCAAAAACCGAAGGCTTGGCCTTCGATTCGCCAAATTAACCACAAACTCCCTAACATCCTCCGTCGCCATCTCCTCAAAATGCTCAAGCAAATAACGAACTTCCTCATCCTGCTCATGCAAAGCCTTCCCGATAAAAATCTTCGGAAACACCGGCTCAGGATGAATCTCCTTCTCATTCAATAACTCCTCAAACATCTTCTCCCCAGGACGAAGTCCTGAAAAAGAAATCCCAATATCCTCCACCCGATAACCCGAAAGGGTGATTAAGTTCTTCGCCAAATCAACAATCTTCACCGGCTCACCCATATCCAACACAAAAATCTCACCGCCACGCCCAAGCGACCCTGCTTGAATCACAAGCCGTGACGCTTCCGGAATCGTCATGAAATACCTTGTCATATCCGGATGTGTAACCGTCACTGGTCCACCAGCCTGAATTTGCTTTTTAAACAACGGAATCACACTCCCGCGACTCCCAAGCACATTCCCAAACCGAACAGCAACAAATTTCGTTTTGCTATGCTCCGCCAATCCCTGAATGACCATCTCCGCAATCCGCTTCGTCGAACCCATTACATTCGGTGGGTTAACAGCCTTATCAGAGGAAATCAACACAAACGTGCCCACACCGAAAGTGTCACACGCTTCAGCGACATTCTTCGTCCCAAACACATTATTCTTCACCGCTTCCCGCGGATTGTATTCCATCAACGGCACATGCTTATGCGCAGCCGCATGATACACGACGTCCGGTCGGTGCTGCTCCATTACTTCAAATATCCGCGTTCGGTCTTGAATATCGCCAATCACCGGAACAATTTCAATTGCATCACGATAAAGATTCCTTAACTCCATATCAATCCCATAAATACTGTTCTCCCCATGACCGACAAGGACGATTTTCTTAGGCTGAAACTTACAAATCTGCCGGCATATTTCTGAGCCGATCGAACCGCCAGCACCGGTAACGAGCACCGTTTTCTTTGAGACATACTCGGAGATCCCATCAATATCCAGCTTGACTGGCTGACGACCCAGCAAGTCCTCGACTTCCACATCGCGGAAGTTGCTTACTTCTACATTGCCTAGCATCACTTCTTCAATATTTGGCATAATTTGTGGCTTTACGTTCGTTTTTGCACATTCTTCGTAAATCCGCTTTATTTCTTTTTTGCTAATCGACGGAATCGCAATGACGATTTTATCAATCTTGTGCTTTTCAACTGCATCAACAATTCCCTTTGATGTCCCTAAAACAGGAATGCCCAGAATTTGCAGTTTGAATTTCCGGAAGTCATCATCAATAAAACCAACTGGCTTTAAGCCAAGTTCAGGGTTGTTAAACAATTGCCTAGCAACAAGGGTTCCGCCTTGGCCGGCACCAATGATTAGCACCCGCTTCATTTCTGCATTTTTCTTCATAAAGCGATCGCGATACACGCGCCACGCAAACCTTGAACCACCAATTAAAATCACATGTAGCGTCCATGTTGTAAACAACGCTCGTCCATAAATCGGCATCCCGACGAGCAGCTGGAACAGAATCGTTCCAATGATTGACAATGTCACCGCATTGACAATCGACAAAATTTCCCCGACACTCGCATACTCCCACGCCTTATTATAAAGCTTGAAAAGGCTCGCAAATACATGATGCAAAAGTAGCAATACCGCGATACTCGAAGATAAATGAATATAGCTGAACGATTCAATGGATGGATGTAAGATAGTAAAACTAAAATAAATAGCAGTAAGCACAATCAATGAATCGAGCAGCACGAGAAATAATATGCGGTTCCGATAACTCATTTCTTTCCTCCCTCTTATTCAATCCAATTTCCAGTAAGAAACAAAAAAGATAAATCCTTAACGAAAACCCACATCTGATCTTGTTTGATATGCGCTTTCATTAAGCATTTATCCCGTAAAGATTTAATAAATCTGGGCATCAAACCCAACCTCACACCATGCTCTTGACGACAGCCGCGTCTAAGGAGTGCACATATACGCATCCCACAGCATGGTCGAGTGCCTCCATCGATAACGGACAGGAGACATCGCCGCAAAGGAATCAACCCTTTGTTCGCCTATTTGAAGTTTATAAGTTTTATAACTACGAAAATCGTAAAACCATCTTCAAATAGAACCAACAACTCTAAGAAAACACAGTTTGTCTATCCGAATATCTATTCTAAAAGATTCCTAAAAACTTTTTCCTTTTTACAGGTTGTGGAACTTCTTTATAAACCGTTGCTCCTTCGACAAGTAATTCGGCATTTTCACGGAGCAGATAAACAACATCGATGCCCAATTGCTTCTCGATCTGATCATACGCTTGACCCATATGGAAGCTGCGGCTTGTGACATTATGAGCATCAGAGGCAAGGAAGTGGACGAGATTTGCTTCAATCAATTGCTCTGAGAATCTCTTAATCTTCTTACCAAACTTGCCGCACACACTTCCCGCAGTCAATTGAGCCAAGGCACCCTTATCAACAAGGGTTAACAACCGCTCCGGGCGTTCAACAATTTCCGCATTGCGCTCAGGATGAACAATCACTGGCACAAGCCCTTTTAATTGCAAATCAAACAGCATTTTCTCCGCATAGCGCGGCACATGGCTTGAAGGGAATTCAACGAACACATACTGTGTTTCATTTAATGGAACTAGTTTGTTATTTTCATAATCAGCAAGCAACTCTCCGTTGATCGCCGGCTCTTGTCCAACCAAAACGGTTAACGGAATGTTCGCAACCTGCAAGCTTTTATTCAATTCGGCCACTTTAGCAACAATGATTTCTCGCGGATTTTCATAGCGGCCGTTTTTATGATGCGGTGTCGCGATAATCGTTGTGATTCCTTCGGCCACAGCTTCTCTCGCCATCGCAAGACTATCTTCCAACTTCTGTGCGCCATCATCAATTCCAGCTAAAATATGACAATGGATGTCGATCATCGCAATCCCTCATTTTCCTTAATTGTAAAATTTTGGTCATCAGAACTAATCATAACACCCGTATTTATCACCGTCAAAAGGAAATTTTGTCTAAACCTGCAGAACCTCAATCTTTTCTCCTAGAGAAGGCGTCAAAAATTCGGATCTAGACGAATAGACACGGGTCAATTTCCCTAGATTAAGCGCAGGATAAATAAGATTTTTCTTATTTACCGTAATAATAATACTGTGCAGTATGTTCAATTTTCTTCCCGTTTAAAATCGCCCCGAGCATTTTCCCTTTTGCATTCGTCAGCAATTCCTTCGCTTTCGCGACATGTTCGACCTCGGCCTTGCCGCTATAAACGACGAGAATTGTGCCGTCACATTTATTCGCCAACAACTGGGCATCTGTCACTACCAGCACTGGTGGTGTATCAAAAATGACTAAGTCAAATGACTCTTTTACCTCTGCTAAAAAAGCATCCATCGCTTTTGAACCAATTAATTCAGCCGGATTCGGCGGAATCGGTCCGCTCGGCAATACGAAGAGATTATTAACCTTCGTTGTGTTCACCGCTTCATTAAGCTTTACTTGTTTCGAAAGCACGGTCGTTAACCCAAATGTGTTCGTTAAATTAAACGTATAGTGAACCGTTGGTTTCCGCATATCAGCATCGACTAAAAGCACGCGCTTGTCTTGTTGGGCAAACACGACGGCTAAGTTGGCTGCCGTTGTCGACTTTCCTTCTCCAGGACCTGAAGACGTCACCATAATCGATCTGATTTCCTGATCAATCGCTGAAAATTGAATATTTGTGCGGATCGTCCGATATTGTTCGGAAATCGGCGACTTCGAATCTGTCATCGTGACAAGCTTCCGGCGCGTTTCTTTTAAGATTTTTTTCTTAGGAGCCAACCGTCTCACCTCTCGCTTTTGAACTTCTTTCGTTACGGGCTTTCATTGCGTCTGCCTTTGAATCATCAATTATCGAGACAACTCCAAGAACAGGCAGTTCTAATACTCTTTCAAGATCTTGCTCCGTTTTCACTGTGTTATCTAAATATTCAAGTAAGAAGACAAGTCCGACACCTATCATTAATCCGACGACAAGGGCAATCGCAATGTTTAACATCGGCTGCGGTTTAATCGGTGATTGGCCGTCCAACACGACTGCTTTCGAGAGGACGCTGACATTGTCAACATTCATTAAGTGAACAATTTCCGTTGAAAACACGCTAGCCACTGTATTAGCAATTTCTGCTGCTTGATGCGGATTTTCATCTTGGACGGAAATCGTCACAACTTGGGAATCTCGCTCGCTACCAACGGTAATCTTTTCATTTAATTGCCGCGATGTTAACGCTAATTCCAATTCACTGATGACAAGATCAAGAATCGCTGGGCTTTTAATAATGACATTATACGTATTAATTAATTGTAAATTTGCTTGGACTTGATTCGTACTGTATCCTGTTTGCTCTTCGTTTTTCTGATTGACTAGAAGCTGGGTTGATGCTTGATAAACGGGGGTTAAAAAGAAAAAGCTAACAACCCCGGAAACAATTACAGCGGTTAAAGTAATCGCTAAAATCAACATCAGACGCTTTCTAATCGTCTGGAACAATTCTTTCAAACTAATTGTCTCTTCCATCTATTTCCTCCGCCTTTATAAAAAAATACTTCAACATTATAACATAAATTCTTGTAATCATTGGCGAATCTTGTCATAATTTTAATAAACTTGCAATCTAGGTCGTACTTACTAATTAAACATCATCTTTTACTATTTTTAAAGGACTTTTATGTTTTTACATTTATTTGGAATTGGAGGAGAATTTCATTCATGAAGTATTTTTTGGTCACATTGCTCGCGATTGGGTGCACAGCAATCCTAATTTTCGGCAGCATTCATTATAAAGATAAAACATCCGTATCTGCCGAAAACGAAGCACAAACGGCAACGGGGAACGGAAACCAATCCGTAAAAACAGAAGACACCAAACAACTCGAGCGAACAGCGAACTGGCCAGCACTCGCGCAGGAACATTATGAGCAAACACTAGCGGAAGAACGGCCATTTACGATTTTACTAGCTGGTTCGCAAGTGCTTGATCGCGATGAGAACAGTCCGATCGTTATGTTAAAACAAGCATTAGAAGAAACCTACGATGAGACGATTGAAGTCGTGATTAAAACATATGAAGCAACATCAGCTCAGTTCATCGCTCAAGGGCGCAGCTCCGAACTTACTGAAGTGCAGCCGGATTTAACTTTGCTTGAGCCGTTTGCGTTAAATGATAACGGCGAAGTTCGTTCCGAGGACTCACAGCAGCATCTTGCGACGATTGCAGCGAGGTTAACGGAAGCCAATCCGAATCATGTGTTAATTATCCAGCCGCCATATCCGCTCTATCAAGCGACTTTTTACCCATTGGAAGTCGCTGCGATTAAAACCTTTGCCGAGCAGCGGAACATTCCTTATCTTGATCATTGGACCGCTTGGCCAGACGCAAGCAGCGAAGAACTGTTAACCTATGTCGAAGAAGGAAAACCGACTTTAGCAGGACAACAGCTTTGGAGCGAGTTTTTAATTGACTATTTTATTTCAAAGTAAAAAAAGGAGCCGAGTGGGCTCCTTTTTTAAAGTTAATTCATTAAGATTGTCAACGCAGACGTCAACAAAATTGTGAGTCCGAACACTGAAGTATACAGGACAACCTTCTGCCGTTTCTTCTTCTGCTCCATCTCTTCTGGTGTCAAAAAATACGACTTTGACATACAACTTTCCCCTCCACCAGCAACTTTTCCCAACCAATATCACTGAAATTATACCAAAAAAGCATTGAAAGTGTATAGTGCTTTTTACCTATAATCAAATGAAAAAAGGCACTTGCCGCGGGAGACAAGCGTAAGGATAGGAATTGTGTCATATTTCCGACATTCCTTAAATGCAGTCGAGTTTTTATTGTGCAAATACTTTTCTTATATCTGTTTTAATCTCTTCTAATAGTCGATCAACAGTGATTTCCTGATCAGAAATCCCTTTTTCATACGTTCTTTTTAGTAAATCAGCAAATTCATTTTGTTTATATTGCAAATCAGATTTGTCTTTTTCCATTGTCCTTTCCTCCATCCTAATTCAGACACTATTCTATTAAATTCAGCAAGACTTGTAAATTCTTTTTACAAAATTGCCAACGATTGTCTATTTATAATATAAATTTAATATTTCTGCAATATACCATGTGATAGAATATGGATAATAATGTTGAAATTTAAGGAGTGATGATCAAATGAAGAAGCAAGTGACGACGATCGCTGCGGCCGCGATCCTGTCATCAGCATTCGCCTCGACGGCCTTTGCTGATACATATACCGTCAAAAGAGGCGATACGCTCTACCATATTGCCCGAAACCATTCGACAACCGTTAACAACTTAAAAACGTTAAACGGGCTATCATCTGAGCGAATCTATCCAAATCAAAAACTAGCAATCTCGCAACAAGCGGGATCAACCGGGACGTCATCTTCTTCTGTGTCAACCTTAGCAGCTACGGCCACTCCTATAAGTACGGTACATACATATACCATTGTAAGTGGCGATACATTAAGTGGAATTGCCCAGAAACATAACATTTCGCTAAGTAATTTACGAAGCTGGAATAACCTTACTAGCGACTTAATCTTCCCTGGACAAACGCTCATTGTTAGCAGTGGAGCTGGGATTGTAATAAATGCGGGATCAGGGGCTGGAACTGGAACGAATGTCGGTTCTGGAACTGGCTCATCAACGGCCCCGGCACCAGCAGCAAGTTCGACAACAACCTATACTGTCGTTAGAGGGGACACGTTAAGCACCATTGCCCAAAGGCATCAAATTTCCTTAAGCAACTTGAGAAGCTGGAACAATCTTACAAGCGATTTAATCTTCCCTGGACAAACGCTCGCTGTCAGCTCGTCAGCGAACAATGGGACAAGTGCTGGTTCTGGAAGTGGAACTGGAACTGGGGCTAGTTCTGGGGCTGCAACTTCACCGGCACCAGCAAACGGTGTTTACACAATCAAACCTGGTGATACGTTAGGGAAAATTGCTAGTCAGTTTAACATGACCGTCTCAGCGTTAAGATCATTAAACCAAATGTCCTCAGATTTAATTTATGCAGGACAAACCTTAAATGTTTCTGGCCAAGCTGTGACGGAAAATGCTCCGGCTCCGACACCTGCCTCAGCGCCAGCAACTGGCTTCAGTGTGGAAAGGCTAATTAGTGAAGCAAAAGCATTAATTGGGACTCCTTATTTATGGGGCGGCACCTCGCCTAGCGGGTTTGACTGTAGTGGATATATTCACTATGTTTTTAATAAAGCCGGTCAATCGCTTGTACGTACGTCGGCTGAAGGGTATTATAATCGTTCCTACTATGTGAACACCCCGCAACCTGGTGATCTCGTATTCTTTGAAAATACGTATAAAAAAGGCATTTCCCATTTAGGCATTTATATCGGCAACAATGAGTTTATCCATGCCGACAGTAGCGGCGTCCGAATTACGAGTTTAAATGATTCATATTATAGTAGACATTTCGAAAGCTTTAAGCGGTTTTACTAAAAGAAATGCATCTTTTTCTAGCTGAACGCGTTCTCTTTATCAATGCAAAACAATAAATTTAACAAAATCGAAGTGCTAAATCTAAACGAGTTTAACACTTCAGTTTTTTTATACTGTCAATATACAAAAATACAATATCGCATGGAACTTGCAAATAAATATTCTCTGTTTAATATAATTGAGAGGAACTAGCGAAAGGAAAATAAGCGGAGATTTTCCGGTTATTTGCAGAATCGAGCTCGTTTCGAGGAATATAAGGGGAGATTTTCCGGTTATGCAAATAAAAATCCTCCATTTTCACGTTTTTCGAGTTAATAGGCGGAATCTCTCCGTTTATTTATGCCATTTTCAATGCTATTTACTAAATTAAGCGGAATTTATACGTCTATTATTATTAAGTGTCAAAGAAGGTAAGTAGAAATAACGATAAAACAGCAGGGCAAATTCCAACATGGTTGCCCTCCTTTTTAGAGAGAGCCCGTTATTTTCTAGCTGGAGGTACTTTTTCTTTCTTTCACACAAAAAAGAGCGATTGTCCGGGGGATGGACAATCGCTAATTTGCGGTTCATCAAACGTTTGATTAAATTCACCTGATAAAATCAACGTTGATTGACCATATGCTGAAAGTAAGTGAACTTGCTTGGTACTGTTCTTTTACCCGGAAGATTGATTAGGTAAACTTGTTTTTTAAAAAAAGTTCATTACCTAACAACCATTACTATGTTTTTTATCTTGGTCTTACGATGTACTCGGCAATTTTGCCTTCCTTTAAGGTTGCACACCCGATACATTCTAACTTTGTTTCTCCAAGGTAGACATCATATTCCATCGTGTTTGCATTTAGCTTTACGATTTCGGCACGAACCTTGTAAGCTTCAAAGACAGATTGGAAGGTCGCTTTTAAGTTAACTCTTCCTTTTACAACAAGGTCATCGACTTGAATCGTTCTTGCCCCACCATCATCGAAAGAACAAGTTTCCGTAAATAAATTGGCTACTCCCTCATAGTCCCCATTATTCATATGAGCAACATAATCTTCTAAAATCATCATTTCCTCCAGAAGGTGTGACTTACGTAAATGCTGTTTGAACCCCGATCATCCATTCGGGGCTGTCCAATCTGTGCACGGAACAGCCCCTCCTACTAACTGAAATTAAATCTTCATTCCTACTCTTGCCCCTTCATAGATTGCTTCAAGGGCGGTTCTTGCTTGTTTCGCGTCACCGATGACATACACTTCATTTGCAAGCTCTTCGACATTTTCAAATTGTTCGACCGGTTTTGATCCGACAGCAAAAATAATATTGTCATAGCCTTCGAGCACGATTTCTTGGCCATCTTTTTCCGCATAGACGGTCGTGCCATCAATGCTAACAACCTTCGTCTTCGTATGAATCGCCACTTCTTCTTCTTTTAATCTATTTAGTAAACGAGTGCGAACCGTCATATAAAGATCAGCAGCGACATCCTCTTTCATCTCGACAATCGCTACTTTTTCACAATAGTCTTTACAGAACTCAGCCGTTTCACAGCCGACCATTCCGCCGCCGATGACGAGTGCACTGTTTCCGAGAATCGATTTGCCGACTAACACATCATTTGCTTCATACACATTTGGCGCGTCATTTCCAGGAATATTCAGCTTAAATGGAACTGCACCAGTAGCGACGATCAATACATCTGGGTTTTCAGTTTTAATAAAATCAGTATCTACCGCTTTATTAAAGACCATCTTCACGCCATGTTTGTCACACATATGTTTATAGTAGCGGATCGCTTCCGTTAAGTTTTGTTTAAATGGCGGGTATGCCGCAACTAAGAACTGACCGCCGACTTTGCTTACGTCATTCTTTTCGTATAATGTCACATCATGACCGCGCTCGGCTGCAATCCAAGCCGCTTCCATGCCAGCGACCCCTGCCCCGATGACCATCACCTTTTTAGGTGTTTCCGTCGGGCCATATTGAACCTCTTTCCGGTTATTGCTCATTGGGTTCAACATACAAGATACGCCCCAATCGCCTTCTTGCAATGTATCATGATCATTGAAACTCATACAACGTTGCGTACAGCCAAGGCAAGGAACGATATCCTCGATTTCTCCACCTGCCATTTTATTCGGATATTCAGGATCGGCAATCGATTGACGTCCTAGACAGACAAAGTCCGTATCCCCGCGTTCAATCGCCAGCTCGACCGCATATGGATCAGCGAAGCGACCAGCAAGCATAACTGGAATGTTCACTGCCTCGCGAATTCTTCTCGTCCCTTGCCAGTTCCATCCTTGGCCCATATCTGCTGGAGGAACAATCATATCCCACGAACCGTACGTCCCTGCGGAAATGTTCAGCGCATCTGTCCCATATGACTCAAGCAAGCGGGCAAATACAATCGCTTCATTTCCGTCCATGCCGCCAATTCTTCCTTCCATCGAGTCCATGCGAACGATAATCGCGAAGTCTTCGCCACACTCTCTGCGAATCCCTTCGATAATCAATTTATGAAAATACGATCTTCCTTTAAATCCGCCACCGAATTCATCAATTCGTTTATTTGTCCGTGGACTCATAAACTGCAAGCCCATATATCCATGGGCACTGTGAAACTCAATGCCATCAAAGTTGGCCTTTTTACAGCGCACCGCGGCTTGAATATAAGAGTCGATCAGTTCATATACTTGTTCAGTCGTGTATTCATTCACTGGCTCACGGTAGATAGGCGATGGAATCGACGTTGGTCCAACAGGTGTAAGTCCGATCAGCGCCTTCGTTGTTTCACGACCGGCATGGTGAAGCTGAACTATTGCCTTTGCTCCGCCTCTATGGATGGCATTCGCTAATTTCCTTAGTCCGGGGATATAATCATCCGAATACAATCTTGGCTCCCCAGGCATTCCCGTTGCTCGTTCATCGACAGCGGCAATTTCCGTAATCACTAGTCCAAAGCCACCTTTTGCCCTTGCCCCATAATAATCGCATGCCATTTTTTCAATCGTTCCGTCCATTTCACACATCGCCGAATCCATCGCTGGTACGACTAAGCGGTTTTTAACGAGCATTTTTCCAATGTACATCGGTGAGAAAGTTGATTCAAAATTCATTTGTGATCGACTCCTTTAAGTTTGTATTGTGAAATGATGAACATAAAATATCTCCTTTTATGTTATTAAATTTTTTTCATAAAAGAAATACGATTGTTCACTATTTCACATAATGTTTTAAACTGTATTCCCACTTTGAAAATAGATAATACCCGTGGAAATGGCTCTATTTCAATGGGTTTTGGGAATTTCCTTTTTTTATAATTATGTATAAATTATGGCAGGCGAAAAAAAGGCGATTGCCCGGGGGAGGACAATCGCAAGAGAGGTGGTTGAGTCTTCCAAATGAATCGAACGTTTGCTTAAACTCCGCTGATTACAGCACCATTTTTCGGGTGTAGAGTTAAACTCAGTGGTTGAATCGATTGATTGGAACGAATACAGAGGATTCTCTGTATATAGAAGGTATCTACCCGGTTGGTTTGAGAGTTAAACCTGGTTTTGTTGATTTTCGTGTAAGTATGAGAATGAATAAGCGGAGAATTTCCGCCTAATGTATATTGTGGAAGCTTAAGAAGCAGATATAAGCGGAGGTATTCCGCTTAACTGCTCTAAATAGGCCAAAATCCAAAGATTTGGCTCATATAAACGGAAAAACTCCCCTTATTTTTAAGGAAATATCGATATTTCCCAGAATAGGCGGAATTCTTCCGCTTATTTTTCAAACATAGTAAAATCAACGTTCAGTTCATTCCCCAGCCACGGGAATATACACCCCCTCTACGTGACCGTTCCTCCAGCCGCGGATTACGTGGCCAACTTGAATCGCCTATCCCCCCCACTCCAGCCAATCTCGACAATTTTATGAACAATTGTTGAATAGACAGGGACGGGTGTTTTGCGAGGCGAATTTGTTAAGGATAGGAACTTTTATCAAAAAAACTATTCACTGAAATGAGGGATAAAGGATGAATCGTGAGAAATTCCGCGTACCCGTTTCGAAACTAATGTCCTCTTTTGACCCCGCACACTTTCCCTTTGAAACGACCGCTGATCTTGACCAGCAACCAAATGAAATGATTGGCCAGCAGCGTGCCGAGCAGGCGATGGAGTTTGGTCTTTCTGTCGAGCAAACGGGCTATAACTTATTTATCGTCGGTCCGTCTGGGACTGGACGAATGACGTACACGCTCGACAGTGTTGCCAATATCGCGAAGACGCGCTCTGTGCCAGATGATTGGTGCTATGTGTATAATTTTGAAAATCCCGACCGCCCAACCGCGATTTCCCTGCCCGCCGGCGAAGGCATTCGCTTTCAGCAAAAAATCGAAACATTGCTGATTGAAATTGAACGTGAACTTCGCACTGCTTTTTCGGGTAAAAACTTTGAAGCGAACAAACAGAAAATTTTAGAAGCATTCCGCGACCAAATTGAAGACCTTTGGGGCACGACCGAAGCGTTTGCGTTAGAGAAAAACTTCCGGCTTGAGCGCACACCAGCCGGCGTAAATACGTACCCACTCCGCATGGGCCGGCCGCTTGACCGCAAAGAATTCGCCAAGCTGACCGAGTTTGAACAAGAAATGATCCAGCAGCGCGAAAAACAAGTGGAGGAGAAAATCCGCGAAACGATTTTCCAAATGCGTGAGAAAGAAGAAGAATTGCGGAAAACAGTCGAGCAGTTTATGCGCCAAACCGTCGTCGAGGCGATTGAAGGCCTGTTCCAGCCGCTCCGCGAAACGTATAAACATCATGAAAAAGTAATCACCTATTTAGAAGCGTATTTCCATGATATCGTCCTTCACTTTTCGTTCTTTTTAGCCGAAGAAGACGAAGAGAACAATGTGATGGCAGCGCTCACTGGCACGACTGAACAGCGGCTCCAGCGCTACACCGTCCACCTTTTTGTTAATCATAAAAATGAATCAGGTGCGCCTGTCATTTATGAAACTAACCCTACTTTTTATAATCTATTCGGCAAGGTTGAATACAAAGGTTCGTTCGGCGCCTGGACGACCGATTTTACCCATATTAAACCTGGGGCGCTTCATCTCGCCAACGGCGGCTACTTAATCGTCCAAGCAACAGAACTGCTGCAGCAACCGTATGCGTGGACGCTGTTAAAACGCTCATTGCAAACCGGCTATGTGCAAATTGAAAATTTAAATGAAGAGCGCGGGATGGTGCCAACGAGCGGGATTAAGCCAGAGCCGCTGCCATTAAATTTAAAAATCATCATCATCGGTTCCTACTACTTATATGACTTGCTTTCGAGCATCGATGAAGATTTTCATAAGCTGTTCAAAGTAAAAGTCGAGTTCAACACAGTGATGGAGAAAACGAATGAAAACAGCTTGTTGATGGCCCGTTTTGTTAAAAATTACAGTGACAAAGAGGGACTGCTCCCCTTCCACCGCCGTGCCGTTGCGAAAGTCATTGACTATAGCTCGCGGTTAGTGGACGAACAAACGAAGCTATCAACGCGATTTCAAGACATCGTCAAAGTCCTCGTCGAATCGAGCTATTGGGCGCAAAAACAGGACAACACGTTCGTCGATGATACTCATATTGAACAAGCGATTGCCGAGCAAATTCATCGCTCCAACCATGTATCCGAGCTGTATCGCGAACGAATTGAAAAAGGAATCATCATGGTCGATACCGACGGCTACCGTGTCGGCCAGATCAACGGCCTCGCGGTGATGGGCACAAGAGATTCAAGCTTCGGGATTCCGACGAAAATCACCGCGCAAACATATGTCGGCAAAACCGGGATTATGAACATTGAGCGTGAAGCGGCATTAAGCGGGCAAATTCATAATAAAGGCCATATGATTTTAATCGGCTATCTTTCCGGTCAATTTGCGAAAAATTACGCGATTCCGCTGTCGGCAAGCATCGCGTTCGAGCAAACGTACTCGTATATTGACGGCGACAGCGCCTCAAGCACCGAGTTGTATGTGCTGTTATCGTCATTAGCGGAAGTGCCGATTTACCAAGGCATCGCGGTTACAGGCTCAGTGAATCAATGGGGCGAAATCCAGCCGATTGGCGGCGTCAACGAAAAGATTGAAGGCTTTTTCCATATTTGCCAACAGAAAGGCTTAACCGGCAAGCAAGGCGTGCTTATTCCGAAGCAAAACGTTGCTAATTTAATGCTCGCCGCTGATGTTGTTGAAGCGGTGTCACGCGGGGATTTCCATATTTGGGCGGTCTGTGATGTCACCGAAGGAATTGAAATTTTAACCGGTGTCCCAGCCGGAAGTGTCCGTGATGATGACGGTGCTTATCCAGAAGGCAGCATTTTCGCCAAAGTGGAAGCGCGGTTTAGTCAAATGTATGAAGTAGCAAAAGCACGCAATCAGCAGGAACAGCCGGCGAAAGAAGAAGCAGTGAGGGATTAGAGTTTTAGGGGATTTTTAACAGTCGTATAGTTGAGTTAGGTCGGGAGCGAGTTGTGTTGATCCCATCGTTAGTAAGCAAGGACCCCAGTTCAGTTGGCTGGGGTCCTTTTTTTATGCTGCGGTCATAAAACTCGTTAAATTGTGCATCCTAATTGAATAAAGTGAAACTTCCATCAGTGGGGGTTTTTTCCCATCCCCACTGATGGTTAGTTGAACCAATCGGGCTTTTACGGACAGTTGATCCCCCACTTATCCTTCCTCGTTTCTCTAAATCTTGAAGTGGGGGTCTTACTGTCCGTTAACCTGCGATAAAAAACTCATTGTTTGGCGTGGACAATAATCATCTAGGTAAAAGGGGTGCAACTGTATCTTATGGTTAGAGGAAAATGCGAAAAAAAGATTTTATTAGGGCTGCTTGGACTTGGCATCGGCCTCTTGCCGTTTGTGTTCCGGCGTACAGGACTAAAAGACTGGTTGCTCGTGTTTTTTGCAAGTGCCTTTTCGAATGGAGTCATTGATAAAATCATCGTTGCCAATAATTTTTTGAAGTATCCTGTGCGTCTTTTGCCAAAATATTTTCAAGTACATATTTTGTTTGATGCTCTTTTGTACCCCCTTGTAAATATTATGTACAATCAACTTACGTTAAAAGATAATCACTTAATCGCCCTTTTCAAATTATTTTACTTTATCATTCCGATGGTTGTCATTGAAGTGTGGGCCGAACGGCGAACAAAATTAATTGAATTTAAGCGCGGCTGGCGCTGGTATCATTCGTTTGTCAGCTTAATGGTTAAATCGTTCTTTTCTCGATTTTGGATTCGTTGTGTGCAGAAATGGAATGTCGATCGATGATTTTTGGGACTGACCCTCGTCATAAGGAGTTGCCCCGGCGGCTTTCGGACAGATTCATTCCAAAACCAGTAACTTCTGTCCGAATGAAGGGTGGTTTCAGACAGATTTCCTTCAAAACCAGTAACTTCTGTCCGAATGAAGGGCGTTTTCAGACAGATTTCCTTCAAAACCAGTAACTTCTGTCCGAATGCGGGGTGCTTTCAGACAGATTTCCTCCAAAACCAGTAACTTCTGTCCGAATGAAGGGTGCTTTCAGACAGATTCTCTCCAAAACCAGTAACTTCTGTCCGAATGAAGGGTGGTTTCAGACAGATTTCCTCCACAACCGGCTGCTTCTGTCCGAATGAAGGGTGGTTTCAGACAGATTTCCTTCACAACCAGTAACTTCTGTCCGAATGAAGGGTGCTTTCAGACAGATTTCCTTCAAAACTAGCTACTTTTTTCCGAATCATGGGCACTTTCGGACAGTACTCGGATTAAGTACGTTTTTTAGCGAGGTTTATTCCGAGTACTCGAATTAAGTGAGTTTTTCAGAGAGGGTTTATTCCGAGTATTCGGATTAAGTGAGTTTTTCAGAGGGGTTTATTCCGAGTACTTGGATTAAGTGAGTTTTTGGGTGATTTTTATTGCTAGTACTCGTAATAAACTATTTATTTTTATCCAGTAATTGTAATTGCAGTTATAATTTTCTAAAAATAATCTTAGTACTTGGATTAAAAGGGTGTTTTTACTAGATATAATCCTAGTAGTGGGATTATAATTTTAAAAATAATCCCACTACTAGGATTAAAAAGTCCGTTACCAGCATTAAATTTTAAAAAGCTCATTATATTCCTAGTACTAGCAATATCACGACCTTTTCCAATTAAGACTAAAGAAACCCGAGGGCCTGTGCTCTGCTCCTCATTTGGTGACCTGCTCCAAATGGGTGCTGCTGCACGCCCTCGAGTTTCTTTTTTAAGCTTCGGCGATTTCAATTTCTGGTCGTCTGTAAATGTCTTCTTCGATTTCGCCGGTGATTTTCGCCGTTAACACTCCTGAAATCATGCCGCCGCTTACATTTAATGCGGTCCGGCCCATGTCGATGAGCGGCTCGACGGAAATAACGAGTCCGACGATGGCGAGCCGCAAATCCATCACCGATAACACGATCAATGAAGCGAACGTCGCTCCGCCGCCAACGCCGGCAACTCCGAAGGAACTAATCATAATGACGGCAATCAGCATAAAAATAAAGCCTGGGCTTAGCGGGTTCATGCCGACTGTCGGAGCTACCATGACCGCGAGCATTGCTGGATAAATTCCGGCGCAACCGTTTTGCCCAATCGTCACGCTGAACGGACCGGCAAAATTGGCGACCGGTTCTGAGACACCTAAATCGCGCGTTTGTGTTTTAATATTCATTGGCAATGCTCCCGCACTGGACCTTGATGTGAACGCAAACAGCAAGGTTGGCCACGCTTTTTTTACAAATAAAACCGGATTTAGCTTTGCAAATGCTAATAATACTAAATGGACGATAAACATTAGAATCAGTGCGACATAGGAGGCAACGACAAACGTCCCTAGCGCGAGAATCGCTTCATAATTGCTTGTTGCTGCTACTTTCGTAATTAACGCCAAAATTCCGTACGGAGTTAAGCGCAGCACGAGCGTGACAATTCGCATCACAATCGCGTAAATCGCATCGATGATTTTCGAAAACATCGCCGCCTCATCCGGCTGCTTCCGTTTCACCCCTAAATAAGCGATGCCAATAAAGGCAGCAAAAATGACGACCGCAATCGTTGACGTTGGCCGAGCGCCTGTTAAATCTGAAAAAGGATTGCTCGGGACCATTGCGACAATTTGCTGGGGCACCGTTAAGCTTTCCACCGTTTGCGCCCGTTCCACTAATTCTGCGTTGCGGTTCGCTTCCGCTTCCCCTTCAACGAGCTCGACTCCATCCAAGCCAAAACCGACCGTCGTTCCAATCGCAATCACCGCGGAAATCCCTGTCGTCGCCAGCAAAATTCCAATCACAAGGAAACTGATTTTCCCGACATTTTTAGTCATTTTCAACCGCGTAAACGCGCCAACAATCGAGATGAAGACGAGCGGCATGACGAGCATTTGCAGCAGGCGAACATAGCCCGTTCCAACGACATTGATCCACTCAATCGTTCCCGTTGTGATCTCAGAACCTGCCCCGTAAAGCAGATGAAGAAGATACCCAAAAACAATGCCGATTCCTAAGCCTGCAAACACACGTTTCGCAAACGAAATATGTTTCTTTTGCATCACATACAATCCACCAACAAGCAATAAGAAGATGCCGATGTTTACAATGATAAAAACAGTGCTCATCTACTTCCCTCCTAATTTCAGCAAAGACGCTTCCCTTAGTTTGTGAAAAAACTAGGTTTTTACTTCGTTTTTAAGAAATGGTTTTTCACCTAGTTTGTGAATAAAAATCGTTTTTCACTCGTCCATTTTTTTCGAATAAGACAAGTTGTCATCCTCATAGGTTTATAAAGACTAAAGGCTAAAGGAAATGAACCTTCTTTACCTGTAAAAAGGAGCTGGTTGCTCTGCGGAGGAGAAGACTTAAACATAAATATTTGCCGATTATTCTTTGCTTGTGCGCATTTTTGGTCATCTATTTTCTCTATAATCTGTTTGCGAATTTGCGCATTTTCTTCGTGTACACTACAAGTCTCGGGCCTTTCCTGTTTGTCGGACTTATTTTGTTCGTGATCGGATTTTTATTGATAAAAGGCTTCCGCGCCTGACGTGCAAAACTTCATCATGGCAATGGCTTGCTGCCTTTTCTGGGCAAGCCACTTGTTTTTATTATGGTGCATTGGAACGAAGGCACGTGGATTTCTTGCGGGAATGCAAGGCCAAGGGAGGCGCGACTGCCGGGGAAAGCGTAGTGCCTGGAGCGGAAATCAACACCTTGGTTTAACGTGGGCTTGAAAACAAAGCCTTGTCATAAAACAATCATATTTAACCAACTGGAAAATATAGTTAAGTGGATCTCTTAAAATTGAACTTCTACTGGCGTTACGTTTCACGAGGGGGGGCTTGTACGATGCATATTGCGGATGGTGTCATCAGTATTTCCGTTGCCGTGACGACAACGGCGGCGGCGGTTGGCTTATTGGCCTATTCTCTCAAAGGAACAAAAGAAGCGGAAATTCCGAGAATCAGCCTGCTCGCTGGGGCCTTTTTTGTTGCCTCGTTAATCAATATTCCGATTGGCCCTACTTCTGTTCACCCATTATTAGGAGGCTTCCTCGGATTAGCGTTAGGACGGCGAGCGCCGTTTGCGATTTTTATCGGCTTAGTGCTTCAAGCTGTGTTGTTCCAGCATGGAGGAATCAGTACCTTTGGCGCCAATCTGTTATTAATGTCGATTCCAGCGCTGTTGATTTACTGGTTATTCTCTTATTCAAGTAAGCTTCCTGCGTTTTTAAAAGGCTTTTTAGCGGGATTTGTGGCGATTTGCATCGGGGTGTTTTTATTAATGGTTCTCTTGCTGTTTTCAGATTCGCGCTACGGTGAAGGGGCCTTTTCGGTCATCCGCATCATGTTTTTTGCCTACTTGCCGCTTGCATTACTAGAAGGTGTGTTAACAGGGTTTGCAATTAAGCATTTAGCTGCGATGCGATCGACTCTTTTTATGGGAAAAGTCGAGGGGGAAAGGAAATGAAACGCTATTTATTGTTTCTCTGTATTGGTCTGCTTTTTTTTATGAGTCCTCAATCGGCATTTGCCCATAAAATGGTCGTTGAACAAGTGGACGCTGGAGTGATCCACGTTCGTTATGATGATGGCACGGCCGCACGGTTAGCGATTGTCTCTGCTTTTAACGACGACGGGCACTTGCTTTTCGAACAGCAAGTGAATGAGGATGGGGACCTTCACTATGACAAGGAGGTGAATGTTTATCGCTTTGTTGCCGATGATGGACTTGGTCACCGCGCGTCCTCCGTAGTGACAGAGGAACCGACGATGTTGGAAAGTATTCCAATTTCGATTCGTGCGCTGTTAGGTGTTTCGCTATTACTGTTTATTGCCGCAATCTTTCTGTTTCGCAAGAGATAAAGAGGAAGTTTTCATGACTAAGTCACGCAGATTGATACAGGTGAGGAGTGAATTTTTATAAAAAAAATAATCGGTTTTCTCGCTTTAACTATTGCTTGTATTCTATTGGTTCATCCCCCGAATGCAGCCGCCCATGAGCTGTTTATTCAAGTGGATGAGAATAGTGACGAGTTAAGGGTCGATGTTTTATGGGGGCATATACGGGATTATGTAAGTGAAGCGGATGTTGAGGATTTTCAATTATTTGTTCGTTATCCAAACGGTGAGACAGAGCAATTGGATTTAGAAGCGGTCGGGGTTCACTTTCGGGCCTATGTACCGACAAATGAGGGCGGGGATTATACTTTTTGGGCAATCAGAGAGCCAGGTACATACACCCCAGATGACGGGGTTCCCCAATTGAGTGTGCACTCGGCGAAAGTGATTGTTCATGTTGGTGAGGGAAGCGAGCGCGCAGACGAAGCGGTTGACGCCGATTTGGAAATCGTTCCGAACAGTGATGTACGTCATTTTTCGACCGGAATATTTAGCGGCACGGTTTTAATGGATGGGAGTGTAGCTCAAGAAGCAGCGATCACCGCCTATGGGCCTAGTGGCGAGATTGTTGAGGCGGTCACGAATAGCAATGGCGAGTTTGAACTTCCTTTCGGCTCTGCAGGAACATGGCTCATTAAAACAAATGTAAAAATCGATGAAGCTGGGACGCTTGGCGATGAAGATTATGAGTTGATTAGCCGGACATCGACACTGATCGTTGATACGGAACAACCATCGAATTCGGGGTCGTCAAACAACATTGGGTCACTCGGAGCGATGCTGCTAATTGGTTTATTGGTCGGAGGTTCGGTGTCGATGTTGGCGTTACGAAAAAGACAATAGGGTCGTGAGGAAACGATGAACAACAGCGAAGAGTCATTAAAAGCTATGCCACAATGGGCGTTTTCGTGGGAGCCGCGCGCAAAATTAATCGCGGCCATCATTTATATTTTCGGTGTCATTAGTTTAACGACGCCATTGTTTGCGGGAATTGCCTACATGCTTGCCGTGATGACTGTCCTTTTAATGGGAATCCCTTTGATTGTATTGTTAAAACGGTATTTAATCATTACCCCTTTTCTTCTATTAATGACGGTGCCATTATTATTTGACGATGCAGGCGATCATCTTTCATTTGCAACGTTAATTATTGTGAAGGCATTTACTTCGATGACCGTAATTACAATTTTACTCGACTCGCAAACACCTGAGCAGTTCATGAATAGCCTTGCCGGGTTGAAAATTCCGCCTGTCGTCATCACGGTTCTCGTCCATTCATTTCGCTATGTTTATTTATTTCTCGATGACATTCAAAAATTGCAATTAGCGGCAAAATCCCGCCTGTTTCAAGGTGGGATTAGCTTACAAAAATTAAAAATCTACGGCCAGCTTACCGCGACTTTGCTAATAAAATCATTAAATCGTTCTGACCGTGTCTATGAAGCGATGGCCTCACGCTGTTTTACCGGCACATTGCCTCTTAAATATTCACGTAAAATCACAACCGCCGATCTCGTGAAAACAACCTTTGTTGGCGTGGTGATTATTGGCTTGATTGTTTTTGAAAAAGTTTAAGAGATTCGCGCGCTTGTCCCGGTTAAGCAGCTTCGTTTTATTGCTAGTCCCATTGTGTCACCGGTGAAGCAGCTTCGTTTTATTGCTAGTCCCATTGTGTCACCGGTGAAGCAGCTTCGTTTTATTGCTAGTACTCGGAATAAAATGAGTTTTTTAAAATTTATTGCTGGTAACAGACTTTTTAATCCTAGTAGTGGGATTAAATAGTTTTATATATTCCGAGTAGTAGGATTATATCTTGAGAAAACTTTGTTTTAATCCGAGTACTAGAATTATATTTCCCTAAACATTACTAATATGGTGTATAATGGTATTTATTTTAAATTTTAATACCAGTACTAGCAATAAAAAGCCTCAAAAACATCACTTTATCCAAGTACTCGGTTTAAAACCCTTTATAAACCGGACTTTATCCAAGTACTCGGTATAAAACCCCACTTATAAACTGGACTTTATCCGAGTACTCGGTATAAAACCCCACTTATAAACTGGACTTTATCCGAGTACTCGGTTTAAAACCTCTTAAAAACCAGACTTTATCCAAGTACTCGGTTTAAAACCGACTGAAAACATCTCTTTACTCCTGCACACTGAAAATAAAACTCATAAACATTCACTAAAAGAAAAAACCTGTAGGGGGATACAGGTTTTTTTGATGATATGCAGTTGTTAAGCTGTTTCTTTCAACGGTGCGGCGTCTGCTTTTTTGTTCAACGTTTTGCGTAGGAATGGCAACACGTAACGGTCTAAACCGATGCGGCCTGCGTTGTAGCCTGCGAATAAGATGATTCCGCCTAACAGGATGTCCATCGGGTTTGAAGAAACGGTACCAGCAAACATGAAGCTGAAGTTCATCAAAAGACCGAAGAACGCTGCAGCTGTTGTGAAGCAGCCAAGAATTAACCCTAAGCCTACAAGAAACTCACCCATTGGAATCATAAAGTTGAACAAGCCAATATTCGGAAGTGCAAAGGCTTCTAGGAATGAAACATACCAGCCGTAAACCATTGATCCGTCTGAACCCATGACCGGATTGGCCACTGCATTATTTAAATATCCAGCTGCGTTAAAACCATCACCAGTCAATTTTCCCCAGCCAGCTGTCATCCAGTGGAAGCCAAGATATAAACGAAGAACAGTTAGAACACCGGCAGCAATTTTGTTTTCTCTTAAAAATTCAGCAAACATAAAGACCTCTCCCTTTCAAAAAGAAATATTTATATGATTGATTAATAAGTACACCCTTACTATATCAGATTCCACTATAAAAATAGTGAGTATGTTAACAAGTTCACAATTTGTCCAAAACATATTGACGATTTTTTGTCTGTTACTTAAATCACATCAAAATGCGCTATTTTTATTTTGGCCTAAAACAATCTCACACGTTTCCGGGATCTGTCCCCTGCTAGATTAAAGGACTGGGACTGTCCCCCACTCAGCTAAAGGATTGTCCACAAAAAGAAAAAACCTGTAGGGATACAGGTTTTTCCTATTAAGCAGTTCTTAAGCTGTTTCTTTCACCGTTGCGTCTGCGTTTTTATTAAATGTTTTGCGAAGGAAAGGCATGACGTAACGGTCTAAGCCGTAGCGACCTGCATTGTATCCAGCGAATAAGATGATTCCGCCTAAAAGCACATCCATCGGGTTTGAAGAAACGGTACCAGCAAACATGAAGCTGAAGTTCATTAAAAGACCGAAGAACGCTGCAGCTGTTGTGAAGCAGCCAAGAATTAACCCTAAGCCAACGAGAAACTCACCAAGTGGAATCATAAAGTTGAACAAGCCAATATTCGGAAGCGCAAAGGCTTCTAGGAATGTAACATACCAGCCGTAAACCATTGTTCCGTCTGAACCCATGACCGGATTTGCCACTGCATTATTTAAATATCCAGCTGCGTTAAAGCCATCACCAGTTAATTTTCCCCAACCAGCTGTCATCCAATGGAAGCCAAGATATAAACGAAGAATGGTAAGAACACCAGCAGCAATTTTGTTTTCTCTTAAAAATTTAGCAAACATAAGGACCTCTCCTTTTCGAAAGAAATGTTTTAAATGATTGAATAATAAGTACACTTTTACTATAGCAAAGTTCACAATTAAAACAGGAAGTATTCTGACAAGTTCACAATTTGTCCGAAACATATTGACGACTTTTTGTCTGTAAAATAAATAACATGAGAACTGCATCCTTTCTGCATATTTTTATGGACACACAAGCATACCACCATCATTCCTGCCGAAAACAATGTCATTCTCGCTTATTTTTTGGCAAAATAGAATTAGTAAGTTTACGCAAAGGACGAAGAGTAGATGAAAATCATTATGATTGGAATTGGCGGCTTTTTAGGAGCTATTTCGCGATATGGAATGGGAGAATGGCTGCACACAGAAAACGGCTTTCCGGTCGGAACACTCACAGTTAACCTGCTTGGCTGCTTTCTGCTCGGTTGGTTTTTAGCGTTTGCGAAACGAAAAAATTTGCGAACGGAAATAACGATGTTGTTTGGGACAGGCTTTCTCGGTTCGTTTACGACGTTTTCGACTTTTTCGGTTGAAACGGTCTACCTCATCGAAAATGGGCAATTTTTATTCGCCTTCTCTTATGTAGCCGCTTCAATGTTGGCAGGGATTTTATCTGCTTATATCGGGTTTAGGAGTGGAAGTTCGTAAGAGTTTTATTGTGATTGGCGCGTATTTGCGTCGAAGTTCGTGAGAGTTTTTCGCTTATATTGGGTATTCGAGTGAAAATTTGTGAAAGTTTTTTCGTGTATATTGGGTATTGGAGTGGCAGTTTGTGAAAGTTTTATTTGCATATATCGGGTATAGGAGTGGAAGTTTATGAGCAGCTTTTTATTAATTGGGTTGGGCGGCGCGTTCGGGGCGATTTGCCGCTACGCGCTCGGGTTGTTTGTCACGTCAAGAACAACATCAGCCTTTCCGCTCGGCACTTGGATCATTAACATTAGCGGCTCGTTTCTTCTCGGGGTTATTTTTAACTTGTATTTACATGAGGATTGGCTAATGCTGCTTGCTGGCATCGGCTTTTGCGGCGCTTATACAACCTTCTCGACGTTTGGAAATGAAACCGTTCAGCTAATTGTTCAGCATAAACTCAAACTAGCCCTTCTTTACGTCGTCGCATCGACCGTTGTTTCTATATTAGCCGCTTCGCTTGGTTTTATCATAGTGAGTTAAAATCATTTTGAGTAAAAAGCCGACCGCTAGCCCTGGCAATACCGCGAGCATCGGGAAAAATACCGGGCCTAGCATCACCCCAAACAAGGTGATGCGCTCAGAAATCATTAACCCTACCGTTACAAACTTCGCTGCGAACACGAACGGCAGAAATAAAAAAGGAGAAGTGTCTTCTCCTCGTGCATCTCTATAAGCGTCCCATATCGAAAAAAAATAAAAGCCTGGATAAAACATTAGCCATTGCACATCAATCAACTCGAATGCCAACTGAATATCACCGTTAAAACTAGCTAAGATCGCGACATTAAAATTTGCTTTCACATTGATGAGAAATTCTAAGACGAGGAAAATGAATCCCTTTATATATTTTTGATTTAATAATTGTCCAAATCCGGGAAGGGCAATCGACCATAGCAGTACCTCCAACCCTCTTTTTCTCTTTTCCATAGTTCGCCCTCTAATTTGAAAAATTTTCCAGTTTATTTCCACTTTAACCTTATATGCTTCTTTTTAAACGTCTTACATATTTAGTGAAAAATAGAAAAAAATAAAAGAAGTGGAGGTGTGCAATGGATAAGCGCTTAACATCAGCGGAAATTGCCCAACTTTTGGCGCAATATTTAAATGATACTGGGAGCATTTGTATTTTGTCCTATTTTTTAGAAAAAGTTGAAGATAAGGAAATAAAACCGCTCATTGAATTGGCACTACATATGTCAAATGCCCATATTGAAAAATTAACCGAGCTTTTTAAAGCGGAAAAACACGCGATTCCTTAAAATAACGTTTAAGCGTTTTCTTACGAGTACTGGTGTTATACCCTGGGGAATTTATTACCAGTACTGGGATTAAGGACGTTTTACTGCGATTTATTCTGAGTACTGGAATTAAACGGATGTGTTTATTGGGAAAATATGTCTTTTGTAGAGTGAAGTCGTGATTTTGTAGAGTAAACGTGTGAAACCGTAGAGTAATGTGGTCGTTTCGTAGAGTATTTGGGTAAAACCGTAGAGTAAATGGCTAGCACAAACAAAAACTGGATAAAAACAGTAGAGGATCGGACAAAAACTGGGTTAGTACTGGAATTAAAAGTGCTTAAAAACCAAATCCAGTCAAAAAAACAACATCCACATCGCCACCGCGGGCCATGTGGATATTTTTCTATTAATTCAGCTCGATTTTAAAGTAGTTTTTCGCATTGTTATAGCAAATATTTTCAACTAGCTGTTGAAGTAGAGCTTCATCATTCGGGAAGTCGCCTTCTTCCACCCAATTGCCGACTAAGTCGCAAAGAATACGGCGGAAATATTCATGGCGGCTATAAGAAATAAAGCTGCGGGAGTCAGTCAGCATGCCAACGAAGTGCATGAGCAAGCCTTGGTCCGCCAACGAAGTGATTTGGCGAATCATGCCTGGTTTCGTATCGTTGAACCACCAGCCAGATCCAAATTGGATTTTTCCAGCAACCCCTGGTTCAGTTTGGAAGTTTTGAATGGTACTACCGATTAAATCATTGTAAATTGGATTTAAGTTATAGATAATCGTCCTTGGCAAGTGATCGTTTTGATCAAAGGCGTTAAGTAAGGCATTTAGCGGTACAGCCACTTCCCCTTGATCGGTGATGGAATCATATCCAGCATCAGGTCCTAGTTTTTCAAACATCTTCGTATTATTGTTACGAATGGCCCCGAAGTGAATTTGCATTGCCCAGTCTCGTTGTTTGTAAAATTTAGCAAGGGACAGAAGCACAGCCGTTTTAAACTTCGTTTCTTCCTCCGCAGTTACACCCTCACCTTTGCGCCCAGACTGGAAAATTCCCTCGATTTCCCCATCACTAAAATGCGCAAATGGAATTTCCGATATTCCGTGGTCAGAAACGCGGCAGCCTTTTTCATGGAAATAGTCTACCCGTTCTTCTAACGCCTGAATATAGTCTGCAAAGCTCGCGATGTTTCTTCCAATTACGCCTTCAAGCTTTTGAACAAATGGAATAAATGTATCTTTATTAATTTCGATTCCTTTATCAGGACGGAATGTTGGCAACACCTTTACAGGGAAATCTTGCTTTTTAATTTCCTCATGATACATCAAATCATCTGTCGGCTCATCTGTCGTACAGATCAGTTTCACATTAGAGCGCTTGATGAGTTCTTGAACAGAATACTCGTCTTTTTGAAGCAATTCATTGCATTGATCCCAAATTTGCTCCCAATTGTTTTCATTTAATAACTCATCGATGCCAAAATAATTTTTCAGCTCTAAATGAGTCCAATGGTAAAGCGCATTTCCAAGTGTATATGGAACGGTTTGCGCCCAAGCTTGGAATTTTTCCTTATCGCTTGCATCACCAGTGATGTATTTTTCATCAATGCCATGTGCTCGCATTGCTCTCCATTTGTAATGATCGCCTTTCAACCACAATTCGGTAATATTTTTAAATTTGCGGTTTTCGGCAATTTCTTGCGGAGGTAAATGACAGTGATAATCGTAGATTGGCATTTGTTTCGCATATTTATGGTACAAATCTTGTGCTGTCTTTGTCTGTAAAATAAAATTTTCATGGATAAACGAACCCATTTTAAAACTCCTTCCAATGATCAGTCATCTTCCCCTCGGGTCAACAGACCGAAGGACACGCCAATTGGCGCAAGCTAGTTCATGGTTATTTTGTCTTTTTCATATGGAATTTATCGATAGATTAACTGGCAGTAATCCCCCACTTCAAGACTTCGGGTCAACTAGTTAGGATTAGTGGGGGCAAACTGCCAGTAAATGCCCGACAAGACCTTTTCTTAGAGCTTTAGCTCTTAGAAAAGTCAGTCAGGCTACGCGTGATTGGCGAGATAAGATTTTTCTTTGGGCTTCAGCCCGAAAGAATTATCAATCAGGCTACGCGTGACTAACCATCAGCGGGTATGAAGCCCCCCCCTCTGATGGAAGTTTCGCTTTATCGCAGATTAACTGGCAGTAATCCCCCCAACTTCAAGACTTCGGGTCAACTAGTTAGGATAAGCGGGGGCAAACTGCCAGTAAATGCCCGATTGGCTCAACTAACCATCAGCGGGGATAAAGCCCCCCCTCTGATGGAAGTTTCGCTTTATACAAATGAGAAAAATCCCCAGTTTTTTTCAAATAAATGAAATTCTCTATCGTTAAAGAATCTTAATGATTTATAAGCCGAGCATTCTAGGCAGCGTCAATGATAGTGCTGGGATATATGTAACCAACAATAACGCTACAAAAATCGCCGCGTAAAAGCCCATGAGCGGTTTGACAACGACTTCTAAATCTAATTTGGCGACACTTACCCCGGCAAAGAGCGCACTACCAACCGGCGGTGTAATGTTTCCTACACAAAGGTTCATAACTAACATTATTCCAAAATGAATCGGATCCATTCCGAAACTTGTTACAATCGGTAAGAAAATCGGTGTGAAAATTAACACAGCTGGTGTAATATCCATAAACGTACCAACAAATAACAAGAAAACATTCATCATTAAAAGTAAAATGATTGGATTATCAGTAATTCCCAACAATCCTTCACTAATCATTTGCGGAATTCCCGTAAAGGACATTACCCACGACATGACCCCAGAAGCAGCAACAAGCAGCATAATCATACAAGTAAGCTGTGCGGCTTCTAAAAAGATGCCTGGAAGATCTTTAATTTTAATTGTTCTATACGCAAACGATAGGAGGAGCGTATACAAAACGGCAACGGCTGCTGCCTCTGTTGCTGTGAAAATCCCCGCGAGAATTCCACCAATAACAATAACAATTAGCAATAAACTTGGGATCGCATCAAACGATGTTTTCAGCGCAACCTTCATAGGAACTCGAGCAGGAATCGGATATTTTGCTCTTTTTGCATAAAAGAACGCAACGATCATACATAAAAGTCCCCATAAAATCCCTGGCACATACCCAGCAATGAATAGGGCAGCAATCGAAGTTCCGCCACTAGCAAGGGAATAAATAATCAATGTTTGACTCGGAGGGATCAATAATCCTGTTGGTGCGGTAGCAATATTTGCTGCTGCTGAAAACCGTGGATCATACCCTTCCTTTTTTTGCATTGGTCCAAGGACCCCACCGATTGCAATCGCTGATGCTACCGATGAACCGGCAATCGAACCGAATAACATATTTCCAACAATATTTGTATGAGCTAACGACCCTGGCGTTCTTCCTACTAGAACTTTCGCAAAGTTAACGAGCCGTTCAGCAATTCCGCCGTTCGTCATCATGATTCCGGCAAGAATAAAAAATGGGACAGCTAGCAATGAAAAGTTATCAATCCCGGTAACTAACTTTTGACTAGAAGTAAACATCGCCATATCCATTGGCAACTGTGTTAAAATTGCCGCGATTGAAGCGATCGCAATACTAACCGAGATGGGAACACTTAACAGCAACAATAAGAGAAAGACACTTAATAATACCAGACCGGCCGTTACTGCCATTAAAAACACTCCTTTTTTTCTTAAGTCATTCTGCCTTACTTATGTTCTACGGCCCGTTTCCTGTCCGAAAAGACTTTTGCTATATCTAAAAGGGAATAGAGGAGAAACATTACTCCACCTACCGGGAGCGATAGGTATAAATACTCCATTGGCATACGTAATGAAGGGGATACTTGGCCCATTGCGTTTTGGAAAGCCGTCATACCACCGAGGATCATAATAACAACCGCAAAAAGAATCACGAATGCTTCAACAAGAAGCGTAACCGCCAATTGCGATTTCTGTGGAAGTTTTCGAGCAAAAAAGACAATGGCAAGGTGTTTTTTCTGTCCGAGAACATAGGCTCCCCCGACCATCGTTAACCAAATAAGCGAAAAGCGGAGAAATTCCTCCGTAAACGTACTAGGTGAGTTCAATATAAATCGTGTGAATACTTGCCAGAGAGCCATAACCACCATGGCAGCTAATAATACGACACTAAAGGTGCCTACTACTTTATCAAGAAGCTTTTTCATAGACATCCTCCCCTCTATCTTCATCAATTTTATAGAGGTCCTTCCATCTGTAAATATATGTAGATGAAGGACCTCACGTTAGATTGTTAATTAATCATTCAAGTGATTTTGGAAATCTTCAAACCATCTTGCATTATCTTCGCTCTTATCTTTGAAGTTTTCATGAATTGGTGCTGCACTTTCGATAAATGGAGTTTTATCGATGTCGTTAAATGTTACATTCATTTCTTCTTTCGCTTGTTTCACTGCTGCTTCCGTTGCTTCTGCCCAACGATCTTTATGATCATCAGAAGACGTTCTCGCTGCTTCCATTACGGCTTGTTGTTGGTCTTCAGAAAGTGCTTCCCAAGCTCTTGTACTAATGATTAAAACGTCTGGTGAATATTGGTGGTCTGTTTGTGACCAATGCTTCGCTACTTCCCCGTGCTTATTTGCAGTTAAACCTAACTCATTGTTTTCTGCACCATCAATGATCCCTTGTTGAAGCGCTGTATAAACTTCACCAAATGACATCGGCGTTGGAGATCCACCCATTGCTTCAATCATCGCAATTGCAGTCGGGCTTTCTTGAACACGAATCTTTAACCCCTTCATATCTTCAGGAGATGAAACAGCCTTGCTTGTCGTATAAATGCTACGGCTTCCTCCGCTGTACCAGCCAATCGCAAACCAACCTGTGTCTTTCGATTTTTCAAAAATTTCCTTCACTGCATCACTATTGTCCATTACATCATAATAATGTTCTTCGCTTTGGAAAACGTAAGGAAGGTTGAAAATGGAATAAGCTTCTTCAAACCCTTCTAACGCACTCGCACTTACACGAGCCATTTCAAGTGTTCCTGATTTTACAAGCTCAATAACAGATCTTTCTTCACCTAGCACACCACTATGATGAAGTTCAACATTCACACTGCCATCTGAATTTTCTTCTGCTAATTCAGTGAATTGTCTTAACGATTTTGTTACCGCATGCTCTTCTGGGTGGTTAGAAGCTAGACGCCAAGAGAAATTCTCTGCTGTTTGCTCGCCTCCACCTTCATTGTCTGTTGTGTCACCGGCATCATTATTACCGCCACCGCCGCCGCACGCAGCTAATAGCAAGACGGCCAATAATCCGATTACTGCGAATGAAAATAGTTTTTTCATAATAAAATGTCCTCCTAATTGAATGATTATTTTTAAAAATGATTCCCGTTTAATTGACAGCCTGATAAATAAAAACTGTCTTGTTCTTGTAAAAAGGCTTGTACAGCTCCAAAGCTTGACGATTAGTCATCATTTCTGTTCGCCGTTCCTCCTCACCTCCTTAACCATTTACTTCCCTCGATTTCCTCTTCAAAACACTTAACCACCAGTGAATTCTTTCCTTTTATACTATTTGCAGAGTAATCGTTTTCATTTATGCCAAAAAATGGGATTGTACATTTATTCCTAGTTATGTATTTGTTTGTTTGTTTGTAAACGGTTTGATTAATTCGTTTGTTTAGTAACCTTTTCAAATAATTTGTTTATTTATTTGTTTAGTAACCTTCTTAATTAATATATCACTAAATAAACCGTTTGCACAATGACTTTCTCGAAAAAATTTTCCGCCTTTGGCGAATGAAAAAAAGCAGGATTTCTCCTATTCTTTGGAAAACCTGCTTAAATTATTCTTTCTTTTTGGGCTCCGTTATCATTCATTGTTGATTTTCGTGTAAGCATAGGCGGAGAATTTCCCGCTAATGTATATAGTAGAAGCTTAAGAAGCAGATATAAGCGGAGAAATTCCGCTTAACTGCTCTAAATAAGACAAAATTCAAAGCTTTTGATCATATAGACGGAAAAACTCCCCTTATTTTTAAGGAAATATCGGTATTTCCCAGTTTAGGCGGAATATTTCCGCTTATTTCACTAACATAATAAAATCTACATTCAGTTATAACAGCGATATTTTCGATTTTCCGCGTCAACTGCTATCTCTTCGTAAAGCCAACACCAATCTGTTTGAGGATGTCCATTTTCCGCTCAGTCTTAACCGGTTCAAGGCTAAGCCTATATAAATGAAGCTTTGTGATAAACGGGTCGTCTTTCCGGGCAACTTCTGTCGGATTAGCAACGACCGTTTCCCCGGCGGAAACCCCACTAACAATCTCACTGCGACCATCGACCTCAAGTCCGATGCGAATTTGCCGCTGTTCGATTTTACCAGTCGGTGTGATTACGTATAAATAGCTGCCCTTTTCCAGCTGCTCGCTCGCGACAGTGACTGCCCGATCGACTCGCTTCGTAATAACGGTGACATCGACTTGGGCGCCAGGAATGATGACGTCGCGCGGATTGATTTGTTCGTGTAACTGCTTAGCCAAATCCTCGGTCCCAGCAGATTCGTCTGAATCGGTCATCCAATTCGTTTCGTCTATTTGATTTCGGTTCGGGTTCCACTCAGTTTCACCTGTATCCGGGATCCGATCCGGTTCAACTGCTGTACCTAGTCCATCTGCATCGGTGGCCCGATCGATTTCGGCTCCCTCGGCGTTCCAATCCCCATCCTCTTCTTGCCAGCTCGACTCATCGAGCCAATCTTGCTCTAACTCTTCCATGTTTAGCTCAATTTCAAACGGGAAGGCACTTTCTACCCCGATGCTCGGTTCCGCATTCGGATAGCGGGCAATCTTTGTTAAGTTTCCGCTCACTCTCCTGCCGAGCAAATCGGACGAAATCGACACTTCCATTCCCGGCTTAACCTTCGCCAAATCGGTTTCCGTGAAGGCCCCGCTGACCACTGGCGTATCCGAAGCAATCGTAATGACTGGGTTCGTTAAATCATACTGAATTGTTTTCACCGTTCCCGAGACATCGCTCGTCACATCAATTTCCCTGCCCGCATTTAGCGCGGCAATGCGGTCGTCGTATTCGTCGATTTCCTCAAGAAGGCGGCGTTGTTCGCGTTCTTTATCATAAATCTCTTTTTCAATCGTAATTTCAACGATTTTATCTGAAGAAGAATCTTCATCATCGACAGCGATTGTTGAAACATTGCGCACATATTCTAGCTGCCGAATTTGCTCATCAATTAACGACACTTCGCGGCGGAGCGTGTCTTTCTCACTTTGAAGTCGTTGGCGATCCGCATCCCTTTGGGCCGATGAATACTCAAATAACGGGGTTCCGACTTGAACCTCATCGCCTTGACCGACTAAAAACCCGGCAAAGCCGCCTTGTTCTGGATGGTAATAAACCGGATGTTCTGCCGCGGGGATGATGACCCCCTCGGTTTCAAGCGTTTCAACGAGATCCTCGGTCCCCGCTTTCGTCCATTGCGAAATATAGGATGTACGATCCACCTTGCTGTCTATGTGAATCGTTAATAACACATTGGCGCCGACGAACAAAAGTGCGATCACAATGATTCTTTTCATAAAAATGCACCTGCCCGTTTAAATAATATTTTCAAAGTGAATGATGGAGAATACAGCTGTAAATAGCCAATAAAGAAGGTTCAAGCCGAGCACAAGTCCGAGCACAATCGCCCGCGACTTCTCTGTCAATCCCCGCACATAACAATATTGAATCCACATCGCCAAAAGTTTAAAAATCGTGATGGCGCTGAAAAAATTCACTATAAATGCGTTGTTTGTTAAAGACTGTGCAATCGGTCCGAACGAAAATGGAGACGATAACTCTGGTACACCAAGCAGAAGGCTAACAGGAATGAACAGCAGCTTTTCAACTAATAAAACAAGCAGAACAATTAGCTGCATAACTAGAAATTTACGTAGCCCTGTATCGGTCATGCTCCAAAACCATAAGGACGACAAATACAAAATCACCGCTCCGTAAAAGAACCCCCACAGCACTTGTCCAATGAGAAACAACAGTTTTTTCCATTCAAATTCGGCAGCTGATGCTTTCGTTAACTCATCTGCTAAATATTCACCGCCAATTCCAAAAAAGGCGCTCAAGCCGGAAACAAAGCCGCTTAGGAGAATGAGGGCAATGACATGCCTCCAAACTTTCCCCACCGATTCAGTGTTTTTTAAGTCATATATGTAGTCATTCGGACGGCGCAACCCGCGCAACAGTCGAATTTGGAATTGTTGCATTTTCCAGCTCCCCCCAATAATTTGCACATTATGTCTAGTTTAATCGAAATGATGAGCTTTCGGTTAGGTCGTTCGCATCATTTTTTGTCTAATTTAGTTGTAGCATATTTTCAGGGGAATTACTGATTTTTTACCTTTTTTTAGTCTATTTTTTTCAATCGATTGGAAAATGAACATTGCCTCCCATTTTCGGTTATAATTAAGAAATGTACTTTTTTAAAAGGAGGGTGAGCGGTGGTGATCGTTCCTGACCAAATTCATCATTTAGCCCTTGAACTAAAGCGGATGCTCCGACCGGAGTTAGAAGAAGATGCCAAAATTGTCCAAAAGGGGCTAATGCTTTATCAACAAAATCTCGTCCATCATTTAAAATTTGTCGGCGGCTCCATTTGGGCAACCGTCCAGGATGTGAGCCCCGTTCGTGTCTATGTTAACATTCCGAACCCTGCCGATAGCACCTGTACCTGTCCGGAATCATCCTTCTGCCGCCATCGAATGGCGAGTTTTTTCCACGCGTACAGTCAGGTCGCAAGTGTCGGTGATTGGGTCGAGGCATGGCGGGCGCCGCTGAAAGAGAGTCGACTGGCTGAACAGCAGGGGGTAATAACAGCGAAACACCTAATGAAGACTGATACGCCAATGGAGAACCAAACGTATCCGATGTGGGCGGCGCAATTCGAGCGGAGTTTTTATGAAATTGTGCTCGGTCAAGGCAAGCCGACTCCATATGTGATTCCTGGTTTAGTGCAGACGTTTTTACGCGCACAGCGGGCCCTCGCACCGCAAAAGCAGGAATGGCGCGAACTGTTTGATTTGATCGCAAAAGTGCATGCGTTTAAGCTGCTGGCCACTTTAAGTGCCGAGCTCGATCATTCTCCATCTGTCATTGATCGCTATTATCGCTATGTATTTGATTCGCTCATTGACGAGATTGCTACTTTATCCAATCGCTCTGTGCCATTTGATTTTGATCCGTATATGGACGGATTGATTAAGGATATCGCTGAACTGATTGAAACGATAGATGACTTTGAATTTGAACGAGTAAATTTATATCGGGTGCTTTGGAGCCGTTTGTTGACAAGTACGAAGTGGCGCGAAGATGAGCGCGAGCGGCTAAAAGTCCTCGGGACGCAAACAACCAATCTTGAGAACATTGCCCTTGCGCATCACTCTTTTTTAATCCGTCGTGACAAGGAAACGATTGGTTATATAAAGGAACTTGGCGTGAGCGCACTTCCGTTGTTATTTTATTGGATTGAAGAGTTGGCGCAGCAAGGGGATGTTAAACGGTGCGGTGAATATGTTGACTTCCTCTCGCAAAATTTGCGTCCTGCGCTCACCCGGATGGGGAATCATCGCAGCGCCCGTGATTTTACCCGCCATGTACTGCGGACGACGACGCCATATTTCCGCGCTGGCGGCAATGAAGACCATTATGAGCGGATGCTTACCCAGTCGCTTCCCTATAGTTTCATTGAGTACGAGGACTTTTTATTTATGAAGAGCCAGTACGATAAATGGGCGGAGTTATACACGTATGCCAACTTTGATTCTTTTTCAGTACCGAATGATAAATTAAAGATTGTTCAAAAGGAAGCACCAGAAGTGTTGCTGCCGATTTTGCATCAGGCGGTTGCGCAATTGATTGAACAGAAAAACCGCCCGAGTTATAAACAGGCTGTCCGCCTGCTGAAAAAGCTGCGAACGGTCTATAAAAAATTAAAGCGCGTCCCAGAATGGGAAACATTCATGCAAAAGCTGATTGCCAAATACAAACGACTGCGTGCTTTTAATGAAGAATGTGTGCGCGGGAAACTTGTTAATTAAGGTTGGTGCTCGGGCACAGGTTATCACGAATGAACATTAGGTTGGTGCACAGGCTCATGTTATCACGAATGAACTTTAGGTTGGTGCTCGGGCCTGGGTTATCACGAATGAACTTTGGGTTGGTGCATAGACCCATGTTATCACGAATGAACTTTAGGTTGGTGCTCAGGCCTAGGTTATCACGAATGAACTTTGGGTTGGTGCTCGGGCCCAGGTTATCACGAATGAACTTTAGGTTGGTGCACAGGCCCAGGTTTGCAAACAAACTTCGGATTAGTGATCGAGCCCGGGTTTGCGAATTGAATTGGAAAGGAGCGGTTGTGTTATGTTGCAGTTGAAGGTGATTTCTGTGCGTTTGATGCCTTTGGCGAATGGGAATTTCTTTGTTTATGCGACAAATGTCGATGGCCATTCCCTCCAGCTTCCGGATTATAAACAGCTGCTTTTTAACCGTCATAAAGAAAGCTATTATGGCACAATGCTGGAGGAAATGGCTTTGAGCGGTATTTCCGGTGTGGTCGTAAGCAGCTGGCAGCTTGTCACCTTGTTTGCCGAGGAAAGCTTTAACCGCGTCGTCGAATGGGAATGGGATGAACTTGCCCACCTTTGCCTCGCATCTGCGCACGCCATTTATGATGCGATTCTCGCCAAAGAATGGCATCCTGATTTTTCGATGCTCGACTCGAAATCATTCCGCTGGTCACTGCCGACAAGTGTTATCGATGAGTTTAGTCCGAGTTTTTGGGAAGAGACAATCGCTCAAGATGGTGAAAAGTGGCCGGTTCGCGTCTTTATCGCAGACCTCTTCCACTATGCGCTTGAAACGTATTTTAAAGAAAATGAAACATTAAAATATTTACTTGGGGAAAAATTACAATTGCTTCAAAATGAACAGCTCTCCGGCCGCGAGCTTTCCGCTTACTTTGATGAAACACGCTGGCTCGAATGGATCGGCTTAAAGGAAGACGAAGCGCCATTTACAATCGGACTGCGCCTTGAAGAACCATTCGAACCGGACGGCGACTGGCGCCTTGAGTTGTTTCTTCGCGGCGATAACGGCATCGTCCTTTCCGCGAATGATGAAGCCTCCTTCCCTGCCGATTGGCATGGATTTCATGATAAAATCAGTGCCGAAGAAACACGGCTTGCGAACGTGTTCCCATGGCTTGCGTCTGACGATGAAGATGGGCGTCTCAAATCAGCGCTCACCGAAGAGGATGCGTGGACATTTTTAACAGAAACGAGTGAAACATTGATTGCACTCGGCATCGAAATTCTTCTGCCATCTTGGTGGGAAGCTGTGAAAAATGCCAATTTAAAAGTAAAAGCACGGCTAAAAAGCAAAGGCAGTTATCAACGTTCCTTCGTTGGGCTTAATGCCCTGCTAGATTATGACTGGCGTTTCTCCATGAACGGCGTTGACCTTACTGAGGAAGAATTCCAGCGCCTCGTCAATGAAAAGCGCCGACTCGTCTATGTGCGCGGCCGCTGGATCAAGCTTGACCAAGGCTTTATCCGCCAAATTCAAGGCTTAATGAAAAAAGCCGATAAAGAAGGATTGCATATTCGCGACCTACTGCAACAGGAATTAGCCGAGGAAAGCGACGAACCGTCTGAGCAACTTGATGACCCGCGCGCTTTTGCACACATCCAAATTGAGCTCAATCGCCACTGGAAACAAATGATGAAGCAGCTTTCCGAAACGAAAGAAATTCCTGATGAGCCTATGCCAGAAGGATTACATGGGGAGCTCCGCCCGTATCAAAAGCTCGGGATGAATTGGCTGTTATTTTTACGAAAATACGGATTTGGCGCGGTTTTGGCCGATGATATGGGACTTGGAAAAACAATCCAATTAATTTCTTATCTGCTCACTGTGAAAGAGCGGGAGCCAGACAGTGGTCCTGCGCTGATTATCTGTCCGACGTCGGTGCTCGGCAATTGGCAAAAAGAAGTTGAGCGCTTTGCAACTGATATGAACCTGTATCTCCATTACGGATCCAACCGGCTAAAAGGCGAGGAATTACTGAATGAGACAAAGAAAGTCGATGTTGTGCTTACGTCTTACGGCTTGACGCATCTTGATTTTGAGACGCTTGAGCAAATGAACTGGAGCACAGTCGCCATCGACGAGGCGCAAAATATTAAAAATGCCGATACGAAACAGTCGCGCGCTGTCCGCAAGCTTAAAGGCCGCCACCATGTCGCCCTCACCGGGACGCCAATGGAAAATCGCCTCTCAGAGCTTTGGTCGATTTTTGATTTTACGAATCGCGGCTATCTTGGCAGCGCCGGTCAGTTTCAAAAACAATTTATTATTCCGATTGAAAAAGACGGTGAAACAGAGAAAATTAAGAAGCTACAAGCGCTGATTCGCCCCTTCTTGCTGCGGCGAACGAAGAAGGACAAGGATGTCGCCTTAAACTTGCCAGACAAAGTCGAGCAAAAGGAATATTGCCCGCTCACCGCCGAACAAGCGTCGCTTTATGAACAGCTTGTCAAAGATACATTTGCTCAAATTGAACAGCTCACCGGCTTTGAGCGCAAAGGGTTGATTTTACAAATGCTCGGTCGTTTAAAACAGCTATGCAATCACCCGGCGCTATATTTAAAAGAAGAGCAGCCAGGCGAACTCATTAATCGTTCGGCCAAAATCGAGAAGTTATTGGAACTTGCTTCTGCCGTGCAAGAACAGGACGAAAGTTGCTTAATTTTCACCCAATATATTGGCATGGGCGAAATGATTCGTTCTGTATTTAAAAAGGCATTCGCGATTGATGTCCCATTTTTACACGGAAGTTTGCCGAAAACGAAGCGTGACCAACTGATTGAGCAATTCCAAAATCGCGAGTTTCCGTTTTTCCTGCTTTCATTAAAAGCGGGCGGTACTGGGCTAAACTTAACAGCGGCCAATCATGTCATTCATTATGATCGCTGGTGGAACCCAGCTGTCGAAAATCAAGCAACCGATCGTGCTTACCGCATCGGCCAAAGCCGCTTCGTCCATGTTCATAAGTTGATTGCAACTGGGACGCTTGAAGAGAAAATCGACGCCATGCTTGAAAAGAAACAAAGCCTGAACGATCAAATCATCCAAAGCGACAGCTGGATGACCGAACTATCAACCGACGATCTCCGGGACTTAATTTCTTTGCGTTAACCATGTGGGGGGCTTTTTTGCGAGTACTGGGATTAAGATCGCTAAACTTGGGGGGGTTTTGCTAGTACTCGCATTAAGTTCGCTATACTTGCGGGGTTATCCGAGTACTCGCATTAAGTTCGCTATACTTGCGGGGTTATTACGAGTACTCGCATAAAAACCGTTATTCCTTGCCGATTTTTATTCCAAGTACTAGCATTAAGTGCGTTATGCATGCTGGTTTTTTCCGAGTACTTGGATTAAGTGGATTTTTCAAAGATTTTTAATCCGAGTACTCGTGATAAAAACCAAAAAATAATGCTAGTACTCGTCATAAACAGTGAAAATAATCCTAGTACTTGGATTAAACAGGTCATTTAACCAGTTATAATGCTAGTACTAAGATTATATGACTCAATATATACCCACTACTCGGAATAAAAACTCGATTACCAGCATTATCTTGCAAAAATCTCATTATAATCCGAGTACTAGTGATAACATAGCGTGTTTATAATCCGAGTACTACGCGCGAAAACTCATTATATTACGAGTACTAGTGATAAACATAGCGTGCACTTGAACTAAGCATGAACCTCTTGAAAAATCGAACGGTCAAAAAACCCGCTTGGCCATTCAAACGGGTTCATTTTTGACTCCGCAAATAATCTTCAATCATTTTCCGATGACTTTTGACGATTTTATCCGGCAGTTGATCGGGAGCGATAAATTGAAAGGAAATCGACTCAGTTTTATCGACATTCAATTGGCCGGTAAAATTCTTTGTCCAATAGGCGACTGTCACTGAATAAAATTCATCGCCATTTTCTGCAACGGTAAAATAACCTGGTCCTGAATACACATTGATTAACTGTAAATCACGAACGACGAGACCTGTTTCCTCAAACACTTCACGGCGAGCGACATCTTCCGTTGATTCACCAAGCTCCATTAATCCGCCCGGCAGGCCCCACGAATGTTTCGGGAATTTTCGCTGTTCCAACAAAATTCGGCCTACTTCATCGACCATCACTGTTACTGCACCGACTAAAATTAATGGCCGGTGTCCAACCAGTTTACGTAAATCTTCTACGTAGCCCACTCATCATCAACCTTTTTCATTAATATATGTACAACCGTGCTCGATTGCTTGGACAGTTAATATTTTATCTTCGTCAAAATTGACATTCGGTATTTTTTAAATAAAAAATACACGAGGATATACATGATGATTCCCATGACGAACATATTCACAAGCGACCCTGTAATAAACTGCATGCTTCCTGATTGCCAACTGCCGACAGTATCATTGACGGCTTCAAGATACTCGACTTCGACAATCTCTTCGACTTTGCTCGGTTTTTGATAAAAAAGGCTACCGACTTGATAATTAAGCCAAAAAAGAACTGGCCATAACGGGGTTCCAATTAAACCGCCAATAAAGGCAGCAAGAACATTGACTCTTGTCAATTTCGCTAAGGCTGCTGAGAAAAATGGTCCCAACCCAAAAGTCGGAAACCAATTTGGCGCAAAGCCTAATGCAAGTCCCATTGCCACATGATGAGGACTTGCCTTTAAGCGAAACAAACGGATTAGAAAATATTTAGAGCGACGCTTCAGCTTCATACATTCACCAAGTTTCTAGTTGATTTACTGAATTATTATAACACTCTTATCGAAAAAGCTGACCGATTGGGCCAGCTTTTTTTCTTTAAGGTTAAACTGTGCCGCTCCAACCAATAATGTACTTTAACACAGTCTTATTTTAAATTGGGTCGGGATCAGGCTCTTCTTCGCGCCTCGGTTTTCGTGTTCGTTTCCTTTCTGCCGTTTTTGCGGGCATTTCTTTTTGAAAGTCTTTTAGTACGGAGAACGACATGGCAAGCAGTACAAAGGTAAGAGGGAAGGCGCTAACGATAATCGCCGTTTGAATCGCATCCAGACCACCTGAGAGCAATAACACAATCGCCGATGCGGATAAAAACAGACCCCATGTAATTTTCACAAAATTTGGCGGGTCCATGTCCCCATTCGTCGTTTGCACCCCTAATACAAAGGTGGCCGAATCGGCAGATGTAATAAAAAACGTAGTAATAAGAAGCAAGCTGACCATCGATAACAGCCCTGGAAAAGCGAGTAAATCAAAAACGGAAAACAAGGCGGTTTCAAGACCTTGTGCTGCGATATTGGTCCCTTCAAAAAAGTCAAAATAAATGGCTGTTCCGCCAAAGACCGAAAACCAAAATGCACAGACGAGCGTAGGAACGACGAGCACAGCAATCATAAACTCTCTGACCGTTCTTCCTTTCGACACGCGGGCAACAAATGTCCCAACAAATGGAGCCCACGCAATCCACCATGCCCAGTAAAATATCGTCCAATCTTGAATCCATGCGGCCCGCTCTTCATTAAATGGGGCCAGCCGCAATCCCATGCTCGGTAGGTTTTGCACATAGCTTCCTAATGTCGTCACGAAAAGATCGAGGACAAACCCTGTCGGCCCTAATATAAGAAAGGTGAACAACAAAATCACTGCTAGTACTAAATTCGTATTGCTCAAATATTTAATTCCCTTTCTCAGCCCGGTACTGGCCGATAAAATAAACAAGACGGTGACGATTGCAATGATGAGCAGCTGAATCATAAAGTTATTCGGAACTCCAGCTACATAATTTAAGCCTCCATTTATTTGCGCTGAGCCTAAACCTAAGGAAGCGGAGACACCGAATATCGTCGCAAACACGGCGACAACATCAACGACTGTTCCAATCTTCCCTTTCGCACGATTGCCAATTAACGGGATTAGCGTAACGCTCATCAACCCTGACTCGTTTTTTCTAAATTTATAATAAGCTAACACGAGTGCAATGACTGCGTAAATGGCCCACGCATGAAATCCCCAATGCAAATACGTATATCTTAAGGCAGTACTAGCTGCTTCCACTGATCCGGCTTCCCCAATTGGCGGGTTTGCGAAATGAGAAATTGGTTCTGAGACCCCGTAAAACAGCAAACCAATTCCCATTCCGGCGCTAAATAACATCGCAAACCAGGTCGGCCGTTTAAAATCCGGCTTTGAATCGTCAGCACCTAACTTGATTTTCCCATATTTGCTAAAAATTAAAAACAACGCAAACAGCAGGAAAAACGTAGCTGATAGCTGATAAAACCAACCAAACGAATCTAAAAAGAAGTCTTTCGCTTGATTGAGGATTGCCCCTAAGTGAACGGGCGCAACCGCACCCCAAATGACGAAAATCGTGGCAATTACAATTGAAATCCAAAACACATTGGTAACCTTGCTCAAGACGCCATCTCCCTATTAAACCTAAGTTGCGATTAGCTTTCCCGAATTCAGAGGAAACAATATATGATACATTTTCCAACCACGGCGGTTAATGTTCATTTTCTCAGTAATAAGTTTTGCTGTTTATTCCTAACACGAGCGTGTCGTTGAACTTTTTTATGTGCGGATTACAAAGTTTGTTATGTGTTGAAAAGTTCTTGTTTCCGAATAAAAAAAATGCCGGTTTTTCACCGCCGGCAAATGTGAGGGTGTCGGAGAGGTCATTTGATTTTTTCTAGTTGTTGGATTTTGGAAAAATGACGAGGTTATCGTTGTTTCAATTTTTCCGGTATGCGTGGCTCAGCGATGAAGGTAATTTGTTGTTCCATCGTAGCCATTTCGAGCTGTCGTACACGGTTGCTGAGCCGGTCCATTTTTACATTCGTTTTCCCAACCATTTTTATTAAACTTTCAAGAAGCTTCTCTAGCTCATCCCTTTGGCAAATAAGAAAACCTCCAGTCTGAAAAATGATGTTAAAACGGTACTTCAACATTTGCTGCGGACTGTACTGGCACAGGTTCGGGATGTTCTGCTCTGGTTGTTTTTTTACTGAGGAATTGGACATTCTCGGCCACGACCTCGGTTACGTAAACCCGTTTTCCTTCTTGGTTTTCATAATTTCGAGTTTGAATCCGGCCAATCACACCAATGACGGAGCCCTTCTGGCAATAGAGGGCTGTGTTTTCAGCGGTTTTTCTCCAGAGGATACATTGTACAAAATCGCTATCAAGCTCGCCATTTCCATTGCGAAATTGCCGTGTCACAGCTAATGTAATCGACGTGAACGCCTTTCCGTCATTCGTAAATTTAAGCTCAGGATCACGCGTTAACCGCCCTACTAGAATGACCTGATTAATCATCTTTCAACTCCTTTCTCGTTTATGCACCCATCATACAACCAAAAAAGACACTTCGTAAAAATCGCAAACTGACTGAAACCACATAAAAATCAATGAAATGACTTCAATATTTTTTCTTAAAAGACCATTTTTAAAAGGATTTCCTGTTTTCTCGCATGTTTTTACTATTCATAAAAGAGATGTTTCGACATGGAGAGCATTCGCCTTCCTTTTTTTCAATATGTTATAATTTAGGAAAAAGAGTAAGGAGGACGCGATGAAGTCATTTAGGCTGATTTCCATGCAAATTATCGGTGAAGAGGGTTTGAAAGAAATCGAGTTCAAGGAAGGTTTAATCATCAATAAAGAAGATGAAAGTGGCACATGGTTAATCGAGGTGTTCGTCGAAGAACGAGACATTCCCCATTTTTCCGTGCAAAATGATCTCTTTGTTCAGGTGGTCATTACGAAAAAGGAAAATGACCCTGCAGCATTCAAAACCAAGGTTTGCAGCATTCGAAAAGTCAATGGCTACGCAAGCGTCCTGTTAGAAGGGCATCTGACGAAAATTAAAAATGACTATCCAGCAACATTACTTGAATTTCTTCTTGAGCAAGGATTAACTGGAGAAGAATTGCTTACAGAATTTAGAGAAAAAATTATCGCACGGCCGAAGATTGTTCTCCCTAAAAAGGTATAAACCAGAGCAGCATCACTGCTCTGGTTTTTTATTACTTGCCATCATCATTTATTTGGTTACATTTCCTAAAGATGTAATTGGTTAAATTTTCTTTTACATGTTACATTATGAACTGGCCAATATGATTAGATGGAACTGTTAACGCCCACGTGTTGTACGGTTTCTCGTCATGTCACGAGTGTCGTCCATTGGATCGGTGTTGAAGATTCCGCCACGGTCCGTACGGTCATTATTGAAGATATTGCCATCACGTGTATCAAAAATCGTACGGTCGTTACGGTTGTACATGTCCATATCTGTGCCACGGTTATTGAAAATTCTCCCGTCATTGGCACCACGGTTATTAAAAATTGTGCCACCGTCCGTACCGCGATTATTAAACATGCCATCGTTTATCCCTGGACGATTGGTTCTATTGAAAATACGGTTATCACGGTCATTGCGGTTTAATTGATTAATTTCGGTACCACGACCATCTTCAGCCGGTGGTGGTGGGTCATTGGCTACGCCACAACCGCTGAATAGCATTGCTGACATGACAGATCCACCAATTACCGTTAACAGCTTTTTATTCATTTTAAAACCCCTCTCTAAGATGTGATTTTTTTCAAAGTGACCAGCGCGGGTCTGCCATTATATTGCCCGGGTTTAAATGAGAATTTACAGGAAATTATTTCAGTGACCTTACTGGAATTTAGTGGATGGCACTAACCCTTATCATATCAGGGGGTTCGCATGATTTGCTTCATTTCACTGCGTTTTTTTACATATTGTTCCTTATTTGGAGTGTTTTAATTGGTTATTTCTTAAGCGAAGAGTAGTGGCTTAGTCGCGGAGTTTAGGATTCGAAAACCGTGAAGAGTTTAGCAGGTTTTATTTTATGCGCGAGAAAAATAAAAAACAGCCGCAAAACGCAGCTGTCCGTGTGATTATTTCATCGCAAACATAATCTCTGTTTCGCAGGCGATTTCGCCGTCTACGGTAGCGACGGCTTTGCCTTTGCCCATCGGCCCGCGTACTTTGGTCATTTCAACTTCGAGGCGGAGTTGGTCTCCTGGCTTGACTTGCCGTTTAAACCGGCAGTTGTCAATTCCAGCAAAAAACGCAAGCTTCCCGCGGTTTTCCTCAGGCTTTAACATCGCAACAGCACCAACTTGAGCAAGCGCTTCAACGATTAGCACTCCGGGCATCACCGGATAATCAGGGAAATGTCCAGTAAAGAACTCTTCATTGGCAGTGACATTTTTGATCCCAACTGCGCGCTTTCCTTCCTCAACCTCAAGAATTTTATCAATTAACAAAAATGGGTAACGATGGGGAATAATTTCTTTAATTTCCTGAATATCTAACATATAATTTAGTACCTCCTACTAATATTAGGTTCGTTCCTCTATATTACTAAAAAATAGATGTAAAAAGGAAGGGCCAACCCTTCCTTTCGTTTGGCTAATTCTTATTTATTAAATCGCCAATATGTGTCCATGTCGACTTATCAAATATTTCCGTCGGTTTCCCATTTCCCATTACACTGTATCCGAAAGCTGCACCAGCAACAATACTTAGTGCTAAAAAGACAATGACCACAATCACCCGAAGCCAAATCGGAAACAAGCGCACGCGTACCCGTTTACGATTATCCTGCTCTTGTTTATCTTTTTTTTCTTTTTTTTGCTTTTTTACTTGTTCGCGCGTAACTGCTTCCTCATGGTTGTCCTTCACTGCCATATTTTCTTTCCCCTTTTGGTGAATATTCATTAGTTTCTATTATAAAAAAAAACGCCAGAAGAAACATTAACAAATTGTAGAAAAATTTTTAAATAACAAAAAACCTATGGCTCGTCCGAAATGAACCATAGATTTTTTCGTATTAGCCTATTTTTCTTCGTGAAATTTTATCAAGATTATCGAGCATGATTCCAGTGCCATGTGCTACGCATTCCATTGGACTTTCTGCAACAAGAACCGGTACTTTTAACTCTTCGGCTAGCAATGTATCTATGCCATGAAGCAAGGCTCCACCTCCAGTTAAAATCACCCCACGGTCAATAATATCCGCTGATAGTTCAGGTGGAGTTCGTTCCAACACACTTTTCGCTGCTTGTACGATAACAGCTACGGATTCTCTAAGCGCTTGTTCAATTTCTTCCGAACGAACAGAAATCGTGCGTGGCAAACCAGAAACCATGTCACGGCCGCGAATATCCATTTCCTCGCTGCGTGAACCAGGGAACACTGTTCCAATATTCACCTTAATGTTTTCTGAAGTCCGCTCACCAATCAGCAGCTTATATTCACGTTTAATATAATTTAAGATCTCGTTGTCAAATTTGTCACCGGCCATTTTAATTGACGAAGACGTGACAATATCCCCCATTGACAGCACAGCGACATCTGTCGTTCCACCGCCAATATCAACAACCATGTTTCCACTCGGTTGAAAAATATCCATCCCTGCGCCGATTGCCGCAACTTTAGGTTCTTCTTCAAGGTAAATCTTTTTCCCACCGCTCTTTTCTGCTGCTTCTCTAATCGCCTTTTGCTCAACGCTCGTAATGTTTGTTGGGCAGCAAATCAAAATGCGCGGCTTCGACAGCAATCCTTTGACATTTAGCTTGTTTATAAAATGTTTTAGCATCGCTTCAGTTACATCAAAATCGGCAATAACGCCATCCTTAAGCGGACGAATTGCAACGATATTTCCCGGTGTACGACCAACCATCCGACGAGCTTCCTCACCGACGGCTAATACTCTGTTTGTATTTTTATCAATTGCCACTACTGACGGCTCATTTAAAACCACTCCACGGCCCTTTACATGTATCAAGACATTTGCTGTGCCAAGGTCAATCCCAATATCTCTTGCAAACATTTTTACTTTTACCCTCCTTGACAAATGGGTGGTGCGCGGCTGCTTTAAACTTTAGTGTTTTTGAGCAAAAATCAGACGCGGCCACTATTTTCGAACAATATTCACCTAATTTTCTATTTTATCATAGACACTCAAAAATAGTAACTAATTACTAAAAAAAAAGTCGATTTTTGCAATTTCAAGTAGTTAATAGTACTCCCCACAGTCATTACATTTATTCCCTTTTAAGACAATATAAAAAGGCGATTACTTCTAAAAAAATGAAGTACTTCGCCTTTCGTTACTGCCCGTCCGGACAAACCAATATGAAAGCCAATTATTTAACCGTTTCCTCCTCTCTCTCCTCTTTTTTGTACTTTAGCTTTGTTGCTTCGCCACCACGTAGATGTCGGATCGATTTATGATAATCGAGAATTTCTTTTACTTCATTGTAAAGTTCCGGATTTATTTCTGGCAGTCTTTCCGTCAAGTCTTTATGGACTGTACTTTTGGATACGCCAAACTCCTTCGCGATAACGCGAACCGTTTTTTTCGTCTCCACGATATACTTTCCAATCTTGATAGTTCTCTCTTTGATGTAATCGTGCACACCACTCGCCCTCCCCAAATTGGATGTGAGAAGTGTGAAATGAGACCCGCTTAACTCGAATAATCTGGTCACCACATCACTTGATACGATGCAGTTTCTATACATTACAGGATTTGAACCATGGCTCCGGCTGAATTCTCATACTTTGCAAACGACTCCTCACCTCAAACACTCTCTTTGACAGGTTTGTAATCATTCTATTAGCTTGGATAAGGATATATGCACAAAAAACGCAATAAGGACAATGAAATAGTAAATTTTTCTGAAAATTTTGTAAATTATTAATTAAAATGAAAGGGACAACCATTATTTAACGAGTGCCAACCATGAGGAGCTCGTCCCAAAGCTAGTGAATGAAAGAAAATTAGATTCATTTTTCTTATGATTATTCCCCAAGAAATTCGTTTTTCATCAACAGGATGGGACGGTCATCTTGAATGCAGTTTTTTTACCATAAATGGATATAAAGTATTGGTAGGATTTCAACGAAGAAATAAACAAAAATACTCAGAAAAGGAATTGCCAGGAATAAGGATTTTTTGCTGCGTAACGCCAAAATTAGCGACGCCCCAATAATAAACATTAAAATAATAAAAATGAGCACCAAACCACCTCCTTTGTAAGCGTTAACAAATATACGCGCGCTTCTTTTCTTAAAATAAAATTTTATCAGGGTTTGAATTTATTTAATTTTTAGAAAATTAGTACCATTATTATGGCCCGAATCGGCCCATCGGGTCAAGAATTTTAAATCTACAAATTTTGCCAAATAGGAACAAAAGCGGAGAGATCGTTCTTTGACTAGACGGACAGAAGTGACTCGCAAATAACGCCTTGGACACCGGTTTGTATGTTCTTTCCAGAAAAGGTCATTAATGTCTTTAGGTGAACTTTTAAGCGAGCAGATTCACAGGGTTTTTAAAAGATAATGCTGGTAACGGGTTTTTTAATCCAAGTACTAGCATTAAAAACACGAAATTCCCTTGATATATTGCTAGTACTCGTAATAAAACGACAAAAAATGAGGGGTTAATCCAAGTACTGGCAATAAACCGAGGTCAAAACGCTGATATAATACGAGTACTAGCAATAAAAAACGGCCAAAAATCACTTTAATCCAAGTACTAGCAATAAACCAGCCCGATAATCACGGTTAATCTGAGTAATAGCAATAAAACCCCCATCCAGTTTACGGCACATTTTATATTATCCTAAATGCATAAAAAACGAAGGGCTTTATTGCCCTTCGTTTGAAAATAGATTTCTCACCCGGGTAACAGCTTCCTTTGAGCCTTCCCCTGTTTGTACATCTTCGATCATCAGCGACACGAGTAAGTCGGTGTTGTAGGCGACGAACCAGCCAAGCTCGCGGCCTCTTTCACCTTGTCGACCTTTAATCTCGGCGGTTCCTGTTTTCCCTGCCAATGGCACGCCTTCCATCCGTGCGACATGAGCAGTCCCATTCGTTTCAGTGACCACCTTTGTTAGCATCTTATCTAGCGCAGCTGCCTCTTCTGGGGAAATTAAGTTTTCCGCCCATACTTGCTTTTGTTCTTCCTCCATTAATAAAATTGGTTTTAGCATATTGCCATTATTTAAAAATGGGGTATACGTCGCTGCTAAATGGAGGATATTCATCTCGACTTGGCCTTGGCCGTAGCCAGAATCTGCGAGGGCAATGTCATTCGCTAGCTCGCCAATCTGTGACGCTTCAAGCGGATACGGATAATCGATGTCTTCAAAACCAAACTTCCGCAGCCCATCCGCAAACCCATCCTTGCCGATTTCAAGTGCTGTGCGCGCAAAGTAAATATTGTCTGAGAAAATCATCGCCTTTTCTAGATCAACTTGACCGATTAAGTTCGTATAGCGAGTCACTTTATAATCGCCCCACGATCGATCTGGTTGCCACTGTTTTTCGGTAATTTCAAAACTCGTTTCAAGTTCGATTTTATCATTGGCTAGGGCAATTACCGCGGTCATCGGCTTAATGACTGAACCTGGTACGTAGGAGAGCCTAAAGCGGTTAAGATAAGGCTGGAGCGGGTCATCCTCCTCCATAGCCCTAGAATTGCCTAAAACCTCGGCATTTGGATCAAATCCAGGAGCACTTACTAACGCTAGCGTCTCGCCGGTAAGTGGATGAATGGCCGCTGCTGTGCCAGCGACTCCATTTAACTGATCATATACGCGCTGCTGAAGGACAACGTCAATCGTTAACTGCACATCTTTGCCATGCTCAACAGGCTTTTCCGCAAGTACCTTTTCCGAGCCATCTTCCTTTGCGACACTTATTTTTACGCCATTGGTTCCTTTTAATTGTCCCTCAAACACCTGCTCAAGGCCGCGTTTGCCGATGTAGTCCCCGGCACTATAGCCTTTTCCTTCGTTTCTCTCCAAGTCTTCAGCGGTGACTGGAGCGATGTAGCCGACCAGGTGGGACAATGCTTCGCCATACGGATATTCGCGGGCGCCCACTTCCATCGTTGTGACCCCTTCAATCGCAAACAGCTCTTCACGCAGAGACCCATCGTTTTTGGAGACCGTTTTTAGCGGTACAAATAAATCTGGTTTTACCCAAGAAGCATTTAATTGCTTGTTGATCTCTTCCTCCGCCATCTCTAGCAAATCACTGAGCTGCTGAACGGACGATTCTCCTAACTTTCCAGGAACGACACCAATTTGCATCGCTGTCCCATTGATTGCCAGACCATTCTCTCGGCGGTCTAAAATTTTGCCGCGCTCGGCAGAAATGTTTTGATAGCGAATGCGGTCATTCGCTCCTAATTCCGGAAATATGTACGTCGTATCCCAATCGATATACCAATTGCTACTGTCTTCCCTTGTTTCTTTTACAAGCTTAGCTGTATGGGTAAAATCGATCGGACCGGCGACACTGTCCATTTTTGCGGCAAATGGAAAGCTTGCTTCCGCATCGTATTTTTCGGTTTCTTCCGGCGGTTCGAATTGAACTTCTAGCTTGTCAATTTCTAGGTCTTGATAAATTTTATGATAACGGTCGACAAAGGCCTCTTTCGTGACACTGTCTTTCGCTTGTTCTGATAATAACTTATACATGTCAGCAAATTTTTGCTCATTCCATAGCTGAACATAATCGGCAAATCGCTCTTCCGGGGTTGGTTCTTTGCTTGTGCACCCGGCAATCATCACGGACAAAAATAGCAATAGGAACAATCTCTTCAACACAACATTCCCCCTCCTTGTCTAATTTTATCACAAGGGTCGGGCGTTTATGTCCATTAAAAAAACCCGCCGAAAGTTCGACGGGTTTTCATTCAGAGAATTGATCTTAAGAGTTACTTGTTTCAGTTGTGTTTGTTGAAGAATCATTGTCTTCCGTTGAAGAGTCTTCGTCTTTTTCCTCTTCATTTGAAGTTTCATCTTCTTCATCTGAAGATTCATTGTTTGTTGACTCTTCATCTTCAGTTTTCGACTCATCTTCTTCGGTTGCTGAATCATCTTTAGTAGCGTCTGTACCAGCATTATTTTTACCAGAATCGCCAGGATCAACTTCTTCCAAAGCGCTTAATGGCTTGTCAAAATAATCAAGTGGGTTTACAGGCACACCGTCTTTGCGAATTTCAAAATGAACGTGTACGCCTGCTTTTTCATTAAACTGGCTTGTTCCAGCAGTGGCAATTGTATCACCTTGCTCGACCATGTCACCAGCTTTCACTTGGATATTTTTAATTGATTGATACTGTGTTACAATTCCATTGTCATGATTGATTTCAATTACGTTACCAAGCAACGAGTCTTCCTTAACAGTAATGACTTCACCGCTTAATGATGCAATAACATTAAACTCTTCGTCATCGTTTGCACCAATCGCAATCCCTGTATTGGGATGATATTGGTTATTGTAAACGACGATTGCTGCTTCTTGCTCAGCTTTGTCCATGTCATTGTCATAGAATTGCATTTTTATGACCGCACTGTCAACATCTGCTACTGGCATAACGAAATTTTCCAAAGAACGATTGACTTCAACTGCTGGTTCGCCGGAAAACTCTCTGTTCGACTGTTCTGTCACCTCATCTAGTTGATCAGTCGCTTGTTCACCGCTATTTTGGAACCAGATAACACCTGTTAGAATGATTGCGGCACTTGCTAAATAAACTGCTGGATACGCCCACCGCTTCTTAAAAAAGCGTTTAAAGCTCTTTTCTTGAGAAGATTTTTCCTCTCTCATTTTCATCACCTCAGCAATCATTCTGAACAGATGTAAAAAAATATATACATAGTTTTGAAAATTTTTTAAATGCTTATTTTTCGACAAAGCTTGTCGTTTTATACATTTTCTTTTTAAAAAATATTTTTGGGGGTTCATAATGAAATACGTCATTCGGATTTTACCTATTGTTTATATGATTTTAATTTGGATTTTATCAAGCATGCCTGCGAACGCTGTTGTCGAATTGCCGAATCAGAGGGTGGATACGTTTATAAAAGAGTCGCTCCATCTCGTTGAATTTGCAATTTTATATGTGCTGTTGTTTTTAGCGGGGCTGACGTTTGCAGGGTTCAAGCCGGTGATGAGCTTTATTTTTATGGGCGTGGCGATTTTGTACGGGCTGATTGATGAGATTCACCAATCGTTCGTGCCGTATCGATCGGCAACCGTGAATGACTTCGTTAAGGACACAATCGGCGTGTTAGTCGTGTCCCATTTTATGCACCACGCCTATTTTAATGAGAAGTTCCCGAAGCTGCGTGGGGTGTTGGTGAGGTTTGAGGGTTGGGTGAAGGGTTAGGTTGGTTGGTTGGTAGTTTGGTGGATTGGACTTAGGGTGGAGGGGTTTTTTATTGCTAGTACTGGATTAAAAAGGTGGATTGGTTATAAACTGAGTGGGTTTTATTGCTAGTACTCGGATTATAGAACGGAGTGGGATTAAACGGTGTGGATCTTATTACTAGTACTAGCATTAAAAACTGAATTCGGCCTAAAATTGAGTGGGTTTTATTGCTAGTACTCGGATTAACCGTAATTATCGGGATGGTTTATTACTAGTACTCGGATTAAAGCGATTTTTAGCCGTTTTTTATTGCTAGTACTTGGATTATAACAGCGTTCTGGCCTCCGTTTAATGCCAGTACTCGGATTAACACCTCATTTTAGGCTGTTTTATTACGAGTACTAGCAATATATCAATGAAATTTGGTGTTTTTAATACTAGTACTTGGATTAAAAAACGCGTTACCAGCATTATCGTTCTAAAACACATGGATCTGCTCGGCCAAAAGAGTCAGACAAAAACATTAATTACCTTTTCTAGAAAAACCATACAAACGGGTTGTGCTTTTACCTAGTACTCGGATTATAAAACTGGATTCGGCCTAAACTGAGTGACTTTTATTACTAGTACTCCCGATTAACCGTGATTATCGTGCTGGTTTATTGCTAGTACTTGGATTATATCGGCCTTTTGACCTCTGTTTATTGCTAGTACTCGGATTAAAACCCAAAAATTAATTTGTCACAAAATCTCCATAACCGCACGCACGCAATTGTTGTATGATTGAACCAAACAGTTTAAGGAGGATTTTGACTTTGATTCTGCTTCCCCGTTCGATTCCACTCATCGTCCCTTTCAATCATGCTTTAATCCAGAGATTGCCTCAGTCTCATCCGAAGCTTCCTATTATTGAAAAAGATATTCGCACGTTTATGGCCGGTTATCGTGGCGAAGTCAATACCGATTACCATTTGGAGTTTCTTAACGACAATCATCACTACGTTTTCCAAGGTATACGTTTGCCCCATGGCACAAACTTCTTTCAAATTGACCATCTGCTCATCTGCTCCAAATACATCCTACAAATTGAAACAAAAAATCATCGTGGAGAACTTACTATTAGCGAAGAGCAATTCAGCCAGACTTCGAATAACAGTGAAAAAGGCTACACCAACCCTTATCATCAAACGATGCAGCATAAGGACCAGCTCTATGATTGGTTAGAGGCACATGGGTTGCCGAAGCTGCCAATCATCTCTCTCGCCGTCCTTAGTCACCCCTCCGCAATTATAAAATCAACCGATTCAACGATTCTCCAACACCTTTGTAAGGTCGACAATTTGAAAAATAAGATCTTAACCCATACAAATCACTTGTCAGAGCGGATTTGCAGCGAAAAAGAGTTGAAACGAATTAGTAATTTTTTATTAAAAGACCACACCCCACATTTCCCTGATCTACAAACAACGTATGGAATTCTGCCATCTGAACTTGTCCATAAGGTCCGCTGTCCGAACTGTACCTGCTTCCAGATGGCACGCAAAGATCGAGTTTGGGTTTGTCCGCACTGTTTTTATCATTCAAAAACAGCCTATCATGATGCTTTACTCGATTATTTCTTATTAATTAAGCCGACCATCACCAATCGGGAGTTTCGCGATTTTTTTGGAATTGACAATATTAAAACGGCCACCTATCTTCTTTCCTCACAAGACTTACCAAGCACAGGAATAAAAAAAGGCCGCGTCTATTTGCGGCCAATTGACTTTCTCGCTCAAATCGAAGAACGTTATCTTCGCCAGACGAGTAAACAATGAATTTTAGCATTAAAAGTTTTTTTAGAGTTTTAGCATACAATGTGTCCATTTTGAGTTTTAGCGTACAAGGCGTTTCTCTGGGCTTCAGCCATAAGAAACGTCAGTCTCTATCTTTGCGCCACTTGGGCAAGTGTCGGTTCGCTCGATGTTATTTCCACACCTTTGTAGTAATGCTTAACGATGTCTTCATACGTTTTCCCTTCGGCTGCCATTCCGTTTGCGCCATATTGGCTCATGCCAACGCCATGGCCATAGCCGGTTGTTTCGATGATGACATTATCGCCTTTTACTTGCCATTTAAAATCGCTTGAATTTAGACCCAGTCTTTCGCGGACATCCTTTCCGCTTAAAACCTTTCCAGCAATCTCCACCTTGCCGACACGATTTCCTGGTGTACGCTCGAGGATTGTACCGATGTTTGTTCGGTCGCTTAATTGAACCCCGAGTCGGCGCTCAAAATCACTGATCGGCATGATTGTTTGCTCGGTAAATTTAGGGGATGCTTTATCCCAAGGGCTTTCAACGCTTCGTAAATACGGATACTTATTTGACCAATAGTCTTCGGAGTTTTCTGTATAGCCATTGCTCGTAGAGAAGAACGTCGCTGTAATCGGATTGCCTTCATACGTTAAAATTTGTCCATCGGTTGCTCGAACGGCTTCGATCACTTTGCTCATTTTCCAATCATAATCAGCGCCCCATTGCCGCTTTAACTCATCTCTATTTTTATACACTTGGTGGGCTTCAGTATCTGTCACTTCCGCTCCTTCTGGAAGTGTGCTCGTTTCATTCGTTAAAATATGTCGAAGATAATACGTCCGCGCAGTTAATGCTTGTGCCTTCAATGCTTCCAATTCAAACTCGGCTGGCATTTCGGCAGAGACAACGCCATATAAATATTCATCGAGTGGCACTTTTTCCAGCTGTGATTGCGCTGTCCGAAAGACAGCCACTTCCACTGCTGAATCGGCTAACGGCTCAGCTGCCATGGGCAAAAAAGGTTCTTCATTTAGTTTTCCGCTCGCCTTCTCCCCCATAAATGGAAGAACAAGCAAGGTCGGAATCAGGAGGATGACAGTAAATAATGTTGCTGTTATGACGAGGATTGGATTGAATTTTTTCATAAGTGGTAGCCTCCATAAATGATTGAAATTAAAACGCTCCTTCAATCTTATGGTCGGGGACAAGCATTTATGACAGCATTCGCTGGACGAAATTATTAATTAAATATTCAGTAAATTACTCTTAAAAAATGAAACAAACGGGGCATCTTTTAACAATTTAGAGTCATTCCGCATATTTTTTGCATTTTTTAGGAATAATTACCATATGATTGAAAAAAATAAAACCGCAGAATCGCGCTCGATTCTCCGGTTTCAGTGATTATGCATTCATATCGGATACGAATGATTCAGCGACTTCGATTTCTTCTAGTTCATTGACGCGTTCAATGTCTGCGCCTAGAGCTGCTAGTTTTTTATGGAAATCAACATAGCCACGATCTAAATGTTTTAATTCGGTCACACGCGTGATTCCTTCCGCTACTAATCCCGTTAAAACTAAAGCGGCAGCCGCGCGTAAATCAGTTGCAGCTACTTCTGCGCCTTGTAGATTAGATGGACCATTCATAATCACTGAGCGACCATCAATTTTAATCTGCGCATTCATGCGACGGAATTCTTCAACATGCATAAAGCGATTTTCAAACACAGTTTCCGTGATCATACTTGTTCCTTGAGCACGTAAAAGCAATGCCATCATTTGTGATTGCATGTCTGTCGGGAAACCAGGGTGCGGCATCGTTTTAATGTCAACGGCCTTTAATGATTCAGATCCGATGACGCGTATGCCTTCCTGCTCTTCTTCGATGATCACGCCCATTTCTTCCATCTTCGCAATTAATGAAGACAAATGTTCTGGAACAGCACCTTTGATTAAGACGTTTCCACCAGTAATTGCCGCAGCTACCATAAAGGTACCGGCTTCAATGCGGTCGGGGATAATGGAATGTTCCACTCCGAACAGCAAGTCGACACCTTCTATTTTGATTGTTCCAGTTCCTGCACCTTTTACTTTTGCTCCCATTTTATTGAGGAAGTTTGCAAGGTCGACGATTTCTGGTTCTTTTGCAACGTTTTCGAGAATCGTTGTACCTTTAGCAAGGACTGCAGCCATCATAATATTTTCAGTTGCTCCGACACTTGGGAAGTCAAGGTAGACTTTCGCGCCATGTAAGCCATCTGGAGCTTCAGCTTCGATAAAGCCATTTCCTACCTTTACTTTTGCTCCCATTGCTTCAAAGCCCTTTAAATGTTGGTCAATCGGACGAGATCCAATTGCACAGCCCCCTGGCAATGCTACGCGCGCACGCCCATTCCGGCCAAGCAAAGATCCCATAACTAATACAGAAGCACGCATTTTGCGTACATATTCAAACGGTGCCTCAATATTCAACTCTTTTGATGCATCGACGACAATTTTGTTATTTTTAAACTCCACATTGGCGTTTAAAGAACGTAATACTTGGTTGATCGTGTATACATCGGAGAGAGTTGGAACATCACGAATGACACTTTTTCCATCACTTGCTAATAATGATGCAGCGATCACAGGCAGTACGGCATTTTTTGCTCCTTCTACTTTAACAGTACCGCTTAGCCTTTTCCCGCCGCGGACGATGATTTTTTCCAAATGTATTCCCCTCCGCGTCCAATTTCTATATATTAATATTCAATCGTGATGATGGGTGTGCCAACTACGAGGGTTGTATTTCCACCCATTCCTTCTTGTTTTCGCAATCCAAGCTGTAAATTCATTTCATGGTCTTCACTTAATACGCCTGTAAGCAGTGGTGAATAAGCAGACGTAGAAATAAACATATCCTCTTCTAATGCTTCCAGTTTTTCTGCATCAAACACTACTAATAGCCTTTCCATTGTATAAGGCAAAGACTTGTTCATCTTATCACTGATTTCAGCTTTGATACAAGAAAAAGTTGTTGCATTTCCGCGAAAAATGTCAAATAATCTCCCTTGCCACTGTTTATTCACAAATGCTTCTGAATCATTGTCCCAAGACTGACCTTTCACTTCATACATGACATATGTATGTAACTGATCACTTGTGATTTTAATTTTTTCCTCATAGTTCGATGTATGCTTCCTAGCGGTATTCCCACTCCATGTCCAATCTGGGAACATTGCTTTTAATTCGGCTACCAGTTCCTCTTCCTGAACATCTTCCAACTTCTCCCTAGAATATAAAGACCAGTCAGTGATTAAAATATGTTCGTCATTTAAAATTGAGACCAATGTTTTTAGATCTTGTTCAGAGCTTGCACCAATCATGTTATTCCCTGCCTGAAAAACGATAAAACTAAAAATTGCCAAAACGAATAAAAAATGTGACAAAACCCTCATCTCTATCTCTCCTCCCCTTACTACCATTTTTACCAGGATTCTGAGGAGCATACTTGGGAAATCTCGTCACTTTTTGACAAATATTCATTTCAGGAGGGTAGATTTTGCGAAGTTTCTCACAAGTATTTCCGACCTATGAAAAAACACAAGCCTAAAACCAATTTTACTTAATAATCCCCTTTTTGGAAACATGTATTAATACCCAATTTATAAAAAAAATTACTGAAATAGGATAGGAAGCGTTTGGGACCAAAGTAAATAATCGAGAAAGAAGTTGCTCACGGTCGAGCCAAGGAAAATCGAGAGCAATATATAGAGAACTCTTGCTTGAAACACGCGATTTGCTCGTAATAATTTATCAAAATGCAACGCTTGTAACGCCCACCAAGATAATGCGATGAACGTTAAATGTGATAAGATGCTGATTAAAGCTTGTGCACCAAAATCTGTGATCATCCTTTCGCTCCTTTCAGTAGCCAGTTTCCCAATTTACCGCATTAATCCCCTTAATAATAGACGGATTAGGAATCATGAGGTTTCATTTTTTTAACCATTTTTCTATTTTATATGCCAACATTTATTTTATTCCCGCAAACAACTAGAAAAAGCTAGCCTCCCCCAAGGCTAGCTTTTCTTAAAAACCCCTCTTTTGTTTGTGCTAACTTAATCTCCCAATTAAGCTTAGTTCAAGAAATCAATAAATTGATTAAAGTTTGTTGATAAAAAGTCAAAGGCAAGCTGCGGCATGACTCCGAACAGAATCGTTGCTGCGGCACAAAGGACGATGACGATGGTCATTCCAACTGGCATCTTTAATTTCGTATCATCTGTTGCCGGACGGAAGAACATTTGTGTCATAATGCCGAAATAGTAGAAATAAGATACAACCGTTGTCGCAATCATAATCGAGGCGAGCACATAATGTGACGGATTGACCATAAGCGCCCCTAAGAAGATATTCAACTTCCCGATAAATCCAGCCGTTCCTGGAATCCCAGCGAGTGACAGAATGAAGATTGCCATTGTAACTGCAATAAGTGGTGAACGACGATAGAGCCCGGCAAATTGACTAATATCCTCTGAATCTGATTTCGTTGTTACGAGCTGAATGATCGCAAACGCTCCAAGATTCATGAACAAATAAGCAAACATGTAAAACCAAATACTGTCAAACATCACATAACTCATCGCTGTGAACGCTACAAGAATATACCCGGCATGGGCAACACTTGAATACGCAAATAGGCGTTTAAGATTGCGCTGCCTTAAAGCGATGACGTTTCCGACAATCATCGTCACAGCGGCAAGGAAGCCGATGAAGTCCTGAAGGTTAAACAGCAGCGGGACATTGTCCACTTGCACAGCGGCAAAAATCGACAGCATGATGCGAATCATAATGACAAAGCCAGCAATTTTCGACACAACGCTTAAGAATGCGGTAACAGGTGTCGGTGCCCCCTCGTACACATCTGGAGCCCACATATGGAATGGCACGGATGCCAGCTTAAACGAAAGGCCAATAAATACGAGTAAAAATGAGAGGCCAAGCAAATAAAGATACTGTGGCTCGGTAATCGTCATTAACATCCCAGACATTTCCTTCAAGTTCGTAGACCCCGTTATTCCGTATAAATAACTCATCCCGAACATGAGGATCGCTGTTGCCAAACTTCCGTTAATGATATATTTCATTGCTGATTCATTTGATTTCAAGTTTTTCTTGCGTAAGCCGGCAAGAACATAAGAAGAAATCGATAATGTTTCAAGGCCGACGAACAACGTAATTAAGTCGCCGCTCGACGTCATAATCATTGCCCCGAGCAAAGCAGCTAAGAACAAATAGTAAAATTCGCCACGGTATTCTTTTAGCCCTTCTTTCGGGTCATAATCAATCGCTAGTAACAGGACAAATAGTGAACCTACAAGCAATAAGAGCTTAAAGGCTTTCGCAAAGCCATCAAGTCTAAAGGTGTCAAATAAAATCGCGCCTGTTTCGGCACCAAGCAAAGAAATCAGCGCGATGATTGCCAATAGGACTGCGGCAACGCTAAGCCAACCTAAAAGTTTGCGATCGATTTTTTTCGGTAGAAATAAATCGAGCAAAGTGATGATAACCATGGAAATGAGAATGATGAATTCCGGACCCATCAATCCCCAATCATATGATAGTAATGTCTCTAAATCCATCCTTCATCACCCTCCTAACCCTAACACGATGGTCTCTAATGGCTGACTTAATACGGCTGGATAGACGCCAATTAGGATAATTAGACCGACAAGGACAAGCACCGGTGCCCATTCGAATGAACGAAGGTCGGTTATGCCGGCAAATTCACGATTCGATTTTCCGTACGTAATGCCAAGGACAGCACGCAGCAAGTAAACGGCCGTCATAATAATTCCAATTGCCCCAATCGCAGCTAAAATTGGCTGCACTTGGAACAGCCCGAGAAAGGCCATAAACTCACTGACAAATCCGCTCATCCCCGGTAAGCCGAGTGAAGCCATCGCGCCTGCTAGTAAGAACCCAGAGGCAATCGGCATTCCCTTCGCCATTCCACCGAGCTTCGGAATCTCCGTCGTTTGCACACGCTCGTAAAAGACACTTACTAAGAAGAACAGCAACGCAGAAATTAACCCGTGGGAAACAACTTGGAAAATCGCCCCTTGAATCCCTGCTTCGTTATAGGCGCCAAGACCGATAAGCACAATTCCCATATGGGAAATCGATGAGTAAGCAAGTACCATTTTGAAATCGGTTTGGATAAAGGCGAGGAACGCTCCGTACAGGAGGTTAATCACCCCAAGAACGGCAATCAGTACCGCTAAACTTTGAAACTGCTCTGGGAAAATCCCCATCCCGAACCGAATGAGACCAAATGCACCAATTTTCAACAAAACACCTGAGTGAAGCATAACAATCGATGGTGGTGCCTCAACATGGACACGCAGCATCCACGTATGGAGCGGGAAGATTGGCAGCTTCACACCGAAGGCAATTAATAACGCGATCAATAATCCGTATTTTAGAGATTCGGAGATTGGTGTAATCATTTGCGCATCGGGATTATTTACAATTACTTTTAATGCTTCAATATTTGTTGTTCCTGTTTTGGCGAATAACACCATAATCACAATTAATAACACGGCCGAACCGAGACCGTTATAGATAAGGAAGCTGTAGGCTGCCTTCTCTTTTGCAAAATAGCCCCATTTACCAATTAAGAAAAACATTGGGATTAAGGTAATTTCAAAAAAGAGGAAGAATAAAATTAAGTTTTGGGCCGTAAATACACCTAGCATCCCAATTTCAAGCAGTAAGAAAAGCATGAAATAACCTTTCCATTCCTTCTTAATATGGAAGGAAGCCAGTGCTGCTAATGTCGATAATACCGCTGTTAACAAGACCATTAATAGCGAAAAACCGTCAATCGCAAGCTCATAATGAACGGCGAACAAATTTGGATTAATTGAACCAAAGTTAGCAAACTGGAACCAGTTTACTTGTTCCGTATAATCAGCGAGGCTTTTCCCGCCAAGATAGGAAAAATAAGCGACGAGCGACAGCACGAGAGCTGGCAAAGTTGCTAAAAAGCCAAGCACTTTTATCCCTTTTTCGTTTCCTTTTGGCATGAATGCCAGCAGCACAATACCAATCAACGGGGAGAAGACAAGTAAGCTTAAATAAAAACTATTCATCCTAAATACCCCCCTGTCAGCGCAAAGATGAGCACGAGTACGGCAAGTCCGACAAAGGCGACGGCTCCGTATGTTTGGGTTTGACCGCTCTGCAGCTTCGAACCAACTTTTCCTAGACCGCGAATGGTACCAGTAACGAGTTTGACTAACCCTTCAACAAAGAATAACTCGATAAAGCGAAGGAATAAACTAACTGCCTTTGTTCCATACACAAACGTGCTATTGTAAATTTCATCGACAAAATACTTATTCTTTACAATCAAATATAAGTTTGGTGCCCTGCTCGTGAACCAATCAGGGGCAAGTGTTTTGCGGTAATACATTAAATAAGCTAAGTAAATTCCTGCCAGCGACACAAGCGTTGCGACAATCATAATCCATGCAGGACCGCTTAAATGTCCAGGTCCTAGAAGATCATTGTCAGCGACGAGCCAATCGCCAAGGAATGTGCCAAACCACGGTGTGTTCACATAACCGGCGACGACCGCCAAAATGCCAAGGACAATCATCGGTGCTGTCATCGAAGTTGGCGATTCGTGAACATTTTTCATTTCGCTTCGTGGTTCGCCTGTAAATACCATAAAGAACAAGCGGAACATATAAAACGCTGTAAAGAAAGCTGCAATCACTGCAAGTGAGAAAAGAACGTAGTTTCCGTTTGCCCACGTAGCAATTAAAATTTCATCTTTACTAAAGAACCCAGATAACAGCGGCACCCCACTGATAGCAAGTGTTCCGATTAAAAATAACGGACCAGTCAGGCGTAGCTTCTTCCAAAGTCCACCCATTTTTTCAATATCTTGCATATGATGGGTTGCGTAAATAACGCTACCTGCTGCTAAGAACAGCAATGCTTTGAAAAACGCATGGGTCATTAAATGAAACACACCAGCCACATAGCCAGCTGCACCGAGTGCAAGCATCATATAACCGAGCTGACTGATCGTTGAATAGGCGAGCACGCGTTTAATATCATTTTGTGTGAGACCAATTGTCGCCGCGAAGATCGCCGTAAAAGCACCGGTGACAGCAACGACGGTCATCGCTGTTTGACTCGCTTCAAAGAGCGGGAACAGCGCTGCTACTAAATACACCCCAGCGGCAACCATCGTTGCTGCATGGATTAATGCTGACACAGGCGTCGGACCTTCCATCGCGTCCGGAAGCCATGTGTGGAGCGGAAACTGACCAGATTTTCCGATTGCCCCGATAAAAATTAAAATTGCTGTTAACGTAATCATGAAACCGGATACTTCACCAGCTTGAACACTAGCAAAGATTTCATCATACTCAAAACTTCCGGTTTGCCAGAATAGAAGAATCATCCCGACGAGCAGGCCGACATCCCCGATTCTAGTCATAATGAATGCTTTCTTCGCTGCTGCCTTGGCTTCATTTTTACTAAAATAAAAACCAATCAACAGGAAGGAACCTAGCCCTACAAGCTCCCAGAAAATATAGGTTTGTAGGAGGTTTGGTGAGAGCACAAGGCCGAGCATCGCAAAGGTGAACAAACCTAGATAGGCATAGAACACCGGGAAGCGCTCATCGCCATGCATATAGCCTTTTGAGTAAGTATGTACTAGAAAGCTGACGAGTGAGACAATCACCAGCATCAGTGCATTTAATTGATTTACCTCAAATCCCACTGTTAATTGCAGTTGTCCTATTTGGAGCCAGTCAGCCTCTGCCTTGAAGGTCGGCCCGGTGAAGCGAGCGACCAAGACGATGACTGAATAGACCAAAGCGGCGAGGGTTAGAAAAATCCCTACATACGCACTCGCTTCTTTAAGGCGCCGGCCGAACAGAAGGAGCAGTATGAACGAAATGAGCGGGAAAAGCGGAATGAGCCAAGCATTCTCCATCTGTATCACAATCCCCTTTTTTGTACGCGCATACTTTCGCGCGCCAGATTGTGCCCGTTTTGTGGGGCTTATAACTGTGTTTTTACTATTTCACATACATTTTTGATTCAACTGATTCACTTGATTACGATTAATGTTTCAACTCGTTCATTTTATCAATATTGACGGTTTTCCGATTGCGGTACAATGCTAATAAAATCGCAATTCCAACTGCCACTTCTGCGGCAGCGACGGCAATGACAAAGACCGCAAACACTTGACCAGTAATCGACGGAATCATTCCGAATTTACTAAAGGCAACAAGATTAATGCTCACCGCATTTAGCATCAACTCAATCGAAATCAAGACGATGATTGTGTTCCTTTTCGTCAAGGCACCGTATAGGCCAATGCAAAACAGAATCAAAGCAAGCGTTAAAAAAGCTGAAAGATTCATTCCTTATCCGCCTCCTCATCTTCATCCTTCTTTGAAAGAATGATCGCTCCTACAAAGGCAACTAACAAGAGGACGGACATTAATTCAAATGGAATAATGTATTCTGAGAAGAGCAAAATCCCAATTTGCTCCGTATTATTCACATGCAAATCAGCTGGCGGACCGCCAAAGTCGAGATTATAAATGCCGACATAGAACACGGCACCAAAGGCAAGCACGCCGAGAATGAGCCATACTTTTTTCCATCTAGGAGTTTTCGTTGTCGTTTCATCTTCATCATTATGGTTCGTCAGCATAATTCCGAAAAGCAGGATAACCGTAATGGCACCAGAGTAAATCATAATTTGAACAACGCCGAGAAATTCTGCCGAAAGGAGAATATAAATGCCAGCGATGCTTAAAAATGTAAAGACGAGCGCGATTACCATGTGAACAACTTTTCTTAAGTTCAGTAACAACACACCGCCAACAATCGCAACTAAAGCAAGTGCGAAAAATGCGAAAAATTCGCCTGAAAAGGTCATGGCTTATTCACCTTCCGTACATTCTCGTCATTTTCATCGAGCCATTCTAAATTTTTAAATAAATCATCGCGGCTGTATTCGGCCAGTTCAAAATTATTGGTCATGACAATTGCTTCTGTCGGACAGACCTCTGTACAGAGATCGCAAAGGATACAAATTTCAAAATTAATATCATACGTATCGATGATTTTCCCCTTTTTCGTCGGGTCCGGGTGCTTTTTCCCTGTTAATTGGATGCAATCTGTCGGACAAATATTCGCACATTGATTACAAACAATACATTTTTCCGGATAAAACTTTTGAATCCCTCTAAAGCGGTCCGGTAATGGAATTGGTTCATTCGGATAATCGTACGTTACTTTTTCCTTCGTTAAATTTTTAAGGGTATAAGCTAAACCTTTTGTCCATCCAAGCACATTTTTCACCCCTTATCAGAAAGCGTAGCTGGCTAAAGCAGCTAAACGTTATTTTAAAAAACCGAAAGCAATTCTTTTAACAAAGCCGTTAGGAAAATGTTGATTAACGCCAACGGCAATAACACTTTCCACGCAAATTCCATCAGCATGTCTGGGCGCATCCGCGGGAATGACGCACGGAACCAATAGAACACGTAAGTCACGAGTGCGAACTTTATTGCGAACCAAACGGCTCCTGGAATAAAGCTTAGGAATTCAAATGGTGGCAGCCAGCCGCCAAGGAATAACACGATGATCAACGATGCCATTGCAAACATATACACATATTCAGCGAGCATGAACATCGCCCAACGGAAGCCAGAATACTCGGTATGGAAACCAGCAATAAGCTCGTTCTCTGCTTCGGCTAAGTCAAATGGCACGCGGTACAATTCCGCAGTCGCCGCGATGAAGAAGACGACAAACGCGAGCGGTTGCCAAAGAATAAACCAGCCATTGCTTGCCTGCATGCTAACAATTTCATTTAAATTGATGCTCCCTGTTAACAGGACAATTCCAAGAACACTCATGACGAGCGGGATTTCATAAGAGACCATTTGCGCCGCGGCACGCATTCCACCGAGCATTGAATATTTATTATTTGATGCCCACGCCCCGGTTAATATCCCGACAACTGTAATCCCAGTAATTGCCATATAGTAAAGCAAGCCAACACCGAGATCGGCGAACTGTAAACTTTCCGTAAACGGAATCGTCGCGATAACTAAGAAAGCTGGCGCAAACGCAATCACCGGAGCAATGACAAACAACGGTCGATCGGCTGCCTTCGGGATTAAATCTTCTTTTACAAGTAGTTTTAAAACGTCTGCTACTGTTTGTAAAAGTCCCCAGCGGCCACCGAGTTGGTTTGGACCGATCCGGCCTTGCATGAAACCAAGTACTTTCCGTTCTGCAAGGATCGCATACGTAACAAATCCTAAAATCACGAACAAAAACACTAATGCCATGGCAAAGAATATTCCAAAATTCATTAAGCTCGGACTAGAATGCAGAAGGTCCTGTACCATTAGCCGTCAACCTCCCCAAGAACAATATCGAATGCTCCTAAAATTGCGATTAAATTCGAAATATTTTGTCCGACTAATAATTTCGGCAAAATTTGCAGATTATAGAATGACGGTCTTCTAAATTTCAAGCGGTATGGTTCCTTTTTTCCATCGCTGGCAATATAGCAGCCGATTTCACCACGTGCCGCTTCAATTCGCACGTAAGATTCCCCTTTAGGAGCTTTAATGATTTTCGGCACTTTGGCCATAATCGGACCATCTTTCGGGAATTGCTCGACGGCTTGTTCAATAATTTTCAATGACTCTTCGACTTCTTCTAGTCTACACTCATACCGTGCATGGGCATCGCCCGCGTCACGGGTAACAATATTGAAATCGAAACGGTCGTAAATGGAGTACGGCTCATCCTTCCGTAAATCCCATTTCACCCCTGTGCTTCGTAAGTTTACCCCACTAAGGCTGTAATTAATGGCATCTTCTTGCGAATAAGTGCCGACTCCTTTTGTACGGTGAAGGAAAATCTCATTTCCTGATACGAGTTGGTGATAGCCTTTTAACATTTTTCTCATATAAGGAACAAAGTCTCTAACTTTTTCAATCCAGCCTTCTGGTGCATCCCATTTGACGCCTCCTACTCTCATATAATTGTAAGTGAGGCGGGCACCAGATAATTCATTAAGTAAATTGAGAATCATTTCGCGCTCGCGGAATGCATAGAGCAACGGGCTCGTTGCCCCAAAGTCAAGAATGAATGTCCCCCACCAAAGCAAGTGACTTGCGACTCTGTTCAATTCCATTGCGAGGACACGTAAGTATTCGGCCCGTTCTGGGATTTCGATGTCCATCATCGTTTCGACCGCATGGACGAGAACATAGTTGTTCGGCATCGCTGAGATATAATCCATTCGGTCTGTGTATGGAATGATTTGCGTATATTGAAGATCTTCCGCTAGCTTTTCTGTCCCGCGGTGCAAGTAACCAATGACCGGCTTGGCATGGGTAATGACCTCTCCGTCAATTGTTAACACAAGACGGAACACCCCATGCGTACTCGGATGCTGCGGGCCGACGTTTAAAAGGATTTCTTCTGTGCGTTGTACCACCGGCTATACCTCCACATCGTACGGTTCATAGTCTTTTCTTAATGGGTGGCCGATCCAATCTTCTCCAAGCATGATTCGACGCAAATCCGGATGTCCGCTAAAGCGAATACCCAGAAGATCATAGGCTTCGCACTCTGGCCAATCCGCTCCAGCCCATAAGTTTGCCAACGATTCAATCTCAGCGTTGTCTCGGTCAAGTTTTACTTTAAGGGCAACCGATTGTCGATTTTTATATGAATAAAAATGAGCATACACTTCCATATGTGTTTCAAAATCGGACCCATGTATTTCTGATAAATAATCAAAGCTAAGGCTTTCATTAAATTTAAGGAACTCAGCAATTTTATAATAAGATTCCTTTTTCGCTACGAGGGTTGGAACGTCCTTTGATAGATTGTTAATATAGAACTCTTCCAAAACATCCTCGCCTAAATGTTCATGAATAATTTTTACGTACTTATCTAAATACTTTTGGTTTGGTGATGGTTCCTGCGGCGCAGCCTCTGCTTCCGCTTTTGCCGATCCGCCTGCCTTTGCTTTCGCGGCTGCAGCAGCCTTTGCTTTTGCAGCGGCAATGGCTTTCGCTTTTGCATCGTCTCCACCACTAGCGCCTGCCTTTGCTTTCGCTGCCGCTGCGGCTTTTGCTTTTGCAACGGCGGCGGCTTTTTTCTTCGCTAAATCATCAGCTTCGTCTCCTGGTGACTCACCGTCAGCTTCCTGCCCCATCGCTTTTTTCTTTGCTGCCGCTGCGGCTTTTGCTTTTGCGACTGCTGCGGCCTTTTTCTTCGCTAAATCATCGGCTTCGTCTCCTGTTGACTCACCGCCAGCTTCCTGCTCCATCGCTTTTTTCTTTGCTGCGGCTGCGGCTTTTGCTTTTGCGACGGCGGCGGCCTTTTTCTTTGCTAAATCATCGGCTTCGTCTCCTGTTGACTCACCGCCAGCTTCCTGCTCCATCGCTTTTTTCTTTGCTGCGGCTGCGGCTTGTGCTTTTGCGACGGCGGCGGCCTTTTTCTTTGCTAAATCATCAGCTTCGTCTGACGATGTTTCCGCCTTCTTTTCTGTTGCCTGCTTCTTCGCGAGGGCAGCTGCTTTCGCCTTTTCTGCCGCTTCTTTTTTTAATTTTTCAATATCCTTTTCCCCGCTCATCGGTTAGATCACCTTCTTCCCGGTTTTCGCCTCATAACGGATTTTTTCTTTTAACTTATTAATCCCGTAAATAAGTGCGGCAGGGTTCGGTGGACATCCTGGAATATACACATCAACAGGAACAATCTGGTCGACCCCTTTAACAACAGAGTAAGATTTAATATATGGTCCTCCTGCCGTCGCGCATGACCCCATCGCTACGACCCATTTTGGCTCAGCCATTTGATCATATAAACGGCGTACCGTCGGCGCCATTTTTTTTGTCACTGTTCCTGAAACGATCATGACGTCTGATTGACGCGGCGAGTTCCGGTAGAAAGTACCGAAGCGCTCAATATCATAATGCGCAGAACTCGTTCCCATCATTTCAATGGCACAACAAGCCAAACCGAATGTCATTGGCCAAAGGGATGCACTTCGTGCCCACCCTTTCACCTCTTCCAGCTTTGCAAAAAATATATTTCTTCTAACCTCTTCCATTTCATCTTCAGATAAAAACTCCAAGTTTAAATCCATTTTAGCACCTTCTTTTTCCATGCGTAGATGAGTCCAATGAGAAGCATCAAAACAAAGATGAGCATTTCAATTAGCGCAAAAATTCCAAGCTTTTCGTAGGCGACTGCCCATGGATAGAGAAACACAGTTTCCACATCAAAAATGACAAACATTAATGCAAAAACATAATAGCGGACATTGAACTGTACCCGTGCATCATGGAATGGTTCAATTCCGCTCTCATATGTGGTGTACTTCGCATCAATTGCTTTGTACTTTGGCCGTAAAAGCTTTGCGGCAAATAATGCGACCACAGGTAATAATACGCCGAGACACAGGAACGCGAATACCATTAAATAGTTATTCTGATATAAATTCATCAGTTCCATGCTTATCCCCCCATCGGTGTGAAATAGTCGAACTTTTATATTATGTAACCGTAAACAATTATAACATTGTTAACAATTTGTGTCGATATGCCCACCACATTATCACAAATCATTGGTGGGAAATAACTAGAAAAAATATTCTGAATACTCTATATCCTAAGAAAACAAATCATCTCGATCTAAATCCCCTGTCCTTACCCATCCTATGCATCATCTGTTTCGTTATGCCCAGCAAAAGAATTTAATAAAAAAGAGCGCCCAACTCGTTCTTTGGGCACTCTTCTAGTAGGTATCGTCTATATTTTTCTTTGCGCAATGGAAATCCGGTTGATCGCGCGTCGAAGAGCAAGTTCGGCACGTGTGAAATCGACATTTTCCTGTTGCTTTTCACGCAGGCGTTTTTCTGCACGTTCTTTTGCACGCACCGCACGGTCGAGATCGATATCTTCTGATCTCTCAGCTGTTTGAGCCAGAACCGTAACCTTGTCAGGACGGACTTCTAAGAAACCGCCGCTAACGGCAACATAATCAGTATTTCCACCATTCTTTAAGCGAACCGCACCGATTTCAAGTGGAGCTACCATCGGGATATGACCAGGCAGAATCCCGAGCTCTCCAGTTTGAGCTTTTGTGCTGACCATTTCAACGTCAGATTCATAAACCGGTCCATCAGGAGTAACAACATTGACTTTTACCGTCTTCATCTTTTACCCTCCTGGTCCGTTTTTAAACCTCTACACCCATGCGTTTTGCATTCTCAATTACGTCTTCAATCCGACCAACAAGACGGAATGCATCCTCTGGAAGGTGGTCATACTTTCCGGCAAGAATTTCTTTAAATCCCTTAACCGTTTCTTTAACAGGCACGTAAGAACCAGGCTGTCCAGTGAACTGCTCGGCCACGTGGAAGTTTTGTGAAAGGAAGTTTTGAATACGACGAGCACGATAAACAATTTGCTTATCCTCTTCGCCCAATTCATCCATACCAAGGATGGCGATAATATCTTGAAGTTCACGGTAACGCTGCAACGTAGACTGTACTTGACGAGCGATTTCGTAGTGCTCTTCACCAACGATTTCTGGTGATAATGCACGTGATGTCGATGCAAGTGGATCCACGGCAGGATAAATTCCCATCTCAGAAAGCTTACGCTCAAGGTTTGTTGTTGCATCTAAGTGAGCGAAAGTTGTTGCTGGAGCTGGATCCGTATAGTCATCGGCTGGTACATAAATTGCTTGAATTGATGTAACCGACCCTTTTTTCGTTGAAGTAATCCGTTCTTGCAATTTACCCATTTCCGTTGCAAGTGTTGGCTGATAACCAACGGCTGAAGGCATACGTCCTAGAAGGGCGGAAACCTCAGAACCTGCTTGTGTGAAACGGAAGATGTTGTCCATGAAGAAAAGAACGTCCTGTCCTTGCTCATCACGGAAATATTCAGCCATCGTCAAACCAGTCAAAGCAACACGCATACGTGCACCTGGTGGTTCGTTCATCTGTCCGAATACCATCGCTGTTTGTTTAATAACGCCTGAGTCAGTCATTTCGTAGTAAAGGTCATTTCCTTCACGTGTACGCTCACCGACACCAGCGAAAACGGAAATCCCGCTATGCTCTTGGGCAATATTATTGATCAATTCCTGGATTAGAACCGTTTTTCCTACACCGGCACCTCCGAAGAGACCGATTTTACCACCTTTAATGTATGGGGCAAGTAGGTCAACGACCTTGATTCCAGTTTCAAGAATTTCAACTTCTGTTGATAATTCATCAAATACAGGTGCTTCCTTGTGGATGCCATCACGGCGAGCATCTGCAGCAATCGGTTCATCTAAGTCAATATTTTCACCTAATACGTTAAATACACGTCCTAGCGTAATATCTCCAACTGGAACAGAAATTGGTGCTCCAGTATCAATTGCATCTGATCCACGTGTAAGTCCATCTGTAGATGACATCGCAATTGTCCGTACAGTATCATCACCTAAATGAAGGGCAACTTCAAGGGTTAAATGGATATCAACTTCAGATTCACTCTGCGCTTTCTTATCGATCCTCAATGCGTTATAGATCGCAGGAAGTTGTCCGCTATCAAACTTCACGTCAACAACTGGACCCATAACTTGGAGAACGCGTCCTTTGTTCATCTTGTTCCCTCCTAACTCACTCTTTCCAATGATTTCGTCTCTATTCTAATGCTGCGGCTCCACCGACAATTTCGGTAATTTCTTGGGTAATTGCGGCTTGGCGCGCACGGTTATAGCTAAGATCAAGTTGACCAATAAGATCTTTCGCGTTATCCGTTGCATTTTTCATCGCATTCATTCGAGCAGCATGCTCACTAGCTTTGCTGTCGAGCAATGCGCCGTAAATTAAACTTTCAGCATATTGAGGCAAGAGAACCTCTAAAATCTGTTCCGCATTTGGCTCAAATTCATAGGAAGTCAATTGTCCAGATGAAGTTTCTAAATCCGTTAATGGCAGAAGTTTTTTATCTGTGACTACCTGTGAAATCGCACTCACGTAATGGCTATAGTAAAGATATAATTCGTCGAATGTTTCATCTGAGAACATCCCAACAGTGCTGCTGGCAATATCCTTGATTTCGCTGAACGATGGCTGGTCTGCAACTCCAATAATTTCTAGCACGACGTTCATGCCTTTTTTCAAAAAGAAGTCACGACCTACTCTACCGATGGCGATGATGGCAAATTCATCATTCGACTTATGGCGACTTTGAATCGTTTGATATACTTCACGGAGGACGTTACTGTTGAAAGCACCCGCAAGTCCACGGTCTGAAGTAATGACCAAATAACCCGTCTTTTTGACCGGACGACTGTTCAGCATCGGATGATTAATATCCTGGCTTCCTAAGGCAATTGAAGCAGTTACTTCCTGAATTTTTTCCATATAAGGGACAAATGCTTTCGCATTGCTCACTCCACGGCTCCATTTAGAGGAAGACACCATTTCCATCGCTTTTGTAATCTGACTTGTCTTTTTCGTCGAAACGATCCGATTTTTAATATCGCGTAAAGATGCCATTGGTTCTCACCACCCTTTTAAAGATTATTATTCTGAATGAATGAGGGCGGCCGCACGGTGGCGGCTTTTCCCCTTATTTATCACTCGGAAGCTGCGAACGTTTTCTTAAAGTCATTGATTGCAGCGGCCATATCTTCGTCTTTCGGAAGTTCTTTCGTCGTCTTGATATGGTCTAACACTTCTTTACGGTTGGCATCTAACCAAGCATAATATTCACTCTCGAAACGGAGGATATCTTGAACTGGAATATCGTCAAGGAACCCGCGTGTCAATGCATAAAGAATCGCAACCTGCTTCTCAACAGGAATTGGTTTGTTTAAATCTTGCTTTAACACTTCAACGGTACGAGCACCGCGGTTTAGTTTAGCTTGTGTTGCCGCATCAAGGTCAGAACCGAACTGTGCGAAGGACTCTAGCTCACGGAAGGAAGCTAAGTCTAGACGCAATGTACCAGCAACTTTTTTCATTGCTTTAATTTGCGCCGATCCACCTACACGGGATACGGAAAGACCAGCGTTAATCGCTGGACGAACACCAGAGAAGAATAAGTCAGATTGCAAGAAAATCTGTCCATCTGTGATCGAAATAACGTTTGTTGGAATATAAGCTGAAACGTCACCAGCTTGTGTTTCAATAAATGGCAATGCTGTAATTGATCCAGCACCTTTTGCATCACTTAACTTTGCTGCGCGCTCAAGCAAGCGAGAGTGAATGTAGAATACATCCCCTGGATATGCTTCACGACCTGGAGGACGACGAAGCAATAATGAAAGCTCACGGTAAGCAGAAGCTTGTTTTGTTAAGTCATCATAAACAACGAGCACATGTTTCCCGTTATACATGAACTCTTCTGCCATTGAAACCCCAGCATAAGGAGCTAAGTATAAAAGTGGTGCCGGTTGTGATGCAGCTGCCGTAACAACGATTGTGTAATCTAGCGCACCATTCTTACGAAGAGTTTCAACAGCACCACGCACTGTTGATTCCTTCTGACCAATAGCCACGTAAATACAAATCATGTTTTCATCTTTTTGGTTCAGAATTGTATCGATTGCGACAGATGTTTTCCCGGTTTGACGGTCTCCGATGATCAACTCACGCTGACCACGTCCGATTGGAACGAGGGCATCAATCGCTTTAATCCCTGTTTGTAACGGCTCATGAACGGATTTACGGTCCATAACGCCTGGTGCAGAGTATTCGATTGGACGAGTTTTTGTTGTATTAATTGGACCCATGCCATCAACTGGTTGTCCAAGTGGGTTTACGACACGACCAATTAATTCCTCTCCCACTGGAACTTCCATGATGCGGCCTGTACGGCGGACCTCATCTCCCTCACGGATTTCTGTGAAAGGTCCAAGAATGATGATCCCGACATTATTTTCTTCAAGGTTTTGCGCCATTCCCATAACGCCATTAGAGAATTCAACAAGTTCACCGGCCATGCAATTGTCAAGACCATGAACACGTGCGATACCGTCACCAACGGTGATGACTGTACCTACATCACTTACTTGAATTTCCGCCTGATAATTCTCAATTTGCGACTTTATCAGCGCACTAATTTCTTCAGCTTTGATGCTCATGAGTTTCACCCCTATCTACGAAATCTTAGCTTAACAATTTGCGTTCTAGACGATCGAGTTTACCGCGCAAGGACCCGTCATAAATACGGTTGCCGATGCGAAGTTTTACACCGCCAAGCAAATTGGAGTCTGTAATATTTTCAACTTGAAGTGCCTTTTTGCCAACTTTTGGTGCAAAAGCCAATGAAAGGGCTTCTTTTTGACCATCCGTTAACGGCTGGACACTGTATACTTTAGCGTCAGCAATTCCTTTTTCTGCATTAGCTAACTCAATGAAATAATCAGCCACTTGTGGAATGATTTCTTCACGATGACGGTCAGCCAAAAGGAAAAGTAAATTCTTAACATACACACTTGCAGAAGCGAAAGCTGTTTGCAGGAGCTCTCTCTTCTTTTCTTTTGATAATTTTGGTGCTTTTAATGTTTTGATTAGACCTGGGTTCGTGTTGAATACTTCTTTCACAACCCGAAGCTCTTCCTCGACTGTATTAAGCAGGCTTTGCTCACTTGCGACCTGAAAGAGCGCCGTAGCATAGCGCTTCGCTACTTGCGGGTTGCTCATCGGTCTTCCCCTGCCTCTTTAAGATAATCATTGATTAACTTTTCTTGCTCTGTTGCATTCAATTCTTTTTCAATTACTTTCGAAGCAATCATGACAGACAATGTCGCCACTTGCTCACGAATCGCCGCAACGGCTTGTTCTTTCTGCTGTTCAATCTCAAGCTTCGCTGATTCTTTCAAACGATCTGACTCCGTACGTGCAAGAACAAGAATCTCCTCACGCTGGATGTCCGCTTGTTTCTTCGCATTTTCGATTAAACTTTGTGCTTCTTGGCGCGATTGTTTTAAAAGCGCACGCTGTTCTTCTAAATATTTTTCAGCTTCGGTACGGCTTTTTTCTGCCGAATCGATTTCACCTGCGATATGGTCTTCACGTTTTTGCATGACTCCCATTAATGGGCCCCATGCAAACTTTCTCAATAATGCCATCAAAATTAAGAACATCGCCAATTGGAAAAGGATATCTCCAGTATTTAATTCAAATTGGCCTGATGCCCCTAATACGAATAAATCTGCACTCACTCCAGGTTCACTCCCTTCAGTAGTCGTTCACTTTAAGAGAATCACAATATGTTAACTAATGATTTTTAAAATTGCTCAATGCCTCACTAGGGCATAAAGGAATGGCGAAGCTCCTGTTTATGTGATCTTCGCCATCGTTAAAATTCTTATCGTTATTGGCCAACTACCATAAACGCGATAACAACCGCCATGATAGGAATCGCCTCTACGAAGGCAACCCCAATAAACATTGTTGTTTGAAGCATTCCGCGAGCCTCTGGCTGGCGTGCGATTCCTTCTACTGTTTTTGAAACGATCATACCGTTACCTAAACCTGCACCTAATGCTGCTAAACCGATTGCTATTGCTGCTGCTATTGCACCCATTGATTTTCCTCCTCAAGAATTAAATGTATTTTTTATGGGATAGATGTTCATTAAATGAACGGGTTAAATATATTAATGGTCATCACTAACTTTATGAGATATATAGACCATTGTTAACAATGTAAAGATAAATGCTTGGATAGAACCGATAAAGACTGAGAATGCTTGCCACACGATGGTAGGCACTATTGCGACGATGAGTCCAGCGGCACCAGACATCGCCAATGACCCGGCGAGCAATGCTAGTAAAATTTCCCCAGCATAAATGTTCCCGTAAAGACGGAGCCCGAGAGTCAGAGTATTTGAGAACTCTTCAATGATTTTCAAGGGCAATAAGAATCCGACTGGTGAGACAAATCCTTTTGCATAGCCCTTCATCCCTTTTAGTTTGACACCGTAATAATGCGATAACGCTGTAACCATTACGGCAAGTGTAAGGGTGATAACTGGATCCGCTGTAGGCGATTTCCACCATAAATCGTGGTTAACAACAACGGCGAGCGGAAGCCCTAACATATTTGATATAAATATGTACATTATTAAGGTCAGGCCTAAAAGATGAAACCTTCCACCTGTTTTCCAGTCCATATTGCTTTTAACTAAATTTCGAACGAAGTCCATGACCCACTCGATAAAGTTTTGAGCTCCAGTTGGTTTCATCGCAAGTTTCCTGGTGCAGAGCACTGCGATGAGAAACACAATCGCACTGGCAACTGTAATCATCAGGACATTCGAAAGGTTAAACCAAAGGCCCATAAACTCATACATAGGAGCTGTATGATTCAAACGTATTCACCTCTCTTCCCCGCTATTTACGTATAAGAATTGAATGAAAAAATAAATCTATCATAATGACAATTACATAAGTCATTAATCCTATAATCACACTGATGAAGTGGAAAATATCCGGGTATCTTAACGCAACGATTACCGCTAACACAGCCGTCGCCATCCTTGATAATGTACCCAATGTTCGAACGGTTGTCCCAGATGTTACAGCCTGTCCAAGCGTGTTCGTCTTTCTCGCTAACAGCCACATATTAAAAAAACCGAGACTTGTCCCCAAAATCAATCCTGCAAATACAGGTTGATAAGAGGTGAATCCCCACCCTAGAACGTATAATGCCAGCAAATAAAACATGTATTTGCGATATCGTATAGTCAACTGCTGCCATTCCTGCATTATTATTTGTCCCCCGAGTAGTAATGACGAAGCGTGGTCAACACGCCATAAACACCTGCTGCCAACCCTATAAAAATCCCAATTATCAGAAAAAGAGGGTTACTGCTCCATTTCCCATCAAGCCACCTTCCGACAAAAATACCGATTAGGGTGGATCCTGCTAACTGTGATAGAATAGCAGACGATAACGCGATTGCCTGAAAAGGACGATTGTTCTTTTGTTGCATCAAAAATCAATCCTTATTTATAGCGAAGGTTATGTGGCAGAATGCTAGTAACACCAACGTATTATGTACTGAAAACCTTCCCATTTACATCCTTTGTAAGCATACAATAGCAACCTGTCAATGTCAATCCATTCGTCGCAAAAAAATTCACATACATTTCATAAATTCTGACAAAAATAGACATTACCTTACAAGGGTAATGTCTTCCATTTTTTTCTATACGAGTTTGTCAACTTTTTTATTTACCCCTCGTTCGGTATAATGAACACCGAAGTATCCACCCGATCTTCCTGACCTGCTTTTTTCGCGAATACTTTTGCTAAATACCCACCGGCTGGCGGCAAATCTTCCGGTGCGATTTCTTGCTCAAGCAACCCTTTTTTTACGTTTGTTTTATGATCAAGGAAACGAATAAAGCGATGATCATCCGGATCAAACAAGGCAATCCCGAACTCCTCCGCCCCGCCAGGAAGATAAACTTCGTAACGGTAATAGCCCGGCTTATCTGCTGGCGCCAAGGCAAAGCCCATTACTCTTGGATAATCCGGTTCCTCGAGCACATATAAATACGGAATGCTCATTTTACTTGTTCCATCATTTAAAATAAGGAAGCCGTCATGAAGCTTTTGCTTAAATGCAGCTGGATCGACAATCATACTGATATTCACTTTTTTCTTTTCACCTGGCTTCAACTCAAAGCCAATCGGAAGTTCCCAATTAATTCCCTTCGCTTGCTTCGGAATGGCAAATGAGTACCTTTTCGTCTTTTCGCTATGGTTTTGCACTTCAATGACCGCACTATGGCGATGCAAGCGATCTTTTAACCGAAACTTGCCAAAATGCAAGGACGATGGGAGAACAAGGGTCTCTGCTCTGACCGCTTTTTCAATTTGAATTCGGCCAGCTCCTTGTTCATAAGTCCGATACTCATGGCCATTGCGATCTTTTATTGAAACGGCGGTATTCATTAATGCCGCTTTAATTTGTTCCGGACTCCAGTCAGGATGGGCTTGTTTAATGAGGGCACTTGCTCCGGCGACATGTGGAGCGGCCATACTCGTTCCTTGCAAAGAGAGATAACCGCCTGGAACGGTACTTTCAATTGCGACTCCTGGAGCAACTACATCCGGTTTAATTTCCCACGTAACCGTCACGGGACCTCGTGAGCTAAAATCAGCAAGAATGTCTTTTTCCTCAATTAATTCCATCCGTGCATATAGCTTGCCTTGTTTCATCGCCTTTTTCATTCTTTTTCCTTCTGCTAGCGTAATTGAAGCGACCGGAATCTCCAGTCGTTCATCAAGATTTCCTAAAAACCCGCCATCTGTATTGTTATAAATGATGACTCCCGTTGCCCCTGCTTCATAGGCGTTCCTCGATTTTTCAGTAAAAGTGAGCTTGCCTCTTTTTAGCAAAACTAATTTTCCCTTCGCTCCAGTGAGCTCATTTTTTTGACCAAGGCCACCATCGACGATTTCAAGACTGCGGTCAAACCGCCATTTTTCCGAGCCCATCAACGGTTCAAGACGAATATTTGCTTGCTTATTTGAGAGCGATAAATAGGGGATATTCAACGGCGGAGTCGATGCACCAACTGAAATCGCTTTTGATGCTGTCCCCGGGGAACCGACCGTCCATTTATTCGGTCCCGAATTCCCTGAAGAGGTCACGGCGACAATCCCTTTTTCGACCGCTTTATTTATAGCTAAAGAAATCGGTAAATCTGGACCGTTAATTTCATTGCCTAGCGATAAATTAAGAATATCGACTTTGTCTTCAATTGCTTTGTCAATCGCAGCAAGTACCTGCTCTGTCGTTCCCATTCCCCCGGGCCCAAGTGCTCGATAGGCAATAATTTCTGCATCAGGTGCAACTCCAAGCATCCGCCCATTTGCGGCAATCACACCAGCGACATGGGTTCCATGCAAAGTTCCCATTCCGTGTGTTCCTTTTGTTTCCATTGGGTCATCGTCTTCGTCGACTAAATCATGTCCACCACGGTAATTACGGTGTAAATCTGGATGCTCATAGTCAACCCCTGTATCAATCACACCGACTTTCATTCCTTTGCCCGTTAACCGTTGACCATTCTCATCGAAATATCCACGGACGATGTTACCGCCAATCCAGTCAATATTGCCTGTTAATTGCTTTTCAACTTTATACGATTGTACTGGAGAAACGAGTTTGGCGCCTGTGATTTTCTCGATTGCCTCGGATGGCCCTTCCACCGAATAACCTGGTATCGCATGCATATAAATTCTTCGTAACTTTAGATCGGGGTGGGCGGCAAGCTGTTTTTCAATCGCCGCTTTTGTTTGGAATTCCTCCGTCAACACAATGGCAACCGGATTTGCACTTGCCGTGCCCACCATAAAAAACAACCAAACAAGCACTGCTTTACATATGATTTTCGCCATCATGTCACCCGCTTTTATCCTTAGAATGAGCGAAGCATAAGCAGAATATACTTGTGTTTTATCCGGTAAATTACTTGTTTATTGCGAATGAATTTTCATAATTTTATTTATTAACTGAAATATTTGTTTCCTATTCATATTGTCGCTTCATTCGGGATGACTGGTAGTAGTAGGTCTGGGTTTAATTTCCAGTTTCAGGGTGGGGTGTTTGTGTCAGGGAGCGAATCCAGAAAAATAGACGGAGAAATTCCCCTTAATTAGCAGGTGGCATTGAAAATAGCCCTAATAGACGGAGAGATTCCGCTTATTGACTCAAAAAGGATGAAAATAAGGGGTTTTGCTTTGCATAAGCGGAAAACCTCCCCTTATTTCCCCTGAAAACACCCTTGATTATACATATAAGCGGAAAATCTCCGCTTATTTTAGATTCATTTGTTACTCAGTCTCCTTGCAGAGAAGTTGACTCGGAACCTTGAAGAAAAGAATCGTCTGTTTGAACGGATGTGTGGAATAAAACGGGATATTAAAGGTTACTTTGATTTAAATTTTTAGTTTGTTAACTGAACAATCTCATTTTGATGCACTATGGGGAACCTTACTATAAGTAAATGAGGTTTTTCCTAAGATGAAAAAAAGAACCCTAAAAAGGATTCTTTATTTTGTACCAAATAAACGGTCTCCCGCGTCTCCTAAACCTGGGACGATATAACCGTGGTCGTTCAGCTTTTCGTCGAGGGCCGCAATGTAAATATCCACATCTGGATGTGCTTCTTTCAATGCTTCCACCCCTTCAGGAGCTGCAATTAAGCACATAAATTTAATATGTTTCCCGCCGCGCTTTTTCAGGCTCGTGATCGCTTCAATCGCTGAACCTCCAGTTGCAAGCATCGGATCAACAACGATGAAATCACGCTCTTTCACATCACTTGGGAGCTTCACATAATACTCCACCGGCTTTAACGTTGCTGGGTCACGATAGAGACCTATATGTCCAACTTTTGCTGCTGGAATCAGTTTCAAAATGCCATCAACCATGCCGATTCCCGCACGTAAAATCGGGACAAGACCGATTTTCTTACCAGAGAGGACTTTAGACGTCGTTTTCTGAACGGGCGTTTCCACTTCAATGTCTTGCAGCGGCATGTCACGAGTAATTTCGAATGCCATCAACGTTGCCACTTCATCGACAAGTTCACGAAATTCCTTTGTTCCAGTCTGCTTATCACGAATATACGTTAGTTTATGTTGAATCAGCGGGTGGTCGAATACATACACCTTTGCCATCGTTATCTCTCCTTTAGAAATCTATGTAGAATTTTGTCCTTTTATGTAAACACTTCGTCTAATTTTACAGAAAAACAGCTGTAAGAGCAACAACGTAATACCTATTTTATTATTTGTGAAAATTTAAAACAAATACAAGCAAATTTCTGGATTTGTTATAAAAAATAAAAAAACGGCCCTCCCAAACGAGAGAACCGCGTATGCCTATTAATATTCAGGGTAAAGTACAAATTTCGAAGTCAAGTCTTCAACGCGCTTGCTTGCTTCTGCTAGCTTTTCTTCGTTGTCATGGTTTTTAAGTGTAAAGGCAATGATTGACGCAATTTCATCCATGTCTTCTAGTCCGAAGCCACGGCTAGTTACAGCAGCTGTTCCAATGCGGATCCCGCTTGTAACGAATGGACTTGCAGGGTCAAATGGAATCGTATTTTTATTCACTGTAATCCCAACTTCATCGAGGACATGCTCAGCGACCTTTCCAGTTAAATCAAGTGAGCGTGTGTCGATCAAAATTAAGTGATTGTCTGTTCCGCCAGAAACGAGCGTAATGCCTTCTTTTTGCAGTCCTTCTGCAAGGCGCTTCGCATTGGCAACGATATTGCCCGCATACTCTTTAAAACTTTCTTGAAGTGTTTCGCCAAAAGCAACGGCTTTCGCAGAAATGACATGCATAAGCGGTCCACCTTGGATTCCAGGGAAGATCGATTTATCAATTTTCTTCGCAAATTCTTCACGGCAAAGAATCATTCCGCCACGTGGTCCGCGAAGCGTTTTATGTGTTGTCGTTGTCACAAAATCAGCATAAGGAACTGGATTTTGATGATAACCTGCAGCGACAAGACCAGCGATATGCGCCATATCGACCATTAAGTATGCACCGATTTCATCAGCAATTTCACGGAATTTTTTAAAATCAATTTCACGTGGGTAGGCACTTGCACCAGCAACGATTAACTTCGGCTTATGCTCAAGTGCTTTTTGACGAACATCATCATAATTGATGAGATGTGTTTCTTCATCTACGCCGTATTCAATAAAGTTGTATTGAACACCACTGAAGTTTACTGGACTTCCGTGTGTTAAGTGTCCACCATGAGACAAGTTCATTCCAAGCACTGTGTCGCCTTGATTTAAAATCGTAAAATAAACCGCCATATTCGCCTGTGCACCAGAGTGGGGTTGAACGTTAACATGCTCCGCTCCGAAGATTTCCTTTGCGCGATCACGAGCGATATCTTCAACAATATCGACGTATTCACAGCCACCATAATAACGCTTTGCTGGATAGCCTTCCGCATATTTATTCGTTAACACTGATCCTTGCGCTTCCATCACTGCTTCTGAAACAAAGTTTTCAGAGGCAATTAACTCGATTTTCGTGCGTTGACGTCCTAATTCTTTTTGAATCGCTTCAAATACTTTTGAATCCTGCTCCTTAAGATGCTTCATTGTAATCCCCCTAATTATAAAATAAGTCATTTTTTACGTTCGTATAGTGTGAAAATTCATTTTTATTGTAGCCGATGTTTGTATAAAAAGGAAGCATGAAAACAATAAATTTTCGTGATTTTTATAAAAAAACGCTTACTTTTGCGTTTTTTAGCCAAAACAAAATTCAAATAAATATTAATCCGGCAAAATACTTAATTAATGTTCGTGTTTTCCCTTAGTAAAAAAGCTCCACCGAGGAGCCTTTGTTAACATGATTCGTTTTCTTTCCGCTTTTCATACACAGCCCGGACGCCGCCGATGAGCTTTGGCCTCGTCGTTGCCAATGTGACGAAGGCATCCCCGACCGTTTTTTGCGTGACACGAACGGGTACCGCGACATGTTTAAGATGCATGCCGATAAAAGTACTACCGATGTCAATTCCTGCATCCGCCTTAATAAATTCAACAACGACAGGGTCTTTCATTTTATGATAAGCATATGTAGCCATTGCTCCTCCGGCTGTGCGGACAGGAACAACTGACACCTCTTCAAGCTGCAGGCGCTCTGCCGTCGCTCTTTCGACAACAAGGGCACGGTTCAAATGTTCGCAGCATTGAAAAGCAAGCTCAGCTTCTACCTCGCTTTGCAGCTGGCGAAACAATAATGACGCCACTTCTTCTGAGCCTTGTGTGCCAATTTTCTTGCCGATAATCTCACTTGTGCTGCAGCCGATTACTAAACAATGACGCTTGCTCAACTTCACTATTTCTTTAAATTCTGAAAGGATCGCGTTAAACTCGACTTCCCATTGATCCATCATCTTATTTGTTCTCGTATTCCGAAATTTTGCCAATGCGGTTTGCATGGCGGCCACCTTCAAAATCGGATGTTAGCCAAGCTTGAGCAATTTCACGTGCGAGCCCAGGTCCGATTACACGCTCACCCATCGCAATGATATTGCTGTCATTATGAAGGCGCGTTAATTTTGCACTAAATACATCGTGGACGAGCGCACAGCGAATTCCTTTTACTTTATTTGCGGCGATGCTCATGCCAATGCCTGTCCCACAGATAAGAATTCCGCGGTCAAACTCACCTGCGGCCACTTTTTCGGCAACTGGCAAGGCATAATCAGGATAATCAACAGAAGTCTCGCAATCACAACCGAAATCTTCGTATTCAATTCCCAATTCTTCCATTAAAGCTTTAATTTCTTCACGGATTTTGATTCCGCCGTGGTCAGACGCAATTGCAACTTTCATCACTGTTCCCCCTAATAAATTCTATCGTTATTCTCTCACAAACGTCTGAAAATATCATTTATTTTCACCATTTTTCAATCGACTTTTCAATCGCCTTCCTAATTTGTTCAAAAGTGGCACGGTAATTTTCTAGACTGCCGCCATACGGATCGGAAATATCAGCATACCCTTGTTCTCCCGCGAACTCTTTAAGAGTAAATGTTTTTCCATTCGCATTTGGAAAGTTCGTAATAACCGCTTGTTTATGGCTTTCTGTCATCGTTAATACAAACGTTGCCCAGTCCACTTCTTGCACCGATAACTGCGTCGATTGATGCTCGAATTCAATTTCTTGTTCCGCCAACACTTTGAGTGCATTTGCTGAAGCTGGGCTTCCATTAAGCGCATATACTCCTGCTGATTTAACCTGTACAGTGGGAATCTGCTTTGCTTTTAAAATTGCCTCTGCCATCGGGCTGCGGCAAGTATTTCCCGTACAAACAAATAAAACTCTTTCCATTCAGCACACCCTCCCTATCTATTTTTATTATACTTCGTTCTATTAACAGCATAAAGAAAACTCGCCGATTGGCGAGCCTGATTGTTAAAGCGGAAGCAAGAATTTCAGTCCGAAGGCAAGTAAAATGCTACCGCCGAGCGCCTCGCTGTAATTTCCGAGAAAGCCTTGCATCCTTCTACCGAGCAATAAACCTGCCCAAGTTAATACCGTTGCCACCGCACCAAAGCAAATAAGGACGAGCGCGGTTTTTGCTCCATAAATTCCAAGCGTTAACCCCGCGGAAAAACTATCAAGGCTCACCCCAAAGGCAAAGAAAATCAGGCCCTTCCCGACTGGCTCAATGAAAGTCGATTCTTCTTCTTTAAAACTGGACCAGATCATTTGTACCCCTAAAAGAATGAGCAAAAGCCCGCCAAGAACACTTGCTATCGAACCGAATTGTTCAGATAAAAAGCGGCCAGCAATCATTCCAAATAGCGGCATCCAAATATGAAAAAGACCAATGGTAATGCCTATTTTGAAAATCTGCCTCAGCGTTAGTTTGAACATTCCCATGCCGAGACCGACTGAAAATGCGTCCATTCCTAGCGCAAAAGCCATTAAAATGAGGGTAATCAATCCACCAAGCATCTTTTAGCCTCCCTTGGACTTGCTATACAAGCATATGCACGTCCAAGAGGGTTTAGAAGTGAGGATTTTCAGGTGGGTTGTTTTAATGAGAGTGGTGGAATTTTAGTTGGGGGAGGTTGGTTTGATGAGAGTGGTGGAATTTTAGTTGGGGGAGGTTGTTTAATCAAGTAGTGGATTTTAGTTGAGGTAAGTTGTTTAATCCGAGTAGTGGGATAAACCGTGTTTATGAGCCTGTTTTAATACTAGTACTGGGAATAAGTCCATTTTGGGCCGTGTTTTATTACTAGTACTTGGATTAAGTCGATTTTTTGCCGTTTTTTATTGCTAGTACTGGGATTATATCGGCGTTTTAACCTTCGTTTATTGCCAGTACTCGGATTAACAGCTCATTTTACGCCGTTTTATTTCGAGTACTAGCAATATATCAACGAAATTTACTGTTTTTAATCCGAGTACTTGGATAAAAAAACGTGTTACCAGCATTATCGCTCAAAAAACTTAAGATGCTCTTCGGCCAAATGTTCATAAATGACCTTTCCTTGAAAAAACATACATAATTAACTGTGCTTTTAGCCAGTACTCAAATAGCGTTATTCCGCTCCAGTACTGCTACACTCTATTCGCTCAACCACACTAAACACTACAAAACGATCACCGGAAAGCCCGAAGCTTTCGTCAGTCTGTTCATAATCGCAACGCCGACGCCAGTTTCGGGAAATACTTCGCCATAAATGACGTCGATTTCCTGCTCATTAAATGTCCGTAACGTATCATACAATGCTTCGGCAACGGTTTCGAGCTCGCCCCGACGTCCACAAGCAAGGACAACATCGGCGTCATACGCTAGCCGATTTTCCTCTGTCGTCATGACAGCAACCTTTTTCCCCGCTGCCCGCTTTTCATTCACAAGCCGTTGAATGTCACAAACTTCACCATCTACTAAATAAAGCGGCGCGTTCGGTGCGTAATGCCGGTATTTCATTCCAGGTGATTTCGGAGCCGCATTCGGATCGGTTAAAGCAGGATCTGCAGCGACTTCGCCAACAACCAGTTCAAGCTGCTCGCGAGTAATTCCGCCCGGACGTAATATTATTGGGATTTCCCCAGTACAATCAACCACCGTTGACTCAACGCCCACTCCAGTCGCACCGCCATCAATGATACCAGCAATTCTCCCGTTTAAATCATGCCAAACATGCTCAGCAGTCGTCGGGCTCGGCTGACCTGATAAATTCGCACTCGGAGCAGCAATTGGCAGCCCGGACGCTGCAATGACCGCAAGCGCAATTGGATGATTCGGCATCCTGATTGCAACCGTCGATAATCCCGCAGTCGCCACACCGGATAATTTTCCGGACTTTTTTGTTAAAATTAGCGTCAATGGACCTGGCCAAAAGGCATCCATCAGCTGCTGGGCTGATTCCGTTACTTCCTGAACAAAATCTGTCAACTGGTCAAGATTTGCAATATGAATAATCAACGGATTATCCCCAGGTCGACCTTTCGCTTCGAAGATTTTTGCTACCGCCTCGTCGCTTTCGGCATTGCCACCAAGTCCATACACCGTTTCTGTTGGCAGTGCAACAACTTCATTTTGCTTTAAACAATCTGCTGCTTCGACAATTTGTGGATATGTTAATAAATTATCCACAATGTTATCCACTTTCCACATTTTCGTTTCCATACTTGTCCACCTTTTTATATCACAATCATTTATCCCCAATATATTCCCGTTTATCCGACATTTTTCGATTAATTTCTATGAAAGTATAAAAGAAGAATTCGAGAATAACAAGGCTTTATCCACAAATTGTGAATAGTATGGACGAAAAAGTGGATAACTTTGTGAAAATATCCACAGTTTTCACTTACTTATGAGTTATCCACAGTTTTTACAGTCATTTCCATTATAAACGCGTTATCCACATTTAGTACTTGCTTAAAATGGAGATTTTGATGCAAGCATTCTGGGAAGTTATCCACTTTCATAAAACCAATTTTATTAAAAAATGGCAGCGCGGTTTCTTTATTTGTAACAAGATAGAGTGATGAAAGCTGTTTGCTTTCCGCAATCCGAATGACACGATCGAATAAAAGTAATACTTGGACTTTCGTCGTCGTCGGTGAGACAACAAATGAGCGCAATAACCCAACATTGTCAATCGGCTCAATGCCAATACACGCCTTCAACTTCCCCTGTTTTGTTTCCAATAACGAATAATATTCTATACAATCTTCCAACCCATTTGCGTCTAAGTTGGCCTCTACTAAAAATGATTCAAGCCTTTCAATATCCTTTCGATCTGCGTTACGAATCGTTTCTTCCATTTTCCTTCCCACCCCATTTTTTTCAGATTCTACTATATATGTATGGAGAAACGAGAAAAGTAGAACAAGCAGATTACGAAATGCTAGAATAAGAGAAATGATTTAGTTTTCACAGAAATGTAACTAACTTATATATAGTAGTAAAACTTATGTGCTAAAATAGGATTGCTAATAAAATATGAGATAGTAGGTGAACATGAAGTGAAAAGAGCCATCCTCGCGTTTTTTAGCTTGATTGCTATTGCTTTCTTAGCCGCTTGCGGAGCAAATGACGAAAGCAAGGCACCAATCGAAAGCGAAACGGAAAACATTAAAGAATTGGTCCATGAGTATAGCGTCGGCAAGATATCCGACCAGACTGCTTCCATTACTTCGCATCAACTGATCGTTACGAACAGCGATGACACGCAAGAAATTTATGCATTGCCTGCTGATGAATTCTTTGTCTCGATCGCACCGTTCATCACCAATACCCATCCTTGACAAATTCATAGCTTGACAGGTTGTCAAGGTGAGATGGTTGAAGAACAGTTTAACGTCTTGATTGAAGACAGTGAAGGCAATATCATTATTGATGAAACATTGACCACTTTAGCGAACGGATTTATCGATTTATGGTTGCCGCGCGACGAAACGTACTCCGTCAAAATTGAACAAGACGGAAAAGCAGCCGAATTAGAAATTTCCACTTTTGAAGGCGACGACACATGTATCACAACGATGCAATTGACATAATGAAAACAACGCTCAGAGCTCTGAGCGTTGTTTTTTTATTAACCAAATAGTTTGTTCCAGAGGTCGACTAAGAAGAATTTTACTTCAACTGGTTCTTCATCTTGTGGTTCATAAAGTGGCGCTTCTTCCTCTGAATTCACCGCTACTTCAGGTCCATCTTCAAATCCTGGACTTGTCGCTTCTCCATTCGAAAAATCAAGGAAACATAGTGGCGGAAACAGCACGCACCACCAATTTGAGCCCGAACCTTTCCCAAGGGTAATTAGCACTGCTTCGTATTCACCGGCCGGATAAAGAAACTGCCCATAAAGCTTCGTTGGGAATTTAACTGTACTAAATTCCGCTTTCACCGCTTGATTGCTCCCGTTCGCTGCAACGACCTCTTCAGCAATCTTTTGCAGTTCAGGAATGCCTTCCTTAATTACGTTTCTCGCCTCTTCAAGCGAAAGCAACGCTTCTACCCAACTAGTAATTTCTGCATTGACGGCATCTCTCACTTGACGTTTAATTTCTTGGTCTTTCGCTAAATCACTTTCAGCAAGAATTCGTAAGCGAATCGCTTCATTTGGAATCACCATCGGATCATTTGATGTCGCTTCTGTCGTTGGCATATATAAATTTAAAATGGTCGCAGTACATAATAAAATTAAATAAAGTTCAGCAAGTCGTTTCTGTTTCACTTTCTAGCACCATCCCTTCACTAGTCACAGTGTGGACAGATTGCTAGATTCTTAAACTCTTAATTTTTAAAAAACGAGCAGAATTTTTATCTGCCCGTTAACTCGGCAAACACCATCCGGTCCTTGCCATTAAGATCATTGACAACCTCTATCTTCGCTTTCGAGAACGTTTGCCGCAGCATTTGCGCGACAGCTTCACCCTGGCCTGCACCAATTTCAAAGGCAACAAGCGCGGTTTCATTTAAAACAAGGGGAAGCTCCTCCATAAAGCGGCGGTATAAATCAAGGCCATCCTCGCCAGCAAACAACGCAAGATGCGGTTCATGCTCGGTGACTACTTCTGACATCCAGCTCGCATCACTCACGGGGATATATGGAGGGTTCGAAATAATCACATCAAACTTCCTCCCACTCGCGATCAATGGCTGCAGCAAATCACCTTGAAGAAATTCTATTTCCGCGCTCAAATTGGCGGCATTTTTCTTCGCGATTGCTAATGCCTCGTTAGAAACGTCTGTCGCGGTCACCTTTAAGCCTGGATTTTCCAACTTCAATGTCACCGCAATTGCGCCGCTCCCTGTGCCAATATCCGCTAACTCAAACTCTGTCTCGCTTCCGAATATTCGCGTTAAACGTTCAAGCGTCCCGATCACCAACTCCTCAGTCTCCGGACGCGGAATGAGCACTGCTTCGTTGACAGCAAAGGTCCGATCGAAAAACTCTTCCTTGCCGATAATATATTGGACAGGAACACCTTGATAATGACGCTCGACCGCTTGTTGAAACGCAGACCATTGCTCAGCGCTCAAGTTTTCGCGTAAATTTGCGAACAGCTGGGCGCGGCCCATTTTTGTTACAGCGCGCAGCAACAGCTCACCCGCGTTTTCGTCCCGCTTGTTTTCTTTTAAAAAAGAAGAAGCCCAGTTTAGGGCTTCATAAATCAGCTTACTCATTGGACGCTTCCTCAAGTCGACTCGACTGATCTTCCATAATCAAGGCATCGATGATTTCATCTAGTTTCCCTTGGAGAATTTGATCGAGCTTTTGAATCGTTAAACCGATGCGGTGATCGGTCACACGGTTTTGCGGGAAGTTGTACGTACGGATTCGCTCTGAACGATCGCCAGTTCCAACCGCAGATTTCCGCACTTGGTCATATTCCGCTTGTGCTTCACGCTGAAATTTATCGTAGACGCGCGCGCGTAAGACCTTCATCGCCTTGTCTCTATTTTTATGCTGAGATTTCTCATCTTGAATCGAAACAACAATTCCCGTTGGAAGATGCGTTAACCGAACAGCTGACATTGTCGTGTTAACGCTCTGTCCGCCTGCACCGCTTGAAGCAAAGGTATCAAAGCGGATATCTTTATCATGCAGTTGGATTTCGACTTCTTCTGCTTCAGGTAGACAAGCAACGGTCGCCGTTGAAGTATGAATCCGCCCGCCAGACTCAGTTTCCGGCACACGCTGAACACGGTGCGCACCATTTTCAAACTTAAATTTTGAATAGGCGCCACGCCCATTGACCATAAAAATAATTTCTTTAAAACCGCCGACTCCCGTTGTTGTCGCTTCCATGAGTTCAACTTTCCAGCCTTGGGCTTCGGCAAACCGGCTATACATCCGATACAGGTCACCTGCAAATAGGGCCGCTTCGTCGCCACCAGCCGCGCCACGGATTTCCATAATGACGTTTTTATCATCATTCGGGTCTTTTGGAATCAACAATATCTTCAGTTTTGCTTCGAGTTCTTCCATTTTATCTTCTAGTTCAGAAACTTCTTCCTTTACCATTTCTCGCATGTCCGCATCAAGTTTTTCACCAAGCATCGCTTTCGCATCTTGAAGTTGGGATTTGATATCTTTATACTCACGGTAAACTTGTACGGTTTCTTGTATATCTGATTGTTCTTTCGAGTATTCCCGCAGCTTTGTGGGATTATTAACGATATCAGGATCACTTAAAAGCTCATTCAGCCTTTCATAACGATCCTCTACGGCTTGAAGACGATCAAACATAGTCATTCACCTCAATGTTTGTATATTAAAACAGTTAGTATCATTTTAACCCATAACTCTTTAATTATAGTATAACTGAGTGGTATCGTCAAAGTCACATTGCCAATTCAATTTTCAATAAAAGTACTGGCAAGCGATATATGACCAATCGAGGTTTTTAATCCGAGTACTCGGTAAAAACGCAGTTAGTTTTCAGAAAAAGGTCACTTTTGAACATTTGGCTGAAGAAACTCGCTAGCTTTTTGAACGATAATGCTAGTAACGCGTTTTTTAATCCAAGTACTCGGATTAAAAACAGTCAATTTTGTTGATATATTGCTAGTACTCGTATTAAAACGGCGTAAAATAAGCTGTTAATCCGAGTACTAGCATTAAAATGAGGTCAAAACATCAATTTAATCCCTGTACTAGCAATAAAAAACCGCCAAAAATGGACTTATTCCAAGTACTAGCATTAAAACAGACCCATCATCCCCGATAACCCTAGTACTAGCATTAAAACAGATCTATAAACAGAGGTAATGCGAGTACTAGCAATTTAAAAATCAACATGATCGTTGTTGAATTACCAGTACTAAAATTAAAAACAAACCTTTACAATTTTATTGCTTTATTGCTAGTAATGGGATTATCTTTACTCTTTTTAAGTCATTTATACCCTAACACCCCATAAAAATGACTGCCATCCAAAGAATGACAGCCGTCCAAGAAAGGATTTTATCCATTCATTTCAATAGTAAAAGTATAATGACCCGAGAAAAACAGTTGGCTCTATTTTTCCATAGATGTTACATGTTTTAGGAAAAATTTAGGGAAACAGCAGAACCGTCCCCATGTTTCATGTTTCGTGGGACTTCATGGTGATGGCGGCAACGTGCTTCATATGATTCGGATGCGCCGACAAGGATGATTGGATCATCATAAGCGGCCGGTTTGCCGTCGATCAGTCGTTGTGTTCGACTAGCAGGTGACCCGCAGACGGCACAAACTGCTTGAAGTTTTGTCACTTGCTCGGCGATCGCCATCAACATCGGCATTTGTCCAAATGGCTCGCCACGGAAGTCTTGGTCAAGACCAGCGAGAATGACGCGATGTCCACTATTTGCTAAATGCTGAGAAACGCGAATAATTTCCTCATCAAAAAACTGAACCTCGTCAATCGCGATCACATCCAAGTCTGCGTCAATATGGTTAAAAATATCCTCAGCCGCAGCCACAGGTTTGGCGATAACAGACGTTCCGTTATGAGATACGACAGCCTCTTCACTATAGCGATTATCAATTAATGGTTTAAAAATAGCGATTTTCTGCTTCGCAAATTGCGTTCTTCTTACTCGACGAATCAATTCTTCAGATTTCCCGGAAAACATGCTCCCGCAAATAAGTTCAATCCAGCCGCTATGCTTCATCACATCCATAAAAACCGGCCGCTCCTTCCTAGCATTTAAACGTTTATCACAATTATTAGGTTATTTTCCTGATAAACCAATAAAAAACAGGCAAGAATGCCTGTTTTTTGAAATTTTACCTTTGAGTTTAAAAATATTACTGGTTTTTAAGGTTGTATTTTTTGTTGAAGCGGTCAACACGTCCACCAGCTTCAGCAAATTTTTGACGTCCAGTATAGAATGGATGACATTCTGAACATGTTTCCACGCGAAGCTCGTTCTTTACAGAACCTGTTTCGAATGTGTTTCCGCATGCACAAGTCACCTTGATTGTCTTGTAATTTGGATGAATTCCAGCTCTCATTCCTTTTCAGCTCCTTTTGCCCTGAATCATTTGCTGAAACAGAGTTATATTCTCGAGGCATAAACATGATGCCTGCTATTGTTTAAAAAAACACGCTGTCGTTATTATAGCAAGCTGAACTCATTTTATCAAGCTTGTTTTTATCAATTGTCAAAACTTGCCTAACGCTTATTGCCTGCTTTCATTTCCTCAGTTAGCTGGGCAAAAAATTCTTCGTTTGACTTCGTTTGCTTTAGTCGACGCATGAATTTTTCAACAAAATCTGGGGAATCAGACATCGTTTTACGAAGTGCCCAAAGAATATCAAGCTGTTCTTTCGGCATAATCAGCTCTTCCTTCCGTGTTCCCGAGCGGCGAATATCAATCGCAGGGAAGATTCGGCGTTCAGCAAGTGAACGGTCAAGATGCAATTCCATATTTCCTGTTCCTTTAAATTCCTCATAAATGACATCATCCATCCGTGAGCCGGTATCGACGAGTGCCGTGGCAAGAATCGTTAAGCTTCCGCCTTCCTCGATATTACGGGCGGCACCGAAGAATCGTTTCGGACGGTGAAAAGCGGCTGGGTCAATCCCCCCAGAAAGCGTTCGTCCGCTTGGCGGAATCACCAAGTTATACGCACGCGCCAGACGAGTAATACTATCCATCAAAATAACAACGTCACGTTTATGTTCGACGAGGCGCATCGCGCGGTCAAGCACAAGCTCTGCCACTTTAATATGGTTTTCCGGAACTTCATCAAATGTCGAGCTAACAACATCGCCAGTTACAGAACGCTCAATATCAGTTACTTCTTCTGGACGCTCATCAATTAAAAGAACAATTAATTCAGCTTCCGGATGATTTGTCGTAATGCTGTGAGCAATTTCTTTTAACAGCATCGTTTTCCCGGCTTTTGGTGGTGCAACAATTAACCCACGTTGCCCAAATCCGACAGGGGCAAGCAAATCCATGATGCGGGTAGAAATATGCTTTGGCTTTGTTTCTAATTTCACTTGGCGATCAGGATACAATGGCGTAAGTCCTGGGAAGTGAACACGTTCCTTTGCCGTTTCCGGATCATCGCCGTTAACCGCTTCTACGTGCAGCAAACCAAAATAGCGTTCATTTTCCTTTGGTGGTCGTACTTTTCCGGAGACTTTATCTCCATTACGCAAATCGAAACGGCGAATTTGCGATGCGGAAATATAAATATCCTCAGAGCTTGGCGAGTAATTTATGGGACGCAAAAATCCAAATCCTTCTGATTGGATAATCTCCAAGACACCTTCCATAAAGAAATAGCCTTGTTGCTCTGCTCTTGCTTTTAAAATCGCGAAAATCAGTTCCTTTTTTGACAATTTGCTATAATAAGAAACTTTGTATTCACGGGCGAGCTCATAAAGCTCTTTTAATTTCATATTTTCTAAACTAGAAATATTGACTTCCATATCGTCACCACACTTAATCGTAGTATTTCGTTTTCCTCCATAAAAAAAATAAGTAAATGAGTTCCAAGTACTATGGATGGAAAAAGAAGAAAAGAGTTCCATTGAAGGATGTAAGAAGGAATTGAAAGAAAAGCAGTTTATTCGAAGATCTTAAAAAGCAATTTAATTGTACCCTCTTTGGTTGTTATTTTTCAATAAAAATTTTTGTAGGATGCTCCCTTTTTATTCCTTGAGTAAAAAGGGAGCGTATTTTTGTTATTTTATGACGAGATGAGGTTTCTTTTTCAGGCTATGCTGCCCTTCAATAAAGCGAAGCGTTCCAGACTTGGCACGCATGACGATTGAATGAGTCGTCGCCACATTTCCTTTAAACTGGACACCTTTTAACATTTCGCCATCCGTAATCCCCGTTGCGGCAAAAATTGCGTCATCACCTTTGACAAGGTCTTCCATTAATAACACTTTGTTTACATCAAGTCCCATTTTAATACAGCGCTCCGCCTCCGCATCGTTTTGCGGAACGAGCCTTCCTTGAATTTCACCACCGAGACATTTTAACGCAATTGCAGCAAGTACGCCTTCAGGAGCGCCTCCTGCTCCGAATAAAATGTCCACACCGGTGTAGTCAAATGCTGTATTGATGGCTCCGGCAACATCGCCGTTATCAATTAATTTAATCCGCGCTCCTGCTTCACGAATTTGCTGAATGATGTGTTCATGACGCTCTCTTTCTAGCACCGTCGCTACGACATCTTCTAAGTCTTTATTCTTCGCCTTGGCAACTGCCCGCAAATTGTCAAGTATAGAAGCATTGATATCAATCATCCCGACGGCCTCAGGTCCGACAGCAATTTTATCCATGTACATATCCGGTGCATGCAAAAGATTGCCATGGTCAGCAATTCCGACAACAGCTAGAGCGTTCCATCCCCCAGAAGCAACAATTTCCGTTCCTTCTACAGGATCGACCGCAACATCAACGCGGGGTCCATAGCCCGTCCCTAGCTTTTCTCCTATGTACAGCATTGGCGCTTCATCCATTTCGCCTTCACCAATCACAACGGTTCCTTTCATTGGTACCGTATCAAAAACATCCCTCATTGCCGAAGTAGCTGCACCGTCAGTTTCATCTTTCAAACCGCGACCCATCCAACGGGCTGAAGCAAGGGCAGCGGCTTCGGTCACGCGGACAAGCTCCATCGTTAAACTTCTCTCCATCAGTTTCTCCCCTTTTGTCTACTTGTTGTCGTCTCATGGATGGTCGAATCTGTATTTTATATATTTTTCAATTGTTCTTGTTCTTCTTTTGACAACTTTTCACGCCATGCCGTTGCACCAAGACCATTTAATTTTTCGACTAAATGACTATAGCCACGATCAATATGCTCAAGACCAGTCACTTCGGTAACCCCTTCGGCCATTAACCCCGCAATGACGAGAGCGGCACCTGCGCGTAAATCACTCGCCTTCACTTTTGCCCCCTGCAGTTGAACAGGACCGTTGATGATCGCCGATCTCCCCTCAACCTTGATGTTGGCATTCATACGCCGCAGCTCATCGATATGTTTAAACCTTGCGTCATAAATGGTATCGGTTACAACACTCGAACCTTCTGCTTTTGTTAAAAGTGAAGTAAATGGCTGCTGCAAATCCGTTGGAAATCCTGGATAGACAAGTGTTTTAATATCAATTGACTTATATTTGTCGGTTGCACCAACAAACACTTGATCATCTCCAGTTTCAACATGGACGCCCATCTCTTTCAGCTTGGCGATGAGTGACTCAAGATGAAGTGGGATGACATTGTCAATTAGAATCCCTTGTCCAATGGCAGCGGCTAAAATCAGAAAAGTTCCCGCTTCAATGCGATCAGGAATAATCGTATGGCGACAACCGTGGAGATGATCGACGCCTTCAATCCGAATCACATCTGTTCCGGCCCCTTTAATCTTTGCGCCCATATTCGTTAAAAGTGTCGCAACATCAATGATTTCCGGTTCTTTTGCAGCGTTTTCAATAATCGTTTTTCCCTTTGCACGAACAGCTGCGAGCATAATATTAATCGTTGCGCCGACGCTGACAACGTCAAGGTAAATTCGCGCTCCGCGCAATTCCTCTGCACGCAGATAAATCGCTCCTTGCTCATTACTTACTTTCGCACCGAGCGCTTCGAACCCTTTAATATGCTGGTCAATCGGCCTTGGGCCTAAATAACAGCCCCCTGGCAGACCAATCACTGCTTTTTTAAAGCGACCGAGCATCGCACCCATGAGGTAATAAGAGGCCCTTAGCTTTTTCACTTTTCCATTCGGCAAAGGCATGGAAATCATGGCTGAAGGATCGACTGTCATTTGATTGTCTGAAAACTCAGTAACCCCACCGATTTCTTCCATTAAACCTTGTAAAATATGGACATCGGAAATATCAGGCAACCCTTCAATCGTAACAGGTGATTCAGCTAAAATCGTAGCGGGAATCAGTGCGACTGCACTGTTTTTCGCTCCACTGATTCGGACTGTCCCTTTTAACGGATACCCTCCTGCTATTTTAAGCTTTTCCATTTTTGACTCCCTTCTATGCCGTGCTGTAAATTGTTCGCATGATGAGATTTAGGCTTGTCCAAACTACGTTTAGACAGAAACCTCCCATCTTTTGTTAAAGTGCTTACAAGCATTATTCACCAACATGAGTAAAAATAATCCAATCAGCATATATATCCACTCTTAGTTTACACGAAAAGTGGGCGCAGTTGTGAAAAATACAAAAGTTTATCGTCTGAACAAATTAGGAACGTTTTTCCCAATCAGCTAGGAAGGCTTCAATTCCTTTATCTGTTAACGGATGGTTAAAGAGTTGCATGATCACCTTATATGGGATCGTTGCGATATGTGCTCCTTGTAAGGCTGCTTCGGTTACATGTTGAGGGTGACGAATCGAAGCGGCAATAATTTCTGTGTCAATTCCGTGAATTGCAAAAATATCGGCAATCGTTGAAACTAGGTCCATGCCATTTTGACCGATATCATCCAGTCTACCTAAAAACGGCGAAACATATGTCGCCCCAGCTCTTGCCGCAAGCAAAGCTTGATTCGCACTGAAAATGAGGGTAACGTTTGTTTTAATCCCTTCTTTTGCAAAGGTTGCAACTGCTTTTAATCCATCTGGTGTCATTGGAACTTTTACAGTGATGTTTGGCGCAATCGCAGCAAGCTCACGACCTTCTTTAATCATGCCTTCGGCGTCAAGCGCAATTACCTCTGCAGAAACAGAACCAGGGACTAACTCCGTAATTTCTTTTAAACGTTCATGAAAGCTTACATTTTTTTCTTTTGCAACGAGCGATGGATTTGTTGTTACCCCAGCAACGATTCCCAATGAATGTGCTTCGCGGATTTCTTCCATATTGGCTGTGTCAATAAAAATTTTCATAAATAAAGCGCCTCCATTCGACAAAATTTTCAGTTTTTATTTTATGTAGGAAAACCGCCTGCATCGTTGAGGCGGTTTTTTTCCATTGTATTTACTCTTTTACTTACGCTTTTCCGTTTGAACCAAATTCGCGGATTTTGCCAATAACTGTTTGTTTAATTGTTTCACGCATAGGTCCGAGGAATTTACGTGGATCATATACTTCTTGATCTGCTGCTAATACTTCACGAACGGTTTTCGTTGAAGCAATTTGATTTTCTGTATTTACATTGATTTTCGCTGTTCCGAAAGAAATCGCTTTTTGAATATCCTTAACTGGAATTCCAGTACCACCATGAAGAACGAGCGGTACACCGGCAACTTTATTGATTTCTTCCATTTCTTTGAAGCCAAGGTTTGGCTCGCCTTTGTATGGTCCATGAACGGAACCAAGTGCAGGAGCTAGGCAATCAATGCCCGTGCGTTCTACAAGCTCTTTACATTCATTAACGTCTGCATAGATAACACCCTCTGCAATTACGTCATCTTCTTGACCGCCAACTGTTCCAAGTTCTGCTTCAACTGATACACCTTTTGAATGTGCATATTCAACCACTTTTTTCGTCGTTTCAACGTTTTGTTCGAAAGGATCATGAGAAGCATCGATCATGACGGATGTAAAACCAGCGTCAATCGCCTCTTTACACTTATCAAAGCTTGAACCATGATCAAGGTGAATCGCAACAGGAACAGTAATTTTATAGTCTTCAATAAGTCCTTCAACTATTTTCACAATCGTTTTGAACCCACCGATATAGCGAGCAGCACCTTCGGAGACACCTAGGATGACTGGAGATTTTTCTGCTTCAGCAGCTTGCAGAATCGCTTGAGTATATTCTAGGTTGTTGATGTTAAATTGTCCTACTGCATACCCTTCCGCATTTGCTTTTTTTAACATTTCTGTCATTGAAACTAAAGGCATTGATTTTCCTCCTTCAATCGAATCATTTCACGTTTTGATAGACTTCCGTAAAAGGATGCCCTCTATGCTGATTGTTTATGTAAAAAGTATGAATCAACAATGGAGAATTCTTTTGGAATTCATAAGTATCATACCAAAACATCACCGATACATGAAGGGTTTTTGTCTGTTTTACAAAAATATTATTGGTAAACGCTCTCATAATTTTCAATTATTTGAATTGTGCTGAAAACCCGTTCGATTTGCTGAACGGGCTTGATTTTATGTATTTAATCCGCCTTTATATACTTTTTTACCGCTACGCGAATATCATCAATATCGAATGGCTTCGCAAAATGGGTTAACGCCCCAAGATTCATTGCCTCTTGAATCATGTCCAGTTCTCCATGTGCAGTCATAATGATGACGCGAATTTCTTCATCTTTTTGTTTCAATCGCTTTAAAATTTCAATTCCATCCATCCCTGGGATTTTCATATCAAGTAAAACAAGGTCTGGTGAATGTTGTTCAACAATTTCAAGAGCCTGCATGCCATTTGCTGCTTGAAACGTATCGTACCCCTCTCTTTGCAGCACTTCGTTTAGCAAGATGCGAATTCCAAATTGATCATCTACGATTAAGACTTTTTCTGCCATGCCGCTTCCCCCTTAAGTACGTTTGATTAATTTTTAACTACATATCATTCTCTGTCCTCAAGCTATATTGTTCGCTTCTTATTTCCCAAAATCCTGCATCAATGGGAAAAACTTTCTTTTCAGTCTATTTTACCTCTATCCTTTACAATACTATAATCAGTTCATGGAGGCGATAGAAATGTTAAAGATGTTTTCAACTCAGCTTAGTGGGTTGTTCAAAAGATTGCAAGATCATGAGGAGTTTGCGATTGAAGATGCAGCGAGGCTAATGGCACAAGCGGCAGTTGGCGAAGGAGCCATTTATGTTTATGGAAACAAAGAAATGGGTGCTGTTCCTTTAGAAGCTGTTCATGGTGCCGAACCTTTGCACCGAGCGATTGCGTTGGATGCTGAAAAAATCGAGCAGGTAACGATTGCCGACCGGGTGTTACTTGTTACCCGCGAGGCGAATGATCCTGACGCAGTTTCTATCGGGCAAAAGCTTGTCACGATGGGAGTTCCGTTTGTCGCTGTTTCGACTGTTCAAGCTGACGAAGATGGACTTGAATCTCTAGCCGATGTACATATTGATTTAAAACTAACGAAAGGCATACTGCCGGGAGAAACAGGCGAACGCTTCGGAATACCCACTTCAATCGCTGCCTTATTTGTTTATTACGGGATGAAATTTGCGATTGAGGAAATGCTCGTGGAATATGAGTGAAACACGGGGACGGTTCTGCCGTTTCACTATTTTTTTCCATGTCAGAGTTTCCCCACAGAACAATTTTGTTTCACCGCGTAATCATAATGTTGATTAAGAAAATTTATTGCGAGTACTTGGATAAAATGCGTTTTTGGGCCTGGTTTGTTTTATACGAGTCTTGGATTAAAAGTTAGAATGGGCACTAAAATAGGTAATTTTTATTGCTAGTACTAGGATTAACCGCAATTATCGAGCTGGTTTTATACTAGTACTTGGATTAAAGCGATTTTTGGCGGTTTTTTATTGCTAGTACTGGGATTAAAGCAGCCTTCTGACCTTCTTTTATTGCCAGTACTCGGATTAACAGCTCATTTTATAGCGTTTTATTGCGAGTACTAGCAATATATCAACAAATTTTATTGTTTTTAATGCTAGTACTTGGATTAAAACTCGCGTTACCAGCATTATCGCTCAAAAAACCTATGGATCCGCTCAATCAGTTAAAAGTTCATCCAAAGACATTAATAACCTTTTCTGGAAAGAACATACTACTTTTATTAAGTACTTGGATTAAAAAGCGCGTTACTAGCCAAAAACCTATGAAACTCTTCGGCCAAATTTTAAGTAATGATTAAAACTCGATTGTTCTTTTAGCAGCGTGACTATGCTCTAACCAAGCATTTTCACTAGTCCGCAACACATCCAAAATCCAAAACGGCCGCTCAGCATATAAAGCTGAACGGCCGTTCCTTTTTTTATCGCTTATTGTTTAGCGAAGCTTTTACGAAGTCGCGGAACAATGGTTGCGGACGCGTTGGTCTTGATTTGAATTCTGGGTGGAATTGACAAGCAACGAACCATGGGTGATCTTGAAGTTCGATAATTTCGACTAAACGACCATCTGGGCTTGTACCGGAGAAAACAAATCCGTTTTGCTCCAATTGCTGACGATACTCATTATTGAATTCGTAGCGGTGGCGATGACGCTCGTATACAACTTCATCATCATAAGCAGCATATGCTTTAGAGCCCTCTGCCAACTTACATGGGTAAAGGCCGAGACGAAGCGTTCCACCAAGATCCTCAACATCTTTTTGTTCTGGTAAAAGGTCGATCACCGGATGTTTCGTCTCCGGATCGATTTCCGCTGAATGGGCACCAGCCAATTTGGCAACATTTTGGGCAAATTCAATTGACGCGAGCTGCATGCCTAAGCAAATACCGAAAAACGGAACCTTTTGCTCACGCGCATATTGAATGGCGAATAGCTTTCCATCAATTCCGCGATCACCGAAGCCGCCAGGAACTAAAATTCCATCAGCATCGCCAAGTAGGCTGCTCACATTTTCAGCGTTCACTTCTTCAGAATTGACCCACTTAATATCAATATCACTGTCATAAGCATAGCCCGCATGACGCAACGATTCAACGACAGAAATATACGCATCTTGAAGTTCCACATATTTCCCTACTAGGGCAATCTTCGTTGTTTCTCTTAAATTTTTCACTTTGTCAACAAGCTGTGTCCATTCTGTCATATCCGCTGTTTTACATGGAAGCTGCAAGTGATTGCAAACGATTTGATCAAGGTGTTGACGTTGTAAATCGAGTGGGATTTCGTATAATGTCTCCGCATCAGGACACTCAATCACAGCCTCTTTATTAATATCACAGAACAGGGCAATTTTATCTTTCATGTCTTGAGAGATTGGCATTTCCGTACGGAGGACGATTGCATTTGGTTGAATCCCAAGACTACGAAGTTCCTTTACGCTATGCTGTGTTGGCTTTGTTTTTAGCTCGCCGGCCGCTTTAATATACGGCACAAGTGTGCAATGAATGTACATGACATTTGTGCTGCCAACATCACTGCGAATTTGACGAATCGCTTCTAAAAATGGCAATGACTCAATATCGCCGACTGTTCCACCGATTTCAGTGATGACAACATCAGCATGGGTTTCTTTCCCAGCGCGGAACACTTTATCTTTTATTTCATTTGTAATATGAGGGATGACTTGAACCGTGCCGCCAAGATAATCACCGCGACGTTCCTTCTTCAATACCGTTGAATACACTTTCCCTGTTGTCACGTTTGAATACTTGTTTAAATTAATGTCAATAAAACGCTCATAATGACCAAGGTCGAGATCCGTTTCCGCACCATCATCCGTAACGAATACTTCCCCGTGCTGATACGGACTCATTGTTCCAGGATCAACATTAATATATGGATCGAATTTCTGAATCGTTACCTTTAAGCCTCTGTTTTTTAATAATCGACCAAGAGATGCAGCTGTAATCCCTTTTCCTAATGACGATACGACCCCGCCAGTTACAAAAATATACTTTGTCATAATGGTCCCCCTCTTTTTCATGTAGTGTGTACTAGTTGCTAATATTTCATTTTAATTTTTGGAGCATGGATTTTGATTCACTATTAAAATTTTCCCTAAAAAACAAAAAAAAACGCCCCACAGCAATAGTATGGGGAGCGTTTTATGCTTATATATGACCGTTCCTTTTTAAGGAGCCCAAAAATGATTCTACAGGCGACCGTTTGAAAAGTCAAGCTGTTAATTTACGGTTCAAAAAGAACAAAATTACTGTTCTTCTTCGTCGTCGGCTTCCTCTTCTTCATCAAGATCTTCCTCGTCGATATCGAGATCTTCCTCTTCCTCATCGTCGATAAGATCATCATCAAACTCTTCTTCTTCTTCTTCTTCCTCTTCAAAGTCATCATCTAAGAGGTCGTCATCTTCGAGATCATCATCAAACTCATCCTCGAACACTTCCTCTTCTTCGAGATCTTCAATGTCATCGAAGTCATCTTCAACCGCTTTCTTTTTCGCCTTTTTCTTACGAGGCTTTACTGGTGTAATGACATCCTCTTCGGCCTGGTCAACTGGATACCAAACACGAAGACCCCAGCGGTTTTCACCAAGGTTTAAAAACCTTCCATCTATGTTTAAGTCTGTGTAGAATTGAATCATTCTCTCTGTTGCTTCTGCCTCATTCAAACCGAGGGTCTTTTCGATCTCAGCAACCAAATCGTTGAAGCTAACAGCCTGTTTTTTTCCTTCTAAAAGTTTAAATGCAACTTCAATGAAAGACATTTCTTGAAGTTCTTCTTTTGAATATTGGTCTAGGCTCAATACTCGCACTTCCTTTCTATCAATTCACACTCTTAATCGAGCATTCAATCCGAAAAGCATATTCTTCATTATAAACAATTTTATCCTGTTTATGCCAGCGTTTTATACGTTTACTCTTTTTTATCTTTTCTCTTCTTTCCGTAGTTAAATAGACGATAAGACAACATGAAAAAAAAGATCGCCAATAAAAGAAACGAAATCGCTCCAAGCTGGAGTTTATATAAAAACAGAAACAACCCAATTGTCACTGCAGCTCCGACAATCGTAAAAAAGAACTTCAATACGGTCACATCCTACAGGATTAAATGTTTAAAAAGTATGTACGTACTCATTATATATTTATTTTACCAAGATAGAAATGGAAAAATGGCTTGTAATTGCTACAAGCCATTTTTCCTTGTCCCGCCTAGTTTTATTTCGTTTGCTTCATTCCATGAAAAAGCAGGTCAATTTGCAAGTCGATATACTCTTGCAGGGAAAATTCTTTTTGCAACGCCCAGCGCCGGAACGCCCACATTTGTCCTTGAACAAAGATGTTATGAGCAATCATCTTAATCTGACTTTCGGTTAAGTGAAGTTCTCCCTTGTCAACACAACTTTTAATCACATCTTCAAACATTCCGACCATCGCGATTTCTTTATTTAAAACAGATGGGAGCGTGTCCTTCGTCAGCGATTTTGCTTCCTGGTACATGACGAGGACTTCTTCCTCCATCTCCGCCATCTGCTGGAAATAAAAGAAAATGCCTCGCTTCAGACTTGCCACCGTTCCTTGATTCGTATCTAAATCTTTTTGCAGTTGATCGCGAATCTCGTCATACATCCTGTCAACAACTAAATATAAAATGTCTTCCTTTTTTCGGATATATTCGTAGAGTGTGCCGATACTAAAGCCTGAAGCACTGGCAATTTCCCTTGTCGTCGTGCGATGAAATCCTTTTTCCTTAAAAAGGTTCACCGCCCCTTTTATCATTTGATCACGTCTTTTTTTAATTAGGCGCTCATCTTTTACCGAGGCGTACACCTCCCGTTTCATGCTATTTGATCCCCCTTATATGATTTAAGTCGTTAACATTCTTGAGATGACAAGACGCTGGATTTCCTGTGTTCCTTCATAAATTTGGGTGATTTTTGCATCACGCATGAAACGCTCAACTGGATATTCCTTCGTATAACCATAGCCGCCAAACACTTGAACCGCTTCAGTTGTCACCTTCATCGCTGTATCTCCAGCAAATAACTTAGACATCGCCGACTCTTTTCCGTAAGGCAGTCCAACCGATTCTAGCCATGCAGCCTGATAGGTTAATAGTCTTGCAGCTTCTACTTGTGTTGCCATATCTGCTAGTTTAAAACTAACCCCCTGTTGTTTGGCAATCGGCTTCCCAAACTGGATGCGTCCTTTCGCATATTCGACAGCTGAATCTAAAGCACCTTGGGCAATTCCGACAGCTTGTGCGGCAATTCCATTTCGACCGCCATCAAGCGTCATCATCGCTACTTTAAAACCCTCGCCCACTTGTCCAAGAACATTTTCTTTCGGAACACGGCAATCTTCGAAAATAAGTTCCGTCGTCGGTGACGAACGAATTCCCATTTTCTTTTCTTTCTTCCCTACAGAAAAGCCTGGGAACTCACTTTCAACGATAAACGCTGTCGTTCCTTCTTCTGCGACCGCAAACACGATATAAATGCCTGCTTCACCGCCATTGGTGATGAAAATTTTCGCCCCATTAAGGATATACTCGTCGCCAACTAGTTTGGCCGTTGTTTTCATGCCGCCAGCATCAGAACCGCTTCCAGGTTCCGTTAAACCGTAAGCTCCAATAATCTCACCTTGAGCCATTGGTCTTAAATACTTCTGTTTCTGCTCTTCTGTACCGAATTTGAAAATTGGCCAACCTGCCAACGATGTATGTGCGGATAATGTCACGCCTGTAGATGCACAGACACGCGAAAGCTCTTCAATGGTAATACAGTACGCTAAATAATCGCTGCCAATTCCGCCATACTCCTCCGGCCACGGAATACCTGTAAGGCCAAGCTCCGCCATTTTATCGAAAATACCGCGGTCAAAGGTTTCCTCCTCATCACGTACAGCAGCAGATGGTGCAACCTCATTGTTAGCAAAATCGCGGACCATTTTACGAATCATTTCATGTTCTTCAGTTAATTTAAAATTCATCTCAATTCCCCCACTATTTTCTAATTTTTTTCCGAATTCATGCTTTTATTCGTATATTTTCATTGCCGAATTCATGCTGTTATTCGGATTCTTTCTTTTGCTAGATTCATGCTGTGCTTGGCTTTTTTCTTTGCGAGCTCATGCTGTGATTTGTATTTTTCTTTGCGAGATTCTTGCAACAATTGGTATTTTTCTTTGCGTAATTCTTGCAACAATTTTTATTTTCCTTTGCGTAATTCTTGCAGCAATTTGTATGTTTCTTTGCATAATGCTGTTATTCGTATTGATAGAAACCGCGACCCGTTTTGCGTCCAAGGTAGCCAGCTTTTACATATTTCCTTAATAATGGACAAGGACGATATTTCGGGTCACCATACCCTTCGTAAAGCGTTTCCAATACAAAAAGACAAGTATCTAAACCGATTAAGTCGGCTAGCTTCAGTGGACCCATCGGATGGTTCATTCCTAGCTTCATTACCTCATCGATTGCTTCCTTTGTCGCAATCCCTTCATTTAAAACAAAGATTGCTTCATTGATCATCGGCACTAAAATCCGGTTTGAGACAAATCCTGGAGCATCATTCACTTCCACTGGCACCTTGCCAATCGTTTTCGTTACGTCTTCAACTGTTTTGTACACCTCATCGATTGTCGCAAGTCCACGGATGATTTCGACGAGCTTCATCACAGGCACCGGATTCATAAAATGCATGCCAATCACTCGTTCTGGGCGTTTCGTCGCCGCAGCAATTTCTGTAATCGGCAACGAAGATGTATTCGTTGCTAAAATCGCATGTGCTGGGGTAATTTCATCAAGTTGGGCAAAAATCGCCGCTTTAATTTCCATGTTTTCAACTGCAGCTTCAATGACGAGATCAACTGTTTTAGCATCATCGATATTCGTTGAGGCCGTTAACCGGTCACTGATCTCTTGTACCTGCTTTGCTGTTAGCCGTCCCTTTTCAACTTGGCGCAATAAATTTTTCTTGATTCCTCCGAGACCACGTTCGACAAACTCGGCCTTCAAGTCATTCAAAATTACTTTATACCCAGCTGCCGCACATACTTGAGCAATCCCTGATCCCATCTGTCCAGCACCTATTACCATAATTTGTTGTACGTCCATGTTGCTCCCCCTATCTATGACTCTCGTTTATGATTTAACTTCGATCATGATTGCATCGCCTTGACCACCGCCGGAACAAATCGCAGCAATCCCAATGCCACCTCCACGGCGCTTTAACTCATTCATTAACGTTAAAATAATTCGTGCACCACTCGCGCCAATCGGATGGCCAAGCGCTACTGCTCCACCATTTACATTGATTTTTTCTGGGTCGAGCCCGGCAATTTGCTTGCTGGCAAGCGCAACAGCTGCAAATGCTTCATTAATTTCAAATAAATCGATTTCATCAACGGTCTTACCTGATTTTTTTAATAGTTCATTAATGACGATTCCTGGTGTTTTCGGGAAATCCTTCGCTTCCGTCGCAATCGCTGTATGGGCAAGGATGATTGCTTCTGGCTTCCTGCCTTCTTTGGTAGCACGTTCTTCGCTCATCAACACAAGTGCAGCTGCTCCATCATTGATTCCTGGTGCATTGCCAGCAGTAATTGTGCCGTCATGGTCAAACACAGGTCTTAACTTTTGCAAGCCTTCAAATGAAGTATTTTTACGCGGCGCTTCATCTTTGTCAAAAAGGACTGGTTCCCCTTTTCGCTGCGGCACTTCAATCGGAACGATTTCCTCTGCAAACACACCTTTTTCAATCGCTTCTAACGCTCTTTGGTGGCTTCTTAATGCCCACTCATCTTGAGCGGCACGGCTAATTTCCAGTTCAGCAGCGACGCCATTTCCATAGGTCCCCATATGAACACCTGTAAATGAACATGTGAGCCCGTCATGAATCATTAAATCTTTCACTTGACCATCACCCATTTTTAATCCCCAGCGTGCTTTCGGCATCGCATATGGGGCATTGCTCATTGATTCCATTCCTCCGGCAACGATGACTTCCTCCTCGCCTGAGCGGATGAGCACATCCCCGAGGGTAACGCTCCGCATTCCTGAAGCACATACTTTATTGATAAGTTCTGTGCGAACTTCCCACGGAATGCCAGCGTTTCTCGATGCTTGTCGCGATGGAAGCTGACCTTGTCCTCCTTGAAGAACATTTCCAAGAATGACTTCTCCGATGTCGGTAGGTGCTATATTTGCTCGCTCCAACGCCGCTTTAATAGCAAAACCGCCTAATTCTGATGCAGTAAAGCCACTTAAGCCACCTCCTAATTTTCCGAAAGCTGTTCTCGCTCCTGCTAAAATAACTGTTTTTGCCATCTTCCTTCCCCCTTTTTCGTTGTCGACTGAACGCTCGCTCGACATCAGCGCGCATCAATTCCCATTTCCCTTTTAAAAAAGATCCATGTTTCCGCAAAGAATCACCCTTCGCGGAAACACGTTTTTGCTGTCTAGCCAGATATGATTAAATTTTAATTGTGTGGAACTTAAGATACGACCTTTTCGCCCTCACCGAAGATCGATTTTTCAAGCAATTCTGCTACATCATACGTACTTACAGTATCTTCCACTTCTTTTGCCTTTGTTCCATCAGAAAGCATCGTTAAGCAATACGGACAGCCTGCTGAAATCACGGTCGGATTAACGGCAAGTGCCTGCTCTGTTCGAGCGACATTGATACGATGTCCAGTATCATCTTCCATCCACATCAAGCCACCGCCGGCCCCACAGCACATCGCTTCCTCACGATTACGCTCCAATTCCTTCAATTGAACACCAGGAATTGCTTTAATGATATCGCGCGGCGCGTCAAATACTTCGTTGTAACGGCCGAGATAACAAGAATCATGGAAGGCGATCGTTTCATCGATGGAATTTTTCGGAACAAGCTTTCCTTCTTTGACAAGCTCCGCTAACAATTCCGTATGATGATAAACTTCCGCTTCAAAGCCAAAATCAGGGTACTCATTTTTAAAGATGTTATATGCATGCGGATCAATCGTGATGATTTTCTTGACATCGTTTTTCTCAAACTCGGCAATATTATTTGTTGCTAACTCTTGGAAGAGGAACTCATTTCCAAGTCGTCTCGGTGTATCGCCGGAGTTCTTTTCTTTATTTCCTAAAATCGCAAACTTCACGCCGGCCTCATTTAATAATTTCGCAAAACTTAACGCAATCTTCTGACTTCTGTTGTCGAATGATCCCATTGAGCCGACCCAGAATAAGTATTCAAATTCGTCGCCTGCTTTTTTCACTTCTTTTACCGTCGGGATGACAACATCTTCACGAAGTGTACGCCAGTTTTCCTTCTCTTTACGATTCAAGCCCCATGGGTTTCCTTGACGCTCGATATTCGTCATCGCACGCTGAGCATCAGGATCCATTTTCCCTTCTGTCAGAACGAGATAACGACGCAAATCTATAATCTTTTCAACATGCTCGTTCATTACTGGACATTGGTCTTCACAGTTTCGGCATGTTGTACAAGCCCAAATTTCTTCTTCAGTAATAACTTCGCCAATTAGACTTGGTTCATAAGCAAGACCGACAGCTGCTTCTTCAGCACCCTTACCTGAACTCGCAAGTGCAAGGCGGTTTCCGGTTGTATTCGCAAAGGCAAATGCCGGTACCCAAGGCTGCTTTGAAGTGACCGCGGCACCATAATTCGTCAGATGGTCACGCATTTTTACAATTAAATCCATCGGCGATAACATTTTTCCTGTTCCTGTTGCTGGACACATATTTGTACAACGTCCACATTCAACACATGCGTAAAAATCAATCATTTGTTGTTGCGTATAGTCGGTGATTTTTCCGACCCCGAATGATTCTGCTTCTTCGTCTTCAAAATCAATTTTCGAAAGTTTTCCTATTGAACCGTTTTTCTTAACAAAAATATTGACCATTGCAAGGAGCTCGTGGAATTGCTTTGATTGCGGAACGAACACCATAAATGAGAAGACAACCAACATGTGAACCCACCACATCGCATAAAATAAAACCTGCCCTGCAGTTGCGCCAACACCAGCAAATAAAACGGCAACAATTCCAGAAAACGGTGCATAAACAAAGTTTGGCTCCATTCCTAGCATTACTTGTTCAAAACCTAAGCCTAAAAGAATCGAAAAGGATAGGATAAACAAAGCGATATAGACAAATGCTGCTTTTCCATCACGCTTCCATTGTAGGCGATTTAGTTTTTCGCCATAGCGACGGTAAAATGCATAGATAATTGCCACCATCATCAAAAATGTTGTCCACTCCTGGATGAGACTGAAATATTTATGCGCAGCACCTAGAGGAAATTCATATCCATTAATAAACCCTTTTATAATTAACTCGAGGAGTCCTACTTGGATAATAAAAAACCCATAAAATAAAATAAGATGCATAATACCGCTTTTCTTATCTTTAAATACTTTCCGCTGTCCAAAAGCATTAATTAACAGTGCGTTGACCCTTTCTTTTAAGTCGAGAGTAAACTCTGATTTTTTCCCGAGCTTAATATACTGGATTCTTGTCATGATGACATAGACAAATAAACTGATCGCATAAACAATGACAAAGATAAGCGCGATCAAGTTAATCCATAGAAGACCACTCATTTTTTTACCCCTTTCTTTTTTGTTTTTTATTATACATGAAAATTTCAAAAGAATAAAATTTTCAGAAAATATCTTATCTCTATTATAATATGAGCGAGCGCTCAGTCAACCATTTTTTATAAAAATTTACTATTTCTTTCCTTGTTGTCTTACGGTCATATATATTGTCTTTTCGGTAACAATAATAAAAACCCTGCATTTCCTTGTAAAACTTTAAATAAAGGAGCCGGATTGCTGTGGAGATTGCATTTTGGATACTAGTCATTTTAATTGGCATCACCCTATTGCTGGCACTCGACTTTACCATTGGAAGAAGACTTCATCTTGCTAAGGTGAATAAAACGTATTTTCCTGTAAGAAAGAGTCAGCTTGGCATCTTCACACACGGACCGGAACTGTTTGAAGATTATTTTGCCGAGTTGAGAAAAGCAAAAGAGCATATTCATATCCTGTTTTATATCGTTAAAAATGATGAAATCAGTCATAAATTCCTCGCGATTTTAAAAGAAAAAGCGAAGGAAGGCGTCGAAGTTCGCCTGCTTGTTGATTGGGTTGGCTGCAGCATCTCACGAAAAAACATTAAAAAGTTAAAAGCGCACGGTATCGAATTCTCGTACAGCCAAGTTCCAAAGTTTCCGTTTTTATTTTACAACTCGCAAATTAGAAACCACCGCAAAATTACTGTCATCGATGGCAAAATTGGCTATGCGGGCGGATATAATGTCGGCAATGAATACGTCGATCAAGATAAAAAGTTAAATCCATGGCGTGATTACCATCTAAAGCTGACTGGCGAAGGCATACAGGATTTACAGAAAAAATTCCTTTTAGATTGGGAACGCGCCACAAAAGTCAATTTGCTGCATAACCAACAATATTTTCCTTCCTTACAACAAGGAGAAACCCGTCATCAATTTGTTCCGTCAGAAGGTAAACAATTAGAGGCAATTTTAGATGAATTACTTTCGGTGGCCGAACGTTCGATATTCATCGGTACCCCGTATTTTATTCCGAGTGAAAAAGTTTTTAACCGACTGCTTTCTGCACTTGATCGTGGCATATCAATTACCATTCTCGTCCCCTTTAAGGCCGACCATATCCTCGTGAAGGAAGCTTCATATACGTATTTGCGCAAGCTCATTAAAAAAGGGGCCTCCGTCTATCAGTATAAAAAAGGCTTTTATCATGCAAAAGTCCTTGTCATCGACGATAAATTTTGCGACCTCGGCACTGCCAATTTTGATAAACGCAGCATGTTCTTAAATTTTGAGCTAAATTGTTTAATTTTTAATCGTGAGTTCATTGAACGGGTGCAGACGATTTTGCATCAAGACTTGCAAGATTCACGTCCAGTTGCCCTAAGAGATTTGAACCGCTTCAATCCGTTCAGGAGTTTAAAAGAACGAGCCGCACAGACGGTCTCCTATTTTTTATAAGGTTCTTATGTGGAAAGGAGTTTACCATGTTCATCCGCTTCGGTTATGTTTCAACGGCGATTTCCTTATGGGAAGCCTCCCCATCACGAACGATGACCTTCACCCGCTATCGCCAATTACCAAAAGCGGAGCGGATGGAAAAGCTTTTGACCATAACACGCCTCAATCTTGAAAGTACAGAACGAATGATTCATTATAATCTTGCTCATCAACTTCCATTGTATCGGTTTTCTAGTTCCATCGTCCCACTCGCGACCCATCCAGAGGTGCGCTGGGACTTTGTTACTCCGTTTGTAGATGAATGGCGGCGAATCGGAAACCTCGCCAAAGCAAAGGGGTTGCGGACAAGCTTTCACCCAAATCAATATACACTTTTTACATCGACAAGACCCGAAGTCTCCGACAATGCCGTCATCGATATGAGCTATCATTACGAGATGCTTGAAGCAATGGGGTTAGAAAACGATGCGGTCATCAATATTCATATTGGCGGCGCCTACGGAAATAAGCCAGAGACATTGGTTCGCTTTCATAAAAATTTACAAAAGCTGCCGCTGGCGATTAAACATCGGATGACATTGGAAAACGACGATAAAACATATGATGCTGAGGAAACATGGCGGACTTGTCAAAAAGAGGAGATACCGTTCGTGTTTGATTACCATCATCACATGGCCAATCCTTGTGAAATGCCGCTTGAGGAGCTGCTTCCTGCCTGCTTCTCTACATGGAAGCGAATCGGCATGCGCCCAAAAATCCATCTTTCGTCCCCAAAGTCGGAAAGCGCCTATCGTGCCCATGCCGATTATGTTGATGTTGAATTTGTTAAACCACTCATCAAGATCGTCCGTGAACTCGGCGAAGATGTCGATTTTATGATTGAAGCAAAACGAAAAGACCAAGCCGCCTTGGCCTTGATCGAAAATCTAAGTAAAATCCGTGGCATCAAACGCATCACCGGCGGAGTTTTGGAGTGTTAGCGAAACAGGGGGACGGTTCTGCCGTTTCCCTAATTTTTTCCATAACAAACCCCCATTGCGGTAACAGTTTACCCACAGGCGCGGGTCCCCTAAAAAGTCATTTCGCCACCGCTTGACAAGCAAGACGGTAATGACTTTGGATCTGTTCATTTAATTTTTCCTCTTCGAGATGATTAGGTGGGTGAAGATGTGAATCTCCAGCTAATACTTTTACCTTACACTTCCCACATACGCCTTTATTACAGCTATATTTCAATGGAATCTTTTGCTCTAGGGCCGCAGCTAAAATTGAATGCCCTCTCATCACCTCTACATGAAAAGCCTGTTGTTTTTGTTCCACTTTTACCGTCCGTTTTGTTTCGCTGATTGCTTGTCTTTCGGAAGCTTCAGGTGGCTGAATGAATACGTGTTTATTTGTCACTCCATACTTTAACGAACCAATTGTTAATTTTTTCATCTGTTCACCTTCCTTCGGTGTCTGACCCCCATTGCGGTAACGCTTTACTTGAGCGGGGGTCTGACCCCCAATTTCAATATTTTGTCACAAGCCCCCTATTGCCCTACGGTGTTTCCCTTTGTATAATAATGATAATGAAAATTATTCTCAATGGCGCGGATGATTCCTTAATCGTTAAAAAGAGGAGATGAAAACATGGCATATCAAATTAATGGGCTTAATGATATTTTTAAACTACTCAAAAATGAACGTAAAATTGGCGGTGCAACCGAAGTGAAAACTTTACGTCTTCGTACGGGCGAAGTTTATCGGAATGCCGTTATCACTCATATTGATTTATTCGGTTCGTCCATTTATTCAATTGGATTTATGACTGAAGATCAGCAAAACATGATTGTCAATATCTCTGAACTTAGTCTTATGGAAGAACCACGGCATAAAAAAATCTATGAATTAAAGAATCAAGCATATAAAAGTTTCAAAACTAAGGAAAAAGTGAAATACTTAAAGAAATTATTTAAAGTCAACCAAGATAGCATCAACCCTATTTTCCTTGAAGAGGCGAGAATGATGATTGAAGATATTAGTCTGACTGCCGCTAAAAATGAAGTTAACACCAACATCATTTATTCAACCAAGAAAATCCACTCCATTGCTTGAAAAAAAGCGCTGGAGCTGGATCATCGAAAACTTGAATTTTTAAAAACAGCAGGTCGCCTACCCTGCTGTTTTTTTACTAGCTAATTGGACTATATAAATTTTCCGAATTTGCCTTTCCTAACGCAACTACGCCTTTGTCTTCGTCCTAAGCGCTTGCCAATCATCGAGTTTTCGTTATTATTCCGAATCATCTTCTAAAGTACATATCGCTGTTGGGCGCTTTATTCTCGGAACAACCGTTTCATAGACACGGAAATAAAAATTCATATTATCTTGATCTAAGAAAACAGTATCAAAGTCACTTGCAATCGCTAAATCAATGTTTTGTTTTCCGGCATCAAGGACCACCCCTGTACCGCTCTTAATCATTGGCGATTGATAAATACCCGCTGTCATCAGCTCACGAATATGCTCAATCTCAAGCACATGCGTTCCTTGATGGACTCGGTGAATTAGCGCATACAATTCAGGTGACAGGACGAGCGCATACGGTCCAGTATGACTCATTCTAAGCAATTTATTTCTCGCTTCAACGACATCGCTAAATGCATTGCCTGATTCCATCCAATCGCTGCGAATATGGGATATTTTCCCTTTAACATTCATAATCCCTTGTATATCAAATTCCTTTGAACCGTTAAAAATCAAATCATCCTCAAGTAAGGCACATTGCTGCGCCGCGTTCGCTGAAGCGGAGAAATCAATCGGGCTGCCTATCGTTTTCGCTTGCTGAATATCGCGCCAATATAACATAAAATCTCTGTATAATAGCGGAATCGTCAAATTGATTCTTCTCGTAGGAACAGAAATCCCAAGCTCCTCACCGTGAAAACTTAAGGAACCTTGTTCAGGGTTTTCATAAATATCATTTGTTACTGATTGTACTCCCTCACCTAGAGGGCCGTAAATATCAATAAACCTTCTCCCGACTAGCTGCCTTTTTACACTTTCAAAAACCGTTTGGTCAAGCTCATGCCATTCCTCTCTCGAGAGAAAAGACTCGGAAAATTGAATCGACTTATCCATAATTATCACTTCTCCCTATTTCCTATGTTTGTTTCAAACTACCAACAGTTAATTTTTTTCTAAAAAAATGGTCTGACGTTGTTGAAGAATCCTTCACTTGATGGTCTGTATAGGCATCTATTTTTAAACTTGCGGCTTTTCCATCCTTTTCATCGGTCGGAATGGACATATGAAATTCTTGTCCTACTTGGAACTCTTGATTCAATCTTTCGAGAATCCCTTTCATTTGCTGATAATCATCGTAAGTTAAGTCACGTAATGATTGAATTTTCCCTTCATGCTCTGTTTCTTTGAACTGGAAAAGCGATAAATCGAGATGTTCCAAAAAATTATGTAAACCGAATTTCTCTAGGCTTATATCTTGCAAGAGATGAACAAATTCAAACTTGTTATTGGCTATATCCCTTTCATTGTTTAAAACCGCTTGAATTTTTGGCAACAGTACATCTAAGCGATCTGAACGATGTTCTTCTTCTTCGTAAATATGATGCCAATATAGACGTTCATGGTCGTCTTTGGCATTTTCAATAATTGGCGTAATAATTGCCATAAACTCCAATAATGCTTCTTTCGTTCGAGTAAAAATCGCTTCTGTCTCAGAAAATATCATTTCTCAACCCTCCCTTACTATCCATTACCCAATGTTTCCCATTATTTAAACTAAATAAACCTACTCTTCGCGCTTTTTCCCTTCACGCCGGTGGCTAAATCAGTAATCAAAAATTCAATTGAAAAATTGCATAAAAAAAAGGGCCTATTATCAGCCCCATAAATCGTGTTTTCTTTCGTTTTTAATTTGTTCCTAGCTCGACAGTAAGTTAACTCTTAATTAGTCTCTTTTAAGAAACCCTTGCTGCTTTAACGTTGAACTTGTATGTTTTTTATACGAATCGATACCTGTATCATAAAAACGAGCAACTTTCCTTGACCAGTTACTTGCATCTTCCCCTTGCGTTCTTTCAGCCATATACGATGAAACTGTCTCATCATATTCATCAATCAGCTCTTTTTGAACTTCCGCGTTATACTGTTCTTTATGAAAAGTAGCCTGAAGAGGCAACCGCGGTTTTTGCTCAGGAATCGCCCTTGGGTTACCGACAACAAGCCCTGAAACTGGGAATACATACTCCGGTAGATTCAACATCTCGATAAGAACTTGCGGATTTTTTCTTATTCCCCCAATCGGCACCGTCCCAAATCCCATTGATTCCGCAGCAACCACCGCGGTTCCGAGAGCAATTCCAACATCTGTTGATCCGACAATAACCGACTCCAAATCTTCAACAACTTGCAATGATGCACCGTTTTTTTCAGCCGCTAGCTTTGCACGATGAAAATCGAGGCAAAACAGTAGGAATACAGGTGCTTCTTCAATCCACCTTTGGTTGCCAGCCGCTTTCGCAATTGTCGCTTTCTTGTCCGAATCTCTGACTTCAATGATGCTCACCTGTTGACCATTGATCCAATTGGGTGCCGCCATCGCCGCCTCGACGATTGCTTTCACCTGCACTTCACTTACTTCTTTTTCGGAATCAAATTCCCGTACAGACCGATGATCTTTTAATCCATTTATTGTTTCATTCATAAAATCACTCCTCGTGTATACGATACCGTACAAGAAGTCCGCAATTCAAACTTTCAAACTTAAAATTGACGAGCCCCTAAGTCGTAGTTGCCCTGCTGCTACTAGCAAAAAACCTCGATATCATATCGAGGCGGAGATGCAAAAATCGGTTATAAATAGCATAAAATCGATTTTTCAATCCAATAGGTAAACACCGTATCAGGACATTGTTTTTCATACGTTTTCATTTTTAAATACATTTCAATTCCATCGGAAACATCATGCCATAAATCAGTAAACACAAAATCGTATTTGCCATGAGCCATATCCGTTTCGGCATACTTAAACGCATCTGCTTTAATGACCGTCACTTTTTGTTTATTTTTAAATTGTGGCAAAATATATTGTTGAAATAAATCGATGATTTCTTGATTGTTATCAACAATTGTAACACTTTCAACACTCTCTTTTTCCGAAACCATATACGCATAATAACCAAGTCCTAACCCAAAGGTAAGAACGTTCCCAACAGCTTGTTCAACTGGCTCTCGCATCGTTTCAATTTCATTTGGAGTAATCGTCATCCAAATTCTTTCCTTTTCTAAAATCGCCGGAAACTTAAATTCTTGTTGAAAAAAGCCGATTTGCGGAATTTGTCTCCGCTGTTTTGTTTGAATAATATCGTTACAAACAAATCCCTCATAAGCTTTAAACTTTTCATATTTTAGTTCACTATCGCCTATTTTCACTGTAGGAATGTGAATCTGCTGATAATACGGGTTATTCGCATATTCATTTACATCAAGTTTATGGATCATTTTTGTAAAATAATGATTGAAAAATTCCTTATCCTCAACATTATCCACAATATCAAGACCGAACGCAGCAGCTAATAACAAAGCAAACGCATATTCATAAGAAACGCCGCTTTCGACAAGCTCATCAACCTCCTCCTTCTCAATGAAGTCAGGGGCATCATTCAAATATTTGCTTAATAACGCAAAAACTTTATAATTATCTTGTTTTATTTCCTCAGTGATTGTCTTCATTATTTCACCTAATTCTTTGCATGTATTGTCTTTAAAAAAATCCGTTTCTATTAATCATACTAAACTTACCATTATCGCAAAATAATACTAGCTATCTTATCCATGGAATCTGTTTTTAAAAGTACTTACGAGATGTTGATTTTATGAAAATAAAAAAGGTCAAATGTCCTTCTATGAACATTTGACCGAAGAAATCCATGGACTTTTTGAGCGATAATGCTGGTAACGCGTTTTTTAATCCAAGTACTAGCATTAAAAACAACAAATTTCGTTGATATATTGCTAGTACTCGTAATAAAACACTGTAAAATATGCTTTTAATCCCAGTACTGGCATTAAAAGAAGGTCAGAAGGCCGCTTTAATCCCAGTACTAGCAATATAAATCGGCTAAAAATTGCGTTAATCCGAGTACTAGTAATAAACCAGTCCAATTATCACCGTTAATCCCTGTACTAGCAATAAACCAGTCCAATTATCACCGTTAATCCACGTACTAGCAATAAACCAGCCCAATTATCACCGTTAATCCCTGTACTACAATAAACCAGCCCAATTATCACCGTTAATCCACGTACTAGCAATAAACCAGCCCAATTATCACCGTTAATCCCTGTACTACAATAAACCAGCCCAATTATCACCGTTAATCCCTGTACTAGCAATAAACACAAGCCTAATTATGACCAATTCATCTTTTAAGTCCAAATTATCTTGCTAGTACTAGCGATAACAACACGAAACGGTTTTACCGCTAGTACTTATCCAACTATTACATTTTTTCCGGAGCTGATACCCCGATTAAATCCAAAGCATTTTGCAGCGTGATTTGGACTGATTTTATTAAACTTAAACGTGCCGCAGTGCGTTCTTTTTCCTCTAGATCTAACACCTTTTCCGCGTTGTAGAAGCTGTGGAAGGTGGATGCCAGTTCAAATATATAATTCGGCACACGATGCGGCACGCGTTTTTCCGCTGCCTCAGCAACTGCTTGCGGGAATTCGCCCAGTTTCTTCAGCAAATCGACTTCCTTTTCAGCACCAACTAGACTAAGGTCGGCACGATCAGAAACAGTGAGGCCGGCTTCTTCTGCTTGACGCAAAATGCTGCAAATCCGCGCATGCGCATATTGGGCATAATAGACCGGGTTGTCATTTGATTGCGAGACAGCCAAATCAAGGTCAAAATCCATATGTGTATCCGAACTTCTCATCGCAAAGAAGTAACGTGTCGCATCGAGGCCGACCTCATCGATTAAGTCACGCATCGTTACCGCTTTCCCCGTCCGTTTGCTCATCTTCATTTTCTCGCCATTTTTATATAAATGCACAAGCTGAATGATTTCGACTTCAAGCGTATCCTCGTCATAGCCAAGCGCCTGAATCGCCGCACGCATTCTTGGGATATAGCCATGATGGTCCGCACCCCAAATATTAATTAGCTTTTCAAATCCACGCTCAAGCTTATCTTTATGGTAAGCAATATCTGGCAGCAAATACGTGTAGGAGCCATCCTGCTTAATTAACACTCGGTCTTTGTCATCGCCAAATGGCGTTGAGCGGAACCATGTCGCCCCATCTTCATCATAAATATGGCCTTTTTCCTTTAAAACGGCGAGCGCTTCATCGATTTTTCCATTCTCGTAAAGCGACGTTTCAGAGTACCACACATCAAATCCGACGCGGAAGCTCTCTAAATCTTGCTTAAGCTTTTCCATTTCATATTTTAAGCCGTAATCACGGAACGTTTCAAAACGTTCTTTTTCATCGATTTCGACAAATTTATCGCCATGTTCTTCTACCAAGCGCTTGCCAATTCCGATAATATCGGCACCATGATAGCCATCCGCAGGCATTTCTTTTTCAACCCCAAGCGCTTGGAAGTAACGCGCTTCCACCGATAAGGCAAGATTGTTAATTTGATTGCCGGCGTCATTAATATAATATTCACGGCTGACATCATAGCCTGCTTTTGCGAGCACCTTGCAGAGCGAATCACCAACTGCAGCGCCGCGGGCATGACCGAGATGGAGATCGCCCGTCGGATTTGCTGAAACAAACTCGACTTGAACTTTCTGGCCATTGCCGATTGCCGATTCACCATAACGCTCGCCTGCTTGTAAAATCGTTGGAATTAAATCGGTTAAATAACGATTATTCATATAAAAATTAATAAATCCTGGCCCAGCGATTTCAATTTTTTCAATCGATGCTTTGCCTTTATCGAATTGCTCGACAAGCTCTTCGGCGATTTTCCGTGGCGGCTTTTTCGCAATGCGGGCAAGCTGCATCGCCATATTTGTTGCGTAATCGCCATGTGCCTTTTCCTTTGGCAGCTCAAGAACGACATCAGGGATTTGCGCTTCTTCTGCGAGACCGGCTTTTAAAACGGCCGCCTTAATTTCTTCTTTCAGTTTCGTTTGCACCTGTTCAACGACATTCATTCCTGTACCTCCTGGTCAGTCCGGTAATTAATGTTCATCTCATATGTACCTGCATGAGAACCTTGAATCGTCAAATCGTAACGGACTTTTACCCGTCCCTCGGCGATTTCGATTTGCTTCGTATCCGCTTCAGTCATGAGCAGCCCAAGCGGCGTATGATAGGTTCCCGGTGTTTTTTTATTTAAGACTAAATGAAGCCTCATATCGACGGCTCCTTTGCGAAGGATGAGCACTTCTTCGTTATTCAACTTGACGGTCGTGCGAATCGTTCCCTCAGGGATGCTCTCTTCATATTGAAGATACTTGCTCGCCCCTTTTTGATAATATTGGCCAAAAGTCACCAATTCATATACTTCCCCATCGACGGCCGTATTCACCGTTATCTTCACGGCAGACACAAGCAACACATCCTCACTGCTTTAATAACTCTATTATAATCTTCAAGTATAAATATTGTATGTAAAAATCGCAAGAACTTCCAAACGGACAACAAGTTAAGTTTGACCAAAACAGCCATTTTCATTCCAAGTTTCGCAAGCTAAATAGTAAAAGAGCTGACGCAAACGGTCAGCTCTTCCTAGATGATTATTTCACAAACCCGAGCATCATTTCACGAATCAGCTTGCTCGCGGTATTTGCTGTCTGTTCTGAATGATCATAAATTGGGGCAACTTCTACTAAATCGGCACCAACGACATTTATTTCGGAGCGAGCAATCGCATGAATCGAGGCGAGCAGCTCTTTCGAGGTAATTCCCCCGGCATCGACTGTTCCTGTACCAGGTGCATGGGCTGGGTCGAGAACATCGATGTCAATCGTCACGTATACCGGGCGTCCGGCAAGCTTCGGAAGCATCTCTTTTAACGGCTCAAGCACTTCAAATTTTGATATATGCATGCCGACCTGTTTCGCCCAGTCGAATTCTTCCTTCATCCCGGAGCGAATTCCAAAGGAAAACACATTTTCCGGACCAATATGTTCAGCAATTTTTCGAATCGGTGTCGAATGGGACAGCGGCTCCCCTTCATAATCCTCACGCAAGTCAGTATGAGCATCCATATGAATAATCGCTAAATCTTTATATTTCGCCGCGAATGCCTTCATGACCGGCCAGGAAACGAGATGCTCTCCGCCCATTCCAAGCGGAAATTTCCCTTCAGTAAGCAGCTTGCTGACAAAGTCTTCAATTAAATCAAGGCTCTTTTGCGGGTTTCCAAATGGAAGCGGGATGTCTCCGGCATCAAAATACTTTAGTTCGTGCAATTCGCGATCAAGATACGGACTGTACTCCTCAAGTCCGACTGACACTTCACGAATTCTTGCCGGGCCAAACCGCGAGCCTGGACGGTAGCTCACCGTCCAGTCCATCGGCATCCCGTAAAGGACCACATTACTTTCATTAAAATCGGCGTTCGTACCGATAAATACATTGCCAGAATACGCTTCATCAAAACGCATACATTTCCCCTCCTCAACAAAACCATCTCATTTATTTATAAAAGTAAATCTTGAACAAACTTCGGCAGCACGAAACATGCTTTATGCAGCTCTTTCGTGTAATACTTCGTGTCTATTTCATGGAAGCGCTCATCACTTACTGCCAACGGGTCATATTTTTTTGAACCGATTGTAAACGCCCAAAGGCCACTAGGATACGTAGGGATATTAGCGACATACAGACGGGTAATCGGGAAAATCTCTTTTACGTCTTTTTGTACATTGCGAATCAAATCGGCTTTAAACCACGGATTGTCCGACTGCGCCACGAACAGGCCATCTTCCTTTAACGCTTTCGCAATCCCCGCATAAAATCCTTTCGTAAATAAATTCACTGCTGGACCAACAGGCTCCGTGGAATCGACCAAAATGACGTCATACGCATTTTCGCTTTCGGCAATATGCATGAAGCCATCGCCTACTTGGACATCGACACGCGGGTCGTCTAACTTCCCGGCAATTTCCGGTAAAAATTTCTTTGAATACTCAATCACTTTGCCGTCAATATCAACTAGGGTCGCCTTTTCCACTTGCGGATGCTTTAATACTTCGCGAATGACCCCGCCATCGCCGCCACCGACAACTAGCACATTTTTCGGGTTTGTATGGGTAAATAACGGAACATGTGCGACCATTTCATGATAAACGAATTCATCTTTAACAGACGTCATCACCATTCCGTCAAGCAAAAGCATTCTGCCCCACTCTTCGGTGTCGACCATCTCTAGCTGTTGAAAATCTGTTTTTTCTGTATGTAACGTCCGATTCACTTTCATCGTAATGCCAAAGCTATCCGTTTGTTTTTCGGTAAACCACAGACCACCCATACGGTTCATTCCTTTCGACATAAATTAGTCATCGTATGAATTTATGTTTCCCTAAGTTGTCTGTTAAAAACATAGAAACAACAGAAAAAGTATAGTTCAATCTCCTGAAAATGCAAGATTTTTTTATGATTGTTTGTTGTTTTTATAGATATTAATGTTTAAATCTTAAAAAATCATTTCATAATGGTTAATAGGCTTTTTAAAAATTATTACAGATTATACTTTGCTTTTTAAAAAAAAGGGGGGATGTTTGCGATGGAAATCATGACAGATCAGCGGTTTAGAAAAACATTGAAGGTTTTCCGAGCACTCCTTTTCATTGGGATGATTGTCACGGCCTTATTTTTACTTTGTTATTTTTCGGTGATTGGATATGCGAAACTGCTCGGCCCACCGCAACTTTCTGTCCCACAGTCAACGATTATTATGTCGGCCGACGGAACCGTTATTGGGGAAAGTCATAATGGTCAAAAACGGTATTGGGTGCCACTAAAAGATATTTCTCCGCATCTCGTTAAAGCGACGATTTCAATTGAAGACCGTCAATTTTACGCCCATCATGGCTTTGATTTTAAACGGATTGCTGGAGCCGCAATTGCTGATATAAAAGCGATGGCAAAGGTACAAGGAGCAAGCACGATTACCCAGCAATATGCCCGAAATCTATATCTTGAACACGATAAAACGTGGAAGCGAAAGCTGACGGAAGCTTTTTATACGATTCGCCTGGAAATGAATTATTCAAAAAATGAAATTCTTGAAGGCTATTTAAATACGATTTATTACGGAAATGGCGCCTATGGTGTGCAAGCGGCCAGCCAGTTCTATTTTGGAAAAGATGCGAAAGAGCTATCGCTTGCAGAAGCCGCGATGCTTGCGGGGATTCCGAAAGGACCAAGTCTTTACTCGCCATTGGCGAATGAGGAAAAGGCAGAAAATCGCCAAGCTACAATTCTAACAGCGATGACGACGAAAGGCTATATTGATGAGGAAGAAGCAGCAAGGGCTACGCGCGAGCGATTGCGTTATGTCGGCAAGCATCCATCAGGAGAACTTGGTCACGCTCCGTATTTTCTCGACGCCGTTCAAAACGAGCTTAAATACGAGTTAAATCTCGATGAACGGACGATTGCCCTTGGTGGATTAAAGATCATCACGACGCTCAATTTAGAGCAGCAAAAAATCGCTGAGGAAATCATTGCCAACACGATTGCCGACGACTCAGAAATTCAAACGGCCTTTGTAGCGATGAATCCTGAGAATGGCCATGTGACTGCGATGATTGGCGGAAGAAATTATCAGGAAAGCCCGTTTAACCGTGCCATTCAAGCTGTACGTCAGCCCGGTTCAACCATTAAGCCACTCTTATATTATGCTGCGCTTGAACATGGGTTTACCCCATCGACGACGATGAAAAGTGAGCTGACGACATTTCGCTTTGATGACGGGATCTCTGAGTATACACCGCATAATTTTAATAATAAATATGCAAACGATGAAATTACGATGGCGCAGGCGTTGGCCTTATCCGATAATGTTTACGCTGTGAAAACGCATTTATTCCTCGGCGAGAGAACGCTCGTTGAGACGGCAAAAATCTTTGGCTTAACGACGAAAATGACGCAAGTTCCATCGCTCGCTCTCGGTACATCTGGGGTTAGAGTCGTTGAATTAACTTCCGCCTACAGCATGCTTGCCAATGGTGGGAAATGGGTTGAGCCGGTCTTTATTGAGCGCGTCGAAAATCATAATGGCGAGGTCATTTATGAGCATGAGGAAAAAGAAAGACAAGTTTTGCAGCCAGAGCTTGCTTCCGTCATGAGCCATATGATGACCGGCATGTTCGATCCGAAACTTAACGGCTATTCTGCGGTTACAGGGATTACGATGGCCGATGAGCTGAGCCGTCCATATGCAGGAAAATCAGGATCAACGAATACGGACAGCTGGATGATTGGCTATACCCCGCAACTTGTCGCGTCTGTCTGGACTGGCTATGATAAAGGGAAAACGATCAGTCTTACCACCGAAAAAGTGTATAGCAAAGATATCTGGTTTGATTTTATGGAAACATCGCTTCAAGACGAACCTGTGGAATCATTTGCTGCACCCGACGGCACCGTGGGTGTTTATGTGAATCCCGATAACGGAAAACTCGCGACTGAAAGCTGTCCAGTCCAGCGCCTCACCTACTTCAAAGCAGGAACTGAGCCACTGGAATACTGTATCGAGCACCTCGATGACGACGAAGCGCCTAAAGAGGAAAAGCATGAACAACGACAGGAAAAGAAACCATGGTATAAACGAATCTTTGGAAGGTAAAAAAGCGCAAGCGCCTTGCTCAGGGGCGACAAGCATAAGGCAAGCCGACGAGAAGGTTGCTCTTTAACCTTCACGGCGGATTGACTTATGACCTCGAGCCCCTAGGCGCTGGAGCTAGTCAGTTCTAACTTCTGAAATTTATACTTTCTTTTCTAGTAAAAAACCGCGAGCCAAACGGCTTCGCGGTTTTTTACGTCCTAGTCTGACGTGTGTCCATGTCGTTTTTAGTTTACATTTTCTCCAACTTGAAGGCAAGTATTTTTTAGGATAATTATCCCAATAAAGCGAAACTTCCATCAGAGGGGATTTTCTTCATCCCCCTCTGATCTAATGGTTAGTCACGCGGAGCCTGATTGATAATTCTTTCGGGCTGAAGCCCAAAGAAAAATCTTATCTCGCCAATCGGGCATTTACCCAACTTATCCTTTATTGGTCCTCAAAGCAAAGTCTTGAAGTAGGGAATTACTGCCCGTTAATCTGCGATAAACCCTTCTTCAACTGTTCCGGCGAACGCCCCCACATACCCGCATCATGGCCTTCCAGGTAGGTCGCTAAAATTTGCTTCGACTTGTCATCCATATGGTCAACGATGATGTGACGTTTGATTGATTTATCAAGACGATTGACATGTTCTGGCAATGATTTATAACCGCGGCGAATTTCGCGGTTCACCGTCATTTCACATGCGGTTACCCCTGCATAGTATGGCCCTTCTTCGCTGCGGTCAATCGTTACCCACACAAGCCAATATAACTTTGCATCTGGTACTTCTTCACGATTCGGCAAAAACTTAATACCTTTTTCAACGACACTACGCGCATGCAATGCACCAATGTCTACTTCAGCCTCTCCTGCTTCCACATCAACAATTACTGGAGAGACATTATCCAAACTTAAGCTTCCTTTGCCAAACCCTTTATGTCCATCGAGCGGGTCTGTTTTTATAATGTTAAAACCAATGTTTTTCTTCTTTTTTTCTTCCATAAAAAGAGATCCTCCTATCGAAGCAATTGTATAAAAAATTCATTTAACCCACCTAATACAAACGGAATCACCGTATGGAAAATCGGTGCAATCGTATAAGAACTAAGTGGCGTAATTACAAGAATAAGAAAAATTATGATGCCGTATTTTTCATACTGTGTAAGCCGGGCGCGAACATCAGCAGGAGCCAAATCCTCAATAATCCGATAGCCATCAAGCGGCGGAACTGGCAATAAGTTGAAAATAAATAACACCATATTCAACCAAATAAAAACATTGAAAAACTCAAGGATTGTTGGTGTTACCCCTACCCCAAATGCAAGCATTCCGTACAAGATGATATAGCCGAGAATGACAAGCAAAAAGTTGCTTAATGGTCCTGCAACCGAAACAAGGATACCAGCAAACCGCGGATTTTTAAAGAAAAAGCGATTGACCGGTACAGGTCTTGCCCAGCCAAACCCAGCAATAAAAATGAGAATCGTCCCGAATGGATCGAGATGCTTGAGCGGATTGAGCGTTAACCTTCCTTGCCTTGCTGCCGTATGATCGCCAAATTTATAGGCGACAAACGCATGTGCAAATTCATGGAGCGTGAAAGCAATAATTAACGTAATCGCCACATAAATAAATTGGTCGAATGAATAGGCAAGCCCCACTTTTTTGTCCCCTTTTGATCTTATTGATAACAGTATACCTTATTCTTTTATGACTTGCACATTTCCTTCAAATATGGAAAACTCAAGAAAGAGCGATTTTAAGGAGGGATACACCCATGCCATATGTAACAGTAAAAATGCTGCCAGGACGCAGCGACGATCAAAAGAAAGCACTCGTTGAGAAAGTAACCGATGCGGTTGCTGAAACAACTGGTGCCCCGAAAGAAAATGTTGTCGTGTTCATTGAAGAAATGAGCAAGGATCACTACGGAGTTGGCGGAAAACGTCTCAGCGATCAATAATGCAAGGAAGGTTAACCGGGTGCCAGCAGCGCACCCTTTTTTATGGTTTTTTGTTCGATTCCGTCATTTGCTCTACGGCTTGCCCCGTTTTTGTTCGTCCCTATACGGTTTATCCAGTTTTTTGTTCGATCCTCTACGGTTTTCCCCAATTTTTGTTCGTCCTACCCATCTACTCTACAGTTCCATCCATATACTCTACGGTTTTACCCATATACTCTACGTAATGACCACCTTACTCTACGGTTTCAGCCGTTTACTCTACAAAAACACCACTTTACTCTACAAAAGACAGATTTTACCAACCACCAGCGAGAAGAAAGCCAGACAATCTCTCATTGTCTGGCACCTGTTTTTAACTTTCCAATATATAAAAAGGCATTTTCCAATTCTTCATCACTGTACTTTTGGCTTTTCTTCACAGTCCGCACTTTCTCAATGACCTCATCCTTTGAAAGAGTATCAAAAAAGAGTATCGTTGAAACAAGCTCAAGGAATCTAGCATTCTGCGTATTAATATTCATTAAACAATCGTGAAGCTGCGGCATCTCCACTTGATTCATACTTAGAAACTCCTCGCCCGCTTCCGTCAGTGTATAGCGATACTGATAATAGCCGCCCTTTTTTTCCCTCACTTCATTCAAAAAACCCATATTGCACAGCTCTTCGACCCTTAGCGTCAGCTCCTCAGAATACGGTCCATAAAAATGAAACTGAAACCTTTCCTGAAAAGGAAAATTCATCTTCTTCGCAATATAAATCATTTTCTGCAGCTTTTTCCGTCCAATCACTTCACCGGAAAGGGCAATTGCTTGGATGATTTTTGCATGATCTTTTAACAAAACGAGTCAACTCCTGTTTTTCGATTCAAGAAGCTCTAAAATTTCTTTATTGCCTCCCACTAGGTCTGCTGGGTAATATAATTTATGATCTGTTCGACGTTTCCCAGAAATCGCATCGACAATATCAGATTCCCGTGACAGTTCGCGAAGCTCGTCGCTCCCCATTAATAAATGAATAGGTAATCGCTCCTCTTCCTCACCGGGACGATAAAAATCATAGGGCAAATCAGAAGATGAATCGACGACGAGATAATATTCAGGGTTTATTCCTGCTTTAGTAAATAATTGTGAAAGCGTGGCAAGTTTTTTATATTCCTTTGCAGGATCAAATTCGACATATTTAAAAAGATTGCGATTGAGGAAGCGAGCGCATAGATCTCTTAAAATCTCATCCTCTTCTTCCTGCCAAATTTGAAAATAATAAAGGACTGTTCCTTCATCCAATTTTATATAATCATTTAACGTCACACGCTCACTAAAAAATGAATAAAAATGTGCTGGCATATGTTTAAAAGAATAGCGTTGCTCATAAAGCTCTTTCGCCCGGTGAAGAATTTTCGTCAAAATGACTTCCGCACTCCTTGTCACCGGATGAAAATACACTTGCCAATACATTTGATATCGACTCATAATATAGTCTTCCACCGCATGCATGCCGCTTTGCTTAAACACAACTTGGTCTTCACGCGGCCGCATCACGCGTAAAATCCGCTCCATATCAAAATGACCGTAGCTAACACCTGTATAATACGCATCTCGCTGCAAATAATCCATGCGATCGGCATCAATTTGGCTTGAAATGAGGCTGACGACGAGTTTGTTTTCATACGTCTTATCGATCACCTCAGCAACCTTTTTCGGGAAATCAGCTCCAACTCGTGACAGCACCTGATTCACTTCTGTATCACCAAGGATAATCGCCTTCGTAAAATCTTCATGATCCAGTTCAAATACTTTTTCAAAGGAATGGGAAAATGGGCCGTGACCTAAATCATGCAAAAGCGCCGCACAAAGACTTAATAGTCGTTCCTCTTGATCCCACTCTGCTCGTCCAATAAAAACGGTATCAACAATTCTGCGCACAATTTCATAGACACCTAACGAGTGATTGAATCGACTATGTTCCGCACCGTGAAAAGTCAAAAATGTCGTGCCTAGTTGCTTAATTCGCCGCAACCTTTGGAATTCCTTCGTTCCAATTAAGTCCCAAATCACGCGATCCCTTACATGGATATAGCGGTGAACAGGGTCTTTAAACACTTTTTCTTCATGCAATTTCTCAGCCGAATAGTCCATTCTTTCCCTTCTTCCTCATTAACATATCCCTATTATAGAATGTTTCCCGCGACAAATCATCCCATCTTTCAGCAAAACTGTTTTTTTTCATATTCATAGTAAAAAAATAAAAGTCACCTATTTAAGATGACTTATTTTAATTTCTTATCGATTTTTTCCATTAACTCATCCTCAGTTAATGCCGCAACCGGACGATTATTTACGAACGCAAACGTCTTTTTTCGCCCTGGACCGCAATAAGATTGACAGCCTATCTCTATTTTCGCATCAGGATCTTTTTCCTTTAAACGAGGAATAAGTGTCTTTAAGTTTACGGCCTGACAATCGTCGCAAACACGAAATTCGTTTGCCATTGTTGACAACCCTTTCTATAGTAAAATGAATCTTCCATTCTGTCCGTTACCAAACACTAAAGGGTATTTTACAGCTTATCCATAACGAATGCAAGTTCACAGTTTGCTCCACTTTATGCCGATCACACCAACTAAAAACGACTTCCTACTATAAAAAAGGGAAAAATCTACTATCCTTTCAATCAGGAATGTATAAACCTTGTAAAAATCGGACATCCTAAAACTAGATTTTACTTAATTTGTCAAGGATTTTTTAAGGGAGTTGAAAAAAAAGTGAAAACTCGTCAGGACGCATGGACAGAAGAAAATGATTTATTGCTAGCTGAAACTGTATTGAGACATGTTAGAGAAGGCAGTACGCAGTTGAATGCTTTTGAAGAGGTAGGTGACAAGCTCGATCGAACATCAGCCGCTTGTGGCTTCAGATGGAACGCAGTTGTTCGCCATCGTTATGAAAAGGCATTGCAGCTCGCGAAAAAGCAGCGAAAGCAACGCCAAAGAATTCTTGGAAAAGACCAAGGTGGAAAGAAGAAGCTTCTCTATTCGCCACCTGTTCCATCACTAGATGAACTTGGTATTCAACAGACGGAAATGTCTGCTGAACTCACGTTAGACACACTGCAAATGCAGGATACTTATGGTTTAGATGGGATACAACAATTACAAGAATCGATGCTTTTACAAGATTCAGAAGGTAGCGAATCAGAATCATCAGAACAGGAAACGATAGATACTACATCATATGAACAGGAAACAAACGATACTACATCACCGGAAACCGAAGAAACAGAAAATCAGGAAACGGCCACATCACATCAGCCGTCCGTTCAACAACCACCGATTCCATCACAGACTCGACAACCTGTGGTTCCAACACGGACTCAACAACCTGTTGTTCCACCACTGACTCAACAACCAATTGGTGGCATAACGCTCGGTCACGTGATTGCATATTTACAAAACATGAATAACACGAATTTCCACGCCGACATTTACAAGAGCGAGAATGAGAGATTAATGCGTGAAATCGTCGGCTTAAGAAAAGAAAATGATGAATTAAAAGCGAAGATTAAGAAACTTGAAGAAAATGCCAATACGATGCAAGAAGATTACGAGACGCTGATGAAAATCATGAACCGTGCACGCAAGCTCGTCCTCTTCGATGAAGAAGAAGAGCGCCCAACAAAATTTAAAATGGACCGAAACGGAAACCTCGAAAAAGTCGCAGAGTAACCCAAAAGCGGAAGCGCCTTGCTCAGGGGCGACTAGCATAAGACGAGCCGACGAGAAGGTTGCCCTTTAACCTTCACGGCGGATTGGCTTATGACCTCGAGCCCCTAGGCGCTGGAGCTGGACGAAACTAAAGCGGAAGCGCCTTGCCCAGGGGCGACTAACCAGTGTTAGTTTAAATAAGCGGAGGTTTTCCGTCTAAACTGCAGAATAGAGCTCGGTTCGGGGGAAATAAGCGGAGATTTTCCGCTTAAGCAAAGCAAAATGGTCCATTTTCATGTTTTTCGATGAAATAGGCGGAATCTTTCCGTCTATTTCATCTATTTTTCTTGCTATTTCCTCAATAAGAGGAAACTCTCCGTTTATTTATAAGACCAAACTGAATCCCTCTTCTGGGTTCGTGAGGATTCGCTCTTTAATGGTTGTGGTAGAGCATCGCTTTCAAAACCTTAGTTTGTTTTGTAGATGGATAAATTTCCTGCCGATTCTTGGAGATTTGGAAATCACTTAACCGGGTGCTTATCTTAGTATAAAAAATGCTTGGAGCATAATAATGTCTCCAAGCATTTTTCTTTGCTGATTTACTTGCCAAATTGCTTTTTCATTCTAGTGTGAATAACTATACTAAAAGCAATGTTGATTCGGATGTTGTTGTACTTCAAAACCGAACCCGTTCCCTTTACATGGCCTGTTTTACTTGTTTAGAAATTTCTCATTTCGCTCAATGATTCGCTCATAATAGCGATGAAAAACCTCGAACTCTTCCGGCATTAGCTGTCCCGACAAAATTTCCTCACTAGAATGATTCAAGTAAGTTAGCAAGCGTAACTGCACATCCTGCACAGTCAACGGTTGGCCTAGCAGTTCTGATAAAGAAGCCATTACTTCGGGCTTCACCTCTGGATATACAAGCTTCGTTGCCATCCCTTGTTTGCTGCGCTCATAAAATTGCTGAATGGTTTCCGCACGTTTACTGCCGCTGCCAGTCACACAAAGATAGATTTGAACCGCCACGCCTTTTTTTAGGCGGCGCTGAGAAATTCCAGCAAACTTCTTGCCGTTAATACTTAAATCATAACTACCAGGACAATAAGATCCGATGATTTCACGCGCTTCAATTTCCATTTTAAAATCAGCAAATAATTGCTGAATTAAAAACCACATCGCATCATAGCCACGGTTAATATCGATTCCCTGATCCCTTTCTGGCAAGATGAGTGAAAGATTAAGCACACCCTCATCAAGAACGACCGCTAATCCGCCAGAATTGCGGACAATATATTGATAGCCTTGCGCTTCTAAAAACTCAATCCCTTCCTCTAAAAAAGGAAGTTTTGTATCTTGAATTCCCAGTACAATTGTATCGTGATGGACCCAAGACCTTGCCACTGCAGACGATTTTCCTGAACCAACCGACTCACATAGCGTATCATCGGTCGCAAATGATTGCAGCGCGTGAAATTGGGGCCCTAATGCCGACTGATCGATCCAACGCCAGCGATCATGCTGTAATAATCTCCGCGCCTCTTCCATAGTAACTCTCCTTTAAACCGACTTTGATTGAAATATTATACCATACCACTGATGGTTAATTCCGCTATAATTGAATCAACATTGGGAGGTGTGTTCTTGATGAAAAAACAGAAACAATCATCGCTATTATCCCATCTGATTTCGGTCTTGATTTTACCATTCAATGTAACTATCATTATTCCGGCACTGTTATTATTCTTCTTCCAACAGAAGCTTGGCGCCGTACTTATCGCATTAGGGGCGATTTTTATCCTATCAGGGCTTCTGCTCGTAGTGATTACTGTTAAACATTTTGCCACCAGAGGAAAGGGAACGTTAGCGCCGTGGGATCCCCCGAAAAAATTGGTCGTCAGTGGTCCATACCAATATAGCCGCAACCCAATGATTAGCGGGGTCGCATGCATCTTACTTGGGGAAGCAATTGCGTTTGGCTCGTTGCCAATTCTGTTATGGTTTATTCTTTTTATAACCGTTAACTATCTGTATTTTATCTTTGGTGAAGAGCCTCGCCTCACGAAGAGGTTTGGGGAAGATTATCTACAATATAAAAAACATGTACCAAGATTATTTCCACGACGAACCCCTTGGAGGCCAGCTGACAAATAAAAAAGCACACCACTAAAACAAGTGATGTACTAATTTTGGTTAGGATAAAGCCTGCACTGCTGTGATTATTGATAGTTTATATACATCATCATCGCTGCAGCCGCGGGACAGATCGTTAACCGGGCGATTTAAGCCTTGAAGAATTGGCCCAACAGCATCAAAGTTACCAAGTCTTTGGGCAATTTTATAGCCAATATTTCCTGCCTCTAAGCTTGGGAAGACAAAGACATTGGCGTCGCCCTTAATAACTGAACCTGGTGCTTTCTTTTCAGCAACAGATGGAACAAAGGCTGCATCAAATTGGAACTCGCCATCAAGCACAAGCTGTGGAGCACGTTTTTGCGCTTCTTTGACCGCTGCCGTTACCTTTTCTGTTTCCGGTGAAACCGCAGAGCCTTTCGTAGAGAAGCTTAACATCGCCACGCGCGGCTCAATATCAAACATTTCTGCCGTTTTTGCGCTTTCAATCGCGATTTCCGCAAGATCATTACTGTCAGGAGCAATATTGATTGCACAGTCAGCAAACACATATTTTTCCTCGTCACGAACCATAATGAAGACACCAGACGTTTTGCTCACTCCTGCTTTCGTCTTAATGATTTGCAACGCCGGTCTCACCGTATCCGCAGTAGAGTGAGCCGCACCACTCACAAGTCCATCCGCACGATTCGTATGAACGAGCATCGTTCCAAAGTAGTTTTCATCCAATAAAATTTGGCGAGCCTGCTCTTCTGTCGCTTTTCCTTTCCGTCTTTCTACAAAGGAAGCAACGAGCTCGTCCATGTTTTCATATGTATGTGGATCATAAATTTCAACAGAACCTAGTGTTACTCCTAACTCACTTGCCTTCGCTTGGATTTCATCTTGATTGCCGACTAAAATCGGAACGAGCACTCTATCTTCAGCCAGTTTTCCAGCCGCTTTTAAAATTCTTTCATCCAATCCTTCTGGAAGAACGATGCGCTTATTTTTGCCACTTAACTTTTCTTTTAAGCCAGTAAATAAATCACTCATTTATTAATAATCCTCCTTTATCTACTACTTCCTTAGCATACTTTACCAATGGGGAAATTCAAGATTATTCCCTTAATCGACAAGAAGTCTTTAATTTTAGAATTTTAAAAATGGCGTTCTAGCCTTTTTTACTATTTGCTAATTATTATAAATCTATCCAAAGTGTTAAATAAAGGATGAATGGGGAAACTATGGTATAGTAATAGTTGATGTAAATTCATGACATATAGGAGTGAGATTAATGGTTGAAGCAGCACAAACACTAGATGGCTGGTATTGTTTACATGATTTCCGTACAATCGACTGGACGACTTGGAAAATGACACCTAGCGACGAGCGTCAAGCAGCTATTCAAGAGTTTTTAGGACTTGTTGAAAAATGGAATGGCGCACAAAATGAAGATAACGGCAGTCACGCTCTCTACACAATCGTCGGTCAGAAAGCCGATTTTATGATGATGTTTCTACGTCCAACAATGGAAGAACTAAATGAAATCGAAACTGAATTCAACAAATCAAAGCTGGCTGAATACACAGTTCCGGCTCATTCATATGTTTCTGTCGTTGAGTTAAGCAATTATTTAGGTGACGGCGAAGACCCTTATCAAAACCCACAAATTCGTGCGCGCCTGTACCCTAAACTTCCAAAAGCTAGCCATATTTGCTTCTATCCGATGGACAAGCGTCGCCAAGGAAATGATAACTGGTACATGCTTCCGATGGAAGACCGCAAAAAGCTTATGTACAGCCACGGCATGATTGGTCGCCAATATGCTGGCAAGGTGAAACAAATCATCACTGGGTCTGTCGGTTTTGATGATTATGAGTGGGGCGTTACTTTATTTGCCGATGATGTGCTCCAATTTAAAAAGCTCGTTTATGAAATGCGTTTTGATGAAGTGAGCGCACGTTATGGAGAGTTCGGTTCTTTCTTCGTCGGAAATCTATTAAACGAAGAACGCGTTGCCTCTTTCTTACAAGTGAATTAAAAGATGAAGCTGTCTCATTTCAAATATGAGGCAGCTTTTTTTAGTAAAAACCTTTCAGATCCTCGTGCATGTACATACTTTTTGTCATAAAATCTCCATTCCCTCATAAAGTTGAAATAGTTAGACTTCCTTAGATTGTCTTTTTAAGTCTTTTATTATCTTTTAGGAGGGAAAAGGATGAGTCAAAACAATCACCCATATTATAATTACCACATGCAGCCACAGGCCTATACACCTTTTGCAGCACAGCCGCAAACTGGTCCACAGCATGCTTATCCATACACAAAACCTGCAGGACAGATGCCAATGACAGGAGCCTTCCCCCCTGCTGGCGTTGCTCCTTCCATGGCTGGCACAGGGGTCCAAGTTCCGGGCATGCTGCCAATCGAGGCTTCCTATATTGAAAACATTTTGCGTTTAAACAAAGGAAAGCTTGCGACGGTTTATATGAGCTTTGAGGGAAGCCAAGAATGGAATTCAAAGATTTTCAAAGGAATTATTGAAGCTGCTGGAAGGGACCATTTAATCCTTAGTGATCCGCAAACAGGGATGCGTTATTTATTGTTAATGGTCTATCTCGATTATGTTACTTTTGATGAAGAGATTGAGTATGATTATCCGTTCGGTATGGGGGTTCCATTAGCAGCTTACCCGCCTCGTTAATTGTCAAAAGAAAAGAGCCCTGCTTTTATGAAGCAGAGCTCTTTTCTATTTACATAAAGCGAACGGCAGCAATGATTAATAATACCCAGGCGATCAGGAAAGATACACCGCCGAGTGGAGTAATTGCCCCTAAAATACTGATTTTCGTTAATGTTAAAACATATAAGCTTCCCGAAAAAAGGATGATACCAATTACCATTAGCCAACCAGACCAAGTTAATAACGAATTTGCTGGCAAATGTCCTAACAGCACACCAATGATTAACAGTCCAACAGCGTGAAACATTTGATAAGTTACCCCTGTTTGCCATGTTTCCAAATACTTTTGTTCAACTTTCCCCTCGAGACCATGCGCACCGAATGCTCCTAGCGCTACAGATAGGAATGCATTCACTGCGCCAATGATAATAAATAACTTCATCGTCGCCTCTCCCCCTTAAACAATTTGTTAAAACTCAAATAATGAATCCCCATTTGCTCCATCGTCCATTTCCAGCTTCTTTCCTTGATTAGGTGATTGGGCCGGTATTTGTGTTTGCATTAGTATTGGTATTTGCGATTGACGTGGTATTTGGGCTTGACCTAGTAATTGGGTTTGACGTGGGACTTCTCTGCTTATATCAAACCCATGATTCTGTTTGCTGTCGCTGTTGGAAACGGGTTCATCTAAAACCAATTCACACAGCGTTTTTAATGCATGTATTTTCTCTCTAATTGCTGCATTGGATTTTGCATGTTTTGCTGCTTGCAGCTCGGCATCCATTTTTGTTAATAGTTTTTGAATCGGAATGTCCACGGGATCACCACTCTTCAATTGATGTCTTATTTTACGATTTCATTTTACATTAGTTGACGGGATTTTACATCTTGATTGCCTTGTTCCACAAAAATATCACCGTTTATTTGACATGTTCCACGTGGAACATGTCGAATTCATCAATCTGCCAATCAATCTCTTTCTCTCCATTTCCGCGAAGAATAGCATTGATTTGCGAAAATGGTTTACTCCCGAAAAAGCCGCGATTCGCCGATAATGGACTTGGATGAGCGGAAGTAAGCACAATATGTTTTTCTTGGTTGATTTGTTTCAATTTTACTTGTGCGGGCTTTCCCCATAGAAGAAAGATAACAGGTTTTTCACGTTCATTGAGGAGGGAGATGATTCTATCTGTGAATTCTTCCCAGCCTTGCCCTTTATGCGAATGCGCGGCTCCCTCTCTAACAGTCAACACGGTATTTAACAGCAAAACACCTTGATCAGCCCATTTTTTCAAGTAACCATGTGTCGGGATTTCACAGCCGAGATCCTCATGTAATTCTTTGAAAATATTTCTTAATGATGGTGGAATCTTCACACCTTGTTTCACAGAAAAACTTAATCCATGGGCTTGATGCGGGCCGTGGTACGGGTCTTGACCGAGCAAAACTACTTTTACATCGTGATAATCTGTAAAATTTAACGCATTAAAAATAGCTTCCTTTTCTGGATAGATCGTTTTTGTCCGATATTCTTCCTTGAGGAAGTTTTCTAGTTTTATGTAATACGATTTTGTGAATTCCTCTTTTAATCGTTCTTTCCAATGATTTTTCAATTGCACAGGGATCATTCTTTTTACCTCCATTAACAAAAACGCTTTTCACTAAAATCAGTCACACTAGTCCTTCCCCACCGCACACCAGGCACCAAATACAAATAAAAAAGCCAACGGAAAAGTCCATCCACCGATGCCACCTTTCAGTCAGCCTTTCAACTATCCTAACAACCGATTATACAAGCTTTTTGCATGGGTCATATCCTTTGTGCCATGGATTAGGGCACGGCCGTCTTGGAAAAGGACGAAGCGGTTTTCTTCCATTTCCGCTGAGAGGAGATACGGATTTCCTTTTACATCATAGCCGAGTGCTTTTAGCTTTGCGGCCATCTCTTGTAAGTTTACCTCCTCGCTATGAGGCGGTCGAATTTGCACCGTATCCCTGCCGCACAGCACGGTCGTTTTCGTCATATTTTCTGCATTCAAATACGGATACTCACGATGATCGCCGCAAGACAAACAGCTTGGGTCTTTCGCACGCGACATTTTCATGCTTGAATATTGATTGCGCCATAAGTCAAAACTAACGAAACCGGTTCGCACGGCCTCCCAATCCTCAACAAGAATTTTTAAAGCTTCAGCTGTTTGGTGAGCGATGACCATTTGCACAGTTGGGCCGATAATTCCAGCCGTATCACAGGTCATTCCTTGAATCGGAATCGTCTTTAACAAACAGTTCAAACATGGCGTTTTTCCTGGGATAACAGTAAAGCTCATTCCAAAGCTGGCAACGCAGGCACCGTAAATCCACGGAATTTCATATTTTTGCGAAATATCATTGATCGCCATCCGCGTTTCGAAATTATCCGTTGAATCGATGATTAGATCAACATTATGAACAAGTTCGGCCAACTTTTCCGGGGTCGCATCGCCAATGAAAGACGAAATCTCCACCTCGGAATTAATCGCCTTCAGCCTGCTTGCTGCTGCAGCTGCCTTTGGAAGCTTTTCAGCGACATCTTCTTCCGTATAAAGCTGTTGACGCTGTAAGTTGCTTGCTTCAACATAATCGCGGTCGACAATTGTTAGCTTGCCAACCCCTGCTCTTGTCAAAATCTCAGAATTGCCTGACCCTAATGCTCCGGCACCAATAATTAGAACATGCTTGCTACGAATTTTTTCTTGTCCAGGCTTGCCGATTGGAGGAAAAAGCGTCTGGCGTGAGTATCTATTCGACATATATGTGTTCCTCCCAGTTAAAAAGTCTTCCTTTTAAAACATTAACCGCCACTGACTGGCGGGATAAAGGCAACAACATCCCCTTCTTTGACTACTTCTTCATTCGGGGCAAACTCTTCATTAATCGCGGTCATCGCTTGATCAAGCTTTTGCAAACCGTATTTTTCAGCAACGATTTGCTTTACCTCTGCGACCGTCTTGCCCGCGGCATCGATGGATACGGATTCTTCGCCAGCTTCATCACGTAAATGGGCAAAAAAGAGTACTTTAACCATTTTTTAAATCATCCTCCCCTGGTTTTCCCGTTGGATATGCGACTGTTTCAAGTTGGTTGCCGACCCATTCTTGGCCGTCTTCCCAATGTTCCTTCTTCCAAATCGGCACAATTTCCTTAATACGTTCAATCGCATAGCGATTGGCTTCATAGGCATCAGCACGGTGCGGTGTTGAGACGGCAATGACTACGGCGATATCGGTAATATCAAGGCGACCAACACGATGGGTAATTGCCACTTCAGCACCAGGCCAGCGCTCCTTTATTTCACTTCCGATTTGCTCAAGCTTTTTCACTGCCATTGGTTCATACGCTTCATAAACTAAGTAAAGGGTCTTCTTTCCCTTTGTCAGCTCTCTGACCGTCCCAATGAACGTTGTAATCGCTCCAGCATTGCGTTGAACTACTTTATCAATCACCGCTTGAATGTCTATATTTTCTTTTGCAATTTCATACATCATTTTCGCTCACCTCATGAATTTCAATAAATAACCAACTTCTAACTTAAAAACAATGGCTGCGCATCGCTTACTACTTTATAGCCGCCGATTTTATCCACCTCTGTTTTAAACGCTTCTGATTGAATGACAGACACGAGCCAGCGGCCTTTTTCACTTTCAAAGAAAGCTTTCGTCATTAATAGATCATACGATTCGTCCGCAACAGGGAGAAAGTCAAGATTCATCGCTTTTGCCGCTGGATAAATGCCTAGCCCTGCGGCGCGTTCATTTCCTTTGACCTCAGCAGCAACACTTAAATGGGAGAACATTTCTCGGTCATAGCCATTAATTTCTTCGGCAGATAACCGTTGTTCTTTTAAAAATAAATCAAATAAAATCCGCGTTCCTGCTCCTTTTTGCCGATTCGCAAAATCAGCTTGTTTGTCTGCTAAATCGTTGACGCCTTGTATATTTAACGGGTTTCCCTTCGGCACAATCCACCCTTGCGTACGCTTTAAAAAGGGATAGAGCACAACCTCTTGGCCGGCAAGGAATTTTTTTACGTACGATAAATTGTACTCTTTCGTCTCGGGATCTAGCAAATGAATGCCCGCTACATGGGCTTCCCCTTTTCTAATTGCCATTAAACCAGCCATGCTGCCAACATGGGAAGAAACAATTTTCATGTTTGTCTGCTCATTTTTAAGCGCGGAAGAAAGCAGATCAATCGTTAAATCATGGCTACCTGAAAAGACAACCGCATTCATGATTTCGTCTACCGGTCGGAGCAGTTCCATCTCGACCGTATCTCCCTGCTCAAAGCCTAACTGCTCTGGTGGCACGACGAGCAACCCGTCGGCACGAACGAGCGACATCGTCACTCCTGCAGCTCTTGTTAGCGGATTGGCAATAAATTGTCCATTCACATAGCCGATATTCATTCGAACAAAATCCTCTGCCCCCATTGTCGAAACGATGCGGCGGCCAAGCTTGACTTGCAGCTTTTGCCGTGCTGGAACAGGAATTTGTAAGTACTGACAAATAAGTGGTCTCACAAACCATTCTAGTGTTAAATAAGCAGACACCGGATACCCAGGGACACCGATGACGATTTTTCCGTTAATTTTTCCAAGGACAACTGGTTTCCCTGGTCTCGTTGCGACCCCATGCGTGAAAACCGTGCCGAGTTCAGCGATGATGTGCACCGTGTAATCTTTTGAACCAGCAGAAGAACCAGCATTAATGACAACGATATCGGACACTTCAACCGCTTGTAAAAGTGCAGCCTTAATGCTTTCAGGATCGTCATGGACGATGCTGTTCAACTCAGGCTTGCCGCCCCATTCTTTAATATAATTGGCAAAAACGGTGCCGTTAAATTCAATGATGTTGCCCTCAGATAAAGATGCATCTGCCTGCACAAGCTCATTTCCCGTCGGAATAATCGTAACGACCGGCTTTTTGGCAACAGGAACTTCGGTAATTTGCGCCGCCAGCAAAGCACCTAAATCAACAGACCTTAATTGATGTCCTTGAGAAAACAGCATTTCCTCCTGGACGATGTCTTCCCCAATTGGGCGAATATGTTGCCACGGCGTCGCCGGTTCAATGATTTCAATCGTTTCCTCATCGATCACTTGGACATTTTCAATCATGATCACCGCATTAAATTTTTGCGGAATCGCGTTCCCAGTATCAACATAGACAAATTGTTCACCCTTTTTTAAATGCAAGGGCCTTTGTTCATGTGCTTCATATGTATCTTCTGCATAAACAGCAATCCCATCCATCGCCGAAGCATGGTAATGCGGCATGGAAACATTGGCGAAAATCGGTTTAGATGTCACTCGACCAAGGGCTTCGCTCGTTGGGATAAGCTCGGTTTCCGGAAGCAAGCGGGCGGCTTCAAGGATTTCATTCAGCGCTACTGCCCTAGGTTTGTCCTCCAAATAAATTTTCCGTTTATATCTCTTATCAACCATCTTTACGCTCCCCCTTATTTCGTTGCAATGACAGGGACATATTCTCCCTGTGCGACTCCCTCTTTTTCAGAGCTGATTTCGACAATGCCATCGCTTTTTACAAGCGTTGTAATTAAACCAGATTTCCCGATAATCGGCTCTGCCCACCACTCACCATCTTTCTCTTCCAGCCGAACACGCACATAATCCGAACGACCTGGTGCCGAGGCAATGTTTTTGGTGATTTTCGCATAGATTCGGTCTGGCTTTGTTTCCAACCGTTCTCCCTGCAGCTGCTTAATAATCTTCTCTCCGAATAATTTAAAAATAATCATTGCTGACGCTGGGTGGCCTGGCAGTCCAATGACTGGCTTGTTATCGGCTACGGCCAAAATGGTCGGCTTTCCTGGCTTGATTGAAATTCCATGTACAAACACTCCAGGTTCACCAAGTGACTGAATGACCTCAGTCGTATAATCTTTTGCCCCGACTGAGCTTCCGCCAGATAAAATGAGGATGTCAGCCTGCTCATAAAGCTCACCGGCCTTCGCGGCGAAAATCTCGTAATCATCGGTCGTAATTCCGCCGTAGATCACTTCAACGCCCCATTCGCGCGCCAAACTAGCAACGGTTAAATAATTGATGTCGCGAACTTGCCCAATCGCAAGCGTTTTCGTATCATAAGGAACGATTTCGTCGCCTGTTGATAAATAGGCGGCTTTGATTGGGCGATATACTGGCACCTCAGATATCCCAAGCGAGGCGAGCGCGCCAATTTCTTGCGGACGCAACTTCGTGCCTGCTTCAAGCAACACCTCGCCCGCACGAATATCTTCCCCCGCACGGATGACATTTTCTGCAGGTGCGACTTGTTTATACGTATTTAGTAATCCACCAATCTCTTCGCAATGCTCAATCATGAGGACACTATCACTGCCAGGAGGAAGCATTCCTCCTGTCGGCACGTAAATCGCTTCTCCGCGCGCTAGGGGTATCGTTGCTTCTTCGCCCATTTTCACTTCGCCTGCCACCGTTAAAAAACCAGGCATCGATTCAGACGAGCCATAAGAGTCTTTGGCAAACACTGCATACCCATCAACTGTCGAACGATCAAAGCCGGGGACATTTTCACGGGCAATGATGTTTTCAGCAAGAATGCAATGAAGGGCATCTTCAAGAGCGTAGATCTCCACCTCCCTCACTTTTGAGATTTTTTCCTCAATTAAGGAAAAGGTTTCTTCCACGGTTTTCACTTTAAAGAAATGCATCTCCACTCCACCCTTTCTTCCGACAAACGACGTTATTCCCCTTTTTCAATCCACTTTTTCGCATGCTCATATTCATCAGGATAATTCATGTTATAAAATACTTTATCAAAATGAACATCTGTTAAGCTTTGCAATTCCTCTTCATCGACAAACCGGACATTCAATTTGTCGAACAGAAACAGCATTTTCAGTCTGTCTTCTTTTATAGATAACTCTATTTCTGGGATGATTCGCTTTTGATAAGCAGCCATGAGCGGATGCCGTCTCCCACCAATAAAAGGAACGAGCGCATCATAATGTTTTAAATTTTTCACAAGGTTTGCTGCTAGCTCAGCCGATACAAACGGCATATCACAGGCAACGACAATATTCTCTTCATAATCAGAGGCTATTAAACCAGCATGGATACCAGCAAGCGGTCCTTTGCCTGGATAAATATCGGAAACCATGCGAATATTTAAAAACTCGTATGAATCCGGATCATTCGTGACAAGAATGATCTCATCAAACATAGATTTTAATTCCTGGCTGATTCTTTCGATATTCGTTTGCTCATTAAATGGGAGAAGCGCTTTATTCGTTCCCATTCTACTTGATTTCCCGCCTGATAAAAGAATAGCCCCTGCTCTCATTGATTCGCACCTTCTTTAGTATAAACTACTCTAGTTTGTCTCTGCTTTTCCAGCTAACGCTTTGTACCCATTTTCTTGGGCAATAAAATCAAGATGAATCGTGTTTAAATCAAGCATAGCAGAAGACGGCTTAGAAATGAATTGCCTCGTATCAATAACTTTTACGTAGCCATGACATTTTTCACAAACTTGAAGTTGCGATGTCGCTTCGCCTTCAATCTTTAAGTATTTAATTTCATTATGGTCATTATTGCCGCAATGAGAACACATAATCCGCTTCTCTGGCCAGTGTGCTTGACAGCGCGGGCAATGGATGACCTTTTTACCGTTCTCCTCAAGCTGAGCTAAGCGAACAGGCTCGCCGCAAACCGGACAACCAGCTCCTGGAACCGCCTCGGTAATTTGCTCCTGAAGCACTTCAGCCGTAAGCTGTAAAAACGGACGAAGCGCTGTTTCTGCTAAAAACTGCGGAACCCATTCCTCCAAGCCATTTTCTTCGGCATACTTTTTAAAATAAATCTCATTAAATGCGAACGCTTCATCAATCCAGCGAATCGCTGTTTCTTCATTTAAAAGACTGTCTAGTTTCGTGAGTTTCTGTTCTAATTCTCCATTGTTTTCAATTAATAATCTCTTTATTTCATCTATCCACTGTATGAATAGGGTAATGTCGAAATCAATTGTCGTCAAAGCAGCCGCTGGCACCCCTGCTTCGATTGCAGCTTTATCCAACTTCGGTTGAATAATTTCTCGGTTGAGGCTTTGCTTCCACTGTTCCTGAAGCTTGACAATTTTCTTTTGCAAATTCTGGTATTCCTTTGAAACAACGGACTTTTTCATTGCTGCAGCACCTCTTTCAATTTTCGCCTATTTAGATGTATTTTCCTTTATTGTCTTTCATTTTCTTCGATTTATCAAATCAATATCTAAACCAATGGCTGTCCTGTTACAGACAGCCATTGATGATACATTTAATTAAGCACCTTGCTTTTTCTTTTCTTCCTCAATATCAACATCAGGGAAGTTGCCTTTTTTCACTTCTTCTTCATACCATTCTGTGTGGTGATCCTTCGCCCACCATGCAGGTACTTTTCCATTAATAACGCCTTTAACTCCAGGTTTCGAGTTTTTATGAATCGCAGCGAGGTACACATGACCTAACGCGACCGCAAAGGCAAGGCCGAAGCCAACATTATGGAAGAAGTAGCCCCATTGAACGACCGCTTTCGGGAAATACTCTGGAAACCACATCGTAAATCCTGATGCAATCAACATAATTGCACAAACGATTTGTAAAATCGAGTTGACCTTCTCACCAGCATTAAAGAACGTTTGTTTTATATGCTTAAATCTAAGCCCAAATAAATCCTTCGCGAACTCGGTAAAAAACTGCAAATCACGCTTTTTCCAAGTAACAAGCTCTTTCATCCACAGGAAAAATCCCTTTGGATCAAAGATTAGCCAAATAAACGTTGGCAGGATAAACGTTACCGCAAAGATTCGATGAAGCAAACGGGCATTTTCCGGTCCACCAAAGACGGCATATAAGAAGTTAAACCAATCTGTATACATCGGCAATGCAGTAATATACAGGGCAAAGAAAGAAATCCCGTTGACAGCATGGGCAATGACGAACGCCTTCGAGAAGCGTCTTACTTCTACTGGAGCAGCTTGATTACTCATGGCTGTCACCTCCATCTTCTTTCGCTTGGTTGTTCTTTTTATCAAAGTATTTATTTCCTACATACGCACTAGCAAGCGCCATTAACACACCGCCAACCATCGCTTTTCCGATTGGCTGCGCATAATCTTTCCAAAGGACAGCAGAAGTTGGAACTTTTGGATTTTCAGGCATACCGTAGACAGATGGCTTTTCCGCTAATACGTATACCGTATGCGTTCCGCCTACCCCTTGTGGGTTATAGACCATTGCATTTGGATAGCGGTCTTTAATCTCGTTCACACGTTGCTCTGCCTTTTTAAGAATATCTTCTTTTTTGCCAAATTCCATTGCTTCTGTATGACATGTTGTTACACAAGCAGGTTGCAAACCTTCTTCAAGGCGGTCTGTACACATTGTACATTTATGAGCCTTACGGTACTCCTTACCGTTTTCATCTTTGTACGTTTTTAATTGAACGACATCGAATGGACAGTTTTGGACGCAATAGCCACAGCCAACGCATTGTTCCTGATCGATGACAACTGTACCAAATTCTGTGTAGCTAATCGCACTTTCAGGACAAACCTTCTCACATGCTGCATCGACACAGTGGTAGCAAGATGTGTGACGGAATAAATAATCTAAACCGCCTTTTGAATTCTCATGTTCAACAAACTGAAGTACATTCCAAGTGTCTGCTGTTACATTAATATGAGACTGCTCGCTCCCCAGGAATTCCTGGGGCTCTGCAGGAAGGTCATTCCAGTTTTTACAGGCGACCATACAGGCACGACAGCCATCACATTTTGTTACGTCAACGTATTTTACATATTGAGTTGCCATTAGTCAGCCCTCCTAACATCACAGAGGAATGCCTTATATTCAGGAATCGTCGAGTTTGCATCCCCGATATGAGGTGTTAAACGGTTTGCTGTGTCCCCTGTTGCATATCCTTTAAATCCAAAATGCCAAGGCATCCCGATGTGGTGAACGGTTTTTCCGGCAATATTATAAGGCTTAAAGCGTTTTGTAATCATCGCATAAGCTTTGATCTCACCCCGAGCCGTGCTTACCATCACTTTATCCTTATTTTTGATTCCTTTTTCTTTTGCAAGTTCTTCACTAATTTCAATATACATATGGCCAACTAATTCTGATAACCACTCTTGATTTCGTGTCATCGAACCAGACTGCCAGTGTTCACTTACCCTGTAAGTTGTTGCCACAATCGGGAATTCACTAGCTTCTCCCTTGAGGTTGAAGTCGCCTTCATGGATCTCAACTGCTGGGTTTAAGTCTTGACTTGACATCATATTTGGAACCGGGCTTTCAAATGGCTCATAATGCTCTGGGAATGGACCGTCATTAAGTGGAGCAAAAAGACCGCCTACTCCATCGGCAAGCATAATGAATGGGTCGTCGCCACCTGGATCCGAAGGTGCCTTTGTTGCGACAAAGTCAGGAATATCATTGCCTGTCCACTTCTGCTGAGCTTCGTCCCACCAAATAAGCTTCTTCTCCTCGCTCCAAGGCTTCCCATTTAAGTCAGCTGAAGCACGGTTGTAGACAATTCGGCGATTGGCCGGCCAAGCAAATGACCAGTTTAGGAAGTTGCCGCCGCCAGTGTCTTTACTGTCGCGATTCTTCGAACGGTTTTCTCCTTCTGCTGGATAAAAACCAGAGTAAACCCAGTTTCCACAGCTCGTCGTTCCATCATCCTGAAGGGCACCAAATCCAGGAAGCAATTCGCCTGTAGTCAGATCGTAGCCATTGATTTCCCTACAAACAAGATCGATATCCGGATAACCATCACCATAATCCCAAGCGATTGCATTGACTGGTTTAGCCACCGGTGTATTTTGATTTTTATACAATGCTTTAATTTCCAGCATTAAATCATTGATGATTTTAAGATCGCTAACTGAGTCGCCCTTTGGAGCGATTGCTTTCCAACGATATTGCATCCACCGAGAGGAGTTCGAGACACTTCCGTCTTTCTCATAAGAAGATGCAGCTGGAAGGAAGAAAACTTCCGTTTGAATGCTGGCTGGGTCACTTCCTGCCTCTTTCTGCCAGAAAGCAGATGATTCTGTCTCCCAAAGATCAACCGCCACCAACCATTTCAAGTTGCCCATCGCTTCTTTTTCTTTGCCAGCATTCGGGCCGCCGACGATAGGGTTTGTCCCGAATAAGAACGCACCTTCGAGAACGCCTTCGTACATCGCTTTAAATAGATTAATATGTGAATAGTTTTTATTTCCTTTCGGTAAATAGTCGTAAAGGAAATCATTTGCTTTCGTTGCGTTATCGCCATACCAAGCTTTCAGCATGCTGACAAGGAACTTCGGCTTATTGCTCCAATATCCTGCACCTGGTGTTTCATTTTCATTGTAATCAGCTAATGTTGCATTCTGTGGTTTTGCTGTCGGCATTCCGACGTATCCTGGGAGGATATGGTATAATAATCCAAAGTCTGTCGAGCCTTGAACGTTGCTCTCGCCGCGCATCGCGATGAGTCCGCCACCTGGCAGCCCAATATTCCCTAAAAGCAGCTGAATGATGCCGAATGCACGTACGTTTTGACTTCCAACTGTATGCTGAGTTGTTCCCATTGCGTACATAATTGTACCTGATTTCCCTACTTGGCCTGTAGAACAGAATGTTTCACAAATATTGAGGAAGTCCTCTTTCGCTGAACCCGTGATGGAAACAACTGTATCCACATCATAACGGGAATAATGTTTCTTCATTAACTGAAATACACTTCTTGGGTGCTCTAGTGTTTTATCTTCTTTTTTCGTTCCATCTTCATTTGTTTCAAATGCCCATGTAGAGCGGTCATACTTTCTCGTTTCTGCGTCATAGCCACTGAAAAGGCCATCCTCAAAATCAAAGTCTTCTTTCAAAATAAACGAGGCGTTTGTATAGTTCACCACATAGTCTTTATGGTATAGTTCGTTATCAAGGCAATACTTAATCATTCCGCCCATAAAAGCAATATCTGTTCCTGAGCGAAGCTGGGCATACATGTCTGCCTTCGACGATGTTCTTGTAAAACGAGGATCAACGGAGAGGATCTTTGCTCCTCTGTCCTTCGCTTTCGTTAACCATCTAAAGGAAATCGGATGGTTTTCAGCAGGATTCCCACCCATGATCAGGGCAACATCCGTGTTCTGAATATCGCTCCAATGGTTTGTCATTACTCCACGTCCTACTGTAGGTGCCAGACCGGCAACCGTAGAGGAGTGTCATATTCGTGCCTGGTGCTCTAAATAATTAACTCCAAGCCCTCTCATCATTTTTGTAAGCAGGTAACATTCCTCATTATCAAGAGCGGCCCCACCTAAGCTCGCAATCGCTTCTGTTCTATTGACAGTGAAGCCATCTTCTTTTTCAATAAATGTTTTATCGCGTGTTTCTTTCACACGTTGTGCAATGGTTTTATACATCCAGTCCCAATCTTTTTCTTCCCATTTATCACTGCCTGGGGCACGATACATTGGTTTTGTTACACGCTTCTCAGAAGTATAAACTTGTCGAATTGTTGTCCCCTTACTACAAAGAGTTCCTTCATTAATTGGATTATCTGGATCTCCTTCTGTATAAACGACTGTTTCATCATTTGTGTGAACTAAAATTCCACAACCAACACCACAAAAGCAACAAATCGTTGGCGTAACAGTTGTTTTCGCGATTTTAAATTCTTTTGTTGAGGCATGTACTTCTTTTTCATTGAAGCCAAGCTCAACAACAGCTAAAGTTGCTGCCGTTGCACCAGTCAGTTTTAAAAACTGCCGGCGATTCAGGTTCATTTCAACCATTTTTTTCTCTCCTTCCCAATTTTAAATACACAGCCCTTATCCCTTAAGGTGTTAAACATGATGCATGAAAAGATCATGCATTTATATAACCAGCTAGTTCGAAGTGAAAACTAGCATGCTCTCAATTAAAAGCAGTGAGAACCTCACCCCTTTCAATTGCTACTGGCTTGTCGGAAACATCATCGTGTACTCTCCCCGCTGATGTATAAACCGTCGCCATCTTGCCTCTTAAATAACCGACAACTTCTATATTTAAAAATCTTGCTAACTGGACAGCCTGCTTCGTTGCGGCTGTACGTGAGGCGATGACCGCAAATCCATACTTTGCCGCCTTCGATAACATTTCATAAGAAACTCTGCCAGTTGTCAGTAATACGAGTTTTTCTGGTTGCAATCGTTTCCTGAGAGCGTAACCAATTATTTTATCAACCGCATTGTGCCGCCCAATGTCTTCGCGTACCTCAATGCTGCCATCTTCATGAACGATGCATGCCCCATGCATGCCGCCCGTTTCCAAATATAATGGTGAGTTTTGCGCAAATTCACTACGCTTTTTTAATAGATAACTCATTGTATATTTTGCTCGTGAGCTAATTTTTTGAAAGTTCTTCACATCTGTCATTGAGAAAAAAGTGACACCTCGGCCACAACCAGCTGTATAATGCTTCTTTTTTGAAAACATTTGCTCAGGATCAAACTCATTTATTAAAGAAATATAGATTGAGCCTGTACTTTCGTTATATTTAACAGATTCGACATCATCTACGCCTTCAATTAACCCCTCTGCAAACAGATAGCCATAAGCCCAGTCGACGAGATCATGCGCGGTTAACTGAAACACAGCAATTTCATACCCATTTACAACTAAATTGATTGGATACTCATCAGGACAACCTTTCTTAAGCATCTCCATCCCCCCTTAATGGTGCCATTCCCTTACAATTTCACTTTTTCAAATCCCCTTGAACTCTTACTTTCTATTAAAAATACAGTTTGTAATCATTTCATCATGTAAATAGTTTTATCTCGTACTTCCAATTTACCGGAAAAACATCTAGTAAAACCGACTTAATTGTTACAATCCCTTATCGATTCTATGTCTAATTTGTGGAGGGGAAATATAACATTTTTTTGTATGACCAAAAAATGAACGTCATTTTTATACTTCTCTATCCTAAGATAAGTAAATCGTTTTAGCTGTTACTTTCATCACAATTTAGACAAAAATTTATTTATTTCTGGTGAAAATGTCCTAGTCAAACTTGATAATTTATTGTATTGTGCTTAACCACTTTTTTAAAAACCACTACAATCGAGTTTCTTTGTATCATTAATGTCAAGTGGTATAATCATAAAAGATATGACATTTCGTGTACTTCAGGGAGGAAGCAAACAAAATGACGATGAAAAAGGTATTAACAATTGCAGGTTCCGATTCAAGCGGAGGTGCTGGAATTCAGGCGGACTTAAAAACATTTCAGGAGCTTGGTGTTTATGGAATGACCGCTCTTACATCAATCGTCACTATGGATCCAAGTGATTGGCATCATCTTGTCTTTCCACAGCCAGTCGAGCATGTAGAAAAACAGTTAAACACAATTTTATCGGTTGGCATCGACGCGATGAAAACGGGAATGCTCGGTTCTGTTGACATCATTGAACTTGTTGCACGTAAGATTGATGAACATCAGCTTGAGCGGGTCGTCATTGATCCAGTCATGGTATGTAAAGGAGAAGACGAAGTCCTCCAGCCTGAAAATACCGATGCAATGAGAGAACTTCTCTTGCCACGCGCAACCGTCGTTACCCCAAATTTATTTGAGGCTTGGCAGCTAGCGCAAACGGGTCCAATAAAAACGGTAGAAGATATGAAGGAAGCCGCAGCGAAAATTCATGATCTTGGAGCAAAATACGTTATGATTAAAGGCGGCAGCAAACTTGAACATGAGAAAGCCGCCGACCTTTTATATGATGGAAAAGAGTTCCGTCTATACGAATCTGAGAAATTTGCGACGACGTACACACATGGAGCTGGATGCACATTCGCTGCAGCCATTACCGCTGGCCTTGGAAAAGGATTACCAGCTGAAGAAGCGTTCACGCTTGCGAAAAACTTTGTAACCGAGGCCATTCACCATGGATTTAAACTGAATGAGTATGTCGGACCTGTCATGCACGGTGCCTACAATCGCTTTGAGGCTGGCCGTACAGTGACTGAATAGACAAACGTCACTAAGTTTGAAACATGTTGGCTGTGAAAAGGAGGAGAAACGATGGATCCGGTCAATGTTAAAATCGTACAAGATGCATTAGACCATCTTGTCAATAAAGAGATTTACATTCATCTTGAAACAACAAATGGTGCTTACGCTTCGCATCATAACCAGGATTTTTTCTCGGCTGGTGCGTTTCTTCGCAATGCGAAAATCACTTATGAACGAGCGAAAATCACTGGAAGTGGGCCATATCGAATCGGTCTGAAAATTCCGTTCGGCTGGGTTTACGCAGAAGGAATTACCCACTTTGAAGTGGATGAGAAAGAAAGGCTTTTGCTTGCTGGACATGACAATGACGGCAAACTTGCTGTTGCCCTACAGCTAAGTGAAACGCCTTTTGAATAACGTTTGAGAGGAGCGTTGAAAGCAAATGGAAAAAGAACGACACGTACTGGTTGTATTTCCCCATCCAGATGATGAGGCATTCGGCGTTTCTGGGACGATCGCTTCCTACATAAACATGGGCACACCGCTTACTTATGCTTGCCTGACACTCGGTGAAATGGGGCGGAATATGGGGAATCCTCTATTTGCCAATCGAGAAACACTTCCGAGCATCCGGAAGGAAGAGTTAAAGGAAGCTGCCCGTGTACTAGGAATCACCGATTTACGTATGCTCGGTTATCGTGACAAAACAATCGAATTTGAGGACTCAGACAAGCTTGCTAATCAAATGCTTGAATTGATTAAAGAGCTGAATCCTTCGCTAGTCATCACCTTTTATCCTGGCTATGCAGTACACCCGGACCATGATGCGACCGGAGCCGCCGTCGTCAAAGCGGTCGAAAAGCTTCCTGCCGAACAGCGGCCGAAACTACATTGTGTTGCGTTTTCAAATAATTGTGAGGATAAGATTGGTGATGCAGACATTGTCCATGATGTCAGCGCCAGCGCACAGGTCAAATTAGATGCGATTCGCGCCCATCGTTCGCAAACTCAATTCATGGTCGAGCAAATGGCCGAAGGCTTAAAGCAACAAGACCCGGAAATGATGGCCCGCCTTTATTTTGAACGATTTTGGACCTATACATTTTAAGGATATGACTGAACCGGGAGAAATCCCCGGTTCTTTTTTATCCAAGAATCTCCTATCCATTCCCCCACAAAACAATACCCTTAAATTCCCAATTCACAAATCGTTCACATTAACCGAATGAAAGTGTGAGGTACGTCACATTTCAAAACCCCTTCTCGCGTTAGGATGAAATTGTAAATTCATCAAAGGGGGGAAAAACAGCAGTGTCAAATTCAGTTGCTATTTTTATCATTTGCGCAATACTAGGACTCGGTATTGGATTTGCTGGGTTTGAAATCGTTAAAAAGAATAACGCTCAACCAGTAAGTACACCGACTGAAACCGCTGTCACAGAACAAACGGAAGACAATCCAGAAACACCTGTTGCGGAAACCGTTTCTGCAAGTGGCGAAGTGTTAAATGCACAAGGGTGCATAGCGTGCCATGCCGTATCATCACTCAATTTAGAAGGTGGTGCCACAGGTCCAGACTTATCACAAGCCTTTACGAACGTTGAGGGAAAACATGGAAAGCCGCTTGATGAGTTCTTGAAAGAACCAACATCCGCTGTCATGGCGTCGGTCATTAGCGGAAACCCGCTTTCTGACGAAGAAGTTCAACAAGTGGTCGATGCACTTCAAGAAGCAGCAGAGAAATAAAACGTACTTCATAACTTCACTCACATTTTTATCGTCTTAAAAACTTCCAACAACAAAGTACCTATACATCTGATGATCAATATAATGAACCAATAAAAAATTAAGGTGGTGCAATTGCATGAAGAAATGGATTCCCCCGGTAGCGGGGCTCGTTACTGGATTGCTTGCAGCGACTGTGTTTTTCGCGGATTTCTCGCCGCAAACCGGGCAGCAAGCAACTGCAGATAAAAGCAATTCCAATAAAACAAATGCTGAAAAAGTTTATGTACCGTTAGGTGAAAAAGATGAATATTACTTGATGGCATCTGGTGGACACTCTGGTCAATTATTCGTTTACGGAGTACCTTCGATGCGCAAAATCCGTACCGTTCCTGTCTTTACTCCTGATCCAGCAACAGGATATGGCTATGATGAACATACGAAAGAATTACTTGGTGACTATACTTGGGGAGACTTCCACCATCCAGCCATATCTGAGACTAACGGCGAATATGATGGAAAATACCTATTTGCAACCGATGTTGCTAATAGCCGTGCGGCCGTTTTAAGTCTAGAAACATTTACGACAAAAGATATTATTGAAGTTCCAAATACAAGTGGGCCGCACTGTGCAGCGTTCGTAACCGAGAATACAGAGTACATTTTCCTCCCTACTCGTTTCGCTGTGCCAATTGGCAGTGAATACGCATCTTTAGATGAATATAGTGAGACATATCGCGGTGTTATGTCTGCCTTAACTTTTAATGAAGAAACAGAAAAGCTAGACATTGCTTATCAAGTTGCCCTTCCACCATGGTCATACGACCTATCTGACGCTGGGAAAGGCATGTCAGGAGACTGGGCAGTTATCACAACTTATAACACAGAAGAAGCAACAACAAACCTTGAAATTAATGCATCTCAAGCAGACCGTGACTTTATTGTTTTATTTAACTGGAAAGAGCTAGAGCAAAAGATTGCCGATGGCGAATATGACGATGTAACTGGTCAAAAAATGATTTTCCCTGAAAAGCATAAAGGCGGGGTTTATTTAGTTCCTGTTGCCAAATCTCCACATGGTGTCGACGTAACACCAGATGGCACTCGCTTCATTGCATCAGGTAAATTAGCGCCAGCAATGACGGTTTTCTCTTTTGAAAAAGCATTTGAATCAATTGAAAATGGGGATTTTGACGGCGAACGAAACGGCATTCCAATCTTAAACTATGATTCTGTCGTTGAAAGAGAAGTAGACCCAGAGAATGCACTTGGACCACTTCACACTCAATTTGATGAAAAAGGCATGGCTTATACAACAATGTTCATCTCCTCAGAAGTCGTTAAATGGGATCCGAACACAGGTGATACATTAGACCGTGTTTCTGTTCATTACTCACCAGGCCACTTGACGGCAGCTGAAGGTGATACCGCAGCTCCGCACGGAAAATACCTTGTTTCGTTGAACAAATTAGCGAAAGACTTGTACTTGTCTGTCGGTCCATCACACCCAGAGTCGATGCAGTTAATTGATATTTCTGGTGACAAGATGGAAATCATTCAATCAGCACCAGTTGATCCTGAACCACATTACGCACAAATGATTCATGCAGATAAAATCAACACAATCACTGTTTATCCAAAGGATGAAAACAACCCTTATGCCGTATACAACCAAGAAGATACGCGAATTGAACGAAAAGGCAACGAAGTTCACGTATACGGAATTGCGATGCGTTCGAAGTTTGTCTTTGACGCTAAAGCGGAACGTCCAGACGTCATTGAAGTGAACGAGGGTGACAAAGTATTTCTTCATCTAACGAACATCGACTTTGACCAAGACATCACCCACGGTATGGCGATTAACCAATATGATTTTAATATCGAAGTTCAACCTGGACAAACAAATAGCATTATTTTCACTGCCGATAAAGCAGGCACGTATCCGTTGTATTGCTCGAACTTCTGTTCAGCATTGCACCAAGAGATGACAGGTTATTTCCTCGTAAAACCAGCAAAATAGTCATAAAAACAAGGAACTGGGTATCGAATTCATTTGATACCCTCTTCCCTTAGGAAAGAGGCGTTTAAACGATGAAAGGAAAAAAACTTTCAACCGTGTCCTCCGTTTTCATTGCGGTAGCTGCATTCCTCATTTTCGCTTCAATTTTTCTCCCATGGTGGAAAATGGAGTTCTGGGCACCCCAATACCCGGAGGGCTTAAACATTATCGTCTACCCTGATAAATTGGAAGGCGACATCGATAATATAAATGCACTTAACCATTATATTGGGATGAAGAGATTTAGCGAAGAAAACTTTCCTGAGCTACAGTTTCTAACTTATTTAATCGGTGGCCTAGCTATTCTCGTGTTACTAGCTGCCATTATTCGTAAAAAAGCATTTTTATATGGAGTGATTGGATTGTTTGCTGTTGCCGGCGCAGTAGGCGTATGGGATTTGCGACGCTGGCTCGTTGACTTCGGGACAAATTTAGATCCAATGGCACCAATTACAATGGAACCGTTTGTTCCGCCGATTGTAGGGGAAAATACGATTGCCAATTTCATCACTTATAGTTCCTTACAAACTGGTTCCTATCTTGTCGTACTCGCATTTATTCTTTTACTAATTCCCTTATGGAAGGATCGAAAAAGATGAAAAAAATCCTGAGCCTGCTCGTTTTCTCTGCCATCATTCTCGGCCTCAATCCAAGCAGGCCGGGAGCTACAGAAAACTTGCAAATGATGATTGATGAAGCAACACCTGGCGCAACCATTCAACTCGAAGGAAAAACTTATGAAGGCAACCTCTCAATTGATAAACCACTAATATTAATCGGGACAGACGACACAATTATTAGAGGAGATGCAACAGGCAATGTCATTTCCGTTCATGCCGAGGGCGTTACCATTGAGAATCTCACAGTTGAGAATAGCAGCATGAGTCGGAATTCTCCTGAAGAATATGCAGCCATTAAAGTATATGAGAACGGCAATACTCTTCGCCACTTGACGATTCAAGACTCCTTTCATGGCATCTATTTAAGTCAGGCACATGAAAATACCGTCGATCATGTTACCGTTTTTGGCGTAGGCGATGGCACGATTGCCGCCCAAGGCAACGGAATTCATATCTACTATTCAAATAATAATTATCTTAGCAATAACACGATTGAAGGTACCCGTGATGGAATGTATTTTGACTATGCGAATGGAAATATTAGCGTAAATAATCAAATTTCAAGAACAAGATACGGTCTTCACTATATGTATTCGCATCGGAACGAATTTAAAAACAACATATTCACGTTAAATACAGGCGGAGCAGCCATCATGCTCTCCGATGAGCTTAAACTCGAAAACAACCAATTCATTTTTAACTATGGACACCGTTCATTTGGACTTTTCCTCTTAGATTCGAATGACAATGAAATTGTGAACAACACTTTCTACATGAATCAACGCGGCTTATATATGGATCAAGCAACACGGAATATGATTCGTAACAATTACATCCATCAAAACCAAATCGGCATTGAATTTTGGGGAAGCTCCAACGAGCAAACTTTTACCGAAAATTATATTGCTGATAACACCTTGCCCGTGATTACCGTTGGTGGTATGGGAATAAATAACGTTTGGAGCAAAGATGGAATTGGGAACAACTGGGGTAGTACTTTCCCGCTTCTTGACCTGGATCAGGATGGAATTGGAGATGGTTCAGCTGTCTATCAATCCTCTCTATACGAACTTATTGAGGAGTCAGAACTTACTTATTTTTTCTTGAAAAGCCCAGCAATTGCCATATACGAGAAAATGAATGCACTGTTAAATAACACCAAGGTAATGTTTGAAGATGAATATCCACTTGTTGGCACTCAATCAAAGCAAAGTTTTATCTGGCCTGCCCTTCTTTTAATTATCGGGCTAACGATTCTGTTTCGAAAGAAGTTGGGTAAGAGATAAAAACACGAATAGAAGGGGAAATTACGATGAACTATATATGGAAGGAATGGAAAGAAAGCATTCGCAGCAAAGGATTATGGCTTTCATTGGGAATCATTATTATTGTTTCGCTGTTTATGCTGTCCCGCGCCCAAGATTTTGGGTTTGAACAGGGCTATTACGTTTTACTCATCAATTTATTTGAGAGTCTCATTTACTTTATACCGATTCTCTGTCTTTTCCTCGGAGCCTTTTCGGTCTTCCAAGAAAAAGAGCAGAAAACACTTGTTATGCTGTTAACAAAACGGGAAAGCACACTCTCATTCTTATTTAAGAAAAGCATTGCGATTCAAGTAGTCTTTGTTCTCCCAGTATTTGCTTGGTTTTTCATCTTCTTAATTCCGGTGAAATTTTTCTTTACTATACAATTTGCTGATTACTTTCTACTCGTTGCTGCATTAATTGGCTTAATGCTAGTGTTTACACAATTGGGGGTAGCAATCGGCAGCATTAGCCGTTCAAGAATGCAAATTACTGGGATTGCTGTTGTGCTATGGTTTTATTTCTTTTTCTTACATGACTTCGCGCTTTTATCGATGCTGCCGAGTGTTACGCATGACAATGTTCAATTGTTTTCAATTGCTTATTTTCTAAATCCGATTCAAGCCGTGCGAATGTTTTTAGAATCTGCACTCGGACTTTATTCATTTGGAAATATGTCACGTTTATTAGAGTCGTTTATGTGGTTAGCACCATCGTTGTTCTTTATTTTTAATCTAATGATCTGGCTTTTAATCTCTTTTGGCGGCGCTGTCTTGCTCCACAGGAAGGAGGGTTTTGAGTGATTGATGTAATGAATCTAACCCAATCTTTTGATAAAAAAACGGTGCTTGACGATGTTTCATTAACGATAGAAAAAAATGAAATTTGTGCTTTAGTTGGACGAAATGGTGCGGGGAAATCGACTTTTATCAATAGTTTGCTTGGTCTTCTCCCAGTGAAGTCAGGGAAAATTACAATTAATAGCAAAGCACAAACGAAAAAAGTAAAAAATGAGATCGCTTATTTGCCGGAGAAATTTATGCTCTACCCCTCCCTAACCGGCTATGAAAACATGCAGTTCTTTGCAAAGGCAAGTACAGGAGCGGCTAATGAAGATAGAATAAAAGAACTTTTAACATCTGTTCGGCTTTGGGAGGATAAAGACAAGCAAATCAAAGGCTATTCGAAAGGAATGCTACAACGTCTTGGGTTGGCCATCACTTTATACCAAGATTCGGACATTATCATCCTCGATGAGCCAACGAGTGGCATTGATCCTATTGGCCGCAAGGAAATCTTAGATATACTTAACCAATTGAAAAACAAAACAATTCTCTTATCCTCCCACCATCTTGATGAGATTAGACAACTTTGCACCCATGTTGCCTACTTGGATGAGGGGAAAATAACGAAATACCCGGTTGAAGAGTTTATTAAACTTCAACATTTAGGAGGAATCTAACCATGAAAAAATGGTCACTAACACTCGTATTTTTACTTCTGCTAGTTCTTTCTGCCTGTAATGGAGCACCTAGCTGGGAATTGGAAGTGACACAAGAGCCAGCATTTATAAAAGATAAAGAGACACAAATGTTTATTACGGTCACTGAAGGTGGCGAACCAGTGACAGGACTGGATATTAACGTTGAACTCGCAATGGTCGACATGGATCACGGTACAGTTGAGGCCAAGTTTGAAGACCTTAGTGACGGAACATATGCAACGAAAATAGACCTTCCGATGGCTGGAAAATGGGAAGCTGTTTTTGAGCTAGAAAAAGACGGCGAAGAAGCTGAGAAAGTGATTGAGCTCCAAATCGAGGATGCCGGCGGTGTTGCGGCGATTAATGGTGAGTGGATTACGAAAGAGGACGTCAACTTTTACCGTTTTATCAATGATCTTCACCTCGAAATGGCTCGTGAAACCGATCGAGAAAAGTATACTGGCCAGGAGCTAGAAGATGCATTGGCTTACTGGGATTCACAGGAGAAAGTAATTGATAATCAAAACATGCTCGTCTCGCAAATTATCCGCCTTCGTGCAATGGCCATGCTCGGCGAAGAAAAAGGTCATCAAGCAACCGAGGCTGAAGTAAATGCAGAACTCGAAAAAGTACGCAGCCAATATGAAGAATCAGAAGTCGCGACACAAATGATTGCTGAGTACGGCGAGGACCGTTTTTGGGCTTATCAGCAAGAGCAATACAAGCGAATCGTATTGACGCAAAAAGTCCAAGATGATGTCGTCGAACTCGTTAAGCAAGATAACCCAAATGCCAGCGAACAAGAAATCCAATTTAACGCTCAGAAGAAATACGAAGAGTTACTCGTTTCGCAAGTAGAGTCTTTGGATATTGTGTTGTTGTAATGATTGAGACTCGCTTTGCTGTTTTAATGGTTGAGCAGTCCGAAGGATACGCTCTTTCAGACAGACTTGACTCTTTTTTCAAGAAGTCTGTCTGAAGGACACGCTCGTTCAGACAGACTTGACTCTTTTTTCAAGAAATCTGTCTGAAGGATACGCTCGTTCAGACAGACTTGACTCTTTTTCCAAGAAATCTGTCTGAAGGACACCCTCTTTCAGACAGACTTAACTCTTTTTCCAAGGAATCTGTCTGAAGGATACGCTCTTTCAGACAGACTTGACTCTTTTTCCAAGGAATCTGTCTGAAGGACACCCTCTTTCAGACAGACTTGACTCTTTTTCCAAGAAGTCTGTCTGAAGGACACGCTCTTTCAGACAGACTTGACTCTTTTTACAAGAAATCTGTCTGAAGGACACCCTCTTTCAAACAGACTTGACTCTTTTTCCAAGAAATCTGTCTGAATGATACGCTCTTTCAGACAGACTTGACTCTTTTTACAAGAAATCTGTCCGAAGGATACGCTCTTTCAGACAGACTTGACTCTTTTTACAAGAAATCTGTCTGAAGGACACGCTCTTTCAGACAGACTTGACTCTTTTTACAAGAAATCTGTCTGAAGGACACGCTCTTTCAGACAGACTTGACTCTTTTTACAAGGAATCTGTCCGAATGACGACAACGCCCCTACAAAACCTCCAAAATCGCCTGCGCGACGCCATGTTCGTCGTTTGTTCCGGTGACGACGTCGCATTCCATTTGGATTTCAAACCCGGCATTGCCCATTGCAACTGCTCGTCCGACTCGGGCGAACATCGACAAGTCATTGCCATTATCGCCAATCGCCATCGTTTCTGACAGTTCGATCCCTCTTGCTTTGACAAATGCCTCAAGCGCTACTCCTTTTTGCGCGTCCACACTGGAAATTTCTATATTTAAATGTCCAGACGAACTGATCGCAAGCCCAGGAAACGCTTGAAGAGCCTCCTTGCCGCTTGCTTGCTCTGCCTCATCTAGAGAAAACGCTAAAAGCTTATAAATTTGATGCTCATCATCCGCAAAAAGCGTATCGTAATCATCGACTATATGGACAAGCCCTTTACTAAAACGTTTTTTCGCTCCTTCAAGGAGCATTTCCATTGGTGCCTCTGGGTTGGCACTAGCAAAAATATCAACAATCGCCGATATCGCTTTAGCCTCGTTATTCGTGTATGTGCCTTTGTTTGTATACACTTCAAAATAAATGCCCAAATCACGTAAAATTGTTGCTGCTTTCTCTACTAGCTCGTTTGGCAATGGATTCGTGGCAATCAATGAACCATCCTTCGAGCGCACGTCGGCCCCATTTGCACAAATGATTGGGCATTCGATGCCACCTTCGTTTAAAACAAATATCGCTTCCTCATACGACCGCCCTGTCGCTACAACAACTTCCACTCCTTGTTTCTGTGCTTTTTCAATTGCCGCCTTATTCTCAGCAGAAATTTGCTGATTCGAATTCAATAATGTTCCATCCATATCAATTGCGATACATTTAAACATGTTTTCACCTTCACATTCTATAATTGTTAAGTACATTTTATCGTAGATAGGCTCATCTAACCATCTGTGGGGAACTGACTAAATAGTATTATTCCATCAGCTCAAATATTTGCTCCCTTCACGCACACTTAGTGGAGCTAAACGATTCTCCTTAATAAAAAGTTTAACCGAATTTGGATTCGTTTTCGAGTATTCCCTCAATGCCCAACCAATTCCCTTTTGAATAAAAAACTCCTTGCTATCCGCATTTAGTCTAATAAAATGGTATAGCCTTGCCTCATCAGTATTCTCTTTATATTTTAACTGATAGAGAATCGCCGTTCTACGAAGCCACATATTTTCCGCCACGGCCCACTCATCCACTCGCGCCACAAGTTTTGGATAGTTAGCAACGATCGTTCCCACAGGTTTCTGCGCCAACGTATCAACAGTATCCCACCATGATTTCGTCGTAATAAGTGTTTCCAATAAGTCCATTTTGGTTTTAGGCAATCTTTTCTGCAAATGAACGATATAATCGATGGCAGCCAATTGAAATTCACGCTCTGGCTGCTTCCATAATCCAAGTACAAACTGCTCATCGAACGGCGCTTTCAATCTTCCCGATTGCTGAAAATAAGCTTTCTGAATTTCCCGTCTTTCCGTTGCTTTAATCCCGAAGAAAGGAAAATGATTCTTCATATATTTGCTCATATACACCGCATTTTCTGGATTAGCTTTCTCAGCAAAACATTTCCTTAATTGTTCCACCACAGCACTCGCCCCCTTTCAAAAACTTAAACTTCTTTTAAAACTAAACTTTCAATATTGTTAATCTGCGATAAAATGAAACTCCCATCAGTGTTAATTTGTGATTAATAACAATCAATCTCCCGGGAAATAATATACGGAATAATCAGATTGGCTAAACCGGTTGGCAAATACATAGTCATGAATTAAAATGAACAGGGCTTAATAAATATGTAGTTAAGGATGAGTATCATTGGATAAAGAATTACAAACGAAAAAGAATCTTTTTACTTTTATTGTACCGTCTTTCATTGGCATCTTCTTGTTTATGATTCCAATTGTCTATAAAGATCAACTGACGATTCCGATTGCGATTTTGGCGGGAGCCGTACAAGATTTACTTGCTGATTTCCTGCCTGAAATTATGGCCTTCATTATCGTACTCACAGCGATCGGGACGATTTTAGCGAAAACAGTGCGGGCAGACGTTTTGAACCGCAATCTGTTTTTAAAAACGCTTTTCGACGTTCCAACAATCTGGTTTATTGCCAGAATTCTCGGGGCCATCTTTGCTGTCCTTGTTCTCTTTCAATGGGGACCAGAAGCGATTTGGTCGGAAAACACGGGTGGTCTTCTTCTCTATGACCTGCTCCCTGTTCTGTTCGCGATTTTTTTATTTGCTGGGCTATTTTTACCTTTGTTATTGAACTTTGGCCTGTTAGAATTATTCGGAACTTTATTGACGAAAGTGATGCGTCCACTTTTTAAACTTCCTGGAATATCGGCCGTCGGTAGTATGACGTCATGGCTTGGCGATGGCACGATTGGTGTGATGCTAACGAGCAAACAATATGAACAAGGGCTATTTACGAAGCGTGAAGCAGCGATCATTGGAACGACCTTCTCTGTTGTTTCGATTACATTCAGTCTCGTAATTATTTCTCAAGTTGGACTCGCTCATATGTTTGTCCCCTTTTATTTAACCGTGACTGTCGCCGGTTTCGTAGCAGCGATTATCATGCCGCGAATTCCGCCGTTATCACGTAAGCCTGACACTTATTATACAGAAAAGAGCAGTGATTACTCCGAAGATGAAATTCCTGCTGGCTATAATTTATTTACATGGGGAGTTCATCAAGCCGTTGCAAAGGCGAGCCGCAATCGTGGCTTGAGTGACTTCTTTTTCTCTGGAGTGAAAAACATCCTTGATATGTGGATGGGCGTTGCTCCGATTGTCATGGCGCTTGGAACGGTTGCCTTGATTGTAGCCGAATATACGCCGCTTTTCCAGTGGCTAGGCATGCCATTCATCCCACTTTTAGAATGGATGCAAGTACCTGAGGCAAAGGCTGCATCGGAAACATTGGTTGTCGGATTCGCTGATATGTTCCTTCCATCCGTTCTTGGAGCAAGCATTGAAAGCGAAATGACACGATTTATTATCGCTTCCGTATCTGTTACACAGCTTATTTACATGTCAGAAGTAGGTGGCTTGCTATTAGGTTCGAAAATTCCCATTTCTTTTTGGGAACTATTCGTTATTTTCCTCCAGCGTACGATTATTACGCTGCCAATCGTCGTGCTAATCGCCCACTTTATCTTTTAAAAATAATGCGAGCACTCGAATCCGTTCGAGTGCTCATTTTGCTATTTTACCGCCAATTTTTCAATCTCTTTATTCAAGGCAACTGTCAGTTCATCGATTTTCCGATAATCCATCGCTCCTTTATAAATCGCTTCAAGCTCTTCATGGAGGCTTTTTGCTTTTGCCAGCGAGGCAATCGCTTTATTCATATTTGCCCGATAACGACTGGAGCAATCTTGAATTTCCGCATCGTATTTCTCATCTGTTCCTTGGGCGATAATCGTTCCGTACATATCGACAATCTCATCTGTTTCTTTTTCAGGAAAATATTCATGTGGAGCGGTACTATCGAAAATCGCAAAACCAAGCTCACGGACGATAATCATGTCAAGACTATGAGGATCAAACCCGCAATGATAAACTTCCGTATCAAAGCCGCGTACTTCTGCTTCTGCGGCAATCTTCTTCAACATCGTCGACTTGCCTGAACCTGGGCGACCTTTAATGAAGTAACGCTTCGAAAGCCCCTCCGTTATATTCGGGACAAAATCAACCGCCCCTACTGGTGTTGCTGCACCGAGATAACGATGATAAACATCTGCTTGCTTCTCAAGGTTTTTGCCTTCGAAAAGTCTCGCAAGCAAATCCTCTGTCAACTCGTTTGCCTTGTTGAAATCCATGTTTTCAATGTAGATTTTCTCCCATTCATCATGGACGCGAAGCGCTTCAGCAAAAGTTTCATAGGCAGCTTTGAAAGCTGCGCTTCTGTCAGTTGACAGCAATTCAATCTCCTCTTTTTGCGCTTGCAGTTGGTCTGAATTCCAGGCAACCCCAAGATTTACATATTCTTCAACAACGCCAGGCAACGTCGGTTCGATGACGTGAGGGGCCGTTCCATCGACAATCCCTACCCCAAGCGAGCGGAAGATGACACCATCAATCGATTCATGATCAGAAGAGCAATGCAAATACTCGACATCATAGCCCTTGTCATTCCACTCTTTCCCAATCTTTTTCATCAATGTCGACTTTCCTGTTCCCGGTCCGCCTTTTAAAATAAACACGCGTGAAAGTCCTTGTAAATTTGATTCATATAAACTATAAAATCCGCGAGCGGTATTGCCTCCAGCAAAATAATTGAGCACTTTCCCCATGTAAAAATACTCCTTTCAGCTCTGCTAAATTGGTTCATTTTCAGAGTATGCAAGTTTTCATCTCTAGGTGAATGCCTAGCGTCAAGAACAAGCGGATGTAGTCGTATAACAAGGTCGATTTTACTAGCATTGTTAACGGTTATTTTCGAAGTTCTACAAACAACGCCCCAACTGCAGTTTGTAAGTCTTGGGGAGCCAACTCGATTTGCAAGCCGATTTTCCCCGCACTAACAATCAGCTGTGCAAGGGTTTCCGCCTTCGTATCGATAAAGGTTTTATATTGCTTTTTCATTGCGAGCGGAGAACAGCCGCCGCGAATATACCCTGTATATTTCTGGATATCCTTTACAGGCAGCATTTCAATTTTCTTTTCACCCGCGGCCTTCGCCGCCTTTTTTAAATCAAGTTCGGCTTCAACCTCAATAATAAACACATATAATTCCTTTGAAACCCCTTGGGCGACAAGGGTTTTATATACTTGTTCCGCAGCTTTATTGATTTTCGCGGCAACGGCGACGCCATCAATTTTCCCATCTTTATTGTCATAAGTATGAATCGTATAGGGAATGTTTTTCTGATCTAGCAATCTCATCGCATTCGTTTTTACTCCTGCCATCGAACTTTCCTCCACTTTCACATTTCTTCCATTGTATCGTTCCTAACTTATGTTCGGCAATAAGCATGATTTTTCATTCAGCGGAGAAAATAAGGATATTATTGTTCTTTTTAGGAGGAAATTGCAAATGACAACGAGTAAAATGCCTCAGTTCCCTGAATCGTATTGGCCGCAAAGTGTTGAGCTACCAAGCTTTTCGGAGCTTCAAGAAGATACAAATGTTGAAGTAGCAATCATTGGCGGTGGCATGACCGGAATTACCGCTGCCTACTTATTAGCAAAGGAAGGAAAGAAAGTCGCTATCATTGAGGCGGGGCGCATTTTAAATGGGACGACCGGCCATACGACCGCAAAGGTGACCGCACAGCATGGGCTCATTTATGACGAGCTCATCAGTCATTTTGGCGAAGAGCAAACAAAGCTTTATTATGAGGCCAATCATGAGGCCCTCCAATTTATGAGAAATCTCGTCAACGAACAGCAGATTGACTGTGACTTTTCTGATCAAGATGCCTATATTTACACAAACTCGCAACAGGAAATGCAAAAGTTAATCAACGAATATGAAGCGTATGAAAAATTAGGCATTAAGGAAGGCGAATACCTCGACTCGATTCCGATTCCAGTTGAGCATAAAACAGCGATTGTCATGCGAAATCAAGCACAATTTCATCCGCTTAAATATATGAAACATCTTGTTGAGGAGTTTATAAACATGGGCGGTGTCATCTATGAACAAACGACGGCGGTTGATATTGAAGAAGGCAATCAGCCGCGGGTGACGACGCGTGACGGGTATAAGGTCAGCTGCGAGCAGATGATTGTTAGCTCTCATTACCCGTTTTATGATATAAAAGGCTTTTATTTTTCGCGGCTTTATTTAGAACGAGCTTATGTGCTAGCAGTGAAAACAGAAAGAGAATTTCCAGGTGGGATGTATATCAATGCCGAACAACCTACCCGCTCGCTCCGCTATACTGATGTGAATGGGGAAAGACTAGTGATTTTTAGCGGCAGCAGTCATCAAACAGGGCTTGAAAACAATACGCATAAATACTATGAAGAACTAGAGGCGTTTGCAGAGAAATCATTTGGTGTGAAGGAAATCCCATATCGCTGGTCCGCACAGGATCCTTATACATTGGATAAAATCCCGTATGTTGGCAACTATTCGGCGACTTTATCGAATATTTATGTGGCAACTGGCTATCGGAAGTGGGGGATGACGAATAGCACAAATGCTGCGAGGCTGTTAACCGATTTAATTCTCGGACGTGATAATCGTTATAAAGAATTGTTTGATCCGAGCCGATTCCATGCTGACCCAGATGTGAAAAAGTTTTTATCTGTTAATGCGAAGGTGGCGGCAAAGCTTGTGCAAGGAAAGCTAGACCGTCCGACTACAGAGCCTGAAGATTTACAAAACAATGAAGGTGCAGCCGTTATCGTAAATGGCGAGCGCGCCGGCGCCTATCGTGATGAAAATGGCGAACTACACCTCGTCGACACGACCTGTACGCATATGGGTTGCGAACTCGAGTGGAATAACGGAGAACGGTCTTGGGACTGCCCATGTCACGGCTCTCGATTCTCTTATAAGGGAGAAGTACTCGACGGTCCAGCGGAAACCCCGTTAAAGCGGCTTAATGGTTAGGCGAATTGAACTGCCCGGTCCTTTTGTCCACTGTATGTATTCAGTACTCGGATTGTAAAGGTCGATTGTTCATAAAATGGGGTTAAGTTTTATTGCTAGTACTGGGATTAACGCTGGTTTATAGACGGGTTTTATTGCTAGTAAAAGTGGAGTGGTCTTAAACGGGCTGATTTTTATTACTAGTACTCGGATTAACCGTGATTTGCGGGGTGATTTAATACTAGTACTTGGATTAAACCAATTTTTGACCGTTTTTTATTGCTAGTACTTGGATTATAACGGCCTTCTGACCTCATTTTATTCCCAGTACTCGGATTAACCCCTCATTTTACAGCTTTTTATTACGAGTACTAGCAATATATCAATGAAATTTGGTGTTTTTAATACGAGTACTTGGATAATAAATCGCGTTACTAGCATTATCGTCAAAAAAACTTGTGGGTCTGCCCAGTTACAAGTTTACCGAAAGACATTAATCACCTTTTCTGGAAATAACATACAAACGAGTTGTGACTTTACCTAGTACTGGGATTAACAAGTGAAGTGGTCTTAAACGGGATGATTTTTATTGCTAGTACTCGGAATAAACAATACCCGTTGTCGTTTTGACAGCGGGCTTCATCAACCTTCTAACAATGTTTTATGTATCCAAATCGCTGATTGGGAGCCATCTCCCATCGCAATCGTAACCTGTTCCGAATGAGCTACGACATCACCTGCGGCCCAAACATGTTTGACGCTCGTTTCCTTTGTTCGCGGATCAACGAGAATATGGTTGTTTTCATGAAGGTCAACTCCAAGTTGCTTTGCAAGCTCTGATTTCACTTCATTTCCCGCGAAGGCAACAAAACCCCGTTCCGCCTTTATTTGTTCTCCATTCGTTAAGATAACACCCGTAAACTCAGCATCATCAGCAACAATCTTCTCAATCGAAGTTGAAAGATAATCAATTTCTTTATCCTTTAGCTTCATTAGTAACTGATCATCAACTGCCTGTTGCTCATGGTTGACATAAATCAGCTTTTTCGTCCAATCATACAAAGTTAAAGCCATATTCGCGCCTGTGTTGCCTGATCCAATCACGATCGTCTTCCGATTGGAAACTTCGTAACCATCACAGTCCGGGCAGACGTATACACTTATCCCAAGACATGGGAGCAATTCAGGAAATGACGGGATTCGGTCAACAATTCCCGTAGCAAGCAATAAGCGTTTTGCTTCGTAACGTTTGCCACATTTGCCCCATACCGTAAAACCGTCAGCTGTTTTCTTAGCGGTAACTGCGGTTTCCAACTCAAAGTGAACGCCAAGTCTTTCGGCCTGTTTCCGACCAAGACGCCGAAGCTCTGGGCCACTAACGCCATCCGGGTAGCCTAATACATTATGGTAGCTTTGACAGAGGGTTGAACGCCCTTCCTCTGCATCAATCACCAATACATTATGTTGATAGCGCCCAAGCTGAATCGCTGCTTGCAGACCAGCAATTCCACCGCCAATAATCATACAGTCATAATGCAAACTGGCATCCCCCACTTCAATTTAAGTTTTTGTTATCATGTTCCCTTATACGCAGATTTATTCATAAGAATATGCGAAAAAACCGCGCACAATCGTTCACCCCCCTCCTTTAATCAAAGCACTAGACAATCGCAAAGCTGGCGAACCTCGCGCCCAAAAAGTCGCCTTTTTCTTTCCACTAACTACATCTTGTCCTTTTTCAATACGAGCTGAATCCTCCTCCTCCAGTTTTACAGGGGCAAACAAAAGACTTTTCGCTTGAAAGATCCCTTCTGAATGATTTTGATCTATAAAATCACGCTTGGCCAAGCTGGATTGTTTTCCTTTGACGGCAAATACAGCTTTCTTTTCTACGACAGCTTCAACCTTTTCTTCCATACTTATAAGAGCTCCAAGTACAGCTGTAGGAGTAATTAAAAATAAACAGAATATTATGACTATAAAAATTGAGACTAGTTTCTTATTCATCGTCGATGTTCTCCTTTCCTGTTCCGTTGTCGGTAAATAAAGCCTAACATACACAAATATTCTGATAATAGTGTAAATATGACTATCCTAAAATTCGCCACTTCTACAAAATCACAAGAATCTCATCATAAAATTTACGTCGATTTTCTTCGTAAAACGCAAATGAGTTAGAAAATTGTTCCATCGTTAGATTTTCGCTAGTCCCATTGTCCTAGACACTCGACAGGAAGATTGATTTTTAGCATGAAAAAATTTTCTTTTTAATAAAATTTGGCAATCCTCACATTTTAATACGGGATATGCTTATGTGGTAAACTATGGATATTACTTGGATAGAGGTGGAATGACAGATGCGAACAGAAATGATCGATCGCTTTATTTCTTACGTAAAAGTAGATACACAATCAGATGAAAATAATGAAACATGCCCTTCAACACCAGGACAGCTCACGCTTGCCAATCAACTTGTAAAAGAACTAAAAACCATCGGCATGGAAGATGTGAATATCGATGAAAACGGATATGTGATGGCGACACTGCCAGCAAACACAGAAAAATCGGTGCCAACAATCGGTTTTTTAGCCCATGTCGATACAGCTACTGATTTTACTGGCAAAAACGTAAATCCTCAAATCGTTGAAAATTACGATGGCAAAGAGGTTATTTTAAATGAAGAGCAACAAATCATCTTATCTGTGAAAGAATTCCCCGAGTTGGCACAATACAAAGGACATACATTGATTACGACCGATGGAACGACACTTTTAGGTGCGGATAACAAAGCAGGGATTGCTGAAATCATGACGGCGATGAACTATTTGATTCAACATCCGGAAATCAAGCATGGCCGCATTCGCGTCGCTTTTACTCCCGATGAAGAAATTGGCCGGGGACCACATCGGTTTGATGTAAAAGCCTTTGATGCTACATACGCGTATACGATGGACGGTGGGCCGCTCGGCGAACTCGAATATGAAAGTTTCAATGCAGCTGCTGCTAAAATTACCATTAAAGGCAAGAACGTACATCCAGGGACCGCAAAGGGGAAAATGATCAACTCGACGAAAATTGCGATGGAGTTCAACCGTCGCCTACCGGTCGAAGAAGCACCAGAACATACAGAAGGCTATGAAGGCTTCTATCATTTGCTTTCAATCCATGGGGATGTCGAAGAGACAAAATTAGCTTATATTATTCGCGACCATGATCGTGAAAAGTTTGAAGATCGCAAAGCGTTTATTTCCTCGATTATCGCTGACTTTCAACAAACGTATGGCAAGGAGCGCATCATTCTCGAAATGAATGACCAGTATTATAATATGAAAGATAAAATTGAACCTGTGAAACATATTGTTGACCTTGCTCATAAAGCGATGGAGAATCTCGGAATTGAGCCGGTTGTCAAACCGATTCGTGGAGGAACTGACGGCTCACAGCTTAGTTATATGGGGCTGCCAACGCCAAATATATTTACGGGCGGCGAAAACTTCCACGGTCGATATGAGTATATTTCTGTTGATAATATGGAAAAAGCCGTAAAAGTCATCGTTGAAATTTGTAAGCTATTTGAAGAAAATGCACAATAACGACAGAACTGGATGCCGTCAAGAGCATCCAGTTTTTTTAACCCGACGAATGAACCGCTCCTTAAAAACTTCCCAAAATAAGTGATTTTTTGTACAAGTCCTTAATAGGATAAGTTTATACATCTTATTGAAAAGGATTTGGATGACGATGGGGTTATTAATTATCTTGATTTTAGTATTATTTTTACCGTTCACAGTCGCAAAGGTTGAACGGAATTTAGAAATTTTCCTATTTGCGATGGGAATTTGTGCGGCAATCGTGAGCGGAATGATGGATCTCCCATTATTAACAAAGGCACTCACTGACCCCATTAAAATCGCGGTGGCAGTGTTAATCGCTGGCTTACTGACAAAATGGCTCCATGACCAAATTGGAAAATCGATTGTATTTTTGAGTAATAAATTGTCCCCACGGTTGTTCGCAGGATTAACAGTGATCTTTTTAGGACTTGCTTCCAGCTTGATTACTGCGATTATTGCGGCAATTATCTTAGTGATTATCGTAAATGTTCTCCCACTCAATCGCCAATCTCGTGTCAGGTTTACGATTCTCGCCTGTTTTTCAATTGGACTTGGAGCAGCATTAACACCCATTGGCGAACCGCTCTCAACAATTACTGTCGGAAAATTAAACGAAGATTTCACGTATTTATTTCACTTAATCGGAGTCGAAGTCATTGTCGCCTTATTAGCCTTTGGCTTATTAACCGTGTTTATGATTAACCCTCGTAAAAATTCAAAAGGATTGGATGTTGACCAAAAACCTGAAAGCTACCGGCAAATTATCGTTCGGTCTGTAAAAATTTACCTATTTGTAATGGGCCTTACCTTTCTTGGGACAGGTTTTGAACCATTGATTTCCACGTATTTGCTTGATCTCCACCCTACGATTTTATATTGGATTAATATGATTTCTGCTGTCTTGGATAATGCAACGCTTGCTGCCGCGGAAATTAGTCCGGAAATGAGTGCTGACACGATTCAAGCCATCTTGCTTGGGTTGCTCATCAGCGGTGGGATGCTCATTCCAGGAAATATCCCGAATATTATTGCTGCCGGAAAGCTAAACATATCTAGTAAAGAATGGGCTGAATTTGCCATTCCTGTTGGTTTAAATACGATGGCAATTTTTTTTCTTATTCTATTTGTTGTCTATTAACCCCTTTACAAAGGCATCCATCTCGATTCGGAAATGATTTCATCGTAAATCTATATTGATTGGAGATGAGTATTAAATTATAATTCACCTGTTGGAACAACTATCTTAATTAAATCATTTAATGCATTTATATATACAATACAATAGAGGAGGATACATTGTGGCTATGACTATCGACGATAAAATAAGCACGGAATTACAAGCAGCAAAAGCCTATGTGAATGAAGTATACGAGGCAGTAAAGAAACGCAATCCAAATGAGAGCGAATTCCATCAAGCCGTAAAGGAATGCTTTGATTCCCTCGTACCGATTTTTGCAAAATATCCAAAATACATTGAGCACAATATTTTAGAAAGAATCGCAGAACCTGAACGAATGATCACTTTCCGTGTGCCATGGGTTGATGACCAAGGAAAGGTTCGAGTAAACCGGGGCTTCCGTGTTCAATTCAACAGTGCAATCGGCCCTTACAAAGGTGGAATTCGTTTTCACCCATCCGTCAACGCAAGCATTATTAAGTTTTTAGGTTTTGAACAATTATTCAAAAACTCATTAACTGGACTGCCAATCGGCGGTGGTAAAGGCGGCTCTGACTTCGATCCTAAAGACAAGTCTGATGGCGAAATTATGCGTTTCACACAAAGTTTTATGACAGAACTTTATCGTCATATCGGCCCGGATGTCGATGTTCCTGCTGGTGATATCGGTGTCGGCGCGCGAGAAATTGGTTATATGTTCGGTCAATACAAAAGAATTCGCGGTGCCTATGAAGCAGGTGTTTTAACTGGAAAAGCACCGATTTACGGCGGAAGCCCAGCGCGTCCTGAAGCGACTGGTTACGGGACAGTTTATTTCGTTCAAGAAATGCTAGCTGATAAAGGCTTAAGCTTTAAAGGATCGACAGTTGTTGTTTCAGGTTCAGGGAACGTATCCATTTATGCAATTGAAAAAGCAACACAATTAGGTGCAAAAGTTGTTGCCTGCAGTGATTCAAACGGTTATGTATATGACCGCAACGGCATTAACCTTGAAACTGTGAAGCGCCTGAAAGAAGTTGAAAGAGTAAGAATTAGTGAGTATGTAAAAGAACATCCAGGGGCTGAATATTACGAAGGATGCTCTAGTATTTGGACAATTCCTTGTGATATCGCGCTTCCATGTGCGACACAAAATGAAATCGACGATCAAGCAGCGAAAGCGTTAGTTGAAAACGGTGTGAAAGCGATTGGTGAAGGCGCGAATATGCCATCCACTTTAGAAGCGATTGACATCTTCCTAGAAAACAAAGTTCTCTTTGGACCTGCTAAAGCAGCAAATGCTGGTGGTGTCGCAGTTTCTTCGCTCGAGATGTCACAAAACAGCATGAGATTATCATGGACATTCGAAGAAGTCGATGAAAAATTACATTCCATCATGAAAAACATCTACCGCAACAGTGTGAAAGCGGCTGATGAGTTTGGCTATCCTGATAACTTAGTCGTCGGTGCCAATATTGCTGGTTTTACAAAAGTAGCCGACGCAATGATTGCTCAAGGTGTAATTTAATTAACGATAAAAAAGGAGGCCACTGGCCCCCTTTTTTTAGGTTAACTAAGAAAGCTTTTTAATAACAACCACCTTCAAATAATTCCCCTGTGGGAATTCTTCGATCACACGGAAATCTTCAGGCAAAGAAAACTCATCGACAATATTATACTGGCACTCTGTCTCTTTAAATGCAGTTTTAATAAACCCTTTAAACTTTTTCATATCAAAATTACTCGCATTCGTTGAAGCAACAATAACCCCACTTTCTTCAGTAATCGAGATCGCTTCTTTTAGAAGATTTTTATAATCCTTTTCAGCGCTAAAAACGATTTTCTTAGACCGAGCAAAACTTGGCGGATCAAGGATTACAAGATCAAATTTTAATCCTTTCTTTTTAGCATACTTAAAATAGTTAAAAACATCCATCACCAAAATAGCATGATCTTCATAGTTGATTTCGTTCAAACTGAACTGCTCCTGAGTTTTCTCAAGACTGCGATTAGCAAGGTCGACACTTGTTGTTTTTCGAGCACCACCTAAGGCAGCTGCAACAGAAAATGCGCCAGTGTAGGAAAAAGTGTTTAACACCGTTTTTCCCTCGGCATACTTGTCACGGATCGCTTTTCTCACATCGCGTTGATCAATAAATACCCCCACCATCGCACTTTCATTTAAATAAACGGCAAAGTTGATGCCATTTTCCTTGACAGTTAACGGAAACTCCCCACGCTCTCCAGTGACAAAATCATCATCTTCAATATACTGACCTTTTGTATCGAAGCGCTTTTTCTCATAAATACCTTTGAAGTCCACCAGCTCTATCAGTGCATTCACGAGTGCTTCCTTAAAAGCGTAAATCCCTTTGCTGTACCAATGAAACAGATAATAACCAGCAAAATACTCAATTGTCACTCCACCAATGCCGTCTCCTTCACCATTAAAAACACGAAATGCAGTTGTTTCTGAGTCTTGGAAAAAGTGCGCTCGCCGTTCCAATGCTTCCGCAAGCTTCTTTTTAAAGAAATCTTTGTCTAGTACCTCATTTTCATTTCTCGACAACACCCAGCCAACGCCTTTATTCTGTTTTCCGCAATACCCTTTTGCTAGGAACCGGTTCTGCTCATCGACCAGCTTGACGATGGCTCCTTCTTCTATGACATCAGCAAAATTGTAAAGAGCTTCTTTCCCGATTAGTGGAAACCCTTGTTTATACCTGCTCACAAACTTTTCTTTAACCTTTAGCGTATAATCCATGTTTTCATTCCAATCTTTTTAAATTTCACTTAGCCAAAAAGGACTACCAGTGCTCGGTAGTCTTTTTACTTATTTATTCATATTTGCAAGGAATCCGCCAAGGAGATCGTCTACATCCTCCTCTTCCTCTTCTTCCTCTGTGGAGGCCTGCTCTTGCAGTGCTTTTTCCCAATCGAAATCTAGCAAATCATCTTCGAGAGAATCAGGCTCCGTTTCGGTTTTAAGTTCATCAGGTTCTGTAGTAGGCATTTCTGCCTCTTGAAATTCTTCTTGCAAGTACAACGCTTCATCAATATCAAGCGCCTTACTATTAAGGGTAGCGAGGATTGCTGACGCCCGTACTGGATCAACGAGGAGCTGATAAACGATTGTTCCTAACATTGCCTCAGAATGGGCATGTTTCAACCAATTTCGCTGCTCCTTCGTCAATTGTTTCGGAAGCGGAATCGAAATCATTTCCTTTTCTCTTGCTAGAGAATTATTAACCCCTTCAAGCGCAAACTCAGCTATTTTACTAGAGAAGTTTCGTTTCTCCGTTTCCTTCAGCCTCTGTAATTGCTTTAAGATGTGGTCAGGGGTATCAGAAGGGAGACGAAACGTAATCGCCTGCCCTCGCTGGATGCGCTTCTTATCCATAAGATCACCTTATTCGCTTACTTGTCGGTACTTTGCTTAACAGGCTGCTTCTTCTCCTTCTCCGTTTTACGAACAAAGTCAGAAATTAATTTATAATAAGCATTGGACATCATCCATATACTTTCCTTCTCATCTTCAAAGAATTCAATATTATAGCCATCAAGATTGTTGTTCAATGTTTTAATATATTCTTTCAATACCATGGAGCCGCCACCAACGAAATAACAGATTTCCGTTTGCGAGTTTTTCTGCCAAACATTTCTTAAATGACGATATTGTTTCTTTGCTAAGTCTACTAAAATTCGATCCGTAATATCATGGACGCTCGTCCGACTTCCGCGCACCATAATGTGGTTGCGGTTATTTTTACGTGTAATGATGTCAACAACATCGCGACGGCTGTCCAACTCCACGCCATGCTTCGAACGAATTTCCTCTCTAATCGCCTCTAACGCTTCAGATACACCTAAATTAAAACCTTGCGCCTTATCATCGTCAACATTGCGATTTTTAATCACAGCAATATCCGTTGAGAGACCACCAATATCTTGAATTAAAATATTTTTATCAATTAAATCGCGGTTAATAATATTCAAGTTATTATCCATAACTAAGTTAATATAAGCAGCAAATCCTTCTGGATATACCTTCACTTGGTCAAAGCGAATATTCACCTTTAAGCCCTGGTATTTTGGTGTTACTAAAAATTCGACCTGGTGAACGGAACCCAATAGTTGGGCGCGATAACCAACATCTTTGCCTTCTTTTACTTCACGAAGGGGAAGCCCTGTTCCTAATGTGTAATTGGCATCAATGATATTATTGTTTCGTTTAAAAATAGCGGCATTTTCTTCTCTTACAGCATCAAGTGCTAAAGTAGCGAAAAGCATGATTAATGTTTGATCTTCTTCTGACTTTGAGCTTCCTGGGTCCAATTCGCTCGCATTATCGCTTTTGGTTGCTAAGTCCCCGACACGATAAATTGCATTGTTCTCTTGAAGGGCAGGGGAGTGCACCTTAATATGAATTCCATCAAGCGGGTTTTTCTCATTTAAATCTTCGATCCCGATTACAGGTCGGTCTTCTGTATCTCTCGCAATTACATTCGGTATGTATAATTCATAATCCAGTTTGCCAAACAAGGCTTTAACGGAGTCATTCCCAACATCAACTGCACAAACTCTTGAATTTGTCATTCTATCATTCCTCTCAAAAAAATTAAAGCTAATATTTACAGATTATAGCAAACTATAGAAATGGTCAATCCTACTTTAGATGTATTCAAAAATGTACACAACCCAAACAAAATTGTATACATGTTTACAACTATGTACACATATTGTCATTTAAGCATGCGTACGTATTTGTATACTTGTAAACGTAATTGCACACATATTGTTTTCTTTTTGTATACTTGTAAACATTATTGTATACATCGCTACAATTCAGTAAAAATCTACTATTGTCTATCTTTTGTCAAAAAAAAATAAAAAAAGTCCATCATCCCCTCCCCTTTCGTAAGGGCGATGATTGACTTTTCTATTGGGTATATTGTTTTAAAGCAAACTGGTCTTGGATAAATAATTCTTTATTCCCTGTTAATGAAATCAACCCTAAATCTTCAAACTTGCTTAATTTGCGGCTAATCGTTTCCCTTGTTACCCCAACATAACTAGCAATTTCTTCACGAGTAATAGGGAGATGAATGAGGACACCGCCACCTTTTTCCGTGCCAAACTTTTGACAGAACTCTAATAGCATTTGGGCAATTCGTACTTCTGGATCTTTTGTCGCTAAATTTTGCGCTAAATTTTCCGTGTGGGCTAATCGCTTCGTCACTTCTTTTAATAACTTAATGGCGATATCTGGATTAGCTGCCATCACTCGATCAATATCATCCTTTGTCAATTGACAAATCTCCGTTTCCTCAATTGCATAGGCGGTAAAATTGCTTACTTCGTCATGATGGAATAAATTCAACTCACCGAAGAAATCGCCACAAGTCATAATATCAAGAATTTGCTCTTTCCCATTGACCGTAAACTTTGAAAGCTTTACTTGGCCCTGATTGATGATAAACAGTTTATCTGACTTCTCCCCTTCATTGATAAGGGCCTGGCCTTTTTTAAACTGTTTATGACTAATCATCCCGGTCAGTTTAACCATGTCTAGGTCAGATAGCGAACCAAAAATCGGTACTTTTTTTGCACATGGCCCATGATCTCCATAATTTAAACAACGGCTGCAGCTATGTTCCTTCATCATGCATCACCTATTAGAATGTATTTTTTAATCTATAACCAAAATATAGCATAGGAAAAAGGGCGGCGGTGTGACTTAAATCACCCCTTTCAATAAACCGAAAAAAGTGCTGGAATTCATCCAGCACTTCTCCCCTCTTATTCTTCGACTTCTTCAAAATGACTTGTATCTTCGCCGCACATCGGGCATACCCAATCTTCTGGCAGGTCTTCAAATGCGGTCCCTGGGCAAACATCCTCATCAGGATCGCCGATTGCTGGGTCGTAAATATAGCCACATGGCAAACAAATATATTTTTTCATTATTCTTTTTCCTCCTTATAAATTAAGCCGCGGCTTGCAGCCGTTCTTTTAACTCACTCATTAATTCACTGATTGTTAACTTGCTAAAATCCATTCCCTCTAGCGATACTTCTTTTTCAATTGCTGTCTTATATGGCAGTGATGCAGCAACTCCCTCTAAGGAAATAACACCTACTAATTTTTCATTTTTAATAAATACTCTCGTGTACTTCCCTGAACCGTCTTCCTCTATTAAACTATCATCACATTGACTTTCATCTACTAAGCCTATTGAGAATAACGGTAAATCAAAAGCATTGAAAACAGTAAGCGGAATTGTCTTCTCAAAGGATATGCTCTGCTCGGCTGCCATATTTGTTCCTGCTGCCTTTCCTTGATCCATTGCTCTTCCCCATAGACCTTCTACAGCACCATTTAACTCAGCAACATCACCAGCTGCATAAATCCCTGAAATATTCGTTTCCATCCGCTCATTTACGACGATGCCACGATTACTGTCAATTTCTGAATTAATGACAAGATCAAGATTTGGAATAACTCCAATCGAATAGATGACACTGTCACAGCGAATGTCTTCACCACCAGCGACCACCGCTTCAACTGAATGTTGGCCAACGACTTTTTCAATCCCTGTATGAACATGAACGGTAACGCCAGCTTCCTCAATTTTCGCCTGTAAAAGCGAACTCGTCTGCTCATCTAGCTGCCTTGCCATTAGCCTTGGTGCCGCTTCTAAGATTGTTACCTGTTTACCCGCTTTAAGGAGCGACCAGGCTGTTTCCAGCCCTTGTATTCCACCGCCCACATTGACAACATGCTCTTTATCAGCAATAAAAGCTTTAAATTCCTCGGCCTCATGTCTTTCACGGATCGTAAACACACCTTGCAAATCGATTCCTTCAATTGGAAGTTTCCGATTTTTTGAGCCTGTACAAATCAACAGCTTATCGTAGGAAACTGTTTCTCCTTCTGATGTAGTAATTGTGAAGTTGTCTGTATCAATAGCGGTGATTTTCTGATTAATTACCTCTATTTGTTGAGTTTCATACCATTTTTCTTTTTTTATAAGCACTTTTGGGTTCATTAAATCGGAAAATAGTTCTTTAGACAATTTGATTCGGTTATAGGGCAAGTTTGGTTCTGCCCCGAAAATCGTGATTCTTCCTTCTTTATCGTGATCACGAATTGCCTTTGCTGCATTCACAGCCGCAACACCAGAGCCGATAATACAATAAGTTTTAGCCATTCTCTTCCTCTCCCCTTTCATTTAAACGGCACTTAGTAGTAAATCGGCGACAAATGTAGCGGAATGCTCAACTTTTTTAAGTTGCTCATCTTTCGGAGAAAAGCGCACACGTACTGGGAATTCAACATGAGTCATTCCTGTTGTTTTGATGACATGTGAAGTACTTTGGACATCCATATTTGTTTGATTCAAGTAATCTTGAATCACTTCAATTGCTTCCCCGCTCCAGCCGTACGAACCGAATGCTGCACCGACTTTCCCTTCAAGATTCATCTCGACCATATCTTTCAAGACATCTTCAAGATTCCCAATCATGTCTGCATATTTTGTTGAGCTACCGATAAAGACCGCATCTGCTTCTTTAATGCTTGCAAGTATGTCGCTTTTTTCACATTTATCTGCATTAAAAACAGTTGCTTCAATATTATTTTCAGTAAAAATACGTTGTAAATGGTTTGCAACCTTTTTCGTATTGCTTCGAATCGTTGTATAAACAATCGTTACTTTTTTATCATTCACTGTGTCTGCACTTAAATTTGCATATAAGTCGATATACTTTTGGATGTCTTTTCTTAAAATATACCCGTGTGACGGTGCAATCATTTGCACATCTAACCCTGCTAACGCATCAATTAATGTTCTTACGTAGCGACGGTGTGGGTGAATGATTGCATTATAGTAACCGATAAAGTCGTCGGTAATGTCAAATCCTGCTTCGTCAGCAAAAATTTCCGCATTTGCAACATGTGTACTGAAAATATCACATGGGAATAGAATTTTATCCTCGACACAATAGGTAATCATCGTTTCTGCTGTATGAAGATAAGGTGTTTCTCTGAACAATAATGTTTTGCCGCCGATATCCAGTTTGTCGCCATCTTTGACAACGAGAAACTCGCGATTATGAAGCTTGTACATTTCTTTTAATTCATTGACCGCAGGCTCGGTACAAACGATTGTTGCATTTGTTGCTCTACCGCCAAGGGCTGCCATCCCGCCTGAGTGGTCTGGTTCTGTATGGTTAATAACGATATATTGAAGATCTTTCGGATCAATTAATTCGCTTAAATGCTCGACAAATTCACGGCCATATTCCATATCAACTGTATCAATTAAAGTTGGTTTTTCTGTATTAAGCAAATAGGCATTGTAAGTCGTACCTTTTGCTAAAATTAAGCGGTGAAAAGGTACTTCCCGATTATCATTTTTCCCTACCAAGTAAATGTTTTCTGCTAGTTTTTTGTGGTTCATCATTTATGTTAACCTCCAAGTTTTATATTGCTGTTTTCCATCTGAGGTCATCTTATAACATTGTCGAAAATGAAATAAGGATTCAAATCACATTTTGAAAAAAATTGACGATTCATCAGTTCCAGTTTGTTCCTTTCCCTCCTTGAACGTGTATAATTACTTTTAGACATTAGTAATGTACTTAGCTGGGATTCTGGGGTGATTTTATTTATGGAAACGAAAAAAGCGTTGCCTATCCTGTTTGCCATTATGTTTCTCGTTATGGTCGGCTTCGGAATCATCATTCCTGTCATTCCTTTTTATGCCGAGGAACTTGGGGCGACACCTACACAATTAGGATTATTAATGGCGGTATACTCCTTTATGCAGCTCGTGTTTGCTCCAGTTTGGGGACGCGTCTCTGATCGAGTCGGCCGCAAACCTGTCATGATGATTGGGATAATCGGACTGGCCCTTTCTTTCTTTTTAACGGCTGTATCAACACAACTATGGATGCTTTTCGCAGCAAGGATTATTGGTGGAGCGCTCTCTGCAGCAAATATGCCAACAGCAATGGCTTATGTGGCCGATATTACCTCCGATGAGGACCGTGGAAAAGGAATGGGGATTATCGGCGCTGCGACAGGTTTAGGGTTTATATTCGGACCTGCGATCGGAGGAATTTTCTCACAAGCAAGCTTGGCGACTCCGTTTTATCTTGCGGGAATATCCTCATTGCTGACGTTTTTCTTCGTCCTCTTTGTATTAAAAGAGTCTTTACCTGCTGAAAAGCGGAATCAGCAACATGGGAAAAAACGAAATTCCTTTTACAAGGAAGCTTTCAAAAGTTCGACATCGATCTTGTTTTTCTTGCAATTGTTTATCTCGCTCTCACTTGCTGGTTTAGAAGCGACTTTCGCGTATTTTGCAGCAGAAAAGGCTGGCTTAGGAGCCGTGGAACTTGGGTATATTTTTATGATTATGGGCCTTGTGCAAGCGATCATTCAAGGCGGATTTGTGGGCAAGATGACGAAGAAATTTGGTGAAGGATTTGTCATTCAACTAGGAATCATTGTCTCAGCATTGGGCTTCGCACTTATTTTATTTACGAATAATTTTCTGACTGCGGCTCTTTTCTTAACGATTTTCGGCGTTGGAAACGGTTTAATCCGCCCAAGTGTTTCTTCGCTCTTAACAAAGACAGCTACTTCAGGGCATGGCAGTGCAACAGGGCTTTTATCGTCCTTTGATTCCCTCGGACGAATCATCGGTCCCCCTTTAGGTGGCTGGTTGTTTTCGATTACGATTGGGCTCCCATATATATCAGGGATTATCCTCTCGTTCATCGCTCTTGGTATTTATCAAGTTTATCGACAGAGAGCCCATTTGGGCCATGCAGAAACCCGTTGAAATTCCTTCAACGGGTTTTTTTAAGCTATAAATGAAATGATTGTAATCCCGATAACCGCAAAGAGCGCAATATGCAATCCATTTGCCCGTAAACCGACACGGACACCGGATATGCCGGCAATCCGGCTAACCATTAAATTTAAGCCTGAAAAAGGGCTTAGCGAAGCAGAGAGCGCCCATGCTAACAGCAAGAGCATCGCTAAACCTAAGTTTGTCATCCCTAGTTCAGCGGCATTTAACTGCATCGACAACGCACCAATTACAGCAATTTGATGGATTCCAACATAAGTAATACATAACACAATCGCTAAAACAGCAAACGCAAAAAGGAAAAATGAGATATTTGATAAATTTGTCAAAAACATCCCAATTGCAATCGCAATCTTCGTCCCTTGCAATGCATATGCGAGCATACCAGCGCTCATAAACAACATAATTTCATTGTTCATTAATGGCAATGTACGATTACGATAAGCGGCAAAAAGGGGAATCATTGGCTTCCGGTTGGCTCGTTTTAATCCATATAAGAGCGGAATTGTAATCGATAAGAGACAGACAATCACAACCATTGACCAATGCGTCAATACTTCAATTAATAGACAAACCCCCATAAGGAACACGACGATTAAAGACAATTGAATTAATTGTTTCCGATGATTTTCATGTAAAACCTCTTTACTCTCTTTATCCATCGTCAGTGGATGATGTTTTTCCCACAAAGCAAATAACAGATTTCCAATCAGTAACGACAAGATCGATAGTCCTAAGCCATATAAAATATATTCACTATAAGGAATATTTAGATAATGAAGGACTAATGAAACCGACGCGAAATAGGGAGACCACAAAAGTGCGGTTGTGAAGCCCACCAAATAGCTTTTCGCACTCATCGCTGACGGCAGCTTCAAGTCTTCGAGAAACTCGCTAATCATCCGGACAGATGCCAAGTTGAAAATCGGACTTAAGAAAAACAACGAACCTGTAATTCCCGCATATAATTTTTTCGGGTGATCCAATAGTTTTCTTAATAATTGTGATATTGCCTGAAAAAAGCCACTGACTTTTAATGGGATTGAGAGCAGCGGCGCGAGTGTAATCAAACAAATGAGTGGAATAATTAAGTAGATTCCTTGATTAATCCCATTAAATCCTGTCCCTTTTCCCCATTCAATGATCATTCCAGTGCTCATCATTAAAAACCCTAAAAGCCGCGGAAAGCGATCTGCCTTCCCAGCACTACTGATAAATGCTAGTAACGCTAAACTAACGACGAAATATTGCAGCCATTGTGCACCAACAAAATATTGGATTAAAAATAACGCGCACATTGCTAATAACAGATAAGTCCGCATTCCCCATCGTCTCCCTATTATTCTACTTTTCTATTTCTACCTATCGTAAATTGAAAATTCTTACATTACAATAACTTTCGTTGCAATGTCATTAAATTAAAAAAATAAACAAGCTGATTTTATTATCAGCTTGTTATATGATCATCTTTCGGAAGTAGTGTAAGTAGTAAAGCCGAATCCATTAAAACACGTTTTCAAGAAACAACCGAACAACGTCTGCCCCACCGATAAATGTTCCAACTGAGCTTCCGATGTTAGCTAAGACGACGACAAGCAGCACCCTTGTGACACGGTTCTGCCAAAACCCCTTTACACTGTAAACATCCTCTGACAGCCGCTCAAAGTCTTTTACGCTCGGACGACGGAAATATGCTTGAACAAAGCCAGCAAACCAGCCTGCTGCAAGCAACGGATTCAATGATGTAAGCGGCGCAACGAGCAGTGCTGTTAAAATCGCCAGCGGATGGCCGAGCGCAATCGCTGTGCCGAGCGCCGATAATGACCCGTTCCAAATGACCCAGCTCAACGTTTGCTGCAAACCAGCTGATGGATTTGCGTAAAACGTGTAAGCAATGACCGCGAGAATAATAATCGGAATCGACCAACCGATGATTTTCGGTGCCTTCGATTTTGGCGGCAGTTTCGTGATTGCTGCTAAATCATGATCCTTGTTAATCTGTTCCTTAATTCCAGGCACATGTGCCGCTCCTAACACGGCGACAATCTTCTTCCCTGGAGCTTCTTTAATTTTTTGCGCTAAATATTGGTCACGTTCATCGATTAATGGCCGTTTTAATTGCGGAAAGCTGGCTGTAAACTCATCGAGCATCGAGTTTAGCATATCCTGTGATTTCAGTTTTTCTAGTTCTTCCTCTGAAATGCTCTCATTGCTGAAAATGCTGTAAATAATCTGCGAAAGCAGCAATGCTTTCCCCTTTAACCCAAGATTGCCCCAAATGCGCGCAAATGTCACTTGAATATTACGGTCGGCTAGGACAAGTTTAGCGCCTGTTGCTTTTGCCGACTCAATTCCTTGAATCATTTCTTGTCCCGCATTGACTCCTAATTGTTTCGCCATTCGTTTTTGATAAGAGGAGATTGCCAAGTTCATTAGTAGGAGTGACGCTTTTTTTGATTTAATGACCTCAAAAATGTCCATATCCTTCCACTTGTTTCCCTCTAAAATCGACTTATATCGCTGTTCATCTAATTCAACACAAACGGAATCTGGCTGCTCCGATTCAATCACTTCTTTTACTAGTTCGGCACTTTTCTTTGAAACATGCGCTGTACCAATTAAAATCAATTCTTTTCCATCTAAATGAATTCTCGTTATATTTTCACTTTCCACAGGCATAAACGACCCATCCTTTATTGATTCCTAATATTAGTGGTCTTAATGATTCATCCTTAGTCATTATACAATAATCATCGTTAAAAGCTGAAATAATAATTGCCATGAATCTACCGGCTCGGTTTATCATTTCGTTTGGCTACTCTCCAAAATTGGCTGTTTACTCTACAGTTTGGGCCTTTTACTCTACGAAAACAACCACTTACTCCCCAAAAACCAAGATTTACTCTACGAAAACCATCATTTACTCTACAAGATCCAATTTATCCCAATTAACCAACCAACAGAAAACCCCCTGTTTATAAAAAAACAAGGAGTGAATTACGAATCATTTAAGATCTCTTTTATATTGTTCGAATTCCCTCGTCGTACAGCGAACCCAGTGTCCTGGCTTAATTTCCCGAAACGACGGTTCTTCGCTCGTATCATGTGCTGTTGGATCATAACCGATTCGCTTCCGTTCACGCTCATATCTTGGATCTGGCAACGGAATGGCTGATAATAATGACTTCGTATATGGATGAACCGGGTTTTCATATAATTCATCACTATCAGCTAGTTCAACCATATTCCCCATATACATCACACCAATGCGGTCAGAAATATATTTGACCATTGAAAGATCATGGGCAATGAACAAATACGTTAAACCGCGATCTTTCTGAAGCTTCTTCAATAAGTTTACGACCTGAGCCTGAATCGAAACGTCCAACGCGGAAATCGGCTCATCGGCAATAATAAAATCAGGCTGGACAGCAAGCGCACGGGCAATTCCAACCCGTTGCCTCTGCCCCCCACTAAACTCATGAGGGAAACGAGTCGCATGTTCTTTATTCAAGCCAACAACTTCTAAAAGCTCCTCGACACGTTGTTTCCGTTCCTGTTCATTTTTCGCGAGTTTATGAACATCGATGCCCTCGGCAATAATATCAAGCACCGTCATTCTTGGATTTAAGGACGACGAAGGATCTTGAAAAATCATTTGCATCTTCCGATTAAACTTCAATAATTGGTCTTTCGATTTCTTCCCATGAACATTTTCACCATTAAATATTACTTCTCCGCTTGTTGCTTCATAAAGGCGAATAATCGTCCTTCCAGCCGTTGATTTTCCACTCCCAGATTCACCGACAAGCCCGAACGTTTCCCCTTTATAAATATCAAAGGTGATGCCATCGACCGCTTTGATTAGTTTATCTCTTTTTGCTGAAAAATGTTTCTTCAAATCTTTTACTTCTAAAACTTTCTCTCTAGTCACCGCTTTTCACCATCCTATTCGCAAACCCCTTCATCCTCTGTTTAACCGACTTAGGCGGTTCAATTTTTGGAGCGTCAGGATGCAATAACCATGTCGCTGCATAGTGGGTATCCGATACTTTAAACATCGGTGGTTCCATGACAGTATCGATTTCCAAAGCAAATTCATTCCGAGGTGCGAACGCATCTCCTTTTGGCGGCTTCAACATATTTGGAGGCGTACCAGGGATTGCGTACAACTCTTCATCTGTACTATCCGGTGTCGGCATTGAACCTAGTAAACCCCAAGTATATGGATGCTTCGGGTTATAGAAAATATCATCAACTGTTCCCGTTTCAATAACCTTCCCCGCATACATCACCGCTACTTTATCGGCAATATTCGCTACGACCCCAAGGTCATGGGTAATAAAAATAATCGCGCTTTCAATCGCTTTTTGAATGCCTTTCATCAACTCAAGAATTTGCGCTTGAATCGTCACATCCAATGCCGTTGTTGGCTCATCGGCAATAAGAATTTTCGGATTGCAGGCAAGTGCAATTGCAATGACGACACGCTGACGCATCCCACCAGAAAATTGGTGTGGATATTGATTCATTCGTACTTCTGGCTGCGGAATTCCTACTTGAACCAATAACTCAAGAGCACGTTTTTTAGCTGCTTCACGACTCATATTTTGATGTTTAATAAGACCCTCCATGATTTGCGTCCCAATTTTCATCGTCGGATTCAATGAAGACATCGGATCTTGGAAAACCATTGAAATGTCCTTCCCGCGGATATTTTGCATTTCTTTTTCAGTTTTCGGAACAAGGTCGATTCCTTCTAAGAGGATTTGACCTGATTTTATATATCCTTGACCAGCTAAAAGCTTCATCATCGCGAGGGAAGTAACGGATTTTCCTGAACCAGATTCGCCAACAATCGCTAATGTTTCCCCTTTATTCAAGTCAAAGCTAACACCTCGAACAGCTTGTACTTCACCGTTGTAGGTGTTAAATGATACTTTTAGATCTTTTACTTCTAGTAATTTACTCATTTATACCCACCTACCTTATTTATGCATTTTAGGGTCAAATGCATCACGCAACCCGTCGCCAAGTATATTAAATGCAATCATGATGACAGAAATCAAGATTGCAGGAAAGGCTAGTAAATACGGATATAACCGCATATTGTCAAACCCAGAAGAAATCAATGAACCGAGTGATGCGGCCGGCGGAACAATCCCTAATCCGATAAAGCTTAAAAATGCTTCAAAGAAAATCGCACTGGGAACCGTAAACATCGTATTAATAATGATAATCCCGCTAATGTTCGGAATCAAATGTCGGCGAATAATCGTTCCATTCGAAGTACCTAATGTCCGTGCCGCAAGAACAAACTCCTGACTTTTCACCTTAAGCACTTCACCGCGCACAATCCGTGCCATCCCTGTCCATCCGGTAATCGTTAAGGCAATAACGATTGACATAATTCCTGGCTGCAAAAACAGCATCATCAAGAGAATCACGACGAGATTCGGAATTCCAACAAGAATCTCAACGACACGCTGCATCGCATTATCAACTCTACCACCGTAAAAGCCAGAAATCCCACCATAGGAAACCCCGATCATTAAATCAATCGCAGCTGCTACAAAGGCAATAATTAACGATACCCTTGTCCCTTCCCAAAGGCGTGTCCATTGGTCCCGGCCTAGCGTATCTGTTCCTAGCCAGAAATACGTGTTTTCGAGACCTTTCGCCTCATACACACGATAACTTGCCCGGACTTCAGCAGAGTTTTTGCTGCCGTCTCCTTCACTAACAACCTTGATATCAACAAAATCTTTTTCATTACTATATCTCGCGACTGCTTTATTTGTCGCATCCTCAACCGTTGTTCCAGTGTAATTGCCTTTTAATGCGCCACCAAAGCCTGACCAGGATACATTTTCCAATACCGGAACGCGTGGTGGAAGTTTTGAACGCGATAATAGCTGATCATCTGTTTTATATTCATTAAAAGATGGGGCTATAATGCTCATCAAAATAATAAAAGTGATCAAAAACATGCTGAATACCGCTAATTTATTTTTAAATAACGTTCGTCTCGCATCTTGCCAAAACGTTCTGCTTGGACTTGAAATCGTTTCACTCGTATCTTCTTTACGTACTAGAGGCTTAAAAAGCTCTTTCGGTATGTTGTTATGATTTTGGTTCTCCATTATTTGCTTCCTCCTGCAAGTCGAATCCTAGGGTCAATAAGTCCATAAAGGAGGTCGATAATTAAAATAATCGCCACAAATAAAAATGCGAATAATAAAGTTGTTCCCATAATCGTTGGGTAATCGTTTACCATTACAGATGTAACAAACTGCTCACCGATTCCAGGAATCGCAAAGATTTGCTCAATTACCATTGATCCTGTCATCAATGAAACAGCCATCGGTCCAATGACCGTAACTAGTGGAATCAAGGCATTACGTAAGCCATGTTTCCAAATAATTGCTGATTCTTTTACCCCTTTCGCACGTGCAGTCGTAATGTAATTTGAATGCAGTACTTCGACCATTTCTGTTCTTGTAAAACGTGCAGCGGTTGCCATCGGATGAATGGCTAGCGCAATCGTCGGCAAAATGGTGTGCTTGAACTCTCCCCATAAAGCAACAGGCAGGATGTTCAATTTCACTGCAAATAAATATTGAAGAAGCCCGGCAAAAACAAAGGAAGGAATGGAGGTACCTAAAACTGCAATGATAGTCGATGAATAGTCGAGAGGACCGTTACGGAAGATTGAGGCCGTTAAACCTAAGAGGATTCCGAGTGTTGTCCCCAATAATAATGCTTGAAAACCTAGCAAAGCAGACGGCCCAATTTTGTCCATTAAAATTTTCGTCACAGGGATATTATCAAATGCAAACGAAACTCCTAAATCGCCTTTGAAAAGTCCGCCGATATATTTAACGTACTGAATGGGAACAGGATCATTTAATCCGTATTTCTCCAGGACAATCGCTTGTTGTTGCTCACTTAATTTATCTGCCGCGTTTAGCGGGCTACCAGGTAGTAATTTCATTAAGAAAAATGAGATAGTGGCAATAATAAATAAGGTAATAAACATATACCATAAACGACGCAATAGATAGCGAGTCATCCATAATACCTCCTGTTAATTTCCATATTTTTATCATTTCCTGAAAAAATTGTTATTATTATCTGATCTTTCATCCCTAAAAACGGAGAAAGAGAGTATATGCCTATTTAAGCACACACTCTCCTTTATATTGCTACATCTACTTTTTAGATACTTTTGTCTAAATTACTCTCCAGAACCAACGCTAGCCCATTTATACTCGTATGTTGCACCGAATGGATTGTTAAAAACACCTTGTACTTTTTGAGCAACTAATTGTGCATAGGCTTTTTGGTAAATTGGTGCAATCGCCGCATCTTCAAAGAGAATTCTTTCAGCCTCTAGGAAGTTTTGGTAACGCGCTTCATTATCTGTCGCATACTCTGTTGCTGCTTGTGCTAATAATGCGTCGTATTCAGAGTTTGAATAGCCCATTTTGTTATTTCCACCATCTGTAATCCATAGGGTTAAGAAAGTGTTTGGATCCAGGTAATCTGGGCCCCATCCTGCAAGTTGCATATCATAATCCATTGCCGTGTCTAAATCTAAACGTTGCTTAAATGGTACTTCCTTCAATGTCACTTTAAGACCAGGAAGATTGTTTTCTAATTGATTGCGAAGATATGCATGCATATTTTTCGAAGTATCTGTATCTCCACCAAGCAATTCAAGTTCGACTGTATCTGTTCCTAATTCAGCTAACCCTTTTTCCCAGAAACCTTGAGCTGCTTCAAGATCGTATGTGACAAGATCTCCGCTCACGTCGCGGAAGTCACCTGTGCCGTCTGGCATTGGTGCAAAATCTGCTGGCACTAGACCGTTTGCAACGATTGATCCATTGTTAAGAATCACATCAACAACATCTTGTTTGTTGAAGGCACGGCTAATTGCAGCACGGATATTTGTATTTGCTAATGCTTCATTTCTCGATTGGTTTAACTTCATGTAGAACACAGCTGTATCTGGAACAATCCTGTAATCTTCATGTGTCGCATATTCATCGACTAAGTCAGAAGATAAATCTACACGGTCAACTGTTCCTTCTTCATATAAATTAACACGGGTTTGGGCATCTTTAACAACAACATATGTCATTTTTTCCAGTTTTACTGAGTCAGCATCCCAGTAATCTTCGTTCTTGACAAGTTCCCAATTCTGGCTGATACTTTCCCAGTCTGAAAACTTGAATGGACCATTTGCAAGCAGCGTATCTGCAGATGTTGCAAATGCAGCGCCTTGTTCTTCAACAAATGCTTTGTTTAAAGGTAAGAATGTACCGAAAGTAGTTAAAGACTCAAAATAGGGTGTCGGTTGCTCAAGCTCAACGACTAATGTAAAGTCATCTTCTGCTTTTACACCAAGTTCTTCAACACCAACATCACCGTTGTTTACTTCTGTTGCATTTTTAATGACGCCGCTCATCATATATGGACCATATTCAGATCCTGTATCCGGGTCAACCGCACGTTGCCATGCATATACAAAGTCGTGAGCGGTTACTGGGTCACCGTTTGACCATAAAGCATCCTCACGTAATGTAAATGTCCAAGTAAGGGCATCTTCACTTACTTCATGATCATATGCGATTCCTTCAGTTGTATTCGCATCTTCGTCAAGACGATAAAGCCCTTCCATTGTTGTCCCTAAAAATTGGAAAGCGAACTCATCAGTCGCCATAGACGGATCCATTGTTGGAATCGTATCACCATTGATGAGATTTAACGTTTGTTCAACTTCTTGAGCTTGCTCTGTTTCATCTGCAGTGTTACCACCACCACAAGCTACTAAAAACATGCTTAGTACAAGGCCTAATACAAGTAGCCATGACCATTTTCGCTTCATTTTAGGGTCCTCCTATTGTTATATTTTTCTAAAAATAGGCTAAACCATCCCCCTGTTTGAGCCACCAGAATATTACATAATATATATTTAGTGTAAAACACTTATCTCGCCTTTATACATCCATTACAATCACTGCACATAGCGTCGTTAAAATAGTATAATTTGCAAAGACATTACATTTACTAAACTGGATTACTTTCCTCTAATAATAGTAAAGGTGGAGGCTATGCTTAAAAATAAATGGACTTTTCTGCTTATAAATATCGTCGGCGTTACGGTGCTCTTTCTACTTTTTGCATCTGAATATACACTCTTACACTATATCAACTCGTTGTTTTATATTAGTTTTATTTATGTGATGTTATTTTTAGTCATGTACACGACAAAAGGTGGGTTTTTTGATGGTGTGACCTTTGGATTCAGGCGCTTCCATCATGTTGTGATTAAACGGGAAGATTATCTTGAGGAATGGCGAGAAAAGCCGCTGCCGTCGGAGAAAGTTGCTACGCATCTATATCCGCTGATTAAATTTCAAAGCTTTAGTCTGTTCTTTTGCCTATTAGGCTTGTTAATCATTTATTATCTTTTCTCATAGAAAAAAGCCCCAAACTAGGGGCTTTCATATCGACCGTTTCCATTCAAATGGCTTAGACGTTTGTTTCCTCTGCCGGAGGTGCATATGCGCCTTCTTCATCATGTGTTTCCTGACCTGTACACGGAGGGTTGAACACACAAACCATTCTCATATCTCCCTTTGTTGCGCGGAGGATATGCTTTTCATGACCAACGAGGGCATATAAAGTTCCAGGTTTAATTGGGTGGATTTTTCCTGTTGTTAAATCTTCAATTTCCCCTTCTCCTTCGACGCAATAAACAGCCTCTTGATGATATTTATACCAGAATGTTGATTCTGTTCCTTCATAAATAATTGTATCGTGAACGGAAAAGCCCATTCCATCTTTCTTCAAAATAATTCTTCTGCTTTCCCAATTATCACTTTTTACATGGTCTTCTGTTTCTAGGACTTCTTCTAAATTTTTTACAATCACTTGTGATTCCTCCTTTAGTTGTTAAGACAAGCTTTGACACTTTCCTCGATGATATCAAAACCTTTTTTCAACGTTTCACGATCAATCGTTAATGCCGGCATGATTTTAAATACTTCGCTATTCGGCCCTGACGTTTCCATCACAAGCCCTCTTTTAAATGCTTCCGCGCAAATTTTTTCAGCTATTCCATCTACTCCGCAAGCAATTCCTCTAAATAGGCCTTTGCCGCGTACTTCGCCTTCTAACCCAGAATATTGAGTCGCTAATCTTGTTAAAAACTCATCGATATACAGCCCTTTTTCTTCAATTTCCTTGGAAAATTCATCATTTTCCCAGAAAGATAAAGCTTCTGTTGCTGTGATAAAGGCAAGATTATGGCCACGGAAAGTCCCGTTATGTTCACCCGGTCCAAAAATATCATATTCAGGTTTTATTAAGGTTAACGCCATTGGTGTTCCATAACCACTAATTGACTTCGACAAACAAACGATATCTGGTTTAATTCCCGATGGTTCGAAGCTAAAGAAAGTCCCTGTCCGTCCGCAGCCAGCTTGAACATCATCAATAATTAAAAGAATATCCCATCTACGGCAAACTTCCTCTACTCGCTTTAACCATTTATTGTTAGCAACATTCAAGCCGCCTTCTCCTTGGACGGTCTCAAGGATGATGGCTGCCGGAAGTGCAACACCGCTGCCATTATCTTCAAGAAAGCGCTCTAAATAATCAACCGTATCAACATCATCGCCTAAGTAGTGGTCAAATGGCATTGCAACACTATTATGCAACGATACACCTGCTCCATGTCGTTTAAACGAGTTTCCAGTAATCGATAAGGCCCCGAGCGTCATCCCATGGAAACCATTCGTAAAGCTAATTACTAATTCACGTCCAGTTACTTTACGAGCCAGTTTTAGGGCACTTTCAACCGTATTTGTTCCAGTCGGTCCTGGGAACATCACTTTATAATCTAAATTACGTGGTTTTAAGATTTTTTCATTAAAAGCTACCAGGAAATCAGCCTTTGCCATCGTTCCCATATCGAGGCTATGGGTGATGTTATCTTCAGTAATATATTCAATTAACTTTTCCTTCATTTGCGGATGATTATGACCGTAATTTAACGCTCCAGCGCCCGCAAAGAAATCAATATACTCTTTTCCGCTCTTATCCCACATTTTTGACCCTTGTGCTTTTACAAAAGTAGTCGGGAAACTGCGAATATAACTACGAACCTCTGATTCTAATTTTTCAAACACCTGAAGTTGTGGATCTAAAACTTTTATCGCTGCCATCCTTACACAACCTTTCTGAATTTTCAATCATTAGCTCATACAAAATCTCTATTGACGAACGTATAACCTATCAAATGTTTGTTTTAAAACGGTCCGATTCGATAGGTTTGCTCAGCTTCATGTCCGGGTTCCGGGAATAAATGTTCAGGGAAACAATCTGAAACTTCGCAAGGACATTCTAATGTTCTTGCTAAACCTTTAAAGAGGGACTGGGATGCAATGTTTGATGGAGATACAGTTGCTTCTAAGAAACGAACCTTTTTACAGGATTCCCGGTTTAACAACTCATTTAAAAGCTTCTTCCCTATTCCTTCACCTCTATATTTATCATTTACGGCAACTTGCCAAACAAAAATGGTATCATCCGCTTGAGGTGGACGGAACGCGGACACAAAGCCGATGATTTGATTTTCATCTTCTGCGATTACACATGTATCGGAAAAATAGTGGCTTAGCATGAGGTATGAGTAGGCTGAATTTAAATCCATTGTCTCTGTGTATTTGATTAGTTCCCACATTTTCGCACCATCTTCTTTACTCGGTTGGCGAAAGCGATAAGAAGTTTTCCTGTCTGATTCAGTTGTCTTAATCATCTAATTTATTTAAATCCTCCTTTAATTCAATGTTTTAACATAATTAATCATAACGCTAAAAAAAAATAGCGTCAAAGCGCGTATTTAATGGTTAACTGAAATAATCACGGCTCAACTAAGGTCAGTGGCGCTCAGCTTGTTTTTCTTCCGAAATCCCACCGATTGCTCCCGAATCCTCCAAATCGACAAAAATCTACCAAATGTTTTACTTATAAAAAACACCGAGTACAAGCGCAAATACTCGGTAGAAAAACTTATTTTTCCTTTTTCTGTTTTTGATTTTTCGCTGCCTCTTCAAGGCGACGAAATCGCCTTAAATCTGCTTTTCGAATGGGCAATGGCTCCTTCGTTAGCAGTTTAGCAATCGCAAACATTAGCAGCAAAAGGATAATCGTAAAAGGTAAAGCAGCAATTAATGAGGCCGTCTGCAACGCCTCAAGTCCGCCAGCATATAATAACACAGCTGCAATCGCTGACATTAGCACTCCCCAGATTATTTTTGCATATTGTGGTGGATTTAAACTTCCGAACATCGTCATACTTGCTAAAATAAACGTCGCAGAATCAGCTGAAGTCACTAAAAACGTAAAAATCAACAAAATGGATAATACCGATAGAATCGTTTGGAGTGGTAAATGGGCATATGTTTCAAACAGCGCCGTCGTTAAATCGGCATTCACGGCTTCAGCGATGTTCGTTCCATTGTTTAAATCATTCCATAATCCTGTCCCACCGAAGGCTGCTATCCAAATACAAGCAATGAGGGGCGGCACGATCATTACACCCGCAATGAATTCACGAATCGTTCTCCCTCGCGACACTCTGGCGACAAATCCGCCAACGAACGGAGACCAAGCGATTGCCCATGCCCAATAGAAGATTGTCCAGTCACGCACCCATGTTCCGCCCCGGTAAGGCTGCATTCTTAAACTATATTGGATGAAATGTGTTAAATAGTCCCCTAAGCCTAATGTAAAGGACTCTAAAATGAACACAGTTGGTCCCGTAATGAAAACAAATAGAAGGAGTACAATCGCAAGAGCTAGATTTAAATTACTTAAAAACTTAATTCCCTTTTCAAGTCCAGTTGAGGAGCTGATCATATAAGCAATAAAAATCACAAGAATAATCAGCATTTGGATGCCAACAGAATGATTGATGCCAAATACAAAATTTAACCCACCATTCATTTGCAAAACACCAAGTCCGATTGAAGTAGCAATCCCCATTATGGTCGCAATGACGGCGAGTGAATCAATCGTCTTCTTCACAACAGGTTTTCCGCCCACAATCGGTTCCAAAGCGGTTGAGATGAGACCATCCTTTTGTTTACGAAACTGCAAAAATGCGATGACGAGACCGACAATCGCAAAAACGGACCATTGGCTAATTCCCCAGTGAAAAAAAGAATAGCCCATCGCAAGCCTGGCAGCCTCGACCGTTTGCCCTTCCGTGTGTGAAAATGGCGGCATGAAGAAGTGACTCATTGGTTCTGCCACCCCCCAGAAAACTAAACCAGCACCAAAACCAGCAGAGAAGAGCATGCCGATCCAAGTAAAAAAACGAAACTGTGGGCGCTCATTTTCTCCACCTAATCGAATCGCACCATATTTACTAATTGCGAGCACGACGAGAAAAACAATGAGAACAAACACAGATAATAGATAAAACCAGCCAAAATTAACGGTCGTAAAATTAAACAGCCGCCCTGCCACAAATGCAAACCCTTCCGGTATAAAAGCTCCTAATAGAACTAAAATGCCAATAATGATGGCTGACACTAAAAAGACAGCATTTTTCCAGTGATTATTTTCCATGTCAGTCCCCCCAATCATCTCAGCTTATTATGAACATGATGAGAACATATTATGAGAAACACACATGATTTACATTCACACCAATGCGTCCATTATGCAATGTCCATTCGGAGGGAAAAGCGTGGCGAGTTTTTTAATCAAAGTACTCGTAATAAAGTGAAAGGTTTTTATTTATAAATGGACATTTATGGGAAACCCCCTTCTTAACGAGCTGATTTTTGAGGGATAATGCTGGTAACGAGTTTTTTAATCCGAGTACTCGTATTAAAACTAGGCCGAATTTGCGCTTATTCCCAGCCCTTCAGACAGATTTACAAGTCAAAGGAGCGAATCTGTCCGAAAGCAGCCATCCTTTTTGCAAGCCACTCGTATTAAAACTAGGCCGAATTTGCGCTTAATCCAAGTACTCGTATTAAAACCCTCGTTCAAAACCCATTTATGAACGTTCCGGGTAAAACCAAACTACTTTTCATCCATCGAGTACGATTACAAGCCAAAAAAGACCGCGACATCGCGGTCTTTCCTCGTTCCTTCTAAATTTCAGGCCCAAATAATCTGAGCACTTTTAACTTGTCTTCGCCGTTGTTTTTCAGCATAAACCGCGACACGGCCGCTGGAATAAAAAATTGTTCACCTGTTTTTACGTCCTGCTGTTCGCCCTCCGTCGTCATCGTCCCAGTTCCTGAAAGAATAAATAACCCAGAGAATACTCCATCTCCAATTATTTCTTGTTCATGCTGAATTTCCATCATACTCATACTAAAATAAGGAGTATGTTGATACCCAATTATTTCAACTTCTGAAACTCCAATACTAAAAGGTTCAATTTTCCAAGTTGCTAACGTCTCTTCTCTCGTATACGTCTCATAGCTAAAGCAATCAAACATCTTTTCAAACCCGAGCCCTTGGTGACACATAAAATCATCAATTTTCAACCCAGAAGGGGATGTTTTCTCAATGCGAATCGTCAAATCCGTCGGTTCTTGAATTTCAACTAAAAAGCAGCCAGAACCAATTGCATGAGGCACTCCCCCTTCAATTAAAAACGTATCGCCAGGCTTGACCGAATATTTATGCAAACAATTAAGCATTCCGGCAATGTCTTGAACTTCAAATAGATGTTCCCATTGCTCTCTCGTGAAACCTGGTTTAAAGCCTAAATAAACGTAAGGAGGCTCACCGTCAATTTCCCTGCCACCTAATATATGCCACGCCTCTGTTTTGCCATAATTCGAGTTAAATAATTGCTGTGCCGTCGCACGGTCAGGATGAACTTGCACCGTTAAACGTTCAGACGAATCGATTAGCTTAACTAAAACACCTGTCTCTTCGCCAAACTTGTCAACATGTTTTTCTCCTAAAAATGTTTTCGGGTTCCCTTCAACGAGATCCTTTAATGCAATGTCAAGGTTAGGAGCAGCTACTTTGCTTAATCCTTCATCTTTAATATGTTCACGACCACTATTTCTTGCCGAAACAATCGACATAATCCATTCTTCCGGAAAATGACTATCTTTTGCAGAAGAATCGCCATACAACTCCTCTAATAATTTCCCGCCAGTATACGTCCGCCATGCCCGAGTCGATGATAGTTTTATTGGCTTTGTTCCATTAAAATCTGTTGTACTTTCCAATGATCGATTCCTCCTAAAATATTATCTTTGATTACACTCCTGAATAAGCCATAAAACCACCGTCAACAGGGACGGTAACGCCGGTAACAAAGCCTGAATATTCTTCGTCAACTAACCATAATAAAGCCCCTAATAAATCCTTTGCATCACCAAAGCGTTTCATCGGTGTAGCGGCAAGGATTTTTTGTGAACGAGAAGTCAAACCGCCATCTTTATTTAAAAGAAGATCACGATTTTGCGTTGTTAGGAAAAAGCCTGGTGCAATCGCATTGACGCGTAATCCCGTTTCCGCAAAATGAACAGACATCCACATCGTGAAATTATTAATCGCTGCTTTCGCTGCACTATAAGCCGGTACCTTTGTCATCGGTGAATAAGAGCTCATCGATGAAATATTAATGATGACTGGATGTTCCTGTTTTAAAAGTTCATCACCAAAGACTTGACTCGTTAAAAACGTCCCAGTAAAGTTTGTCGCAAATACTTGTGAAAAACCTGTTTCATCCATATCAAAAAATGATTTTTCAGAAGGGCCCTCATTATACGTTTCAACAGCAGTAATCGCATCTGGGTGATTTCCGCCAGCGCCATTAATTAAAATATCGATATGACCAAACGCTTCTAACACGGTTTCTTTTGCTTTTTCGAGGGAGCTGCGATCAAGTACGTCGGCCGCAACAGCAATCGCCTTGCCACCGGCACCATTAATTTCTTCCGCGATCGATACGCCTTTTTCCGCAGTACGGTTTAAAATGGCGACACTCACTCCTTGTCGGCCTAGCTCTCGTGCCATTTCCGAACAAAGCACACCGCTCCCACCAGTAATCACCGCTGTTTTTCCTTTTAAGTTATCATGGATTGGAAACATTTATTTTCCTCCTTTTAATGATTGATAAGCGTCCCATAAACCTAGTAAATGCATAATTCCAAGTGCGCGGTCATATAAACCGTATCCAGGGCGGCACTTTTCACCCCAAATATGGCGCCCATGATCCGGACGAAGATAGCCTTGATATTCATTTCCCGATAATACTTTCATTACACCGCTAATATTAAGCGAACCATCTTCCGTTAAATGGGATGTTTCAATAAAGTCACCATTTTCAAAGATTCTTATATTGCGCACATGAGCAAATGGCGACGATTTCGCAAATTCTTCCGCAAGTGCCACTACATCGTTATTACGATTCGAACCCAGCGACCCTGTGCAGAATGTAATCCCATTTGAAGGAGAATCTGAAATCGATAATAATTTTTTCAGGCTACTTCTCCCTGTCATAATCCGTGGCAAACCAAAAATCGACCATGGCGGGTCATCCGGATGAATCGCCATTTTAATTCCAGATTGTTCAGCAACCGGCAAAATCGCCTTTAAAAAATAAGCGAGATTTTCCCATAACTGTTCTTCCGTCATTCCTTCATAAGCTTGAAACAACTCTTTTATCTTTGCAATTTTTTCCGGTTCCCATCCAGGCAATGTCATCTCTTTGTAGGATGAGAAGATTTCGATTAATTCTTGTGGATCCCGCCCCTCAACAATATCCTTTTCATAAAATAAAGCGGTTGACCCATCTGGCAACTCTTTAAACAAATCGGATCTTGTCCAATCAAAAATAGGCATAAAGTTGTAGCATATCACTTTCACTCCATACTTCCCTAAATGACGAATTGTTTGTTTGTAATTTTCAATATAAAGATCACGGTCTTCGTTTCCTAGCTTAATCGCCTCGTGAATATTTACACTTTCGACGACTTCAGCATGAAAACCGAAAGATTGAATATAATCAACCTCTGCCTTAATCTCTGCTTCTGTCCATCGCTCACCTACAGGTTTATCATGTAACGCCCAAACAATCCCTTTTACCCCAGGGATTTGTTTCACATGTTCTAGCTTGACGGTATCATTGCCGCGTCCATACCAACGGAATGTCATATTCATAATGTTTCCTCCGTACTTCACGTATCCTTTAAAAGCAGAATAAACGCATATATTTTAAGTACTCGATGTTCAAACAAACCTATTTTTTAAAATAATCCGGATGTTCAAACTTGAACTCATCCAGATGATAGATGCCTTTCGTTAAATGTTCTTTCATTCGTTTTTCTACTTGGTCGACATCTTTTTCTCGTAAAGCAACAAATAAATTCTCATGCTCAATGGCAATCATTTCCCAACTTGCAGGTTCAGTCGTCAAAAGCCTCATCATTCTTACCCGTTTATATTGTCCGCTTAAGTGATCAATGACCTCCCAAGTCCGTTGCATGTTGAGGCTACGGAAAATAATTGCATGAAATTCATCATCATAAGTTAAAAAATCCCAATGATTTCCTTCACTAATCGCTAATCTTTGTAAATGGAGATTTTGTTCAAGCGCCAAAATCGACCTGGTATCCATCTTTTCGGCCGCCAATTTGCCGATCGCTAATTCTAATATTTCCCTCATTAATCTTGATTCCTCAACAATATCTGGATCGATCAACGACACATATGTGCCAACTTGAGGAACAATTTCAACAAGATTGTCTTTGACCAATTGAATCATCGCTTCTCTTACTGGTGTTCGACTTACATTTAAAATTGTTCCTATCTCTTTTTCTGATAACCCACTGCCAGGAGGAAGAGTCAAATCAATAATATTTTTAAATAAATAAGCGTAAACATACTCCCTTCTCGTCTGACTACCTTTTCCCTCTACTATATTTCTCATGTTTACCCTCACTTTGATTTGCCACAAGACTTTAACTGCATGTATGGGAAGATGTATGTGCTTTTTCTCCCTGTTAGGTTCCCATTTGTTCAACAATGAGTAAAATCTAGCTCAGCAATCATTTATTTTTCACTAAATAAAGCTCACTTTTTAGGTGAGCTTTATTCGAACAATGATTGACTTTTATGAAGAAAGCAATCACCTAAAAACGACTTTCCTCTAAATTTAGTAAATAGATTATTAGCCAAATATCATATTAGGAACAAATAATACGAGTTGTGGGAAAGCAACCAAGATAACTACAACCATTATGACAGCAAGATAAAATGGTACGGCTTGCTTCATCGTCTCTTGCGGTGATGTTCCCATTATTTGTGAAACGGTATATAGTGAAACACCCATTGGCGGTGTCATGATTCCGAAAGTTGTCACTGTCATCATTACGATCCCGAAGTGAACTGGATCGATTCCTGCAGCTGTAATAATAGGAACGAAAATTGGTGTTAATAATAATGCGACTACAGTCGTCTCAACAAACATACCAGCCATCATTAATACAAGGATAATGATTGCGAATAAGACATATGGATTCTCAGTAATGCCTGTTACTAGAGTAGAAAGATTACGCGCAACTCCATCGTATACAATCCCATAACCAAATAGTCCTGATACGGAAACAATCAACATAATTGCGCCAATATCTTTGGCACTTTCTGTCACTGTATCCCAAAACTTCTTCCAACTTAAATCTTTAAAAACAACCGCGCCGATGAAAATCGCATACATAACTGCGAAGGCACCAGACTCAGATGGAGTAAAGATTCCGAAACGAATTCCGACAATCAAGATAACTGGGAACATCAATGCCCAAATTCCATCTTTAAACGCGATTAACACTTCTTTTAAGCTAGGGAAATGATCTCTAGCAGGTAAATAATTATTTCTTCTACTAGTATATGAAACGGTTGACATCATAACAATCATCATCAAAAGTCCTGGAACAAGTCCGGCTGCAAATAAACGACCGATTGAAACTTCACCAACAGATCCGTAAATGATTAACCCCATACTTGGTGGAACTGTCGCGGTAATTAATGAAGAAATCCCGTTTACTGCTGCACCGTATCCACGATTATATCCTTTGGCTACCATTTGCGGTCCTAAAATCCTCGATTGCATCGCCGCATCCGCTACGGCAGAACCAGAAACTCCACCCATCATTGTACTTAAAACAACACTGACCTGAGCGATGCTTCCATACATATGACCTGTAAGCGTATCAGCTAATTTAATTAGCCTTTTCGTAATTCCCGTACTATTCATTAGATGCCCTGCAAAAATAAACAGTGGAATAGCAAGCATCGTAAATGATTGCGACGTCGTTAAAATTCTTTGTACGGCAATTGAAATAGGAATTTCAGGTGATGCTAAGAAATAAACTAAACCTGATACCCCGATTGCAAATGCAACTGGCATTCCAAAGATTAGAAAGAATAAAAATACAAATAGGACTAGTAACATAATATCCCCCTACCCTTTCTCTTTTATAAAGAGTTGAGTTGTTTTGATGCATGTTGTAATTATCATTAGGGTCGCCCCAACTGGAACACTGATTGTTGCCCAAGAATAACTAATTCCCAACGTTTGAAATAGCCGGTTCGTACTTTCAATTGCAAGGGGGATTCCGTGCCAAATCAAGAAAACTAGAAATGAAATGATCAATAAGTTCCAGACCACATTAATTGCAAGCTGGACCTTTTCTGAAAACTTACTTATAACCATGTCTACCCTAACTAAATCAGTATTTCTAAGTGCCATATCGGCACCTAGAAATATGATCCAGGCAAACAATAGTAAAGATACATCGGTTGCCCAGTTTAATGGGTATTTAAATGTTCGAAACACGGCTGAAATAAAGACTAGAAAAGCGATCGCAACTAAAAATATTTTGACTAACGACTCTTCTAATTTACAAAAATACCCATAAAGTGTTTTCATGACTTTCTCCTCTTTATGACGGATTATTTACCGATTTCAGCTTGGATTTGCTCTCTTAATTCAGTTAACCCTAATTTTTCGTATGCTTCTTCAGCTGCTGCTTTGAATGCTTCTACATCTACTTCAACAATTTCCATGCCTTCAGCAGCTAATTTTTCTTCGTACTCTGCCTGTAAGCTAGCGATGTGTCTAGCATTATCTTCAGCAACTGCTCTAGTTTCTTCTAGTAAAAGCGTTTGCAAATCTTCTGGTAGTGTATTAAACCATTTTTCACCAACAATAATTCCGTTAATTAATTGGAAATGGCTTGTCTTATTTAAATATTTAACAACTTCGTAAATTCTTGATGGGTATGTTGACGTATGTTGTGCTTCAGCACCATCAACTGCACCTTGCTGAATGGCTGTATATACTTCACCCCAAGGCATTGCAACTGGAGTTGCTCCTAAAGCTTTAACGGATTCTGTCCAAACTGGAGAACCAGGAGTTCTAATTCTTAACCCTTTTAAGTCTTCAGGTTTTTCAATTGGCTCATTTGTTAGGAAATGTCTTGGTCCATCATACCAGTTGAAAGAAAGAACACGGATTCCGAAGTCTTCAGATAACTCCTGTTCCCAACCTTTAAACGTGTCACTTTCAGTGATTTTTAATACATCCTCATAGTCATCCGCGAAATAAGTCGCTCCGATTACACCCATGTCTTCTACATATAGCCCCATACGACTTCCGTCTGTAAGAACCGCAACGTTCACGCCTTGCTCCGCTTGCTCGATTACATCGTCATCAGAACCAAGTTGTGCACTTGGATATACTTCCATAATTAATCGTCCATCAGACTTTTCTGCTAATCTATCAGCTAACTCATAAAATCCTTCAACAATTGGTGCTGTTTCTGCTTGCTGTGTTGACATTTTAAATGTATAAACTTTATCGTCTGTTCCTTCTGAACCTTCTGAACCCCCATTATCTGAAGACTCGTTATTGCCGCATCCAGCAATAAATAACCCAGCGACAAGTACGATTAAAATTAATCCCAATAATTTTTTCATGTTGACCCTCCTAATATGTTTTCCCGAAAAGATTTCAGATGCTATTAATCATGTAAGTGGTTTCTGAAACCGCTTTCAGCACACTGATATATTAGCATACAAGTCATACTAAAATCAATAGAATCAGTGATTTATATTTTCCCGATTTTTATTAGTTGGATATTTAAGTTATATTTCCTACGGAAAAATTGGATATTTTAATGTTCTTTAATGTGAAGCATTTATTACCCCTTCCATGCGTGAAGGGGTTTTTTTCTGTTTATCTTCGCTATTAATCCGTCTTAGCAAAAAAAGGATCGTCAGAAATCATTCGAATAAAAACATTTCATTTTTTGTCCCTCCTTCCGTTACATACGTATTGAAATGAGTGGTATTCTAATAAAGGGAAATACCTTTTTAGGCAAGAAACCATTATACTGATTGCCTATTTTAATCATCCTTGTTTTTCACTAAAATGGTATATAAGAAAAATGGTCCTTTAGACTTTTTAGAACGGAGGGATTGGCATGTCATTAGCCATGACCGAAAATGAAATTTTACTCGCACTCATTCAAGCTATTAAGGAAGGGAAAAAAACAGCTTTTCAGGAAACTATTGATGAGCTTCAGCCGTATGATATTGCCCAGCAATACGATCGGATGCCCTCAAAGCATCGCAATAAATTCCTGCTTTTCTTAACAATTGAGCAACTTACTGAGCTGATGCAAGAGTTAAATAGAGAAGATCAACTTGACGTTCTTCATAAATTGGGCGTAGAAAAATCAACAAAAGTGCTTGATTTAATGGAAAACGATGATTTAGCGTCGTTTCTATCTGATTTAGAGCCGGAGAAAATCGAAGAGATTCTATCAGAAATGAAGCAAGGTGAATCGGAAGTTGTCCAAAACTTAATGAACTACCCTCCTGAAACTGCAGGAAGAATGATGAATAACCGCTATGTTTGGATCCCTAAACATTATACGATTCGAGAAGCGGTCGATAAACTCAAGCATTTTGCCGAATTGGCGGAATACTTGAATTACCTTTACGTCATTGATGAACAAAAAAAATTAGTCGGTGTTGTTTCGTATAAAGACCTTTTATTAGGCGATTTGCATGAAAAAGTCGAGGATATTATGTTTAGCCGCGTTGTTAAAGCGGATGTATACACCGACCAGGAAGTAGTGGCAAAACTGATTACACGCTATGACTTTGTCTCCTTACCGATCGTCGATGAAAATGATACATTCGTTGGAATCATCACCGTCGATGACATCATTGATGTTGTCATACGCGAAGCAAATGAAGACATTGAAAAGCTATCCGCATCAGGGAAAGCAATTGACTTTAACACGAAACCAGTCGTAGCCGCATATCGGCGTTTGCCTTGGCTTATTCTTCTATTATTTATCGGTTTGATCTCTGGGGGAATCATTAGTGGCTTTGAAACAACATTAGAAGCCGTCGTTGCCTTAGCCTTTTTCATGCCGATGATTGCAGGGATGACGGGAAATACCGGAACACAATCACTCGCTGTTGTCGTACGTGGTCTAGCTTCAGAAGATTTGAATTTTAAAGAAGTTGGAAAACTTGTCATGCGTGAACTTTGGGTAGGCATCATGATTGGGGTTACTTGTGGAATTTTAATTTCAATCATTGCTTATATTTGGCAGGGAAACTTTATCCTTGGACTCGTCGTTGGCAGTTCACTGCTTATCACTTTAATCATTGGTACTTTAGCAGGCACAATCATTCCGTTAATTTTATACAAGTTAAAAATCGACCCCGCAGTCGCTTCTGGGCCGCTAATTACGACAATCAATGATATTTTATCGTTACTCATTTATTTCGGCATTGCCACAGCATTTATTACAAGATTAATGTAATGGTCTTTTCTTATACGAACGTTATTGTCGCTCCATTAGGAAAACAGATATAATGATAATTAGCTGATTCTTTGTAACACCAAACACATAATTCATTTTGGGGAGAAGCAATGATGAAAAATAAATTTACGTACTTTATGATTCTTTTTGCGCTTTTGCTTTTCGCTGGTTGCAGCGCAAATAATGACACAGACGAGAAACAAAGAGAAATCAAGGTAGCTGCTGCTTCAGACTTAACGCTTGCCTTTACAGAAATCGGAGAATTATTTGAAGACGAAACGGGTGCAAAACTCACCTTTTCCTTCGGTTCAACAGGACAACTAGCTGACCAAATTGAAAATGGCGCACCATTTGATGTATTTGCTGCTGCCAATGTATCCTTCATTGATCGTTTGCGAGAAAAAGACTTAATTCTTCCCGAAACACAAACGACTTACGCTTTCGGAAGAATTGGGATTGCTGTTCTGCCTGACTCTCCACTACAAATCACGTCGTTAGGTGATTTAGTAAATCCTGAAATGAAGAAAGTTGCAATCGCGAACCCTGACCATGCCCCGTATGGTATGGCAGCAAAACAAGCCTTTGAATCTGCAGGAATATGGGACCAAATCGAAACGAAGCTCGTCTACGGCCGCAATATTTCCGATACACTTGCCTTTATTGAGACTGGCAATGTCGAGGCCGGCATCATCGCTTTATCCCTTTATAAAGAAGATGAAGTTCAATTCCATTTAATAGATGATGCTCTACATGCCCCGATTGAGCAATCGATCGCTGTCATTGAAGAAACAAATGAACCAGATTTGGCAAATGAGTTTATTCAATTTATAACAGGGCCAGTAGGAAAACCAATTATGGAGAGCTATGGATTTACGATTCCGGAGGGAAATTAGTTAATGGAAGGAATTAATTTATTTCCGTTATTTTTATCATTAAGAGTTGCGTCAACAGCAACTCTTTTAGCGCTTTTATTCGGAATCCCGATTGCCTATTATTTAAACCGCTCAAATGGCAGAATGGCAGATGTTCTCGATACGATTATTACGTTGCCAATTATTCTTCCACCAACTGTACTTGGATACTATTTGCTCGTTTTACTCGGCAGACAAAGTGCGCTCGGTCAATTTCTTGAGGAAACATTTAATATCACGATTGTTTTTACCCCTACTGGAGCCGTCATCGCTGCCTTAGTAATTTCGATTCCATTTTTAATTAAATCAGCGCGCTCCGCTTTTGCAGGAATTGACCCTACGTTAGTCAATGCTGCTAGAGTTTTAGGACGGTCTGAATTTAATATTTTTCTAACTGTTATTATTCCCCTTGCATGGCGAGGGATTGCGGCAGGAACGACGCTTGCATTTGCTAGAGCGCTCGGTGATTTTGGGGCGACACTAATGGTTGCCGGAAGCATCCCAAATGAAACGATGACGATGCCAATCGCGATTTATGATGCGTTGCTCGCTGGGAATCGTGACTTAGCCAATATCCTTGTACTCATTATGACTACCGTGTCCATTTCTGTACTATACATTATTAATCGCCTTGAAAAGAGAGTAAATAAGGGGAATCGATGAAAACATGCTAAATGTAGCCATAAAGAAAAAGTTTAACCAGTTTCAACTCCATGCACAATTTACGGCAGACAGAGGAATTACCGGAATTATCGGGCCTTCCGGTTGCGGAAAAAGTGTCACATTACAATGCATTGCTGGGCTAGCAACACCTGATGAAGGGGAAATTTTGCTAGATGGCCGCCCCCTATTTAATAGTAAAGAAAAATTTACTATTAAAACAAAAAATCGTAACATCGGCTATGTTTTTCAAAACTATGCCCTCTTCCCCCACCTAACCGTTGAAAAAAACATTGAATATGGGCTTAAAGGACGACCAAAAGAAGAGAAAAAACGCAGGGTCGCCAAGATGATAGAGAAGGTGCAGCTAAATGGTTATGAAAATCATTATCCAAATGAACTATCAGGTGGTCAACAACAACGGGTCGCCCTCGCTAGAACACTAGTGACGGAGCCAGATCTCCTCCTTCTCGACGAGCCTTTTTCCGCTTTGGACCATCACGTCAAACATATACTAGAACAAGAGTTGCTTAATATCATTAAGGAAAACTATTCCGGTATTGTCTTGCTCGTTACTCACAATATGGAGGAAGCATACCGGCTTTGCGACCAATTGATCCTTTATAAAAACGGAGAAGTCATTCAAGCTGGAAACAAAGAGGAAGTGTTTACAAGGCCAAAAAATATTTCCGCAGCAGAAGTGATTGGCTGTAAAAATATTCTCCCTGTTCATTCATTCATTGAAGATGATGATTATTTGGAATGTACCGTTCAAGGCATTCAATTGATGGTCCAAAAACAAAAAATTCATCGTGCTGTTACCCATATCGGGATTTACCCTGAGGATATTCAATTTATTAAAAAGCCTATGGAGGCAGTCAATGCTTTCTCCTACGAAATCATTGAAGTAGTCAAAGGAATCCACCAAACGGCCCTCACATTAAAAATCGGTCATGACTTTACCATTCAGGCATCAGTCGGCAATCACCAGCTCCAACCGTTATTGCAAGGAGATTATCAAATTCATTTACATCCTGACAAACTCTTTCTGCTAGAAAACAAATAAAGAAAACTCGCCGATTGGCGAGCCCCTAAAGGCGAAGACAGAGGCGTAGTTGCCCTTATGCGTTAGGAAAGTATAAATTGCAAATTTATACTTTTCTATTAGCTAAAAAAATTGGAGTAAAATCATATTTGATTTTACTCCATTTTTTGAATCTGACATATTGCTTTTATTTGCTGCTCATTAAGCCTTTACTGCTGATAAGTTTTTTGCTGCCTCTTTTACTTTTTCAAGACCTTCAGCAATAATGGATTCAGCTTTATCCGGCGTTGTTGCATGACCTTCAATAATCACTTCATCAATGATTTCCATTCCGAATACTCCACCAAATACGTTTTTCACATAAGTAGCAGCCATTTCCATTGGTGCTGCTTCAGGAGCAGAATAGATTCCTCCACGTGCGCTTAGGATAACCGCTTTTTTATCTGTCAGTAATTGGACAAGTTGGCCATTTTCATCATATTTGAATGAATAGCCTGCTTCGTACACATAGTCAACAAATGTTTGTAGTTTTGCAGGGATTGTTAAGTTCCATAATGGGAAAGCAAATACGACGATATCTGCTGCTGATAAAGCATCTTTCGCTTTTTGTTTCGCAGCTACAATACGTTGCTCAACATCTGTTAATTGTTCGCCTGAACCCATTTTACCAAAAGCGTTGAATAAATCTTGACCAAAATATGGCATGTCTTCCGCAAAAACATCAAACGTTGTGACATTAACACCTTCTAGATTCTCGATGAAAGTTTCATACATTTTACTTGATACTGCTTCTGATGCTGGACGGTTATTTGCTTTTACAACTAGTACATTCATTATATTAAAATCTCCTTTTTATCTCGAAATAAGTTATCTTGATTTAAGAATATATTAAACTATGATATATGTCAACCTAAAAGATTACTTTTTCAGCTATTTTTAAAATTGGTTCGTTAACATTCAACAATTCCTCTTATTTCAACAAACTTTAGCAATCATTCTTTCACAAATTCTTTTGTACTTCTCACTGTATCAATTGGGCGAACTAACTTTTCTATTTCTGCACGTTTAGGCTCTAAGAATGGAGGTAAAGATAATTTTTCCCCAAGCGTTTCATAAGGTTCATCTCCCATAAAACCAGGACCATCCGTTGCAAACTCAAATAAAATCTGGGGAGCAACTCTTGCGTATAAAGATTCAAAAAAGTGACGATTTACATAACCAGAAGTCTGGAATCCAAAACTACTTAATCGTTCAGTCCATTCATCTAATACGGAGCGATCCTCTACTCGGAATGCCGCATGGTGTACTGTGCCATAACCTTGTTGGGCTTGAGGAAGAATCGCATTATATTCGACAATGACTGAGGCACCATTGCCACCTTCTGCCACTTCGAATAAATGGAAGGACCCTTCTTGGCCAGTCTCTTTAAATAATAAAACTTTTTCCAGCATTTCTTTGAAGTAATCAAAGTTTGCAATCCGAATAAAAACCGGACCTAAACCAGTAATCGCATATTCAATTGGAATCGGACCTTTTTGCCAAGGTGTACCGGATTCCACACCTTTATTGAATTCATCTGAAATCAATTGATATTGTTGATCATCAAAATCAACGAAAGAGAGCGTTTTTTTGCCGAATTGCTCTTTAATTCCAGTATGCTTAACTTCTAAACGGTCAAAACGTTCTACCCAATAGTCTAATGCGGCATCACTTGGAACACGGAATGAGGTTTTTGAAATCTCGTTCGTACCATGTACACCTTTCGGAATGCCTGGGAAATCAAAGAAGGTCATGTCTGTTCCTGCACTGCCTTTATCATCGGCAAAGAATAAATGATAAGTTTGAATATCATCTTGATTGACGGTTTTTTTAACTAAACGCATCCCTAACACATAGGTGAAAAATTCATAGTTCTTCTCTGCACTACTAGTAATGGCTGTTACGTGGTGGATTCCTTTTAATTGATTCATGTTATTCTCCTCCTAGGAAATTAAATTTAATGGTAAGATAGCTTGGTTTGCTTGATGTGTTATTGTTCGTTTGTTCATTCATACTCTTCAATAGGTTTTAGATTTTCTTCGATTTCAACGCGACGGTCTTCTAAAAAAGGTGGTAAATCTAGTTTTTCACCCAATGTATTGATGTCTCCATCGATAGTGAAGCCTGGCCCATCGGTTGCAATTTCAAATAATATCCCATTTGATTCCCGGAAATAGAGGCTCTTAAAGTAGTAGCGATCGACGATGCCAGATGATTGGAAACCACGTACACGTACTTGCTCATCCCAAAAACGAAGTTCTTCATCGTTTTTTACACGAATGGCTAAATGATGAATACTGCCACGGCCTGGTCTTTCAGACGGACCGTCTAAATATTTCACGACGATTTCTCCAAAAACCTCTCCGTTGATTGATTGAAAAATCGCTTCATCATCTGTACGGTTGACCTCTGTGTAGTCAAACATATCGGTCAGTGTCCTGGCTAGCTTATCCAATCTTCGTACTGTTATTTCTACAGAACCCATTCCTTGAATTTGATGTTCTTCGGGGACCTCGGATTTCTCCCAAGTTTCCCAGTGCTCGACTTTTGCACCATTTGCGACAAGAAGGACCATCCGTAAACCTTCAGCATCTTCAAAGTGTAATGCGGGATGATTGGCATAAGTTGTAATGTCACTATGGGTTACCCCATGTTCCTCAAAGCGTCTTTTCCAATAGGTTAAACTTGCTTCTGTTGGTACGAGTAAGCCAATCTTTGTAATGGCATTTGTCCCGCGATGCGTTCTACCTCCTGCTGGAATTTCAAAAAATGATAATTCTGTACCTGGGCTCCCTGTTTTATCTCCGTAAAATAAGTGATACATCGATGGCTCATCTTGGTTCACCGTTACTTTCACGCGACGTAAACCAAGCACATTTCGGTAAAAACGATTATTTTTACTCGCGTTTTTTGTAATCATTGAAATGTGATGATGCCCTGGAATTATGAACATAGATCCTTCCTCCTTTACTTTCAGTTTACTAATCAAGTGATAGTTTTAAAAAAATTAGTGGCATTGAATTTCCGCCACATGTAGTCGGGTTCTTAATTTTCTATTTTATTTTCGGTATTTTTTTGTAACTTAGTCATGAGCATATATAGTGTTTTCTGCTCTTCCTCTGTCAAACACTCATTGACAATCGACGTTTGGAAAGTTAGTTGGTGTTCAAAAACTTCAACCATTTTATCTTCCCCTGTTTTCGTCAAGGTAATCCATTTCGTTTTCCAGTCCTGCTTACGCTGGATATACCCCTCTTGCTCAAGTCGAGTGAGCATACGTGAAATTCCACCTTCCGTCACGGTTACTTTTACAGCCAGCTGACTTTGGGTGATCGGCTGATAAGTTGATACCTGATTTAGTACATCAAACTGAGCAGCCGTAATCCCAAATTGTTTTAAGAATTCATTCGATAGTAAATTACTTTGATGTGTAAAACGAGCAATGCGCAACCATATTAGGGACCCAAGTGTATTTTTTCTCATTATGACTCACTCCCTTTCGTTACCATCACTTTACACATCAAGCGAAGGAAATGCAAGAAAAATATCTCGAATTAAAAATATTTTTTACACATCTCTTCATTTCATAAACACGGAAGCCGTTTCAATCATAGCAAGTATAGATAAGTTATTTGAAACAAATAGTATAACTAGTGAAATCCAAAAGGAGGTGGCTACAATGAACCCACATCGAGCAAAAGAAATTGCTTCTTCGCCAATTATGGCTAATGTAACCTATAATGGAGAGAACATTTACATTGAGCACGTGGATGAACAAAATGGAACAGCTACAATCCATTCTCTTAATGAACCAAATAATAAACAAAGTGTTTCCGTAACAAGCTTAAATGAACAATAATATAGGTATTTCCCGATAATGAGAAGCTGACTCAAAAGGCCGTTATGAACGACTGTTTTGGGTCAGCTTTCCCTTAAATGTTCCACGTGAAACATGAATGATTTTGTCACATATCCCCTTCCCCTCACTAATAAGAATAGATTCTTTCTGTTATACAGAAGATAAAATGATTATTTATTGAAAGAGGTTAGAGGATGAATTATTGGAATCCGAATGATGTGAGGTTTTGGGAGTCTGAGGGGCGAAAAATTGCCAATCGGAATTTATCGATATCGATTCTGAATTTACTGATTGCATTCAGTGTTTGGCAAATTTGGTCCATTTTATCCCTACAGTTGATTGATGCTGGGTTTAATTATACGACTGAACAAGTGTATTCCTTAGCAGCGATTCCAGCTTTAACAGGAGCTTTAGTTAGGGTTTTTTACTCAATAGGCGTAACCTATACAGGCGGGAAAACGTGGACAATTTTTTCTACACTTATTCTTCTCATCCCAGTAGTAGGCATTGGATTTGCGTTACAAAATCCCGATACCCCCTACACAACGATGGCAATTCTTGCTGCGCTGTGCGGGTTTGGCGGTGGGAACTTTGCCTCCTCGATGGCAGCGATTGGACCGTTTTTCCCGAAAACAAAACAAGGATCTGCTTTAGGAATCAACGGTGGCTTAGGCAATCTTGGCGTCAGCCTCTCCCAACTTCTCATTCCGCTTGTGATTACTTTCCCACTTTTCGGGGCACTGGCGGGCGCACCACAAACCATTACAGTTGGGAACCGAACAGCCAACGTTTGGTTGCAAAACGGTGCCTTCATTTGGGTGATTCCCATCCTTATTTTTGCCGTAATGGCGATGTTCGGCATGACCAATCTTCCTTTAGAAAAGCCGAAGCTAAAAAGGCAGCTAAAAGTTTTTCAAAGGAAGCATATGTATTTAATTACGATACTATATATTATGTCTTTCGGATCGTTTATCGGCTATTCTGCTGCTTTTCCTTTATTATTAAAAGGAACATTCCCAGAAATAAACACCATCCAAATCGTATTTATTGGTCCGTTATTAGGCGCATTAGGCCGCCCTGTTGGTGGTTATCTCGCCGATAAGTTTGGCGGAGCAAAAGTATCTCTCATTGATATTGGTTTTATGGTGATTGGTATCATCGGGGTTCTCCATTTTATAAGCCCAAATGGACGAAGCTTTATTGGGTTTTTTCTGTCTTTTCTATTATTATTTGCTGCTGGAGGAATTGCAAATGGCTCGATTTTCACCTTGTTTCCAATTATCTTTGGGGCTACTGAATCACCAGCGGCAATTGGTTTTGCCTCGGCAATAGGAGCGTTTGGCGGGTTCTTCATTCCACAACTATTCGGCTGGTCCATCCAACATACGGGCGATGTCAGCGTTGCGCTTTATCTATTTATTATCTACTATTTATTATGCGCAGCGATTATCTGGATTTATTACACCCGTGAGAACGCCGACATCCCAGTTGACTCATTACGAACACAGTAGCTAAAGTTCCGTTGTCCAGTATGGTTTATGAAAATGTCTAGGAAAGCATCTCAATTAAAAAATCACCCAAACTGATAACAACTGGTTTGGGTGATCGTACGTACCTTATTTTTTATTTTGTTCCAACAGAATTTGTTTAATCTCTCCAATATCATTCTTCAATGCTTCGTTTTCGCTGAACAATCGCTCCATTTGTTCTACACGGATGCCTTCATCCTCCTGGCCTAAATAGCTTAAAATCACTGCAACGACAAGGTTTAAAATAACGAGCGCGCCAATGATAATGAAAGAAACAAAGTAGAGCCACGACCAAGGAACTTCACTCATCACCGGTCTTGCAACCTGACTAGCCCACGATTCAAATGTAACAACCTGCATCAATGTAAAGAGCGAAGTATGAAAGCTCCCAAAATACTCATACGGAAGCACCTCGCTAAAAAAGGTCGTCCCAATGATTGCATAAATGGAAAAAATCAAAATGGATAGTCCTAAAATTCCCGTTAACGCAGGGACCGATTTCATTAACGAATCAATGATTTTTCGTAAAGCCGGGATTGCCGGGATCATCCTTAATAAACGCAAAACCCTAATTAACCTAAGCACACTTACAAATGGGGATGCGTAAAATACTAAACTCCCTAAGACAATTGTAAAATCAAACCAATTCCAGCGATCAGAGAAATACCCTTTCAAGCCAAGGCCAACCATTTTTAAAAACAGTTCGACGACAAAAATCCAGACGATAATTTTATCTAAAAATAACAAAAGCTGATTGCCTTCATCATACGTCTCAGCAACGATAATTAATCCATTTAAAAAAATGATTCCAATAACAATCGGTTGAAAATATTTATGATCAACCAATTTTCTAATATTCGCTCTCAGTTCCATCTTTCCCCTCCATTAAATCGATCCTCTGTTTTTTTCCTATAGGCTGATTTCCATTATACTTTCAACAACCATTTTAAATCATTTTACCGTTTTAATCTCATAAAATCGATTGATAAGGGGTAATTCCCTTCCCTTTTCTCCTATCTCACTAACTGCCCACTAAAGAATCATTTAAATATGCCATTATTTTTTTTCTTAACCTATTGATATTTTAATTATTAGTTGTTAATCTAGAGAAGCGTTAGTTGGAAAGCTACTATTCAGTATATCTTGAGTCTTTCCAAGCAGATAATTTTGACCACTTCCTTGCGGGAGTTAAGGCCATACGGACAGCCGGGTCAAATGCCGATTGGCAACCTTAGTTGCTTATTGATTGAGTTAAAAGCTCAACTTTTATAAGTTGGTTACTTTAACAACCAGTGCATACGCACATCAACTTGTGAAACGGTCAATAAGAGTGGTAAAAGTAATTATTTGCTATATAGACTCTGATCTTTTAAAGATATATTTTGAATATTAAAGAGCTTATTAATCGTCTATTTATATTAATAGACGCCTACACATGACATTTTTGTCATTGTTCTTTCATGCTTTTTTAATATGAATAATTATATCTAAGCAAGTGTTGTGCGCAAATAGGCGTTTTTCACTTGCTTTTTTGTTGTGTTTTGGCAAATTCTATTTAAGTTAGGAGAGATTGTGAATGGGAAAAGCACTCATTATCGGTTGTGGTGGAGTGGCCTCTGTGGCTATCCATAAATGTGTTCAAAACAGTGATGTATTTGAGGAAATTTGTATCGCTAGTCGAACAAAATCAAAATGTGATGACCTTAAAGCGAAACTTGATGGAGGTAAAACAAAAATTACCACTGCACAGGTGGATGCCAATAATGTTGATGAGTTAATCGCACTTATCGAAGAAGTGAAACCAGATATCGTTATGAACTTAGCTTTACCTTACCAAGACTTAACGATTATGGATGCTTGTCTAGCAACAAAAACACATTATATGGATACAGCTAATTATGAACCGGAAGATACGGCAAAATTTGAATATAAATGGCAATGGGAGTATCGCGAGCGCTTTGAAAAAGCGGGAATTACTGCCCTTTTAGGCAGCGGTTTTGACCCAGGTGTAACTGGCGTCTTCTCCGCTCATGCATTAAAACATCATTTTGATGAAATTGAATACATCGACATTCTTGACTGTAATGCAGGTGACCATGGGTACCCGTTTGCCACAAACTTCAACCCTGAAATCAATATTCGTGAAGTTTCTGCAAACGGTAGATATTGGGAAAATGGCGAGTGGATTGAAACACAACCGATGGAAATTAAACGCGTCTATAATTTCCCTGAAGTTGGTGAAAAAGACATGTATCTTCTTTACCATGAAGAACTTGAATCGCTTGCAGTGAACATTCCAGGAATTAAGCGAATTCGCTTCTTCATGACTTTTGGCCAAAGCTACCTTACTCACTTAAAATGTCTTGAGAATGTTGGCATGACATCGATTGAGCCGATTGAATACGAAGGGAAACAAATCATCCCGCTTCAGTTCTTGAAAGCAGTATTACCGGATCCAGCATCGCTTGGACCACGTACAAAAGGAAAAACAAACATCGGTTGTATTTTCAAAGGGAAAAAAGACGGCAAAGAGAAAACCTATTATGTATACAATGTCTGCGACCACGAAGAATGTTACAAAGAAGTCGGTTCCCAAGCCGTGTCTTATACAACAGGTGTTCCAGCGATGATCGGTGCGATGTTGGTTATGACTGGGAAGTGGAATAAACCAGGCGTATATAATATTGAAGAATTTGATCCAGATCCATTCATGGAAGCATTGAATAAATGGGGACTGCCATGGCAAGAAGACCATAATCCAGTGCTTGTCGATAACGAGACGATCAAAGCACCGGAGCCGGTTCGTTAAAATGAAATTTGAAGAATTACCAACCCCTTGTTATGTCGTCGATGAAGAGCTTCTGGAGAAAAATCTGAAAATCCTAAACGGAGTTATGCAACGTACAGGATGTAAAATTGTTTTAGCACAAAAAGCATTTTCTATGCATTCGCTCTACCCAATGATTGGCGAGTATTTAAGTGGAACAACTGCAAGTGGCTTACTTGAAGCCCGCCTTGGTTATGAGGAAATGGGGAAAGAAAATCATGTCTTTTCCCCTGCCTACCGTGAGGATGAAATCGATGAGATTATTTCTATCTGCGATCATATCATCTTTAATTCTTTCTCACAGTTAGAAAAATTTAAAGAAAAAGCCATAAAAGCTGGCAGAAGCATAGGCTTGCGCATTAACCCTGAATGCTCCACACAAATTGGGCATGCCATTTATGATCCGTGTACACCTGGTTCACGTTTTGGCGTCACGATTGAGCATTTCCGTCCTGATTTGCTTGATGGAGTTGACGGGTTGCATTTCCATACCCTTTGTCAACAAAACTCAGACGATCTAGAAACAACTTTAAATGCAGTTGAAGAAAAGTTTGGCCCATGGCTTTCACAAATGAAATGGATCAACTTTGGTGGCGGACATCATATTACTCGTGAAGATTATGATATCCCTCGTCTGGAAAAATGCATTAAGAGAATGCAAGAGAAATACGAATTGGAAGTCTATCTTGAACCAGGAGAAGCTGTGGCGTTAAATGCCGGCTATTTAATTACAACGGTTCTTGATACGATTCAAAACGGAATGGAAATTGCCATTCTTGATACTTCTGCGTCATGTCATATGCCTGATGTATTAGAAATGCCTTATCGTCCCCCACTATTTGGTTCAGGCGAAGTTGGTGAAAAGCCTTACTCGTATCGACTTGGAGGACAAACATGTCTTACAGGTGATGTGATTGGCGATTATTCATTTGACCAACCATTAAAAAGTGGCGACCGTTTAGTTTTCGGCGATATGGCCATCTACACAATGGTGAAGAATACGACTTTTAATGGCATGCCATTGCCGGCGATTGCGGTTAAAAAGAAAGATGGCGACTGCGAACTCGTCCGTCAATTCGGCTATCAAGATTTCAAAATGAGGCTTGCTTAAAAAGCATGGGATACAAATTTAACGGGTTCCGTTAACAATCGCAATTAGTAAAAACGTAATGCAAAAAGACCTTCAAATTGTACGGTAATTTGGAGGTCTATTTTATAACTAATGATGATACCTACACAATAATCCATTATTACTCGTATTCCCCCCTCTTCTCTATCCGAGAGTTTTATTTAATATTTCTCATAATTTAGACATGTTTCTCCAATATATTAGGTTATAATAAACAATAAAAGCATAAAAAGAGGATGATATTTTGTTATATAAGACATTGGAATTTAAAAATGCGGTTGGCCAGAAGTTGAAAGTGACTGAAATCCCTGTATTAACCATTGATCACCGTTATTACTTCACGATTCAAGGCCGTTTACAAATCTTTGTTTCATCCCTTTACAATAAACCACAAGTAAAAACCTGCTTTTCCTTTCGTGATTATTTACAGCGAAAAATGAAAGGTTCTGATTTCCTCGATTTATTTAGCGATCCAGAGTTGAAAAGTAACGCTTAAACCAATCAAATAACAAAAAATAAGCTGTGATAAACAGTTAAATCCAGCAGTCACTCCTGCTGGATTTAACTGTTTATTCAATCGTCTCTTGTTTGTCTTTTGTTTTCAGTAAATAATAGGCAGTAATTGCCGAGGTAATCGGAATGACCAAAGCTACCCCCATTCCTGCACATAGAATGGTAATCATTTCAGCAGTAAATACCTTTGAATTTACGACCTCTCCGACCGAATAAAATAAATCTTTAAACCAAATAAGTAAGGCCAAATAGCCGCCAAAGAAGGCAAAAAATAGCGTATTTGCACTCGTCCCTAAAATATCTCTCCCAATACTTAATCCAGCTGTGAACAACTCTTTCCTACTAATATGGGGATTGTGATGATAGATTTCCCGCATAGGAGAAGAAATCGAAATCGCCGTATCGATAATTGCCCCAATTGTACTCATAATGATTACCGAAGCACCAATTTTAACAAAATCGACGCCAATATAATAAGAAAACATCCCCATTTCCTCTGATTCTTCTTCGCCAAATCCTTGAATCATCGCCATTTCTGTTATCATCACAATAAATAAAAGTAAAATGACAATGGTAATAATCGTAGAAATAAACGCGGTTTTCGTCTTGCTGTTTACTTCGTTAATGTAAAATAAATTGATCCAACTAATAACTGCACAAGCGATCAATGTAAGAATGATTGGATCAAAACTTGGATTTGTCATAAACAGAATAGCAAGAAGCAACACTGCAAAATTTAAAAATAAAGCAATAAAAGACTTTACTCCTTTTTTTCCACCAATAAAAGCCATTAATAGAAATAAAATCATTGCCAGCAATACTAATACATTCATGCCCTTGACCTCTTTCGATTAACGAAGAAAATCGCCGTGTATAAACCGATTGGAATCGTTAAAACAATCCCAATCCCACCTGCTAACGCCCGCGCCAACTCTAGTGAAAGATTCATTGAAAGTGTAAACCAAAATGGAGAGGCATTTTTAAAATACAAAATCAACATTGGAATTGAACCGCTAATATAAGCAAAAAACAAAATATTTGTCATTGTCCCCATAATATCTTTTCCAATATCCATTCCAGAAAGTTTCAATGCTTTCACAGAAATTTTATGATTCTGTTCATATAAGCTAAAGATGGAAGAAGACATCGTAATCGCTACATCCATTACCGCTCCAAGCGAACCAATAAACACCCCTGCCATAAACACCGTTTGATAATGGCGCGTAATAAATTGCATATCTTCATACCGCAGCCCACTTCCTGAAGTTACCCACATCACAACATAGGCAATCAACAGCGACAGAAATGTTCCTAATAACGTCGCTACAATCGCGGCATATGTTTTCTCATTTAACCCGTTTACAAGTAATAATGAAATAATTGTAAAGATAATTGCACTTATGCTACAGATTAGCAATAAACTAATATTCGTTGTATTTAAGTAAAGATCCAATGCAAATGATAATAAAACAGCATTAATAACGAGGCTGATAATTGAGAATAGCCCTTGCTTTTTTCCGACAAGCAGCAAAGTAATGATAAACAACCAAGCAACAAGCATGATGTATTTATCCCGTTTTACATCAAGGATTGCCCCCGTTAAATCCATTTCTGTCTTTTCGTCAATTGAAACAAATAATTCATTGCCAACACGGTATCCCTGATCAAATCCACCTGATGCAGAATACTCATTTATTAAATGAATCAACTGTCCCCTCTCTTCGCCGTTTTTTATTTGAGCAATCAGATGTTGAGTGAAGCGTTGATCATAATTCCCATACATATCGGTTCCTTCGGTCAATTCCTCGATATTCGCCTCAATCACTTTTGCAATTGATCGTTCATACAAGAAAGCATTGTTATAAACAAATAACATCGAAGCCGCAAAACAAATACTGGTGACGATTATCCAAAACCATTGTTTTCCAGACCCCGTTTTTATTTTATTAATGAATAAATCCATAAAAAAACCTCCGGACCTCACTTGAAATGTTCGTTACAAGTCTTTTATTGGACCCCAAACTTAAAGATGTATCGGTACCATTATTTCATATAAAAATTACATGTTCAAAAAATTTATAAAAATTGGTTATATGTGTATAATAGTAATTAGGGCTTAAGGTGCATTTTACCAATTCCCTCATATATTAAAAAAGCTCAAGTGAACCTTGTCCATCGAGTTTAGTCTTTTAAGACGATAGACTTACGTACTACCCCATTTGGATGTGGAAGAATGAGCTCTTAAAAGGTTGTTTTAAAAAAGAGCCGTTTGTTTTCGCTTGACAAATAAATAATGTTATTTAATAATTAATATATATTTAGAATTATTATAGTTAATAGAGCAATTGCTTTATACTATAAATAATTCACAAACAAAATTTAGGAGGAAGATCGATTATGTCATTAGTTGGAAAAGAAATACTACCATTCAAAGCACAAGCATTCAAAAACGGTGAGTTTGTTGAAGTAACAGATGAAAACTTAAAAGGCCAATGGAGCATCGTATGCTTTTATCCAGCAGATTTTACATTCGTTTGTCCAACTGAACTTGAAGACCTTCAAAACGAATACCCAGCTCTTAGAGAACTTGGAGTTGAAGTATACTCAGTTTCAACAGACACTCATTTCACACATAAAGCATGGCATGACCACTCAGAAGCAATTGGCAAAATTACTTATACAATGATTGGGGATCCTTCCCACCAAATTTCTCGCAACTTTGATGTTTTAATTGAAGAAGAAGGGATTGCAGACCGTGGTACTTTCATCATTGATCCAGATGGTGTTGTCCAAGCTGTTGAAATTAACGCTGGCGGAATCGGCCGTGATGCAAGCACACTTATTAACAAAATCAAAGCTGCACAATATGTACGTAACAATCCAGGCGAAGTTTGCCCTGCTAAATGGGAAGAAGGCGGCGAAACCCTTAAGCCAAGCCTTGATCTAGTAGGAAAGATTTAAGGAGAGCGATTATAAATGGCACTTGATGCAGAAATTAAAACACAGTTAAACCAGTATCTTCAATTATTGGAAAACGACATTCTGCTCAAAGTCAGTGTAGGTTCAGATGACATATCAAAGGAAATGCTAGCTCTTGTTGAAGAGCTAGCTTCCATGTCATCGAAAATCACTGTCGAAAAAGCAGAACTAAGAAGAACACCGAGCTTTAGTGTAAATCGAATCGGTGAGGAGACTGGCGTAACATTTGCTGGTATTCCATTAGGACATGAGTTTACATCTTTAGTTTTAGCATTGCTTCAAGTTAGCGGTCGGGCTCCAAAAGTGGATCAAAGTGTGATCGATCAAATCAAAAAGATCGATGGTGAATATCACTTTGAAACATATGTCAGCCTAACTTGCCACAACTGTCCTGATGTTGTCCAAGCTCTAAATATCATGAGTGTGCTTAACCCGAATATAACGCATACAATGATTGATGGCGCTGCATTTAAAGAGGAAGTTGAAGCGAAAAATGTAATGGCCGTACCAGCTGTTTTCTTAAATGGTGAGTTCTTTAATGGTGGCCGTATTTCACTTCAAGAAATTCTAGCTAAAATAGGTGAAGGTCTAAGCGCTGAGGATTTTGCTGACAAAGATCCTTACGATGTTCTCGTCGTTGGCGGTGGTCCAGCTGGATCAAGTGCAGCGATTTATGCATCACGTAAAGGGATTCGCACAGGAATTGTCGCAGAACGCTTTGGCGGCCAAATTCTTGACACCCTTAGCATCGAAAACTTTATCAGTGTGAAAGCGACAGAAGGTCCTAAACTTGCACAGGCTCTTGAAGAGCATGTTAAAGAGTATGACATTGATGTTATGGACTTACAACTTGCAAAACGTTTAGAGAAGAAAGAGTTATTTGAACTTGAACTTGAAAATGGAGCTGTTCTTAAGAGCAAATCCATCATTATTTCAACAGGTGCTCGTTGGCGCAATGTTAACGTCCCTGGTGAACAAGAGCTTAAAAACAAAGGGGTCGCATATTGCCCACATTGTGATGGTCCATTGTTTGCAGGAAAAGATGTTGCCGTAATCGGTGGAGGTAACTCTGGCATTGAGGCAGCTATTGATCTTGCTGGGATTGTGAAGCATGTCACAGTTCTTGAGTTTGCACCAGAATTAAAAGCTGACCAAGTCCTTCAAGAGCGTTTAAACAGCCTGCCAAATGTAACAGTTGTAACGAACGCTGCGACACAGGAAATAACCGGTACAGATAATGTAACTGGCATTACTTACAGCGATCGTGATACTGGTGAAGAGCATCATGTTGAATTACAAGGTGTATTTGTCCAAATCGGACTTGTGCCTAACACTGAGTGGTTAGAGGGTACGCTTGAGCGTAACCGTATCGGTGAAATCATCGTTGATAAGCGCGGAACGACAAGCATCCCTGGCGTATTCGCAGCAGGAGATTGTACAGACAGCGCCTACAACCAAATTATTATTTCAATGGGATCTGGAGCAACTGCAGCTTTAGGTGCATTCGATTATCTCATCCGAAACTAATAACGATCATTAGATACACTCAATACATGAGAAAGTCGCTATGTTATCAAATATGGTAATACAGCGGCTTTCTCTGCTTTTTAACGTTATTACCTTTTTCTATCTTCTCCTCTTTCGTTTATGAGTCTTTTTCTTAAATATCTGTTTTTTATATTGAAGATATTTTTTGTATGTGTTTGCATCATTTATTTTCTCAAGATCTGAACAATCTGGATTCGTATTTGCTTCAATCAACCATACCCTCCCCTCCTTGTCTACTCCCATATCTAACCCGAGCAATCGAAACGGAAAATGAGAACCTAAACAATAGGAAATTTGATGTGATAAATCAACTAATTCACGTAATACTTGAATTGAATCCAATTTTTGATCTGTATGTTTTAAAACCTGCCCCACGGTAAATTCCAAATTTCCTCTTGCTACATTCGTTACTACCGCGTCTTTTTCCTTAGCAACAATCGCCGCTGTCAACGAAAGCGCCCAGCGATTCATTGGCTTTTGCATCACTATCCGGATGTGAAACGGTCCCCCATTGTAAGTAGCTAAATCAATCCCTTGTTGGACAATATAAGACTTGTCAGCGTCGAATCTACCGACTAACTCGTCAACAACTTCAGGAAAAGAAAGAGTCTTTTTCTTATCTTCATAGGCAAGCTCATATTTTGATGCACTGATTCGCCTAATACGACTGACTCCCAATCCCTTTCTTCCACGATTTGGTTTAACATAAACGGATGAATAAGATTCCAACATTTTCTTTAGTTTCCCTTCAGAAAACCAGTGAGTTTCCGGCACATGCTGCGAAAGGATTGGATCCTTCAATAAGGGGAGCGTTTTTCTCATCTTACTTTTAATCATTTTATGCTTAGTCAAACCTTAACCTCCCTAATGGTTCTTGTACATTCTATGGGTTATGCCATAAAGTGAACCGATTAAAGGCCTAATGGGGGAGTTAAATTTTTACAATCAATTCTTTGTCGTTAACATAATATTCAATTTGTTTTGCGGTAATTTCATTTATTTTCGATACAATACACTTAACCAAGATGAAAGGAAGTGGCATATGTTACTAAAACGCAGGTCTGAGTCCGATGAATTATTATCTTTGAGGTATTTAAATGCGCGCATGGAGTTATCTAGAGAGGAGGCTTTCCGCTATTTTAACCTTGAAAAAGGTTATGAAGGGGAAGTGAAATTTGACCTACTATTAGAAGGGCTACAAGGAGAAAAGCTAATCATTAATGACTTACTTCTTCAGGTGAACAACTCCTATTTTCAAATTGATTCAGTAATTATTTCACAAGGAGGGATTCACCTTATCGATATTAAAAATTTTGAAGGAGACTGTTACTTAGAATCGGACAAACTATATTCCGTAACAACTGGTCGTGAATATAAAAATCCTCTCGATCAGCTAAAGAGAAGTGCTACTTTATTCCGTCAACTTCTTCAAAGTACAAAAGAAGATTACCTTGTTGAAGCCTCCATTATTTTTATTAACTCTGAATTCACCTTATATCAAGCCCCTATGGATCTGCCAGTTATTTTCCCTACCCAAATCAACCGTTTTATGAAAAATTTAAATCAAGCGCCATCTAAACTAAATGATGGGCATAAAAAACTAGCACAAAAATTACTTTCATTGCACCAGCCAAAAAATCCATATATCATTTTGCCTACCTATCATTATGACAAGCCAAAGAAAGGAGTTTATTGTAAAATCTGCCAGTGTTTTTCAGTCTCTATTAAAAAATATCATTTTGTCTGCGGAAAATGCGGAGAAAATGAAAAAATCAGACACGCGATTCTTAGGCTTATAAAGGAATATCATTTTCTTTTTCCTGAACGAAAGTTAACAACACAAACAATTTACGAATGGTGTAATACTGATTTAGACAAAAGGACTATTTGCAGAGTTTTAAATAGCAACTTTACAAAAGTTGGTGGGTCAAGTAATACTTACTATATTTAGTTGATTTTCTATTTAATTTTTTCTCAAATTTCATTCCTGACAGATTCGTTCCTTTGACTTGAGATTCTGTCTGAAGGACGGCTGCTTTCAGACAGATTCGATTCTGTCTGAAGGAGCACCACTTTCCGACAGATTCACTCCTTTGGCTCGCAATTCTGTCTGAAGGACGGCCGCTTTCGGACAGATTCACTCCTTCGGCTCGCAATTCTGTCTGAATGAACACCTCTTTCGGACAGATTCACTCCTTTGGCTCGGGATTCTGTCTGAAGGAGCACCACTTTCCGACAGATTCACTCCTTTGGCTCGGGATTCTGTCTGAAGGAGCACCACTTTCCGACAGATTCACTCCTTCGGCTTGGGATTCTGTCTGAAGGAGCACCACTTTCGGACAGATTCACCCCTCTGGCTCGCGATTCTGTCTGAATGAACACCCCCTTTCAGACAGAATCGCTCCCTTGACTCAGAAATCTGTCTGAATGAACACCCCTTTCAGACAGATTCACTCCCTTGACTCAGAAATCTGTCTGAATGAACACCTCTTTCAGACAGATTCACTCCTTCGGCTCGCGATTCTGTCTGAATGAACACCTCTTTCGGACAACTTATCTCCTTCGACTCAAGATTCTGTCTGAAGGAGCACCACTTTCGGACAGATTCACCCCTCTGGCTCGCGATTCTGTCTGAATGAACACCCCCTTTCAGACAGATTCACTCCCTTGACTCAGAAATCTGTCTGAATGAACACCCCTTTCAGACAGATTCACTCCCTTGACTCAGAAATCTGTCTGAATGAACACCTCTTTCAGACAGATTCACTCCTTCGGCTCGCGATTCTGTCTGAATGAACACCTCTTTCAGACAGATTCACTCCTTCGGCTCGCGATTCTGTCTGAATGAACACCGCTCTCGGACTACTCCCTCATCCATCAGTAGCTACGATTGATGCTTTCCACAAACTTCTTTGCAGCTCGTGATAAAGGGACATTTTTTAAATAACAAATCCCGATACTCCTTTTCGGAACTTCCTCTTCTAACTTTACCTCGTACAAATCTCCTCTTTTTAAGTAATCTTCCGAGAACTCTTTTATTACACAGGAAATACCTAGATTTATTCTCGTAAATTCTAAAACTAAATCATACGATCCTAGTTCGAATACAGGGGAAATTTGAAAACCCCTTTTCTCAAAGAAATTCTCCATAAATATTCGTGAATTTGACTTCTTTTCTAAAAAGATTAACGGCAGCCTCATTAAATACTCTAAGCTAATCGGTTTTTCTGTTATTTTTTTATATTTTTCTCCGCAGACAAAAATATCCTGAATCTCTTTGCATGGGATCACCTGAAGATGTTCTTCATCGATTGGCAAATTGCAGATTCCAACATCGACTTTTCCAGATTTAATAAAATCGCAAATTTCCATTGTCGTTCCATTTAATATATTTAATTTGATCCCAGGATATCTTGAATGAAATTCCTCTAAATAGGGCAATAAATAATAACGAGAAATTGTATCGCCAACGCCAATACGCAGTTGACCTGTTTTTAATGTCTTAAATTCTAAAATTTTATCTTCTCCGACGTGAATCATTCCAAGGGCGGAATTCACATGCTCGTTTAAAAGTTTTCCCTCATTTGTTAATACAACGCCTTTTGATGTCCGATAAAATAGCTGTATTTCTAACTCATTCTCAAGTTTCGAGATGGCTTGACTAACAGCAGATTGTGTCATATATAGCTCCTGTGCTGCTTTAGAAAAGCTTTTATTTCGGCTAACTACGTTAAATATACGATATAAATCCAATTTCCCAATCATATTAGTTCCCCTTATATCACATATTAAGAATATTAATTTTACTTATAATCCTCTAAAGGTTATATTAACATAGAGCTTAAAATTCGTATTTAAATTCTTTAAATTTACTCTTATTAGAGGAGAGATCATATTGGAAAGACTAGTTGGAACCGTCGTACGTGGACTTCGTGGACCAATCATTAACGAAGGAGATAATATTGAACAAATCGTTGTTGATACTGTACTAAATGCAGCAAAGGGTGAAGGTTATGCAATCGATGATCGTGATATCATCACAATAACCGAATCCGTTGTCGCTCGTGCACAAGGAAACTATGCAACCATTGATAATATTGCAACAGATGTAAACGCAAAATTTGGTGAAGACACAATTGGGGTTATTTTCCCAATCCTTAGCCGTAACCGCTTTGCTAACTGCTTACGTGGGATTGCCAAAGGGGCGAAAAAAATCGTTCTAATGTTAAGCTATCCGTCGGACGAAGTTGGGAACCATCTAGTAGAAATCGATGAACTTGATGTGAAAGGGATCAACCCTTGGACAGATGTATTATCAGAAGCTGACTTCCGAAAGCATTTCGGTTGTAACAAACATCCTTTTACAGGTGTTGATTATATTGAATATTATAAAGGTTTAATTGAAGAAGAAGGCGCAGCTTGTGAGGTCATCTTCTCAAACAATCCGAAAACGATTTTAGACTATACAAAAAATGTATTAACTTGTGATATTCACTCCCGTTTTAGAACGAGACGCATTTTAACGAATAATGGCGCTGAAAAAGTTTATGGCCTTGATGATATCCTTAAAGAGTCAATCGATGGCAGTGGCTTTAATGAAGATTACGGTCTACTTGGATCAAATAAAGCAACTGAAGACAGCGTAAAACTATTCCCAAATAACTGCCAACCAATCGTTGATGGCATTCAAGCAAAAATAAAAGAACTTACTGGGAAAACTATTGAAGTGATGGTTTATGGCGATGGTGCATTTAAAGACCCGGTAGGAAAGATTTGGGAGTTAGCTGACCCAGTTGTATCCCCTGGTTACACAGCAGGACTTGATGGAACACCTAATGAAGTAAAATTAAAATACTTGGCAGATAACAACTTCTCTCATCTCCGTGGAGAAGAGTTGAAACAAGAAATTTCCAAATATATCAAGAATAAAAATGAAGATTTAGTCGGTGCGATGGAAGCTCAAGGTACAACTCCTCGTAGATTAACAGACCTTATTGGTTCTTTATCTGACTTAACTTCTGGTAGTGGAGACAAAGGAACACCAATGGTTTATATTCAAGGTTACTTTGACAATTATACAAAATAACCGTATGCAAAAAGGATGCTTCACGAAGCATCCTTTTTTACGGTTTTATACAAGCTTATGTTCTTTAATAAAGTCCTTTAAAACATCGTTAAGATTTGGTTCACTAATTTCATCTAAATCATAGTGTACACGTGTAGTTGGCTTATTAATGGAAATAACACGTGATAAATCAATTGGTGTACCAATAATCACTACATCACAATCTGTTTTATTAATTGTTTCTTCAAGATCCTTCAATTGCTGTTCGCCATATCCCATCGCTGGAAGGACGTTTTCCGCATGTTGATATTTATTAAACGTATCAACCAATGTACCTACGGCAAATGGACGTGGATCAATGATTTCCTTCGCACCTAAACGCTGTGCTGCTACTGTCCCTGCGCCAATTTTCATCTCTCCGTGTGTTAACGTCGGACCATCCTCAACGATTAAGACGCGTTTTCCAGCAATGATATCCCGATTATCAACGGTAATCGTTGATTCAGCCTTAATGATTATGCTGTTTGGATTTGCTAGTTTAATATTATTTTCGACGATTTGAACAGCTTCCTCTGGCGCACTATCCACTTTGTTAATGATGGCCACATCGGTTGTTCTTAAACATACTTCGCCAGGGTAGTATTTAAGCTCATGACCTGGGCGATGTGGGTCCAAGACAGTAACAGCTAAATCAGGCTCGAAGAACGAGAAGTCATTATTTCCCCCGTCCCACAAAATAACGTCACAGCCAGCCGGATCGTTCTCAGCTGCTGCCAAAATATCTGCATAATCAACACCAGCATAAATAATATTTCCACGAGCCACATGTGGTTCGTATTCTTCCATTTCTTCGATTGTACAATTATGTTTCTGTAAATCTTCAACTGTCGCAAAACGCTGAACACGTTGTGCATTCAAATCGCCATATGGCATCGGGTGTCTCACTGCGATCACTTTTAAATCATGCTCAAGTAATGTTTCGATAATTTTCCGCGACGTTTGGCTTTTTCCAGTTCCCGTGCGCACAGCGCAAACGGAAATGACCGGTTTATTGCTTTTTAACATCGTCTTGTTTGGCCCTAGCAATGTGAAGTTCGCTCCCGCTGAATTGACAATCGCACCAACGCCCATCACATGTTCGTAACTCACATCACTATATGCGAAAACACATTCATCTACTTTTAATTCTTTAATCAGCTCTGGAAGCTGATCTTGAGAATAAATCGGAATCCCCTCTGGATATAATTCGCCCGCTAATTCACTTGGATATTTGCGGCCATCAATATCAGGAATTTGCGTTGCCGTAAAAGCAACAACGTTATATTCTTCATTATTACGATAGTAAGTATTAAAGTTATGGAAGTCTCTTCCTGCTGCACCGATAATAATAATATTTTTTCTTTTCATAGCAATCTCTCCTACAATTTCAACGAATTATTATAATTATAATTGTAGATGTATATTAATACAATTATTTTTTTTAAAAAAACACTTATAATTGCTATACCCTCAGTACTTGAATGGAAATCAGACACATTTCTTCATCTTCGTTTACGTTTTCTCTCATTTGATTTTTTTATCTTCATTAGTTTTGTAGGTGGTTGCTTGCGGAGCCATTTAATGAAGCGTGACAGTTGTTCATCTGTTCGCAAATCTTGAATAGTCGTTAATCTCGCAGCAATTTCCTCATTTGTATAAAGGGCATGAATTTGCTTGTGACAAGGAATGCACAGATTTGCAGTTTCCCCAAATGTTCCACCCTTCTCTTTTGGCAGTAAATGGTGCACTGTTGTCTCAATGTTATTTCGACCGCAAAGTTCACATTGTCCCACGTAGTTTCCCCCATTGCTGTTAAAAGACTTTCGGAATTTTTAACTAGTATCAAAAGATTAGCAAGGAAAAGTCCCTTTCATTTTGTCCAGTTAAGTGTAGACGATTCAATCCTTGCTTAGGCGGCATTCAGGTACTTAATCATTCGTTACACCTTACGATACATCTTTTCTACCCATTAGGAGATGATTTTATTATATAAACCAGTTTAGGTGGTGTATATGAATTGGACATCGCTATTATGGGAGCCGGACTTTCTGGCTTAGCATGTGCCATTACTCTTGAAAAAAATGGAATTACCCCAACAATATTTGAAAAACGAAATAAAGTTGGGGATCGATTTGTGAACGGCGAGGTTCTGTTGTCTATTTTTACGCGACCAGTCCACGATTGTATCGCATCATTGTCGGAGGAATATGGAGTTTATCTAAATCCGACTGCAAGCATACAAAAAATGGTGCTTTTTTCTAAACATGAAAAAGCAATAATTGAAGGTCATCTAGGGTTTTCAAATATTCGTGGTAGAGAACAAGATTCGTATGAATCACAATTAGCGAGACAAACGAAATCAACCATTCATTTTAACTCAGAGAAAACGTATGAACAATTGCTAAGTACATATTCACATGTAGTCATGGCAACTGGAGACGGAGCTTACGCCAAGGAAACGAGAAACTTCAGAGAAGATTTTACCGTTTCGATTAAAGGAATAACCGTTGAAGGGAAATTTGACCGCTATACTGTAATGGCCTGGATCGATTACGACTTTGCTCCTTACGGATACTGCTTTTTTATTCCTTATTCAGATAGAGAAGCAAATATTTCGATCGCCATTCCAGATTTACCTGAAAATGCAGAGGTCGATATTAACGAGCTATGGGACGGATTTTACCCAAAGGTTCGCTCTCAGCTTAAACAAGACTTACCGGTAACAGACCAGTTCCAAATCACTCGCTATCCAATCGGAATCTGCGAGTCGGCTCGTGTGGGAAATACTTTTTACGTTGGCAATTGTTTTGGAACGATGATGCCATTTATGGGCTTTGGACAGTATGCCTCGATCTTAAGCGGAGTCTATGCAGCCTATGATTTATGCGGACTAGGCAAGTATGAAGAGTTAATGAAACCCCTTCGCCAAAGTTATGAAAATTCCCTAGTATTAAGGAGAACGATGGAGCAATTATCCAATGATGGATTAGATCGAATCATCCGATCACTACAAGGATATTGGGGTGAAAAATTATTCCATACGAAAACCATTGACCCGTTAAAAGTGGCAAGTTATTTCCTTCGGCCTTTTATAAAAATCAAAGAATAAGTGCCTGACCCCCACTCAAGTAAAGCGTTACTATACTGGGGGTCAGGCACTTATTCTTTGTCTATCTCCATAATGGCAGTATCAAAAGATTTATATTATTTTCACCTTCATACTGGTATCCAAATAGGGAAAACTAAATCGGAAATAGGCAATTAATAAAATGAGGTGATGTGGTGGATCCATACGTAGAAGTCAGGAATGTCTCAAAGATTTTTGGCAAATCTCCTAAAGCTGCCATAGATTTACTGAAACAAGGCAAATCAAAAAAAGAAATCTTAAAAGAAACGGGACTAACGGTTGGTGTTAATAATGTTAGTTTCAAAATTTATCCCAGTGAAATTTTTGTCATCATGGGCTTATCTGGAAGCGGGAAGTCAACGTTAATTCGGATGTTTAACAGGTTGATTGACCCTACAATTGGAGAAATCCTAATAAAAAATGAAGATATCGTTAAGATGAATGTCGCAAGATTACGGGAAACTAGACAAAAAAGAATCAGTATGGTTTTTCAAAACTTTGCCCTTTTTCCCCATAAAACGATTCTAGAAAACGCTGAATTTGGGCTGGAAATCAAAAAGATAGCTCCTAAGGAACGTCGTGAAAAAGCGATGCAGGCTTTAGAAGCGGTAGGTTTGAAGGGGTATGAACATCAATTTCCATCACAATTGAGCGGTGGGATGCAACAAAGAGTAGGTCTGGCTAGAGCTCTTGCAAGCGATACAGATATTATCTTGATGGACGAAGCCTTCAGCGCTCTTGATCCGTTAATTCGCAAAGATATGCAGGATGAATTAATTGGTATTCAAGAACAATACAAGAAAACGATTATTTTTATCACTCATGATTTAGATGAAGCACTGCGAATTGGTGATCGAATTGCCTTGATGAAAGATGGCAGTGTCATTCAACTTGGAACACCTGAAGAAATTATGATTAAGCCCGCAAATGAATTTGTTGAGAAGTTTGTTGAAGATGTTGATTTATCGAAAGTCATAACAGCCTCACATGTAATGAAGCGAGGAGAAAAAATCAGTATAGACCGAGGACCTAGGGTTGCGTTAGAAATTATGAGAAACCAAGGTTATTCCAGTATCTTTATTGTAGACCGTAAAAATAAGCTATTGGGCGCGATTACTGCTGAACAAGCACGACAGGCCATTGACCAAAACCTAACCATTGCCGAAGCCATGACAACGGATATCCCCACGGCTACAGAAGATACATTACTTGCCGATCTTATGGATGTGATCGCAACATCGAGCTTGCCAATATCTGTTATAGATGAAAAAGATAGATTTAAAGGAATTGTAATACGTGGGGCCGTCATTGGTGCTTTAACAGGAAATAAAGATTCTTTGAATGAATTGGAGAGTGACTAATTAAATGGGGATTCCTAAAATTCCGTTAGGAGCATGGGTAGATTCTTTTGTCGCATGGCTAACCATTGCTTGGGCTGGGCTGTTTATCTTTATAACCAATTTAATCGATGGTCTATTGAACATTATCGTGGACGTATTAAGTGTAGGCCCTCCCATCGTCTTAATTCTCGTCCTAACTCTTTTGGTTACCTATACAAGCAAATGGCCATTAGGAGTTTTCACGTTACTAAGTTTACTATTGATTGCTAATCTCGGTTATTGGGATTCAAGTATTCAAACAATTGGAATTGTTTTATTATCAGGATTGCTTACGATTATTATTGGGATTCCTTTGGGAATATGGTGTGCGCAAAGGAAAACTGTGCAAAGAATCGTTACACCTATTTTAGACTTTATGCAAACGATGCCTGCATTTGTTTATTTAATTCCAGCTATTTTATTTTTTGGGATTGGAGTCGTACCAGGAATTATTGCTTCCTTTATTTTCGCGATTGCACCAACAATTCGGATGACGAACCTTGGTATTCAGAAAGTGCCTAAAGATTTAATTGAAGCAGCAAATGCTTTTGGTGCAACGACCAGTCAAAAATTGTTTAAAGTTCAATTACCTTTGGCTACGCCAACGATAATGGCAGGGGTTAACCAAAGTATTATGCTTGCTCTATCGATGGTTGTTACAGCTTCATTAGTTGGGGCACCTGGGCTTGGAGCAGATGTTTACCGAGCGGTTAGTCAAATTGACGTTGGACAAGGCTTTGAAGCTGGATTATCGATCGTCTTCATCGCGATCATTCTTGACCGTATCACGCAAAACTTACGAAAACCAGCTTATGGACATGTGATTAAGCCCAAAATAGCCTTTTCTATTTTAGCTTTACTTGTTTTGGGTACTGCTCTTGTTGTAGCGATTCCCGATCGTACGGCTCCTATCGATGGGGATGAAAACAGTATTGGTGCTCAAACCGACTATAAAATTGTTGGGATTGAACCTGGAGCTGGGTTGATGGGCTTGACAAAAACCGCACTAGATGATTACGAATTAGGTGCTTGGACGTTACTTGAAGGCTCATCTGCAGCCATGGTTGCTGAACTGCAGAAAGCCTATATGAATCAAAAACCAATCATTATCACTGGATGGACACCTCATTGGATGTTCTCCAAGTTTGATTTGAAATATCTCGACGACCCGAAAGGATCATTTGGCGGCGCTGAAGAGATTCATACAATTGTAAGAAAAGGTCTGGAACAGGATGCACCTGGTGCTTACACAATCCTTGATCAATTTTATTGGGAACCAAGTGATATGGAATCAGTAATGGTCGATATTGCAGATGGAATGAATTCAACTGAAGCGGCTGAAAAGTGGATTGATGCCAATCCTGATAAAGTTTCTGAATGGACAAACGGTGCCCAATCAGGAAGAGGAGAACCGATTAATCTTGTTTTTGTTGCTTGGGACTCAGAAATTGCGAGTACTTATGTGGTTGGCAAAGTCCTTCAGCAACATGGTTATGATGTGACGTTAAGCCAAGTTGAAGTTGGGCCTATGTTTGCTGGTGTAGCCAATGGAAGTGCAGATGGGATGGTTGGGGCATGGCTTCCAACTACGCATGTTCAATTTTATAATACCTATAAAAATGACTTTGTTGACCTTGGTAGAAATCTCCATGGAACAAAGAATGGACTGATTGTGCCAGAGTATGTCGAGATTAATTCGATTGAAGACTTGAAATAAAACTTGTGAGAGAGTGTCCTTTTACACTCTCTCACAAATTTAATAGCGCCTCTATAACTCCTCAATTCTCATCTCTTAAACCATTAGAGAAAATCTCAGTCTCGCTTTTTCTAATGAAGAATTCCCTTTCTAATTAATTCAGCTACCGCATGAAGGCGATTTTGCACTCCTAGTTTTTTGACAGCAGATTGAACGTATTGTTGGATTGTAAGTTCACTTATTCCCAATACACTCGCGATTTCTTTTGTCGTTTCACCCCATGAAACCCTTCTCATTACTTCTAATTCCCGTCTGCTTAAAAGCTGTGATGGCTGACGATTAGCTGAGCGAACAAATACTTTTCCAATTGATTTTCCGAAAAGTGTGAAACGGGACAACATTTCTTTCTCTATATTCGCCTTTTGTTTAAACTCAGTCGTACAAATATATCCGATGACAACGGAATCGATACATATTGGAGTAACAGCAATTGAATTATTTTTTGCAGTGACCATGTATTTACTATTTGTTTGCTTAAAAAAGTCAATTCCGGAAGAATACTTGGCCTTTCGTTCATGAATCGCCGAGTGAATAATTGGCAACGACCTTACATCATCTCTCATATCACGAATATGTATTAATCCACTAGGAACAATTGCAAGTATTCCCTCTGCTAAATACCCCAAGGGAGAATAGCGAAATAAATAGGAATCCAATACGGGAAAAAGTTCCATATAAACATTAAGAATAGTATACAATTGTTCTTCGTGACTGGTGAGATCATTCAATTTCTGAATTTTATGATCAAGAGTTTGAGAAAAAGTCATCCTATCACTCCTTTTTAGGGATGTATTACTTAGAAAATTGGGAATATTTTAATTATACAAAATAATATATTGTAATGATAGGGAAAAGCTCCCCTATTAAACTGAAAGCGTTTGCAATTATTCATTAATTGCATTTAGTTAAACATTATTACTTTAAAGGAGATGAATGAAATGGAAAAAGTACTAGATTCTGTGCAAGAAAGAGTGAAAAGGTTTTTATCCGAGCCAAAAAAAATGTTTATCAATGGCGAGTTTGTTGCCTCTGCGTCAGGGAAAACATTTGAATCTATCAACCCTGCAAATGGTCAAGTAATTGCAACAGTATACGAAGCTGGGCAAACAGATGTAGATAAAGCTGTTGCAGCTGCAAAGGCAGCCTTCAAGGGGCCATGGTCAAAGTATTCTCCTGCTGAACGTACGAGGTTAATTAATAAACTTGCGGATTTAATTGAAGAGCATGTAGATGAATTAACTTACCTCGAGACAATTGACTTTGGCAGTATTGAAAGTCTTTCACGTCATGGCTGGGTATTAGGTGCTGCGGATCATTTCCGTTATTACGCAGGTTGGGCAACGAAATTAAATGGAGAAACAATGACATTAACTTCCGGTGGGAATAAACATGCGTACACCGTTAAACAGCCAATTGGCGTTTGTGGCCAAATTACTTCATGGAATTTCCCAATCTTAGGAGCAGCTTGGAAATTGGCTCCAGCTTTAGCAGCTGGAAATACATCCGTCTTAAAACCATCTCAATTTACGTCTTTAACGTCGATATACTTAGCACAATTAATTAAAGAAGCAGGCTTCCCTGATGGAGTTGTTAATATCGTTACTGGCCCCGGAAGTACGACAGGTGAAGCAATAACAAGCCATCCTGATGTTGACAAAGTTGCCTTCACTGGTTCAACTTCTGTCGGAAAAGGAATTATGCGTAAAGCAGCCGATAACTTGAAGAAAGTTACTTTAGAATTGGGAGGCAAATCGCCACATATCATTTTTGCCGATGCAGATATTGAAAAAGCAGCTCAAAATGCGTTTCTAGGTTTTACAATGAACCAAGGTCAGGTTTGCGCTGCTGGTTCCCGCGTTTATGTGGAAAGAGCGGTCTATCAAGAAGTAACCGATCGTTTAGTGGAAATGGCAAAAAACTTAAAAGTCGGGGATCCTTTTGACCCATCATCGGAAATGGGGCCGCTTGTTTCAAAAGAACAGTATGACCGCGTCACGAACTATATTGAGATTGCGAAACAAGAAGGCGGACAAGTTTTAGTTGGCGGCAAAGCTCCAGCTGAGAGCAGCCTTGCCGATGGGTATTATTTAGAACCAACAATCATTGCCGGTTTAAATGAAAACTGCCGAGCAGTTAAAGAAGAAATCTTTGGTCCGGTCCTAGTTATCCTTCCATTTGATGATGTCGATGAAGTCATCGAGCGTGGAAACTTAACAGAGTATGGTCTTGCTTCTGGTGTTCATACTAGAGATATCAATAAAGCTCATAAAGTAATCAATGCCCTTAATGCTGGTACTGTTTGGGTAAACGCTTATTATAATAGTAACTCAGCTGTTCCGCTTGCAGGCTTTAAGCAAAGTGGAATTGGCGCTGAACACGGCTACCCTGGTATTGAAATCTATACGAAGACAAAAGCTGTCGTCATTGATTTAGGTTAATATTTGTGAATGAGAAAAACAAGTAGAGAAGCGAATTTCTCTACTTGTTTTTTCTCTTATATTTTTTAAATTATAATCAAAAGAATGTCATAAGTGTCCCACCTATGGCCCCTGTTACGACAATAATCCATGGTGGCAACTTCCAATAAACGAGCATACTAAACAAAATAGCCGCAAAAGCAAAGTCAATAGGGGCTAGGATCGAACTAGTCCAAATAGGCTGATAAAAAGCTGAGATTAAGATCCCAACGACCGCTGCATTTACGCCCATTAAAGCACCCTTGACCTTCGGGTTGCGGCGAAGACTATCCCAGAAAGGAAGTGTACCTAAAATCAATAAAAATGCAGGTAAGAAAATAGCAATTGTTGCGAGTATCCCTCCTGTCCACCCATTCATTACAGCACCTAGATAGGCTGCAAATGTAAATAATGGTCCCGGGACAGCTTGGGCAGCTCCATATCCGGCAAGAAACGCCTCTTCGCTCAACCAGCCAGTCGGTACAAATTCACGCTCCAGTAATGGTAAGACGACATGTCCCCCTCCAAACACAAGGGAACCAGATCGATAGAAACTGTCAAACAAAGCAATCCAATTAGATGCCGTAAACTCCCTTAAGATTGGAAGAAGGATGAGTAACCCAAAAAATAAGACTAAACAGATTGTTGCAAACCTGCGGGTAACTGGAAAGTGAACGCTCCCATCAGACTCATCTTGTTGCTTTCTATATAGCAAGAAGCCAACAAGTGCAGCTAAAAGGATCATTCCTACCTGTGTATAGGATGTTTGCCACAACAAAGTGACCACTAATGCAAGCAAAGCAATGGCCTTCCTACTTAAATCAGGAGTTAGATTTTTAGCCATACCTAATATCGCATGCGCAACAACAGCCACAGCGACAATTTTTAAGCCATGAATCCAACCTGCATTACTTACATCAAAACCTTGAACAATCAATGCAAAGATTATTAGTGCCAATACAGAGGGGAATGTAAACCCTAGAAATGAGACAATTCCTCCTAATACTCCAGCGCGCATCACACCGATCCCAATCCCTACCTGACTACTAGCAGGACCGGGGAGGAATTGACATAACGCTACTAAATCTGCATAACTTTTTTCGTCCATCCACTTTCTTCGCCGAATGTATTCATTATGAAAATAACCTAAATGAGCAATAGGGCCACCAAATGAGGTAAAGCCTAATCTAGTCGATACGATAAAAATTTCAAGTAATAATCTAAATGAACTTCTTTCTTCTTTAGTTGACTTATCCACTAAATTTTCTCCTCTCCTTATCCCCTATTGATCTCCTTAAATAGTCATATGCGATTTTCCTTCCCTCTATTAGGACAGCATTTGCCTTTTTAGTTTTCCGATAACCTATAATGGATATTAACATAATGTGAGCACTTAACTTAAATAATATTATCTAAGCAACAACTACCTTTAATCATTTTACAATTTCTTTTAACTTTTGCTGTATATTCTGAAAGTTGTTCCATGCTTTCGAATGTAACGTACTTATTCGTGACAATAGCAATAGATAATGATACAAGTGGTATTTTCTCAGTAACTCCCTGTCGATTTTCTGCGATAACATACTGTTGTGAAAGGTGATTCGAATGATAAAAGCGCCTAATATTTTCATCAAAATCTTTAATGATTCCTTCACATATCGCTTTATAATCATAATGATTTTGAACGGCGATAAAATCGTCCCCCCCAATATGCCCTAAAAATAACCCATTTTTCTCACATGTTGTTTTTAATAAGTTTGCCGTCGATTTAAGAAGGTCATCCCCTTTTTTAAATCCATATGTATCGTTATAGGTTTTAAAATGATCTATATCAAAATAGAGAATACTGAACTTTTCTTGATTAATCACTTCTTTTAACTTATTTTCAATCACATGGTTTCCTGGCAATCTTGTTAAAGGATTTAAAAAGCTTGCAAATTCCACTTGGACCTCAACTAATTTCATAAGCAATCTTTGAATGCTAACAATGCCAATATATTTTTTCTCCCTCGTAACGATGACATAATCGTACCGATCTTCTTCCTTCCTTTGCATAGCTAAATTACTTACATCCGTAATCGATTGAAAATAATCTACAATAAGAGGTTTTTTATTTGTGATTAATTTGATGGACCTACCCATATAGAGATTATAACCATATAAATTACCCATTTTTTCATAAAAGTCTGTTCTAGTTATTAGGGAGACTGGTTCTTCTTTCTTTACGATAACCACTCCATGTATGCTAGGATTCTCACTAAATATCGTATGTACTGTTTTACTAATCGCATCTAGGGAAATACATGGTACCTGTTCCGCAATTTCACCTATATACGCTGCCATCCTTTCACCTTCTACCTACGCGATTTTCTTTTCTTGTTTATGAAGTAAACTTTAATAAAAATGGTATGTTTCCTTGAATGATTTCCTCTTTTGGTTTCCCTAAAGCATATCCTTGGCCATAAGTTATTCCTTGTTCGCGTAAAAAGGTTAAATCCTCTAGTCTTTCTATTCCTTCTGCGATAACTTCTGTCTTTGCTTGGTTTGCATAATCGATAAGTAATTGAACCAATTGCTGTTGTTCCTTATTTTGATCAATATTTTGAATTAACGACTTATCTAGTTTAATAAATTCAGGCTTTAAATAAATGAGCGTTTTCAAACTATTGTAACCGGAACCTACATCATCGATTGCAATTCGGAATCCTTGTGAACGATAATTTGAAAGAACCTTCTCAAATAGTGAAAAATCAGTCACCGCAGTTCTCTCCGTCAATTCAAAAACAACCTGTTCAGGCTCAATCCCAAGCTCGGATAAAAGCTGAAGTGTTTCCCCACTCTGATATTTTGAATCGAGTAAAACAAAGGGGTGAATATTAATAAAAAGTAAAGGAGGGGACGGATGTACACAGCCTTTATTTCTACTAATAAAACGGTTAAGAGATAGATTCCTACAAAAGCATTCAAATAAAAATACTTGGTTCGATTGGCCAACAAATTCATAAAATTTTTCAGTATCTGAAAATAAATGAGGATCAGTGGGCCGATTCAATGCCTCATATCCAATCGTTTCCCCTGATTTTAGCTTTACTATTGGCTGGAAAAATGTATTTAAAGCATGGGTTTTCATTATTTTTCGCAATTCCTTCAACCTTCGGTAATATAAAACCTCTTTCTTTCTTCTCTCGTTTAAATTCTTTAAATAGGATATGAAAATATTTGATTCATTTGCTGAATTTAGCTGAAAAGAGATCTGTCTGTTCATTAGCTGGCTCTCCTACTTTGGATAGATATTATATTTATTTTAATCATCTAATGTGTATGTAATGTAAATGCCACAAAAAGATTTCGTTAATTCTGTACCCAATAAAAAAAACTCGCCGATTGGCGAGCCTTAAAGGCGAAGACAGAGGCGTAGTCACGCGGAGCCTGATTGATTTTTCTAAGGGCTAAAGCCCAAAGAAAAACCTTATTGCACTTTCCTGGTGTATTAGACAAAAAAGGCATTGGTAAACTTTTTACCAATGCCTTTTTAATTCAGAGCAAATCCTCTTAAGTTTCATTGCCATCACAGTAAGAAGCTACAACGGCAGCCATCGCTTTCGCACTAATGATAAGGCTGTTTTCATTGATATCAAATTTAGGATGATGATGTGAGTATGCTTCACCTGACTCAGGAGCAGCACCGACATAGAAGAAACATCCTGGTACTTTTTCAAGGTAGTAAGCAAAATCCTCTGAAGGCGGCTGTGGTGGTGTTTCCAAAACAGCCTCTACCTCTGGAATGGATGCTTGTTCTAGAGCTTGACGTACCTGTTCTGTTACTTCAGGATCATTATATAGAACAGGATAGTCATTGTTATATTCAAAAATTGATTTTACTCCATATGATGTTTCTAATCCTTCTGCAAAGGCACGAACTTGAGCTTCGACGGTATCTCGCGTCTCAGGAGACATGGTGCGAACATCTCCTTCAATCGTAACCGCATCTTTGATTACATTAAATGTCCCTTTTCCATCAAAGTTCCCAATCGTAATCGAAGCTGTATCAAATGGGTTGATCCGGCGACTAACGATGGTTTGTACATTCATGACGAATGAACTTGCTGCCACAATCGCATCGTTTGCTAAATGAGGTGAAGAACCATGACCGCCTTTCCCTTGAACAACTAATTTAAAATAGGATCTTCCTGTTTGTGTGTTTCCGCTTCGGTAATAAATATGGCCTGTTTTCATGGTAGACATGACATGAATCCCAATGATGGCATCTACGCCATCAAGTACGCCTGCTTTAATCATTCCGATTGCTCCGCCTGGAGGTGTTTCTTCTGCTGGTTGATGAATGACTTTAATCGTACCTGTTAATTGATCTTTAAACTCCGCTAATGTCTCAGCTAATACCAACATATAGGCTGTGTGACCGTCATGACCACAAGCATGCATAACACCTTCATTTTTTGATGCAAAAGGCAGCCCTGTTTCTTCCTTGATTGGTAGGGCATCAAAATCGGCACGAATCGCTATCGTTTTTCCTGGTCTCGACCCTTTAATGGTAATAACGACACCACGCTCACCACCGAAGTTTGTCTCTACTGAATCAACAGGAACTTCTTTATAAAAATCACGAATATATTTTGCCGTTTCTTCTTCATGGAAAGAAAGCTCTGGATGTTCATGAAGATAACGGCGAATCTCAATAATTCGATCCTTTTTTTCATCTAATTTTTCCATTAGTTCGTCTAATAACATTTGATTATCCCCTAACGATTGAATAATTTAAAACATGTTTAGCCATTTTTTTTATTCCTTCTAATCCTTTAATGAATTGGTTCTGGTTCCTTAGGTGTCGGGTTTTCTTTTTGTTTTGGAGATTCTTCGGGTGCCGTTTTCCCTGCATCTCTAGGAACCATAAACACAATGGAGAGAATAGATAGCACACCGAATATTACGTTTACGATAATCCCTGCCGTAGCTGCGGTTTCAAGACTAACAACCTCTCCAATTGAAGTAAAAACAGTTGCTGAAATCGCAACACCGAACGCACCACCAAGGGAACTGGCCATTTTGTAAATCCCGGCAGCTTCGCCAACTTTGTGTGAAGGTGCATTGGATACAGATGTATCTGTTGACGGAGTCGCATAAATTCCAAGTCCAAGTCCGAATAAAGAAAAACCAATAAAAACGGCCACTGTATAAGCTAAGTCAGGCAAAAATGTTAAGCCCATTATGCCTACACCTACTGTTGTGATGGTAGCTCCCCAAACCATCGGTGTTTTTGCGCCTATTTTCTGTAAAATTTTCTCTCCGACACGAATCATTGCTAACACTGCTACTAAATAACCTAACGACAACATACCTGCTTGAAATTCACTAAAGCCTCTACCTACTTGCACATAAGTATTTGCGACAACAAGAGTACCAGCAACCGCGTTTAATAAGAAATTAGAAATCGTTGCACCAGAATATGGTTTATTTTTAAATAAAGAAAAATCAATTAGGACGACCTCTTTACTTTTCTCTACTCTGATGAAAACAATGGCTCCAATGATCGTAACGACTGCAAGACCGATTGTAATCACGCTTGTCCATCCTAAATCTTCACCAAACGTAATAAATACGTTTAGAGCAAGCATTGTAATGATAAAAATGACTAACCCAGTGTAGTCGAATTTAAAAGTACCTGTTGATTTAACTTTACTTTCTGGAGTATCTTTAATTAGCCACATACTGAGTAGAGAGAATATAATCGCAAAGATGAATATCCATTTCCATCCCATATACGTTGCGATTGCACCACCTGCGAAAGAGGCAACCCCTGACCCCCCCAAGATCCAATCGACCAGTAACTAAGAGCCCGTTGACGTTCTGCACCTTCAAAATAAGCCTTCATTAACGCAATTGTTGCAGGCATAATACATGCTGCTGAAAGTCCTTGAATGACCCGACCGATGATTAGTAAAACAGGGCCTTGTGATAGTACAATGCAGAGGGAACCGATAATACTTAAGATTAGCCCGATATAGGTCATTTTTTTTCGACCAATTTTATCTGCTAACCCACCAGCAGCAACGATAAACATCCCTGAGAATAAAGCAGTTAAACTGATTGCAATATTTATTGTCTGGAGTGGAATTCCTAAATTTCCTTGAACAGCCGGAACAATATTGACCATTGACTGAGCAAAAAGCCAAAACGTGATAACCCCGAATACAATCCCAATAATCAATTTATTTGTGCCTTTATAACTTGTTGTTTCCATAATTGAACCTCCATTTTCAGGTTAAGTAGCTTTGTCGTTTTTTATATGTACCTGTTTATCATTTGCAGATAAATTATTAAATAACCACAAAATCCTTAATAAAAAAAAAGACAGGTTACCCTGTCTAAAACATTAGTAAATCATCTTAACTTTTCAAGCCATGCCTTATTAATAACCATTTCCACCCTCTGTTTTACCACTATTTATGATACAGTTTATTTAAATGAGATTTTTGATTCGCTCTTTAAAATAAGGTATATTTGATACGCGAATAAATAATTATCATACTTAAGGTCGTGATTAACATGCGCATTAATAAATATATTAGTGAAGCTGGAAAAGCATCGAGGCGAGGTGCGGATAAATTAATTACTGAAGGAAGAGTCACAATCAATGGAAAACGTGCAAAAATAGGTGACCAAGTCGAGCCAGGCGATGATGTCCTAGTAAATGGGGCACCGGTTCGGGTCGCTCGAAATAATGTCTATATTGCTTTAAATAAACCTGTAGGGATTACAAGTACGACAGAAAAGAATGTTAAGGGGAATATTGTTGATTTAGTGAATCATCCATTAAGAGTTTTTAATATAGGACGGCTAGATAAAGATTCAGAAGGCTTAATCCTCCTAACAAACGATGGGGATATCGTTAATGAGATTTTACGTTCTGAAAATAGGCATGAAAAGGAATATATCGTTTCAGTAGACAAACCGATCACTCCTGAATTTGTAAAGAATATGTCTGAAGGTGTAAAAATATTAGGTACAAAAACACTTCCTTGTGAAGTAAAGCCGTTATCGAAATTTGATTTCCAAATTATTTTAACACAGGGGTTAAATCGACAAATTCGACGCATGTGCGAAGCGTTAGGCTACAATGTTTATAGACTGCAAAGAATTCGGATTATGAATATCCATTTAGGAAACCTCCCTCCTGGACAATGGAGAGATTTATCAAAAAAAGAACGCACACAATTATTTAAAGAACTAAACTATGAACCAAAGGAATGGTAAAGTTCATACGAAAAAGCACCTTTCAATAATGGAGAGGTGCTTCTTTTATTGCGTTATAGTATCTGGTTGTTGTACGTAAATATGTTCATTGTGCGTGTAAACACTAACTTTTTGGAAAAATAATCGTAAAGGTTGTTCCTTCATTTACATTACTTTCAAATTGAATAGAAGCATGATGATAAGACAGTACTTCTTGAACAATCGCTAATCCTAATCCCATTCCTTCTCTATTTCGGGCCTTATCTACGCGATAAAATCGTTCAAATATTTTATCCAATGCTTGTTCCTCGATTCCAATCCCTGTATCTTTAATCTTCACGATCACTTCGGATTTCTCTTCAAAACATTCGATACTTATTTCTCCATACTCTTTATTGTATTTAATCGCGTTGCCAATTAGATTTTCCCATACATTCATCAATAACGAGCGGTCAGCATAAACAGTTACAGGCTGCAAATCAATCTTAATTTCAAGTCCTTTCTCTTCGATACGCCAAAGCATAGAATAGACAACTTGATGAAGCTGTTCATCGATCCTTACTAATTGCTTATTAATTGGATATGTTCCTTGATCAATGGAGGTAAGGATTAGCAATTGTTTTGTTAAATTTGATAGACGTTTTGCTTCGGTTTGAATAATATTGTTATATTTTTTTCCTTCACTTGATGAGAGCTCCCGATCTAGTAACTCTGAATACCCTTTAATATTTAATAGTGGTGATTGAAAATCATGGGAGACATTATTAATAAATTTTTTTCTCGCTTTATCTGTATTCGCTAACCTCTGTTGCATCATCCGGAAACTATCAGCGAGCTGTCCGATTTCATCTTTCCGATTAATCATTAAAGGATAGTCATAATTATGATTGGCAATTTCTTGCGTTGCACTCGTCAATTCTGATAGTGATTGCGTTAACTTTCGCGACATTAATAAGATTCCGATGATGCTGCTAACAAAGACTGCAAATATAAATCCGAAAATAACTAAATGAAACTCTGTAAAGAAGCTTGTATTATTTGAACGTAAAAATAACGCCCATTCCTCCCCTTCAAGTTCTAGTTTCGTCCCAACCGTATTTTCGATATCATTCGCAAAATGACTCATCATTAAATAAGACTTCTTAAAGGATTTGACACCGTGATAAACTTTTTCCCCTTCAAATAATGCATGCATTTGCTCATTTAACTCATTCGTTTTGAAAGGCTCCCCAAACGTAATCATTTGTCCGTCTTCTTTAACTAATACGATTTGATAACCTAAATCGCTCATTGTTCGCATAAAGTCTGAAGACGCTTGTAGAGTTATTTCGTGCTCTTCCATTTGTTCCGCTAATTGTTCAGCAATCGCTAAATAACGATTGTTCATTTGTTCTTTAACAAAAGCAATGTAAAATAAATTAGAACAAATAAAACCAATGAAAATACTTATACAAATAATAATAAATGTATATAAAATAAAACGTTGTAATAATTTCATTATTTTACCTCAAGTTGGTAGCCAAAACCCCGTATTGTCACGATTTCAATGTTCGCTTCAGCTCTTTTTAATCGTTCACGTATACGGTTAATATGGGTATTTAATGTGAATTCTGGTTGTTCTAAAGTGTCCCCCCAAATTTCATCGATTAAATCCCAGCGGCTTACATGGCGATTTGCCCGTTGCAAAAGATAAGCAAGAATTTCTAATTCCCGCATTGGCCAAATGTATTGCTTATTCGCGATCAATAATTCCCAAGTATTCGTATTCATTTTAACGTTTCCAACGATACTTTGGGCTTGTATAGATTTTCGATAGCGTCGTAAAATCGCATTTACACGGAAAAGTAACTCCTTCGTTTCAAATGGCTTGACGATATAATCATCAATGCCTTGCTCAAAGCCTTTTTGCTTATCTTCAATTTGTCCTTTTGCCGTCAACATAATAACAGGCATTTCATACTGTTTAATGACAATGTTCGCCAATTGAAAACCATCCATCCCAGGCATCATGACATCAATGATGATTAAATCAAATGGCTGTTTTTGCAAAAAAGCAAGCGCTGCCTCGGCATTGCTTGCTTTTTTCACATGATATCCAGCCTGCTCTAAATGGATGGAAACTAATTGCAAAATCGCCTCATCATCATCTACGACCAATAGATGCAATTATCTTTCCCCCTTTATCGACCTAGTTTTTCCTTTTTCAAAGAATAAAATCAGTGAAGGTAATAACATTCCTCGAACTAAAAATGTATCAATGATAATTCCGATGGCAACGATAAATCCAAAAACAAATAAATCTGCAATCGGCATGGTCATTAATGCTGCAAACGTTGCTGCAAGGATAATCCCTGCTGACGAGATTACCCCACCTGTATTACGGATAGCGACCTCTAAAGCATCTTTAACTTTTAAATATTTACGCTCTTCTAAGAAACGACTCACAAGGATAATATTATAGTCAATTCCTAATGCAACTAAGAAAATAAAGGCATAAACTGGGGCCCGAGTTGAAATCGCATCATAACCAAATAACACATCTACTAAGAAAATCCCTAATCCTAGAGCCGATACATAGGAGAGTAAAATCGTTGCCATCATATAGACTGGCATTTTAATTGAACGTGTAAGAACAAATAACAACACAAGAATGAGTAATGTTTCGAGAATCACAATTTTAATAATATCTCGATTATTGACTTGTTGTTCATCGACTAATTTTGCCGTTGTACCAGCGAAAGATAACTCAACTTCTTTACCATTTGCTAAGCGGTAGGTTGCATAATCGGCACGGAAATCTTCTAAAAATTTAATTGCCTCTATACTATATGGATTATCCATTAATGATACAGTTATTTTCCCGTATTCGCCATCCTCTGTTAATCCTGATGGCCTGGCAGAACCAATTTGTTCATTATCTGAAAAATATGTTGCAATTTCTTGTAATTGTTCTTGAGTTACCTCTTCACCAGTAACAAGTACCGTTGTTTGAGCTAAATCTCCTTTATTAAACTTCTCCTCGACAATTTCAAATCCTACACGGGATGGTAAATCCTCAGGAAAACCTTTTACCATGTTAAATTCATAATTTAAATTGAATACATTTGCTGCAGTTACTAATAAAAACACTAATACCGTACCACCAACTAAAGCTGGTTTTCGGACAACAAATTTTGCAATCGGTCCCCAAACACCATGTTTAACTTCTTTTGTTTCACCATATTTAGGTACTTTCGGCCAGAATGCTTTCCGGCCAAATAACGCAAATAACGCTGGGATTAGGGTTACAGAAGCAATCATAATGATAACCATTGCAACACCAAATACTGGTGCAAAGTTTTGGTAATCCCGGAAATCTGCAAAATATAAAATAATCATCGCAGCAAATACCGTACCACCTGCAAATAATACCGGTGTTGCTGTGGCACGCATCGCTACTTTCATTGCTTCGTATTTATCCTCGTAATAATTTAACTCTTCACGATAACGAGAGAAGACAAATAATGAATAATCAATAACGGCTGCAAACAATAAAATACCCATAATTGAAGTTGTTTGATTATTAATTTCAAGTCCACCCGCACCAAGTATAGCCACTGATTGATTGACTACTTGATAGACCACTACTGTTGCGAATAATGGGATAATTGCTAATAATGGGGAACGATAAATTCCAATTAATAAAACTAAAATAATCGCGACTGTCGCAAATAATAGCTTTAAGTCTGCAGATTCAAATAACTTTACCGTATCGCCGGCAATCCCTGCTGGGCCAGTAATATAAAAGTCTGTATTTAATTGTGATGCAATTTTTGTCCCTACCTCATTTGTTTCATCATTAATCTCCGCATAGTCTGCATTGCCTAAACCAGCTTTAAGATTCATCGGAACAATCATCGTCGTTTTATCTGCTGATGAAAACGCAGGTAAGGCTTGAGGAGGTAATACGGTTATATCTAGAATCGTTTCTATTCCTTCAATATTAGCCTCTTTAATTCCAGCAATGATCGTAATTACGTCTTCGATGACCAATTCTCCATCCGGATTATGGAAAACATAAATCCCAGGTGTACCTTGATCAACTGGGAAATATTCATCTAATTTATTTTGAGTAATAATGGATTGAGCATCGTCAGGTAAGGACTGAAAATTTGTTACTTTATAATCTCCTAATCTTGGTCCAGCACTTATTCCGATCAGTAAAACAAGCCAAAGTACAACTGTAATCCAAGCACCTTTTTTTGTAGCTACTTTATCTGTTAATAATTTTAATAAATTCATCTTTTCCTCCTTTTCACACCCCTTATGAGTATAAAGTTCAAATATAAACTTTATATAAATTCAATGGAATGCATTAATTTTTTTGTAAGAAGGAAAAAGGTCTCAAAGTTTTCACTCACGGTATCACAATGTTGGGTGCCTGTGTTCTTTTTAAATCCTGAATGGCTACAAAAGTAAATATTCCAGCACCTATTAAAAAAGCAATCCCAGATATAACGGTTAAGGTTTTCAAAAATTCTTCAGACATTTTATCACCCTTTCAAACATTTCTTCATGAGATTATTATATTCAATGAATAATATTTAGTTATGGGATAAAGTTCAACTAATCGGGCTTTTACTTGTCAAGGCTCTTCAACTTAAATAAAAGTCGAATTTCCTTATTTACTCTTGGAAAATGGACTTTTTATTTTTTATTGGGATATGATGGTGATTCCATATTAGCTTAGTAATCTAAACAAAAAGCAAAAACACCTATACAAAAAATCAGTGATAGGTGTTCTTATTTTATGTAGGAGAGCCTATGCTCCTATGCTAAATGTGTTTTTAAAAAATCAATGACCTGCATTAATGCACCTTGAACGTTTGGATGATAAAAGTCTTTTTCAAACACATGCTCTCCATTTGGAATCGTAATTAGCTTCGCCTCAATACCCTCTTCTTTTAAAGCTTCACACATGAAAGTAGATTGTTCATAAGGAACATCAACATCACTTGTACCATGCAACAATAATGTTGGAGGATATTGTTCGGATATATTATATATTGGACTTACACTTCTTAATTTCTCCTCGTCGGTTGATGGATTCATACCTGTTACTTCTTGAATCCATTCCCCTGTTTGTCTAGCATACAGATAAAGAAGAAAGCGTTCATGAACCGTTGCCTCAGTAATAATTTTATTCGTAATTAGACTATTAGCAATTTGCTTTGATACACGAGCTTTTTCACAATAATATTTATTTGGCGTTGTTGCCCAGCTAGCGCTAATATCCCCATATCCATAAAAAGAAACAATAGCCCGTGGCCTTTTTTCAAAGGTTCCAGTATTTAAAGCAAGATAACCACCTGCAGAACTACCAATAACAGCTATTCTTTCAGCATCTATCCCAAACTGCTTTGGTCCTTCTAATTCAATCCACTGTAATGCATCTTTAATATCTTCAAGAATATCTACTACTTTTGTTTCAGGAGCTAGGCGATAGTCGATGGAGAATAATGCAAAACCATTATCCGTATAAAGCTTTATCATATTCTCGTCAATTTCTCCCCGTGTTCCCCAAAGTAGTCCACCCCCATGAATATAGACAATAACAGGGGCATTTTTTCTATTTGTCTGATAGAAATCTGCTTTAATTTCAAAGTGATTATTGCTTTTATAAGTAATTGTTGTTTTCATTTTTTCCTACACGTCCATTCATATAATACCAAATTTAGCCTAGCTTATTTTTTATGAACTAGCCAATAAAAAGGCGATAACAAACATAAATCAAGCCACTTTAAGTGAGTTAGTTATATTGATCAGCAAGAAGATATTAGAGAAATAATTGGCTTTATCGAAATTAAGTAATGAAGGGGCTATTACTTACAGAATACGACTTTACTATAAAATTGGTTCAAACTCCGCTTTGCTATTACTTATGATAAGGTTCCCCGCATAGTATCTAAATGAGGTAGGTAATGTATTGGAATAACTCTATCTGACCAACAAAACCATAGCATTTGCTTCTCTATTTCCCAAATCTTTTGCGATAACCACATTTTCTACATAGTTCCTCGACTGCCACTCTTCGTGAAAAACCGTCTACAAGGCTTTTTGCTCGATCCATCTCGATAATATCGGAAAATGAATGTTCATTAATATTTCCAAGATTAATCACTCCCTCACCATCTAGACAACAAGGAATAACCGTTCCGTTTGCTAAAATACCCGCTTGATTTCGCAGGCCATAGCAGAAGCCTTTTCCATCATCCTCTTCTTCATGTAACGCAGGCCACTGAAACTCGTAATCTTGATTGATGAAGATGCGCTCCGCAATTTTCGCGCCGCTCCCTGGTACGACCTTCTCTTCAATTTTGTAGTTTAAATCAAATTCTTTCTCAATCATTTCTAGTAATTCCCTGTTTCGTTTTCTTTCAATATTCGTCGTATTATCTTGTGTAAGATTCCACAATCTCAGGGAAACGATCATTTCTGATTGGCTTGTTGCTTCTTTAATAAAAGAAAGGATACTTTTCACATACCCTTCTTTATCTTTAGAACCGATATGGCCATCGAAACTATGGAGTGAGAAATTCATTTGTCTTAGCGCAGGCTTATTTAATAATTTTTCCCTCTTTTTATTAATTAATGTTCCATTGGTTGTGATATTAACTTTAAACCCTTTTTCATGACTTAAGTTTAACAATTCGTCTATTTTAGGATGAAGCAGTGGTTCCCCTTTTACATGTAGATAAATGTAGTCTGTGTGCGGTTTAATTTGATCTAATCTCTTAGAAAAGTCCTCCACAGAAATGAATTGCTTCTGTCGTTCTGTCGGTGGACAAAAGCTGCACGCAAGATTACATACACTTGTAATCTCTAAGTAAAACTTCTTAAATTTTTTCACTATCAATTCCTCACTTCTAAAATATCTTCAAACTACGAAGTTTAAGTAACAAATGGGACTAAAATAAGCGGAGGTTTTCCGGTTAAATCCAGAATGAAGCTCGTTTTTCGGGGGATATAAGGGGAGGTTTTCCGCTTATGCAAGGCAAAATCCCTCATTTTCATGTTTTTCGAGCCAATAGGCGGAATCTCTCCGTCTATTAGTGCCTATTTTCATTGCAATTTACTAATTAAGCGGATTTTTTCCGTCTATTTATAAAGTCGGGTGCTTAACATGATCGCCCAACCGATAAGAGCGGACCCTCGCGACCCCAGATGCGGGAATCAGCATCTTTTTATCGACTAGTTGAGAAACTACCTTTTTTACCGTCTTGTCACTTAACTTCAAATACTTCTCGATTTCGATAGGGGTTATGGCTTCTCCCTTTTGAATCGCCAGCCGAAGTACTTCCTTTTCGTGAAAGGACAGTGATGTCTGGTCCAATTCATCACCCAGCCATCGGCCAATCACTTGCTGAACAATCTGTTGGCATCGACGGGGCTGGTCTTTAACTTGGTCATATGAAAAGCGGATCACGGTCCATCCGTCAATCACCAACTGGTTTTGACGTTCCAGACTGTTGGAAAATTCCCATCTGCTTATGTTCTTTAAGTGAGGGCCGTACCCGTCGATCTCAAGGCAAATTCGGATGGCGGGACGAATATAAGCAAAATCCAAATACCTTTTGCCATCCTTGAAATCATCGACTTCATATTCTGGATGCAGATACCGAAAATGGTGAAATAAGGGCCACCATACTTGCTTCAAAAACAATATTTCAGCATGTTTGTGACCTTCTTGTAAGCGACGCAACCGTTCACCGGTTCTTGCCTGCGAGTGAGTATTCATAAAGGCCTGGTATTCCTCTTCAAATCCCATAGCATCCTACTCCTATCTAATGGTCATGATTTTACAGCCAATATATCCAAAAGATGTACTTCTCATAAGTTTTGTAATATCATCTTTATCTTCAAATGCAGAACATCCACAACATGGGCATTTAGTATGCATATAAAATCGATGCCGCGAATGAATCACCCCCATTATTTATTCATTTGAATTTCTGACAGATTTTTAAAATTAATAGTATTAATGTGAGTGGAAAAAGAGGTTTAATGTGACTTCAATTGGAGAATTGCAAACGACAAATAAGACTTGCGGAGTAGCTAAGATAAAAGGAATATTTGAGAACTATTTTTAGTTTAATAGAAATCTTACATTTGTCAATCCGCTTTCTTTATCCCTCGACAATACCATTCTTATCATTTCTCTTTTTGTTAAAAAAATTATTATGGTTTAGCCTCCCCAACCTTAAAGAGAGGCATTGGGCTAAACCTCATTTACTTATGATACGGTTCAAAATGAGGTTCTCTTGGAGTTTTCGAATAACAAAATCAAAGCAGTGGTTCTCAGCTCACTTCCTTTGAAATTAGAAGTCTTATGCTCAAATGAGTAACTAGCGATAGTAATATAAGCGGAGATTTTCCGGTTAAAATCAGAATGAAGCTCGTTTCGGGGGATATAAGGGGAGGTTTTCCGCTTATCCAAGGCAAAACCCCTCATTTTCATGCTTTTTGAGTCAATAGGCGGAATCTCTCCGTCTATTAGTGCCTATTTTCAATGCAATTTACTAATTAAGCGGATTTTTTCCGTCTATTTTTCAGATTGGGTGCTTAACCTGATCCCCCAACCAATAAAAGTGGACCCTCATTTTCCCAGATGCGGGAACCAGCACCTATACGCTTCAAAAAATAATAACTATGTGCTTACTTATGGTACGGTTCACCGCACCGCAAATAGGTGCGGTTTTTTAATTAGATTAAGGGGATAATAGGGTAAATACAGTTTGTAGAGGGGGTAGTATGATTAAAGCAACAGATTTACTTGTTCAGTGCCTAGAGAATGAGACCTAAGCAATTGAATAAGTTTGAACTAGTATTAAAAAATGCTTTAAATCAAACCAATGATATTTGTAAGCAATCAAGAACTTGATGTACCAAAATCAAGTCGAAAAGCATTTAAGCTCCTACAAGAAGCTCGATTCCTTGATGCATCCTTAGCAAAAACATCGAAAAATATATTTGATTTTCATAATATCGCTGTTCATAATTCCGATGCATTGTAACTCAATAATTGATTTTAAAGATTTAACGAAAGTATTATGGCATTTAACTTACTGAATGAGATTATTTTGTGAGGCCTTCATACACAAAAACAGCTAAGAATATGAATTTCATATTCTTAGCTGCACTTTTGAACTTTTGTTTAAGGTTTTTGTATTTTAAAACTGGATTATATCAATCACAAACGATTTGCTTTCACTCTACTATTATCCAAGGATTTCTTTTTCAATTGGAAGTAATTCCTCTAAAGTAAAGTCCCATCCGTTCGATTCGTTCGTAATGCGAACTAATTCTTTAAAGAAATCTTCTGTTTCAAGAATTCCTTCTGGTCCAAATACCCCACTCTTTTTATTTTTCATCGTACCAATGAGGTAGATACCAATAGCTTGTCCAGCAAATGTGTAAATCCCCTTATCATAAACCGAGCACATGTAACGGTTAGTGTAGCGAACTTTCTTGCCATCAACAGTACCTTCTACGATTGCCGCTTGACCTTGCCATACTCCTTTATCTTTCCACTTTTCAGGAGCTTCCCAAATTGGTGTTCCTGGATCAACAGGTGGATGTTTTGGTTCCTGATATCCACGCGCTTCTTCTCTTAGCTCTTTATGGAAGCGATTACCCCCTAGACAAGCACAAAATTCATTAATTTTTATGTAGCGAGGAAGTGTGTGTGGTTCAGAATGTCCTACATAAAATACTGGAACTCGGCCATACGGTTCTGGAAAATCAATATATTCCCCTGAATCCCATGCTGGCATCTTATCAAATTTACCATCTTTCCAAACAACAATATCCCCAGTCATTGAATGAACTAAGTGATTCCAACCTGCAGGACTACTCTCTTTGAAATCTTGAGCATCTACGAAGTCATAGGATTCTTCTGCTACTAAATCTGATTGAGGAGATCCTACATGCCATGCAATTTTAATGCTGTCTATATCATCCATCATTCCAGCAACATACTTTGCTTGCATGTTTGAAATTCCAGGAGTTTGTCCACAACCAATTAAAGCCGTCACGCCTGCAGCTTCTGCCTTTTCGTGTAATTCAAGTAAGTCATCCGTCGCATCACCATCGTCACAAACGTCCACATAATCCGTACCCGCTTCGATAACCGCTTTCAAAATCGGAACCCCAAACTTCACAAATGGACCAACCGCATTAAATACGACATCCACTTCACGAGCTAAAGCAGTTACACTTTCAGAATCAGTAACATCTAGTTGTACCGTTTTAACTTCTGGAAAATTAAGTGTCGCAGCAAACTTATCCGCAGCCTCTTTATTTAAATCTGCAACTGTAACTGACTCAATTCCCGGAAAATTTCGAAGCGCTTGGATTCCGCCTCTACCCATAGTACCTGCACCGATTAACAATACTTTCATTCAAATTTCCCCTTTCAGACGATATTGTTTGTTCAGTGTTTCACAATACAATTATAGCTTAACTTACTTTCAAAAAAAATTCAAAGTTTTAACTTATTAAATAATTTAAATTAAGGTCGTTAATTACGGTGGGTGGTTTAGACTTCCTGTTTAATACGTGTATTAGATGTTAATCAAGCTCTAATAATCGTTATATTCCTAGCAATAAAACAAGGGTATTTTGTTTAATCCAATTGTTAATTAACTTCAACTACCTCTTCTATTTGTCCATCTTACAAAACAGAAGCTCTGCAGAGACTTTATTCTACACAGAACTTCGCATTTATCAATAAGATCCGTTCGACAAACTTCGGGCGGTGACAGGAACGATTCCTATTGGATCTTTTGAATGTCCTTTTAAATAGGCATTCAAGTAAGCTTCCTTGAAACAGTGGGAAGCCTCTTACAATCACGATAGTTATAATTATTTCGTATATGTTTCGTTATCACTGAGAATAATCTGCACACCGTAGGAAAAACCTCATCTATTTATGGTACGGTTCCCCCCGATTAATCCGAAACGCCCGGTAGATTTGCTCGACGAGGATCAATCTCATGAGCTGATGCGGGAAGGTCATTTTTGAAAAGCTTAATTGTTCGTCGGCTCGCTTAATGACCTCATTACTTAGGCCGAGTGAACCGCCAATCACAAAGGCGACCTTGCTTTTTCCGTAGGTCGCCAGTTGATCAAGTGTATTTGCCAATTGTTCGGATGTTTTTTGCTTGCCGTTAATTACTAGAGCAATGACGTGTATATCTTGATTTAGTTTTGCAAGAATCCGCTCTCCCTCTTTTTGTTTTACCTGCTCCATTTCGACTTCACTTAAATCTTCAGGTGCTTTTTCATCAGCTACCTCAATCATTTCAATTTTTGCGTAGCCGCTCATGCGCTTAACATATTCTTCAATTCCTTGTTTTAAATATTTTTCTTTTAATTTTCCAACCGTCACAATCGATATATTCACACGTCATCCCCACTTTACAAACAGTTTACAAACAAGTTATCCACAGGAGTTATCCACATATTCACATTACAATCCACATTTTGTATGGGATCATTCGTTCCCCACCATATATACAGCAAGTTTTCCACAATATACACAGCTATTCGGGTCGTTATCCACAGAGTCAATCTTTTCAAAACTAGGTGCTGTCTCGTGTTTTCTCACCATTTCATCTAGTGCCTGGTCTACATGTTCCCCGCAGCAATAAACCATATTCTCCTCACCTCTCTTGTCCGTACTATATTTTAAAACACACTTCCCTTATTTATCGCGTGACTAACCATCAGTGGAGGATGGAGAATCCCCCCCCTCTGATGGAAGTTTCGTCTTATCCACAAACCATTTTAGCATACAATCACCACTGTTATTTTGCACAAAAAGGACAGAAAGCTTTCACTTTCTGTCCTCTTAAAAAGATTATCCGCGAAAATCCAATTCCTCGGCGATGAGCGTGACCGTCGTCTCTTCCAACTCACCGTCACGGTAGAACTTTACATGCATCTCATTCCCAGGTTCTTTTTCATTATATAAATGTTTGCGGAGATCGACAGCATCCTTTATTTGTTCGCCATCTAACTCGACAATAACATCGTATATTTTTAATCCGGCCTCATCTGCAGGTGAATTCGTAACGACTTCTAGTATCGCCACCCCACGGTTGATGTTCTCTGGTAATTGTAACGTTGATTGTTGAAAACGTACCGGAATTTCTGTAACAGAGCTTAAACTTACTCCTAAGTATGGTCTCCTAACCTCGCCATAGCGTTCTAAATCATTAATAATTGGGATGGCATAATTAATCGGAATCGCAAGTCCAATCCCTTCAACCGCCGATTGAGCAATTTTCATCGAATTAATGCCAATTACCTTGCCCTCAATATTAATGAGTGCTCCACCACTATTCCCAGGGTTAATCGCTGCATCTGTTTGTAAAACCTCTGCCTGCCAATCTGGCGAACCATCCTGGTTAATGTCAACAGGGATGGAACGTTCGAGGCCAGAAATAATCCCTTGCGTAACTGATCCCGAAAACGTCAAGCCAAGGGGGTTTCCGATTGCAATCGCTGGCTCACCAATCACTAAATCATCTGAATTACCGAATTCAGCAACCTTTTTTACATTTTCAGAAGAAACCTCTACAACGGCTAAATCCGTCCACGGGTCACCACCAACAAGCTTAGCTGGTGTTTTTGAACCATCACTAAATGTCACTTCAAGCTCTGTAGCACCTTGAACTACGTGATAATTTGAAACAACATATGCTTTATCTCCATCTACTTTATAAATGACTCCTGAGCCAACTCCTGCTTCTTTGGTTTGCTCCATATTGAACCAAGAATTGCCCTTTTGAATATTCGTAATCCCAACAACTGCATCGACGGTTTCCGCAACCGCTTCGGTGATTCCTGTTTGTACATTCACAGAAACATTTCTTGTCTCTCCAGATCCTTGCGGTTGTTCTGTCTCATTAATTGATTCTACGTAATTTTTCGGTACGACATTATATGGCAATGCCCCCATGTTAGAAAGTGTCGGAATAGTAAAGACAACGAGCAAACCACCGATAAGTGCTCCAGCAAGGCTCGCTAGAAGAAAGCCGCCTTTCGATCCTTTTTGCCGTTGATAGCGTGATTGATTGTCTTCGTCGTAATATCCCATTAGTAACCAGTCCTTTCAAATCAATGAATGAAAGATAATATATAAAATCATTATACAACTATGGAAACAAAAAATTAATTATTTAATATTATTAACCGCAAACAACCGCAAACTCCTTGCCTATGCAGGGACTTGCGGTTGTTGTGAAGCTTTTTTAAACGATTCATCCTTTTAAAGAGCTGTTAATGCAGTTGGCATTTTCGGGTCGGTATCATATAGCTTAAATTGCTCACCTACTTTAATTCCACGCCCTTCAAGTGTTTGCATCACAGACATTCTTGCTAAATCCTTCATGTTATTATCAGCACTTAAATGCGCTAAATAAATTCGCTTTGTGTTGTCACCAACGACTTCACTCATCGCAATCGCTGCATCTTCATTCGATACGTGGCCGTAATCACCAAGAATCCGTCTTTTCACATTCCACGGGTATCTCCCCATGCGAAGCATTTGGACATCATGATTGCTTTCAAACACATACGCATCCGCATTTGCAATCATTCCTTTCATCCGGTCACTCACATATCCTGTATCTGTTATCAACACTAACTTCTTTCCTTCGTGGTGGAAAATATAAAACATCGGTTCTGCTGCGTCATGGGAGACACCGAAGGATTCTATATCAAGCGAGCCAAAGGTTTTAACCGTCTCCATATCAAACGTGAACTTTTGTTCTAATGGCACTTCACCAATCAGTCCGTCCATCGCTTTCCATGTTTTTTCATTCGCATAAATTGGCAATTTATATTTACGAGCTACGATTCCAATCCCCTTTATATGGTCACTATGTTCATGCGTTACTAATATCCCCGTGAGGTTTTTTAGCTCTCGTCCGATTTGCTGACATAAAGCATCCATTTGCTTGCCGCTTAATCCTGCATCAACTAAAAAGCTTTGTTCCTCCGTCTCCACATAGATCGCATTTCCCGTACTCCCACTAGCGAGAACACTAAAATGCAAAGTCATATCATTTCACTCCGTTATCTCTGTCTCTTCATCATTAAATTGAATCACTTGTCCTTCAAAAGCATGAACAAAAAGATCTTCCTCTTCATTTACGACAATTCTCCATGTTGGTGCTAACACTTGTGAGGCAGCAAGTTGAATTAATGTCGAATAGCCAAATTCGATTTTTGTAATCTCACTTCTTGGCTTTAACATTCCTTTTTTATATAAGATTTCAATTGCCCCTAGTGAAGTGAGGACTTCTTGCTCCTCTGACATTTCCTCAATTTCTTCAATAAATGTTTGTTCATACGAGGTTACTTCATTATTTTCATTAAAATAAAATGTCAATTTCCCGCTTCGGTTGCGATACATCATTTTTCCATCATAAAGCTGATAATACGTAATTGTCCCCTCAATATCGTCCTTTTTCCAAAACCGATACTGTCCTCCATATTCAACAATCGCCTTTACAATGACCGAAAAATCGTCAGTGTTGAATTTTTCATCAACAGGAATGGGCTCTTCAAATTTCCCAAAAATCATCGTCCCATCATGATCAATGAATTTCTGGACATTTGATACCGGCTCAACCTCAGTGAAAGTTTTCGGTTTTACACTAATATATCTTTCTTTCCCGAGTTCTTGTGGTAATTCACCGTAAACAATATCATCATTTTTTAATCGCTCATCAATGGTGGCTTCTTTTATGACTTCATATTTCGCCTCACTCCGTGTATTAACAAATTGATAAATTAAATAAATATCAAGGAGGAGAAAGCTGATAATGAAAATGGTTTTAATTTTACCCCAATCCATTGTTCGGCACCTCTTCTTCAAGCTTTAGCTCAAACCAGACATTATCATATTGATAAAACCACCCTGGCTCCAAATAGATGAGTGAGGAATCGTTCGGATTGCTTAACATATAATAACCAAGCGAAACATTTTCGATTAATTCATGATTCATTCCTTCCTTCTCAAGCAAGAAATCAATCACTTCTTGGCCGGACGGAAAGACTTCTGTCCTCATTCCTGAATTCAGGGGAATTTCCAAATAGAAGCTTGGCCGATTATAACGTTTAATTTCGGAATGGCCCCATTCTTGAATAATTTCTGACATCCCAATCTGGTTAAAGATTGGATAACCTTGCTCCGTATACATTCGAAAAACCACTTTTTGGTTCCGATCATCTTTATAAGCATAACGGAAATGATCCGTCCAGCCACTATGGACATTGACAAAATCAATGCTTTTTTGAACGAGGTTTTCCGGACCAACTCCCGTTTCGCTTTCTCTAAATGGACTAATATAGGAAATGATATTCGTATTATTATCGACAGTCATTTTACTCGCTTCATCTGCATATTCTTCGCCATCAGGAACAAAACTCCTTTGGACAAAGCTAGGGTCTCGAAATAAGGCATTTTTCAATTCCTCAGATTCAATCGGGTTCCGATAGTAAGTGTAGCTTTTCATTTCTGTTTCTTCACTCGGTAAATAGACATTTTTCCCGCTCGGCAAGTCATAACCATTGAAAGAAGCATATTCTGCTGTTTTTTGTTCGTATTCATCAGAAAACTCATTGATGGCGGTTAAACTAACATAGCTTTTAAATGTTTGTTCTGTCTTTGTCGAATAGAAATAAATCTCGCCCTCTTGTTTCCCGCTCGTGGAACTATCAATAATGATGCGGTCAAATTCAATTTTAGGTAAATTATCGTCTTGGAAATTTAATACTCGCTTATACGCATCAATCGGAACGACTTCTGGAAAAATGATTTCTGTAAAAATTCCATTGGTAACTTCTTTTTTCCATGCTGCAGATTCATCAGAAAACTTTTTAACATCATAATATTTCCACTGGCTAATTAAAGAGATGAATTCATCCATTTCTTTAGAGTCGATGATTCCAACTTGCCGATTTCCTTGATGAAAAACCACTTGATGTGGCTTGATGATCTGTTTAACTTCTTTTTTTTCACCAATTGCCACTTCATTTACTGTTCTTTCATTCCCCATCGTTTCGTACTTAGGTTGGAAAGTCCAAACGCTCCAAGTTAAGATTCCACTTAAAGCAATAAGAATGATTAAAATGCCTGTTTTGATATTCTCATATGTCATGACCAATCATCCTCTACTGTCCGGTCATAAGGAAGACTAAAAAAGACGGTCGTTCCTTTCCCTTCAACACTCGTTGCCCAAATTTCCCCTCCATGGGCATTTACCATTTCCTTTGCAATTGCTAAACCTAAGCCTGTACCACCTAACTTACGAGTACGGGCCTTATCTACCCGATAAAAGCGGTCGAAGATTTTAGTGATGTTCTTCTTTGGAATTCCGACCCCTTCATCAGACACACTAACGATAATGCGATTTTCCTCCTCTTTCACTCTAAAGGTAATTTGTCCGCCTTCAGGGGAATATTTAATCGCGTTAGAAATAATATTATCAAGTATTTGTGTAATCTTATCTCCATCAATTTCAATAAGAATCGATTGATCCAGAATTTCACGCTTAAATGTGACATTTTGCCTTTTAGATAAATCAAAACGATCAATGATTCGATTGAAAAACATTGTGAAGTCAACCCAGTCTTTCGATAACCGATAATCTTTACTATCCATTTTCGATAACTTTAATAAATCATTTACTAAGCGGATCATTCTTTCTGTTTCCGTTTGCGTCGTTTGTAAAAATTTCGGTGCAACTTCTTCATCTTTCCACGCACCATCGGCTAATGCTTCTAAATAGCTGCGCATCGTCGTAAGTGGTGTTCGCAATTCATGCGAAACATTTGCAACAAACTCACGCCGTTCCATCTCAATCTTTTCTTGCTCTGTGATATCATGTAACACAGCAATGACTCCATTGACGAACCCGCTATCCTTTTGGATAATGGAAAAGTTTGCCCTTAAAATCAAGTGATTTTTCTCTGTGCTAAAATCGAGAATAACCGATTCTTGCTCTTGGAACAAGTCCTCAAATGTGTAGTCCTCTTCAATTCCGAGCACAGAAAGAATTGAACTGGATAACACTGTTTCACGTGGAACATCCAACATTTTCGCAGCCGGTTCATTGATTAAAATAATCTTTCCTCTTCGATCAGTCGCAATGACTCCATCCGTCATATAGGAAATAACCGAACTTAGCTTCCGTTTTTCACCTTCAGTTACTGAGAGTGCTTCTTGCAGCTTTTTTGTTAAATCATTAAATGTCATTGCCAGCTGGCCGATTTCATCATTATCATAAACTTTTACTTTGCGTGTGAAGTTTCCGCGCGTCATCGCGAGCGCTTGTTTCTTCATATCAGCAATTGGGCGCGTAATCGTTCGGGCCAGGAAAATTCCTAGGAGGGCAGTTAATATTAAGGAAATCGCCGTGCCAGTGAAAAGAATTTTATTAATATCTTTCATTTGTGAAAAGATATCTTCAACCTTTGCTACTAAATATACCGCTCCGATCACCTCTCCGTTCGAGCGGATCGGCGATGATTGTACCCATACTCGATTTCCCGATTGCGTATCAATTTGGATACTTCCTTCATCACGGTCCAATGCAATCGATCGTTTAATCTTTAATTCTGTCGTCCTTTGACCGACAACCCCTTGCTTACTAGCATCAGATGTGCCGATAATGCGAAAATTATTCCCATCAATCGCGCGGATTTCCGAAATATCAGAGGTTTTATAATCGCGTAATACTTGGCGAATGGCTTCCTCTTTCGTTGAATCTTCCTTCCCCCGTTCCATGACCATTTCTTCTTCTAAGTCAAAAACGAGCATATTAATTCGCTGTTTTAGCGAGTTTTGAAAATTCGTCATTAAGGTATCTTCTAATTGCCGGACAAAATATACACCAATAATTTGCATTGCAATCAAAATGAGCAATACATAAATAATGACAAATTTAAAATGGATTGAGCGAAAAAAACTAACTTTTTTCATCCGCTATCGTTACTCCTGTTCAGAGTTTTTCAAATAGTAGCCGACTCCTCTACGAGTCACGATCCATGATGGGTGGCTTGGATTATCTTCAATCTTCTCCCGCAAGCGTCTAACGGTTACATCGACCGTACGAACATCCCCATAATAGTCATAACCCCAAACGGTTTGCAGCAAATGTTCTCTCGTCATCACTTGTCCAGAGTGTTTTGCTAAATAATGAAGCAACTCGAATTCACGATGGGTTAATTCAATTGTTTCCCCCCGTTTTGAGACAACATAGGCATCTGGATGGATCGTTAATGAACCAATGGTGATCTCATTCGTTTCCACTTCTTCCTCAGCTCGAGCACTTATTTGTTGATGGCGGCGGAGATTTGCCTTTACACGAGCAATGAGCTCTCTCGTACTAAATGGCTTTGTAACATAATCATCTGCTCCTAATTCCAAGCCTAATACTTTATCGATTTCCGAATCCTTCGCTGTTAGCATAATGATTGGCATATCGTATTTTTTTCTCACTTCACGGCATACTTCCATCCCATCTTTTAATGGAAGCATAATATCTAAAAGAATAATATCTGGTTGAATTTCCTCAACCATCTCAACTGCTGTATTTCCATCATAAGCACAATGAACTTCATATCCTTCTTTTTTCAGATTGAATTGTAATATATCAGCAATTGGCTTTTCATCATCAACAACCAGAATTTTTTTCTCCATTTGAATCTCCTTTTTCTGTTTCATTTTTATCGTAGGTTAACGGACAGTCCCACTTCAAGACTTAGAGGAAATCGAGGAAGGTTAAGTGGGGGATCAACTGTCCGTAAAAGCCCGATTGGTTCAACTAACCATCAGTGGGGAATGGAAGAACCCCCCACTGATGGAAGTTTCACTTTATATTAATCCTATTGGCTTGTCATTCAAACCCCTATTCTTCTTATTCTACTTTATTACGAGGGAAAACTGAATTCTCTTTTTAAAATAAGAAAAAAGCCTCTAGTCCAAATGGCTAGAGACTGTTTCTCTTAATAAAGACTTAGCGGGTCGACTAGACTACCGTTTTTGTATACTTCAAAGTGTAAGTGGACACCGGTTGAATGCCCCGTAGAACCCATAACACCGATTTTCGCGCCTCTTTCTACTGTTTGCCCTGGGCTGACCGAAATGGATGCCAAATGCGCATAGACTGTACGGTAGCCATTTTGATGGTCAATGACGACTTTATTGCCATATCCACCATCATAGCTAGCTGAAACAACTTTTCCATTATCGGCTGCTTTAATTGTATGATTGTTTGGACGAGCAATATCAATTCCTTTATGCATTTGTCCCCAACGATAGCCCATCTTACTTGAAATATACCCGCCGTTTGTTGGCCAAACAAAGCTGCCTGTCCCACGGGAAGGGATCACTTTCGTCCCTTTAATAATCACTTCTTTTACAGGCTCTTCAATGACTTTCGTCTCTGCTGCCTCTTTAGTTATCACGATTCCGTTTTGCTCCGTGATTTTATAAGTGATACCATTAACTCCGTCTTTCCCTGACTGCTTAACTTTCGTTTCACCTTTAAGCAGTGAGTCATCCTCAATTACTTCTTTTTCATATGATATTTTCTCCGTTTGATACACTTCTTTCTCAACAATCACCTTCGCTAAAGGTTCATGATACGTCACAGCAAGTTCATCGCCTGGTTTCAATACCGATTCTTCACTATATTGTGGGTTTATCGTCAGCAATTCCTTTAAAGTTAAACCATGGGAATTCGCAATCCCTCCAAGGACATCACCTGGTTGAACTTCGTATTTCTTTTCTTCCAATGTTCCTTTTTTAATGAGCTCCATCGCTGCTTCCACAGATAAAATTTCTTGTGGATCTATTTTTTCCTCTGCTATTGAAACGTCCTCCGTTAGACGGACGTCTAGTATACGTGTTTCATTTTCCTTTAATGGAGTCGTTTCTTCTCCGTTGCTGTTTTCTAACTGTGTAAGCTGTTCTTCGCTTACATGCCCCAGTTTAAGGTTATTAATGACTTTCGCTGCGGAATCTTCATCTTTTACATAAGCAACTGCTTCTCCGTTAATTACGAGCGCTGAAACATTGGCTTGTACGCTCAATTGACCTTCAAGTCCTTCTAAAACTTTATCTGAAGCTGTTGTAGAAACGGTCGAGAATACTTGTTCAGGAATATAGGATAAATCTCCACCGACTTCTAGATCAACTTCTTTATATTGCTCTTGCAAGCTATTTGTTTTTCCTTCAATAAGCGCTTCTACACTGGCTTTATCTTGGACCGTACCGATAAATTGATCTTCTATGTATACATGATAAACAGTAGTTAATTCTGCTTTTGCTGTTGCGGTTATATGTACTGTGCCTAATGCAAGTGTTACAGCGGCCAATGTCGATAGAATTCCTTTATTCATCTTTGCTGCTAATCGTGACAATTTTGTCTTCATCTTGTCTTACATCCTCCTGCAGGTACAAAACATTCTAAAAGTACCAATCTATAAAAAATATAATAGTTTAAAAGCAACCTTTTATAGGTTACCATAATTCAAAACCTATTTTCATAATGTAACAGAAATGTATAAAAACTGACATCCTGTTTTGATTTATACAGAGGAATTAGGACCATAATTTTAGGGAATAAAGTCGAAAAATGTTGTAATATAGGGGGTTCATAGGAGGTTTTGCCTATCCATAATTATTTGAGTTTAATTACAAACTATTAATACAGTGTTAACAGTTAAATAATTATTTTTGTAATCTTTTCGTAATATTTGTAATATAAAGGAGGAAAGAAAAAAAGGAACGTGTATTGATTACACGCTCCCTTTTTTAATGGCTCAGGACGGAATCGAACCGCCGACACATGGATTTTCAGTCCATTGCTCTACCGACTGAGCTACTGAGCCAAAACAGTATTTAGTTCCGCTTTATTGTTTCTGCTAGTCCATCATCCCAGCCTCAGGATGATTAATCAAGATGCGGCTCGGCTGGTACGCTGATGTTATTTCAAAGTAGCTTATTCAATCGTGCTCTACCGTCTAAGCTACTGAGCCAAAATAATATTTAATTGTACAATATTATATGTAAAATGACCCCTACGGGATTCGAACCCGTGTTACCGCCGTGAAAGGGCGGTGTCTTAACCGCTTGACCAAGGGGCCATATATTTTAAAATGGTGAGCCATGAAGGACTCGAACCTTCGACCCTCTGATTAAAAGTCAGATGCTCTACCAACTGAGCTAATGGCTCGTAAATACTTATTTCTTATCTTTAAACTTATCCTCTTAAACAATTTGAATCTATATTGTTAAAAACGATTGTTTTCGACAAATTTCCCGTCGATTCAAAACGACTTTCTTATAATATCATGCTGTTAGAAATTGTACAAGGGCTTTTTTGAAAAAAGTTTTTTTAGTTTTAGGCTATGTTAAACTTAGCCTAGTTTTAAATAAAAGAAGCAGCTTTCACGAAAAAACTGCTTCTTTGAAAAAGACCTAAATCTGACGCCAAGGACTGCGAACAATATTTGTCTGATTGCGGTCTGGGCCTACAGAGAAAATCGATAGCGGAATACCTGTTAGTTGCGAAACACGCTCGATATAATGTCTTGCATTCACTGGCAGTTCATTAAGCGATTTACAGCTAGTAATATCCTCTGTCCAACCTGGCAATTCTTCGTACACAGGCTCACATTCAGCTAGCATCTTAAGACTTGCCGGAAATTCCTCAATTACTTTTCCTTTATGACGATAAGCGATACAAATCTTCAACGTTTCAATTCCAGTTAACACATCAATTGAGTTTAACGATAAATCAGTTAAGCCACTAACCCTGCGCGCATGACGAACGACAACACTGTCAAACCAGCCGACACGGCGTGGTCTTCCAGTCGTCGTTCCGTATTCCCGGCCAATTTCGCGGATTTTCTGGCCAATTTCGTTCGTAAGCTCCGTTGGGAATGGACCATCTCCAACCCTTGTCGTATAGGCTTTACACACGCCGACAACATGGTTAATTTTACTTGGTCCAACACCGGATCCAATCGTTACTCCACCTGCCACTGGATTGGAAGAAGTGACAAACGGATACGTCCCTTGGTCAATATCAAGCATAACCCCTTGGGCCCCTTCAAATAGAACACGACGACCTTCATCTAACGCATCATTTAAAACGACAGATGTATCACAAACATAGTGGGCAATTTGTTGGCCATATTCATAATATTCTTCAAGGATCTCTTCAAACTTAAAACCGCTTGTCTCATACATTCGTTCAAACAAACGATTCTTTTCTTCAAGGTTCCGAGTCAACTTCTCTGCAAATACTTCATGATCAAGCAAATCAGCAATCCGAATCCCTATTCGAGCCGCTTTATCCATATAAGCTGGTCCGATCCCTTTCTTCGTTGTCCCAATTTTATTCTCGCCTTTACGTGCTTCTTCCACTTCATCTTGTTTTAAATGATAAGGTAAGATAACATGTGCCCGGTTGCTAATACGTAAATTAGCTGTACTCACATTTCTTTCATGTAAATATGCGAGTTCTTGTACTAACGCTTTAGGGTCAACAACCATCCCATTCCCAATCACACAAATTTTATCATCGTAGAAAATCCCAGATGGAATTAAGTGCAATTTATACGTTTCCCCGTTAAATTTAATCGTATGACCCGCATTGTTCCCACCTTGATAGCGAGCAACTACCTCAGCATTTTCGGATAAAAAATCAGTAATCTTCCCTTTTCCTTCATCTCCCCATTGGGATCCAACAACAACAACTGATGACATATTCGAAGCACCTCCATAGGTTCATATGTAAAAGTTCCATTATTCCTTACTCAACATGGTAATTTTAACAATAAATACCAAGGGAAGTCAATAAAACCCGAACAATCACTATATGAAACTAGTAATATGTTCGTGAAAATCTAACACTCTCTTATTCTATAAAAAAGAAAAAGATTAACCTATGTTGAGGCTAATCTTTTTATGCACCTGGAGGCATGGATGGATCTCCGTACCTTGTCTCCAAGTTAACAAATTTATTGTATTCTTTTACAAACGCTAGCTGGACCGTTCCAACTGGACCGTTACGCTGTTTAGCAATAATGATTTCAATAATGTTCTTATTCTCTGACTCTTTATCATAGTAATCATCACGGTATAAGAAAGCAACGATATCCGCGTCCTGCTCAATACTCCCTGATTCACGAATATCTGACATCATTGGCCGTTTATCTTGACGTTGTTCCACTCCACGCGAAAGCTGTGACAATGCAATGACTGGCACTTCTAACTCTCTGGCCAATGATTTAAGTGAGCGGGAAATCTCAGACACTTCCTGCTGTCTGTTTTCACCGGAACGACCGCTTCCTTGAATCAGTTGAAGATAGTCAATCAATATCATTCCAAGGCCTTGATCTTGTTTCAGACGACGACATTTCGAACGAATTTCACTAATGCGAATTCCTGGTGTATCATCTATGAAAATACCAGAATTCGATAGACTGCCCATCGCCATCGTTAATTTTCCCCAATCTTCATCTGTTAAAGATCCGGTTCTTAAGTTTTGCGCATTGATATTTCCTTCAGCGCAGATCATCCGCATGACAAGCTGCTCTGCCCCCATCTCGAGACTGAAAATCGCAACATTCTCCCCTGTCTTTGTCCCCACATTCTGGGCAATGTTTAAGGCAAATGCTGTTTTACCAACAGAAGGACGGGCGGCAACAATAATTAAATCATTTCGCTGAAAACCAGCAGTCATCCGATCCAGTTCCGCAAATCCTGTCGCAATCCCAGTGACATCCCCAACACGATTATGAAGCAATTCAATATTATCATACGTACGTACCAACACATCTTTAATATTATGGAACGCTCCGGCATTTTTCCGTTGTGCCACTTCTAATATGCTTTTCTCGGCTTCTCCTAATAGCGAATCGACTTCATCTTCCCTCGTATATCCATCTTGGGCAATTGACGTCGCTGTTCGAATCAATCTTCGCAACAACGACTTTTCTTCAACTATTCGAGCATAATATTCAATATTAGCTGCAGTAGGAACAGACGCTGCTAGTTCACTTAAATAGCTGACGCCTCCAGTATCCTCTAGTAATTTAGCCGCAGCTAATTCTTCAGTAACCGTGATTAAGTCAACTGCTTTCCCTTGGTCATTCAAACTCAGCATGACATTAAAAATCTTCTGATGTGCTGCTCGATAAAAATCTTCTGGTATCAAAACCTCAGAAGCAACCGTTAAAGAGGACGGCTCTAAAAAAATCGCCCCTAACACCGCCTGTTCAGCTTCAATGTTTTGCGGCGGCAGACGATCAGCAAATAATTCATTCATTTGCAAAAACCTCCTGTTTAGACGATATTCTCAATACCCTGTTAAAGACAGGAAGAAAAAAAGTGATCAGCATAAAACTAATCACAAAAAAATAACCAAAAAAGAAATTAGATCCGATTCGACATTTCTCACCTATTGTAACATGTTTAATTTGTAAATGAACTGGGAATTTTAGTTTCCTTCTTTCACATGGACATTTAAAGTCGCTGTCACTTCAGAATGAAGTTTAACCGGTACCTTTGTAACGCCAAGCGCACGAATTGCATCCTCGAGCTCCATTTTTCTTTTATCAATCTTAATGTTATGCTGTTTTTGCAATGCTTCGGTAATTTGTTTGCTTGTAATCGAACCGAAAAGACGCCCACCTTCGCCAGATTTAGCCGTTAATTCAACCGTTAGCTTTTCGATTTTCCCCTTTAGTTCTTTCGATTGTTTTAGTTCTTCTGCCGCCTCGTTTTCCTCTTTCTTCTTTTGCGCATTAAGTGAGCTAATTGCGGCAGAAGTTGCCTCGACCGCAAGTCCTTGCTTAATTAAAAAGTTTTGAGCATACCCATCTGCAACATTCTTGACTTCCCCTTTTTTTCCTTTACCTTTTACATCTTTTAAAAAAATGACTTTCATTCTTTATTTCCTCCCTCTAAATAATCTGCAATTGCATCTCTTAACATCTCTTCTGCTTCTTCAAGTGTGACATCGGAAAGCTGTGTTGCCGCATTCGTTAAATGCCCGCCGCCATTTAAGCTTTCCATAATTATTTGTACATTCACTTCACCAAGGGATCTTGCACTAATCCCGACAAGGTCATCTTCTCTGTTTGAGATAACGAATGAAGCAGATACCCCATCCATTGTTAACAATGTATCGGCTGCTTGAGCAATCATGACATGGTCATTCACTTCCATTTCATCTGCACAAGCAATGACAATCCCCTCATAATAAAAGTAAACATTTTCAATAATTTGGCTACGTCTTATAAAGGTTTCAATATCTTCCTTTAAAAACTTTTGGACAAGGATCGTATCGGCCCCATGGCTGCGCAAATAAGAGGCCGCGTCAAATGTCCGTGAACCCGTTCTTAACGTAAAGCTTTTCGTATCAACAATGATTCCAGCAAGTAACGCGGTCGCTTCCAACATTCGAATTCGATCATTCTTCGGCTGGTATTCCAATAATTCAGTAACAAGTTCGGCTGTCGATGAAGCATAAGGCTCCATGTAAACGAGCAAGGGATTTTTAATAAATTCTTCAGCGCGCCTGTGGTGGTCAATGACAACAACATTTTCCATCATCGACAATAAGCGTTCATCAATCACCATCGAAGGTTTATGTGTATCAACAATAACTAGAAGTGTATCATCACCGGCCAATTCGTAGGCCTGCTCAGGTGTGATAAAGCAGGAATATAAATCTTCGTTTTTCCTAATTTCCTCCATCAACCTTTGCACACTCAAATCCATTTCTTGAGGATTAACGACAACATACCCTTCGCGTTTATTCATTTGCGCGACTTTAACAATTCCGATTGCAGAACCGATTGCATCCATATCAGGATATTTATGTCCCATTACAATGACTTTGTCGCTTTCGCCAACCAAATCACGTAAGGCGTGAGAAATAACCCTTGCCCTTACGCGTGTACGTTTCTCTACCGGATTTGTTTTCCCACCGTAGAATTTAATTTTTCCATTCGGGAGTTTAATCGCTACTTGGTCCCCTCCACGTCCGAGTGCAAGGTCTAAGCTCGATTGTGCTTGTTCTCCCAATTCAGGTAAAGAGGAAATTCCCATGCCAACACCGATACTTAACGTTAGCGGAACATTTTGCTTCGCTGATGTTTCTCTAACTTCATCAAGAATCGAAAATTTACCTATTTCAAGGAATTTAAGGATTTCCTCATTAAAGACACCGATAAAACGTTCTGAAGAAACCCGCTTTAGAAAGACACCATTTTCGGTTGCCCATTGATTTATAATCGAGGTAACAAGACTATTCAAGTTGCTTTTCGTTTTGTCATCCATTGCTTGCGTTAGTTCATCATAATTGTCGAGAAAGATATAAGCAATCACGGTTCTCTCATCGTGATATAGCTTTTCTATGTCCATTTGTTCCGTTACATCAAAGAAATAGAGCAACTTCTCTTCCGCCTTATGAACGACACGGAATTTCCGATCTTTCACTGAGATGATTTCCGTTTCCACCTCTTGTTTAACTAAAGGAATAATTGCATCAGCTACATCATAAAGCGACTTTCCTACGAGTGTATCTTCATTGAAATAAGACGAAATATATGGGTTCGCCCATTCAATCATAAAATCATCATTAATGAGCATAATTCCAATCGGCATCTCCATGAGAGCTTCCTCCCCAACCTTCTTCACGCGGTAAGAAAGGGTAGAAATATACTCCTGTATCTCCGTTTTCACTTGCTCTTTTACTTTTACAATAAAATGAAGGAATAACGCCGTTGCTAAATAGCCTAGTACTCCCAATATCCAATTATAATAAAACAAAAACGCAAGGAAGATTAGGATCATCACCACTAACCCATATAAAGGATACCGTATTTGTCGCCTTTCCAAAAATGAAGGCATGTACTCAGCTCCTATAACAGTAATTTCCGGTTATTTCTTATCAAACAACCTCTTCCGTAAATCAAAGCCTAAATCAATTATACCTAATATCCTCACAATATAAAGAACAAACGGAATGAAGACAGCGAGGATAATAATGAGTATAAAAATTGCTCTTGAAACCCCTTTTGCATGCAAAAAATATGCAATGAACGAAAAACCTTGAAGCATCATAAAGAATTGTAAAACAAATAGGAGATTCGTTAATGCCCAATACCAATAACTTCCGGGGTCAGGTTGCATAAATAAAGAAGCAAACAAAGCAATCAAGTAGTACCAAAGCAAGCTCTTCGGCAAAAGTAAATCTCTAAACGGCGGCCATGTCTTTATAGCGATTCCAAATCGCCTTAAAACCGGGAAAGAAACAAGTTGCACGATAAAAACAATGAAAAAAGAAGCAATTACAAACATGCTTGGCATTAACGTTTCCATTAATGTAATTGAAGCTTCCATTTGTTCAATCATTGTCCTATCGACAGACTGCCCCATATTTTGCAACATATCCATCGATGTACGAATCGACTCGCGAAAAGTTACTATAAACTCTTCAATCATATTGATATTAAACAAAACAACGGAAGCTGCATACTGAATGACGGTATTCACCAAAAATGTAAGCGACCCAGCTACGAAAACAGCCAGTCTGCTTTTCTCTTTTCTGATAAATATCCCCATAATCGCCCCGGTCAATCCATAGAGAAGTGTAAATGGAATCGCCAGGAAAGTGCCAAAAATAAGCGAAAGTAAGACAGCAGCAATTGTGAAAATAACAACACTTTTGTTATCATATTTAGCAGCAAACATCATGAATGGCAAGGCTAAGAAAAAGTTCACGACTAAGCCTAAACCAGGTATGTATAATGTGAGCAATAATAAAACCGTAAAGATTGCTAAAAGTATTGCACCTTCTGTTAGCTTATATGTATTCTTATGTTTCAACTTTCCACCTCTTAACAAGAAAATTTCTAGTTAAAAACTATTTTATCTTAGTACCTAGTTAAGATTCAACTAAGGACCATTATCCTTATAACAAAAGGCAGCGGATAGCCCGCTGCCTTTTATGTTCCGTACATTATTCGCCTGATACAAATGGCAATAATGCCATTTGTCTAGCGCGTTTAATTGCAACTGTCAATTTACGCTGATATTTAGCGCTAGTTCCAGTTACACGACGAGGTAAGATTTTACCACGCTCAGAGATAAACTTTTTAAGAAGATCTACTTCTTTATAGTCGATGTGAGTGATTCCGTTTGCTGTGAAATAGCAAACTTTACGGCGTTTTGCACGACCGCCTCTACGTCCTCCCATTGCCATGACTGTTTCCCTCCTTTTTATTTTATTTTCCGTTATCAAGCAAGATTAAAATGGCAAATCATCATCTGAGATGTCGATTTGACCGCCACCTGCAAATGGATCTTCATCCAATCTTGTATTCTTTTGAGGTTGGCGTTGATTCTGATTTCCAATGGGGTAATCTTGTCCACCACTTGGGCGCGAGGCAAAACCTTCTCCTCTGTCAGCGTTTTGATTCTGACTCTTAGGCTCAAGGAACTGAACGCTTTCTGCCATTACTTCTGTAACGTATACACGTTTTCCGTCTTGTCCTTCATAACTACGAGTTTGGATGCGGCCATCGACTCCTGCAAGACTTCCTTTCTTAAGGAAGTTTGCAACATTTTCAGCAGCGCGGCGCCAAATTACACAATTGATAAAGTCTGCTTCTCTTTCTCCTTGCTGGTTCGTAAACGTTCGGTTAACAGCCAAGGTGAAAGAAGCAACAGCTACGCCATTCGGTGTATATCGAAGTTCCGGGTCCTTCGTCAGACGGCCAACAAGAATTACACGATTCATCATCAGTATCAACCCCTTTTCCTTCCACAATGTTCCATTGAAACATTCTCAAGGAAGTTATATATATAAATATTATTTTTCGTCTTTAACTACGATGTGGCGAATGATATCTTCGCTGATTTTTGCTAAACGGGAGAATTCATCAACCGCAACTGGTTCAGCACTTACTTGAAGGATTTGGTAATAGCCATCACGGAAATCATTGATTTCATATGCAAGGCGGCGTTTACCCCAGTCCTTTGCTTCTGTTACTTCCGCACCATTTTCAGTTAAGATCCCGCTAAAACGCTCAATTAACGCTTTTTTCGCTTCATCTTCAATATTTGGGCGGATGATGTACATAATCTCGTACTTTCTCATCTCTGTCACCTCCTTTTGGACTAACGGCCCATAGTTAAATGGGCAAGGAGCAATTGTACATTACTACAATACTCACAAGAAAAAATTATAGCATAGGAAAAAGAAAAGCGCAAGCGCCTTGGTCAGCCCCGACAAGCATAAGACGCTCCAGATTAGAAGACGCTCTTTGTCTTCAAATCTGGAGTGGCTAGACCAGTCGGGGCTAGGCGCTGGAGCTAGACATTTTCTAACTCAAAAAATTTTATACCTTCATTATCTTCCAAGTTTAATGCAACATTCCCTTTCAATCAGACAGCGGAAAGATTGCTATTATCCCACAAATAGAATACTAACATATGTTCGTGTTTTTGTCCAATCATAACTAAAATCAGCAGCGCATACCGGAATACTTTGACTGAAAGAAAAACCGGGCAAAAACTTGAGGCCACTAAAAAAGTCCCTTAAATTATACTAGGGGTTAAAACTTGGCTATTGATTTACGTTCCAGGCGGCTTCGCTTTCCGCGGGCAGTCCAGGAGCCTCCTCAGCGCTATTCGCGCCTGCGGGGTCTCCCTTGGCCTTGCACTCCCGCAGGAGTCTTCGCCGCCTTCCACTCCAATCAACAGAGTTCTTTAACTTAGACTAAATTTAAGTATAGAAGCTAAAAATAGCGGTTTTAACTAAGGGATATTGGGTCCTTCATTCACATAAAAAACGACTCTAACATTCAAAATATGAATTTAGAGTCGTTTTTTAATTTTTAAAATTACATTTTTTCAAATAACCAATGGATTTTCAGCGTCCTCCAAAAACTGCCCGGTCCTTTTATCCAATGTTATATATTCTAGTTAAATTAACGTTTCTTCGGGGGTTATAAGGGAAAAACGCAAAATGTTCACAGTAGGACATGAATGATTTTTTAATAAATAAACGGACCACCTACATAGTTCTCTATGATTAATTAACAACTCATTTGATTGTGAAAATGAAGGCTTTTTATTCCCAGTACTTGGATTAAAAAGGTGGATCGTTCATAGATAGGTTATGTTTTTTGCTAGTACTTGGATTAACCGTGATTTTAAGGATGGTTTATTGCTAGTACTTGGATTAAACCGGTTTTGGGCCGTTTTTTATTGCTAGTACTTGGATTATATCGGCCTTCTGACCTCATTTTATTGCTAGTACTCGGATTAACCCTTCATTTTACAGCGTTTTATTACGAGTACTAGCAATATACCAAGGAAATTTGGTGTTTTTAATACGAGTACTTGGATTAAAAATCGCGTTACTAGCATTATCGGTTAAAAAGCCTACAAATCTCTTCGGTCAAATGTCCATAAATGACCTCTTCCGGAAAAACCAAAAAAATTATCCGTGCTTTTACCCAGTACTCGGATTAAAATTTCCGATGGCAAAACTAACAAACGCTTAAGCAACTTGACCTTGAATGGCTGAACGTAGACTCATTTTATGCCAAGAAACATGTCTCTTAACCCTTCATCAACTCATCCTCAGTTAGTCTTCGCTTTCACCAACAGAACAAGTTGTGCAGAAACGACCTTTACAATCGAACATCAAGACAACCTTCACAAACAAAAACCTTAATTTCCCCAATCACCCTTGATTACAATAGGAAGGATTTTAGCACCGTGTTTTCTTATAAAAGCTTTCCAATGATTGTGTTTACCGAAAAAAATTGCCGTAAAATGTTAAACGAAAATACCACAGCACGAATGACTGTGGTAGACCAAAAATTATATACTTTCTTTTCTTTGAAAAAAAACCCGCAGAATGTCTGCGGGTAACTTTACACGTTAAAGCGGAAATGAATAATATCTCCGTCTTTAACTTCATACTCTTTTCCTTCTAATCGAACCTTGCCGGCTTCTTTTGCCGCAGTCATTGAGCCTGCTGCCATGAGGTCCTCGAAAGAAACGGTTTCAGCACGGATAAACCCTCGTTCAAAATCAGAGTGAATGATTCCAGCACATTGCGGCGCTTTCATGCCATGGCGGAAAGTCCAAGCACGAACTTCTTGAACTCCAGCAGTGAAGTAAGTAGCAAGACCAAGGAGACTGTATGTCGCACGAATTAGCTGATCTAAGCCAGATTCTTCAATTCCTAGCTCTGAAAGGAACATTTCCTTTTCTTCGCCTTCTAACTCAGCGATTTCCTCTTCAATTTTTGCACAAACGACAATCACTTCAGCATTATCTTCTTCGGCAAATTCACGTACTTTTTGTACATAGTCATTCTCTGTTGCATCGGTAACGTCATCCTCGCCAACATTTGCCACATAAAGCATCGGCTTTGTCGTTAACAAATGAAGTCCCTTCACAAACTTTGCTTCCTCTTCGGTCAATTCGACTGTACGGGCAGCCTTTTCATTTTCCAATGCCTCTTTTAGCTTCGTTAAAATTGGGAACTCAACTAAAGCTTCCTTATCCTTTTGCTTAGCCAACTTCTCCACACGGCTAATTCGCTTATCAACGGACTCGAGATCGGCTAATATCAGCTCCAAATTGATTATCTCAATATCAGAAATCGGATCCACTTTCCCGGAGACATGGGTGATATTGTCATCAGCAAAACAGCGAACCACTTGACAAATGGCATCAACCTCACGGATATGGGATAAAAACTTATTTCCAAGTCCTTCTCCTTTGCTTGCACCTTTTACAATCCCAGCTATATCTGTAAATTCAAATGCAGTTGGCACCGTTTTTTTCGGTTGCACAAGCTCTGTTAATTTTAATAAACGATGATCTGGCACTTCAACAATGCCTACATTCGGATCAATTGTACAGAAAGGGTAATTCGCAGACTCTGCACCTGCCTGTGTAATTGCATTAAATAACGTCGATTTCCCTACGTTCGGAAGCCCGACGATCCCAGCTGTTAAGGCCATCCTTGTCACTCCTCTACCTCTATTTAAACTAAAAACTATCTACAAAATGCCTCTCACAATTATAGATAGTTAAGGAAAAAAAGACAAGCAGCCGAAAATGGCTGCCTTTCTAATTACGCTCGATATTTACGAGACAATCATAAATTGTACTTCCTTGGCGATTATCTGATTCACGATCTGACGTCAATAAATTGACTGGGCCGCCAAATTTACGCCATATTCCTTCATCAATATTTATTGTCCCGGGATGAGCTTTTTTAAAGAGCACGACCGTTCCAAAAATCTCCCCGCGATCATTCCATACTCTTACTTGATCGCCAGCTTTCAATCCTTTAGCTTCGGCAATATCTTCAGCAATCTCAACTTTGACAATCGGCTCCTTTTCCAAGAGATGGTAGTTTTGCGAATGATTCGACCGAAGCGGATGAATCGTCAACAATGTATAAGGATATTTTGCAGCAAGTGTTGGATTCGTCCATTTCGTTTCAATCGGGAAAGATAAAGATAATTGCCCTCCCGGTGACTGCTTTGAGGAAAATTCATACTTACCGCTTCGTGTTTGAAATTTTTTCTCTTTCCAAGGTATCTTTTCAACAGGTAATTCAGCGAATTTCCTTTGCCGCAATTGTTCTAGCGTAATCCCCTTTTCGTGTAAAAAAGACAGTCCTGACTCAAGCCATTGTTCACGTGTAAAGGAAAATGCATCACCAAAGCCAAGACGATTCGCAAGTTCTGTCCAAATCCAAGCATCCGTCATTGCCTCACCAGGTGGCTCGACTAATTTTGGTCCATGATTGACATAATGATGGTACATCGAAGAATAGTAAATATCCTCTGTTTCAAACGCTGCTGTTACAGGTAATACATAATCAGCCAATTCTGCTGTATCAGTCATATATTGATCGATGACTACAAGCGTCTCTAAGGAGACGAATGCTTTTCTCGCCTTATTTGTATCAGGAATCTGTGTAAGCGGATTGCCGCATGTCACGACAGCCATTTTAATTTCTGGATCAACAGCAGTTAATATCCCCTCCGCCTGCTTCATCATTGAAAACGTACGACTTGCCTGTTTACGGCTTGGCATTGTAATTGCTTCAACATTAAAGCTCTGTCCTACATGGAGATTCGCATAATTTGCGCCCCCGCCGGAAATTCCAACATTCCCACTGATGGCAACGAGCGCATCAATGAGTCGGATCGTATTTCCGCCATTGGCGTATCTCTGCATCCCTAAGCCAAGCATCGTCGCAACTGGACGCTCACTATAGGTTTTAGCAAGCATCGTCATCGTTTCGCTCGAGACCTCTGTATAAGTTTGAATATCCTCCAACATAACTTCATCCAAGGTTTCAACAAGGCCATCAAAACCTAATGAATAATGCTCAATAAAATCTTTATCCTCTAGATGTAAACGGATGATTTCCTTCATAATCCCAGCTGCGAGAAATCCATCAAAACCTGGTTTAATCGAGATATATTCATCAGCAATTTTTGCTGTTGCATTATAAATCGGGTCGATCACAATGAGTTTTGCTCCACCTTTTTTCGCCTTCTGAAGTTGCTCGTATAAATGCATATTCGTCCGAGCAACATTTCTCCCCCATACAATAATCGTTTTACTATTCAGTAAATCTTCAGGTGCATGACTATACGCATCACCAAAATCCCATCTTTGCGCTTCAATTCCAGAACCCCAACAGATGGACCCTGTCAATTCAGTTACGCCCCCATAACAATTAAAAAAGCGACGATCTAAGTTCGTTAAAAAACCGCCATTCGCATAATCATGACTATGCAATACCGACGTAGTTCCAAATCGTTGTTTATATTCCTGTAGCTTCGCAGCAATTTCATCTAAAGCCTGCTCCCAAGAAATTCGAGAAAACTGTCCATCTACTTTTTTTAATGGATATAGGAGGCGTTTGCTAGAATTGATTCGCTTTTCTAGCATTCGGCCGCGCGCACATATTTTCCCTTTCGTAATTGGGTGGTCTGCATCCCCTTCAATTTTTTTAATTTTCCCAGCCTCAACCGTCACTGTAAAACCGCAGTTGTCCCAACAGTTTAACGGGCATGCTGAATGAAAAACCTTTTCCAACCTTACCATCCCCATTTTTCTAGTAATCTATAGTTAAAACTATAATATATTCGGTAAAAAAAAGAAGCAGGATTATTCTCCCTGCCGCTCGATTACTTTTTTCATTTTACGTGTAAATTCCTTTCGCGGAATTAACACGCTATGTTCACAACCTTCACATTTTATCCGAATATCCATGCCGAGGCGGATAATTTTCCAACGATTTGTCCCACATGGATGAGCCTTTTTCATTTCAACAACATCGTTTAATTGAAAATCTTTCTGTTCCAACACCTTTCCCTCCTATTTGGTGACTAATTTTTTATCCATATAGAATTTCCTGCTGCTTTGTGATGGAATAACTTTTAGTTTAGCAAGTTTTTAATTTATTTCAAAAGTATTCCCTTTTAATCGTACAATAAGGATATAGAGATACTTCCTTGTTTCTTTGCGCTTCTATGTATAGTTTAAGGAAAATTTCCGTATACTACTAGTATGAATTTAAGGGAGTGGAACCAATGAATCTAAACTTTTTTGATAGAAAAGGAAGCGGACTAAAAATTAATCATGAGGATCACCAAGCTGTACCTAAATTGGCAGATGGCATTCTCTCGCACATGCCAGGAATGACAAGCCGTCCGATTGTCATTGTCTGCATTGGAACAGACAGGTCCACAGGCGATTCATTGGGACCACTTATCGGCACTTTTCTCGAGGAAAAGAATCTCTCTCCATTTCATGTTTATGGAACATTAGAAAATCCCATCCATGCAATTAATCTTGAAGAGAAGTTAAATGAAATCAATCATAAACATTTTAACCCTTTCATCATCGGAATCGATGCCTGTTTGGGCAAATTAAAAAGCGTAGGTTCCGTTCAAATCGGCTCAGGACCTGTTAAACCTGGGGCAGGTGTGAATAAAACTCTGCCTGAAGTAGGAGATATGCATATTACCGGAATAGTGAATGTCAGTGGCTTTATGGAATATTTCGTTCTCCAAAATACTAGACTGAATCTGGTCTTAAACATGGCGAAAACGATTGCCAACAGCCTTCACGAAACAAGTATGCGATTCCCCCAAAAACAAACATGGACAGATATAAATTGGAAATTAGAACAAGGACAAACGAACGGATAAAGAAGGACCAATCATGGCCTTCTTTTTTATATTTCGTCTACAAAAAGTAGAGAATTGATACGATTAAGCCTGTTACTAATATTCCTGGAAGTAGATTGGCTACTTTAATTTTCGTTAAGCCAAGCAAATTTAATCCAATCGCCAAAATCATTACCCCGCCAGTGGCGGTTAATTCAACAATAAAACTCTCCAATAATGCAGCAGGAACAAAACGGTCAATTTGCGTTGCAAACATCGCGATGATTCCTTGGTAAAGCACTACAGGAATGGCTGAAAACAGGACGCCTATCCCTAACGTCGACGCTAAAATAATCGACGTAAAGCCGTCAATTAACGCTTTCGTATAAAGAACATTATGATCACCACGGATGCCGCTATCTAACGCACCAATAATCGCCATCGCACCAATCACAAAAATTAATGTCGCCGTTACAAACCCTTGGGAGATACTGCCTTCACCCGTATTGCCCAATTTCCTTTCAAGCCATTGACCAACTGCATTTAGCTTTTCATCAAGGGAATAATATTCTCCGATAACAGCTCCGAGTACAAGACTAATAATGACGATTAAAAAATTTTTGCTTTCAAACCCCATCTGCAGCCCTAGAACGATGACAGACAGGCCAATCCCATACATAACCGTCGTCTTCATGCCCTCAGGAATCCGATGGAGAAACTTTCCTATAAACGTACCGATAATAATTAGCAACCCATTGACAATTGTCCCTAATAAAAACATTCACTTCACCTATCAACCTATTATTTCGTTCTCCGAAAATTGTAATATAGTAAAATTACCATGAAACTGAGGCTTTTCCTAGCTTTTTTTCAATGAAAACATAATTTTCGTTTAAACGAACGACCAAAAAAAACCACAACCAAAAAGCTGTGGTAAACCGTTTGAATAGCATTAAGATTGTTTCGCAATCATTTCAAGGATTCGATTCAAATCATCTTTCGAGAAAAATTCAATTTCAATTTTCCCCTTATTTTTTGACTCTTTAATCGACACTGTTGTTCCAAAGCGTTCACGCAAGAAATTTTCCTGTTCGCGAATAAATACATCCTTTTCACGCTTCTTTTTCGTAGTTTCACGTGGAACAATTTGGTTTAATTCTTGAATCAACATTTCCAATTGGCGGACATTTAATCCTTCTTTAATTGTCTTCTCGGCAACAGCTTGGATTCGGTCTTTCTGTCTCAATCCAAGCAGAGCTCGTCCATGACCCATTGATAATTTCCCTTCAGAAATGAGGCTTTGAATTTTTGGCGACAAGCTTAATAAACGAACATGATTGGCTAAATGGGGTCGGCTCTTTCCGAGGCGTTTTGCCAATTCCTCCTGGGTTAGACCTAATTTCTCCATTAATGTTTGATAAGCCATTCCCTCTTCAATCGGATTTAAATCCTCACGCTGTAGATTTTCTAATAATGCAAGCTCCATCATTTGCTGTTCATTCAATTCACGAACGACAGCTGGCACCGTTTTCAACTTCGCTTCACAAGCTGCCCGATAACGGCGCTCGCCAACAACAATCTCATACCCTTTTATGCTTTTACGAACAATTAATGGCTGAAGAATCCCATGCTCAAGAATTGAATTTTTCAATTCTTCAATGGCCTCTTTCTCGAAGGTTTTCCGTGGCTGATAAGGGTTTGGACGGAGCTCTTTGACATCGATTTCTTTTACCGTCTCTTCTTTATCAATCTCCATGCTAAAAAAAGCATTTAATCCTTTCCCTAAACCTTTAGCCATGTGCAACCACTTCCTTTGCAAGATCTAAATAAACCTCAGCACCACGCGACTTTGGATCATAACTAATAATTGGCTCCCCATGGCTTGGGGCCTCGCTAAGACGAATATTTCGGGGAATAATTGTTTTATAAACTTTGTCTTGAAAATACTTTTTCACTTCTTCAATGACTTGTAATCCTAAATTCGTTCGTGCATCAAGCATCGTCAAAAGCACCCCTTCAATTCGCAAATCATGATTTAAATGCTTTTGAACGAGACGAACGGTATTTAATAGCTGACTTAATCCCTCAAGAGCATAGTATTCACACTGAACAGGAATAATCACTGAATCAGATGCTGTCAATGAATTAAGCGTTAATAATCCAAGGGAAGGAGGACAATCAATCAATATGTAGTCAAAATCCTCTCTCACTTCCTCAAGAGCTCTTTTTAATCTTACTTCCCGGGAAATAGTTGGGACAAGCTCGATTTCAGCTCCTGCTAACTGAATCGTTGCTGGAATAATAAATAAATTTTCTGCTGCTGTTTGGACAATGACAGAGTTTGCTTCGACATCGTCAACCAGCACATCGTAAATGCACTGACTTACATCTGCTTTTTCAATCCCTACACCACTTGTAGCATTTCCCTGTGGATCAATATCGACCAACAGTACCTTTTTGCCGATATATGCTAAACAAGCCCCTAAATTAACAGAGGTTGTCGTTTTCCCAACCCCACCCTTTTGGTTGGCAATTGCAATGATTTTGCCCACATTGTCACCTACCTTCAAACCAGTAAACTACTAAAATAACCATGTCTTTTATTTTAGCACAAATTCGTCTAGTAAAAGCTTTTTTCTATTAAAAGGAATCTAGTAAGCTTGAAAAAAATAGGCTGTGTTAAACCTAGGTGTTGATCTCCGCTACAGGCACTTCGCTTTTCACGGGCAGTCCGGCGCTGCACGCCTGCGGGAGTCTTCGTGCCTTCCGCTCCAATCAATAATATTAAAAATTAACAATATGCTTTAACAGCCAAAAAACAAAAAAAAGAGAAACAATCTTTGTTTCTCGCAAAATTGGATTATTTCTTTTTTGGGATTTGAATGGTTATTTGATAGTAATCTTCATGTTCTTCTTCTTCTGACTTTAAGTTAATTCCTGAATCGGACACCATCGATAATGATTGGCGAATCGTATTTACGGCAATCCGGACATCTTTGCTAAATGCTTTTCGCTTCGGCTTAGGCTTTTCGACGGATTGGTTTAAATGTTTCTCTACTCTCGCTTCTGTCTGTTTCACATTCAGTGATTTCTCAATAATTTCTTTTAATAACTGAATCTGTAAGTCTACATCTTTTAAGGGAATTAACGAACGTGCATGCCGTTCCGAAATCGTTTTATTAAGCAAGGCATCTTGGACTTCCTGAGGCAATTTGAGTAGGCGCAATTTATTTGCAACGGTTGATTGCCCTTTCCCTAAACGCTGCGCTAAAGCCTCTTGCGTCAAATTATGAATTTCTAATAATTTTCCGTAAGCTAGCGCCTCTTCAATCGGAGATAACTCTTCACGCTGAAGGTTTTCAATCAATGCGACAGACGCTGTTTCCGTATCCGTTAAATTATTAATAATCGCGGGTACCTCGTCCCATCCTAGCTTTTTCATCGCTCGCCAACGACGTTCACCCGCAATTAATTCGTATTTTCCTGCTTCAATCTCCCTAACGACGATCGGTTGAATGACTCCATGCGTATGAATTGTCCGAGCAAGTTCCTCGATTTTTTCATCATCAAAGATCGTTCTTGGTTGAAATTGGTTTGGAACAATATCATCAATTGGAATTTTTTTTATTTCGTCTCGTTCTTCCGGTTTCTCAAGCATTACTTCATTCTGCTCTTGCTTTTCTCCTAGACCAAAAAAGCGTGAAAAAGAAGGCTTCATTCCCCTGCACCACCTTTAAGAAACTCCCTGTTACCTATTCTCTATTGAAATAACAAGTTCCTGCTTTTCTTTCATTATAAACTAATTATAAAAAGAAGGTACCCCCTTATTCAATCGGAGTTTTATTCGGGGTACCTGGTTTTCTCGGATATTGCTTCGGTGATTTTTTCTCTTTTTGAATAATTAATATGTTTCGTTCACTCTCCTCAACTGGAAGCTTAAACGAGTGAACAGCCACCAAATTTCCACCAAGAAGAGTGACTGCTTTTTTTCCACTTTGAATTTCATCTTCAGCCTGACCACCCTTCATCGCAATGAAGGTACCACCAACCGCTGCGAGCGGCAGACATAGTTCACTTAAAACGGTTAATCTTGCCACCGCTCTCGCCATCACAAGATCATACTGCTCGCGATGGGCTTTATTCTTCCCGAACGTTTCCGCACGATCATGAATAAATTGTGTATTTTCAAGCTTTAACACTTTTGCTAAATGCTCAAGGAAGGTGATTCGCTTGTTTAATGAATCAACAATTGTCACTTTTACATTCGGAAAAGCAATTTTTATCGGGATACTAGGGAAACCTGCACCAGCGCCAACATCACAAATATCGATTGGTTTTTCATTAAAATCATAATAAAAGGCGGCTGAGACGGAATCATAAAAATGCTTTAAATAAACGTCTTCTTTCGCAGTAATTGCCGTAAGATTCATTTTTTCATTCCACTCAACGAGCGTTTCATAATATAACTCATATTGACCCATCTGTTTCTCGGAAAGGACAATCCCCTTCTCCGCCAGCATTGCCTGAAATTGTTCTGGATTCATCTGCTAATCCTTTCTTTCAAAAGTTTCGGTTAATCATTGGAGACACGCGCAATCCGACCTTGTTCAATATAAACTAATAAAATTGAAATATCTGCAGGATTCACTCCAGAAATACGTGATGCTTGAGCAATGGAAAGCGGCCGTACCGTTTTTAATTTTTGTCGCGCTTCCGTTGCAATTCCATTTATCGCATCATAATCAATATTTTCAGGGATCTTTTTATCCTCCATCTTTTTCATTCGCTCGACTTGCTGCAATGACTTTTCAATATAGCCTTCATACTTGATTTGAATTTCGACTTGTTCTCTTACTTCCATGTCTAACTCAGTTTCGGCAGGAATTAAGCTGTTAATATGCTCATAAGTGATTTCTGTCCTTCTTAAAAAATCAGCTGCACGAATTCCATCTTTTAACTCACTTCCGCCAAGTGAGCGGATCAAGTTCTGAGCCTGTTCCGAAGGTTTAATAATGGTGGAACGCAATCTCTTTACTTCCGCATCAATCATCGCCTTTTTGGTTACGAATCGTTCGTAACGCTCTTCGGAGATCAATCCGAGTTTATACCCTAATTCTGTTAAGCGGAAATCAGCATTATCGTGTCTTAACAGCAAACGATATTCTGCTCTCGACGTTAAAAGTCGATACGGCTCATTCGTTCCTTTTGTGACTAAGTCATCAATCATGACGCCAATATAAGCATCGGAACGGCTAAGAATCACTTCTTCCTTATCGAGCGCTCTGCTTGCCGCATTGATGCCCGCCATTAGACCTTGGCTTGCAGCTTCTTCATATCCAGATGTACCATTAATTTGGCCAGCGGAATACAGGTTTTTAATCTTTTTTGTCTCAAGGGTTGGCCAAAGCTGAGATGGAACAATGACATCATACTCAATTGCATAGCCAGGGCGCATCATTTTTGCGTTTTCTAGCGCCGGAATAGATTTCAATAATTGGTGTTGGACATCTTCAGGCAAACTCGTAGATAAGCCTTGGACATACACTTCTTGTGTATTGCGTCCTTCTGGTTCTAAGAAGATTTGATGACGTGGCTTATCATTGAAACGAACGACTTTATCTTCAATTGATGGACAATAACGTGCTCCTGTCCCTTTCACCATTCCTGAAAACATCGGTGAGCGATGAAGGTTTTGGTCAATAATCTGATGTGTCTTTTCATTCGTATAAGTCAACCAGCATGGCAACTGCTCAGTGACAAATTCAACTGTTTCGTAAGAGAAAGCTCTCGGCTGATCATCGCCTGGCTGAATCTCTGTCTTCGAGTAATCTATCGTATCACCGTGAATCCGCATTGGCGTACCGGTTTTAAAACGAGCTAATTCAAGGCCGATGTCTTCGAGATGTTTCGAAAGTTTGATCGAAGGTTGTTGGTTATTCGGACCGCTTGAATATTTTAATTCACCGAGAATAATTTCTCCGCGCAAAAACGTTCCTGTAGTAATGACAACCGTTTTCGCACGATACTCAGCCCCTGTCATCGTAACGACACCTTTACACAAGTCATCTTCAATAATTAAACGTTCGACCATTCCTTGAACCATTGTTAAGTTCGGCTCTTTCTCCAACGTTCTCTTCATTTCATGCTGATAGGCAAATTTATCAGCTTGTGCCCGTAACGCCCGTACTGCAGGGCCTTTCCCTGTATTAAGCATCCGCATTTGGATGTAGGTTTTATCAATATTCCGAGCCATTTCACCGCCAAGGGCGTCAATTTCGCGAACAACGATCCCTTTTGCAGGGCCGCCGATAGATGGATTGCATGGCATAAATGCAATCATATCAAGGTTAATCGTAACCATTAGCGTGTTGGCCCCCATCCGCGCCGCAGCGAGGCTTGCCTCACTACCAGCATGGCCTGCGCCAATCACGATGACATCATAATTTCCAGCTTCAAATGGCATATGGTTGCCTCCTTGTATTCATTTTTATCTCAGATAACTGCTTTTCGCTGCCTATTTTCCAAGGCAAAATTGGGAAAACAGTTGGTCAATAAGGCTTTCATGGACACTTTCACCAATAATTTCACCGAGCAATTCCCATGAACGCGTTAAGTCAATCTGGACAATGTCGATTGGCGTCCCTGCCTCGACATTCGTAATTGACTCTTCAATCGCTTGTTTCGCTTGTGTTAATAACGCAATATGGCGGCTATTGGAGACGTACGTCATATCACCTGCTTCAAGTGAGCCCGAGAAGAATAACGATGCAATCGCTCCCTCTAGCTCATCGACTCCTTTATCTTCTTTTAAAGAAGTCGTTACCATTTTCTTATCTCTCGTAAATTTCTTCAATTCTTCCAGATTAATTTTTTGTGGCAAGTCCGTTTTATTAACAATGACGATGACATCCATCCCTTCAACCGCTTTAAACAAGTTGCGATCTTCCACAGTTAACTCATCTGAGTAGTTAAGAACGAGTAAAATTAAATCTGCTTCTTTTAAAACTTGGCGGGAGCGTTCAACACCAATTCTTTCGACGATGTCCTCCGTTTCACGAATACCAGCCGTATCTAAAAGTCTTAAAGGGACTCCACGAACATTAACGTACTCCTCGATGACATCACGAGTTGTCCCTGGGATATCTGTTACAATCGCTTTATTCTCTTGGACCAAACTATTTAATAATGACGACTTCCCAACGTTTGGACGTCCAACAATCACCGTCGACAACCCTTCACGGAGAATCTTCCCTTGCTGTGACGTCTCCAGCAATTTTGCAATTTCCTGTTTCACATACGTTGCCTTTTCAAGCAGCATATGATGCGTCATTTCTTCAACATCATCATATTCTGGGTAATCAATGTTCACTTCCACATGTGCTAGTACTTCAAGGATTTCCTGTCTTAAGGTGCGAATCAACCGAGACAAACGCCCATCCATTTGACCTAATGCGACATTCATCGCCCGATCCGTTTTTGCGCGAATCAAATCCATGACAGCTTCTGCTTGTGAAAGATCAATGCGCCCATTTAAAAATGCCCTTCTTGTAAACTCTCCTGGCTCAGCAAGTCTCGCTCCATACGTGAGCACAAGCTGCAGGACACGATTGACGGAAACTAAACCACCGTGGCAATTTATTTCGACAACGTCTTCCTTCGTGAACGTTTTTGGTCCCTTCATGACAGAAACCATTACTTCTTCAGCGATTTCATCTGTTTCGGGATCAATAATATGACCGTAATGAATCGTATGTGAGTGAACATTAGCTAATATTTTCCCGCCAATTCCTCGAAAGAGCTTATCCGCAATTTTGAAAGCATCATCCCCGCTTAAACGGACAATCGCAATCGCTCCTTCCCCCATTGGAGTAGAAATCGCCGCAATTGTATCAAACTCCATCCGTTTCACCTCTCTACCTTTTAAAAATTTATATAAAAACGACACAACTGTTTTTCCAAAATTATAGAATAGCATATCATTCTAAAGAAACCTACGATATGTAATTATCCACAAACAAAAAAAGAATCTCTATTATTTTAACTTATCCACATGTGAATAACAATAAAACAACGTAGAGAGGATTTACAAATAAAAACATCACCAAAACTAGTTTTAAGAGATTTACATGAATGGAGCATGACCTTTCCGAAGAGGAGTTGAACATGGAGGTTTTGTATTAAAAAACAACTATAACCAATAAACAAAAAAACCGATCTATTATAGATCGGTTTTTACTGTTTTCCTGCTGGGTGCAATTACGATATGACGATAAGGATCGGCACCATTGGAATACGTTTTAATTTTTTTATTTCCCATTAAGGCGGTATGAATCACTTTACGCTCATATGCCGGCATCGGTTCTAAAGCCACTTCTCTCCCCGTTCGCACAGCCTTTTGAGCTAATCTTTCGGCTAACTGCATCAGTGTTTCATTTCTTCTTGTCCGATAATCTTCTGCATCTAAAATCACATTAAAAAATTGATTTGCATGACGGTTTATCACAAGCTGAGTTAAATATTGCAGCGAGTTAAGTGTTTGTCCTCTTTTCCCAATTAATAAAGCAATCTTTTCACCTGTAAGTATGAGCTGAATTTGTTTTCCTTCTTGCTTCATTTCTACTTCAATTGGGGCTCCGAGCCCTTTCGCAACCTGTTTCAAATACGTAACAGCTTCCTCAATTGGGTCCATTTTCATTGTCACTTTAACAACTGCAGGCCGGGAACCAAATATACCCAAAAACCCTTTTTTGCCTTCGTCAACAATTTGAATTTCGGTCTGATCCTTTGAAGTATTTAATTGGGCTAGTGCTGATTCTACTGCTGCCTCGACTGTTTGTCCTGTAGCAGTTATTTGTTTCACTTTTTCTTTGCTCCTCCCGCTTTGCCGGTTGCTGTTGCTACTTGTGGTGCTTTCTTTAAATCCGGCCCTTTAATAAAATAAGTTTGTACAATTGAGAAAACGTTTCCGATTACCCAATATAAAGATAAAGCTGATGGAAGCGTGACAGCAAACACAACAATCATGATCGGCATCATCCAAAGCATCATTTTCATTTGCGGATTGTCAGGCATTCCAACCATCATAATTTTTTGCTGTAAAAAGGTCGTGACACCTGCTACCACTGGCAAAATGAAAAACGGGTCCGGGAAACCTAAATCAAACCATAAAAATGTATGACCAGCGATTTCTCGCGTACGAACGATCGCATGGTAAAAACCAATTAAGATTGGCATTTGAATTAAAATTGGCATACAGCCTGCGAGTGGGTTTACTCCGTGCTTTTGAAATAAAGCCATCGTTTCTTGCTGAAGTTTTTGCTGTGTCTTTTGATCTTTTGAACTATATTTTCCCTGTAGCTCCTTTAATTCAGGTTGAATCGCCTGCATTGCTTTTGAGCTCTTCGTTTGTTTAATCATTAACGGTAAAATTGCAAAACGAATAAGGAGGGTTACCGCAATGATTGCTAGTCCATAACTATCCCATAGTAAGTCCGCCATTTTAATGATTAACCATGAGAGCGGATAAACGATATATTGATTCCAAAAACCTTCACTTTCAGATGTAATTGCTTGATCATATTCCATACAGCCCGTCAAAACGGTCATGACAAGCAATAGGCCCGCTATCAATAATATTCTCTTTTTCAAGCCTCATTTCCTCCTAACATGATTATTACACAATGAATTTTATCTATATATAAATGGGCTTCACATCTATTCGAAAATTATAGCCGTCATCATTTTGCAGGTAAAAGTCATTGGCAATCCAAATGTATTTTATCATCTTTTATATGAAAGTGCTTTAAAAAAATGAAGCACAAAAAATATTTCCTCTATGCATTATGACCACTGTTGTTTTTTTTCAAAACACGAGCGACTTTCAAAACATGTTCCAAACTTTTTTTCACTTCGTGCATTCCCATTGTTGCTGCTGGATTTCTAGCAATAATTACATAATCATTTCCCGTTTTAATTATCTCTTTTAACTCGAGGACAGATTGGCGAATATATCTTTTAATTTGGTTGCGAGTGACCGCATTCCCTAATTTCTTACTAACAGATAAGCCGATCCGAAATGTATCCTGGCCCTCTTTTTCCAAAACGTAAACGACAAATTGCCGATTTGCAAACGACTTTCCGTTTTTAAAAACGTCTTGAATTTCTTTATTTTTTTTAATTCGTAATTCTTTTTTCATTTATTACACCTTCATTTCAATGAACAGCTTGTTATTACGTAAAATAGGAAAAATTAATCTATGATTTCAAGCAAAGAGAAAAAAGACCACTGACAGTTCAGTGGCCTAGGCTGATAAAACTTTTCTTCCTTTACGACGACGGTTAGCAAGAACCTTGCGGCCGCTTGGTGAGCTCATACGACTACGGAAGCCGTGAACTTTACTATGCTTACGTTTCTTTGGTTGGTAAGTTCTTTTCATATATGACACCTCCCTGAGGAAATCGTTATTCCAGACAGTCTTGTCTATTATAAAGATGTTACCTAAAAAAAGTCAATAGAAACTAAAAATTAACGGCCGTTTGTTTAGTGGTAACTTTTTCCTCTTTACGTCTCCTAATCAGCTTGTGGACAAAATTCGACACCATTTTTCTTTATCCACAAACCGTATTAACAACTTGTACACATATAACACCTTGTGGACATTTTTTCTCCACACGTCTTTATCTCTGTGGATAAAGTATGAAAAGGCGTTGCACCATCTTAGATTATCTGATATTATATTTGTGTTTTCACTCTTGATAACTATTAGCGAGTTCGGACTTATTCACAGACTGTGGATAACTTGTGGATAGTTTATTCACGTCTGTGCTTATATATTTGTCCACAAGCAGTGGATATTGTCGAAAAACCGCTTTATTTCCTATTATATATTTGTCCACATTAGTAGAATTGTATAATTATAAATTTTTGTTCGGTTATTTGTAAAAACTCACACAAGGAGGGATATGATTGGAAAATATTGCGGACCTCTGGGATAAGGCCTTGTCAAAAATAGAGAAAAAAATTAGCAAGCCTAGCTTTGATACTTGGCTAAAATCAACAACGGCCCACTCACTTCAGAGAGACACATTAACAATTACAGCCCCAAATGAATTTGCCCGTGATTGGCTGGAAGAGCGGTATTCCCAATTAATTAATGATGTTATTTATGAGATTACTGGTGAAAACTTAATAATAAAGTTTGTCATTCCGCAAAACCAAAACGATGAAGCAGTCAATCTGCCGGTTCCGCCTAAAAAAAATAACAAAGCAGAAGACCAATACGAACCTCATCAGAATATGTTAAATCCTAAATATACATTTGACACTTTTGTTATCGGTTCAGGGAATCGTTTTGCTCACGCTGCTTCGCTTGCGGTTGCTGAAGCTCCAGCGAAAGCCTATAATCCCCTCTTTATTTATGGAGGAGTAGGACTTGGAAAAACACACTTAATGCATGCGATTGGCCACTACGTCCAGGAACATACCCCTTCAGCAAAAGTCGTTTATTTATCATCTGAAAAATTTACGAACGAGTTTATTAATTCAATTCGCGACAATAAAGCCGTTGAATTTCGCAATAAATATCGTAAAGTCGATATTCTCTTAATAGATGATATTCAGTTTTTAGCTGGAAAAGAATCGACCCAAGAAGAATTTTTCCATACTTTTAATACATTGCACGAAGAAAGCAAACAAATTATTATTTCGAGTGACCGGCCACCTAAAGAAATTCCAACTTTAGAAGATCGTTTACGTTCTCGGTTCGAATGGGGATTAATTACCGATATTACCCCTCCAGACCTCGAAACGAGAATTGCCATTTTAAGGAAAAAAGCTAAAGCAGAAGGCTTAGACATTCCGAATGAGGTAATGCTCTATATTGCGAACCAAATCGATTCCAATATTCGTGAACTTGAAGGAGCGCTTATAAGAGTAGTTGCCTATTCTTCGTTGATTAATAAAGATATTAATGCTGACTTGGCCGCGGAAGCATTGAAGAATATCATTCCGAATTCAAAACCAAAGGTCATTACGATTCTCGATATCCAAAAAACAGTTGGTCAGCATTTTAATGTGAAACTCGAGGATTTTAAAGCAAAGAAACGGACGAAATCAGTCGCATTCCCTAGACAAATAGCGATGTATCTTTCACGTGAACTTACTGATTTCTCCCTTCCGAAAATTGGCGAAGAATTCGGAGGACGAGATCATACGACTGTGATTCATGCTCATGAAAAGATTTCAAAGCTCCTTGCGACAGATTCAACCCTTCAGCATCAGCTTAAAGAAATCCATGAACAATTGAAATTGTAGAAATTGTGAATAACTCGAACAGGTTTATGCACAGTCTGTCCACATGGGGATGGGCTGTATTTCCGTATCGAATGAATAGTTATCCACAAATCCACAGGACCTACTAGTACTTTTACTACTTTTATTAAAAAATAATTAGTATATGCCATTCTAGCGAATGAAATACCAAATTGGAGGATTTAAAATGAAATTTGCTATCCAGCGGGACCATTTATTACAAAGTGTCCAAGACGTTATGAAGGCTGTTACAAGCAAAACGACCATTCCAATCTTAACTGGAATAAAAATTGTTGCTACCGAGGAAGGAGTAACGTTAACTGGAAGTGACTCAGACATTTCAATCGAATCCTTTATTCCTAAAGAGGAAGATGGCAATGAAATTGTTGAAATAAAGCAGCCTGGTGCAGTTGTTCTTCAAGCGAAGTTTTTTAGTGAAATTGTTAGAAAACTACCAACAGATACAGTCGAGATTGATGTCGAAAACCATTTACAAACTGTGATTCGTTCTGGAAAATCAGAATTCAATTTAAATGGTCTCGATGCCGATGAATATCCGCACTTACCACAATTAGAAGAAGATAATCTCTTTCGGATGCCAACAGATCTGTTAAAAACATTAATACGTCAAACTGTCTTTGCAGTGTCCACCTCAGAAACACGACCTATCTTGACAGGTGTAAACTGGAAGGTTCTAAATAACGAACTGGTCTGTATTGGTACAGATAGCCATCGTCTAGCGTTGAGAAAAGCCCGTATAGAGACAGGAACTGAGTTGGAAGGCCAACATAATGTCGTTATCCCCGGTAAAAGCTTAACTGAATTAAGTAAAATTCTTGATGACACTTCTGAAATGATCGATATTGTCATAACGGAAAACCAAATTTTGTTTAAAGCAAAACATTTATTATTTTTCTCACGCCTTCTTGAGGGGAACTACCCAGATACAGCAAGGTTGATTCCGTCAGATAAAAAAACAGATGTGATTGTAAATACAAAAGCATTTTTACAAGCAATTGATCGTGCCTCTCTTTTGGCACGTGAAGGAAAAAATAATGTCGTAAAATTTGTTTCAATTGGGGAAACCACAATTGAAATTTCCTCCAATACACCGGAAATCGGGAAAGTTGTCGAAGAGTTGACAGCACAGTCGTTTGAGGGTGAGGAGTTAAAAATTTCGTTTAGTGCAAAATACATGATGGATGCACTTAAGGCGATTGAAGGAACGGAAATACAAATTTCCTTTACTGGAGCGATGAGACCGTTTATTATCCGCCCATTAAATGACGAAGCAACATTGCAGCTAATTTTACCTGTTCGGACATACTAACTGATTGAATCCTCTTGTCACAATGGCAAGAGGTTATTTTCTTTCAGAACCTCTTACGAACCTTCGGAATCCCCCTTTTATGAGTTAGCAAATGTGTTCCCCTTGTATCTATCTATTTATTTTAGTAAAATTAAGTATTAGATTCTTTTCAGAATGGGGTGAAAAGATGAGCGAACAAATTAAAATTGATACAGAGTTCATTACGTTAGGCCAATTCCTCAAATTAGCAGAGGTGATTCAATCTGGTGGAATGGCTAAATGGTTTTTAAGTGAACATGAAGTCTTTATCAATGGCGAACAGGACCAAAGAAGAGGAAGGAAACTCCGGAATGGGGATAAGATTGCAATCCCAGGTTTTGGCGAGTTTCATGTCATTCATTGAGTGATTAAAGGATGGGCCATTCATGCACATAGAGAGCGTTGAATTAAAAAATTATCGCAATTATGAACAATTAGAAGCGGAATTTGAAAATAAAGTAAATGTTATTATCGGCGAGAATGCTCAAGGGAAAACAAATGTGATGGAATCCATTTATGTTTTAGCGATGGCAAAATCACATCGGACAGCAAATGATAAAGAATTGATTCGCTGGGACACAGATTATGCTAAAATAGAAGGTAGGGTTAAAAAGACGAATGGTTCCGTACCGCTGCAGCTTGTTATTTCCAAAAAAGGGAAACGAGCGAAATTTAATCATATTGAACAGCGAAAATTAAGCCAGTATATCGGAAATATGAATGTTGTTATGTTTGCGCCAGAAGATCTCCATCTTGTAAAAGGGAGCCCTCAAGTAAGGCGCCGTTTTATTGATATGGAAATTGGGCAAGTATCACCGATTTACCTGCATGATATGAGCCAATATCAAAAGATTCTTCAACAGCGGAATCATTATCTTAAACAGCTGCAGCTAAAACAACAGACCAATCATACGATGCTTGAAATTCTAACTGAACAATTTATCCAAATGGGAACGAAAGTCATTGCTAAACGTTTTGAATTTCTCCATTTGCTTGAACAATGGGCCTTTCCGATTCATCAAGGCATATCAAGAGGGCTAGAAACGTTGGAAATTGAGTATAAACCATCTGTTGATGTATCAGAACAACAAGATTTGTCGAGAATGATAGAAGTCTATAATGATAAATTTATGAAAGTGAAAAATCGAGAAATTGAGCGAGGTACAACTTTATTTGGACCTCACCGTGATGATCTACAATTTAATGTGAATGGTAGAGATGTTCAAACATTTGGTTCACAAGGCCAACAACGGACGACGGCGCTCTCCGTGAAGCTGGCTGAAATTGAATTGATTCACAAAGAAATTGGCGAGTACCCAATTCTTTTATTGGATGATGTGTTATCGGAACTAGATGATTATCGTCAGTCCCATTTATTAAATACAATTCAGGGAAAAGTTCAAACCTTCGTGACAACAACAAGTGTAGACGGAATTGAACATGCAACCCTTAAAGAGGCTGCTGCTTACCGAGTTCAATCTGGAATGATGACAAGATTTCAGTGAGGTGAATCAATGTATTTGCATATTGGAGAAGAGACACTAGTGCGAACGAGTGGAATCATTGCTATTTTAGACAAGGAAAGCGTTAATTTCTCCGACACTCTTGAGGAATTTCTCACCCAACATAAATCAGAGACAGTTAATTTAGCGAAAAAAGACTATAAATCCATCGTTATCACACATAAACAAATATACTATTCCCCTCTAGCAGCAGGAACCTTAAAAAAGCGAATCCAGCAATTAACTGTTCAAGAGTTTATTTAATAGATTTTAAAATGTTTTTTAAAATGAAAAGTGTAGGTGATCGATATGGCAATGGAACAAGATGCCATGCATGGGCAAACGTATGATGCAAATCAAATACAGGTCCTCGAAGGTTTGGAGGCTGTACGTAAACGACCAGGAATGTATATCGGATCAACAAGTGTAAAGGGCCTTCATCACCTCGTCTGGGAAATTGTCGATAATAGCATCGATGAAGCCCTAGCTGGTTATTGTGATGAGGTCAGTGTGGTCATTGAAAAGGATAATAGCATTACAGTCATGGATAATGGTCGCGGGATTCCAGTCGGTATTCAGGAGAAAATGGGCAGACCTGCAGTTGAAGTCATTATGACTGTTCTTCATGCCGGTGGTAAGTTCGGTGGTGGAGGCTACAAGGTTTCCGGAGGCCTTCACGGGGTTGGAGCCTCTGTTGTAAATGCTCTTTCGACGTTGTTAGAGGTGTATGTCCATAGGGATGGGAAAATTTATCATATTTCCTTTGAACGTGGTGCAATTAAGTCAGAATTAAAAGTTGTTGGTGAGACAGATAAGACAGGAACAATGATTCACTTTGTCCCTGATACTGAAATTTTCACAGAAACGATTGAGTATGATTTTGAAATTTTATCGACCCGTCTTCGTGAACTCGCATTTTTAAACCGCGGATTAAAAATTTCGATTGAAGATAAGCGTGCTGAAAATAAAAAAAATGAATACTTTTACGAAGGTGGCATCAAATCTTATGTAGAACATTTAAACCGCACGCGGGATGTTCTCCATGAGGAGCCGATTTATATTGAAGGTGAAAAAGACGGCATTACAGTTGAAGTCGCCTTACAGTACAATGATGGATTTGCGTGCAATCTATACTCATTTGCGAATAATATTCATACGTATGAAGGCGGAACACATGAATCTGGCTTTAAAACGAGTTTAACGAGAGTGATCAACGATTACGCTCGGAAAAGCGGTATTTTTAAAGAGAATGATTCGAACCTTTCTGGTGAGGATGTGCGAGAAGGGCTTACAGCCATCGTTTCAATCAAGCATCCTGATCCTCAATTTGAAGGGCAAACGAAAACGAAATTCGGAAATTCGGAAGTTCGGAATGTTACGGATACGACGTTTTCGGAACACTTCGAGAAGTATTTGCTCGAAAACCCTTCCGTGGCTCGAAAGATTGTTGAAAAAGGGTTAATGGCAGCAAGGGCAAGGCTTGCGGCGAAAAAGGCCCGGGAATTAACAAGGCGAAAAAGTGCCTTAGAAGTTTCCAGCCTGCCAGGGAAGCTTGCGGATTGTTCTTCTAGGGATCCATCGATTAGCGAACTTTACATCGTTGAGGGAGACTCTGCCGGTGGTTCGGCAAAGCAAGGACGTGACCGCCATTTCCAAGCGATTCTCCCGCTAAGGGGAAAAATTTTGAACGTCGAGAAAGCCCGTTTAGATAAAATCCTTTCCAATAACGAAGTAAGAGCGTTAATTACGGCGATAGGAACCGGAATTGGTGAAGATTATGATATAACAAGGGCACGCTACCATAAAATTGTCATCATGACAGATGCTGATGTCGACGGCGCTCATATCCGCACATTGTTATTGACGTTCTTCTATCGATATATGAGACAAGTTATTGAAGCTGGTTATATTTATATTGCCCAACCACCTTTATATAAAGTTCAACAAGGGAAACGTGTTGAATATGCTTATAATGAAAAGCAGCTCGAGGGAATTTTCGCAGCGCTTCCGGCACAACCAAAGCCAGGTATTCAACGATATAAAGGTCTTGGTGAAATGAACCCGGACCAGCTTTGGGAAACAACAATGAACCCTGAAAACCGCTTGCTTTTACAAGTAAGTTTAGAAGATGCAATCGAAGCGGATGAAACATTTGATATGCTAATGGGGGATAAAGTTGAACCAAGACGTCAGTTTATTGAAGAAAACGCTGTTTATGTTAAAAACTTAGATATTTAACAGGATAGATTCTCGTCTATCCTGCTTTTCTATAAGCCCTGACAGCTATGTCAGGGCTGGACAAGCTCACTCGTTTTTCCAAAAAGGGAGGTTTTACATATGGCAGAAACGCCAAATCCTCGTGTGAAAGAAATAAATATAAGCCATGAAATGCGTACGTCTTTCTTAGACTATGCTATGAGTGTTATCGTAGCTAGGGCACTCCCGGATGTTAGGGATGGTCTGAAACCGGTGCACCGTCGTATATTGTATGCGATGCATGATCTTGGAATGCACTCAGATAAGCCATTTAAAAAATCTGCACGTATCGTTGGGGAAGTAATCGGTAAGTATCACCCACATGGTGACCAAGCTGTATATGAGACAATGGTGCGAATGGCTCAAGACTTTAGCTATCGTTATATGCTCATTGACGGCCATGGGAATTTCGGTTCTATTGATGGTGATTCCGCTGCAGCGATGCGTTATACGGAAGCACGTATGTCGAAAATATCGATGGAGCTTTTGCGTGATCTTAACAAAGATACAATTGATTATCAAGATAACTACGATGGTTCGGAACGTGAACCGATTGTTCTCCCATCGAGATTTCCTAACCTGCTTGTTAATGGGACTTCAGGTATCGCTGTTGGGATGGCGACCAATATCCCACCTCATCAGCTTGGAGAAATCATTGATGGAGTTCTCGCGATAAGTAAGGACCCGGAAATCACTGTTCAAGAATTGATGGAAATTATCCCAGGACCTGATTTTCCAACCGGAGGTTTAATCCTCGGACGCAGTGGAATTCGTAAAGCATATGAAACAGGGAGAGGTTCAGTTACTCTCAGAGCGAAAGTTAGAATCGAACAAAAAACGAACGGCAAAGAAGTTATTATTGTCGATGAGATTCCTTTCCAAGTAAATAAAGCAAAACTAATTGAGAAAATCGCTGAACTCGTCCGTGATAAAAAAATTGACGGAATCACTGACTTACGCGATGAGTCGGATCGCGAAGGTTTACGAATCGTCATTGAAGTTCGGAGAGATGCGAATGCCAATGTTTTATTAAATAATTTATACAAACAGACAGCTTTACAAACAAATTTTGGGATCAATACACTGGCACTTGTAGATGGTCAACCAAAAGTATTGAGCTTAAAACAATGTTTGGAATATTATTTGGAACACCAAAAAGTAGTCATTCGCCGCAGAACAGAGTTTGAACTCCGTAAAGCGGAAGCACGTGCTCATATTTTAGAAGGCTTAAGAATTGCCCTTGATAATCTTGACGCGATTATTACCTTAATTCGCAGTTCGCGTACGACGGATATTGCCCGTGAAGGCTTAATGACAGAGTTCAGTTTATCTGAAAAACAAGCACAGGCAATTCTCGATATGCGCTTGCAGCGTTTGACCGGCTTAGAACGCGAAAAAATTGAAGAGGAATACCAAAGCCTTGTAAAGCTAATTGCTGAGTTAAAAGCAATCTTAGCTGATGGAGAAAAGGTTCTTGAGATTATTCGCGAAGAACTTGAAGAAGTCAAGGAACGTTTTAATGATAAACGTCGTACTGAAATCATTACGAGTGGATTTGAAATGATTGAAGACGAGGATTTAATCCCTCGAGAAAATGTTGTTATCACCCTTACACATAATGGGTATATAAAACGCCTGCCTGTATCAACTTACCGTGCCCAGAAACGAGGTGGCCGTGGAATTCAAGGAATGGGAACAAATGAGGATGATTTCGTAGAACATCTTATTACAACCTCAACGCATGATACGATTCTCTTCTTTACAAATAAAGGAAAAGTCTATCGTTCGAAAGGGTATGAAATTCCAGAATTCGGCAGGACAGCAAAAGGATTACCAATTATAAATCTCCTTGAAATTGAAAAAGGAGAATGGGTTAATGCGATTATCCATGTAGAGGATTTTGTTGATAACTGGAGCTTATTCTTTGCAACAAAAGATGGAATTGTAAAACGTTCCTCACTTACTTCATTTGCGAATATCAGAAATAATGGTTTGATTGCTTTAAACTTACGTGAAGGCGATGAATTAATTTCAGTTCAGTTAACGGATGGCAACAAAGAAATCATTATCGGTACAAAGGGTGGGTCGATGATTCGCTTCCCTGAAACAGATGTGCGGATTATGGGGCGTACGGCAACTGGCGTAAAAGGAATTTCCCTTGACGAAAAAGATGACGTCGTGGGCATGGAAGTACTAGATGAAAGTGCTGATATTCTCGTCGTGACGAGAAATGGTTACGGAAAACGTACCCCGGCAACAGAGTACAGAAGGCAAGGTCGCGGCGGAAAAGGAATTAAAACATGTAATATCACAGATAAAAACGGAAGTCTTGTGACAATGAAAGTCGTTAATGGGGAAGAAGACCTCATGTTGATTACGACAGGTGGCGTTTTAATCCGAATCCCAGTTGAAGGAATATCGATTACTGGGCGTAATACGCAAGGGGTAAAACTCATTAGCCTGAATAAAGAACATGATGAATATGTGTCAACAGTTGCACAAGTTGATAAGGAAGAAGACAAAGTAGAAGAAGACGAAGAAAATGAAGTGACTCCTTCTGTAATTGAAGAAGGAAAAGAAAATGAAGTGACTCCTTCTGCAGATGAAGAAGGGAAAGAAAACGAAGTAGATCCTCCTTCAGATGAAGAAGGACAAGAATAACTTGATTGGTTAAAAAGGAGCACAACAGTTGTGATAACTGGCTCCGTTATCAACCGCAAATATTAAAATTGTAATGCAAAATGACCTTCAAATTGTATGTTAATTTGGAGGTCTATTTTTTTGATGTAAAGAAATGGCAATTATTATTTTTGGAGAACTGTAGTGGGCAACTTTTATATTAAAATGTCGGGGTACAATCGCCAGTGTACCGCAGTTATATTTTTAATTGGAAATTTTATATAAGCTTAGGCTAAGTTAGAACTGAATGTTGATTTCTTTCACTGCATCTGAAAAATAAACGGAATAATTCCGCCTAAACTGGGAAATACCGATATTTCCTTAAAAATAAGCGGAGTTTTTCCGTTTATATGATCAAAATCTTTAGATTTTGTCTTATTTAGAGTAGTTAAGCGGAATTTATCCGCTTATATCCACTTCTAAAGCTTCCCCTTTATACATTAGCGGGAAATTCTCCGTCTATTCATTCTCAAACCTACACAAAAATCGGTATGGAGAAGGCGAAAATGGTTTGCAAACATCTGGACACCCTTGTCATTTGCTAACATTTCCCACTGCCAAGCCTGTAGTGACTTCCACCACCAAGTTATCGCCCACGCCGAGCGCACAAACAAAATAGAAAGGTTTAACCTTTGCTATTTAATGTTTTTTAATCTCTCTAGTTTATCGCAGATTAACTGGCAGTAATACTTCGACCGGGCTCTGCGCGACTAACCATCAGTGAAGGATGAAGAAAACCCCCTCTGATGGAAGTTTCGTTTTATAGTGCAAAAAGAATTACATTTTCCTGTACAAATTAACGTTGTGCGATAGGAAACGGAACCCGTTACAGATGTGTTCCTTTTTTTTAAAAAAATATTTAGGAAATCTATTGCACTAATAAAAAAAAGTTGGTATACTCTTCAAAGTCAGTAACAAGTGTTAAACATTTAAGTTATTATATTTTTTAAAATAAATGTTGACATCGAAAACGACAAATGATATATTATAAAAGTCGCTTCTGAGTGACGATCGTTCTTTGAAAACTAAACAAACAAGCGTCAACAAAAAATAATTTGTGTTTCTTCTATAATGAAGATCACAAGCCAACGTTTTATTTTATGAGCTAAAGCTTACTCTTTATTGGAGAGTTTGATCCTGGCTCAGGACGAACGCTGGCGGCGTGCCTAATACATGCAAGTCGAGCGAATCTTTAAAAGCTTGCTTTTAAAGATTAGCGGCGGACGGGTGAGTAACACGTGGGCAACCT